>NZ_PZZM01000001.1:815000-2117500 GCF_003046175.1 Bosea sp. 124
ACCGCGCATGGTCTGGGGATAGGCATGAACGGTCAGGAAGGTGACGCCGAGCTTGGTCAGCGACTCGACGCCCTCGGTCACGGTGTTGCCGATGTCGTGCAGCTTCAGATCGAGGAAGACCTTCTTGCCCTCGGCGACGAGCTGGCGGGCGAGATCGAGTCCGCCGGCGAAGGCCAGACGGTAGCCGATCTTGTAGAAGGTCGCGCCGTCACCGAGCGTCGAGACGATCGTGTAGGCGTCCCAGATCGTCGGCACATCCAGCGCGACGATCAGGCGGTCGCGTATGTCGTTGATCTTCTGCATCCTCGCAGCCTTCCTCGCCTGGTCCGGACTGCGGCGAGGAAGGGCCACGATTCGGACCCGGATGCAAGTTCGCGGACCATCCATGGCAGCGTCCGGCGTTCCCCCATGTTGGCGCGCGTCCGCTTGTCAGGAAGAACGTTTGCACTATCGTCAGGCCTGTCGCCGCCGATGGTGGAGTCTCGCCATGTCGATCTGGATCGAATTCAGCAGCCCCATCGGCAAATGGTGCGAAGCGGAGTCGGTTTCAACCGGCATGTCGTCCCGGGCCGCGGCGGGCGGCCCGCCGCGCAAGGCTCAGTCCAGCGACGTTTCGGTGTCGAAGGCGACCGACGATTTGTCGAGCACATTGTGGCTTCACGCCGCCAAGGGAACCCTGTTCGCGCTGGTGACCATCGAATTCTACAAGACGCAGAGCGACATCCTCTATCTCTCCTATGCGCTGAAGGATGTCCTGATCACCTCGATGTCCAGCAGCGGTGGCGGACGCAGCCGCCCCATGGAGAGCCTGAGCCTGTCGGCAGGGGCCATCTCCTGGCAGTATTTCAAGAGCGACGACTGACAGCAGTCCTTCAGGCCGAGTCCTGCAAGACCTGCGCGAAGACCTCGGCCCAGACATCGGGCGTCTGCGCGCCGGAGACCGCGAGCTTGCCGTCGACGATGAAGAACGGCACGCCGGTGACGCCGACCTGCTGGGCATGGGCTTCGAGCCCGATGATGGTCTCGCGCAGCTCGCCATTGGCGAGTTCGTCGCGAGCCGCCTGCTCGTCGAAGCCCTGCTCCACCGCGATCTGGACCAGGGTCTCGACATCGCCGATGTCGCGGCCATCCTGCCAATAAGCCTTGAACAGCGCCGCCTTCATGTCGCCACCGCGCTGGACGGTCGAGGCGGCTGCGACCAGCATGTGGGCCATGCGCGTGTTGACGCTCTTCGTGACGCGGGCCCAGTTGAAGGTGACGCCGCTTTCGAGCGCTGCCTCCGACAAGCGCAGTTCGATTTCACGGCGCTTGCCGGCACCGAATTTCGCGTCGAGATACTGCGTGCGATCCATGCCCTCGGCCGGCATGTCCGGGTTGAGCTCGTAGGGCAGCCAGGTGACGGCGACGCGCTCGGTCAGGCCATGGCGGGCGAGCGCGGTCTCGAACCTGGCCTTGCCGATGAAGCACCAGGGGCAGGCGAGATCGGAGACGATCGCGATCGGCAGTTTCTCTTGCATGGTCATGTCCTTCGGAGTTCGCCGACAGCCGCGTTCAACCGGGCGGATAGCGGTGCTGCTCGCCATGGCGGTCTTCGGCGAAGGCCTCGGCGCCCGGAGCCCCGCAGGCCGACAGGAAGGCGGGTCCGACGGGAATCTTTCCCGCCCCCCCGGGAATGTCGAGGATATAGGTCGGCTGGCACAGGCCGGAAAGATGACCTCGCAGGCTTTTGACGAGGGCCTGCCCCTCCTCCAGCGAGAGGCGGAACCGCGCGGTGCCAGGCGCGAGATCGGGATGATGCAGGTAATAGGGCTTCACCCGGTTCTCGACGAAGGCGCGCATCAGTGCGGACAGCGTCGCGACATCGGCATTGACGCCCTTGAGGAGCACGCTCTGGCTGATCAGGACATGGCCGGCATCGGCCAGTCGTGCCAGGGCCGCCCGGGCCTCGTCGGTGAACTCGCGCGGATGGTTGGCATGGATCGCGATGTAGCTCGCCTTGCCCGGCACACGCAGCGCCCGGGCATAGTCGACGGTGATCCGGCCGGGGTCGACGATCGGCACGCGCGTATGCCAGCGCGCGACCTTGATATGCGGGATCGCGGCGAGGCGCCTCGCGATCTCGTGCACGCGGCGCGCCGAGAGGATCAGCGGGTCGCCACCCGTCATGATGACCTCCCAGATCTCCTTGTGCTCCGCGAGATAGGCCAGCGCCGCGTCGAGCCTGTCGCCGGTCAATGCCTCGCCACCGGGACCGACCATTTCGCGCCGGAAGCAGAAGCGGCAATAGACCGGGCAGGCATGGACCAGCTTGAGCAAGGCGCGGTCCGGGTAGCGATGGACCACGCCCTCGACCGGCGAATGCGCCTCGTCGCCGATCGGATCGGCGATCTCCTGCGGCAGGGTGACGAGCTCGGCGGGATCGGGGATGAACTGGCGTGCGATCGGATCGGCCGCATTGGCCGGGTCGATCAGCGCGGCCATGGCCGGAGTCACCGAAACCGCATAGCGCCCGGCAACGGCCTCGAGCGACGCGCGCCGCTCAGGTGCGACGACGCCGGCGTCAATGAGCGCGCTGACGCTGCGCAGCGGCTGGCCTCCGGGGGGCTGGTGGACTGTCATGCCCCTCCCCTGCCCGGTTCCGCGACCGGCGTCCAGAGCACGTCCTCGATCCGGCGGGCGCCGGTGCAGAGCATGACCAGCCGGTCGAAACCGAGCGCGATGCCGCTTGCCTGCGGCATCGCGGCGAGAGCGGTAAGGAAATCCTCGTCGATCGGATAGCGCTCGCCATAGATGCGCGCCTTCTCGTCCATGTCGGCCTCGAAGCGGCGGCGCTGCTCGGCCGGGTCGGTCAGTTCGCCGAAGGCGTTGGCGAGTTCGACACCGCAGGCATACAGCTCGAAACGTTCGGCCACGCGCGGGTCGCCGGGCTTCGGGCGCGCCAGCGCGGCCTCCGAGATCGGGTATTCGCAGAGGATGGTGGCGTGGCCCCGGCCCAGATGCGGCTCGATCTTCTCGGACAGCACGCGACTAAAGATGTCAGACCAGGTATCATCGTCGGCAACGCGGATGCCGGCTTCCAACGCATCGGCGGCGAGCCCGCCCCGGTCGACATCGTGGTCGGCCGTCACGGTCCGGAGCAGATCGATGCCGGCATGTCGCTTGAAAGCCTCCTGCAGGGTCAGGCGCTCGGGCTCGGCCAAAGGATCGGCCTCGATGCCGCGCCAGCGCAGCATGGTCGCACCGGCGGCCCGCGCCGCCTCCGCCAGAAGGGCCGCACTGTCTGCCATCAGCGTCTCGTAGTCCTCCCCGGCGCGATACCATTCCAGCATCGTGAATTCGGGGTGATGCAAAGCGGTGCGCTCGCGATTGCGGAAGACACGGGCGAAGTCGAAGATGCGCGCCTCGCCGGCCGCCAGCAGCTTCTTGGCAGCGAATTCGGGCGAGGTGTGCAGGTAATAGGGATGGCTTTGGCCGGCATCGTCGATCAGCGTCGTGCCGAAGCCGTGCAGATGCGTCTCGTTGCCGGGCGAAAGTTGCAGGATCGCCGCCTCGACCTCGACGAAGTCGCGCGCCTCGAACCAGCGCCGGAACGCCGCCTTGATGCGGCCCCGCGCCAGCAGCGCCGGGCGACGGTCGGCGTGGATGTCGGGCCGCCAGAAGGGCGGCATGTCATTTTTCATCGTCTCAAGGTCGGAACGTCTGCAAGCTTCCGTTTCGCCTGCGAATGCGGTAGTTGCGCGGCAACGAATTCGCACAAGGCGCGCAGGCGCAGCGCAAGCTTAAGGACAAGCCACGTGGTCAAGGTCATCGCATCCTCCGTTCGCAAGGGCAATGTGCTCGAGCTCGACGGTCATCTCTGCTCGGTTCTCTCGGCCGAAAGCTTCTTCCCCGGCAAGGGCACACCGACGACGCAGATCGACATGCGCCGCATCCATGACGGCACCAAGATGACGCAGCGCTACAAGACGACCGAACAGGTCGAGCGCGCCTATGTCGAGGATCGCGACTTCACCTATCTCTACCAGGACGGCGAGCAGTACATCTTCATGAACCCCGAGACCTTCGACCAGATCAATGTCGACGGCGACGTGGTTGGCAACATGTCTCCCTATCTGCAGGAAGGCATGAAGGTCTCCCTCTCGGTGTTCGAGGACAAGGCCGTAGCGATCGAGCTGCCGCAGCGCGTCGTCTGCGAGGTCGCCGAGACCGAGCCGGTGACCAAGGGCCAGACCGCCTCTTCGTCCTACAAGCCGGCGATCCTGACCAATGGCGTGCGCACCGCAGTGCCGCCGCATATCGGGCCTGGCGTGCGCATCGTCGTGATGACGGAAGACGGCTCCTATGTGGAGCGCGCCAAGGATTGACGGCCGGCCGCTGGTGTAAACGCCGGCGGGGCTTGTTATATGCGCGACGCGACGGGCCCTTTCCGGGCCCGTTTTCGTTTCGAGGACAAGCCCCATGACACTCACCACCCGCGCCGTTCTCTCCGGTGTCACGCAGACGCTTCAGGCGCTCGACGCCATTCTGGACAAGGCCGTCGAGCAAGCCACGGAACGCAAGATCGACCCGGCCGTGCTTTTGTCCTCGCGGCTGGCGCCGGACATGCTGCCATTCACCCGGCAGATTCAGCTCGCCTGCGACTTCGCCAAGAACGCGGTCGCCCGCGTCGGCGGCGGCGAGAATCCGAAATTCCCCGATGAGGAAACCACCGTCCCCGAACTCAAGGCGCGCATCGCCAAGGTGCTGGCCTTCGTCGCGGCGGCCGATGACGCAGCGCTCGATGCCGGCCTCGCCAAGGACGTGACCTTCCCGCGCGGCGCCTCGGCCACGGTGACGATGACGGGGCTGAATTACCTGACCCGCTTTGCCCTGCCGAACTTCTATTTCCACGCGGCGACCGCCCACGGCATCCTGCGCGAGAACGGTATCCAGATCGGCAAGGGCGATTTCCTCAAGGGCGTTTTCGACATCTGAGCGGGTCGCCCTTGAAACCGCCGCATTGCTCCCCCATATGAGCGGCATGGCGATGTCGAGGGCGTTCCACTGTCCTCCAGCGCCGCAGAAGACGGCCATGAGCCGAACGTTTGACGCCGGATGTACGCGCACCCGTTCAGGACATGGCCGTTGGTTCTTCCAGGGCCCGTAGCGGATTTCCGCTGCGGGTCTTTTCGTATCCGCCTCGCAAGGCGTGGATGCTCGGCACAAAGCTGACCATAGCGGGACGCGTTGTGCGTTCGGGCCGTCCGATGCTCAGGCCGTCAGGAACGGATTGTTCAGCCGTTCCTCGCCAAGCGTACCGGCCGGGCCGTGGCCGGGCAGGAACTGCACATCGTCGCCGAGCGGCAACAGCTTGGCCTTGATGCCCGCGATCAGCGTCTCATGGCTACCATAGGGAAAATCGCTCCGGCCGACCGAGCTGGCGAAGACCGTGTCGCCGGCGAGCAGGAAACGCAGGTCCCTCTGGAAGAAAGTGACGTGGCCCGGCGTATGGCCCGGCACATGCAGCACCGAGAAGCCGACATCGCCGATGGCGACCTCGTCGCCCTCAGCGAGCCAGCGCGTCGGCGTGACCGCGCGCATGTCGCGGATGTCGAAGCGCAGCCCCGCCGTCGGCAGATCGTCGAGCAGGAATTTGTCCGCTTCATGTGGTCCGATGATCGGGATCGACAGCGCCTCGGCAAGTTCGGTCGCCCCGCCGGCATGGTCGAGATGGCCGTGGGTCAGCCAGATCGCGGCCGGCGTGACGCCGATCTCCGTCAGCGCGCCCCGGATCAGCGGCACGTCGCCGCCGGGATCGACGATCGCGGCCTGCTTCGTCCTCGTGCACCAGATGATCGAGCAATTCTGCTGGAAGGGCGTCACCGGCACGATGGCGACGCCGAGAGGGGACTGGGGCTGTTCGGTCATGGCGTCTGTCTTTCTCTCGTGGATTCCGGCCGCGTGTTGCCACGCTTGCAATGAAGGCTTCTGCCCTCGGCGCTTGCCTCAGCGCTTGCCGCAGCGGCTGGCGAGCAGTGTGCGGTAATCCGCCAGTTCGGAATCCATCATGGCGACGTTCTGCTCGCGCTGTGCGCCGCTCTGGCAGGTCGCGAAGACGGACCGCGAACTCTGCAGGAAGCCGACATGCTCGCGCCAGGTCCGGCACTGCGTCGCCAGATCGGCATTGGCGGCAGCGGTAAGGCGTGTCTGCTGGCGACGCAACGCCCCCTCGTTCTGGAAGAGGTCGCGGGAGCAGGTCGCGGGCCGGCCCTGGGCCGGCGCCGGCTGCGGCGTCGCGAGCAGCACCAGTGCGAGACCGGCGAGGGCAAGCGTCCTCATCCGAGGTTCAACTCCTTGAAGAAGTCGTTGCCCTTGTCGTCGATGACGATGAAGGCCGGGAAATCCTCGACCTCGATGCGCCAGACCGCTTCCATGCCGAGTTCGGGATATTCCAGCACCTCGACTTTCCTGATGCAGTCCTGTGCCAGCCGCGCCGCCGGGCCGCCGATCGAGCCGAGATAGAAGCCACCATGCCTTTTGCACGCTTCCCTTACACTTGCAGAACGGTTGCCCTTGGCGAGCATCACCATCGAGCCCCCGAAGGACTGGAACTGGTCGACGAAGGAATCCATGCGCCCGGCCGTGGTCGGGCCGAAGGAGCCCGAGGCCATGCCGTCGGGCGTCTTGGCGGGGCCGGCATAATAGACCGGGTGGTTCTTGAGATAGTCGGGCATGCCCTGCTGGCTTTCGAGGCGCTCGCGGATCTTGGCATGGGCGGAATCGCGGGCGACGATGATGGTGCCGGTCAGCGAAAGCCGCGTCTTGACCGGATATTTCGTCAGCGTCGCGAGAATCTCGCTCATCGGCCGGTTGAGATCGACCTTGACGACATCGCCGCCGAGCGAGGCATCCTCGACCTCGGGCAGGTATTTCGACGGGTCCGTCTCCAGCGCCTCGAGGAAGATGCCGTCCTTGGTGATCTTGCCCTTGGCCTGTCGGTCGGCCGAGCAGGAGACGCCCAGCCCGATCGGCAGCGAGGCGCCATGGCGCGGCAGGCGGACGACGCGCACGTCATGGCAGAAATACTTGCCGCCGAACTGCGCACCGACGCCGAGCGCCTGCGTCATTCTGTGGACCTCCTCCTCCATCTCGATATCGCGGAAGGCATGGCCGGAGGCCGAGCCCTCGGTCGGCAGCGCGTCGAGATATTTCGTCGAAGCGAGCTTGACCGTCTTCAGGTTCTGCTCGGCCGAGGTGCCGCCGATGACGATGGCGAGGTGATAGGGCGGGCAGGCGGCGGTGCCCAGCGTCAGTATCTTCTCCTTCAGGAAGGCCATCATGCGATCCTTCGTCAGCAGCGAAGGCGTCGCCTGGAACAGGAAGGTCTTGTTGGCTGAGCCGCCGCCCTTGGCGACGAAGAGAAATTTGTAGGCATCCTCCCCCTCGGCATAGATGTCGATCTGCGCCGGGAGGTTGGTCGCGGTGTTCTTCTCCTCGAACATCGAGAGCGGTGCGACCTGCGAATAGCGCAGGTTGCGCTTGAAATAGGCGTCCGCGACGCCCTCGCCCAAGGCCTGCTCATCCTGCCCTTCGGTCCAGACCATGCGGCCCTTCTTGCCCATGATGATGGCGGTGCCGGTGTCCTGGCACATGGGCAGCACGCCGCCGGCGGCGATATTGGCGTTCTTGAGCAGGTCGTAGGCGACGAACTTGTCGTTCGATGTCGCCTCGGGGTCGTCGAGGATCTTCGAGAGCTGGGCGAGATGGCCGGGCCGCAGCAGATGGTTGATGTCGATGAAGGCCTGTTCGCTGAGGCGGCGGATCGCCTCGCGGGAGACGCTCAGGACCTCGCGATCGCCCAGCTTCTCGACCGAGACACCTTCGCTCCCGAGCTTGCGATAGGGCGTGTTGTCCTCACCGAGGGGAAAGAGATCGACATGGGTATAGGCCATCGGCGGCACTCCGGCATTGAACGGCCTCCTCCGGACCGGCGGGAAGAAGGATCGCCGGATCGAATAGACGATGTTGCGATCTGGTCAAATGCGAGAGATGGCCGCGGAGACCCGACCTCCATCACAGAGCCGGCAGTGCCTTGCGATGGATTGCGGGTCGGCGTGGCCCCGTCGCTCATCCCGGATGACGGCGCCGATGCGGGACGCCCCCCCGCGAGGCCTAGGCCGCCTTTGCCGCCGATTCCGCCAGGACGGCGTAGATTGCGGCCGGGTCTCGGATGCTGCGGACCTGTTCGAGCACGGCCTGATTGCGCAGCACGCGGGCGACGCGCGCCAGCGCCTTGAGATGGTCGGCGCCAGCACCTTCGGGCGCGATCAAAACGAAGATGATGTCGACCGGTTGCCCGTCGAGCGCATCGAAATCGATGGGCTTGTCGGCCCGGGCGAAAAGCCCGACGAGACGGTCGATGCCCGGCATACGGCCATGCGGAATCGCGATGCCGTCGCCGATGCCGGTCGAGCCCAGGCGTTCACGCTGGAGCAGCGACTCGTAGAGATCGCGCTCGGGCAGGCCGGTGACCTGGGCCGCGTGCTGGGCCAGTTCGTGCAGCGCCTGCTTCTTGCCATGGGCCCGCAGCGGGGAGATCACCGCTGCGGGGGTCAGGAGATCGATCAGCGTCATGCGCCAGTCCATGCATGTCCCATGCCGCTCTCGAAGAGCCTTGCGGCAGGGGCAGGTTCGGGGGCCGCGCGGTCGCCCGCCAGACCTACGACAATGCGGACGGCGGATCGATCCAGCCGATATTGCCGTCGCGGCGGCGGTATACGACGTTCGTCCGGCCATTGCCAGCATGGCGGAAGATCACCACCGGCGCTCCCGTCAGGTCGAGCTCCGCCACCGCGTCGCCAACCGTCATCACATGCAGGGATTTGGTCGATTCGGCGACGATCACCGGGTTGTCGCCGGCCCCTTCGAGCTCGAACTCCTCGATTTCCTCATCGGGAGCGGCAATCACATAGCTGGGGATTTCGACCGGCGGTTCGCGGCCGTTCGCAGAGGCCGAGCGGTCCTTGAGACGGCGCTTGTAGCGGCGCAGCCGCTTTTCGATGCGCTCCGCCATCTTGTCGAGGCTGGCATAGGCGTCATGCGCCGTTCCCGAGGCCTCGAGCGTGATTCCGGACGACAGATGCAGCACGCCATCCGTCTTGAAGGCCGTTCCGTCCTTTCCGACGGTGACATGACCCTGATAGCCGCCCTCGTAATATTTGCCGAGAGCGGCGGCGACCCGTGCCTCGGCCTGGCCGCGCAGGGCCTCGCCGACATCGAGATTCTTGCCGGAGATTCGCAAGCTCATGGAGTGCTTCCCCTTCTTTTAGCCATGGCCAGGAGATCGGCCATCCATAGGAGCTAAGAACTGGCTACCGGGTATGTCAATGACATGGGCCAAAGCTTCATGGCTGCCGTGCGCCAGGCTCAGCGACTGCCCATCGCCATGGCGACCTTCTCGCGCCGGCGCTCCATGGAGGATGGAATCCGCAGGGATTCCCGGTATTTCGCCACGGTACGGCGGGCGATATCGATGCCGCCGGCCTTGAGCCGCGCGACGATCGCATCGTCGGAGAGGACATCGGCCGGGGCCTCGTCATCGATCATCTGCCTGATGCGGAAGCGCACCGCCTCGGCCGAGTGCGCCTCGCCATAGCCCGTGGCGGCGATCGCGGCCGAGAAGAAGTACTTCATCTCGAAGACGCCGCGAGAGCAGATCAGGTACTTGTTCGAGGTCACGCGCGAGACGGTCGATTCATGCATGCCGATCGCATCCGCCACGGTCTTCAGGTTCAGCGGGCGCAGATGCTCGACGCCATGGGCGAAGAAGCCGTCCTGCTGGCGGACGATTTCGCTCGCCACCTTCAGGATGGTGCGGGCGCGCTGCTCCAGCGAGCGCGTCAGCCAGTTCGCCGTCTGCAGGCATTCGGCGATGAAGGCCTTGTCCTCGTCGTTGCGCGCCGCCTTGGAGACGCGGGCATGATAGGTCTGGTTGATCAGCACGCGCGGCAGCGTGTCGGGGTTGAGGTCGACCAGCCAGGAGCCATCCGGTGCGGCGCGGATGAAGACGTCCGGCACCACGGTCTCGGCGGTCGAGCCGCCGAAGCCGCGGCCGGGCTTCGGATCGAGCCGCCGGATCTCGGCGACCATGTCGGCGATATCCTCGTCATCGACGCCGCAGAGCCGCTTCAGCGCGACGAAATCGCGCTTGGCGACCAGGTGAAGATTGGCGACGAGCGCCTGCATCGCCGGGTCGAAACGGTCGCGATCGCGAAGCTGGATCGACAGGCATTCGCAGACGTCGCGCGCCGCCACGCCGGAGGGGTCGAAGCCCTGGACGATGCGGAGCACGCCCTCGACCCGGGCGACCGGGACGCCGAGCCGCTCCGCGATGCCGGAAATGGGCTCGCCGAGATAACCGGAATCGTCGACCGCATCGATGAGGTGGCGGCCGATCAGGCGGTCGGCCGGCTCATGGACCGCGAGGTCGAGCTGCGTGCTGAGATGGTCGTGCAGCGAGGCTTCCACCGTCAGGCTGCTCTCGAAGCCCTCCGGCCCCTCCTCGAAGGAGCCGCCCGAACCGCCATAGGCGCCGCCGATGATCGGCAGGCTGTCGGCGCCGCGCGTATCGAGCCGCGCCACGCTCGGCTGCTCGCCCTGGAAGACGTTGTCGAGCCCGGTGCCGAGGCGGGTCTCCATGCCCTCCTGGCTGTTCAGACTCTCGGCGCGGGCATAGGTCTCGGGGTCGGCGGCATGGGCATCGTCGCCGCCATTGGCTTGAAACGGGCCGTCCGAGGCGTCGTCGCGCTCCAGCAGCGGGTTGCGCTCAAGTTCGCCCTCGACGAAATTCTGCAATTCGAGATGCGACAATTGCAGAAGCTTGATCGCCTGCAGCAGCTGCGGCGTCATCACCAGGGACTGGCCCTGGCGCAGCTCCATGCGTGGCATCATCGCCATTGCGGCATCGATCCTTTCATGTCAGCGCGCCATTTCGGCACACTTCTTGCTTGGACGACAGACTAGCGCCGTCCGACGGGCGCGTCAAAGCCTTGCCTCATCATTGTGCAGGGAAATTAATGCACCGCAACATGAGCAGGATGCAGGCAGCCGGATTTCGGCGCCGGCAGCGGCGCATGCGGGCTTTCCATGAGGATCCGGCCAGGACGCCACGCGGCGAAGAGCCGCGCCTGCGGGCGTGGCTCCGGAGAGCCGCGAAATTCCGACGCTAAAGCCGGAAATCCTCGCCGAGATAGACGCGGCGGACATCGGCATTGGCGATGATCTCGGCCGGGGAGCCCTCGGTCAGCACGCGGCCCGAATGGATGATATAGGCGCGGTCGACGAGCCCGAGCGTCTCGCGGACATTGTGGTCCGTGATCAGAACGCCGATGCCGCGATCGGTGAGCTGGCGCACCAGTGCCTGGATGTCACCCACGGCGATGGGGTCGATGCCCGCGAAGGGCTCGTCGAGCAGGATGAAGGAGGGCTTACCGGCGAGCGCCCGCGCGATCTCGCAGCGGCGCCGCTCGCCGCCCGAAAGGGCGATCGAGGGCGCCTTGCGCAAGCGGGCGATGTTGAATTCCTCGAGCAGGGTGTCGAGCTGGCGCTCGCGGCTCTTGCGATTGGGCTCCACCACCTCGAGCACCGCACGGATATTGTCCTCGACGCTGAGACCGCGAAAGATCGAGGCCTCCTGCGGCAGGTAGCCGATGCCGAGGCGGGCGCGCTGGTACATCGGCAACTGCGTGATGTCGTTGCCCTCGAGCGAGATCGTGCCGAGATCGGCCGCGACCAGGCCGGTGATCATGTAGAAGATCGTGGTCTTGCCGGCGCCGTTGGGGCCAAGCAGCCCGACGGCCTCGCCCTGGCGAAGATAGAGGCTCGCATCGGTGACGACCGTGCGGTCGCCATAGCTCTTGCGCAGGCCCCTGACGGCCAGGACGCCGGGGCCGCCGATCGCAGCGGCTTCCGAGGCGCTGGACGCATCGCTGCTGTCGCCGCCACCGAAACGGCCGAACAGGCGGGCGAACGCGCCTGCGCCGCGCTGCTGGGTCGGCGCCGGCGCGCGGCTGGGCTCCGTGTCGGATTGCGGCATGTCGGAGATCGTCACTGCGGTGAACTGCGCCTGGTCTGGAGTTGCTGTCGGCCGTCGCCGTGAACCGCGCCGGAGAGACGCGACCCGGGCCGGCTAGTTGGTCGGCGTCGCCGGCTTGGCAGGTGTGGCGCCCGCGGCGGGCTTCGCCCCCGGCTTGTTGGCGTCGGCGGAGTTCGGCACGAAGAAGCCCTGGACGCGACCGCCCTTGTTGGTCTCGACATTGGCGATGCCGGTGACGGTGTTGTAGGTCAGCTTCTCGCCGCGCGTGATGTTGGGGCCGTCGTTCAGCGCGACATTGCCCGTCATGATCACCTGATTATTGGCGCGGTCGAAGACGGCATTGTCAGAGGTCGCGGCCTGCGTCTTTGAGACGACGGTGACCGGCCCCTTGCATTCGATGCGCTTGATCGAGCTGTCGTTCGACTGGCCGGGCGCCGCCGCGGCAGCCGGCGCGGCCGGCGCAGCGGCCGCGGGCTTTGCTCCCGCGCCGGTCTGCCCGCCGCGTCCTTCGTAGAACACGGTCATGATCGAGCAGCGGACCGTGGTCTCGCCCTGGACGGCAACGACATTGCCGCTGAACACGGCGCGGTTGTCCTTGTCGAGCACGTCGAGCTTGTCCGCGTCGATCTTGATCGGCTCCTTGCTGTCGCCGCCGAGGCCTCCGAGCGGGGAGTTCGCGCCACCGCCACGGCCACGCCCCTGCGCGAAGCCATCCTGCGGCAGAAAGACTAGCAGGGCGGCCGCGACGGCCGCTAGCGCGGCGGCCTGCCGGGAGACGGCGCCGAAACGCGCGAGGCTCAAAGGGCGAATGGCTGGCTGCATTGTCACTCTATGACCCCGTTCGGCTGGCTGCCCGTCGACGACGCCTCGCCGGATAGCGGAGAGCGCCCAGGCGCGAGCAGTTCTGGCGCAGGCGTACTGCCTTCACGCTCCGGGCCTGCGATCACGCCGGCGGGCGCATTCGGAATATAGGCGCGGACACGGCCCTGGAAAACGATCAGTGCGCCATTGTCCTTCACGTCGAGCGAGTCGGCATCGACCGTGGTGGTACCGAGGATGACCTTCACCGGCTCCTTCGAGACCACCGTCCCGCCCTTGAAATCGACGTCGGCGGTCCGCATGCGAATATCGTAGCCGCCTTCGGTCTTGACCCGGACATCGTCGACGAGACGCAGCTTCTCCTTCTGCGTGTCGAAGAGGCCTGTCTTGGCGTTCACCGTGACCCAGCCCTCGCGCTCCATCTGCAGCCGGGCCGTCAGCGTCTGCAGTTCGATCTGCGTCGGATTTCGGATCTCCTGAAGCGCCGCCTCGGCGGTGACCTCATAGGGACGGTTGTCCTTGCGGTAGCCCGAGAGGCGCGGCGTATCCATCTTCACCTTGCCGCCGGAGATGCCGACAGCGCCGAGCGACAGGTTGGCGACGCCGCGCAGCGGATTGAGGAAGGGCGCCACGATCAGCACAAGCACCGCAACGGCGGCACTGATCGGGATCGCGCGACGCAGAAAGCGCACCAGCATCGTGTGCCGGCGCGCGGAACCGAAGGCCGCCTGCCGGCGTGCCATGGGCCCATCGGGGCGGGCGGCCCAGTCATTCGATGTCATCGCCACAGTCATGTCCCGCGCAATGGCAGTCGCTAACGGTTTTTTCGTGTCTTCCGACGCGCGCCCCCGCGCCGGCTACCCACCGTCAGACCGACGCAAGAAGGCCTGCTGACAGACGCAAGAAGGCCTGGAATTTGTCAAGTGTGAGCAAAAATGTCGTTCTCGGGCCAGCCTGCCAGATCGAGCTCGGCGCGGAAGGGCAGGAAGTCGAAACAGGCCCTGGCGAGATCGGTGCGGCCCTCGCGGGTGAGCATCATCTCGAGCCGTGCATGCAACGCGTGCAGGTGCAGCACATCCGATGCCGCATAGGTGAGCTGGGCATCGCTCAGTGCGTCGGCGCCCCAATCGGAGGATTGCTGCTGCTTCGAGAGCTCGATGCCGAGCAGTTCGCGTACCAGATCCTTGAGCCCATGCCGGTCGGTATAGGTGCGGGTCAGCTTCGACGCGATCTTGGTGCAGTAGACCGGGCCGGTGACGACACCGAAGGCCTTGCGCAGCACCGCAATATCGAATCGCGCGAAATGGAACAGCTTGAGGACCGCCGGGTCTTCCAGAAGCCGGATCAGATTAGCCGGACGCTCGGCGCCCTTCGGGATCTGCACGACATCGGCTGTGCCGTCGCCGCGGGAAAGCTGAACCACGCAGAGGCGGTCCCGGTGCGGGTTGAGCCCGAGCGTCTCGGTGTCGATCGCGACGCTTGCGCCGGCGTCGAAGCCGTCGGGCAGGTCGCCGCGATGGAAACGGATGGTCATGTCGCAAACCTCGCTCGGGCGCTTGCACGCCCCTCAAACCGGATGCAGCCACGGCCGCACCACGTCTCAGACCCGTCTGCGGAATGCCGACATCTGCCGCCGCAGCTAGCGGCGCGGGCCGCGGCGTTCAAGCCTTTTCTGCGGCGCAAGGCGCCGGGTGCATGTTAACCCTTTATTCACCATATCCTTCCAGCGCCGGCCGCGGCATGCGAGACAAGGGACATCGGAGCCTGACCCATGTCCTTCATCCGCCTTTTTGCCGACTTCGACGGACGCATCGGCCTCGGCCGCTTCTGGCTGGGGAGCGCGACGGTGGCGCTCGCTTTGCTCGCAATCCAGCATGTCGCCCCGGCCCTGTTCTTCTTCCAGGCAGAGAAGGTCGTCGCCTTCGCCAGCGCTTTCGCTCTGTTTCCCTGGGCGGCCCTCGCGGCCAAGCGCGCCACGGATCGCGGCAGCGCGCCGCTCTACGGCATTGTCCTGATCTGCGCGATCGTCCTGCCCGACCAGGTCAAGCCCTGGCTGCCCTACGCCTGGGCGCCCTCGCTCGACACAGTCTCGCTGATCGCCTGGCTGTTCGCGCTGGTCGATCTCGGCCTGATGCCTTCGGCGCGCGGCCTGCAGCCGCTTGCGGCGGACGGCACCGATGCTAAAGCGGACGCATGGACACAGCCTCGCTCCCACGCCCCGACCTCGATCCCCTCGACCCCGTCGCCCTGACGCAGGCACTGATCCGCTGCCCCTCGGTAACGCCGCATGATGGCGGCGCGCTGGCCCTGCTCGGCGCCGTGCTTTCGCGCGAAGGCTACAGCGTCGAGCGGCCCGTCTTCAGCGCGCCCGGCATGCCCGACATCGAAAACCTCTATGCGCGCATCGGCACGGAAGGCCCGGTCTTCGTCATAGCAGGTCATACCGATGTCGTGCCGGTCGGCGATGCGGCGGCCTGGACGCGTGACCCCTTCGGCGGAGCCGTCGCCGACGGCATGCTCCATGGGCGCGGCGCCTGCGACATGAAGGGCGGGCTCGCCGCGATGATGGCGGCCGCCCTGCGCTTCCGCCGCGAGAACCCGGACGCACCCGGCTCGATCGCCTTCCTCGTCACCGGCGATGAGGAAGGCCCCGCCGTGAACGGCACGGTCAAGCTGCTCGACTGGGCGCATGAACGCGGCGAACGCTTCGATCATTGCCTGCTCGGCGAGCCGACCAACCCGGCCTCGATGAGCGACATGATCAAGATCGGCCGGCGCGGTTCGCTGACCGGCCGCCTGACCGTCAACGGCAAGCAGGGCCATGTCGGCTATCCCCATCTCGCCGACAATCCGATCCGCGGCATGGTCCGCTTGCTGGCGGCGCTGGACGCGACGCCGCTCGACCGGGGTACCGCCCATTTCGACCCGAGCAATCTCGAGGTCACGACGCTCGATGTCGGCAATCCGGCGACGAATGTCGTGCCCGCCCAGGCCAAGGCGGTGTTCAACATCCGCTTCAACGATGTCTGGACACCCGACACGCTCGCGGCCGAGATCGAGCGGCGGCTGCACGAGGCCGCGGGGAATTTCGTGCGTTACGAAATCAGCGTCGACCCGACCAATTCGGTCGCCTTCCTGACCCAGCCCGGCCCCTTCGTCGCGATGGTCGCCGATGCGGTCGAGGCCGAGACGGGCAAGCGGCCGGCGCTCTCGACCACCGGCGGCACCTCGGATGCGCGCTTCATCAAGAGCTACTGTCCGGTGGTCGAATACGGCGTCGTCGGCCAGACCATGCATCAGGTGAACGAATGCGTCGCGGTGGCGGATCTGCTGACGCTGGAGCGGATTACGCATCGGCTGTTGCGCAGTTATTTTGCAGTGCAGCATAGCCCTTGACGCCCGCGCCTGACGGGCCGATAGTCGCCTTAGACGAAAGTCTAAGGAGCTTGGCTCATGAGGCTTGCCGCTGAGGATGTGACGCGATCGTTGCGCGGGGCATGGCGCCTGATGACGCGCGGCTCCGAAGCACTGCAGGAACTCGACCTGTCGCGCGACGGCTTCTGGCGCTCTTTCCTCGCCTTCGCGCTGATGCTGCCGGCGACCGTCGCGATTCTGGCGGCCGTGCGCATCCTGGCCGGCCTGCCCAACACCGCGGGACTGTTCGCATCACCGCAACTGGTGATGGTGGTGATCGGCGCGGAATTTCTGGCTATTCTCGCGGTCCCTGCCCTGCTGATCGGGCTGGCTCCCGGCCTCGCCCACGCGCCGCGCTTCACCAGCTTCGTCATCGCCTGGAACTGGGCCGGCATCGTCTCGGCCAGCCTGATGGCCGTGCCGGCTGCCGTCTTCGCCATCGGCTGGTCGAATCCGGGCCTCGCCGGCGTTCAGGCACTGGCCTTCGGCCTGATCGTGCTCAGGCTGCGCTATTGCGTGGCCCGCGCCGCCTTCGGCGCGGAGAGCCGGATCGCCGCCCCGATCGTGCTCGCGAGCGTGGTCGCGGATTACGGCGTGGTGCGGCTCTTCGGGCTGCTGCCGCTCTGAAGCGTCCGCGTTCGCGCGACTGGTCTCACCCCGGACGCCTGCCTCAGTAATCCACCCCGGCCAGATACAGACCGCAGGGCGGCGCGAGCGCGGCACATTGCGAACGGTCGCGCGCGGCCAGAACCTTGCCCAGCCTGTTCTCCGGCCAGCGCCCCGCCCCGACCATCTTCAGGCAGCCGACGATCGAACGGACCTGATGATGGAGGAAGGAGCGGGCATGGACATAGACCACGATCTCGTCGCCCTCGCGGCGGACATCGAGCCGGTCCAGCGTCCGCATCGGGCTGTTGGCCTGGCATTCGGCCGCGCGGAAGGTGGTGAAGTCGTGATGGCCGAGCAAAGCCTTGGCCGAACGGTCCATCGCCTCGTGATCGAGTTTCACCGGAACGTGCCAGAGCCGGTCGCGATCGAGCGCCGGCTGCGCGCGCCGGTCGATGATGCGGTAGATGTAATAGCGCCGCTTTGCCGAGATGCGCGCGTCGAAATCGTCAGGCACCGCCTCGGCACTGACGACGGCCACCGGCAGGCGCTTGAGACGGGCGTTGCTGGCATCGCGCACCACATCGCTGCGCCACTCCTTGTCGAGATCGACATGGGCGACCTGATGCGTGGCATGGACGCCGGCATCGGTGCGCCCAGCGCAGTGCAGCCGCACGGCATGGCCGCAGAAGGCTTCAACCGCCTCCTCGACGCTCTGCTGCACGGAGGGCCCGTTGAGCTGGCGCTGCCAGCCCGAGAAGGGCGTACCGTCATATTCGATGACGAGCTTGTAGCGCGGCATCAGAGCCTGCCGCCGGAAAATGGGACGCGGTTTTCGGACAACGGCATGTTCCGCTAGAGCCTGCCGCCGGCGCCAAGCCTCGCACCGCGGAGGAACTCGGCCCCGCTGACCGGCCTGCCGCCAGCGCGCTGAACCTGGAGGAGCTTCACGGCGCCTTCGGCGCAGGCGACGGTGCCCTCGTCGTCGAGCAGCATGCCGGGTTCGGCCGCGCCGCCGGCAAGCGCCGTGCGCAGGATCTTGAGGCGCTCGGGACCCTTGCCCAGATCAACCTCGGCAAAGGCGCCCGGAAACGGGGCGAGCCCCCGCACCAGATCATGCACCTGCCTGGCCGGCCTGGCCCAGTTCAGCCTGGCCTCGGCATTGCCGATCTTGGCCGCATAAGTCACGCCCTCCTCCGGCTGCGGCGTGAAGCGCAAGGCCCCGCGCCCGAGCGCCGCCAGAGCGCGCACCATCAGATCAGCGCCAAGCGGGGCCAATTGGTCATGCAGGTCGCCCGCCGTCATGTCCGGGCCGATCTCCAGCCGCTCGACCATGGCGACGGGGCCAGTATCGAGCCCGGCTTCCATCTTCATGACGCAGACGCCGCTTTCGGCATCGCCCGCCATGACGGCGCGCTGGATCGGCGCCGCGCCGCGCCAGCGGGGCAGCAGCGAGGCATGCAGGTTGAGGCAGCCGAGTTCCGGCAGATCTAGGATCCCCTGGGGCAGGATCATGCCAAAGGCGACGACGACGGCGACGTCGGCCTCCTGGGAGGCGATCTGCGCGGCGACCTCGGCCGTCTTCAGCGTCGATGGCGTAAAGACCGGAATGCCGAAACGCTCGGCCGCCTTCTGCACCGGCGAGGGCTTGAGTTCCAGCCCGCGCCCGGCCTGGGCCGGCGCGCGCGTATAGCAGCTCACGACCTCGTAGCCCTGGCCGATGATCTCGGTGAGGGTCGGCACCGCGAAGTCGGGCGTACCCATGAAGATGACGCGCAAACTCATACGCTCGATGTTACCTCAAAATGCGTCGCCCCGGGCGACCGCAGGGAAACCCGGGCCCGCGTGCAAAAAGATGACCGCGCGCAAAACAGAAAAAGCTAGCCGTCGCGCCTGGCCTGTTTGGCGAAGCGCTTGGTGACGCGCTCGCGCTTGAGGCGCGAGAGATGGTCGATGAACAGCACGCCGTTGAGATGATCGATCTCGTGCTGCAGGCAGGTCGCGAGCAGCCCGTCGGCCGCGATCTCCTGCTGCTTGCCGTCGAGGTCGAGATAGCTGACCCTGACGGACGCCGGACGCTCGACCTCCTCGTAATATTCCGGAATCGAGAGGCAGCCTTCCTCGTAGATGCTGCGCTCCTCAGAGGACCAGGTGATCTGCGGGTTGATGAAAGCCATCGGATTGCGCGGCCGCGCATCGCGCTTCTCCTGGTCGGCCTCGACGCTCTCCTCGCCCTCGCTCTCCGCCTTGTCGCCCTCGGGAGCCTTGGCAACGTCGAGCGTCACCACGCGCCAGGGCACGCCGATCTGGATGGCCGCCAGGCCGATGCCCGGCGCGTCATACATCGTCTCGAACATGTCGGAGACGAGCGTGCGGATCTCGGGCGTGATCTCCTCGACCTGGGTCGAGACGAGGCGAAGCTGTGCATCGGGCAGGATGACGAGAGGGCGGATGGCCATGAAAGGGTTTCTGCGCAGGTTTTCGTGATGACCCGGCGACATAAGCCCTTGTGCGCAGCCGGTCAAACTGTTCCGCTTTCGTTCGAATTGATTCACCCGAATCGGTTAGGGTCTCGCCATGAAAGAGATCGCCTTCATCCTGCTCGACCGTCCGGTGACCTGGGCCGAGGCAGCCTTCGGCTTCGCGGGCCTCAGCGTCGCCCTGCTCATTCTTGTCGCCCTAAGTTCATGGCGCGGCAGCCGCAATCGCGCATTGGAGGCGGCGATCGCCGCCGAGCGGGCCCGCGAGATGGACGACAAGGTCGCCGAGATGAACCGGCTCCAGGCCGAGCTGACCGGGCGGATGCAGTCCATGGCCGAGATCCTCTCGACGCGGCAGGGCGACCTCGCGCGGCTGGTCGCCGACCGGATGGATGGCCTGCGCCAGCAGGTCGGCCAGGGTCTCGAACAGAATGTCCGCCAGACCTCCGAGAGCCTGGGCAAGCTGCAGGAGCGGCTGGCGGTGATCGATTCCGCCCAGAAGAACCTGACCAGCCTGACCTCGGAGGTCGTGACGCTTCGGGATGTGCTCTCCAACAAGCAGGCGCGCGGCGCCTATGGCCAGGGCCGGATGGAGGCGATCATCCGCGACGGGCTGCCGAGCGCGTTCTTTTCCTTCCAACCCCAGCTCTCCAATGGCAGGCGGCCCGACTGCATGGTGACCCTGCCCGGCGACGGGCGCGGCCTCGTGATCGACGCCAAGTTCCCGCTGGAGAGCTTCACGCAGCTTCGCGAGGCGCGAAGCGACGAGGCGCGCAAGGCTGCCGGGGCGCGCGTGCGCAATGATGTCGGCGTGCATGTGAAGGACATTGCCGAGCGCTATTTCCTGCCCGGCGAGACGCAGGACATGGCGCTGCTCTTCGTGCCCTCGGAATCGATCTATGCCGATCTGCACGAGCATTTCGACGACGTGATCCAGAAGGCGCACCGGGCCCGGATCATGATCGTCTCGCCCTCGCTGCTGGCGCTGGCGATCCAGCTCATGCAGTCGCTGGTGCGCGATGCCCGGATGC
Organism: Bosea sp. 124; assembly: GCF_003046175.1. NCBI lineage: Bacteria > Pseudomonadati > Pseudomonadota > Alphaproteobacteria > Hyphomicrobiales > Alloboseaceae > Allobosea > Allobosea sp. 124. Next base: position 835,424 of record NZ_PZZM01000001.1, read on the forward strand.
GCGAGGAGGCGCAGGTCATCCAGAGCGAGGTCGGCAAATTGCTGGCCGATGTCAGGCGGCTCGGCGAGCGGGCCGAGAAGCTCGAGCAGCATTTCCGCCAGGCGCAGGACGACGTCGCCGGCATCCGCACCTCTTCGGCCAAGATCGCCAGCCGCGGCGAGCGGATCGTGGCGCTCGACTTCGACGATGCGAAGGCCGAGCCGACACTGCCTTTCGCGCAGGGGCTGGCGTTGAAGAACGCAGCGGAGTGATCAGCCGACCGTGAGAGCCGCCGACAGCTCCGGCTTCACATTCAGCGTCTGGAAGACGACGCAGTAGCGCTCGGTGAGCTTCAGCAGGGTGTCGAGCTTCTCCTGCGGCGCGTCCGTCTCGACCTCGAAGGAGAGCCGGATCGCCTTGAAGCCTACGGCCGCATCCTTGGCGACGCCGAGCGTGCCGCGAAAATCGAGATCGCCCTCGGCGCGAACGATGCCCTTCTTCAGCTCGATCTCAAGCGCCGTCGCGACCGCCTTCAGGGTGACGCCGGCGCATGCGACCAGCGCCTCCAGCAGCATGTCGCCCGAGCACAGCTCGGCGCCGCTGCCGCCTGTCGCGGGATGCAGGCCGGCCAGCGCAATGGCGCGGCCGGTTTCGACCTTGCAGGCGATATGCTGGTCGTCCAGCTCGCCATGAGCCTTCAGCGTGACGATCGCCGCCTCGGGATCGGTGCGATAGGCATCCTTGAGGGGAGCCTGCAAGGCGCGGAGAGCTGTGACGTCCATGATCTTACCTCGATGTCGGATGGGCCGGTCAGGATCGCTGATAGAGCGTCGGGCGCCGGCAGGCCATCGCAAAGCGACGATAGCCTGCCGCCGTCACCACCACATGCCCGCCGTCTCGGCCGTCTTCTGCTGATGCGGGGCTTCGTCGCGCAGCGAACGGTCGAGGCTGCGCAGCACCTCGCGCTTGGCCGCCTCGAAGGCCGGCGAGAGCCGGTCGCGCGGGCGGGCCAGCGGGTTGTCGAACTCGTCGAAGATACGGCCGGGCTTGGGCTGCATCACCACGATGCGGTCGGCCAGCGTCACGGCCTCCTCGACGTCATGGGTGACCATCACCATGGTCGGCCGGCTTTCGGCCCAGAGCGCCAGCAGATGGCCGTGCAGGCTCGCGCGGGTCGTCGCATCCAGCGCCGAGAAGGGCTCGTCCATCAGGAGCAGCTTCGGCCGTGTCACCAGCGCACGCGCGATCGCGACGCGTTGCTGCTGACCACCGGAGAGTTCGCGCGGCCAGCGGCCCTGATGGCCGGCGAGACCGACGCGAACAAGCGCATTCGTCACCAGCCCCTCGCGCTCGAAGGCCGAGAGATGCGACAGGCCGAAACCGACATTCTCGGCAACCGAGAGCCAGGGAAACAGGCGTGGCTCCTGGAAGATGACGCCGACATCGGCGCGTGGCTCGGTGATCTGCTCACCGTTCAGCAGGATGCGCCCGGCACTCGGCCGGTCGAGCCCGGCGATCAACCGCAGCAAGGTCGTTTTGCCGCAGCCGGAGCCGCCGACCAGCGCCAGTATCTCGCCGGCGGCGACGTCGATGGTGACGGCCGACAGCGCCTGGGTGCCGTCGGCATAGGTTTTCGACAGGGTCTCGAAGCTCAGCATCGAGGGGGCTTTCTAAAGCGAGGGGACTTGCTAAAGCTTGTCGCGCGCCGTGTCCTGCCAGGCGAGAACCGGCCGCGTCAGAGCGACGAGCAGCCCGTCAGCCAGCTTGCCGAGCACGGCGAAGCTGATGATGGCCGCGATGATGGTGTCGGGGCGGCCGAGCTGCTGGCCGTCCACCAGGAGATAGCCGAGGCCTTCGCTCGCCCCCATGATCTCGGCCGCGACCACGAACATGAAGCCCAAGCCCAGCCCCGAGCGCAGCGCCGTGATCCAGGCCGGCAGGATCGCCGGCAGAAGCACGCGGCGCGCCATCGCCAGCCGGCGCAAACGAAAGACGCGGCCGACCTCGACGATCTTGCGGTCGATGCCCTGAATCGCGGCGGCGACGCCGAGATAGACGGGAAAGAACACGCCGACCGCGATGAGTGCGACCTTGGACGCCTCGAAGATCCCGAGCCAGAGGATGAAGAGCGGCACCCAGGCGATCGAGGGGATGGCGCGCAACGCCTGCAAGGTCGGGTCGAGGAGACCGCGCGCCCGAGGCAGGGCGCCGGTGACCGCACCGAGCAGCGTGCCTGCCGCGGCACCGAGACCAAAGCCGGCAGCGACCCGCCCGAGTGTCGCCGCTGCGTGGGTCAGCAGCTCGCCCGAGGCGGCAAGGCCCCAGAGGGTCTTGGCCACGACGCTGGGCGGCGGCATCAAGCGGCCATTGGCGAGGCCGGTCCTGACTGCGAACTCCCACAGGATCGCCAGGAAAACCGGCAAGGCGAAGCCGGCGAGCGCGAGGATCCGTCGGGGCGGTCGCGAGCGGGGGGGACCACCCTGCTCGCCGGCACCGGCCGTCTCGATGCCGAGCGCGCTCATCTCAGCCCTGCCGCCGTCAGTTGGTGGCGGCGAAGCGCCGGTCGAGCAGATCGTCAACGACGGCCTTCACATCCGTGGTCGCGGGCAGTACCCCGGCTTCCTTGAGGGCAAGGCCGGCGGCCAGGATCGTCTCGGCCTGGGCCTGGCCGATGGTCGAATGGGTCAGTTCCGTGCGGGTGAGCTGGCGCTCGATCACGGCGTCCGACAGCTTGGTGTAGGCGATCAGCGTCTTCTTCAGCTCGACCGGGTTGGCCAGCGAATAGGCCCGTGCCTCCTCATAGGCCGCCAGCACCTTGCGGACGAGGGCGGGATTGTCCTTGGCGAAGGCCTCGCGGACATTCAGCACGCCCCAGGTGTTGTCGGCCGCCTTGCGGTGGAACAGCCTGGCGCCGCTCTCGACTTCGGCGGCGGCCATCAGCGGGTCGAGCCCGGCCCAGGCCTCGACATCGCCGCGCTCCAGCGCGAGACGCCCATCGGCATGCTGCAGCAGGACGAGCTTGACGTCCTTCTCGGTCAGCTTGGCCTCGGCCAGCGCGCGGACGAGGAAGATATGCGGATCGGTGCCGCGGGTCACGGCGACGCGCTTGCCCTTGAGGTCGGCGACCTTGGTGATCTCGCTCTTGGCGCCGGTGACGAGCGCCGTCCATTCCGGCCGCGAATAGACGTAGATCGACTTGATCGGGTTGCCGTTGATCTTGCCGATCAGCGCCGCGGCACCCGCCGTCGAACCGAAATCGAGCGAGCCGGCATTGAGGAATTCGAGCGCCTTGTTCGACCCGGCGGACTGGACCCAGCGTACGGTGATGCCGTCCGCCGCCAGCGCCTTCTCCAGGATGCCGCTGTCCTTCAGCACGAGGCTGACGGGATTATAGGTCGCGTAATCGACCCGAATCTCCTTCGGAGCCTGGGCGAAGGCCTGCCCGGCGACAAAAGACAGCGAAGCGGCGAGGCTGGCGACGGCGAGGCGGCGGGAAATGGTCATCGTTGGTCCCTTTCGATGCGCGAAGGGACCCAGGCGACAGGCTGTCACCCATGCCCCACGCTTTAGCTGCACTTGTTTCGCGCCCGCAAGCTGGTGGCTCAAATCGGCGCGTATCCGCCTTGTAGGTCCATCCGTTCTGTATGTCAAACACTACGCCACAGAATGTTGAATTCATCATTTCACGCCTTCTGATGTTAAATGAAAGCGCTTTGCGAATCCCTCTCGCATGCTAACCAGCGACGATGGCGCCCGCGCCGAACGACACAGCAATCGAGGTCAGGCCTGGTGTCATCTGTTGCCGATCAGCCGGTGCTTCACCTCGCCTCCGTGCTGGAAAGCCCCCGGCACGCCGTGACCCATCTGCTCGAGAGCGCCCGCGCCGGCGGCAACGCCGATATCCGCAGCCTGCTCGTCGCCGGGCTGCGCGAGGTCCTCGACCAGGGCCATGAGTCCGCTCGCGAACTGCTGAAACGCCCTCGTCACGGCCTGGCCTGCGCACAGCATCTTTCGGCGGTGATGGATGCGGTGGTCGGCAGTCTCCATGTCGCGGCGACGGAGCATTTTTATCCAGCGCTCAACCCGTCCCAATCGGAACGCATCGCCGTGATCGCGGTCGGCGGCTATGGCCGCGGAACGCTGGCGCCGGGCTCGGATGTCGACCTGCTCTTCCTGTTCCCGCACAAGCAGACAGCCTGGGGCGAGAGCGTCGTCGAGGCCATGCTCTATCCGTTGTGGGATCTGAAGCTGAAGGTCGGCCATTCGGTGCGCTCGGTCGATGACTGCGTGCGCGAGGCGCGCGCCGACATGACGATCCGCACGGCGCTGCTGGAGGCCCGCTTCATCGCCGGCGACGTGCTTTTGTTCCACGACATGGTGCGCCGCTTCGGCGCCGAGGTGGTCGAGGGCACGGCACCGGCCTTCACCGAAGCCAAGCTGCAGGAGCGCGAGACCCGGGTTCGGCGCGCCGGCACGTCGCGCTATCTGGTCGAGCCCAACGTCAAGGATGGAAAGGGCGGCCTGCGCGATCTCAACACGCTGTTCTGGATCGCGAAATACGCCTATCGCGTCAACGATGTGCGCGAACTCGTCGCCGCCGGCCTGTTCGATCGCAAGGAACTGTTGATGTTCCAGCGCTCGGAGGAGTTCCTCTGGCGTGTGCGCTGCTGGCTGCATTTCATCACCGGACGGGCCGAGGAACGGCTCTCCTTCGATCTGCAAAGACAGGTGGCAGCCGCAATCGGCTATGCCGGGCGCAGCGGACAGGCGCCGGTCGAGCGCTTCATGAAGGCCTATTTCCTCGTGGCCAAGGATGTCGGGGACCTGACCGCGATCGTCTGCGCCGCGCTGGAAGCGCGTCAGCAGAAGCCGCGCGCCTCGCTCTCGCGGCTGCTCGGTTCCTTTGCCAAGCGCAAGCGCGTGCGAGCGCTCGGCCATCCCGACTTCACGCTGAAGAGCCAGCGGCTGAACGTCATCGATGCCGATGCGTTCCGGCGCGATCCGGTCAACCTGCTGCGGCTTTACGAGATCGCCAGCCGCGACGATCTCGCGATCCATCCCGATGCCAGCCGGCTGGTGACGCAGTCGCTGCGGCTGGTGACGCCGCAGCTGCGCAACGACCCCGACGCCAACCGGATCTTCCTCGAAATCCTGACAGCGCGGCGCTCGCCGGAGGCGGTGCTGCGGCGGATGAACGAGTCCGGGCTGCTCGGCAAGTTCGTGCCCGATTTCGGGCGCGTCGTCGCGATGATGCAGTTCAACATGTATCATCACTACACGGTGGACGAGCACCTGATCCGGGCCATCGGCGTGCTGGCCGAGATCGATGCCGGCGTGCTCGAAACCGAGCATCCGCTCGCCAACGAGATCATGCCGACGATCACCAATCGCCGCGCACTCTACGTCGCGCTGCTCCTGCACGACATCGCCAAGGGGCGGATCGAAGATCATTCGGTCGCGGGCGCCCGCATCGCACGCAAGCTCGCACCGCGGCTCGGCCTCACCGAAGGCCAGACCGAGACCGCAGCCTGGCTGGTCGAGCACCATCTCGACATGTCGACCGTCGCCCAGAGCCGCGATCTCGGCGACCCCAAGACGATCGAGAGCTTCGCCGCAACCGTGCAGACGCTGGAGCGGCTGAAGCTCCTGCTGGTTCTGACCGTCGCCGACATCAAGGCGGTCGGCCCCGGCGTCTGGAACGGCTGGAAGGGTCAGCTCCTGCGAACGCTCTATTACGAGACCGAGATCGTGCTCGCCGGCGGCCATTCGGTGATCGAGCGCAAGGCCCGGGTCGAGAAGAAGCAGGATGGCCTGAAGGCGCGCCTCGCCGATTGGGACGAGGCCGCCCGCGACGCCTATCTCTCCCGGCATTATCCAGCCTACTGGATCAAGGTGGACGTCGCCGAGCAGGAAAAGCATGCGCGCTTCCTGCGCCGGGCGGAAGCGGAGGGCCGCACCACGGCGACGCTGGTCGAGACCGACCAGTTTCGCGGCGTGACGGCTCTGACCATCCTCGCTCCCGACCATCCCCGCCTGCTCGCGATCATCACCGGCGCCTGCGCTGCGGCCGGCGGCAACATCGTCGATGCGCAGATCTTCACGACGACGGACGGGCTCGTGCTCGACACGATCTCGGTCTCGCGCGCCTTCGACCGCGACGACGATGAATTGCGCCGGGCCGAGCGGATCGCGGCCGCGATCGAGCGTGCGCTGAAGGGCGAGATCAAGATCGCCGATCTCGTCGCCCAGCGCCGTGCGCCGCCAGCGCGCGGCCAGACCTTCCAGGTCGCGCCCGAGGTCATCATCGATAATGTGCTGTCGGCCCGCCACACCGTTCTGGAGGTCGCCGGGCTCGACCGGCCGGGGTTGCTCTACGATCTCACCACCGCGATCGGAAAGCTCAACCTCAACATCGCCTCTGCGCATATCGCGACCTTCGGCGAGAAGGCGGTCGACGTGTTCTACGTCACTGACCTGACCAATGCGAAGATCGTCTCGACCGCGCGCCAGTTGACGATCCGCAAGGCCCTGCTCGACGTCTTCGGTCCCGATGCGGAGAAGACGCATGCACCCAAGGCCAAGGTCGCCGCGCGTGCTTGATTTAAGCCCGCATAAGCCCGATATCGGCCGGGAACGCGGTCGCGCGCCGATGTCGCGACCAGGTCTTTGATAGAAGCTGAGAGGCTTGCCTTTGGCGAAAGCGGGTCGACCCGTTTTCGCGCAAGACTCCCGATATGGATTGGATGATGCGATGACGCAGAAGCCTGCGACGGAAAACCCGAACGCCGAGCCCGCGGTCGACGAGGCCGCGCCCCAGTCCCCCGAAGAGATCATCCAGGCCAATTTCGCCAGGATCGAGGCCGAGCGTGACGACCTCAAGGACAAACTCCTGCGCACGCTCGCCGACATGGAAAACCTGCGCCGGCGCACCGAGCGCGAGATCGGCGACGCCAAGGCCTATGCCGTGACGAGCTTCGCCCGCGACATGCTGGGCTCGGCCGACAATCTGCGCCGGGCGCTGGAAAGCCTGCCCGAGAGCGCCCGTGCTGCCGAGGAGCCCGCGCTCAAGGCCCTGATCGAGGGCGTCGAGCTGACCGAGCGCGATCTGGTCAAGACGCTGGAGCGCCATGGCGTGCGGAAGATCGACCCTCAGGGCGAGAAATTCGACCCCAACATGCATCAGGCGATGTTCGAGGCACCCGATGCGGAGATCGGCAAGGGGCTCGTCTCCAAGGTCGTGCAGTCCGGCTACAAGATCGGCGAGCGCGTACTGCGTCCGGCTCTCGTCGGCGTTTCGGCCGGCGCGCCGAAGCCGCAGGCGGCTGACGGCGGAGACGCTGCCCCGAGCGGCCACTGAGCCGTGCTTGAGGCCGCCGGCGTCGCCATCTTCGCGCTGACCGGCGCCCTCGTCGCCGCGCGCAAGGGCATGGACCCGTTCGGGTTCATTCTGCTCGCGACCACAACCGGTACCGGGGGCGGCACCATGCGCGACCTGGCGCTGGGCCGGCCCGTCGGCTGGGTCGAAGCGCCTCTGAATGTCCTGATCTGCGCCAGCGTGGCGCTCGTCGCCTGGCTCATCGCCTATCTGCGGCCGGGCCAGCTCGAAGGCTGGAGCGCCAAGCGCGTGCTCCTCTGGGCGGATGCGTCGGGAATGGCGCTCTTTGCGGTCTCCGGCACGCAGATCGCACTGGCGGCCGACGTTCCGCTGCTTTCGGCGATCGCGCTCGGCGCCGTCACCGCCTCTTTCGGCGGGATCCTCCGTGACATCCTCGCCGGTGACCGCGCCATGGTGCTGTGGAGCCGCGATTTCTATGTCACCGCCGCCACCGCCGGCGCGAGCGCGACGGCGCTCCTGACCTATTTCGGCTTCGCCCCCGTCGTCGTCCTGCTCGGCGGCCTTGCGGCGGGCTTCGGGCTTCGGGCCGGCTCGATCCTGTTCGGCTGGTCGTTCCCGCATCTCCCTGGCAACGACCCGCGCTGAACGCGTTCCGGTTCAGGCGGCAGGCTTCGTCACGCGCCGCAAGGTCAGGTTGATCCGCCCGCCCTGCGGCAGCAGCGCCGAGGAGCCGGCGAGGATGCGGTCGATGCCGTGATAGGCCAGCCGCGCCTCGCCACCGAAGAGCAGTGCGTCGCCCGAGGCGAGCTTCAGCGAGACCGTCTTGCCGCCGCGCTGGGTGCCGCCGATCCTGAAGACCGCCGTATCACCGAGCGACAGCGACAGCACCGGCGCGTCGAACGCCTGCTCGTCGCGGTCCTGATGCAGCCCCATCTTCGCGCTCGCCTCATAGAAATTGACCAGGCAGGCCTCCGGAGGATGCGGATAGCCCGCAAGCTCCCGCCAGGCCTGCGACAGCACCGCAGGCATCGGCGGCCAGGGTTCGCCCGTCGCCGGATGCAGCGGCTGGTAACGGTAGCCGGCCTCGTCGGAGACCCAGCCGAGCGAACCGCAATTGGTCATCCGGACCGAGAAGGGCTTTCCGGTCCTGGGCATGCGCGGCTGGAAGAACGGCGCGAACCGCGCGACCTCGCGCAGATCGTCGACCAGCGCGGCCTGTGCCTGCGGCGCAAGATAGCCCGGCCAGTGGACGACGCCGGGCGCGACGACGAGCCGGGTCATGGCGTGACCCTACAGCGTATCGAGGCCGAGCACGTCGGCCATGGAATACAGGCCCGGCTTGCGCCCCCTGCCCCAGAGCGCCGCCTTGATCGCTCCTTGCGCGAAGAGGCTGCGATCCTCGGCGATATGGGAGAGTTCGAGCCGCTCGCCAGTGCCTGCGAAAATGACCTTGTGATCGCCGACGACCGTGCCGCCGCGGAGCGTCGCGAAGCCGATCGTACCCGGCACGCGCGCGCCGGTATGGCCGTCGCGCACGGCGACACGCTGCTTTGCCAGATCGACTGCCCGTCCCTCGGCCGCCGCCTCGCCCAGCAGGACGGCGGTGCCCGAAGGGGCATCGACCTTCATGCGGTGATGCATCTCAGCGATCTCGATGTCCCAGTCGGTGCCGAGCGTCGCCGCAACCTTGCGGACGAGCGCGGCCAGCAGATTGACGCCGAGGCTCATATTGCCGGAGCGGATGATGGCCGTTTCCTGCGCCGACCCTTCCAGCTTCGCCAGATGCTGCGGCTCCAGCCCGGTGGTGCCGACGATGTGGGCGATGCGCGCCCGGGCAGCGAGCGCGGCGAAGGCGACGGTCGAATCGGGCGTCGTGAAATCCAGCACGCCCTCGGCTGCGGCGAACGCCGCCGGCGCATCCTCGCCGACCAGCACGCCGCTCGCCGGCAGGCCGGCCAGCACGCCGGCATCCTGGCCCAGCATGGCCGAGCCGGGCCGCTCGATCGCAGCCGACAGGATACAGCCCGGAGCCTCGTGGATCGCCTTGATCAGCATCCGGCCCATGCGGCCGGCGGCACCGACGACGACGAGACGCATATCGGACATGAAAGCAGACTCCGGTGGTCGGGGACATGGGCGCGAGGTCGCGCCGTCCGCCCCTGCCGACAACGCGATATCCGCCTATAGGACGGATCGGGACGGCGTGACACCCGAAACCGCGCAACGAAAAACGGCCGGGTTGCCCCGGCCGTTCTCGATCGTTCCTGGATACGTCGCGCGGTCGCCGGATCAGGCGGCCTGCTGGATGCCCGAGAGCTTCCAGGCGCCGCCGCGCGGACGCAGGAAGGTCCAGTGCTCGGTGACCTCCTGCGGGACGGTCGCATTGCCATCGACGACCTTGCCGGTGGCGCGCTCATAGAGCGCGTTGATCAGGCTGAAGCGCATCGCAACGGTCGCGTAGTCGAGGTCGCCCTCGCGCCAGGCTTCCGACAGGTCGCCCTGCACCAGCTTGACGTCCGAGACCCGGTCGACCAGGCCCTTGCGGGCATTGCCCGAGAGATCCTCGTCGAAATAGCCGAACATCTCGGGCGTGACGCGGTCGCGCAGACCCTTCTCGTCCTCGTTCGAATAGGCCGTGTTGATCTCGCCGAGCAGGCGCTCGAAGGTGCTGAAATCCTCACCCGAAAGCTCGATCGGCGCGGTCTGCGGCGTGGCAGCCGGACGGCCCGCCCCACCACCCATGGCGCCCATGCGGGCGTCGGGCTGCGGCTGGTACATCTCGCGCGGCATCGGCGCACCGGCACCGGCCAGCTGCGGCTCGGCCCGGCGGCGGAAGAAGCGCAGCGCCAGCCAGATCGCGCCGCCGATGAGGGCGAGCTGCAGCAGGAAGCCGAACATGCCGGCCAGCGAGGCGAGCCCGCTGAAGAAACCGGCGCCCGAGAGCATACCGAACAGGCCAGCGCCCAGCAGACCCGCGCCGAGGCCCATCATCAGGTTGCGCGCCATCGACGGCCGCGCGGCCTGCGCGGCGGCGGCAGCGCCGGCAGCCGGAGCAGCCTGCGTCGGCGAAGGCGTCGCGCTGCGCTGGAAGGGCTGCGCGCCATTCGGGGCAGTATTGGTGCGGGCCGGCGCCGACTCGGTGCGCGAACCGCGGCTGCCGAACCCGCCCTTGCCGCCACCGGGCCTGGCCTCGGCGAGCACAGGGACGAGAAGCAGAGCGCCAGCGAGCACAGCGACGACACGACCACGGCGGGCGAGCGAAATCAGAGACATGGTTCCTCCCGGAGCCCCCCTTGGGCTCTCTTTGCAGCAATATGGCCCATGACAGCCCCCTTCGCAAGGTCACGCCAACTAAGCGTCTGCGATATAACAATAATCTGAAAATATAGCGACGCTGGGCGAATATGACGCCTTGTGCTAGACTGAAGACCTCGTCGCTGCACATGAGCTTTTGGCTGCGCGGGAGTGAGCCATGACCGCAAAAGCGCCCGGGCTTCGTGAGACAAGACGCAAGCGGCAGCGGCCTGCCCAAGCGTTACGGCGCGCCTTGTCGATGGCGTTGCTGGGCATCGCCCTGCTCACGTTCACCGCCGATGCGCATGCGGGCGAGGCCGCCGTCGCGCTGGAACCGCCCCGGCTGGCCCAGGCCCCCGAGCCGCTCTGCTTCTGCTGGAACGAGGGCCGCAAGATCGCCGAGGGCGCCGCCGCCTGCATCCGCACCTCGCAGGGCCGCCGTCTCGCGGAATGCGGGCGCGTCATCAACATGATGTCCTGGCAGGTCACCGAGACGCCCTGCCCGGAGAGTTGAGCCGGTCGGCGCCAGCGCGCCTCTGTCCGAACAGGCCGGGGCCGAATGCCGGAAAAGCAAACGCCGCCGGAATGATTTCCCGGCGGCGCCTTAAGGCTCCAGTGGTCCCTGCGACTCGAGACTGACGTCCGTCAGAACGCTCCCAGAACGATCAACATCATGAAAACGAATGCCGCACCCATGATCAATCGGTCGAGACGTAGCGTGAGGCTCATCACACCCTCCTTTGTCATTGACCTGGCACAACGCTAGCAGAACTGGCAGCGGCTGCAAGGGGGCAACAGCGTGGCGCGAACGCGGCGGAGCCAAGAGTATGCTTAAACATGAGTTAAAGCATTGAAGAGTTTTGGGGATAAGCTCGGCTAGGCGCCTGCCTCGACACGCTTTTCCAAGGCCTTCGCCACGGCGATGACATGTTCGTCGCTGCCGAACCCGGCAATGATCTGGACGGTCGCCGGAAGACCGCGCGGGCCGCGCGCCAGCGGCACCGTCACGCAGGGCACGCCGAGCAGGGTCCAGAGGCGGTTGAAGCGGGAATCGCCGGTGGATTCGAGCGTATCCGGCGCCTCGCCGGGAGCGGCGTAGCTCACCACGACATCGACCTCGCCGAAGAAGTCCCGAGCCGCATCGCGGCCTCGGCGCGAGAGCCGGCGCGCCTCGTCATATTGCTCGGGCGTGGTCGCGCGGGCAGCGTCGAGATAGGCGCGCAGCTTCGGCGGCAAGGCGTCGCGATGATGCGCGTATTCCCAGGCCAGCGCCTGCGTCGCCTCATAGTCCTGCAGCGGGCCGTGAGCGTGGAAAGCCTCGGCCAGCGCCGCCGGGCCGTCATGGGGGACGAGCACCGCGCCAGCGTCGGCGGCAAGCTCCCGGAAGCGCTGCAGCGCGGCCGCCGAGGCCGGCTCGGGTGCGCCGGCATAGGCCTGCTCGTGGATGCCGATGCGCAGCCCGGCCAGACTCGCGGCCGGGGCGTCGAGGCTTGGGCGGCCGGCGATCGCCGCCAGCGCGGCACCGACATCGTCTGCGCTCGCGGCCATCAGGCCCAGCGTATCGAGCGACCAGGAGAAGGGCTTCACCCCGACGGTCGGCAGCAGCGCATAGGAGGGCTTGATCGCGGCGACGCCGCAATAAGCGGCGGGCCGGATCACCGATCCGCCGGTCTGGGTGCCGATGGCGAGCGGGATCATGCCGGCAGCGACGGCGGCGGCCGAGCCGGCCGAAGACCCGCCGGGGCTCGCCGTCAGGTCGTGCGGGTTGCGGGTCGGTGCCGGATCGAGAAAGGCGAAGGCGGTCGTATGGGTCTTGCCCGCGACGGTCGCCCCCGCCGCCTTCAACGCCATGACGATCGGCGCATCGGCGCGCGGCTGCCAGCCGTCATAGATGGCTGAGCCCATTCGCGTCGGCAGATCGGCGATGTCGATAATATCCTTGACGCCACAGGCGATGCCGGCGAGCGGCCCTTCGCCGGGCAGGAGCGCGTCCGGGCGGCTGGCGAAGGCCTGGATCTGCGGTTCAAGCTCCGCGATGCGCGCGGCCGTGGCGGCAAGCGCATCGGCGGGTGTGGCCTCGCCGCGCTCGATGCGGCTCAGGATCTTGCGCAGGCTCTGCATCTCACTCTCCGATGACGCGGACGATCAGACCCGTCGCGCGGCGCGCGATCGGAATGGCGATGAAGGCCGTACCGGCGGCGCAGGGCCAGGCGACGGCAAAGGCCGCCAGCCAGTGCCGAACGAAATCGGGCGGCAGCCCGAGATTGAGCCAGGTCACCAGCGCGGTCATCAGGAAGGCCATGATGCCCGCCATCAGAACCGGAAAAATGAAGCGTGCCTTGCCCGTCATACCGTCATTCTCCTGAACACCCGACGCCTCTCTGGCATGGCCTGCCGGGCGCGAAAAGGCGGCCGGGCGGTTAACAGGGCTGCGCCACCATTAGCCTCGCATTAACCGCCGCGCCAAAGTTAATCACGCTGTGTCGTCGCGGGCTCACCCGGTTGAGAAACCGTTCACGAAACGGGTCCCATTTGATCGGTCATGCGACGCGTTCACCTCGCCCTCATCGCGCTCGGCTTGCTCGGCTCCGGCCTTGCCGGCTGCGGCAAATTCCAGAAACCGCAGCGCGCCGCCTGGCGCGACCAGGCGGAAGCCGCCTGCCTGTCCTCGCGCCAGGTGCAGCTCTCTTCCTATGTCAGCCTGCGCGACAAGCCGATCGACGGCCCCGGCACATGCGGCATGGAAAAGCCGCTGAAGGTCTCAGCCTTCGCCAATGGCGGTGTCGGCCTGACCAGCAGCGCCACCCTGTCATGCCCGGTGGTCGCGACCACCGACACATGGCTGGCGCAGGTGGTGCAGCCGGCCGCGCAGAACGTGCTCGGCGCCCAGGTCATCGAGATCAGGGCCGGCTCCTATTCCTGCCGGGCCATGAACAACGGCTCCGGCACCAGCCGGACCTCGGAGCACGCCTATGGCAATGCCGTCGACGTGTTCTCCTTCCGCCTGAACGACGGGCGCAACATCACCGTCAAGGATGGCTGGCGCGGCTCGCCCGAGGAGCAGAACTTCCTGCGCGAGGTCTTCGTCGGCGCCTGCGAGCACTTCTCGACCGTGCTCGGGCCCGGCGCGGACATGTTCCACTACGACCATTTCCACATCGACCTGGCGCGCCACTCGAAGGGCCGGCACATCTGCAAGCCAGTGATCAAGTACACGCCGAACTACAACCTGCCGCCGCCGGACCCGGCACGCCCCTATTCCATGGCACAGCCGAGATTGCGTGACAGCGCACCGGCGCTGGTGGCGGGCGGCGGCGGGCTGCTGCGCCAGCCGAGCGGCGGCATGCGTCCGCCGGGTGCGGTCGCGAACGCCGGAGCCTATCCGGTCGCGGCCCATGGCGGACAGGGGCTGGAGAGCCAGCGCCGCTTCCTCGAGGAGTATGACAACAAGCCGCTCAACCCGCCGCGCGCCAGCCGGCCCGCAGGCGGCTCCTACCAGCCGCAGGCACTGCCGAGCGAGCAGCGCGGGCCTTTGATGCTGCCGGGCTCCGTGCCGCCGACCGAGGAGATGATCCTCGGCGACGACGAGGGCACCGGCGTCATGGATCAGGAAGGCTACGACCAGGCCCAGCCCGCGATCAGCCCCGACCGGGACCCGTTCGCCTACAGTGCAGGGCGCGCTCCGCCACGGCGCTAACGACGGAAGGTCGGCTAGCGCGACACCAGCACCTGCCGGCATTCGGCCGGCAGCGCATCGAGCGACATCGGCGGCTTGGGCTTCGGCGGCGGCCCCGTGCGGGGCGGCTTCGGTGGGGCGAAGATCGCGGCGCGCTGACGCTCGATCCAGCCCGAAAGCTCCTCGCCGCAACCATCGCCGAAATTCGGCGGTTCCTGGCCGCTGCAGCTCGCCATCCCGGCCGGGCAGCTCATGCGGATATGGAAATGGTAGTTGTGGCCCCAGATCGGCCGGACCTTGTTCAGCCATGAGCGGTCCGCGCCAGCCTCGCGGCAGAGCGCGACCTTCAGGGCCGGATTGACGAAGATGCGCTCGACCCGGGGCTCGCTCGCCGCCGTCCTGATCAGCTTCGTATGGGCCGGCGTCCAGTTCTTCGGATCGACGTCGCGCCAGTCGGCGCGGGCCATGTTGACGGCCGGCATGTTCTCGCGGGCCTCGCCGTCGAGACGGGTGCGCGGCATCGGCGTCAGCCAGAGATCAGCGTCGAGGCCGATCTGGTGGGAGGCGTGGCCGGTCAGCATCGGCCCGCCGCGCGGCTGCGAGATGTCGCCGACGAGGAGGCCGGGCCAGCCATTGATCTTCGGCACGTCGCGGGCAAGGTCCTCGAGGTAGTCGATCAGGACTGGGTGCCCCCAGTTGCGGTTACGGGCGAGCCGCATCACCTGCCAGCTCGGCCCGTCGATGGGCAGCGCGGTCGCGCCGGCAAGGCAGCCGCGGGCATAGGAGCCGATGGCGCGCGCCTGCATGCCGGCCGGCGCCGTCTTCTGGCCGAAGAGGGCGCGGGCAGCCTCCGGAAAGGCCGCGATGTTGGCTGCGCGGCGCCTGGCCTCCTCATCGGCGGTCGATTGAGCCTGCCCCGTCACGGGCGCGAGCGCCGCGATCAGGAGCACGGAGGCGGCGAGGATTCGGCGATTCAGGGCGTGCATACCCAAGAATCGGCTCGATATGCGACAAAGGTCAAGCGCGGGACTGTCGATTTGGCGATGGACAAGGCACCTGCGAGGCGGCAGCCTCCGAAACGACAGCCGGACGATCAAGATCCGGACCGATCGGGGAAGGACAACGCAGCATGACGGATTTCAGGATCGACCGACGGGCCCTGCTCGGCGGCCTCGGCGCAACGATGGCCGTGCCGGCAACGGGCTTCGCGCAGGCGCCCTGGCCTCAGGGCCGCACACTCAAGCTGGTGGTGCCCTTCCCTCCCGCCGGGGCGACCGACGTGCTCGGCCGACTCGTGGCCGACAAACTCGGCCAGGCATGGGGCATCAACCTCGTCGTCGAGAACCGTGCCGGCGCGGGCGGCAATATCGGCACCGACGTCGTCGCCAAGGCCGAACCGAATGGTGAGACGCTGCTGATCGTCTCGGTCGGCATGGCCACCAACCAGTATCTCTACGCCAGGCTCAATTATGATCCGGTCAAGGATCTGGCGCCCGTCACCATGGTCGCACTCGTGCCGAACCTGCTCGTGGTCAATAAAGACCTTCCGTTCAATTCGGTCGCCGAGCTGGTCGCCTATGCCAAAGCGAACCCTGGCAAGCTGACCTACGGCTCGTCGGGTGTCGGCACCTCGGTGCATCTCTCCGGCGAGTATTTCCAGAAGCTGACCGGCACGAAGATGGTGCATGTGCCCTATCGCGGCACGGCACAGGCGACGCAGGACCTGATCGGCGGGCGCATCGACCTGATCTTCGACAACATCACACAGGCGCTGCCGCATGTGCGGGCGGGCTCGATCCGGGGCCTCGGCATCACCACGGCCAGGCGCTCCGCCACGGCGCCGGAATTCGCGCCGATCGCGGAGACGGTGCCGGGCTTCGACGTCTCGTCCTGGTTCGCGCTGTTTGCGCCCGCCAGGACGCCTCAGGCCATCATCGACAAGATCCAGGCCGACACCAAGGCCGGGCTTGCCGATCCGGGCCTGCGCGCCAAGATGGACCTGCTCGCGGCCGAGCCAGTGGGCGGCACACCGGCCGAACTCGGAGCCTTCCTGCAGACCGAGATGAAGAAATGGGGCGACCTGATCAAGGAGATCGGCGTGAAGGCGGAATAGCGCAGGGCCGGGCACCCGGCGTCATGGCCCGGAGACCGGAACCTGCCGCGCGTTCCCGGCGTTCCCTTCTGCATCCTGTCGCGTCGCACCGCGATGCAGAGTTCAAAGGGTTTCCGCCATGTCCACGCTCGTCATCGTCATCCTGCTCGTGCTGCTGCTCGGTGGCGGCGGCTATTACGGCCATCGCTCCTATGGCGCGACCGGCCTCGGCGGCGTGCTGGGGCTCGTCCTCGTCATCGTCCTGGTGCTGTGGCTGCTGGGTGCGATCGGTGGCGCGCCTGTCCGGATCTGAGCGCCATCAGAGCAACGACGCCGGACGTTTCCGCCCGGAGGGTCGCGACCGCCGCCCTCAGGCGCGGGCGCGGCTTTCCCAGACGGCAATCGCCGCTGCAAGATCCTCGAGCGAGACGCCCACGGATTTGAACAGCGTGATCTCGCCTTCCTCGGCACGGCCGACGATCCTGCCATGGCACAGGTCGGTCAGCGTCCCGGCGATCTTCTCGGCCGTGTAATTGCCCTCGTCGATGCCGATGGCAATGTCGCCGCCCTCGTCGATCGCCTTCTCGGAATCGACGACGACGCGGGCGCGCTCGAGCGCGTCGGCATCGGCCTCGCGCATCTGCATGGTGAAGGCGCCGACGAGATCGAGATGCGCGTCGCGCTTGAGCCAGCGGCCATGGATCAGCGGCTGCGTCGCATTGGTGGCGCAGGAGATGATGTCGGCGGTGCGCGCCTCTCCTTCCAGATCGACCACGGCCCTCGCCTCGATGCCATCCCGTGCCAGTTCGGCGACGACGGCTTCGGCCGCCTCCGGCCGGCGGGCCCAGATTGCGATGTCGGTCAGCGGCCGCACCGCGCGGTGCGCCTTGATCAGGAAGGGCGCGAGGCCGCCCGCACCGACCATCAGCATGCTGGAGGCTTCGGGGTTCGACAGGTAGCGCGAGGCCAGCGCCGATGCGGCTGCCGTGCGCCACAGCGTCAGGCGGTTTCCGTCCATCACGGCGAGGGGCTCGCCGGTGCGGCCGTTCATCAGCAGATAGGCGCCCATGACGCCCGGCAGGTTGCGTGTGCCGTTGGCGAAGAAGACCGAGACGATCTTGGTGCCGAGATAGGCAGTCTCACTGTCAGGCGCGCTCCAGGCCGGCATGATCAGGAGAACAGCCTCCTCGCCCGGTCGCGCGATCTGATGGTGCGTGCGGGGCGGAACCACCGCCTCGCCGCGAAAGGCCTCGGCGAGCGTATCGATCAGCCCGGGAAAGGTCAGTGCCGCATCGATCTCGTCAGGTCCGAAAAGCTTCATCAGCCACGTCCATTGGTGAGAGCCGGCAGGGCCGAGTCCGGCACGGCCGCGCGCAGCATCTGTGTCTCCGAGCGGAGGGTCTCCGCTTCGCGCCGGTTGCGGCGGGCCGCCCTGCGGTGCTTGCCCTGCGCCAGCCAGGAGGCGAGACCGCCGATCAGCACACCGACGGCGAGCGCCGCTAGGACGACGGCGAAGAGGGGCAGATCGAAGGCAAAGACCGGCGCGTCGCGGCTGATCGGATCGAAAGAGACGCGGACAGGTGCCCGGTTCGCGACCGAGAACAGCACGATCGCCAGCGCGATCGGCACCAGGACGAGGGCCTTGAAGAAGGATTTCATCGGGTTTCCTTTGCGCGATCGCTCGATCCGGGGCGGCACGGGGATGCTGCCACCACGCGATCTTTCAGGGCTTCGGCGTCATTCCGGAGAGACGGCGGCGCCATCGAGTCCCGAAATGACGGGCGCGTTTCCGGCGAAAGCCTCTTTCAGAACGTCGTCACGCCTTCCCGTTGAGCCGAAGCCTGAGCTCCTTGCCCGTCTTGAAGACGGGGACGAACTTCTCCTCGACCTCGACCGCATCGCCCGTACGGGGGTTGCGACCGACGCGGGCGGAGCGCGCCTTGCGCGAGAAGGCGCCGAAGCCCCGCAGCTCGACCCTGTCGCCGCGCGAGAGCGCCTTGACGACCTCGTCGAGGATCGCCGTGACGATATTCTCGATATCGCGCTGATAGAGATGGCCGTTACGTTCGGCGATGCGTTGAACGAGTTCTGATTTTATCATCGTTGCAATATAACCGCTTGTATCAACATCACTTTTCGACTGCAGGCTGCCAGAGCGCCAGAGGCGCGTCAAGCCGCAAACCGAGCGGTTGATCGGCCGCACGGGCCAGGATCGCGGCCAGCGTGTCGAGGCCCGCCGCGCGGGCCATCGCCTCGCCCGCGCTCCACAGCCCAAGCGACGAGGTTTCGCTCCGGCGGCGCCAGTCGCGGACGCGCAATCCCTTGGCGACCCCCTTCTCACGCTCCAGCCAGGCGATCGCTTCCGGTTCGCCACCGATCTCGTCGACCAGCTTCAGCGCGGCAGCCTGCCGGCCGGTGTGGACGCGCCCGTCGGAGACGACCGCGACCTCGGGCTCCGCCAACCGGCGACGCTCGCGGACCAGGCGCTTGAACCAGTCGTAATTGTCGTCGACGACGCGCTGGAGGGCCGCGCGCGCCTCCGGCGAAGTCGGCTCGAAGCCGCTGGGCGCGGCCTTGAGCGGGCTCGACTTGATGGACTCGACCTTGACACCGATGGTGTCCAGCAATTGCGCGACGTTCGGGAGCTGGAACAGAACGCCGATCGAGCCGACGAGCGAGGTCTGGCGCGCCACGATCCGGTCGGAGCCGATCGCCGCAATGTAGCCACCCGAGGCCGCGAGGCCGTCGACGACCGCGACCATCGGTTTCTTCGCCGCGAGCTGGCGCAGCGCATCATAGAGCGCCTCGGAGCCGCTGACCGTGCCGCCGGGGCTGTCGATCCTGACCAGAACGGCCGCGGCGCGGCTGTTCTCGAGCGACTTGACGAGCTCCAGCGTGCGCCTGTCGCCCGAGATGAAGCCCGAGATCGTGACTCGGGCGATATGAGCCTGGCTGAGCGAGCCGGGGGTCCGCCCCGTCCAGGCGAGGCCGGCAACGACGGCCGCGCCGAGAACGCCGACGACGGCGAGAAGGCGCCACAGCGTCACCTTGCGGCGCAGACTGCGACGGTCGGCGAGCAGATCAGCATCGGACGACATCAAGGCGCTCCTGTCGGCTCAGAGCCAAAGATCATGACGAGGCCCGAAAACGGTTCTCATTCTCGGCATTATGCTCTGGGGTCCGTGGTGTAGCCTCGCACCGGAGCGGGAGCAAGGCGAAGCACGAGCCTCAGGCTGCGACCGGCGCGCGCGTCCGGTCGAGCGCCAGCAAAGCGAGCCCGCTCGCGACCGAGCGGAAGGCATCGCCGACATGGATCCGCCCGGCGCCGAAGCGGCGGTCGAACAGCGCGCGCACGGCCGGCACATGCGAGGTGCCGCCGGTCATGAAGACGGCCTCGATCGCACCGGAGGCAACATTCGCCTCGGCCAGAGCCTTGTCGAGCGCAGCCTCGATCGCACCGACATCCGCGGCGATCCAGCCGTCGAAATCGGCGCGCGTGATGGTGCGCTCGATCGCGACGCCCATCTGTTCGAAGTGCAGCACGGTCTCATTCGCGGCCGAGAGCGCGATCTTGGCGGCCGAGACGGCGCGGTAGAGTTCGTAGCCGAGATCGTATTCGATCACGGTCAGCAAATCCTCGAGCTTGCCCGGCTCGACCGCATCGCGGATCAGCGCCTTGAGTTCGGCCATGGTCTCGCGGCTCTTCATCAGCGAAAGCCGATGCCATTGCGCGAAGGCGGCATGGTAATGCGCCGGGATCGGCAGCAGCTTCTCGAAAGAGCGATAGTCGCTGCCCTTGCCGAGGCGCGGCGAAACCGCATGCTCGATAATGCGGTAGTCGAAGGTGTCGCCGGCAACGCCGACGCCGGCATGGGAGAGCGGGATGGCATCTAGCCGCCCGGCCCCGCCGGGCTCGAAGCGCATCACCGAGAAATCGCTGGTGCCGCCGCCGAAATCGGCGACCAGCATGGTCTGCGGCTTCGCCAGATCACGGGCATACCAATAGGCGGCACCGAGCGGCTCATAGGCGAAGTCGACCTGCGGCATGCCGGCCTTGGCATAGGACGCCCTGAGCCGGCCGAGCGCGAGATCCTCATCCGGGCGCTCGCCAGCGAAGACGACGGGGCGGCCGGAGACCAGGGGCGTCTCGGCGACGCCGTCGAGGCCGGCCGAGAGATCCGACAGGAAGACGCCGATCAGATCCTCCAGCTTGAAGAGCTTGCCGAACAGCCGCGTCTCCTGAAAGGCGCGGCTGGAAAGATGGGTCTTTAGCGATTGCAGGAAGCGGTGCTCAGTCGTCATGCCCAACGCCATGTCGAGCGCGTCGGGCCCGCTGACATGGGCGATCGAGCTCTGCGGCGGGCGGCCCTCGCGCCAGAACATCAGGGCCGAACGGTAGGCATCGACCGCGCCCTGCTTCGTGGCGAAGGAGCGCGTCGTCACCGAGCCGTCGGCGCGAGCCAGGGCCACCACGCTGTTGGTGGTGCCGAAATCGATGCCGATGGCGGCGAGGGGCATGGTGCTCTCCTTGTCAGCAGGTACGGCGTCATCCCGGACAAGCGGCGCAGCCGCGCCGATCCGGGATCCACTCCGGAGCGCGGATCGGGGAGGCTCAGGAATGAATCCCGGGTCTCCGCTTCGCTACGCCCGGGATGACGGCGAGGATGTTCCCGCCGACAGCCGAAACAAAAGCCCGCGCGGATTTCTCCGCGCGGGCTGATCGAATGATCCGGCCGCCGAGGCGGCCGGAACCTCACTTCTTGTCGGTCGTCGCCTTCTTGAGGGCGGCGCCCAGGATGTCGCCGAGCGAGGCGCCGGAGTCGGCGGAGCCGTACTGCGCCATCGCCTCCTTCTCCTCGGCCATTTCCAGGGCCTTGATCGAGACCTGGATCTTGCGGGCCTTCTTGTCGAACAGGATGACGCGAGCGTCGACCTTTTCGCCAGCCGCGAAGCGCTCGGGGCGCTGCTCGGCGCGATCGCGGGCGATCTCGGCGCGCTTGATGAAGGTGGTCATGTCGGTGCCGGCGATCTTGACGTCGAGACCGGCTTCCTTGACCTCGATCACCTCACAGGTGACGACCTGGCCCTTCTTGAACTCGCCAGCATCCACGAAGGGATCGCCGCCGAGCTGCTTCAGGCCGAGCGAGATGCGCTCCTTCTCGACGTCCACATCGAGAACGACAGCCTGCAGCATGTCGCCCTTCTTGTATTCCTCGATGACCTGCTCGCCCGGACGGTTCCAGTCGAGATCGGAGAGATGGATCATGCCGTCGATATCGCCTTCGAGACCCAGGAACAGGCCGAATTCGGTCTTGTTCTTGACCTCGCCCTCGACCGTCGAACCGGCCGGATGCTGCTCGGCGAAGACCTCCCACGGATTGCGGAGGGTCTGCTTGAGACCGAGCGAGATGCGGCGCTTGACCTGATCGACCTCGAGGATCGCGACGTCGACTTCCTGAGAGGTCGAGACGATCTTGCCGGGGTGGACGTTCTTCTTGGTCCAGGACATCTCGGAGACGTGGATGAGGCCTTCGATGCCCGGCTCCACTTCGACGAAGGCGCCGTAGTCCGTGATGTTGGTGACGCGACCCTTGAGGCGCGCACCGACGGGGTAACGGGCTGCAATGCCATCCCACGGATCGGCAAGCAGCTGCTTGATGCCGAGCGAGATGCGGTGCGTGTCCTGGTTGATCTTGATGATCTTGACCTTGACCGTCTGGCCGATGGTCACGACCTCGGACGGATGGTTGACGCGACGCCAGGCCATGTCGGTGACATGGAGCAGGCCGTCGATGCCGCCGAGGTCAACGAACGCACCGTATTCGGTGATGTTCTTGACGACGCCGTCGATGACCTGGCCCTCTTCGAGTGAAGCCACAAGCTCGGAGCGAGCCTCGGCGCGGGTCTCTTCGAGGACGGTGCGGCGCGACACGACGATGTTGCCGCGGCGGCGATCCATCTTGAGGATCTCGAAGGGCTGCGGCTGGCCCATCAGCGGGCCGACGTCGCGGATCGGACGGATGTCGACCTGCGAACGCGGCAGGAAGGCGACAGCGCCGTCGAGGTCGACGGTGTAGCCGCCCTTGACGGTGTTGAAGATGACGCCCGAAACCTTCTCGCGAGCCTCGAAGGCCTTCTCGAGCTTGACCCAGCTCTCCTCGCGGCGAGCCTTGTCGCGCGAGATGACGGCTTCGCCGAGCGCGTTTTCGATCCGGTCCAGATAGACCTCGACCTCGTCGCCGACCTTGATGTCCTGGTCACGGCCGGGGCCGTTGAATTCCTTGAGCGCGACGCGCCCTTCCGTCTTCAAGCCGACATCGATGATCGCCATGTCCTTTTCGATGGCGACGACGATGCCCTTGATGACGGAACCTTCGAGGGCTTCGTTCTGACCGAAGGATTCCTCGAGAAGGGCGGCGAAATCCTCGCGGCCCGAAAAGCTTTCTACGGCTGACATGCATTCTCCTGACGCCGGCCGCGTATCCCGCGGATGTCCGGCAAGCGCCCGATTGGGTTGGTGTTGCAGGCCGGATGCTCCCGTCGGCGCCTCCTGAGAGGCTGGTCCACCGGCCCGCGCATCGCAGCGCCGGGACGAAGGACGGCGCAAGGCCGCCGGTTTTACATCCGCATCCGAACGATCCGTTCCAAACACCAAACGGGAGCCGGCCTCAAAGGCCGCCCCCGGCGGTGATCGATCACGGCCCTTCGGACAGGCGCGATGTAATGGAAAGCAGGGCAGAGGGCAAGCGGGACGGCGCAGATCAGAGTCTTGCGCGGCCGTGCGGTGACGGCGATCTTTCCATGACCTGATGGACTGCAGCGAGCAGCCTTGCGATGGTCCAGGTGGCATGGAGCGGATCATGACCGACGACCCCGAAACGCCGTCCGACAGCAAGCTCACCCGGACCAAGCAGGCTTGGGCGCAAGCCGGCAAGTTCCTAACCGGACGCATCGCCCGGCCGGAGAGCGAACGACTGCCGCCGGGGCAGCATCTGGTCAAGGACTGGCCGGTGCTCGATCTCGGCCTGCAGCCGGAGATTTCGCTGGCGAACTGGACGCTCGACATCGATGGCGCGGTCGAGAACCCGCAGCATTGGCGCTGGACGGATCTCCTCGCGCAGGAACAGGCGAGCGAAGTCTCCGACATCCACTGCGTCACAACCTGGTCGCGCTACGACAACCGCTGGGAGGGCGTTTCGACGCGCACGCTGCTCGACCTCGCCCGGCCGAGGCCGGAGGCGGGCTTCGTCGTGCTGCATGCCCAGGACGGCTACACCACCAATCTGACACTCGCGGATTTCGCCAGCGAGGACGCCATCCTGGCCCATTCCTGGGAGGGCCGGCCGCTGACCGCCGAGCATGGCGGACCGCTCCGGCTCGTGCTGCCGAAGCTGTATTTCTGGAAGAGCGCGAAATGGCTGAAGCGGGTCGAATTCACGACCGCCAACCAGCCCGGCTTCTGGGAGGTCCGCGGCTATCACGACCGCGGCGACCCGTGGACGGAGGAACGCTACAGCGGCGATTGAGGCGGTTCCCCTCGGAAACAGAGTTGCCCCTTCAGGCGCCGGGCCCGCATACCCGGCCGCCCTGCTTGGCTCCCCGGCAGCCGCCAGGCTCAGAATTCGGACCAGCCGCTCGCGGCCCCGCCGGCGGCGCGGCGCTGCAACGGCCGGGGCGCGAGGTGGGGCGCGACATGGGCCGCCCCGGCGCGGGCCGGCGGCAGATGCGGTGCGGCCTGCTTGAGTTCGGCGATGACGCTCGCCTCCAGACTGCGAACGGGGCTCCCCGCGATCTTGAAGTTCTCGACCATCTGCCGGAGCGAGCCCGTCGCACGCTGAAGCTCGCGCGCGACGCCGGCGCTCTGCTCGGCCATGGAGGAATTGCGCTGGGTCATGTCGTCCATATGGGCAACGACCTTGGCGACCTCCTCGATGCCGTTGGCCTGCTCGTTGGACGCGCTGGAGATGTCGGCGAGGGCGGCCGCGACGCTTGTCGAGGAACCGACGATCTCCGAAAGGGCGGTGCCGGCATCCTTGACCAGACGGACGCCGGTGGATACCTGCTGCGTCGAGTTCGAGATCAGTGTCTTGATGTCGTTGGCAGCCTCGCTGGAGCGCTGCGCCAGAGCGCGAACCTCCGAGGCGACGACAGCGAAGCCCTTGCCGGCATCGCCGGCACGGGCCGCCTCGACGGCGGCATTCAAAGCCAGCAGATTGGTCTGGAAGGCGATGTTGTCGATCACCGTGATGATCTCGGCAATGTCGGCCGAGGCCTTCTCGATCCGCTCCATGGCCAGCACCGCATCGCCGACGATGGTGCCGCCACGATTGGCGATGCCGTTGGCCGTATCGCCGAGGCTGGTCGCCTCGCGCGCACGCTCGGCGCTCTGCTTGACCGAAGCTGCAAGCTCCTCCGTCGTCGCCGCCGTCTCCTCGAGGCTGCTCGCCTGTTCTTCGGTCCGCTGGGCCAGATCGTGGCTGCCCTCGCCGATCCGGTCGGCGCCGGTGGTGATCTGCTGCGAGATCGTCGCGACCGTCCGGATCACCTCGGCGAAGGAATCGACCAGCTCGTTGACGCCCCCGCAAAGCTCGGCGATCTCGCCGCTCTTGCCCTGAATCGCGACGCGCTGGGTCAGATCCCGCGCCATGGCGGCGTTGACCACGCCGCGGGTGTCGGCGACGGCAGCGCGCAGCGCGTCCTGCGCAAGCTTGCTGGCGGTGATGTCGGTGGCGCATTTCACGACCTTGAAGGGCTTGCCCAGCGCATCGAAGATCGGATTGTAGCTGGCCTGCAGCCAGATCTCCTTGCCGCCCCTTCCGACCCGGCGATACTGGCCCTCGTCATACTCGCCGCGCCCGAGTTTCTCCCAGAACAGGCGGTAGGAGTCGGCGGCGTGCTCGGCGGGGTCGACGAACATGCGGTGATGCTTGCCCTTGATCTCCGCCAGGGTGTAGCCGACCGCCCCGAGGAACTTGTCGTTGGCGTCGAGGATGGTGCCGGACAGGTCAAATTCGATGACCGCCTGGGATTTGCGGATCGCGGCGATCTGGCCTTCGAGATTTGCCACGGCGTCCTTGTCGGCAGAAATGTCGGTGGCGAACTTGATAACCTTCACCGGCTTGCCGAAGGCATTGAGGATCGGCGTATAGGTCGCCTGCAGCCAGACCCGCTTGCCACCCTTGGCAATCCGCAGGAACTGCGCCTCAATCGCCTGGCCTTCGTTCAGGCGCGTCTTGACCAGCCCTACGCCGCGCGGGCCTGCACGCAGGTGTTGCCGCAGTAGCCGGCAACCGCGCCGCTTCCCCAACGTCGTCCTTCATGCGAGGTTGCAGGCCGGATTTCGCCTGCGCTTGAGGAGCATGCCATGGGCTGGGTTGTCTTGGGGCTGATCGCAGCGATCGCCGTCTACCTGATCATGACGTATAACGGCCTCGTCGCGATGCGGCAGCGGGTCAACCAGGCCTTCGCCGACATCGACGTGCAGCTCAAGCAGCGCCACGACCTCATTCCCAATTTGGTCGAGACGGTGAAGGGCTACGCGACCCATGAGAAGAGCACGCTCGATGCGGTGATCGCCGCGCGCAACGCCGCGCAGGGCGCCGGCAGCGTGCATGACAAGGCCGCCGCCGAACAGCAGCTCTCCGGCGCGGTCGGGCGCCTGCTGGCTCTCGGCGAGGCCTATCCCGACCTCAAGGCGAGCGCGAATTTCCAACAGCTCCAGGTCGATCTCGGCAATGTCGAGGACAAGCTCGCGGCGGCGCGCCGCTTCTTCAACAATGCGGTCAGCGAGTTCAACGCCGCGATCCAGGCCTTCCCGGCTGTACTGTTCGCGCCGCAGATGGGCTTCACCCAGCGCGAATTCTTCGATGTCGGCGAGACCGTGCGCGAACAGATCGAGGTCGCGCCGAGCGTGAAGTTCTGACAGCCGACGACAACCGGCGGACGGGGCGGCGGCGATGCTGGGCCAGGCCTTCGGGCTCTACAGCCATATGCGCAGCAACCGGATCAGGTCGGGTTTCCTGATCGCGGGACTGTTCGCACTGGTCTATCTGACGGTCTGGGGCCTGCTGCTCGTCGGCTACGGCTATGGCGGCGTGCCGCGAGGGCGCACCGTCTTCGGCGAGGCGGGACGACAGTTCTGGGCCTGGCTGCCTTTCACCACACTTGCCGCCGGCGCCTGGGTCTTCATCGGCTTTCGCATCAACGTCAGCCTGATCGGCGCCGTCTCCGGCGCGCAGGGGTTGTCGCGCGACGACAATCCCAAGCTCTACCGCATGCTGGAGAACCTCTGCATTTCGCGCGGCCTGACCGTGCCCAAGCTCGCCATCGTCGAGAGCGAGGCGCTCAACGCCTTCGCCAGCGGCGTCAACGACAAGCAGTTCACGGTGACGGTGACGAGCGGCCTGCTCGCGCAACTGAACGATGCCGAGGTCGAGGCCGTGCTCGCCCATGAACTGACCCATATCCGCAATGGCGATGTCCGCCTGATGATCATCGCGGTGGTCATCGCCGGCATCATCTCGCTGGTCGGCGAAATCTTGTTCCGGGGCATGGCGCGCAGCCGCATTCGCGTCTCGTCCGACGATTCGAAGAAGGGCAGCGGCGTCGCGATCCTGATCGGTTTCGCCGTGATCGCCGTGGCCTGGTTCCTGGCGGTCGTGATCCGGCTCTCGCTGTCACGCTCGCGCGAATATCTCGCCGATGCGGGCGCTGTCGAGCTGACCAAGAACCCGGACGCGATGATCTCGGCCCTGCTCAAGATCGCCGGCCGCGCCGACATCGAGGGCGTGCCGTCGGGCGTGATGGACATGTGCTTCGAGAACGACCCGGACGATTTCGCCGATCTGTTCTCGACCCACCCCTCCGTCACCAAGCGCGTGCAGGCGCTGGTCCAGACGGCGGGCGGCCGGATGCCGGCGATGCCGCCTCATCCGCCGCGCATCGCCGATCGGCAGGACCTGCAGACGATGGTCGAGGAATCGGCCGCGCATATCGACCCTGCCGCGCGCGGCCCCTGGGCGCGACCGCCGGGAGGCGGCGGCGCCAGCCCCTGAGCAGGCACGGCACATGGTGGACCAGGTCGCAACATCGCATTAACCTTCCCAAAGGGAAGAGGGAGGTTAGTCATGAAAACCGTGACCGCGCTCGTGCTTGGCTTCATCGTCCTTGCAGCCACGCTGCACCCCGCCACTGCGCAGGACGGTTGCAAGGCCGCGCAGAGTTCCTGCTCGCAGATAAACGCGAGTTGCGAACAGAAATGTCAGGCTGCCGGCAACAATCCGAGCGGCTGCATTGCCCGGCTGTGTTCGGCGACGTTCAGCACCTGCAAGGCCAACGGCGTATGGAAGGCGCCCGGCAGCGCCGGATGCTGGAAAACGAACAACCGGACCTGAAGCCCCGGACGCCAGGCTTCACGCTTTCGATACGGTTCAGCGGCCGTGTCGCGACCAGTCCAGCGCTTCCTCGAGCCGGTCGTCGCCCCAGAACAATTCGCCATCCTCGGTGACGAAGGTCGGTCCGCCGAAGATGCCGATCGACTTGGCATATTCGATCTCGGCGCGCAGCCGACCCTTGACCTCCTCGCTGCGCGAGGCGGGAAAGGCGACGCCGGGATCGGCGCCGGCCTGCTTCAGGGCCGCGCTCAGGACCGCCTCCTCGGCGATGTTGCGGCCCTCAGCAAAGGCGGACCGAAACAGCGCCTTCGAGAAGCTGGGCAGCCAGCCCGCCTCACGCCCCGCCAGAGCGAGCCGCGCCGCGATCAGCGAGTTCTGCGGGAAGGTCTCGGGCTTGACGAGGCCCAGGCCGTTGCGGCCGGCGCGGCGCTCGACGTCGCGCCACATATACCGCCCCTTGCTCGGATAGAGCGCAAAGGGCGAGGTCGACCAGCCCTGGGCTGCGAAGATCGGCCCCAGCAGAAAGGGCCGCCAGCGCAAATTGACCCCGGCAGCCTCGGCCAGCGGTTCGATCCTCAGCGCGCTCAGGAACGAATAGGGTGATGCGAACTCATACCAGAAGTCCAGAACAGGACGATTCGGCATTCAGCCTCCGAGTCGGTCGTCTAGGTTTCAAGTCGCGCATCCGGAGCCTGAGCCTCCCGAGGCGCGACCGCAAGGTGCGGAGGGTGTCCACGCGTCGTCAGACCGGCGTCATCAACACCGATCCATCACACGAAGACGCGGCATCGATCAGAAGGTTCCGATTGCGTCGCCCACGGGGCTGGGATAGTGCGCCATTGCGTTCGAAAAGCGGCCCGCGACGCCGGATTGGCGCAGCAGCAGGAAGATGATCAAGATGACCGACAAAACCGTGAAAAAGGTCGTGCTCGCCTATTCTGGCGGCCTGGATACCTCGATCATCCTGAAGTGGCTGCAGATCACCTATAACTGCGAGGTCGTGACCTTCACCGCCGATCTCGGCCAGGGCGAGGAACTCGGGCCGGCCCGCGACAAGGCCCTGCTGCTCGGCATCAAGCCGGAGAACATCTTCATCGAGGACCTGCGCGAGGAATTCGTGCGGGACTACGTCTTCCCGATGTTCCGCGCGAATGCCGCCTATGAGGGCGTCTACCTGCTCGGCACCTCGATCGCGCGGCCGCTGATCGGCAAGAAGCTGATCGAGATCGCGGAGCGGGTCGGCGCCGACGCCGTCTCCCATGGCGCGACCGGCAAGGGCAACGACCAGGTCCGCTTCGAGCTGACCGCCTATGCGCTCAAGCCCGACGTCGTGGTGATCGCGCCCTGGCGCGAATGGGATTTGCGCTCGCGCGAGCAGCTCATCGCCTTCGCCGAGCAGCACCAGATCCCGATCGCCAAGGACAAGCGCGGCGAGGCACCGTTCTCCGTCGACGCGAACCTGCTGCACGCCTCCTCCGAGGGCAAGGTGCTGGAAGACCCGGCGCAGGAGGTGCCGGACTACGTCTATTCACGCACGATCTCGCCCGAGGAGGCGCCCGACAAGCCGACCTACATCACGATCGATTTCGAGACCGGCGACGCGACCGCCATCGATGGCGTGAAGATGTCGCCCGCGACCCTGCTGGCGAAGCTCAACGATCTCGGCCGCGACAACGGCATCGGCCGGCTCGACCTCGTCGAGAACCGCTTCGTCGGCATGAAGTCGCGCGGCATGTACGAGACTCCCGGCGGCACGATCCTACACACCGCCCATCGCGCCATCGAGTCGATCACGCTCGACCGCGGCGCGGCCCATCTCAAGGACCAGATCATGCCGCAATATGCGGAGCTGATCTATAACGGCTTCTGGTTCTCGCCGGAGCGCGAGATGCTGCAGGCGCTGATCGACAAGAGCCAGGAGTTCGTCGCCGGCCAGGTCCGCCTCAAGCTCTACAAGGGCGGCGTGCATGTCGTCGGCCGCTCCAGCCCCTATTCGCTGTACGATCAGGATCTCGTGACATTCGAGGAAGGCGCCGTCGCCTATGATCACCGCGACGCCGCCGGCTTCATCAAGCTCAACGCGCTGCGCCTGCGCACGCTCGGCCAGCGGAAAAAGAAGCTGGGTCTCTGAAGCGGCTCTGGCCGGGAAGACCCGACTTTCCCGTCATGCCCGTCATGCTCACCCTTGTGGTGGGCATTGACGTCCTGAGCATGGCGCTCGACCGGCGCAGATTTGGATGGTCGGGTCGAACCCGACCATGACGGCAAGGTCCGATGCGCGCGCCGACGTGCATCGGGCGAGCGGCGGCAACCTTTGTTCGCGTGAAGCGTTCAGCACTCACCGCAATCCGAGTGCCACCATGTCCCGCTTCACCGGCCCTGCCCTGCTGATCGCAACCCTGCTCGCCGCCCCTGCCCTCGCGCAGACGGCCGGGCCGACCTCGGGCGCACCGTCTGAGAAGCCTGCCTCGCCAGAGATCGCCTCCTGCAAGACTGCCGCACTGCACACGATCTCGGCCCGCGAGCCGGAGATCAAGGATATCTATATCGACGAAGACGGGGCGACCGTCGCGGTCGCCGAGACCAAGGTCGAGGATACGCCGATCACGCGCATCGTCATGGGCGAGGCCTATCTGCGGACCGACCGCTCGGACAAGCCGCGGCGCTTTCTCTGCCTGATCGGCGAGAAGGGGAAAGTGCTGCTGACCTTCTTCACGGCCCGATAGACCGGAAACGGCATGGTCGCCGTCAGGGCTGGTCGATGACCCGCGTCGCCGGCCGGTCGCGGCCATCGGCCAGTTCCTCGTGCCACTGGCCCTTCTCGTCCTGATAGACGATGCCGTCCGTGGTGCCGGCGATCCTCTGGCGCGCCGCGGCGCTCGTCGCGGCCTTCAGAGCGGCGTCATGCGACCCGAACGTCTCCGAGAGGGCATCGCCGACCTTGTAGGCCCAGCCGCCATCGTGCTCGACGATTTCATACCTGACCGTGACCATATCCGTCTCCTTGCTGGAAGAAGGAAAACCCGCCGGCCCGAGCGTAGTTCCCTGGTCCGCGCTTGTCCCTAGTCCGCGCTTGCCTCGTCCGCCGCCCGCAGCCCGTCGAGCGCCGGCATCGAGGTAATGTGATAGCCGGCATCGACATGGTGGATATCGCCGGTGACGCCGCCCGACAGGTCGGAGAGGTAATACAACGCCGAGCCGCCGATCTCGTCCAGCGAAACCGACTTGCGCAGCGGCGAATTGGCGCGCTGCCAGGAATACATCGCGCGCGCATCCGAGATGCCGGCGCCGGCCAGCGTCCGCACCGGCCCGGGCGAGAGCGCGTTGACGCGGATGCCGCGCGGACCGTAGTCGCCGGCGAGATAACGCACGCTCGCCTCCAGCGCCGCCTTGGCGACGCCCATGACGTTGTAGTTCGGCATGATCCGGGTCGAGCCGCCATAGGTCAGCGTGATCATGCTGCCGCCCTTCGGCATGCGCTCGGCCGCGCGCTTCGCCGCCTCGGTGAAGGAGAAGCAGGATATCACCATGGTGCGAGAGAAGTTGTCGCGGCTGGTGTCGGCGTAGAGGCCCTTGAGCTCGTTCTTGTCGGAAAAGCCGATGGCATGAACGATGAAATCCAGCGTGTTGCGCTCAGGATCGCCGCCCCAGGCCTCGTCGATCGCAGCGAAGGCGGCATCGACCGTCGCGATGTCCTCGACATCGCAGGGCAGGACCAGCTTCGAGCCGATGCTTTCGGCGAGCGGCTTGACGCGCTTGCCGAGCGCGTCACCCTGATAGGTGAAGGCCATCTCGGCGCCATGGGCATGCAGCGTACGGGCAATGCCCCAGGCGATCGAGTTCTGGTTGGCGACGCCCATGACGAGGCCGCGCTTGTTGTGCATGAGGGAGAGCATGGGGACGGCCTTCAAGTCAGGGATTGGCGAGCGCGTCGCGAAGATCGGTTCGGCTGAAATCGTTGCCGACGAACAGGATCGCGGCATCGCGTGTCTTGGCGGAGGCATAAGCGAAACAATCGCCCATGTTCAATCCTGCAGGATGCCGGCCTTTGCCAAAGCGCGAGAAGGCGGCGAGCGCCTCGGCAGCCTGTGCATCGTCGACAGCCTCGATCATGATTCCCGCGCGTGCCAGGAAGTCGCGCACCTCGGTCAACGCCTCCGCGATCGAGTAGTTCGCGCTTCGTGCGACGGCAACTGCGGTTTCATAGACCGCAACGGGCGAAGTGAAAAAAATCGAGTCGCTCTCCAGGCAATCCAGGACACGATCGGACATCGGCTCGGCGCCGATGACGGCGGTCAACGCGGAGGCATCGACGAAGATCATTCGTCGCCGGAGAGCCAGTCGAAGAACGCCTTGTCGGCCTTCAAGCCCGTCTTGCCGCGGTCCGCAACGCGCTCCTGAATATCACGAATCTGCTCGCGCAAGGGCCGCTTGTCCGCGCGCTCCAGAACGCGTTCAACCCGCGCCAGCTTTTCCGCGGCGGCCTCTCGCACGGCGTCGGTGAGCGAGGCGCCCGTCTTTGACGCCAGCTCCCGCACGATGCGATCGGTTTCGGGGTCGCGAATATGGAACGCCATGCCCGCCTCCTTCGTCTAGACAACCCCTATACTCGTCTAGACGACACCCGTCACGCTACAAGTGCCGCTTCACAGCCGCGGCGGTGTCCTTGGACGAGGCTAGCGGCACGATTTCGAAGCGGGCGAGATCGCCCCAGGCCAGCACCCATTCCTGCAGCTTGGTGACGTCATCGCATTGCATCACCTGGAAGCAGCGGCCGAGATCGGCCGAAATCCAGCTGTCGAGATAGACCAGGCCCTCGGGCGCCATCCGGCCCTTCTCGTGGAAGCGGGCGTAGATCTCCTTCACCCGCGCCTGGTCGAAATGCTCGATCACCATGAACAGCATGTGCGCGCCCTCAGGCTTCGAGCTTCTTCATCACGATGGTGGCGTTGGTGCCGCCGAAGCCGAAGGAGTTGGAGAGCACGCAACCCAGCCCGGCATTGTCGATGCGCTTGCGCACGATCGGCATGTCGGCAAAGGCCGGATCGAGCTCGTCGATATGGGCGCTCTCGCAGATGAAGTCGTTGTTCAGCATCAGCAGCGAGTAGATCGCCTCCTGCACGCCGGTGGCGCCAAGCGAATGGCCGGTGAGCGACTTGGTCGCCGAGATCGGCGGGGCCTTGTCGCCGGCGCCGAAGACCTCGCGGATCGCCTCGATCTCCTTGGCGTCGCCGACCGGGGTCGAGGTGCCATGCGGGTTGATGTAGTCGACCTTCGCCTTGACGCCCTCCAGCGCCATCCTCATGCAGCGCACGGCACCCTCGCCGGAGGGGGCGACCATGTCGTAGCCATCGGAGGTCGCGCCGTAGCCGACGATCTCGCCGTAGATTCTGGCGCCGCGCGCCCTGGCGTGCTCGAGTTCCTCCAGCACGACGACGCCGGCGCCACCGGCGATGACGAAGCCGTCGCGGTTGACATCATAGGCGCGCGAGGCGCGGGCAGCGGTCTCGTTGTAGTCGGTCGACATCGCGCCCATCGCGTCGAACAGCACCGACAGCGTCCAGTCCAGCTCCTCGCAGCCACCGGCGAAGATCATGTCCTGCTTGCCCCACTGGATCAGCTCATAGGCGTTGCCGATGCAGTGGTTCGAGGTCGCGCAGGCCGAGGAGATCGAATAATTCACGCCCTTGATCTTGAACCAGGTCGCGAGGGTCGCCGAGGCCGTCGAGGACATGCCCTTGGGCACGGCGAAGGGGCCGACCTTCTTGGAGGAGCCGCTCTCGCGCGCCTTGTCGTAGGCGTCGATCAGGGCGCGCGTCGAGGGACCGCCGGAGCCCATGATGATGCCGGTGCGCTCATTGCTGATCTCGGCGGGTTCGAGGCCGGCATCGAGGATCGCCTGCTCCATCGCGACCTGGTTCCAGGCCGAGCCGCCGCCATGGAAGCGCATGGCGCGACGGTCCAGAACGGTCGACGGATCGAGGGTCGGAACGCCGGCGACGCGGCTGCGGAAACCGTGTTCGGCGAAATCGGGCATGAAGGAGATGCCGGATTTCGCCTCGTGCAGGGAGGACAGCACTTCCTGCGTATTGTTGCCGATGGATGAGACGATGCCCATCCCGGTGACCACCACGCGTCTCATGCATTTGACTCCGGCTGCTATTGGGCACCGGCGGACCTCTTACAGTTCCGGCGCCTCGATGTCGTTCCCGCGCAGATGGACCGAGCGGGCTACCGGCGCAAGGTCGCGCCTGCGCTTTTCCTAGAGCATCGCGCGGAAAAGTGGGACCCGGCTTTCCGCGGACGCGATGCTCCGATCTTCAAATCGTCGGTCTCGTTTTTTCGCATCGGGCGGGTTTTCCCGATGCGGCGTGACCTACGCCGCTTCGGGCTTGAACAGGCCGACGCGCATGTCGCTGACCGTATAGATGCGCTTACCGTCGGCCTCGAGCCAGCCATCGGCGATGCCCAGCACCAGCTTCGATTTGAAGACGCGCTTGAACTCGACGCCGTAGACGACCTGCTTGACGCTCGGCAGAACCTGGTCGGCGAACTTGACCTCGCCGACGCCAAGCGCCCGGCCACGGCCAGGCAGGCCGAGCCAGCCAAGGAAGAAGCCGGTGAGCTGCCAGAGCGCGTCGAGGCCGAGGCAGCCCGGCATCACCGGATCGCCCTTGAAGTGGCAATCGAAGAACCAGAGGTCCGGCTTGATATCGAATTCGGCGCGGACGAAGCCCTTGCCGTTCGGCCCACCATCTTCCGCGATCTCGCTGATGCGGTCGAACATCAGCATGGGCGGTAGCGGCAACTGTGCATTCCCCGGCCCGAACAGCTCCCCGCGGCCACAGGCGAGGATCTCCTCGTAGCTGAAAGACGATTGCCGCTGCATACCCACTCCGCTCCGTTCCGGCCGCCGGCCGGCGGCGATCTCCAGACAGTGCCTAACACGCTGCCACGGCGGAACGAAAGCCGCGGCGGAACAACTTCTCGATGCAGAATGGGGAATCAGGGAGCGGGAGACGACAGGACCGACGCAAAAAGCGGGCGCCGCTACCGATCAAGATGTATCTCTGCCGCGGGCGCGGTGCGCTTCTCGATATCAGTTCCGGCGTTGCAACTGCATCTCGGGGCGAAGGTCCTTGAGCAAATTCGGGCTGACACGTTGCGTGCCGATGCCGCCGGTCCCCCCGCCGGAGCCGATCCCGCCACCGCCTCCGCCTCCGCCGGGATTGCCGCACAGGAGGCTGCAGCGGGCATTGTCCCTGCAGTTGCAGGGGTCGGGACCGTCGCCCGACGCCGGATGCGGCGTGACGATGGACGGCGTCGCCGGCTGGGCATTGGCGGGCTGGACATGGGCGGCCTGGGCCCAATAGAACGCAGCCAGGACGGCGAACCGCCTCATCGTGCTTCTCCTCATCTGGCGACCTTCCAGCGGATTGTGCGGAAGCCGATCGCGACGGGGCGCTCCAGTGTCTCGATGATCGAAACGCTCGACGCATCGCCACGCTGAACCGTCGTCGAGATTCCGGGCCGATTTCCGGTCAGCGGCAGGGCCGCTGCAGCCAGGGCTCGTTCCTCGGCGGTCGCCCACCCTGCCGGAATTGCGGGCGGCGGTGCATCGGGATCGGCTTTTGGCGCCGCCGCCTGCGCGCCTGTCCCGTTCTCGGAGCTAGAGGAGTCGTCGTCGCCGATCTTCGCGGCGAAGCCACCCCGACGCTCGACGATGGTTTCGATCGACCGGATCAGAAAGACGCGGTTGACCAGTCCGAGTTCGACGCTGAAGCGTGGGCGCCTTGCACCGTCCGAACCGGGTGGCATTTCCTCGTAGATCTCCTGCCCCACCAGCATGGAGAGTTGCTTGCGCAGCCCCGAATCCGTGCAGACCGGCCGGGTGTCGGGCGCGGCACAGAAAT
This sequence comes from Bosea sp. 124, assembly GCF_003046175.1. Classification (NCBI taxonomy): domain Bacteria; kingdom Pseudomonadati; phylum Pseudomonadota; class Alphaproteobacteria; order Hyphomicrobiales; family Alloboseaceae; genus Allobosea; species Allobosea sp. 124. The sequence continues at coordinate 871,107 of NZ_PZZM01000001.1, forward strand.
CGGCGAGTTTCCATTCCGCGGGAAGGGCGGGGACACCATATGTCTCGGCTCCTTCCACCTTCACGCTCATCATAGAACTGCTGCCTGACCGCAGGCCGAGCCGCGTCGCGACGCCGGACAGGCCTCCGGACCCAAGATTCGCAGATTTAACGATGGCAACTGTGAAATTTGGCAGGAGGACGAGCGGCAACTCCTTTCGATGCTCCGGCTTCTCGAAGATTGCTCCCGTGGCGGCTGCGTGTCGCCACACCTGTCCGCGTGCCGGCCGATCCGTGGTGCTCGGAAAGCGGTAGATCGCGCGATAGGCGTCTTTGAGTTCTTCGGTGAGATCGATGTGAAAGAGCTTCAGAGCGCGGAGCGGGAGCGGGTCCGAGCTCACGTCGCGTTTCGCATCGCCGGAAATGAAGGCGAAGACATCGCCGACCGCGAGATCCTCCTGCGGCGGATAGGCCGCTTCGATGCCGAACTGGGAAATCGCCTCGATCCACTGCTGCGATACGGGCGCCGAGGGCCGGGCGTCGGGCGTGCTGGCCCACAGGGTCACGAAGACCACGGTCACTGCTGCGGCCGCGAGCGCGAGCGCCCGGTAAACCCATCCGCGCACATCAACCCATGTCATTGGCCGTGCCCCGTCGACGATGGGCGAGCCTATCGCAAGCAAGCCATATCCGTATAGGTGCATTAAACGACTTTATGCACGCTTTGCGTGCTTTCGGTCGATGAGCTTGCGGCGGGCAGATCGAAGCCTTACATCAAATCTAATCTGGCTCGGGCGCAGGTCGCCCGCGCAGTCACACCGAAGCGAGGACTGGCCGGAAGCGATGAGCGATCTGATTTCCCAGCATCAGGGCTTTGGATCGACCGCGCGGAAAGGCTGCCCGTTCCACGACATCCGCGAGCGGCTGCGTCGCGTCGGCCTGCGTCCGACGCGACAGCGCGTCTCGCTCGGCTGGGTGCTGTTCGCCCGGGGCGACCGGCACATCAGCGCCGAGATGCTCTACGAAGAGGCGATGAAGGAGAAGATCCCGGTCTCACTCGCCACGATCTACAACACGCTGCACCAGTTCACCCAGGCCGGTCTGCTGCGTGAACTCGCGATCGACGGCGCCAAGACCTTCTTCGACACCGACAGCAGCGAGCATCATCATTTCGTCGTCGATGGCGAGAACACGGTGATCGACATCCCCGCGGAAGCCGTTGACGTCGCGGCGCTGCCGGAGCCGCCCGAGGGCTACGAGATCGCGCGCGTCGATGTGGTGGTGCGGCTGCGCAAGATCGACGCCGCGCAGGCCGAGTGAACAGCCTGCAAAGACGTGAACAGCCTGCAAAGTCGCTCCCGCGCCGGCCCCTGACCTCGCCTCAATCGACCTTTTCGTTGGGATAGACACCCCAGAGCCGGTCCTGGCGGAGATAGCCTTCGGTATTGCCGACGCTGATCCGGCACCAGGAATTGGCGCAGGATGCGACGCTGGCGATGACGCCCGCCTGCAGCCTGGCCACCACGGCGGAGCCCTCCTCTGCCGCCTTGCGCAGCGTGAAGGTCTCATCCTTGACCTTGGACCAGGGCGCGATCAGCGCCGTGCGCCGTCCCGAGAGCAGGCTGTGCAGCACCCAGCCTTCGGAGCCGTCGGCATCGCGCACGCGCCGCCATGTCTCGAATTCGGCGACGATTTCGACCGGCAGACCGGCGCGCTGGTAGACCCAGCGGGTGCGGTGTTCCTTGGACGGCCCTTCGCGCAGGTTCACGCGGTCGGTCTTCAGGCTGACATAGCGCGGCACGGGCAGCCCGGTGACGGAGCCCGCCTGGAGGTCCTGAGCCTGTGCAGCCGGGCCGGCCGCCAGCGCCGCCATCAGCGCAAGCCCGCTCAGAACGCCACGCCTCGACAAACCTGCCATCCGTCCGATCTCCATTCCGCCACCGCCGCCACGCCGAGCCACCCCCGGCGAAGGGTCATGTTGTCATCCGCCGCCCCGCCACTTAGAGAACGGGCGAAGCCGAGCGATCATGCCGACCTCATTCCTGATGCCCTGCGGTTAATGGGGGGTTGAGGCCAAAAGGCGGCAGCCGCGACGGCCTGTGGAGGAGGAGCCGTCCATGTCGAAAAAGAAGCCGCTGGTCGTCGTCACGCGCAAGCTGCCCGCCGTGGTCGAGACGCGCATGCGCGAGCTGTTCGACGCCCGCCTCAACATCGACGACACGCCGATGAGCCAGGCCGCGCTGGTCGAGGCCGTGAAGACCGCCGATGTCCTCGTCCCGACGGTGACCGACCGGATCGACGCCGCCTTGATCGCCCAGGCCGGCGAGCAGTTGCGGCTGATCGCCAATTTCGGCAACGGCGTCGACAATATCGACGTCGCGAGCGCAGTGCAGCGCGGAATCACCGTGACCAACACACCCGGCGTGCTGACCGAAGACACCGCCGACATGACGATCGCGCTGATCCTCGCCGTGGCGCGGCGCATCGCCGAGGGCGCGCGCGTCATCCCCGACGACGAATGGGCCGGCTGGTCGCCGACCTGGATGCTCGGCCGCCGCATCACCGGCAAGAGGCTCGGCATCGTCGGCATGGGCCGCATCGGCCAGGCCGTGGCGCGCCGCGCCGCCGCCTTCGGCCTCTCGATCCACTACCACAACCGCCGCCGTCTCGATTCGCGGATCGAGGAGAAGCTCGACGCGACCTATTGGGATTCGCTCGACCAGATGCTGGCGCGGATGGACATCGTCTCGGTCAACTGCCCGCATACGCCCGCGACCTATCACCTGCTCTCGGCCCGCCGGCTGAAGCTGATGAAGCCCGACGCCATCCTGGTGAACACGGCGCGCGGCGAGGTCGTCGACGAGACGGCCCTGGCGCGGATGCTGGAAGCGGGCGAACTCGCGGGAGCCGGGCTCGACGTGTTCGAGAGCGAGCCCGCGGTCAATCCGCGCCTGCTCAAGCTCGCGCGCCAGCACAAGGTCGTGGTGCTGCCGCATATGGGCTCGGCCACGCATGAAGGCCGGGCCGATATGGGCGAGAAGGTCATCGTCAACATCAAGACCTTCATGGACGGCCACAAGCCGCCGGACCGGGTGCTGCCGAGCATGCTCTGACGGCAGCGGCGAGACGCCCGAACCTAGGCGCGCAGCCCCGCCACCAGCGCCGGCCACTGGCCGAAATCGTCGATGACCGCGAGCGCCCCGGCTTCCGTCAGGCGAACGGTGCTGCGCGACTTGTCATGCGAGACGCCGGTGAAGCCGACGACCGCCATGCCGGCCGCGCGCGCCGCCGGCACGCCCGGCACGGAATCCTCGATGACGAGGCAATCTCGCGGCTGCGCGCCCATCTCGGCGGCGGCGTGAAGGAAGACGTCGGGATGGGGTTTGCCGCGCGGGACCTGCGAGGCGGAGAAGATATGCGGATCGAAGAGATCGATCAGTCCGGTGATCGCGAGATTGCGGCGCAGCGGCGCCACGCTGGTCGATGAGGCGACGCAGCGACGGCCGCCGATGGCGTTGAGCGCCTCGCGCACCCCCGGCAGGGCGCGCAGTTCGGATTCGAGCCGGAGCGCCACCGCATCCTCGATCCGCTGCTCGAAATCCGCCGGCAGCGCGCGGCCATGAGCCGCCTCAATGATCTTGACGCCGTCGGACCAGGGGATGCCGACGATGCTGTCGACGTAGTGGTCGATGGTCCACTCGGTCAGCCCGAGCGCATGGCAGGCCGCGAGGCTGACCTCGCCATACAGCGTCTCGGTGTCGATCAGCGTGCCGTCGCAATCATAGATGACGAGGTCCGGCATCGTCCCGAATGTCCTCGCTCCGAATGTGCCCGCCGCGCAGCCGGTCAACCGGCGCGAGCCGTGTCGAACTGACCGGTCTTGCGGAAGCGCCAGAGATAGGACGGCACGACCGCCTCCGCCGAGACCGGGGCGATGCCGAGAGCCTCGAAGCTGCGGCCTTCGGCCACGGCCGCCTCGGAGACGATATTGTCGCTCTCGAGCAGCGCCACCTGATCGCGGGTCAGCATCAGCGCATCGGGCATCAGCCCGAGCGTCAGCATGTCGACGATCTCGAGGATCCGCGCCTTGATCCGTGCCAGCGGGAAGGGCAGCGAGACCAGCAGCGGCTTGCGGTCGGTGACCTCGCAGATATAGCCGACGAGGTCGCGGAAGCTCTTCACCTCCGGTCCGCCGAGCTCATAGACGCGGCCGCCCGCCACGCTGCCATCGACCGCACGCGCGACGGCTTCCGCCACGTCGCCGACGAAGACCGGCTGGAACTTCGTCTCGCCGCCGCCGATCAGCGGCAGGATCGGCAGCATGCGCGCCAGAAAAGCGAAGCGATTGAAGAAATCATCCTCCGGCCCGAAGACGATGGACGGCCGCAGCACGATGGCGTCCGGCACGGCCGCCTGCACGGCAGCCTCGCCTTCCGCCTTGCTGCGGGCATAGAGCGAGCGCGAATCGCGCGCCGCGCCGATGGCGGAGACGTGCACCACGCGGCCGATGCCGGCGGCTGCACAAGCCTGGGCCACGGCGCGGGCGCCGTTGGCCTGCACGCCCGTGAAGGTCTGCCGGCCGCCCTCCTGCAGGATGCCGACCAGGTTGACCACCGCATCGGCCCCCTTGACCGCGGCGGCGACCGAGGCGGGATAGCGCAGATTGGCCTGGACGGCGTGAATCTGGCCGACGACGCCGAGGGGCTGCAGGAAGCCGGCGAGATCGGGCCGGCGCACCGCGACCCGGACGCGATAGCCGCGCTTGACGAGCGCCCGCACGACATGGCGGCCGACGAAGCCGGAGCCGCCGAACACCGTGACGAGTTGCCGGCTCGGAGGGGACAGATCATTCGCCATTGTCGGCTAGCCTCGCGCGCACTGAATCTGGAACGCTCCTAAAGCATTTCACCCCGCTCTGGAAAGGCGTTTGGCGCAGGGCCGGCAGGAACCGCCGGCTTGGGGCGAACGGGTGGCCGTCGCGGGCGCCGACTGACGCAGCGGCAGGTATCGAGGCAGCCGGGACGCGCCCGCAATTTCGGCAAACCGGGGCAATGTTCTTGATTTGTCCGGAGAAAATTTAACTTCACCTTCAGCTACAATCACTAAATTCCCCGAAATCGATCGATACGACATGCCGAGGGCGCGCGATGAAATCAATTCGGGACAAAATCCTCGGGCTGATCGGCATTGTCGCCATCGGCGCGGTGATCGCGCTGGCGAGCGCCCTGGTCGGCATCTCCTGGCTGGAAACGATGAACCAGCGCGTCGCCTCGCAAGACGACATGGCTCTGGCGACCGAACGCCTCAACGTCGCCGTCAACCAGCTCAGCGAAGATTCCCGCCTCGCCTATATGGCGCGCAACCCCAACGAGGCGAAGAACGCCGCCACCGCGATCGAGAAAGGCCTGAGCCGGGTCGATGAACGGCTGAAGGTCTTCCTGGCAAAGGTTCCCGAGAGCGAGCGCGAGCGGACCGACAAGATCAGCAAGCTGGTCGCGGATTTTGCGGCGACCCGTGCGGAAACCGCCCGATTGGCGACAGAAGTATCCGGACGCGCCGCCGATGCCTGGGGCAACAGCGAAGCCAGCCGGCGCAATCGGACCGCGCTTGTCGACGAGCTGTCGGGCTTCAGCCGCATCAACGAGGAGGCCGGCGAGGCGTTCGGAGCCGAGGCGGCCGCCTTCGCCGGCAAGATGCGCGTGATGCTGCCGGTCGCCCTGCTGGTGCTGCTCGGTCTCTCGATCGCGGCGGCGGTGGTGTTTTCCAGGCGCGCGATCATCAAGCCACTTCTCGACCTCGGGGTCGTGATGGACCGGCTCACCGCCGGCGACAACGGCGTCGATGTGCCGCACACGAAGCGCAGCGACGAGATCGGCGCGATGGCGCGGGCTGTCTCGGTGCTGCGCGAGAGCAGCGAACAGGTCGCGCTGCTGCAGCAGAAGGAACAGGCCGCCGCGGCGGCGCGCCTGGCGCGGGCGCAGTCGATGGAGGCCGTGGTCTCCGATGTCGGCGAGGTCGTGGCAGCGGCTGCGGCCGGCGACTTCTCGGCCAGGCTCCAGATCGACCAGGCCGACGAGCAGATGCAGAAGCTCGTCGCCGGCATCAACGAGATCAACGCGGTTGTTGATTCGGCGACGAGCGAGTTCGCGCGGACGCTGTCGGCCGTGGCGGGCGGCGACCTGACGGTGCGGGTCGATGCGGCCTATCGCGGCAAGTTCGCCGAACTCAAGGGCGCGATCAACGAGACGGTGGACCGCCTGTCCTCGACGGTGCGCACGATCCAGGTGACCTCGGCCGATGTCGGGCTGGCGGCGCGCGAGATCAACATGGGCGCCGACGATCTGTCGAAGCGCACCGAGGAGCAGGCCTCCTCGCTGGAGGAGACCGCCGCCACCACCGAGGAGCTCGCAGCCTCGGTCAAGGCCTCGGCCCAGGCCTCGCGGGATGCCGCCGCGATCGCCAATGATGCGATGCAGGCGGCCCAGTCGGGTGGCGCCATCGCCGGCCAGGCGGTCGACGCCATGGCCCGCATCGAGACCGCCTCGCAGAAGATCTCCGACATCATCCGGGTGATCGACGACATCGCCTTCCAGACCAATCTGCTGGCGCTGAACGCCGCCGTCGAGGCAGCCCGGGCCGGCGATGCCGGCAAGGGCTTCGCCGTCGTCGCCTCGGAGGTGCGCACCCTGGCGCAGCGCTCCAGCGCCGCCGCCAAGGACATCTCCGGCCTGATCTCGTCGTCCAACATGGAGGTCGGCGAGGGCGTCAAGCTGGTGCGCCAGGCCGGCGACCAGCTCAGCCAGATCCTCAGCCACTCGCAGAAGGTCGCCGCCACCATCGCCGACATCTCGGCCGCCTCCGGCGAACAGGCCAACGGCATCGACGAGATGAGCCAGGCCGTCGCCCATCTCGACGAGATGACCCAGCAGAACGCAGCCCTCGCCGAACAGAGCGCCGCATCCGCCGGCTCGCTCTCGGGACGCATCGGACAGCTCAACGACCTCGTCGCAGCCTTCAGGACAGGGCCGGAGAGCGAGGGCGCCCTGGCCGGCGCGGTGCGCCAGCCTTCCTCTTCCCAGCATGGCGGCACGCGCCGGGCGGCCTGAACACCCCGCCGCGGCACCGGCTGCCGCGGCGACTGATCCGCCCCTCGCGGTGAAAATTGGACAATCTCCAACTATTCTCTCCGGAGGCGTTGACAGTCCCGCGGCGCCTCCGTAAACGAACCGCCGTTGCCCAGGTGGCGGAATTGGTAGACGCACCAGCTTCAGGTGCTGGCGCTCGCAAGGGCGTGGAGGTTCGAGTCCTCTCCTGGGCACCACTTTTCTTCCTGTTTGATCGCAGGGAGTTAAGTGAAAACAAGGGTTTCCGTGAGATCAACTCTCACTCAGGAAGCTCACTCAATGGCTCTACGAATGGCCAGACCGATCAAGCGGGGAACCAGCGCCAACTGGCTCCTCAAAGTCCGCGTTCCATCCGACATCATCGACAAGGTCCAGGGACATGTCGTCCTGCCCATTGGTGGCAGGCGCACGCCGGTCGCCATAAGCGCCGGCTACGTCGAAGTCAGCCTGCGCACGTCCGATCCCGACGAAGCGGCTCTGCGCTATGCGGAAGCCCACGATGCCCTCCTTCAGCATTGGAAGGCCGTAAAGACCGGCCCCAAGCCGGTTTCGAAGCGCCAAGCCGTCGCTTTATCCGCCGACGCCTACCGTGAACGAATCAGCGAGATCGACGACGCGTCGATGGTCGCCGAGCGGGAGGCCATGAATGCCGAATTCGACGAATTCATCGTCCGACGCGCAGAGACCGAATCAGAGGAGCGCGACCAACTCGTCCTGGGTTGGTTCGAAGACGTCATCGCCGAACAGGGCGTCGATTTCATCGCGGTCATCGCGGCGCTCCTCCCTGGCTCCTTCCCCGCCGACCAGGAGGATCTTGCCCTCGAGAGCCGCTATGGCGCCCGCGTCGATGCGGCGCTGGCTTTGAGAGGCGCCCAGTGCGACGACGCCAGCCGCCCTTCCCTCCTCAAGGAGTTCCGCCGGGCGGAGCTTGCCGGAAGCAAAGCGCTCGGCCGCATGCTCGAGGGCGATTTCAGCGACGAGGAGAAGCCGGCCTACTTTCCCCCATTCGAGCCGCCTCAGCCCCCGGTCGCAGCATCCGCTCGGGTGCAGGCGCCAGCCTCAGAAGGCGGCGACGGCATGAGCATCGCGCAGCTCTTCAAGGCCATGCGCGAAGCCATGCTCGAGTTCGTCAAGCCTTCGACACTCCGTCGCTACCAGTCGACGATCGAGAAGCTGTCGGCGTTCACCGACCACGCCGATTTCCGCACGCTGACCCGAGAACGCGTCAAGGAGTGGATCAAGCACCGGACGACCGAGGAGGGCATCAGCAAGAAGACGGTCAGGAACAACGACCTCGTCGCCGTCCAATCGGTGTTGAATTTTGCGACCACGGATGAGGGCGGCGAACGGCTCAAGAAGAACCCGATCCAGGGCCTGACGATCAAACTGCCGAGGGCCTCCAAAACGAAGCACGAAAGACGCCTTTATCATGAGGAGATCGTCTCGATCCTCAAGGCCGCTAATGCGGTCGAGATCGGCGGTCGCTATCCGAAGTCCTCTGCGGGTAACCGTTGGACGCCCTGGCTCGCGGCCTATTCCGGCGCCCGCATCCAGGAACTTGTCAGCCTCGAGGCCGAGCATATTCGCAACGAGGGTGGCGCGTGGGTCATGGACCTCACGAAGACCAAGATGGATGAAGACCGCACGGTCCCTCTGCACGAGCACGTCATCGCGATCGGCTTCCTCGATTACGTCCGAAGCGTCGGCAAGGGCCCGCTCTTCATCGATCCGCCTGAGGTCTCCGGTCGGACCGAGGCCGCGTCACGGGACGCATCCGAGGTTCGCGCATCCGGCGTCGCCGTCTTTATGCGCAGCAAGGCCAAGCTACGGAAGAATGTCGACCCGAACCACGGCTGGCGCGGCACCTGGAAGTCGATCGCGGCGAGCTTGGGCATCGAGGAGCGGTACCGCGACGCGATCACCGGGCACACGCCCGGCTCGGTCGGGCGCAAGTATGAAGCGCCCACGACCGCAGAGCTGGTCGAGGTCATGCAAAAGTTTCGCCGCTACGCCGTTTAGGATAGCGGTTTGGTGGGGATATCCAACAGCTCCTGCCTCATGGCGTCGAGGCAGGTGATATAGCGTTCGGGGTGCGGCAGGACCACGCGTGGCCCCGCTCATGCCGGAGCGCTGAAGGCGTGTCATAACCGCATTCTGATGCCGATTCTGGGCGGAATTTGATTTGGACGAGACGCAGACCAGCTTCTACGGCATGAGGTTCGAAATTGCCTTCCTTCGCGAGAAGGGCAAGGCATTCGAGGGCGTTTTTGCACGTATAATGGGCCACGCGTTTCCAGGCGACTTCGAGCCCGTGCGGCCTTATGGCTCCAAGGGCGACTTGAAGTGCGACGGCTACCGCGGAAGCGATGGAACGGTCTTCCAGTGCTACGCTCCTGACGCCATGAACCTGGCCCAGCTTCTCGCGAAGATCGATGAGGACTTTCACGGTGCTCTCGCGCACTGGGGTTCCCGCATGCATCGCTGGTGCTTCGTGCACAACGACGGGCGGGGGCTGCCGGCACAGGCCACCCAGAAGCTGGTGGATCTTCGCGCAGCGAACCCCAGCCTTGCCATCGACGTGATGGGCGATCCGGAGTTGCGTCAGATTGCCATGGGACTGGCGCTGCACCAGCTTCAGGATCTGTTCGGCGATGTTCCCTCTCAGCGCACGATGGAAAAGCTCGACTTCGCTGCGCTAAGCCCCGTCTTGGCTGCCATCCAGCGGCGCGAGCCCGAAGCAGAACCACCCTTGACTGCGCCGTCGCCGGAGAAGCTCGAAGCCAACGCCTTGTCGACCGACGCCGCTGGCATGCTGCGTCAGGGTCGACGGCGCGAGAAGCTGGTCGAGGATTTTTTCGTGGCATGGCCCGACCCGGACTTCGGCGAGGCGATCGCAGAGGCTTTCAGGCAGCACTACGCGAAGCTCAAGGCAGTTGGACTTGGCCCAGACGATATTTTCGGCGAACTACAGCTTTTCGCCGGCGGCATGAGCGGCCCCCCATCACGTCAGGCTGCGGTTCTGGCCGTGATGTCCTACTTCTTCGAGCGGTGCGACATCTTTGAGGATGCCGTTTCAGGCACGCCGGCATGATCCTCCCCACCAAGCATCTCCGGCCCGAGCGAGCCCTCCTGACCGTTGGCGGCGAGCTCCTGGGCTGCCTGCGGGAGCCTATGACGGTGTCACGGCTCTGGGACGAGCTGCGCCGTCGGCGCGGCGACGCCGGCGAGCCGGCGTCGATCAACTACGACTGGTTCATCTTGGCCTTGGATCTGCTATTCCTCGTCGGCGCCATCGATCTGGAGCGTGGACTGATACGGAAGGCCGCGACATGATCCACGGTGTCAGCAGCGACCTCCCCAGCTTCAAGTCCCTCACCTTCGGCCCGGGCCTCAACATCGTATTGGCGGACAAGAGCGCAGGCGCGACGGATCGCCAGTCACGCAACGGTGCCGGCAAGACCAGCCTGCTCGAGCTCATCCATTTCGTGTTTGGCGCCAACGCCGATCCCGACAGTATCTTCCGATCGCCGGAGCTGATGCCCTGGACCTTCGAGGCTCGCGTCGACATCGGTGGCGGCGTCGTGGACGTCGGGAGATCCGGCAAGAAGCCCTCGCGCATCATGCTTCAGGGCGACACCTCGTCATGGCCCATTCAGCCGTCACTTGATGCGAAGTCGGGCGACCAGATCCTCTCCAACGAGCGTTGGCGCGCTCTCCTTGGCGCGGTCCTTTTTGGGTTGCCTGTAGACGCTGACGAAGAGCGTCTTCGCTTTTCCCCGACGTTCAGGTCGCTATTTTCCTATTTTGCCCGGCGCCAGAACAGCGGGGGGCTGCTGGCGCCGACTCAACAAGCCGACAAGCAGCCACCTTGGGACCAACAGGTGGCGATTTCTTATCTGCTGGGCCTTGATTCCAGCATTCCGCGCGAACTCCAGGAGGTGCGGACGCAGGAGAAGGCGATGACCGAATTGCGCAAGGCCGCCAAGGAAGGCGGGCTTGGGCGCTACTTCGGAACGGCAGCCGACATCCGCACCCGCCTCACGATCGCCGAGGCCAGAGCGAAGCGCCTTCGCGAACAGATCGCGGTCTTCAACGTCGTTCCGGAATATGCCGAGATGGAACGCGAGGCGTCCATCATCACGCGACAGATATCCGGCCTGAACGATGAGAACACGATCGACCGAGAGCTCATCCTCCAGCTCCAGAACGCGCTGGCCAGCGAGCAGGCGCCGGCGATCGCGAACCTGGACCGCCTCTACAAGGAGGCCGGGGTGGTATTGCCTGGCTCCGTGGGGCGCCGGTTCGAAGAAGTGGCCGAATTCCATGACGCCGTGGTCCAGAACCGCCGATCTCATCTTTCCTCCGAGCTTCAGTCGGCGGAGGATCGCATTGCTCGCCGCGGCCTCGAACGTGCTCGGCTCGATGAACGCCGTCGCCAGCTCATGGGCATCCTGCAGTCCGGTGGCGCGCTCGACCACTATGCCCAGTTGCAAGAGGAGACAGGACGGGCCGAAGCCGACGCCGAGGGCTTGCGTCAACGGCTTATCACTGCGGAACGGATCGAGAGCACCAAAGCCGAACTCGACATCGATCGGGCGCGCTTGTTGAAAGCTCTGCAGACTGACCTGCATGAACGCGAGGGCGTCGTCACCGAAGCGATTCTGGTTTTCGAAGAACTTTCGAACGCGCTGTATGAGAAGGCCGGGAGCCTGACGATCAGCGCGACGTCGAATGGGCCGACCGTTGACGTCCGCATCGATGCCCAGCGTAGCAAGGGCATCACCAACATGCAGATCTTCTGCTTCGATCTGATGCTCGCCGATCTGGCGACACGCCGTGGCCTCGGCCCGGGGTTCCTGGTCCACGACAGCCATCTCTTCGATGGCGTCGACGAGCGACAGGTCGCCAAGGCACTTCAACTTGGGGCTGATCACGCCGCTGCGGTCGGATTCCAGTACATCGTGACCATGAATTCCGACGCACTTCCGCGCGATGGCTTTCGCCCAGACTTCGACGTCGACGCCTTCGTATGCCCTACGAAGCTGACCGATGCCACCGAGACGGGCGGGCTGTTCGGTTTACGTTTTAACTAGGCCTACGCGGCGCTCTCTATGCGACTGAGGGGGAGCACAATAGCGCCGCCCCTCTTACCGGCCTTACACGCAGTCCCTGGCCGCCTTGAAGGCCTGCCAGACGCGGGCTTGCCGGCATTGATCTCGCAGCCATCCACTGCCCTGATGCGCATGTGCGCCGGCAGAGACGCCGACGCGCGATACGAGATGCCCGAGCTTGCTATACGTTCCCTGCCCACTCACCCAACTGGGCCTCGACGAACAGATGCGATGCGCCCCGGGAGACGGTTCCGGTAAAGGTGAATCCATGCCGGATCGCCGCTTGCATGTGCAGCGGATCGGCCGTCTTGGCGCGCCCGTTGACGAGTTCCTGAACGGCGAGCTTAGCATCGCGGTCGCCGGTCCCGCGTCGCGCGGGCCAGACGGCGATCTGGGCACATGCGAGGTAGGCAGCGATCAGCGCGCCCTCGGCCGCGAGCCGCGTCCGATGCATCGCTGGGCTGGGACGAAGCGCTTCCGCGAACAGGCGATCGGCGGCGGCGAAATAGTCCCGCGCTTTCTCCAGCACAGCCCTCATGTCGAGCCCCTCAGCCGCGAAGGCAGCCAGAACGGGGAGTTGCTCGGGCGTGTAGATCTGACGGGTGGGAAGGTTTTCTACCTCGGCGTCGAGGTCGAACCCGTTGACGGGCCAAGGGTAGAGGGCACTCTCCCGTTCGCTGACGTCTGGCCGCGGCGGTACAGCGAGTTGGCCCGGATTGAAGGCCGCGTGGACGATGCGGCCTCGAACGAAGTCACCGGTGCCCTGCCAGCTTTCAAGCCATTTTCGGGTCGGCTGCATGGCAACCTTGGCGTCAACGTCGTCCAGATTCCCTACAGGGAAGATCGCGACGATCATGGCATGTGCCCCGGAGATGGTGAGCAGGGCGATCCGTTCGAGCGCACCGACGCCATCCTGGCTGACGCTCCAGCCGTAAGCGTTGCGATGGGCCTCGGCCTTGACGGCGGCATCGCGCAAATCCGGCCTCGACTGACGCAGCGCCACCATGTCGGCGATCGCGGGGTCGTCATGAAGCCGGGCGAGGATCGCCATGATCGGATCGGCGTGCTCGCGGACCTCGCGATCGTCTGACGGGCCAGGCTGGAACTCGAGTTTGTTGATCATGTGGAAAAGTCCTGTTTTTGGGGGTGAAAACCAGTTGGCCTCATCGCCTCCCTCTCAAGACAAAGGGCGCCCCACAGCGGGACGCCCCTTCCTCTCGTGGCTCTTGCGGCTGCTCAGGCGAGCGGGTGCGCCGCGAGCATGTCGCGCAGGGATTCGCGCATCTTCGCGGCCAGCGTCAGCGTCGCGGCGAACTTTGGCGTCGGGTGTGGGATGACCTCGCCGGCGAGCCTCCACCAGCGCTCGATCTCCATGTGGGCTGGAGCGACGGCGATGCGCAGGAGCGCGATCCGTATCTGGAGCTGCGCGCCCTCGAGCGCCATGGCGATGTCGTCGTGCTGCTGGCGCGCGAGGTCGCCCTCGACGAGCATCGCCGCCAGCCGCGTGGCCGCCCGGGCATGGACATCGACGTCGCGATAGAGGGCCTCGAAGTCCGGGACCTGCACGACGAAGGCGCGCAGCGATGCCGCGTCCTCGACGCGATGCACGGTCGCCGCGCTTTGGGCCGAGGCCAACTCGCGATAGCGCGACACGGCGTGGGCGAGCGCGTTCGTGGCGACGGCCCCGGCTGTGGTCGCTGAGAGGGTCTCGATCCCGAACGCCGCCCGGGCGTTCGGTTCAAGCGTCGGGTCATCGAGTTCCTGGACCGCGCGGAGGAGGGCAAAGCCATGCTCACGCTGCGCGTGCCGGTCTGCTGCCGTGCGCGCCGGCAGCAGCGCGAGCGCGAGCGTCGCCTCCTCGTTCAGGATGGCCAGGGCATGGGGCGTCGCGACGTGATTGCGGACGAGGTAGGGAGCGGACACTTGCGCGAGTTCGATGAAGCGCTCGAGTTCCGAGGTGCGCTGGGTGCAGCGCGCCGCGATGGCGACGAGCGAGGGGCTGTCCCGGATGAACCCGGCATAGTCGCGGTCGGTCGGGTTTGAGAGGCTCACAGCGGCGAGCTCACCGACCACGGGACGGATCGTGTCGTCGAACGCGATGTGGTGCAGGGAGATCGGGCTGAAATGGCTGCTGGCGGTGGTCATGTCTGTCTCTGGATCGATGATGGATGAGGATGCGAGGAGGAGCCGGGCGCGGCGAGCGCCCGACGTGAGCGATCAGGCCACGGCCGTCTGCGGGCCTGCGGATGTGTGATGCCGCAGCGCATGCTGGCTCGGGCTCGCCCAGCTCTGGCAGGCGGCGGGCGCGATGCCGGTGACGTGCTCAAAGAGGATCTGCTCGATGATGGCGAGCAGGCGATCGGCGTCCTCGCCACGCGGGCGGAAGATGTAGAGCTCGTCGGCGGGCGAGATCCGCGTCGCGCGTCCGAAGCGGTAGACCGTGGCGCGATGCAGGTCCTGCGGCGCAAGGCCGAGCAGCGCGCAGTGTGCCGTTCCCGCTGGCGAGATCAGCCACCCGTTCAGGCTGGCGTTCTCCATGGCGGCGTGGAGCCGCTTGTCGAACGCGCGGGCCGAGAGGTCGTGCGGGAGAACGACAGAGATCGCGCGCGGCTGCAGCTCGATCGGCGCACCGTCCTTGGGTGCGCGGGTTGGAAGGATCTGCTGCAGCATCCAGGCGTTGAAGCCGAGGTCGTTGACCGGGCCCGTGGACGTCTCGCGATACGATCCGTAGCGGTCGGCGTTCATCGCCCTGAGACGATCACGGGGATCGGCGCACTGGGTCGAGGACACTTTGTAGATCGGCAGCTGGAGATCGCGCGCGACGCCGAGGAGACCGGTGCGGACACCCGGGTTTGCGTAGCTCTCGCCGCAGGCTCCGACGTAGACGTTCACGACGTAGCCCGCCTGGTAGGCTTCGGCGAAGCGCGACTGGCTAAACGCGTCGGCCGGGAGATCGGCGATGTCGTCGCCGCCGATGTGCTCCCAGTCGGTCGGGTACCACTTCGTAACGGCGGCGGCGGAATGGGTGGGCTGGATCGGACGGCCGATCCGGGCCGAGGTCTTCTTGGTCATGGTCTTTGATCTTTTCTGCTTGGGATGTCGGGTAAGGCTTTTCGGGGGTTCTTTGGTCCGATGCCTCGATCTCCAGGCTCGTCTTGACCTCTTTGCGGCGCAGCCGCCCCGGCTTGGACGAGCCGCTCCCGATCGACCGGAGGTCGCCAGGGCCTCCTCTCTCATCACGGCAGCAGTTCCGGACCACGGTCGCGAGCACCCGCCAGGAAGCCGATCGGTCGCGGCTGATCCGATCCGGCAGCCAGCCCCTCGGCTGCGACGACATCGGCAATGATCAATGCGTCGCGGCCGTCCGCAGCGGCAAAGCCAAAGGCCAGGCGCAGCAGCTTGCCGATGCGGCGCGGATTGTACCGCGCCGCCCGGCGCAGGACGTGGTCAGTGGGCATGGCGACGCCACCGCGAAGCTCGGCGACGATGTCGGCAGCGATCAGGCCGGCGATGGCCAGAAGCTGCTCGTCGCGAGGGCGGGCGATGGTGAAGACCGTCAGCCGGTCGATGATGAAGTCCGGGAGCGCGACCGCGTCATTGGCAGTGGCGATGAAGATGACGCCGGACAGGTCGAACGGGACCCGGAGGAACTCATCCAGGAGCGCGCGGCTGTTCTCGCGTTCGAGGATGGTCAAGAGGGTGTGGTACGGTTTCTCTGACCAGTGGGTCACGAGCTTGTCGATCTCGTCGAGTAGGATGACGGGCTGCGCTGTCGCGCCCATTGCGATCGCTTCGGTCAACTGTCCCATCCGCGCGCCCCTCCAGGTCGTCGGATGGCCGACCACCAACGCCTGGGCGTCGCTGTTGGTGGCGCAATTGATCGCGTGGATTTCTCTGCCGAGCGCGCGCGCGATATGCTGGCTCGCATGGGTCTTGCCGGTGCCAGGAAGCCCGAGCAGCAGGATCGGCGGCACGAAGATCGGCGTGCCGGTGCGCCGGGACAGGATCGTGGCGCGGATGATCAGGTCGATGACCGCCTCGAAGCCGGGGCAGTTGAGGCGCGCCTGCGTCAGGGCGCTGACCATACCATCCGTCC
This sequence comes from Bosea sp. 124, assembly GCF_003046175.1. Taxonomy (NCBI): domain Bacteria; kingdom Pseudomonadati; phylum Pseudomonadota; class Alphaproteobacteria; order Hyphomicrobiales; family Alloboseaceae; genus Allobosea; species Allobosea sp. 124. Next base: position 887,416 of record NZ_PZZM01000001.1, read on the forward strand.
CGAACAGCAGCGGTCGGCGCCCCTCATGGGTGTCGTTGGAGAGCGCAACCAGGCGGTCGAAGCGGAGCTGGTCGGATTCGCTGAAGCCCGGCAGGGGGGAGCCGAGATACTCTTCGCGGTCGCCGTACCAGGGGCGACCGATCATCAGCTCAATTTGGCGGATGACAGCCGCGTGGTCGAAGACGGGGATGCTCGGGCCGATGTCGATAACGGGCTCGAGCATGGCGGTTTCAGCGGGCGGCTCGATCGTAACGGGCGGCTCTTCCGCTGCGAGCACGCGGTCCTCCACGTCAGCCGGTTCATATACATGGTGTTCCGGTGAGCCCTTGCGGCGATGGCTGGTCATGTCTGGTCGCGTCCGAGGTGCCGCGGCGGGAACGTCCTGCTGCGGGGTGGCCGGTCCGGCCCTCCACGCGCGCGGCTCTAACGGAAACAGGCGACGCCTTGCGGCGCCGCCTGTGGTCGGGTTTCGAACGATGTTCGTTTTCCGAACGAACTCCCGCCGAACGTTGTTCGCTGACCGTAGAACATTGTTCGGAGAGCCAATTTCGTTGTCGAACGCCGTTCGGGCCGTCTGGATGTGACCAGCCTAGCGCCATACGAAGAAGGCAGGATTCAGGGGCATGAATGTCCCTGCGCGACGCCAACGCGCTTCCACGGGCAAGCCCCGGCCTTCCCACGGGCCTGTGGACCAGACGCCGCAGGGACCGGCGAGGGAGACCGTCCTTGTTTGGCTTCCACGGGCAAGCCACGGCCTTCCCACGGGCCTCTGGACCAGACGGCGCTGGGAGCGGCCAGGGAGTCCGTCCTTCTTTGGCTTCCACGGGCAAGCCACGGCCTTCCCACGGATTTTGTGGTGGGACGCCGTAGGGAGAGGCTAGGGAGACGGTTGGTGTCTTCGAGGCCTCCGCTTTGGCTATGGCCAGCCGTCGTGCTAGACGCGAGGCGGGTGGGCCGCGGCCATGTCTCGGAGCCGACTGCCAACGGAGATCGCCAGGATGAGGGTTGCCGCCACCTGCGGCGGCGCATCGTTGATCGCCGCGTAGACGTGATCGAGGGCGGTATCGCGGTCGGGCAGGTGCGCGGCGAGGGCCAGCCTCGCCAGCGCGATGCGCTGCTGCAGCGTCGCCCCCTCCGCCGCCGCACCCGTCAGCCCCCTGTCCTCCGGCGACAGGTCACGACGGCGCAGGCTTGTCCTGAAGCGGTCGGCCATCTCGCCATGATGCTGCGCCTCGCGAACCAGCGCGTCGATATCCGGCTGGGCCTCATGATAGGCCAGCAGCGTGCCGCGCTCCTCCAGCCGGTGGGTGGTGGCCGGGCTCTCGGCGCCCGTCCCCAGCAGACGGGTGATGTAGGAGAGAATGTCCGAAGTGACTTCTTCGGCGTCGATGTCGCCGAGCTCGAAGGCGATCTCGATCACCTCACGAAGATCGTTGGTTTCCGGCTCCTCGAGCCGGTGCAGCATGGCGTGGCCCTGCTCGCGGCGGGCATGCCGGTCTGCACCGCTCCGGGCCGGGATCAGCGCCACCGCGATGCTGGCGACGGAGTTCAGCCGGACGACAGCGTGGAGCTGGCCGACATTCCGGAAGAAGATGTCGGGATCGCTGCCGTCGGTCAGCGCGATGAAGCGCTCGTGCTCCCGGGCGTGCTGGAATGCGCGCGTGGTCATCGCGACGATGGCCGGCGGATGGGAGAAGAATCCGGCATAGTCGCGCAGCGTCGGCGCGCTCAGCGTTACGGCGGCGAGCTCGTCGATGACGGGACGCAGGGTCCTGTCGATCCTGAGGTCGCGCAGGGTCGCTGGCGCTCGGCCACGATGGGATTTTGTCATGATATGATCGTCCTGGAATGTCGGCCTGAGTTCCCCGGGGTGTGGTCCCCTTCGCCTCGCCACTTCCTCGTCTCGCCTGCTCAAGCCGGTCCCGTGCCCCGTCATGAGAAAAGGGCGCGGACCTCGCGGCCGCGCCCTTCCGTCGTCGTCATCTGCGGAAGACCCTCAGGAAGCTGCCAGGGCGGGTACTTCCTCCAACTCTTGCGGCAGCGCGTCGCGGCGCTGCAGGAGCCAGGCCCTGATCTGATCGAGCGCAGCCCCCGAGCCAGGTTCGATCGTCGCGGCCAGTTCGTCGCAGCGCGCCAACGCCTTGGGGATGGTCAACCACGGCACCTCATCCTCGGTCGCGAGGCGGTGCCGCATCCAGTCCTGGCCCCGGCGCCGAGCCTCGGGCGAGAGCGCCTCCGGCGCGTTCAGGAAGATCTGCCGGAGCGCCAGGCTGCGCAGCCGTGGATCTCTGATGTGCCAGGCGGTGAAGTTCTCGCGGAACTTCCACTCGATCTCGTGGAAGCGCTGGCAAGCAGCGACATCGGCGTCCGAGACGAAGCCGCCCGAATAAAGCTGCGCTTCGGGCCAGGGCGATGCCTCGCGATCGGCATACTGGTCCTTGAGCGCGAGGGCGAGCTGACGAAGGAATGTCGGGTGAGCCCATAGTGCCCGGGCCCGATCGCGATAGACATGATCGGGTTCGGGATCGACCAGGGCATGGGCGGCCTGGTGCCAGGCGAACAGGATGGGCATGGCGTTCGTCTTCACCTGTCGCACCGGCGACCTGCTCGACCGGATCCGCGCGAGCAGGTCCTGTGCGGCCAGGTCGATGAACCCGGCTGGGTCCAGACTGAGGTCGATGCAAACCCGGGCGTTGGGATTGGTTGGCGAACCAATCATGGGCAGCACCGGCGTCAGGCGCGACGTTCCGCCCAGGATTAGCGGCTCTCCTGGTTCCATCAGAGCGATCGGGCCTGATTTCTTGGCGTGACCGAGCATCGTCGCCATTGTCATCGGCGCCCGGTCGAGCAACAGCATGAACAGCTCGCGGGTCGCCCGGACGTCGGCGAGCGCGTCATGGGCGTCGTTCTCGCTGAGCGCTATTCCATTCGCCCTGCACACCGCGCCGAGCTTGAGCACGGCCTTGCCGGCGGCGTCGCGCGGGATCACGACGGCCTCCGGTTCGGCCATCACGATCGCGCGCAGGCTCGTCAGCACGTCCAGTCGGCCGTGACCGGTCATCGAGGCTGCGTAGGGCGGCAGTAGTGTCTGAAACAGGGATGCCCTAAGCATTTCGTCGTCATAGCGGATAGAATTGTAGCCGACTAACATAGTTGGCTTGCAATCGGCGAGGATGCGGGCGATCTGCGCCATCATCTCAAGATGGCTCAGCGGCTGGTGTTCCAGCATCGCCGGCGTGACGCCGGTGGTGAGCAGCGCATCCGGCGACGGCACGACATGCGCGGGAACGCGACAACGGAGCACCAGTTCGCGCTGAAGGCGGTGGTCCGCGTCGGTCTGCAGAAAGGCAGCCTGCAGTGGCACGTCCCAGCAAGGGGCGAGACCCGAGGTCTCCAGATCATAGAAGAGGAATCCCATGGCGGTCACTGCGTCCGGCCGAAGGGCTGGTCGAGCGGCATGAGCACGATGCCCAGACGCTCCGCGTCGGCCTTCATCGCCGCCTCCAGCATGATCACGGCATGGGAACGGGCCACCTCGCCCTCGAGCTGACCCATGGCTTCATAAGCATGGACCTTCAGGGCCAGAACCTCGCGGAGTGGGGTGGGTGTCTCGCCCATCAGCAGCGCCATCCGGCGCGCCGCGATCCTCGCGCCCTCGGCCAGCTGCCGGCCGTTGAGGCCATGGTCGCTGAAGACGCGCTCGGGCGACGCTTCCAGGAGCATCGCATGCGCATGGGCCCCCTCCCATTTGAGAAAGAGGGCATCGGCACTTTGCGGGGACGCATAGGCCCGAGCATACAGCCTCATCTCGGTGTCTTCTGGCAGCGCCTCGTCGCCGCCGGCAAAATTCTTGGTCGTCATCTCGTCGTCCATCGGAGCGCGGACCCGGGGGCCCGCTCCATGGGCTCTACTTCTCCGGGGGTGACCCCTGAGGGGTTCCGCTTTCCGACTTTCTCGCTGTCCTTTACGCAAACGGCGCTCCGGTGGGCACGAACGGGACGGTTGTGACGGATTGGTCATAGCTGTGGCTACTGGCTATCGCGCCGCTCTCCTCCTGCTCCGGTTCGACTGGTGATCAGGTGAATTTGGCTCCGATCCCGGACCGCCTAATTTGAACGCGCATTCAGCAGGATGCGGTTGGGGTCCAGCACACGGGCCTGCACGACGTCGCCCGGCTTGAAGTGCTGCTGAAACCAATCGGCTATCTGCCGGTTTCGGCCGACGATCCGGACGGACCCACTCGCGTTGGCTTTTCGGTTGATGCTCGACATGACGGGCTCTGCGCCGTCGTCGAACGAAACCTGGATAGGCTCGCCGTCCTCGCCGAGATGATGGCTGGCCGCGACACCCGGGTTGATGAAGCCCTGGTGATAGTAGGCCTGCCCGAGGGTGATCTCGAATGGGAAGGCAGGCCCTTGGTGGAATGAGAGCTTTGCCTGCTCCGCCGCCGTTGGCGCTTCCACCTCTTCCTCCGCCTTCTCGCGCTCGGCTTCCTCGGTGACCGGCTTGCCCTTGTCGCGGCCGTTCCACGGCGGGTCGAACGCCTTGATCAGAGCGTCCTCTAGACCGGCTGCAAGGTTGATGTCGTAGTCGCCGTAGCGGAGGTCCGGGATAGGTGTGAAGACCAGGATGCGGACCTCGTCGCCCGCCGCCAGGACCTCCCTGATTTTGGCGTTGCAGCGAAGGTTCGTGCGCTGCCCCTGGCCGGGATTGCGATATCCGGCGAACCGCTTCCGCAGGCTCTGCGTGGTCTTCCCTATATATTGAACCACATCGCCCCGAACGAAGGCGTAGAGTGCGTTGGGGGTGTCGACGAGGACATCGTTGACCGTCGCCTTCTCGCCGTCGAGCTTGACGGCGATGGTTTGCCTGGAAGTCAGCCAGGCACCCACGTCGGCGAAGCCGATCAGTGTTAGGTTCTCTTTTGTCAGAGAGGTCATTAGTTCTTGTTCAATCCCATCTCGCGGCTCTGCAGCTTCCGCTTCCAAAGGGTCTCCATGGCAAGGATCTCGTCGATCGTCGCGGCCGAGCCAGCGACCTCCAGAATGGAGACCTGGTAGTCACTCGGGTCACGGCTCTTGAGTCCGACATTCCCGCCGTGGCCGTCCCGGACGTAAGACATCCACCTACCATGGAAGCTTTCAGCGCCGGTCGCCGAGCCCACATATTGCTCGCGCGTCTTCGGGCAGGTCAGGAGGTAGATGCCCCTGGACGCTCGGAGGACGGCGATCCACGCGACCGGCAGACCCTCGATCTTCGACAGGGGCGAGATGAAGCGCGCGAAACCGGGGAAGTCCGGTTCCCGGAATCCCTGCCGCACCTCGAGGACGACCTTGTCCTGGTTGTCGGCGCGTTGAATCCAGGATCGCTCGCCGTCGCCCCACGCGATCACCAGACGCCCCGCGAGGTCGTTGAGACGCTCATCCAGCGTCAGGGCGTAGATATCGCATGTGCCGGCCGGATCGAACCCTACTGCGTGCGGCCATTGCCGGTCGGTCTCGTTGATGCCGTCGTGTCGTGCCGCATAGAAGCCGGCCAGAAGCGTCTCGCCTGCCGGCGTCACGACGAAAGACGCCCAATAGCCCGCGTTCAGCTTGGCCCGGTTCGCGAAGCTCTGGACCTCTTGATAAAACTCGAACGCGGGTCGGTCGTCACGCCATAACTCGTACGGCGTCTTGCCTTTGGCAGCGCGACTGTCCTGGTGCCGCAGGAGCCGGACATCGCGAGAAGCGATGCCGGCCTGGCCAAGCAAAGAGTTGAAGCGAATAGGCACAGCGACCCTCAGAGCTCGATCTTCCAGTAGGCTATGGCCTCGCGGGCTGCTTTGGGCTTAGGCCAAAGCAAAGGCGTTGTCCTATCGTTCCCATGACCGGTCTCGCCCACGCTGCGCCAGGATCGCCCTCTGGCGCTTCTTGCCCCGGTCTCGCTTGTTGCGCTTTGGCGCGGGCGCGGGCGCGTCCTCGTCGACGTCGGTCGGCGGCTCGGTGGCGATGACCGGCTCGGGAAGCCTGACTGGGCTTATCCTCATCGGTGCCGTCTCCCCTGGAGCCTGGATCAACGCGACCGGCGCGCGCTCGAGCGGCGTCAGCTCCAGCGGGTAGGGCTTGACCTCGCCGGGCTGCGGCTTGGGCATGCGGGCGCGCTGCTTGAAGGCCGGTTCCGGTGGCCCCTCTTGTTGGGCGGCTGCGGCCGGCGCTGGGCGCCAGGGCGGCGGCGCGCCGGGCTGGGGCACCTCGCGGCCGTCTTGGTAGGACATGATCAGCTCCTCGGCCTTGAGCGGATGCTGCTTGACGGCGGCGATCAGCTTGTCGGCCAGGTCCTGGGGTGTCCGGCCGGGCACGTTGGGATCGGCGTTGTCGAGGATGAACTGGCCGTACCGCTTCGTGGTGTTCCACATGAACTTCTGGAAGCCGGTCTTGAACACCGTGTCGACCAGGTCGTCGTAGGACGCCCACATCGGGTGCTCGATCTGGGGCTTTCGCTTGAGCTCGACCGGCTTCTGCGGCGCGATGCTGATCGCCATTCCGCCCGTCCTGATTGCGGCCGGCGCGGCCGTCGGCGTCAGGTCGGGCCGAGCGCCGAGCGCGGCTGCGCGCCAGTCGCGCAGTGCCTGACGGACCTTGGCCATGCGGACAAGGCCGCTACGCTCGTGGCGCGCGGCGAGGATCTCGACCTCCTTGAGGGCAACCTGGTTGAGGAGCTTGGCGTGGGCCGTCTTGGGGACGGTCTCCATCTCCTTCTTCAGGCGGGCGACCTCTTTAGCGTTTCCGCTAGAGCGCGCCTTGACGAGGCTCTCGGCCAGGCGCCCGCGCAGCTTGGCGATAACCTCCGGCTTGGTCGCCTCGATGATGCGCTCGACTGAGCGAATCTCCTGGTCGGCCTCGATCGAGCGCACGATGTGGAGTGCGCGGGTGCGGGCATAGTCGAGCGCCTTGCGCTTGACCAAGGACTTCACCGCGTGGGCGCTGCGCCGCAGGATCGGCGTCTTCTTGAGGAAGGAGCCCTCCTTCTCCAGCGCGCGCAGCTCACGGTCGCCAGCCCGCACCGCGGCGCGGACCTTCGAGACCTCGGAGAACTCGGGCGCCCGCTCGCGGGCGAGGCGCTGCACCTCGGCCTCAATGTCGCGTTTGGTGCGGTCCTCGTCGAGGACGACGCGCTTGTTGGCCCTGGCCTTGTCGGTAATGATCCGTGAGATCGAGCGCATCGCCTCGACCTCGAGGCCCATGGCCTTGTAGCTGCGCGCGTCGTAGCGGAGCGGATTGCCGGCCTCTTGCATGACGTCGTTGACGATCTGGGCGAGGCGCTTGCGCTCGTCAGGAATGAAATTCTTCTCGCGTGTGTCGGGATCGACATTCTTTCGATGAGGGTATGTTCGCCTGCGATGTTTGCTCCCGTCCGGGAGGTAGGCAACAGCGGCGAAGTCCCAGACTAGTCCTTGGGGCTTGGAGGTTCCGTCGTCCAGGCCATCAAAGGCGAAGGGCACCTTCTTTGCAGGGCGCGCCATATAGATGACGTGAGCGTGGAAGTTGCGCGGGTCGTTCTTGTCAGTCGGGGCGTGCAGGGCAGCGTGGAAGCGCAGTCCGCGCTTCTCCAGTCCGGCGGTGTAGCGTTTGACGATCTCGTGGCGCTGCGCCGGCGTCGACTCGACCGGCAGTTCCAGGATGATGCGGCTTTGCAGGCGCGCGTTGCCGCGCTCGGGATGGGCCTCGACCAGCTCCCAGAACGCCCTGCGCTCCTCCTTAGTGTGGCCGATGTTGCCGAAGGAGAAGGCGAGAGGCACGGGCGCTTGGCCCGGTGCGACCGCTTTGGCAGCCTCGACCTTCGCGGCGTCCTCGATGTAGGCCTGCATCCGGTCGGCCGGGTCGCGGCCGAAGGCCTCTTCGTCGATCTCATGGGATGAGAGCGTCAGGTCCACGCCTTCCTCCAGCATCGCCTGCTCGACGGCCGAGTCGCGATCGATGTAGCTCATGTGAGCGGCCGTCGTGCCGGTCTTGTGGGCCGACGCCCCCTCGGTGGCGTTGACGGTGGTGTGCGAGAAGTGGAAGGGGCGGCCGCCGGTGTCGGGCGCCGTCATCCTGATCGACGGCCGCGGGCCGGAGTTGTTGGCGTGGAAGTTGAGCGCCCCCTTGAGGGCGTTGGTGAGAGCCTTCTCAATGCCGCCCACCCGGGCGTTGGCGTGCCGGGAGAAGGGGTTGCGCCCGGCGTTCTTCCACTTGCGCTTAGCGTCCTTGGTGGCCTGGTCGGCGGCCTTCTTCAGCAGGCGCTCGACCTGCTTCTGATTGCCGCCGCCAAGGATTGACTTGCCCTCTACGAGATTGACGCTCTTGTCTGGTGCCTTCGCCACGCAGCTCACGCCCCGCCGTAACCGCATCGGTTCCATTCCAGAAGGAAACGGTGCTTGCCTTCGAATTCGAGGGGCCTAGGTGCGTAAGCCGCAGGCAGATTAGGACTGGTGGCCACGTCGATGGCCTCCTGGCCCGAATCAGCACGTCAATCCCATTGTCGCAATCGTCCACAGACTTCGCCAGATGACTCTCTTGGCCATGGTTTACGGCTGGGAGGTGGTTCTACTGTCGGCATGACCGGGTGTCGCCCGGATCAGCCGACGCTCCTCGAAGGTCCCGCAGCCGCCCTATCAGGGCGGCGCGATCCATGCCAATGGAGCGCGCGGGACAAGGCCGATCAGGCCGGTTTCGAGGGCCTGATGACGGCCTCCGAGAGCGCGGCCGGAACCCGTCGGGAGACCCCTCGGAGAGCACAAGTGAGGAGCAACAGCGATGCGCGCCAAAAGTGTGCGTGAGTTGCGTTGCAACTAGCGCCACTTTTGAGGTAGCGTGCCCTCTCTTCTCCCTCCTTGCTGGGCCTCTATCCCCTTCGATCGTACCCAATCGAGGCCCAATAGCTAACCCATTGAAATGGCACGTTGTAGTGCCTTGGCGAAGCCCGATTTCATGGGTTTTGAGGGATATTTCCACGGCTCGTCGTTGAGCCGCCCCTGGCCGTCGTAGGCCTCTCTTGCGATCAGCAAGAATCGCCGTTTTTGCAGATTCAGGCCGTCCGTTGAGGACGATTTTCGTGATTCACCGTAAACTCTGGATCCTGCTGATTCACGTAGCATTTGGGGCAAGGAATCTGCAAATTCTGCAAAAATGGCGATTCAACCCGCCGATGTTGGCTTCGCGTCGTGCTTATGACGATGGCTGTCCAACGCTTGAGCGGGGCGCCTTCCGCTAGGACTTTCCCAAGGCTCGCATAGAGCCGCCTCTGGCCGTCGTATGCCACTATGGCGTAGCCATAATGGCCGCATTTTAGAGAATCTTTCGCAGCGACCCGGTGATTTAAAAAATCACCGGGAAATCGTGAAAATCCAGAGAATCTTTGCCTCTCGACGGCAAAGATTCTCTGGTTTCCCGCCTCTTCGGGAGAATCCGTCAGACAAAAGATTCGTCGCGTTCGGATTGGACCTGCTTATCTCATTCAGACGCGCCCTTGAGCTTGACTGCGGTCTCCGTACGACGGCCACTTCAAGCAGCAGGAAAAGAACCCAATCGTGGGATTCACGTAGCGAGAATGCACCGTTCTGGATGAATCCCACCAATCTGGCGAACGCTGGTAGTAGGCCGCCTTTTGGCGCGGCGAATCCCAGCCTGTTGATCGGCCTGGGATTCAATCTTCGGGCTCGATCGACGGGATATCGGCTGGACCTAAAATCTGAAGGACTTGTACCTCCGGTTGTGCCTTTGTAGATTTGCCATCGCCCACTCCGGGGCCGAGGCGGGACCGCTCGATCTCATGTTTGGCGAAGATGATCGACCGCGGTGGGTGCGCGACCTTGTTCGCTTTCTTCCTCTGAAAAGCCAGTTCGTCCTTACTGGAAACGTCAGAGATCTCCAGATCCGTAGGCTCGGCGAGCACGTCATTGCGCAGCCGATGACGGCGGTTCTAACGGCGACCTTGGTCGAGGCGGGTTACGGCCACGTCATAGGATATGACCCGCTCGCGGGCTTCTCAGTGTTATCGCAATTCAATGACCGTTCAGATGATGCCGATGCCATCTTGACGAGGTTGGGGCTGACTGCAGCAGGAGGGCGTGCTCCGGCTGGTCCCGACCTCTTTGGAATCACGCTTGAGCGACTGGTCGGGCTCGAGGGTTCACCCGTCGCGCTTGTGGTCGATTTCGCCGCTCGCCTAACGATCCGGCCCGAGGCGCTTTCGGCAGCGGAGCATCAACTTTTTACCCGCGCCTTGGTTCTGGGCCAAACGGCGAGCGCCAGACCGTTAGGGCCTGACCGCGCTCCCCGGTTCAACGCCGTGATCTGGCTTGCCGACAAGGAGGGAGACCTTCCGGATTGGCTGACGATCGGAAATCCTCGGCTGCGGCACATATCGGTCGCTCCTCCAGACCGCGCTGCCAGGCGAGCCGTTGCGCCCTCGCTCGTCCGTGGACTTCCGGGCGCCAAGGACGCCACGTCAGAAGCCATCGGCGAGGCCGAGGACGACATCGTCGATGCGACAGAGGGGATGCTCCTCAGCGACCTCAGCGCCGTCATCCAATTGGCGCGAACCGAGGTGTTGCGGTTGCCGAGGTTTCGGAGGCCGTGCGCCGGTACAAGGTCGGCGTCACGGAGGATGCCTGGCTGAAGATCGAGACCGATCGGATCCGCAACGGCGCAGATGCCCTGTCCCGGCGCGTGATGGGCCAGGACCACGCGGTCGTCCACATGCTCGACATCGTCAAGCGCGCTGCCACGGGGATCGGTGGCCGCCGCGGTTCAGGAAGGCCCCGGGGTATCGCGTTCCTCGCCGGCCCGACAGGGGTAGGCAAGACCGAGCTTGCCAAGTCGGTGACGGAGCTCCTCTTCGGCGACGAGAGCGCCTACATCCGTTTCGACATGTCCGAGTTCAGCACGGAGCACGCGGACCAGCGTCTCGTCGGTGCACCGCCCGGATACGTCGGCTATGACGTCGGCGGGGAACTGACCAACGCAATCCGTGAGAAGCCGTTCAGTGTTGTCCTGTTCGACGAAATCGAAAAGGCGCACCCTCGAATCTTGGACAAGTTCCTCCAGATCCTCGACGACGGGGTTCTGACGTCGGGTCGGGGCGAACGCGTGTATTTTTCCGAGGCCCTGATCGTTTTCACGTCGAATCTCGGCATCTACTCCACGACGCCTGACGGGGCGCGAGTCGCCAACGTGCTGCCCGAACAGCCGTACGACGAGGTGCGCTCGCGCGTGCGCGTCGAGATCGCCAACCACTTCAAACTCGTGCTCAACCGGCCGGAGATCCTGAATCGGTTTGGCGAAAACGTGATCGTCTTCGACTTCATCCGTCCCGCCGTCGCCGAGCGGATCTTCGCGTCGATGATAGACGCCGTCCTCCGCGATGCTGCCGCGGCCGGCCACGTCGTGTCGATTGATGACGGGCCCCTTGATGCGCTTCGGCAGCTCTGCACGTCCGACCTTTCGAACGGCGGGCGGGGTATCCGCAATCAGATCGAGGCCCATCTGCTCAACCCGCTCGCCCGCGCCCTCTTCGACAGAGGCGGCCGAGGTTCGGTCCAAGTAACCGCCATCCGGCCTGGCGCCGTCACCGAGCTGGAGCTCGCCGACGCGTGAAAGTGGCCGTTTCGCGATTGCACTTTCCGGTGACTGCCCTGGGACCGGGCCGGCGCGTCGGCCTTTGGTTCCAGGGCTGTTCGATCCGTTGCCCAGGCTGCATCTCCGTTGACACATGGGATGCCGGGATCGGCGAGACTGCAGTCGCCAACTTGTTGGATGCCATCGACACATTGGCGGCAGACGCGGACGGGCTCACGGTCTCTGGTGGGGAGCCCTTCGGGCAGCCGGAAGCGCTCGCCGAGGTGCTGCGGTTCTGGCGGCGACGCTATACCGGGTCCGTCCTCGTCTACACCGGCCACGAGTTGGGTGACGTTGAGCCTTGGCTCGGCGAGAACCAGGGCCTCATCGACGGGCTCATGACCGGGCCATTCCGAGCGGACTTAAGCCAAACCATGGCGCTGCGAGGCAGCGACAATCAGCGCCTTCACGTCCTCTCGCCCCTAGGTCGCGAGTTCGCGCCTTTCGACAGGCCGGCGGGAAAGAAGGACCGCACCCTGGACGTGATGTTCGATGACCAGGGTCGGGCGTGGCTTGCCGGTATTCCCGCGCGCGGAGATCTCGCGCACCTCCGCCGCGCCCTCTCGGCCGCCGGCCATGAGGTTCAGATGTCGGACTCGATCCGGAACTTGCCACGATGATGCGCTACTGCCCGAATTGCGAGTCCGAGCGTCCGGTCACGGAACTCCTCTGCGAAGGCGAAGTCGATGGCGTCGCATGCGGCTGGGACCTGTCCGGACAGCCCGTACGCCCGGAGGGGTGGAGGCCCGGAGCAGCACCGATCCCGGCCACGCCTGCACGGACTTACGTCTGTGAGAATGGCCATGCCGTTGATGCTGGTGACCTGATTTGCCCGGAGTGTGGAGGCGACGTCGGCCTCGCAGCGCCGTCGCCTACGGCGATATTGGTCGCAAGCGAAGGAGCCGGTGGCCTCGCCGGATCTGACGCCGTTGATGATGCACCACTCCCTCCCGACGGGTGGCGCATCATCAGTAGGCTACCTCTGGTGGGCCGCGTGCGGGAGAGCTTCGTCGCCGAGCGCTCGGTCGACGGCCGCAAGGGCATGTACTCGCTCTACGCCGCCGGCAGCGATCCTGATCCGGAGGTGTACCAGGCGCTGCGGGCTATTTCAGTCGGACACGTGCCGGAGATCCTGGAAACGGGCCGGTTGGATGATCGGGCGTACGAGGTCACTGAGTACGTAGATGGTGGGACCCTCGCAGACGTCGGTCTTCCGATCGGCGACCTGGGGCACCTGCGCGAAGTTCTGGCAGAAGTCGGCTCCGCTCTGGCTGCCTTGGCAGAATGCGGGCTGCGCCATCGTGACCTGCGGCCAGACGCGATCCTGGTCCGGACGCGACGGCCACTCGACCTGGTCATCGCCGACTTCGGCTCGGCGCGGCTCTCGGACTACGACCTCGACGTGGTGTCGCCCCTGGAGACGACCCGATACACCGCTCCTGAAGCTCTCGCCGGCGGCGTCGCCGCGGCCAGCGACTGGTGGTCCCTTGGGATCATCCTGCTGGAGCTGATGACGGGGGGCGAGTGCTTCGGCGGGGCCGACGACCAGTCGTTTCTGATCAACGTGTTGACCAACGGCGCGCCGATCCCCGAAGGCCTGCCGCCCGACGTCGAGGTCCTCTTGCGGGGCCTGCTCTCGCTCGACCGTCGCACGCGGTGGGCGTGGCCGGAGGCCCAAAGGTGGATCGCTGGCGACATCCCAGATGCGCCGGCCGCCACGCGCGTTTCGGAAGCGACGGACGCTCGACGGGCGATCGTGTTGGGTGGGGTCAGGCACGCCGGCCCGAGGGCGTTCGCCTTGGCCGCAGCCGAGGCGCAGCGGTGGGAGGAGGCGAAGGCCCTGCTCGAGCGTGGGGAATTGTCGACCTGGGCGGAGGAGGCTGGACTCGACGCAGCGTTGCGTCGGTCTCTGCGCGCGATCATCGCCCTTGAAGACGTCTCGCCCGACATTCGTCTCGCCCTGGCGCTGAAGGCGATGAACCCGCTGATGCCGCTCGTCGTCCGCGGAGAGATCGTCACCCCAGGATGGCTGCTCGAACACCTCGACGAGGGCTACGCGCTGATCACGGGGCCGGTACCCGAGAGGCTCGAGCGCGAGGGGAGCGAGGGATGGCTGGGGCGCCTACAGCGCAGGGAGGCCCGCGTGCGCGAAAGGGCACGCCAACTCGACGTCGAGCTCGACGAGGCGGAGTTGCGCGTCGCTGCGCTCTCAACGTCCCGCAGCAGGCTGGCTGCGGTCTGGGAGGATAGGCGCCGCATCCTGCCAGACACCGACCACCCCGGTTTGCTGGCCCTGATCGAACGCCGCGTGACCGAGGAGGAGGACCTGATCCTGCTCCTCAGCGCCGCGATCGGCCAGTTCCGGGCAGCTGATGCCATCGTCGACGAGGCCGCGACGACGGCGGAGCGCGCCGGCGTGAGCACCTTCAACCGGGAGGAGGCGCTCGCGCAGATCGCTAGGCCCCGCCGGGACATCCACGCGGAGATCGAGCTCAGGCTCGAGGGCTTTGCCCGATGTGGCCTCGACCGGGTCGACGAATGGGCCGATCAGTTCCGCCTGGAGCGGCGCCTACCGCTGAGCCGGTCGCTTGCGCTCCTTGCCGTCCCGGCAGAAGCTTGGACACCGCCCCCGCGCCAGACCTACGTCGCGGCCCTGCTCGATTTCTTCGCCAAGCGCATCACCGGCGCGATCATGCGCGGTCCGCTGACCCGCATGGTCATCGGCAAGGCCGCGGCGAGGATAGACCTGCCGGAGCTCGACAGCGAGAGGCGCCCTGCTGCTGGCATCCTCGACCACCTGCTCCTGCGCAACGACCAGCCCATCGACATCGACCCTGCCGTGTTCGCCGCCAATCCGCAGATCGAGCGCAGGATCCGGACGCTGCATTCCCACGCCACCCTGTACAGGCGCGACACGGGCATCGACGGGCTCTACATGGCCTTCCCGTTCCTGGTCATGCAGGAGGCGCGCGCCACGACGCGCCCGCGGATCGCGCCGGTCATACTCTGGCCGGTGCGGATCACGCCCGAGGTCGGCGCGCGCGGCCGCATCTCGGTGTCATTCGACCGGGACCGGGAAGAGGTGCGCGTGAACCCTGCCCTCGAGGCGCTCCTCGGCATCGACGCGGCCCGGCGCTGGCAGGACGTCTGCGACGACCTCCTGCGGCGAGCGACGGTTACGGCAGCGGAAGTCGTCGACGCGTTCGCGGACCTGGCCAAAGTCGGCAGCGACGCCCTCAGACCCCTTCCGCCCACGGACCTGCGCGTCACGCCCGGGGAGGATCGGGTCGAGGCATGCGCTGCCTTGTTTCACCTCGGCTTCATGGGGCAGGCGGTCATGGAGGACCTCCGCCAGCTCAAGTCGCGGCCGCCGGAGGGCACCAGCCTCGAAACGGCGCTGAGGATGAGCGAAGTCGGACCTGCGGACGAAACCCCATCCGAGCACGTGCCGGAGAGGCTGCGGTACTTCACGTCCGAGAGCGACCCTTCTCAGGAAGCCGCTGTCCTTGAAGCCCGCTCGGGTAAGGGACTGGTCGTCGAGGGCCCGCCGGGGACCGGCAAGAGCCAGACGATTGTCAACATGGTCGCCGACGCCATCGGCACCGGCCGGACGCTGCTCGTCGTCTGCCAGAAGCAGGCCGCGCTTGAGGTCGTGAACAAGCGCCTTGAGGCCGCCGGCCTCGGCGGGCGCGTGGTCATGGTCAACGACGTCAACAAGGACAGGGAGCCCGTACTGCGGGCCGTCCGAGAACAACTCGAAGAACTCTTGCAGAGGCCGCGCGGCCCCACGGGATGGCAGCAGCAAAGGGAGCAGGCCGCGGCCCGCGTCGAGACACTCGAGCGCAACCTCGATGATCATCACCGCGCGCTCCATGCTCTCGATGACCAGACAGGCCTCTCGTACCGATTGATGCTGGGGGACCTGATCGATCTCGCGCGCGACGGCGATACGCCCTCGCTCCCGTCCCTTCGCCAGTTGCTCGCCGGACTGGATACTGGCGGCCTCGCGATGCTCCAGGAGGACTGCGCGCCGACTGCACGCCTATGGTTGTCCGCTCGCTACGAGAACAACCCGCTCGCCGAGACCAAGGCGTTCGCCACCGACCCCGGCACGGTCGAGGTCTTCTCCACGGCTCTTCGCGAATTTGCCCAAGCCGAGAAGGAGCGCCTCGCTGTCGTCGAGCGGACGCCTGGTGCCCTCGCGATCGACGACCCCGAGCCCTACCGGACCTTCGCCACGAACCACGGCGCTGTCTTGCGGGAACTCGACGACGAGGCGCGAACCTCGTTGGCCAAGTGGCTCGACCTCTTGGCCGGCGCGGCGGATCGGGGCCTCGGCAAAACGCCGGTACAGGTCGAGTTGGGGGCCTTGCAGCGAGCTCTTGGAGAGCTGCCCCCCGACAACGCCCCTGAGGACGCCGTCGCCTTCGTCCAGTCGCTCGATGACGTCGCCCTGGCGCGATGGCTGGCAACGTCCGATCGCCTCCTCGCGCGTCCGACCTTCGTCCAGAAGCTATCACCGGGACGCTGGCTCGCAGTCTGGCGCCGCCGTTCTCTGATGAAGGCCGCCGACCTCAGAGATGTGGCGGCGCTGGGAATGGCTTTGCATCGGGAGGGCTCGCTCCGCCCGCTCCGGAGCCGAATCAAGGCAGCCCAGGCGACCATCGGCGAACCCGATGGCGACTTGGCCAAGCGCCGCGTGCCGCACCTACTCCAGGCTACGCAGAGCGTCTCGGCGCGCCTATCAGCGAGCGAGACGCTCGTGGCGCGCTTGGAGGACTATCCGTCGAAGGACGCGGCTTACGCCGTCGCCCGCACGGCCACAGCTGCTGCGGTCGACGACCTGCTCCTTTCGATTGGCCGGGGTCTCATGCGCCACATTGCACGTGAGAAGAGCCGTGCGGCGCTGGCGGACCTACAGCCCTGGATGGCCGACGATTGGACTGAGAGCTGCTCTTCCGCGATCGCAGGCGACATCTCGAACATGGCCAAGATCGACGCCATCCTCGGGGCCCTCCCGCAGACCGCCGCGTACCAGCGCTTCCGGGCCCGCGCGTCCCAACTCGGGCAAGGGACCATGGTGGTCTTCGCCCGGCTGGCATCAATCAGGACCCTCTTAGAGTCGCTCACCCCCGAAGCTCTGGAGTCGACGGTCAGACGGATCATCGGCACCGAGGCCAGGCTGGCTTGGAAAGCGAGGATCGAGCAGGCCCATCCCGCGCTTCTCCTCGACGCGGGCGAACTCGAGAGCAAGGCGCAGTTGCTGGCTTCGGCGGACCGGGACATGCGCGCCTTCAACAAGCGCCTACTGGTCGATGGGATCGACGTCGCGAAGCTGCGCCCCTTGCGGGAATGGGAAGACATCACCCGGCTGCGCGGGGCCCGGGCGAGGCGGATGCGCGAGTTCGTCGAGCGCGGAGCCGATCTCGGCCTCATGACCCTGCGTCCGGTGTGGCTCGTCAATCCTGACGTGGCAAGCCGCCTGCTGCCGCTCCGCAAAGGCTTCTTCGACACCGTCATCTTCGACGAGGCTTCCCAGATGCCGATCGAGTACGCGCTCGCGGCGCTCTACCGAGGCAAGACGATGATCGTCAGCGGCGACGAGAAGCAGATGCCACCGACCGCCTTCTTCTCGAGCAGGGTCGAGAACGACGAGGCCGGCATCTTCGAGGGAGCCGCGGCCGAGGAGGACCTCGGCGAGGACGAGCGCGAGGCGGCCCAGGAGACGTGGAATCGGCGCGAGATCAAGGATTGCCCGGACCTGCTGCAACTTGCCAAGATCGTCCTGCCCTCGCGCACCCTCGAGATCCACTACCGCTCGGCCTATAGGGAGCTCATCGCTTTCAGCAACGCGTCGTTCTACGCCGGGCGGCTGAACGTGCCGGCGCGGCATCCTGGGGACGAGATCCGACGCATCCAGCCTATCGAGGTCGTGCGGGTTGACGGGACCTATGCCGACCAGACCAATCCGGCCGAGGCCGAGCGGGTGGTCGACATCGTGCGCGACGTCTGGCTTGATGGGTCCGGCGTGCCTCCGACGCTGGGCGTGGTGAGCTTCAACCGCAAGCAGGCGGATCTGATCGAAGAGGCCCTCGAGGCGCGCGCCGAGATCGACCAGGCCTTCCGCCTCGCCCTGGCGCGCGAGCGCGACCGCGTCGAGGGCGGCGAGGACATGGGGTTCTTCGTCAAGAACGTCGAGAACGTCCAAGGTGACGAGCGCGACATCATCGTGTTCTCGTCGACCTTCGGCCGGAATGCGCAAGGGACGTTCCGGCGGTCGTTCGGCGTCCTGGGGCAGGTCGGCGGTCAGCGGCGCCTGAACGTCGCGGTGACCCGCGCCAAGAAGAAGGTCGTCCTCGTCACGTCCATGCCGATCCCCCTGATCTCGGACTTCCTGTCGACGCGCAGGCAGGCGGCGAGCGCCCGCGACTTCCTTCAGGCGTATTTCGAATATGCCAGCCTCGTCTCCAGCGGCGACCTCGATAGCGCTGGTTCGCTCCTTTCCAGACTCTCGCCGGAACGGTCCCGCTCGAGCAAATACGATGGCGCCGCCGACGGATTGGAGGCGGCCGTCTCGGATGAACTGAAGGCGCTGGGGTGGGAACCGGCCACGGTCTCGGAGGACGGCGCGTTCGGCATCGACCTTGCGGTCGAGGATCCCCGTACGGGACTTTTCGGAATCGGCATCGAGTGTGACGCTCCTCGCCATCCCCTCCTCGATCGCGCCAAGGCGAGGGAGGTCTGGCGCCCGCAGGTGCTCCAACGGTCCGTGAAGGTCATGCACCGGGTCTCGTCTCATCGCTGGTATCATGAGCCGGAGGTCGAGAGGACGAGGCTTCGCGACGCGGTTGCGCGAGCACTTGGAGAACGCTTGTGAGCGGACCGAAAGTCGTCAGGATCGTCACCCGCGAGGAGAGCGAGGCCATCTGCCGCGGGCTGCTGGCGCGCATCGACGCAGCTTTGGAGCAATGGACGCGGGCGGGGCGCCTGCACGATTGCATCGACGACGCCGCGATCGCCGCCGCCGAACGCCGTCGCGACAGCCTCTCGGCGCTGGTGAGCCAAGGTCGGTTCGCAGACATGCAGACCCAGGCACCGGCCGAAGTGTCATTTCTTCGAGCGGACATGACCACGAGGCTGGCGAAGGTGGTCGCGGCGAAGGCGGTCGCCCGGACCCATGCCCGGCGCCGCGTCGAGGCGGCCACGACCTTGCTGCGAGCCCTCCGGGAGGCTGGCATCGACGTTGGAGCGGAGACGGTGCGCGGCCTTGAGCAAGGTGATCAGGGAGCGCTCGCCGAGGGCTTTCGCGCGCTCGCCGGTAACCGCGCGCCATCCGAGACCAGCAGCGCCCTTGCTCACAAGTTGCGGCTCGGCGAGACGCCCGCGTCATTCGCTGACTGGCTCGCAGGCCAGCCTGCGCCGGAGGTTGATCCCGGGATCGCAAGGATCGAGGCGCGACTGGACGAGCTGGCGACCCTAGAGGTCGCCACTCCCATCGAAGGCCTCCACGCTCGCCTCGAAGAAGCCCGACGTGCGCAACCGTCTCGACGGTCGCTCATTCTCGACGGCTTGGAGGTCGAGACAGGACGGGTCCTAGCCGACGCGCGCAGGGTGGCCCAGCTGCTTTCGGAGCTGCGTCTACGGGTAGCCGAGCTGAAAGAAGTGGGCCTGCCTTGCGACGCCTTTGACGAGGCGGGCGCAGCCACGCCGTCGGAGGCGTTAGAGCGGGCCCTAGCGGCGGCGGATATGGCTCTGGCAGAGCACAGCGCCAAGGCGGCGGCCGACTCGCGCCGGGCCGCCGTGATGAAGGGACTAGCAGGCCTGGGTTACGAGGTCCGAGAGGGAATGACGACGACGTTCGCTCGAAGTGGCAAGCTCGTAGTCGCCGACTCCGCCAGGCCGGGCTACGGCGTCGAACTGAGCGGGGCCGCAGACGCCCGCCAGCTGCAGATGCGCCCCGTCGCGCTCGAAAGGGCCGGGCAGGCCTCGGACCCATCGCGAGACCGCGACGCAGAGACCATTTGGTGTGGCCAGGTTACCCAGCTTGCGAAGGCGCTTGCCGATGCGGGCGGTGGGCTCGAGATCATCAGATCGTTGCCCATAGGCGCCACGCCTCTCAAGCGGATCACCGAGGCGGCCTCGAAGGAAAACGAACGCGTCGAAACTGAGAAAATGGTCGAACGCAAGCTTCGGTCGACGTGACGTCCCGCTACGGTGTTCTCCCGCTGATTTGCATGAGAGAACGGAACGGGTTCTAACTGGTGCGCGCCCGAGCCTCTAGGCGGTCTGCAGCAATGTCCCCGCCCCACTTCCTGAGGAATGCAATCGCTTGCTGTGTAAGGCTGGGAGCCATAGCGCGTCTCGCTGCCCGCAGGGTCGCCGACTGCGCAGGGACGATATCAAGCTTCCGCATCGACGGACTGTGCCAATTGCCAAGGTCAAAAATGAAGCTCAGCGATATAAGGACGAATACCGTATCATCATCCAAAGGACAGAAATGCGATTCACCATCAATAGAATGATCTGCTACAACCGATATGTTTTTATATCCAGCGTAGCCGGCATCAGAAATATACAACGAAAACTCAGAGTCTGCCGGAATTTTGATATAATTTGAATCTTCTGCAATAACGCATTCAACGATCGATGTGATTTCCTGATTATCGAAATTAGAAAATCTCGCCGCAATATATTCATCAATACACATCGACATGCGTGGCCCGATTTGCCATTCGACCGTCGTATCAGGAGGAATATAATAAGTTTCTTCCCATTCAGTATTAATATTAATGCGCAAATTTGAAAGCCAGTTTTGTGTATTGTTATTCTCAATTCCCGTCGAAAAATAAAACACTGACCTCATAGCTTCGAGCGCAGCTGTTGAAGCAGCCTCTCGCGACGAAGTAACGCCTACCCAGATGAAGACAGGCTCGACGGAGCCATCTTTTATTATGACCACTTTTCTCGTGGTCGATATCAACAAACTCTCGTGCGTCGATGACATGAGCGATCTCCCGCAATGAATAGGGTGAGATCGCGCCAGGTCGAACATCGCCTGTCGTACGGCTGTATTGTGCTCCGGGCGCCCGGTCTAAGCCACCTCGATAGTGGCGCACTCACCGCGTCTGGCCAGGGCTCTGATCCCGCATACCCTGTTGCCTGCACCATCGGCTTGATGCAGTTGCCACCTGTTGGGAGGCAAGAAAGCCGGCCCCGAATCAACATCAACCCATTGTCTCGCTCGAATCTGAGCTTGGCAACCACCCACAGCGAACGCCGCCAGAGACAGCATACTATGGGTTAATCGGTTTGAACTGTTGAATGGTGCTTGAAGGGCCACTCCCCGAGATCTTGGCGCACTCATTCAAGCAGCCCATGCCGTCCTCCTTGTTGCATCCGCGTACCGGTTCCTCGAAATGACGTCTCATCGCCTCGCGCCTTCCTGGCCCGCAACTGAGCCTCCGTGCTCGGGCACCATATCCAAACATTCAGGCCTGACCGTCCAAATTCCATAAAACCAGAAATATGGCTTGACGAGTCTGGGAACCTCGTTCAGCATACCCTCATGGATACGAACGAGGTAGCTTCACAACTTGAGGCGCTGGGGAGCCCGACCCGGCTTTTGCTCTATCGGACTTTGGTCAGAGCCGGGCATGGCGGACTCTCGGTCGGCGAGTGTCAGCAGCGCCTCGCCATAGCGGGATCGACTCTTTCGTTTCATTTGAAGGCGCTAATCCATGCAGGGCTGGTCACGCAGGAACGACAGAGCCGAACTCTGATCTGCCGAGCCAACTACGATGTCATGAACGCGCTGGTTGGTTTCCTCGTCGCCGAATGCTGTGTCGATGAACGGTGCCATGCGGCGGAGCCAAACGCCGCCTAATTTTTGCCAGTAATTTCGATAATTCCGGAAAGACGGAGAGTGAGATGGCCTATACCAAGACGATCGCGATCATCGGTGCCGGGCCCGTAGGTCTGGCCGCAGCCGCCCATGCCGTCGAGCGTGGCTTAACACCTATCGTTTTCGAGCGAGGTCCGACCGTCGGCCATGCCGTGCGGCAGTGGTCCCATGTACCGATGTTCTCGCCGTGGGCCTATGACGTCGATGCAGCAGCCGAACGACTGCTCATGGCCACCGGCTGGAACCGTCCATCCCCGGACGCATATCCGACCGGCGGCGACCTCCTCGACCAGTATCTCATCCCATTGGCGGAAAGGACGCCTCTGCGGGACGCCATCCATGTGAACATCAGTGTCCTCGCGGTTTCGCGCCTGGGGTTCGACAAGGTGAAGTCGGCCGGCCGGGAACATGCGCCGTTTGCCGTGCGCTATCGCAACGGCGCCGGCGACAAGACGGTTTTGGCAGATGCCGTCATCGACACTTCTGGGACTTGGTTCTCGCCCAATCCGGCCGGCGCAGGTGGGCTGCCGGCCATCGGCGAGACGGAGGCAGCCGAGCGGATCAGCTACGGCATGCCCGATATCCTCGGCGATGACCGTATGCGCTATGCCGGCCGCAGCATCGCCGTCCTGGGCGGCGGGCACTCCGCGATCGGCACGCTGACTGCCCTGACCGAACTGCAGGACGAAGCACCCGGCACGACGATCACATGGCTCTATCGCGGGCCGGATGTCGCCAAGGCGTTCGGCGGAGGGGCCGCCGACCAGCTCTCGGCGCGAGGCGAGCTGGGCATGCGGATCGCAAATCTCGTCCAAAAGGGGCGCATCGCCGTCACCACGGCATTCAGTCTCGACCGGATCGAGACGAGTGAGAGCGGTTTGCGCCTGATCGCCGATGATGGTCGCTCCATCCCCGCGGATGAACTCGTCGTCGCTACCGGCTTCCGACCGGAGCTCGGCTTCCTGCGGGAGCTGCGCGTCCAGCTCGATCCGGCGCTCGAATGCACACCGGCGCTGGCCCCGCTGATCGACCCGAACGAGCATTCCTGCGGCACCGTCCGCCCGCATGGCGCGGCCGAGCTCGCCCATCCTGAGCCCGGCTTCTACATCGCCGGGATGAAGTCCTATGGGCGGGCGCCGACTTTCCTGCTCGCGACCGGACACGAACAGGTTCGCTCGATCGTTGCGGAGATTGCCGGGGATCATGAAGCGGCCCGACGCGTCGAGCTGGTCCTGCCGGAGACCGGCGTCTGCAGTGCGACGCCGGGCGGCACTAAAACGACCGCGTCGAGCTGCTGCGGCGGCCCGGCTCCGGCAGCGACGGATGCCTGCTGTGCCGACGACGCCCGGGCCAAGGAGGCTGGCCATTCGGGCTGCGGCTGCAGCACCAAGGTCGAGCCGGTGGAACCAGCATCGGCGCGCTGCTGCGCATGAGCTTGCCTGGCCGACCGACGACCGCGATCGTAATGTCCCTGGGCACGGCGCAGACCGTGTCCTGGGCTTCGACCTACTACCTGCCCGCCGTGCTGGCGACGCCGATGGCGTCCGATCTCGGCATCAGCCCAGTCATGGTCTTCGCCGCGTTCTCAGCGGCGATGGTCGTCTCTGCGATCGTCGGCCCCTGGGCCGGCATGATGATCGACCGCCATGGCGGCCGAGGCATCTTGATCGCGTCCAACCTGATCTTCGCCACCGGGCTCGCCTGCATGGCACTGGCGCAGGGATCTCTTCTGCTCTGGCTCGGCTGGCTCATCGTCGGGCTCGGGATGGGTATCGGGCTGTACGAGGCGGCCTTCGCCACTTTGGCCTGCATCTATGGGCGCGAGGCACGGTCTCCGATCACGGGGATCACGCTGATCGCCGGCTTCGCCAGCACCGTCGGCTGGCCGCTCTCGGCGCTGATGGAAGCCCGCTATGGCTGGCGCGTCGCCTGTTTCGGATGGGCAGGCCTTCACCTTTTTCTGGCCCTGCCGCTCAACGCTTGGCTTCCGGCTGGGAACCTCGCCGTGCCGACTGCTTCCGTGACCAAGGCAGATGCGGGCGAAGCCGTGCCCGCCCGCGCGCGGCTCACCATGGTGCTGCTCGCCTTCGTCTTCGCAGTGACCTGGTTCAGCAGCACGGCGATGGCGGCTCATCTTCCAAGGCTGCTCGAAGCGGCGGGAGCAACGACGGCCGTCGCGGTCGGCGCTGGCGCACTGATCGGGCCTGCCCAGGTCGCGGCGCGCATTTTGGAATTCACGTTGCTGCGGCGTTTCCATCCGCTGGTCTCGACGCGGCTTGCGACGTTGACGCACCCGATTGGTGCTGCCGTCCTTCTCTGGCTGGGGGCGCCCGGCGCCTACGCCTTCGCCTTTCTGCACGGGGCCGGAAACGGCGTGCTGACCATCGCGAAGGGGACGCTCCCGCTCGCCCTGTTTGGGCCCGTGGGATATGGGCTGACGCAAGGCCTCATTGGAGGGCCCGGGCGTGCCCTCCAGGCGGCAGCCCCGCTGATCTTCGGCTTCGCCCTCGATCGCTATGGCGTCCACGCCATCTGGCTCACCAGTGGGCTCGGAATCCTTGCGCTGATTGCTCTCCTCTGCGTTCACGCCCGAGAGCGCGAGCCACGGCCTTAGGCTTCTCTAACGATCGCCGCTCTTTCCCCATCGCGGCAGGTCTGCTGACAAGACAGCGCATCCCCGATGCCAGGTTGCCTGACATCGCAGTTCCACGAGCCCGGTATGGCGTTAGGCCAAGGCCTCTACGATCTCGGCCACCGTCGTCCGGGCGGTCCGCATCACGCCGATCAATGTGGCGGAGGCGGCACCGGTCCAGTCTCCATAGCCGACGAGCCAGAGCAACGGCTCGTCCACCGATCGTGTGCCGTTTGTCGTGACGCTGCCATTGTCCTGAGCCAATGCGAGTGGCGTCAGATGCGCAAGCGCAGGGCGGAATCCCGTGCACCAGATCACGGCATCGACATGGGACCGGCTGCCATCGCGCCACACCACGCCATCTTCTACGAACCGAGCAAAGGGCGAGACGGAGTGCAGAATTCCTCTCGCCCGGGCTTCCTTGACGGGGGGCACCATCACGATGTCGCCGAACCCGCCGGCTGGTACATCGATCGAACGGCCTTCCTGTGCCGCCCGCCAACGCGCAGTTGCGCGTTCGAACAGGACGCGGCCGTCCACGTCGTCGGCCAGGAACGAAGGTGGCGTCGGCGTCACCCACGTGACGTCAGCGACCAGTGACAGCTCGGCCAGGATCTGGGCCCCGGAGTTGCCGCCGCCCACGACGAGCACGCGCTGGCCTGCGAATTCGCCTGGAGACCGGTACTGCGCCGAATGAAGCTGACGACCCTGGAAGAGATGTTGGTCCGGGTAGGCCGGCCGAAACGGATGCCTCCACGTGCCGGTGGCACTGATCACGGCGCGCGCCTGCCGCAGTCCCCTGTTGGTCGCGAGCGTGAACCGGCCGCCATCTCGCGTGACACCTTCCACTTCGACCGGGCGTTCTACGGCCAGGCCATAGCGATCCTCGTATCGGCTGAGATAATCGATGACCGCATCGCGTGTGGGATAGCCGTCCTCGGTCGCCGGCATCGGCCAGCCGGGCAGAGAGCTCCATTGTGCCGGTGAGAAGAGGCGCAGCGAATCCCAGGCATGGAGCCAAGCGCCGCCCGCTCTCTGCTCGCCATCCAGGATGGTGAAGCCGAGACCGGCCCTCCGCAGGAAATAGGCACAGGCGAGCCCAGCCTGTCCGCCCCCGATGACGGCCACGTCGAGCACGTCGCTCATAGGTGTCCATTACCTGTACGGACGCGGAATTCGTTCCCTCGCGCTCTCGCCGCCATCACGAGATGACCGGCAGCCAGAGCCAGAGCGCCACGAGCGTGACGAGCAGGACTGGCGGCGTGATGACGAGGCCGACCTTCATGTACTGGCCCCAGGTGATGGTCTGGCCCTTGCCCGCAAGGACATGGAGCCACAGCAGCGTTGCGAGCGAGCCGATGGGCGTGAACTTCGGCCCGAGGTCGTTGCCGATGACGTTGGCGTAGACCATCAGTTCCTGGGTCAAGGGGGCGACGTCGGCCCGGTCGATGGCGAGGGCGCCGACCAGGGTGGCGGGCATATTGTTCATCACCGAGGCCAGCAGGGCGACGACGAACCCGGTCCCGACCGTCGCGACAAAGGTGCCCTTGTCGGCGAGCCAAACCAGCACGCCCGCCGCGATGTCAGTCAGGCCGGCGTTCCCGAGGCCGTAGACCACGAGATACATCCCGATCGAGAACAGGACGATCTGCCACGGAGCCTCGCGCACGACCTTCGGCACCGAGACGATGGCACCTTCCCCCCCAGTGAACCAGCGCCCTGCGATGGCGACGAGGACCAGCGCGGCCGCGCCTGTCACGAATGCGATCGGGATGCCCAGCGGCGCGGTCGCGAAATACGCGCCGAGCAGGATCCCGAGCAGCGGGAAGGCCGCGCGGAAGACGGCCTTGTCCTTGATCGCGGCGCTGGGCTCTTCGAGATCACCGACCGCATACGACGTCGGGATGTCGTGGCCATAGTAGATCCACAGCACGACGAGCGTGGCCGCAAGCGACACCAGATTGACCGGCACCATAACCGCCGCGTAGCGGGCAAAGGAGATCTGAAAGTAGTTGGCTGTGACGATGTTGACGAGGTTAGAGATGACCAGTGGCAGCGAGGTCGTGTCCGCGACGAAGCCGCAGGCGACGATGAAGGCCATCGCGCCCGCTGGCGGAAAATCCAGGCGCAGCAAGATGGCGAGGACGATCGGGGTAAGCAGAAGGGCCGCGCCGTCATTGGCGAAGAAGGCCGCGATTGCGGCGCCGAGCAGAACGACGAGCGGGAAGAGTCGCCGCCCATTGCCGCCGCCCCAGCGCGCGACATGCAATGCCGCCCAGGCAAAGAAGCCGGCCTCGTCGAGGATGAGTGAGATGACGATCAGCGCGACGAAGGTGAAAGTCGCGTCCCAGACGATGTGCCAGACCGTGCCGAGATCGGCCCAGCCGACGACACCGGCGAGCATGGCAACCCCTGCGCCGCCGAGTGCCGACCAGCCGATGCCGAGACCTTTAGGCTGCCAAATGACAAGGATGAGCGTGGCCACGAAGATGGCGAGAGCAAGCATGGAGATATCCGACTGAAACTGCGCCGCAAAGCCGACGCATGAGGAGGCTCACCGGTCCGGTGTGAGGCGTGTGTCAGATCGCTCGCTGATTGACCCGCCTCATGAGCGCTTCCGCGCTCTCGACGCGCTCAGAGTAGCGATCCGTGAGATAGCTGGAACGCCCCCGTGTCAGATGGGTGAACTTCACCAGCTCTTCGCAGACATCGACGATGCGGTCGTAGAGCGGCGACGCCTTCATGCGGCCGGCCTCGTCGAATTCGAGAAACGCCTTCGGCACGGAGGACTGGTTGGGTATGGTGATCATCCGCATCCAGCGGCCGAGGATGCGCATCTGGTTGACAGCGTTGAAGCTCTGCGAGCCGCCGCTGACCTGAATGAGAGCCAGCGTCTTGCCCTGCGTCGGGCGTTTGGCGCCGAGGCTGAGAGGAATCCAGTCGATCTGTGCCTTCATGATCGCCGTCATGGCGCCATGGCGCTCAGGGCTGACCCAGACCATACCCTCAGCCCAGTCGGCGAGATCGCGCAGCTCCGCGACTTTGGGATGATCGGGCTCGGCGCCGTCGGGGAGCGGCAGGCCTCGGGGGTCGAATGTCCTGACCTCGCAGCCGAACCAGTGCAGCAGGCGCCCGGCTTCCTCCGCGGCAAGGCGCGAATAGGAGCGCTCCCGGATCGAGCCACAGAGCACCAGGATGCGTGGCGGGTGATCGGTGGCATCGTCGCCGGCAAGCGTCGGCACATCGATCGGCTTCAGTTGACAGACGGCAACGTTCGGAAGGTCGTTCCCGTTTGGGATCATCGCGGTCATGGCCTCCTGCCCGCTGAGCCGACGACCTGGCCGTCTTCCTTTGTGAAGCTTGCAACGGGCCGAACGAGCAGGTCGAGCACCAGCTCGGAGGGGCGGCAGAGCCTGACGCCCTTGTCTGTCACGACGATAGGCCGGTTGATCAGGATTGGGTGCGCCATCATCGCATCCAGGAGCGCATCGTCGCTCAGAGACAGGTCATCGAGGCCAAGCTCGGCATAGGGTGTGCCCTTTTCGCGCAGAATGTCGCGGGGCTTGAGCTTCATTGCCGCCAACAGCGCGACCAGGGTTTCCCGGGTCGGCGGCGTCTTCAGGTACTCGATCACCCAAGGCTCCTCACCGGAATGCCGGATCATCGCCAACGTGTTGCGCGAGGTCCCGCAGGCGGGGTTGTGGTAGACCGTGATCGTCATGACGAACCTTTGTAGTCAGGAAGGTGCACGCGCGGGCGGGGGCGATAGCGCCTCGGTCGGATGGCTGGAGGGGGCTGCTCCGAATAGGTCGCCCCAGGACCAGTCAGCTCCTCGCCGGACTGCAGGACGGGCTGGCGAGAGAGACAAGATCCCCGCAGAAGGCCGCGTCACCACCGCAGCAGTCCTCGGTGATGAAGCTGAGGAGCTTCCGCATGTCATTGTAGCTTGCGGCGTAGAGAACCCTGCGGCCGTCGCGACGTGACGCCACGAGCCCCGATCGCTCCAGCGTCGCAAGATGGAAGCTCATGCGGGTCGGCGGAATGGCAAGGCGTTCTGCGATCTCGCCGGAAGGCAGCCCTTCCGGGCCCGCCTTCACCATCAGGCGAAAAGCGGCCAGGCGGTCGACATGGGCTAGCGCAGAGAGAGAGGCTACAGCCTGATCATCGTTCATACGATCAATACTACAAATATAATTGTAGGATACAAGTATTTTTATCGGTGCCATTCGGCGGCCTTCCCGGGACGGGCTCAGGCCGCCTGATCGAGCGACTTTTCCGTCGCACCGTCCATCCGGCCGATGGCCGACAGTACCGGCTGGAGTTCCCCCAGAGACATCTCCTCGAAGGGGAGGTTCACGAAAGCGGTGACGCGCGCTGTCAGGTCGCGATAGCTCTGCAAGAAGGCGGCACGCTTGGCCGATGCCGGTCCCGATGCGGCAGCCGGATCGTCCAGCCCCCAGTGCACCCGCATCGGCACACCCGGGAAGGAAGGACACTCCGCCTCCGCCGCGTCGTCGCAGACCGTGATAACGAGATCGAGTTCGATCGCCTCCGGCCCAAGGAACTCGTCCCACGACTTTGAGCGCATAGCCGAGACGTCGTAGCCGAGCTCTTCCAGCAGGCCGAGCGCAAGCGGATGCGGTGCCTCCTGTGGGCGGCTTCCCGCCGAGAAGGCATGGATCCGACCGAGGCCTTCTCGGTTGAGGACAGCTTCGGCCATGATCGAACGCGCGGAATTGCCGGTGCAGACGACGAGCACCCGCAAGGGATGATCGCTCGCGACGTATTCTCGACGTGTTGGAATGGCGGCAGCGTCGCCCATGCGTACCGCCGGTCGTTCGGTGCAGCAGGCGTCCGAGAGGAAGGCTACGAGAGCGTCGGCGCGAGGGGCCTGGGCGGCGAAGATGATGTGACGGCCCTCGCGTCGCGACACCAAAAGTCCGACTTGTTCGAGCGCGCCGAGATGCGAGGACAGCGTGTTGTGAGCGACGGCGAGGAGCCGGCCGATGTCGCCGGCGGCGAGGCCATGAGGTCGATACCGCATCAGGAGCCGAAAGATCTCCAGCCGCGTCGGCTGCGCCAACGCAGCGAGCAACCCGACCGCGTCGGTGGAATCGAGCCTCACGGCCTCGGGCCCTAACGTCACGCGGCGTCTTCCTTCTCTGTTGTGTCCTTCCCGATCGCGTCGAGCCTGTGCTGCAAGGCCATGCCCTTGAGAGTTGCCAGCGGCAGACTTGAGAAGATCGAGATGCGGTTGTTGAGCATGCGATAGGCATCCGCGAAGGCAAGGGCCTTCTGGACGTCTTCGCCCTCGAACGCGGCCGGATCGGGCAACGTCCAGAGCGCGGTCATCGGGTTGCCTGGCCAGGACGGAGGAACCGCGTTGGCGGCGGTCTCCGACAACGTGAATACGAAGTCGAGATCCGGCGAGTCGGCCTTAGCGAACTCGTTCCAGCTCTTGGGATGCAGGGTGGTCATGTCGTGGTTCAGGGACTGCAGAAGCCGGACGACGAATGGGCTGATCTCGGGCCGGGGCTGCGAGCCGGCACTGAAGACGGTGAACTTGTCGCCGGCGAGCCGCCGCATGATGGATTCCGCCATGATCGAGCGTGCATGGTTGCCCTTGCAGACGAAGAGAACCTTGAGAGGAGCCGTTTCCATGTTTCTATCTCGTCATGTCGGTTGATGTCGACATAAATGCTGCTCGAATTACATGTCGTCGTCAAGCGACATATTGACATTATGCCCCCGTTCAGGTGATTCACCACTCGGGATCATCGGATGGAGCATGAATCATGCGGGTCGGCATCAACGGCATGGGGCGCATCGGGCGCCTGGCTCTGAGGGCGGCGCTCGGCGCGGCGCAGCGGCAGGGCGATGATCCGCGCGCCGGCAACCGGCTCGATGTCGTGCATCTCAACGAGATCAAGGGCGGTGCGACCGCGACCGCCCATCTGCTCGAATTCGACAGCATGCAGGGGCGCTGGCGTGCCGATATCGGGCCTGAAGGCGAGGCCGCGGTCCGGATCGACGGGCGGCGGATGGGTTTCTCCGCAGAGGCTGCACCGGGCGACATTCCCTGGGGTGATCTCGGCGTCGATGTCGTGCTCGAATGCACCGGCAAATTCCTGACGCCGGCCGTTATCGAAGGCCATCTGAAGCGCGGCGCCAGACGCGTCATCGTGGCCGCGCCGGTGAAGGACGCATCCGTCCTGAACGTCGTCGTCGGGATAAATGAGCACCTTTACGATCCGGCAGCGCACCCGATCGTCACGGCCGCCTCATGTACCACCAACTGCCTGGCGCCCGTGGTGAAGGTCGTGCACGAGAATCTGCGGATCCGGCACGGCCAGATCACCACGATCCATGATCCGACGAACACCAACGTGGTTGTGGACGCACCTCACAAGGATCTGCGCCGGGCGCGCTCGGCGATGCTCTCGCTCCAGCCGACGACGACGGGCAGCGCCACCGCGATCGCGCTGATCTACCCCGAGCTCAAGGGCAAGCTAGATGGCCACGCCGTGCGCGCCCCCGTCCTTAACGCCTCGCTGACCGACTGCGTCTTCGAGCTCGAGCGCGCGACGACGGCCGCCGAGGTCAACGCCCTGTTCGAGGACGCGGCACGGGGACCGCTCGCCGGCATCCTCGGGTTCGAGCCGAGGCCGCTCGTGTCGATCGACTACCAGCGCGACACGCGCTCCTCGATCGTCGACGGGCTCTCGACGCTGGTCACCGACGGGACGATGTTGAAGGTCTACGCCTGGTACGACAACGAGATGGGCTACGCCTGCCGCATGGTCGATCTCGCCTGCCATCTCGAACAGGTCGGGATCTGACGCGTATGACCGAGGGCTCGCGCAACTATGCCATCGTCACCGCGGCCTATTGGGGCTTCACCCTAACCGACGGCGCGTTGCGCATGCTCGTGCTGCTGCACTTCTTCCGGCTCGGCTACTCGCCCTTCACGCTGGCCTTGCTCTTCCTGCTCTACGAGGCGGCGGGCATCGCCGCCAACCTGATCGGCGGCTGGCTCGCGGCGCGCTACGGCATCACGCGCATGCTGGCGGTCGGATTGACCACGCAGATCCTCGGCTTCCTCCTGCTCTCGGGCCTATCTCCCGAATGGACGGCGGCGGCCTCGGTCGCCTGGGTGGTGATGGCGCAAGGCATCTGTGGCGTCGCCAAGGACCTGACCAAGACGGCCTCGAAATCGGCAATCAAGGTGGCCGAGGCCAACGCGAAGGCGGAGGAAGCCGAAGGCCGGCTGTTCCGATGGGTCGCCTGGTTCACCGGCTCGAAGAACGCGATGAAGGGCATCGGCTTCTTCCTCGGCGGGCTGTTGCTGGAAGCGCTGGGGTTCAGGGGCGCACTCTGGGCGATGGCGGTCATGCTTGCGCTGATCCTATTCGGCGTCGTCACCTCTCTGCCGGCGATGTTGGGCAAGGCCAAGGCAAGCAAGAGCGCGCGCGAGCTGTTCGCCAAGAACCGCAGCGTCAACCTGCTGGCTCTCGCACGCGTCGCGCTGTTCGGCGCGCGGGATGTCTGGTTCGTCGTGGGTGTCCCGGTGTTCCTCTACGCCTCGGGCTGGACCTTCACGATGGTCGGCACATTCCTGGCGGTCTGGACGATCGGCTACGGGCTGGTCCAGGCGGCCGCGCCGTCCTTCGTCCGTCGCAGCCGCGACGGCCTGTCGAGCGAGGTCCCGGCCGCGCGGGGCTGGTCGCTCGGATTGGCGCTCATACCCTTCGCCATCGCGGCCCTTCTTGCTTGCGGCACCAGCCTGCGGCCCGACCTCGTCCTGATTTTTGGTTTGGGGCTGTTCGGCTTCGCCTTCGCGGTGAACTCCTCGGTCCACTCCTACCTCATCCTGGCCTATGCCGGCTCGGAGAAGTCGGCCGAGGACGTCGGCTTCTACTACGCCGCCAACGCGCTCGGGCGGTTCAGCGGCACCCTTCTGTCTGGGCTGCTCTACCAGGCGGGCGGGCTCTATGCGTGCCTGCTTGGGTCAGGTCTGATGCTGATGGCCTGCTTCATCGCGACGATGGCCCTGCCTCTGCAGATCAAGCCCAGCGAGGCCGGTGCTTCAAGCTAATCTGCTCCTTGGAGCGTACGAGTGCGCAGCGTCGCTCGTCTTGCGACCAAGATTGCGCCGTCTCTGTTGCTTTGCCTCTCGCTGCTCGCGGTCGCGCCTGGGTGAGAACCGGCTAACAGAGGGCGCGAAACCCTAGCTGTCGCCGGCGGGGTCGGCGGCCCGTCGTTCCCGGGCGATCTCGCGGTAGAACGCCTCCGCGGTCACACCGATTTCGGTCGCGATCATGTGCCATTGCCCCCTGGGCGGCAGAGCGCCGTTCCAGACGATCCAGGCCCTCAGCCGCGCCTTCACCGTCTTGAGCGAGAGTATCTCGGACAGAAGCCGCGCGCGCTGAACCTCATGCGCCAGATGGCTCGCCCAGGCGGAGGCGACCGCGACATCGGTCTCCAGCGCCCGCAACAGGTCCGGCTTGAGCACCATCCCTGTTCTGACGTGCGTCTCGGCACGGGCATCGCAATGGTACCGGGCGGAATAAAGCGACGCCTCGGCGAGGACGGCGCCGGGCCGCGCGCGCTGCAGGATCAGGGCAGCGCCGTCGTCCTGATGGCGGATCAGGTGAGCCGTGCCTTCGCGCATGATGTGCAGGCCAACCACGCTGTCGCCCCGGTGGAACAGGGCCGCCCCGGCCGAAAACTCGCAGTCATGCAGCGGCAGCCGGGCAAGGATCGGGGCGAGCGTGGCGAACATGATCACGATCATGTTGGAGGACGCCGCGACATGCAAAGCGTCTGTCACACAGGGAGATCATCATGATCCGCGCACTTGCTCTCATCGCCTCGCTCGTTCCAGCCGCTGCGTTGGCTCAGTCTCATCCTGGTCATTCTCATGGCGGCCATGCTTCGCCCCCTGCCCAGCAGATGGGTCAACAACATGGCGTCGTAGCCGCCTCACCGGTTCAGCCGGGACAGGGTGCTTTCGCAGCCATTCAGGAGATCGTCGAAATCCTGGAAGCCGATCCGAAGACCGATTGGTCGACGGTCAACATCGAGGCGCTCCGGCAGCATCTCGCGGATATGAGCGCCGTCACGCTTCTCTCCGAGGTCAAGGCCGAGCCCATCGATGGCGGGATGATGTTCACTGTGACAGGCGAGCCACCGGTGAGGGATGCCATTCGCCGCATGGCGCTCGCCCACGCCGCCACGATGAACAACGTCGGTGGCTGGCAGCTTGCTGCGGCTCAAATTGAGGGCGGGGCGACCACGTCGGTCAGGGTTCCAGCCGCGGACCTGGCCAAGCTGAAGGGGCTGGGGTTCATCGGGGTCATGACGCGCGGCATGCACCATCAGGACCATCACCTGATGATCGCACGGGGCGCCCATCCTCATCATTGAGGGCCGCGTTCGTATTCATCCGTCGCGCAGTGACCTCAGGCGAAGAGGCAGGTGGTCTGGGCAGTCTTGTAAACGATCGGGCGCCTTATTAGATGCGCTTAAGCGCATATTCGGATGTCTTCATGATCGACCTCTCGACCTTCATGTCTGCCTTGTCGGAACCAACGCGGCTGAGGGCGATGCGCCTGCTGGCCGATGGGCGCGAGCACTGCGTTTGCGAGCTGATGGAGCTCCTGAGCGCCACGCAGTCGCGCATGTCGCGGCATATGGCGGTACTCAAGGCCGCGGGGGTCGTGACCGACAGGCGCGATGCGCAATGGGTGCGCTACCGGCGCCATCCCGACCTGGCTCCAGAGCTCGATGCGATCCTCGACGCCGTTTTGACGGCGATCAATGCACGAGAGGCCCTGTCGGTGGCATCAGATGCAAAACGAAAGAACGCAACATGACCCCCAATGTCGCCGAGCCGCGCCGGGACACAACCCCGGAACCCAGTGAGCTCGCCTGGGCCGGCGGTGTCCTGGCCTTCGTCGCGCTCTGGTTCCTGGTTTACGGCCAACTCCTCCCGTTTTCGGAATGGGCGGTAACAGAGCTCCCCCTTGCGCCGGGGACCCAGGCTTTTGAGGCCGCCAAGTTCTTTCTCTACGACACGCCGAAGGTGCTGATGCTGCTGACGCTGGTCGTCTTCGGCATGGGCATGGTGCGCAGCTTCTTCTCGCCCGAACGGACGCGCGCGCTGCTGGCCGGGCGTCGCGAGGGAGTCGGTAACGTCGCTGCGGCGACGCTGGGGATCTTCACGCCGTTCTGCTCCTGCTCGGCCGTGCCGCTCTTCGTCGGTTTCGTCTCGGCGGGCGTTCCGCTTGGGATCACCTTCTCCTTCCTGATCGCCGCTCCGATGATCAACGAGGTCGCGCTCGGCCTGCTTTTCGCGCTGCTCGGCTGGAAGGTGGCGCTCACCTATCTCGCCTTCGGGCTTGGCATCGCCATCCTGTCGGGTTGGGTCATCGGTCGGCTACGTCTTGAAGGCTGGTTGGAAGAATGGGTGAGGGACGTGCGCCTGGGCGAGGTCGATCTGCCGATCGACCGGCTGACGATCGTCGACAGGATCAAGGCCGGAATCGAGGCCGTCCGCGAGATCGTCGGCAAGGTCTGGGCCTGGATCATCGCCGGCATCGCGGCCGGCGCGTTTATCCACGGCTATGTGCCGGCCGAGCTGCTGGCGACCATCATGGGCAGGGATGCTTGGTGGTCGGTTCCTGCCGCCGTCCTCCTCGGCGTGCCGATGTATTCCAATGCCGCAGGGATCATCCCGGTCGTCGAGGCGTTGCTAGGCAAGGGCGCGGCGCTGGGAACGGTGCTCGCCTTCATGATGAGCGTGATCGCGCTGTCGCTGCCGGAAATGATCATCCTGCGAAAGGTGCTCAGCCTAAAGCTGATCGCGGTCTTCGTCGGCGTCGTCGCCACCGGCATCCTCGCCGTGGGCTTACTCTTCAACCTCCTCTTCACCTGACCGAAGGCTCAACACCATGAAGCAAGTCAAAGTGCTCGGCCCCGGCTGCAAGCGCTGCCAGGCGACCGAAGAAATGGTGACGGCCGAAGCCGCCCGCCAAGGTGTGGCCGTCTCGGTCGAGAAGGTGACCGACTACGCCGCGATCGCCGGCTACGGCATCATGTCGACGCCGGGTATCGTGATCGACGGCAAGGTCGTCCATGCCGGCGGCCTGCCCAAGGCGGAGGATCTCGCGAAATGGCTGTCGGCATAAACCTGGAGTACCGCGTCGAGGCGCGACGCGTCGACGCGCATGGCGGCGTCGCGTCGACGAAGCAGGCCGAGATGGTGCTCGACACCGATCTGGCCGGGCGACCGGACGCGTTCAACCCAGCGGAACTGCTGCTTGCGGCCGTCGCGGCCTGCATGCTCAAAGGCATCGAGCGGGTGACGCCGATGATCCAGTTCGCGCTGCGCGGCGTTGAGGTGAAGCTGCACGGCGTCCGCCAGGACAGCCCGCCGAAGATCGTCAGCATCGACTATGAGCTCGTCGTCGATACCGACGAAACCGATCAGCGCCTCGAACTGCTGCATAAGAACGTCCGCAAATACGGGACGATCTCCAATACGATCGCGCAAGCCGTGCGGCTGCAGGGTCTGATCCGCAGGTCGACGATATAGCTGACCATAAGAATGGCTCCAGACGGCCCAGGATGTCTTGGACCGGGCATGGTGGCGCCTTCGCCCCGAGCCGGGAAAGATACCAACGATTTGACCCCATCCATCTTTGAACGGCTTCGACTGGACCTGCCCGTCCTTCTTCCCGAACTGCCCGACGAGAAGGATGCCTGCGTCGGCCGCCTCGTCGAGGAACTGGCCGGCCGGCAGGGCGTGTTAGACGTCCATGTCATCCCGATGTCCGGCGACGATCCGGCCAGGCTCTGTCTGCATTATGATCCCGACGCCTTGAGCGTCAGCCGCATCCGGGAGATCGCAGAGGCGGCTGGCGCGCGCCTGACGAAGCGCTTTGGTCATCTGCTCCTGAAGACCGACGGGGTGCGTTATGCGACCCGGGCCCGCACCGTTTCGATGAATCTGCAGCGACTGCCCGGTGTCATCGAGGCTGTCGCCACGGTCGGTGGGCCAGTGCGCGTCGAGTTCGACCGTGAACTGACGACCGAGACCGTTATTCGCCAGTCCTTGGCAGACCAGGGCCTTGTGGTTGCTGAGCCTTCGCCACCCGCCGCGAAGCCTGTCTCAGACGATGACCATGGGCATGGGCACGAAGATGACCACGAACACGGACATGGCGGGCCCTTCGGAGAGAACAGCGAGCTGATCTTCGCCATCGCCTGCGGCGTGCTGCTGGCGGGCGGCTTTACCTTCTCTTTCATGTCCGGGCTGCCCGCCTGGCTGCCGCTTGCATTGTATCTCGGCGCCTATGCGACAGGAGGCTATTTTCCATTGCGCGAGGCGATCGACACCCTGCGCGCCGGGCGCTTTGAGATCGACATTCTGATGCTGGTTGCCGCGGCCGGCGCGGCGGCGCTCGACGAGTGGGCCGAAGGGGCGCTGCTGCTATTCCTGTTCAGCATCGGCCATGCGCTGGAACATTATGCGATGGGTCGTGCCAGGCGCGCGATCACGGCTTTGACCGACTTGGCGCCACCGACGGCCGAGGTTCGCCGCGACGGCTCCGTCCGAGAGGTCCCGATTGCCGATCTCGCCATCGGCGAAACGATTGTCATCCGGCCCAACACACGCATTCCCGCCGACGGTTTCGTGACTTGGGGATCCAGCAGCGTCGACCAGGCCCCCGTCACTGGCGAGAGCGTGCCGGTCGACAAGCAACCCGTGGACGATATCGCGCGGGCGGGCCTCAACCCGCAGGGGATACGGCTCGACAGCATTGTCTTCGCCGGCACGATCAATGGCCCTGGCGCATTGGATGTTCAGGTCACGCGCGCTGCCGCCGACAGCACGTTGGCGCGTCTCGTCCGCATGGTCAGCGAAGCCGAAACGCAGAAATCGCCGACCCAGCGGTTTACCGACCGGTTCGAGCGGATCTTCGTTCCTGTGGTCCTTCTCGGTGTGGGTCTTCTTCTCCTGGCCTGGCTCGTGATCGACGAGCCCTTCGCGGCCAGCTTCTACCGCGCCATGGCCGTGCTGGTGGCCGCCAGCCCCTGTGCGCTGGCGATCTCGACCCCCAGCGCCGTTCTCTCAGGGATCGCCCGTGCGGCGCGGGGCGGCGTCCTCGTCAAGGGCGGTGGGCCTTTGGAGAGTCTCGGCAGGATTGCGGCGATTGCCTTCGACAAGACCGGCACCCTCACCGAGGGCAAGCCGCGACTGACGGATGTGATCGCGATGACAGGCGTGACCGAGGCCGAGCTTCTGACCGTGGCCATCGCCGTCGAGGATCTCAGCGATCACCCCCTCGCCGCGGCGGTTGTCAGGGATGGACGCCTGCGCCTGGCGAACGACGCACCCTCTGCAAAGGCGGAAGACCTCCGCAGCATCACCGGACGCGGTCTGGCGGCGCGCATCGGCAGCGATGATGTCTTCGTCGGCAAGGCCGCACTGTTCGACGAGATCGACGGCCCCAGCCTGCCGCCCGATCTCCAGGCCCATGTCAAAGGGCTCGAACAGCAGGGGCGGACCACCATGGTGGTCCGGAGCGGGCAGCGTTATCTCGGCGTGCTGGGCTTGATGGATACGCCCCGTCCGAATGCGGCGGGCGTGATCACGCAACTGCGCGCGCTCGGCATCTCGCGGATGATCATGATCTCCGGGGACAACAAGCAGGTCGCCGACGCCGTCGCCAAGCAGGTCGGGCTCGATGAGGCATGGGGCGATCTCATGCCCGATGGCAAGGTCGAGCTGATCAAACAGCTCCGATCGCAGCAGGACGTCGCGATGGTGGGCGATGGCGTCAATGACGCGCCCGCCATGGCCCATGCATCGGTCGGCATCGCCATGGGCGCCGCTGGCTCCGACGTCGCGCTGGAAACCGCAGATGTCGCACTGATGGGCGACGAGCTCAGCCGCTTGCCCTTCGTTATCGGCCTCAGCCGGCAAGCGACCCGGACGATCAAGCAGAACCTGTGGATCAGCCTCGGCATGGTCGCCGTGCTGGTGCCAGCAACACTCTTCGGCCTGCAACTCGGTGCCGCCGTCGTCTTCCACGAGGGCTCGACGCTTCTTGTGGTGGCGAATGCACTGCGCCTGCTGGCATACCGCGACCGGAGCGCGAAAGCGTGAGAGGCCAGCCAATCTCGTTAAGTGGAGGTAGATGGCAGCCTGACGACTTCGCCCTTCGATAGGGCGATTATCTCCCCTTCAGCGACAATCTCCCATGCGTCGTTGGACAACGGCGTGCTTGCGACCAACGTCACGGCCTGATTGGCGCCACCGATTGAAAGGGCCTGGCCGAGATCAGCCTGGGTGCCTTGCACGCACTCCCGACGCAGGAAAACAAGGCCGGGCGGACTGACCTTCCCGGTGACGGCATTCTTGCGCCTGTCGCCGTGTGCGAAGAGTGTGTCGCCATCAGAGTAGAGGAAATTGGCTGGCCCCAATTGCCTCAGTGCCGCTGCATAAGTTGATATGATCGCCAGCCTGACATCCAGGGGCGGGACTTCACGAGCGCGATCCCAAGCATCCCGCAGACGTTCAAGCAGCGCACAGAACGCCTGTTCGGAGTCGGTTTCACCGATCCGACGGTAGCGGCTGGTCCGAAAGGCCACGGACTCCATGATTCCGGGCAGCCAACCATTGTGGGCAAACAGATGCGTCCGTCCGGCAAGCTCCCGGATAAACGGCTGTGCGTTTGCGTAGGAGCGCTCGCCCATCGTCGCCTTGCGTATATGCGAGACGATGATGTGGCTTCTCAGGTCGTGACCATCGACGAACCGAAGCCATTCGCTGTCATCGACCGCTGCAGAATCCTTGATGAGCCGGACATCAGACCCCTCGTAGAAGCCTACACCCCAGCCATCCCTGATCGAGAACGGCGGGCCGCCATGTTCGGCAAGCTTCCTCAATGACAAGGTCAGCGTTGACGGCAGATTGCTTGACAATCCGAGGAGCTCACACACAGGGCTGTTTGGTTTCTCGCTGGCTGCCGGTCAGGAATCTTGTCAATGAATGGCTTCCAAGGCCAGCTAATCCGCGGACGGAAGAGCCGCCCGGGCGTCATTGGGGCCAATCTGATGATTGTCCCCGTGCAGCAATGCAACGCCGGTTATCGTATATCCGATCCGCGCTCTGTCATGAGCCCTTTTTGCCGTCAGTGGCGAACTGCTTGAGAAAGGCCGTGAGGTCCCTGATCTCCTGCTCGTTCTTGATGCCGGCGAAGACCATCTTCGTGCCCGGGATTTTGGCCCTGGGATCCTTGATGTAATCAGCGAAGATGGCGTCGTCCCAGGTGATGCCGGAGTTTCTGTTGGCGGCCGAGTAGCTGTAACCGTCGACCGCACCGGAGTGGCGGCCGAACAGGCCGTTGAGCTGCGGGCCGACGCCGTTCTTGGCGGTCTCCCCGACTTGGTGGCAAGCGCGGCACTTATTCCAGGATCGCTCTCCGGCCGAGATGTCCTGCGCGACGGCACCTGTCGAAGACAAGGCAAGGAAGGCAAGGGCAGGCCAAACGGATTTCATATCGAAAGATGCTCCTGAAGGGTGGGGTCAGACGACGAAGCCGTCGCGGAAGGGATGGAACAGAACCGTGTCGCCTGGTTGGACGCCGGCGTTCTCCGCCGCGATCTCGGCCAGGCCGTCGGCCTGGACCAGCGGTCTCAACCGGGCCGACCCGCCTCGACCGAGGATCTCGACGCCGCCATCGTCCGCCAACCGCGCCGGGACGAATTCGGCCCGCCCTGGACGCCGATCGAAACGCGAGCGGCTCGTCATCGGGCAACCCAGCCGCTGCCGAGACGGCCGGCCCTCGAGAGCGCTCACCATGGCGTGACCGAGGATGAGCCACGAGACGAGGCTGGAGACCGGATTGCCGGGAAGGCCGAGATAGGCGGCTGCGCCGATCGCGCCGACGACGGCCGGCTTCCCGGGCTTCAGGGCGATCTTGAGCGTTTCTCCTTGGCCCCCCGCCTGTCGGAGCGCGACCAGGGCATGGTCCTCTTCGCCGACCGACGCGCCGCCGCTCGTGATCACGAGGTCGGCGTCGGCAGCGAGTCCCCGCATTCGGGCGGCGAGTCGTCCGGCGTCATCGGGCACCCAGCCGCCATCGATCGCCGTCAAACCGGCTTGGGCGATCAATGCGAGCAACATCGGCCTGTTGGAATCATAGATCGCGGCCGCCTCAAGGCCCAAGCCGGGCTGCCGAAGCTCGTCCCCCGTGGAGATCACCGCAACGCGGGGGCGGATGCGGACATTGACGCGCTCGATCCCTTGGGCGGCGAGCAGAGCGATGTGGCGCGCATCGAGCCGATCCCCGACCTCCAACAGCGGCTCCAGCGGCTCGATGTCCTCGCCACGGTGCCGGATGTTGTCTCCAGCCCGGATGGGCCGACGCAGGATGATTGCGCTTCCCTCGCGCTCGACGTGCTCTTGCATGATGACGGCATCGGCGCCGCCGGGCAGTGGTGCCCCTGTGAAGAGGCGTGACGTCTCGCCGCGCCCCAGCTTTCTTCCGACCGAGCCTGCCGCGATCCGGTCGACGACGTCCAATCGCGAGCCGGGAGGTATCCCTTCGCCGGCCGTAAGCGCGTATCCATCCATGGCCGACTGGGTAAAGGGAGGCATGGCAAGCCTGGCCACGATGGGCTCGGCCAAGGTGCGGCGTGCGGCCTCCAGAACCATGACCGTTTCGCTCGCATGCAGGCGCCTGACATACGTGGTCGCGCGAGCGCACGCTTGGGGGATCGTCAGCAAGATTTTGTCGGCGTCGATGCTGCTTGGCGGCATCGAAGCCTGGGATACGGTCGCCATCGTCATCGAGGTACCTGCCGCGTTGTGAGAGATACGGGAACGACGGCCGCTCGCAAGCGAGCGGCCGTCCAAGGTGCCGACTAGACGGCGTATTCCTGGCTCTTGAACGACAGGTGCTTGGTGCCTTCCGGCGCGTTGGCGATCTTCCGGATGTTGCCCCAGGTCTGCTTGTAGTTCGGGATCACGAACTCGTTGACGCCGGCCGAGACGACGTTCCCCTGCACGCCGGTCGGATATGCGAAGAGCATGAAGGCCTGCTTCCGCTTCGCCGACGGAGTCGGGTACGCCATCGCCTGCGTCGATCCGTTATCGTTGAAGACCTCGACGAGGTCCCCCGGCTTCAAGCCGAGCTCGGCCATATCGTCCGGGTTCAGGTCGATGAACGGGTACGGCAGACGATCCATGACGAAGTCGTCCTGCTTGTCGAGATAGGCGCTCTGCCAGACGAGGTTCGCTCGGCCGTTGTTGATCAGGAACGCGAACTTGTCCTTCTCGGCCTGCTTGCCGGCGGCCTGGAGGCCGCGCCATTGCGTCTCCATGAAGGTCGCCTTGCCATCCTTGCCGCCGAACTTGCCATCGGCGAACAGGCGCTTGGTGCCCACGATCTTGCCATCGGCGAAGCCCGTGGCAGGCTCCTGGAAGCCGTTGGTGCCCATCGCCTTCAGCCTTGCATAGGTGACGTGCTCGCCGCCCTTCTCATGCTTGGCGTAGCCGTCCATGAAGGCGTCTTCTTCGGTCGTCCAGTCGAAGCCTTTGAAGTTGTCGGCGACCTGCGCCATGCCCATCTCGCGATAGACGCGCTCCATATGGTTGGCGATGCGCGCCGCGATCAGGCAGTCCGGCATCGCGCGGCCCGGGGGGTCCATGTAGCGCTCAACGAGGCGCATGCGGCGCTCGCCATTCATAGAGGTCAGGTTCATCTCTCCGGACGTCGCAGCGGGCAGCCAGACATGGGCGGCTTGCCCGATCTGCGTCGGCACGATGTCGACGTCGACCGAGAACAACCCGCCCTTCTTGATGGCCTCGACGATCGCCGTGACCAGCGCGGCGCGGTCGCCGAACGGCACCGAGTCCATCGCCTCCTTCACCATGTCGGTGCGCTTCTTGTAGTTGCGCTTGAACTGATGCGCGTTGAGCGTGGTCTTGTAGTGGTCGCAGGCCCAGATGTGATGGACGCCGCCCTTACCCTCGAGCAGCAGCTTGTCGACATAGGCCGACGGGCGACCGACATGGGCGTCGGAGGGCCGCGAGTAGCCTTCCTGGTGGCCGCCAAGGCGCACGCAGCCCCCACCCGGCCGGCCGATGTTGCCGGTGGCGAGCGCGACATTCACGAGAGCGCCGTTGGTGCGGTAGTTGTCGTTGCCCCAGATCAAGCCCTTCTCATATGCGAACATCGTGCGGCGGCGGGCATTCCCCTCCTTCGGCATCGCGATCCATTCCGCCGACTGGCGGATCTGGTCGACCGTGAGTCCCGTCAGGGTTGCCGCTTGCTGGAGCGTGGTCTTGTTGGCGGCGACCATTTTGTCGAAGCCGTTCGTAGAGGCTGCGATCAGTGCCTTGTCCGTCCAGCCCTTCTCCGCGATGTAGGTCATCCAGGCGTTGAACAGGGCGAGGTCCGTGCCCGAGTTGATCGCGAGGTGCATCACGTTGTCCTTGCCCGCCTCGACCTCGCAGGCATTCACCGTGACGGTGCGGCGCGGATCGACGATGACGATCCGTGCTGCCGCATGGGCCTCATTGGGGAGTTCGGTCTTCTTCTTGTCGATCGAGGTGCCCCGCAGGTTCGGTACCCAGTGGTTGAGGAAGTAGTTGGTCTGGGTCTCCAGCGAGTTCGCGCCGACCATGACGATTGTGTCGGCCAGCTGGGCGTCCTCGTAGCAATTGTTGAGCTCGCCAATGCCCATGTCGCGGGTGGCGTGGACCTCGGAGTTGTAAGCCGGCCGGTTGTGGATCCGGATGTTCTTCACCTTCATGGCGCCGAAGTAGAGCTTCCCGGTGCCCCAGGTGTTCTCGTAGCCGCCGCCGGCGCCGCCATGGTCGAAGGCGGAGACGAACAGGCCGTCCTCTCCTTGCTCCTTCACGACCTGGCAGGTGACGCGGGCGACGAGATCAAGGGCGTCATCCCATGATGTCGGCGACATCGTGCCATAGCGCCAGACCATCGGATCGGTCAGGCGCTGGGCCTGCGTCGAGCGTGCCTCGGAGAAGGAGGTCTCGGCCATCCGGGCCCCGCGGATCGACCCTAATCCCGAGTTCACCGAGCAGCCCTTGTCGGGCATGATCACCAAGTGGACGTCCTTACCGCCCTGCTTGACGATGTTGTACATCGACGGGGAGTACCAGGCGCCGCTGTCGGCGCCCTCCTGCTTCGACAGGTCGGCCTTGAACTTGTTCTGCCGCGGCTCGGTGCCGCCCTGCTTGTTGATGTCCCAGGTGTAGGCCTTGTAGCCGCAGCCGACGATGCAGAAGTGGCAGGTGACGTTGTGTTCCTTGGCGTCCGCTGGGACGATCGGGAGACGGTCGATCTGGCGCTTGTAGGTCATGGTCGATCCTCCCTTCAGAGCACGTTGGACAGGCGGCCGTAGAGGAGCTCGTCGAGCCCCTCTGCGACGATGTCGCCGTTGGCTTCGACGCGTAGCGCGTATTGCGGGAGGTTTTGGGTCGCCTGGCCCCAGATCTGCTGGCCGCCGGCCTCACAGTCGAAGCGCGAGTAGTGACCGGGGCAGTTCAGCGTCTTGTCAGTCGCATTGAAAGCGAGCGGGTAGCCCTTGTGCGGGCACAGCGTCGCGAACCCGACGATGTCGCCATCGGGGCCTACGCCCCCGGGGACGCGCTTGCCGAGCTTGAGCAGGACACCAGGCGCGTCTGCGTCGGGGTACGAGACGTCCTTGGGCTCGTTGACCTTGAGCTCCCCGAGGGTGCCAAGCCGATTCACGGGATAGTCGACCCGGGCGGAGGCAGGCTTGGCATGGGCTGAGCCTGGGACCATCGTGGTCGCCGCGGCCCCTGCCGCGGCGATGCCGGCTCCGGACAGGAAACGGCGACGGCCGATATCAACCATCAGATCGCACTTTTTCATCGCGTGTCCTCCAGACCTGCTTCTTT
Source organism: Bosea sp. 124 (assembly GCF_003046175.1). NCBI lineage: Bacteria > Pseudomonadati > Pseudomonadota > Alphaproteobacteria > Hyphomicrobiales > Alloboseaceae > Allobosea > Allobosea sp. 124. The sequence continues at coordinate 931,548 of NZ_PZZM01000001.1, forward strand.
GAGCTGGAGGGACTGCAGGGGCCGTGCCGAATAAAGCCGGCTTTAGAACTGTTTTAATTTCAGAGACATGGGCCGACTACGGGGGTGGGCCATGTTCGGATTTCCGAACATGTTGCGCCCGCGAAGGTCCGGATATCCGGTCAGGACGACGGCGCCGGGATTCCGTGACGCCTCATCTTCTCCCACAAGGTGGTCCGCGAGACTCCCAGGACCTTTGCGGTTGCCTGCACGGCTCCACCATTCTCGGCCAAGACCCGAACGATGTACCGACGCTCGGCTTCATCTCGTACCCCTTCCAGTCCTTCGCGCATTCCTATTGCCATCATGGGGGCCAGATCAGGGAAAAGGTCCCCTGGCATCAGGAGAGGTCCATCTCCCAGAGAGATCCCTCGCTGCACGCGGTTTCGAAGTTCGCGGACGTTACCAGGCCAACTATGGGCAAGAGCGGCTTCGAGCGCCAAGGCGCTCATCCCCTGGATCCGGTCACCCGACTGCTCCTCGAATTCCGCGAAGAAGCGGTCGATGAGCCAGATGATGTCGTCGCCGCGGTCTCTCAGTGGCGGGAGCGGCACGTTGACGACGTTGATGCGATAAAGGAGATCCTCTCGAAAACTCCCTGCCTTCACCTTCGCGATGAGGTCTGCATTGGTCGCGCAGACGATGCGGGCCTTGAACGACAGGGCTTGCTCGCCCCCGACGCGGGTGAATGTCCTCTCCTCGAGAAGACGCAGTAGCTTGGCCTGGAGCCGAGGCGCCAGGTCACCGATCTCGTCGAGGAAAAGGGTGCCCGTGCCTGCGCGCTCGGCGTAACCGACATGGCGGCCCTGAGCGCCGGTGAATGCTCCTTTCTCGTGACCGAAAAGCTCGCTCTCCATAAGCTCGGCCGGGATCGCCGCGCAGTTCACCGCCATGAACGGGCCGGCTCCATGTCCCCGGGACGCATGCAGAAGACGTGCGCAGACTTCCTTGCCGCTGCCCGTCTCTCCTGTGAGGAGGACGGGCGCGCTGACCGTCGCCAAACGGAGCAGCGTGCGCTCAACGGCGCGGATCGCAGGCGATACACCCAGAACACCCTGCCCATCCCCCTCAAGAGGATCGACCAGCGTCTCGAGGCGCTCCAGGAAGGACGTCATGTCGAACGGCTTGGTGACGTAGTCGCCCGCCCCGCAACGCATGAGCCGGACCGCCTGATCGATTTCGCCATACGCGGTCATGAACAGGAACGGCGGCGAGCCCTCGGACTTCGCGGCTTCGAAGAATATGTCTTCGCCGGTGCCGTCAGGCAGCTTCAGATCGCAGATCACGGCGTGGTGGCGGCGGCGCGCAAGCCCCGTGACGGCCTCTGCCTTAGTTCGCCACCAAGTGACTTCAGCACCCTCTAGAGCGAGCCGCTGGACCAGCGATTCCCCCATGATCGGATCGTCCTCGATGACCCCTATCGACCGGTGCTCAAGCGACATCGCGCATCTCCTCGACAGCCACAAGCGGGATGGTGACGCGTATCAGGGCGCCACCGATGGGAGACGTCTCGACGGCGATGCGGCCGCGGAGATCGTGCACGAGGCGCCGTGTCATCCACAGCCCCAGGCCACTGCCGTAGCCTGAGGAGACTGGCTTGCCGACACCGTCCAGCACCGCCTGGCCTTCTGGGCTAAGGCCAGGGCCCTGATCGTGTACTGACAGCTCGAACTGGTCGCCTGATGCCGAGGCCACGAAGTGTAGCCGAGCGCCCGAGGGTGAGGCCTGCAAGGCGTTCAGCAGCAGGTTCAGGGCGATCTGGCGCACCGCGGAGGCCGGCACGGGCAGGTCGCGCTCGATCGCGTTGCTCCAGTCGAGGGTCAATGCGCGACGCCCCATCTCGGGCCCGAGCAGGAGCTGCAGGTCGTCCAGGTCGGCAGCACTGAGGTTCCGCGGATCACGATCGGCGCGGTAGGTGGCGAGCGTGGCGCGGACGACATCGCGTATGCCCCTCAGTCCGCGTTCGATCAGGTCGAGCGAGGCATTGCGCACCGTAGGCTTTTCGCCGTGTCGCTTGATGGTGTCGATGGCGTTGAAAAGCCCACCAAGCGGGTTGTTGATCTCGTGTGCCATGCCCGACGCGAGACGCCCGAGGCTCGCCAGGCGTTCCTCGTTCGCCAGCTCCTTCGCGATCGCCTCGCGGTCGTTGACAGCGTCTGCCATGACGTTGAACCGCCGGAAGAGGCGACTGAATTCGGAGGTGGCACCCTGGACCTCGGCGGCGGGAATGGGCTGGACGGCACCTGCGACACCCAGATCGAGATGCCGAGAGAGCGTACGCAGGGGCCCGAGCATCCGCCGGATGATCCAGTAGCCGACGGCCGCAAGAAGGACTGCGATCGCCGCGTTGGTCCCGACGAGGGTTCGCAGGACGTCCTCGCGCTCTCGCAGCAGGTGGCGTACGTCGTAGTCGACGTAGATCGCGCCGATGCGCCGATCCTGGTAGATGAGGGCGCGACGGGCGTAAGCCCTCGCATCGGCGACATCCACGATCAACGTGCTCTCGCCCTGGAAAGCATTCTCCCTATCGGCCTGCTGACTCAGCACTGGAGCCCTCTTCGGATCGCTGGCCGCGAGTGTCTGACCATTTGTGTCGACCACGACGATGGTCGCACGGCCGAAGCCGCCTTCGAGACTCGCGCCGCGGTCGATGGTGTCGAAGACCTCCCAGATGTCATCCCTAAGGACATGAGGGATTAGGGCCGCGGCGAGGCCGTTCAGGTAGATCGTCGACATCGCGGTGAGGTGGCGCTCCTGCGTATCGCGCAGGCGGGAAAGAACCGCGTTCGTCATGACGCCGCTGACGACAAGCATGAAGGCAGCCACGAGCAGAGGAGCCTTGAAAGCGAGCGGCCACTGCCGCGGATCGAGGGAAGATGGCTTCATCCCGATGCCCTCACGAGATCGACTCTTCGGGCAATACTGTCGAATAGCGAGGGCTCGCCCTTCGCGAAGCCATCCAGGCGGAGCAGACTGAGGACGTCGCGACCGACGGGGTCGAGCGGCATCGCCAGCAGGGCCCTGCGAAACTTTGCGATCCCTTCGCTTGCGGCGTTGTTGCCAGCGGTCGCGATGGGTGGGAAACCCATCCAGTCCGACCGCCACGCCGGCCTCGTCTGACGGGTAAGCTCGGCCTCCGTCTCGGTCATGACCTCCCAGACGTAGCCGTCGACGCTGCCGGATTGGGCGAGGCCCGCCGCAACGGCTCGCACGACGTTGCGGTGGCCATAGGTGAAGAACGTCCTCCTGAAGAAATCCTTGGGCTTGATTCCCCTCTCCGCCAGGAGTGCTCGCGTCACGAGGTAACCCGAGTTCGAATCCGGATCGGAGAGGGCGTGGATGTCGCCACGCAGATCGTCGACGGCGGAGGCCTCCCGCTCACCTGAGACGATGAGGTAGCTTTGGTAGGTCATCCGTCCCCGCCAGATCGGTACGGCGACGAGTTCGAGTTCGCGGCGGTAGGCGATGAAGGGGAAGCCGCAGATCCAGGCCGCATCGAGAAGCCCGGAGACGAGCTGAGAGGTGATCTCCTGGTAGGTACGCTTGAGGACGAGCTGCACCTCGGTCCCCATCGCAGCGCTCAGATACCTCTGAAGCGTCTCGAGCAATTCCAGATCGGAGCTCAGGAAAACGGGTGTGAGGCCGAACCGGAACGGCTGCGCCGCGCGCAGGACGGATGCTCGCGAAACCGTCAGCGCGACCGTCATCCTCGCCAGCAACGCCCTCCGCGTTGGCGCTCGCGGCGTTGATCTCCCTGGTCGGCGTGGACCGACTTCCACTAGAGATCTCCTCCTACAACTCTGTTTTTGTCGATAATGAGCCCTCCGACGCCGCCGTCAAATTTATCCCGGTCGCTTAGGACTTCCTTTTCCTCGCGCCCATCCTGCGGGCCGCGCATGGATCAGTTGCCTTTAGGAGAGGGGCAGTTGGTAGGCTTAAAAAGTCTCGCGGGAGGGTAATCGTTGTCCCGCTTCATTAAGCATGATCAGGATCGGCAGCGGACCAGCATCAGCCTACGGCCGGCTTATGGCAATATAGCTCAGCGCCGAATCACGATGCCAGACGGACCTAGATGCGACCGCCCCGCCATACACACGTCACGCCCGTGATGTTTCAGGATCTGGAAAAACGGCGTTTTGATGCGCTAGAGCCGGAGCACCTCGCTCGACTCGAGGCAGAGCGAATTGGCCGAAACGACTCGCGGATGCGGTTCTTGGGACGTCTCTTGGCCGAGCAGGGCATGACCGAGCAGGCCGATGAAGTACTGGCCATTCGTAACGACTGCGCGGCAAAAGGCACAGACGCCGGCGGCGACTTGAGAATCCACCGGCTTATCGACGACGCAAAGCACAATCTCATTGACCCAAAACTTCGATTAGCAATCCCCGAGCCTTATATAAACATTGAAGATTTGATTGATCGCCTTAACTGGAACAAATTTCGTTCGCTCTGGGAAGCATGGGAAAATATCGTTTCCATATTGGATCACAGACTAATCGCAATTTGCATCACGGGGCGGCCCGATGGGACAATAGTCGATTTCAAGGGTGAGCTCGATGATCTGCGTGATGAGGTCGTCACCGCGTTGAGGCCTTTCGCGCATTGGTACTCCTGGCATCTCGATGTCAGTGTGCTGCGCGATAATCGTCATCCGCATTACCATTGCCTGTTCGTCGTGCCGGCAACGGCGGATCGCGCCGTGTTTGATGTGGTGGAGGACCTGAGGCAGCGCGCCTTCTGGAACGACGACGGTCTCTACATCCAGTATCGTGATTGGCTGGACGGTGACCGTCGCCGCCGGATGCTCGACGTGGCCGAACGCCAGCGGTCCTGGATCGCCGCCCTGGCCTATGCGACACGGGTCATTTCCTATCGCCCCCTGCCCAAGGCCAAGGTCAAGGCTGTCCCGACGCTCAGCTCGTTCCTCGATGTCGATGACCACGTTGGTCAGGTTCGAAAGGAATGGGATGCGGCCTTGAATGAGGTCCTCAAGCGCAATGACCTCGAAAAGGCACTGGGTGCCCGCCGGATGGCGCTTTTCCTCCGCGAGGAGACAGGCCGACGGGTCGTCAGCTTTCGCCAATCACGGCGATGGAAGGCCCTCGAACCTGCAGTCCGACCGGGAAGGCCGCTTCCTGCGCCACTGCCCAGCCTTTCTGTTGCCGACGACGATGAAGGTGATCCGAACTCCTTGGTCAACACCCTTCACGCTGCGGTTCTCCTGTACGGGGCCGTGGCGCCGGTCGTCACCGACGGCGAGATCGAACGCGGTTCGGAAATGGCGGTGGAAGAATTGGAGCAAAATGATTCTCGACCGGCAGATGAGCCCGTTCCGGATGACGACTCTTTGCCGTCAATTGTTATTGAAAAGGGATTCGAGGAAAACCCGGTGGGGCGCCCCCACCGCGCAATCAGCCACCAAGAACTCATGCTGGCCATCATCAACGGAGGAACGTGCACGGCGGCTGCGGCAATCCTGGAGACTTCCACCAGGAAGGTCCGACAGGAGATGGAGGGCGCCGGTATCGCTCCGTTTCCACGAGGTCGACCGAAGGCCGGAGTCATGCGGGATCTGCCAAGCCGGCCCCGGCTCTTTTCTGCCTAGGATGACGCAGCCGCTCCGGCGCCGCCGCGGCGTTGAGCTTCATTTCGACCATGAATGAACCTTGGCATCACGCCTTCCCGACGACTGGCACCTCATCGATCCGCGTCGTGTAACGCGGCGACCGCATGTCGAATTTTGTGATCCATGCCTTCTTCTGCCGAGCGATGCCCGCCGCCGCAGGGAAGACAACGCCACGTCCGAGCTTCTGGTTGCAGGCGTCGAGGGCTACCATGAGCCGCCCGCTCTTCTCTCGATCGAGCGGGCCGATCAGCGCGCGCTGCGAGAATTCCGGCGCAACCAAGTCGACCGTCATCAGGCCCGCCTTCGAATAGCGGTAGCCGCTCTTCCAGATCCGCCTGGCTCCCCACTTGGCGGATCTGACTAGGACGAGGGTGTCGTTGGTGGCCTCGGGGAAATCCACGGTGGTGGAGACCGAGCGCGACGGCCCGTTGTCGAAGGGGCTGGTATGGAAAAAGACGGTCACGTGATCGGTCGCCAAGCCGTGGTGCCGGAGCTTCTCTCCGAGCCGGGTCGCATGCGCGGCGAGGGCCTCCTGCATCATCTCCAGGCTCTCGACCCTGCCGGCGAAGGATCGGGTCACCGCGCAGCCCTTGCGGGTCGGCGCCACGGTTTCCAGGTCGATGCAGGGCTGGCCGCGAAGCTCATGGACGATCCGCTCGCCAACCACTGTCAGCGTCTTCCTGGCGAGCTTCGGATCGAGCGCGGCAACGTCGGCGGCCGTCTTGCAGCCGAAGGTCCCTAGCTTGGCCTGGCTCGCGCGCCCGATGCCCCAGACGTTCTCCAACGCCAGCAGAGGAAGCCATTCCCGCCGGGCCTCATCGCTGGTCAGGTCGCAGACGCCGCGCAGCTGTGGGGTACTCTTGGCGATCTTGTTGGCGAGCTTGGCCAGGGTTTTTGTCGGGCCAATGCCGACGCAGGTCGGGACGCCCGTCCAGGTCGACACCGTCGAGCGCAGGTCCCGTCCCATCTCCGCGCGCTGACCAGGCGCCACCGGGGTCATGTCGAGGAAGCTCTCGTCGATCGAATAGACCTCGATGTCCGAGGCAAACCGCTCGTAGACCGTGTTCATCCGGCGGCTCATGTCGCCATAGAGCGTGTAGTTCGACGAGAACACGACCACGCCCTCACGCTTGCAGAGCTCGCGGATCGTGAACATCGGCGCCCCCATCTTGATCCCGAGCGCCTTGGCCTCGGCCGTGCGCGCGACCGCGCAGCCGTCATTGTTCGAAAGCACGATCACCGGGCGCCGGCGCAGCCTCGGATCGAAGACCCGCTCGCAGGAGCAGTAGAAGCTGTTCCCATCGATCAGGGCGAAGGACCGCGTCATCGCCGGAAGCGCCGCACCGTGTTGGTGACAACGCCGAAAATCTCGATCTGGGCATCCCTCCCGGGGTCGTAGTCCGGATATCGCCGGTTGCCGAACGCGAGACTTGATCGGCCGCCGGCGATCCGGAAAATCTTGATCGAGCGCTCGCCGTTGACGTCGACCACGACGGCGTCGCCGTCCCGCGGCAACAGGCTGCGGTCGACCGTAATCAGGCTGCCGTCGAAGATCCCGACGTCGATGGCGCTGTCGCCGGCGACGGTCATGACGAAGGTCGCCGGGGCGTTTTGGATCAGGGTCCGTGAAAGGTCGATGGGCGCGTCCAGATAATCGTCCGCCGGCGACGGAAAGCCCGCTCGCACCGCCTTCAGGTAGAACGGCAGGAAGATCGGCGGTCCAAGGACGGCGGGCAACATGTGCATCGGAAAGGGCTCCTATCGAAAGAACAAAATAGGAACATAGCCCCTCATCGAGTCAAGATGCGAGTTGGCAACACCAGGGCCGCGCCGCTAGCCTGCTGATGCTGGGGAGAGACGCATGAGCACCGAAGACGCCGCCGTCGAGGTAAAGGATGGCAGGATCCTGATCGACGGCGTCGATCAAGGTCTGGAGGTCGCCCACCATCAGGGCCTGCGCATGACTGTGACCGGCCTGCGTAAGTCCCGCACAGTCCAAATGCTCGATGGCCGCCGGCTCGACGACACGCGAATTCATGGGATGGGCATCCTGGACGGCACTCTCGGCATCGTCGGGGCGTCCGACAAGGTGAAGGCCGTCGCGGTCGTCGTGCAGTCGGCTCCCACCGGCGAGGAGCGACTGGATTGGCACACCTACGTCGGCTACTCGGCGGACGACGAATTTCCCGATGATACGCCTTGGGCAGTGCAGGCACGCCTGCCGCCGGAGGTCTGGGCGATGCTGATCGCTGAATTCGATGCGGGACGCGTGCAGCGGCTGAGCATGGACGTCGACGGTGGGATGTGGAGTAAGCCGACGCCGTTCTTCCATGACCCGAGGCCGCATTTGATGCTGCCACCGAAAGGAGGTGGTGCAGGTCATGCGATCGCGAAGACAATCTCCATCACCTGGGGAACCGAGATCGTGACCATGCCGGACGAAGCAGCCGCTCCCCTCACGACGTCGGGGGCCGGCAGGGTCCGTCAGCTGCTGACCTGGGGACTGCCGGCGATCGTCGGGCTGCTTGCGATCATCGCGGCGAGAACCTGATCATGGGCCCGCAGAAACACGACGTTCCCGATGAGGCCGAGGACGACGGCTGGGAAGACGACGTCCCATGGGCAAATCCTCAGATCCAGAGCGACTATGAGGCCGCGCTGGGTCGGTTCCTGGTCGCGTTCAATCGGATCGACAACGAGGTCTCACAGCTGATCTCGACGGTGCTGCACCTCTCCGAGCGTGCGGACCTCATCGAGCCCATGACCATCCGAACGGATTTCGCCCGCAAGCTCCAGGTCCTGGACCTGCTGACGCTAGCGAAGCATTCCGGCCAGTTGGGCGACGCCCCCATCGAGGAGATGCGCAAGCTCGCCGGCGAGCGGAACGTCGTCGCCCATGGGCACTTCGATCAGAACCCGTTCGACGGGGAGTATCAGCTGAAAGGCAAGGGTCGCTATTCGGACTATAGCGCCAAGCGCCTCGACGGCCTAACCGAACGCTGCAACAGGGCCTGGCAGAAGCTGCGGTTTGTCGACGCCTGCTTCCACTTTGAAGCCCTCGAAGTTGATGACGACGGCAATATCGTCCCATCGTCGGTGGTCGGCTCTTAAACGTCTGACGGACGGTTCATTTCGCTGGGAATACCTGAATTCACCGAAGCCTGGGTTGTATAATACGGTCGCCCGGCAGCTCGTCGAAATGTTGAAGGTCGTCGTTCAAATCGTGGATTACGCCGAGCACGGCAACGGGTCAGAGGCGTGGGCCAAGGTAGAGACCTTGACCGCAACGAGTTCCATGCATCGGCGGGTTGTGGAAGCGATGGTCGCAGGTGATCGAACGCAGGACATTGGGGGCGACGCTATCGCAACGTGCCTCTCCACCCTCAAGCATCATCAAGCCGACGTCGATCTGAGCGGTTTCAAGACCCAAGAGACCATCGGACACTGGTAGTCGGTGGAGGTTCCCAGTCGTTCTGATCCTCAACGTATGGCGTCTATCTGCTCCGCTTCCGTGTGCTTAGCCGATCGCGCCCTGCCCGGCTAACCGCTTCATACGCTCAGTGTAACGACACGCTACGCAGCCTGAGCGCATTGCCGATCACGCTGACCGAGGAGAGGGCCATGGCGGCGGCAGCGATGATCGGGGACAGCAGGATGCCGAAGAAGGGGTAGAGCAGACCTGCGGCAATGGGCACCCCCGCCGCATTGTAGATGAAGGCGAAGAACAGGTTCTGACGGATGTTGCTCATGGTCGAACGGCTGAGCTGGAGCGCCGTCACGATGCCTTGCAAGTCGCCCTTGAGCAGGGTGACCCCAGCGCTCTCGATGGCGACGTCGGTGCCGGTTCCCATCGCGACGCCGATGTCGGCGGCGGCGAGAGCGGGCGCATCGTTGACGCCGTCGCCTGCCATCGCGACGATCCGACCCTGAGACCGCAACTTGGCGACGACGCCGCTCTTCTCTTCCGGCAGCACCTCGGCCTCGACCTCGGCGATGCCGAGCCGGCGAGCCACGGCCTCGGCGGTCGTCCGGTTGTCTCCCGTGAGCATGACCACTCGGATGCCGGCAGCCTGGAGGGCCTTGATCGCCGCGGGCGTGGTTTGCTTGACGGGATCGGCGATCGCCAGCAGACCAGCGGCCTTACCGTCGATCGCGACCACGATGACGGTCGCGCCATCTCCGCGAAATTCCTCCGCCTCCGCAGCAAAAGCCGCGATGTCGATGCCGGACTCGCTCATGATACGATGGCTGCCGATGACCAGCGCATGGCCTTCGACGATGCCCGTGACGCCCTTGCCCACGGGGCTGTCGAAGTCCTTGGCCTCGGCGAGCGTGAGCCCCCGTTCCTTCGCCGCCTCGACGATCGCCTCGGCGAGCGGGTGCTCGCTGGAGCGTTCCAGGGTGGCGGCAAGGCGAAGCACCTCGTCCTCGCCGAAGCCCTCCGCAACCTTCAGGCTCGTCAGCTTCGGCCGGCCCTCGGTCAGCGTCCCGGTCTTGTCGATGACAAGCGTGTCGATCTTCTCGAAACGTTCCAGCGCCTCGGCGTTCTTGATAAGCACGCCGAGACTGGCACCGCGGCCGACGCCGACCATGATCGACATCGGCGTGGCGAGCCCCAGCGCGCAGGGGCAGGCGATGATCAGAACGGCAACGGCGGCGACGAGCCCGTGGGCGAAGCGTGGCTCAGGCCCCCAAAGCATCCAGGCCCCGAAGGCGATCACCGCGACGCCGATCACCAACGGCACGAACCAGCCGGAGACCTGGTCGGCGAGGCGTTGGATCGGCGCGCGCGAGCGCTGGGCCTGGACGACCATGGCGACGATGCGCGAAAGCATGGTGTCACTGCCGATCTTGCTCGCGCGCATGATGAAGCCGCCGCTGCGGTTCAGGGTGCCGCCGATCAGGGGCGAACCGACCTCCTTCGTGACCGGCATCGACTCGCCCGTCACCATCGCCTCGTCGATCGAGCTGCGGCCCTCGACGAGTTCGCCGTCAACGGGCACGGTCTCGCCGGGACGGACCCGCAGCCGATCCCCGACCACCACCGCATCGAGGCCGATGTCCTCGTCGCCGCCATCGTCGCGCACTCGCCGCGCCGTTTTCGGCACCAGGTCGAGCAAGGCCCGGATGGCGCCACCCGTTTGTTCGCGTGCCCTCAGTTCCAGAACCTGGCCGAGCAGCACCAGCACGGTGATCACCGCCGCCGCCTCGAAATAGACCGCAACCGATCCCTCGACGGATCGGAACGTCGCCGGAAAGATGCCAGGGGCGACGGTCGCGACGACGCTGTAGATCCAGGCCACGCCAATGCCCATCGCGATCAGCGTGAACATATTCAGGCTGCGGTTCACGATCGACTGCCAGCCTCGCTCGAAGAAGGGCCAGCCGGCCCAGAGCACCACGGGCGTCGCCAGGGCGAGCTGTATCCAGTTCGAGGTTTGCGGACCGAGCCACATGTGCAGGTCGAGGAGATGCCCTCCCATCTCCAGGAGGAACACGGGAAGGGCCAGCCCGAGGCCGACCCAGAAGCGGCGCGTCATGCCGCGCAGTTCGGCGCTAGGCCCAGCCTCGCCCGTCGCGATCTCCGGCTCCAGCGCCATGCCGCAGATCGGACAGTTTCCAGGCGTTGGCTGCCTGATCTGAGGATGCATGGGACAGGTGTAGATCGCTCCGGCCGGCGCTGGCTCGGTGGCAGGGTCCTCGCCCTCCGACACGTAGCGCTCCGGCGCCGCCTTGAACTTGGTCTCGCAGCCCGCGGAGCAGAAATGATACGTCTGGCCATCATGGACCGCCTCGTGCTTGGCGGTGGCCGGATCGACCGTCATCCCGCAGACCGGGTCCTTCTCGACTGGGGCTGCCGACGTGGGGCGATGGTCATGACCAGGTTCGCCATGGTGGTGATCGTGATGGGTCATGGGGGCCGGCTTTCTGCTCGATGACGAGCGGCCTGGGGGAACCGGGCCTGTTGGCCCGGCTCGTTGGCGTTTGGGTGGCGTCTCGCCACGCTTCGATGGATCTCCGTCCGCGACGGAGCCTACGATTACTTCGGGGCGTTCTTGGTCAGCCACTCACGCATCTCGGCGATCTCGCGCTCCTGATCCTTGATGATCTGAGCGGCCATAGCCTTCGTCGTCTCGTCCTTGGCATGGGCCAAGGCGACCTTGGCCATGTCGATCGCGCCCTGATGGTGAGGGATCATCTTTGCGCGGAAGTCGACGTCCGGATTGCCGGTGTAGGGCACCGCCATGTCGTGCATCATCTTCATGTCGGCGGCCTTGAAGTCCTTGGTCGAGGCCGCGTCGCCGGCTGCCGGCATCATCGTCTTCATCATGGCCTGCATGGACTCCATGTCCATCATGCCCATGCCCATCTTGCCCATGGGCGTGGCGCCGGCCGCGGGAGCTGCGCCATGTCCCTGATGGGACGATTGCGCCAGGGCGGGCCCAGCGAGGGCCAGGAGGATCAGCGTGGTGGGGATCGAGCGTTTCATCGGTTCGGTTCCTTCTTCGGGGTCAGTCGTGGGTGAAGCGCGCCTGCAGCGCGTGGCCATCGGCGAGCGTGGCGGACACGACGACGCGTGCGCCCTTGCCGAGGGATTGGGCGAGGCTGCCGATGAGCTTGTTGGGTTCGACGGGCGACAGGGCGACGGTCGCGGTCTTGCCGGCATCCTGGACGATGGCGCGGGCCGACTTCGTTCCCGCGGAGGCGAGCGGCTTGTCGGCGGCGTCGGTGAGGTAGAGGACGAACTCGGTCCCCTTCGCCACCATCTCGACGTGGTGGCCCGCGACGTCGACCACGGGCCCGCCGTTGGGACCCTTCGAGACCTCATGGGCCCCGGCGGTCGACGCGAAGCCGACGATGGCCAGGACGGCGATCGATTTGAGCATGTTGGTTCTCCTTGTTCTCTCAGTAGGTTTCGGCAGGCGTCAGTTGCCCGCCTTCCGAGGCGCGGCCAGCCGCGATGCGTTCCAGCGGCTTGCGGCCGAAGGCGAGGAAGAGGAGCGGCGTCAGCACCGTGTCGATGATCGTCGCCGATATCAGGCCCCCGAAGATCGTGACGGCGACCGGATGCAGGATTTCCCGGCCAGGCTGGTCGGCGCCGTAGAGCAGCGGGACCAGTGCCAACCCTGCCGAGAGCGCGGTCATCAGCACCGGCGTCAGGCGTTCCAGGCTGCCGCGGATGACGAGGTCCCGCCCGAAGCTCTCGCCTTCGTGGAGCGCCAGGTTGATGTAGTGCGAGACCTTGAGGATGCCGTTGCGGGCCGAGATGCCGGCGAGCGTGATGAAGCCAACCATCGAGGCGACCGAGAGCGGCTGCCCGGCGAGGTGCAGAGCGACGACGCTGCCGATCAGCGCGAGCGGGATGTTGCCCATGATGATCAGCGCCAGCACCGCCGACTGGTAGCGGGTGAACAGCACCACAAAGATCAGCGCGAGCGATACGAGGCTCAGTAGCCCGATCCGCAGCGTCGCCTCCTCCTGCGCTTGGAAGGTGCCCTCCATGCGGGTGACATAGCCCTGAGGCAGCGGGGTCTGCGCGACGACCCCGCGGATGTCGGCGATGATCGCCGTCATGTCGCGCTGGCCGTCGCCGTTGCCGTAGACCGCGATGCGGCGCTGGCCGTTCTCACGCTGGATCTGGTTGGGGCCATCCGTCTCGGAGACCGAGGCGATCATGCGCAACGGCACGTGGCCGGACGGCGTCGCGATCAGGAGGTCCTCCAGTCCGGTCGTGGATCGATCCTGGTCGGACAGGCGCAGCACCACGTCGTAGCGGCGGTTGCCCTCGACGATCTGCGACACCGTGCGGCCGTTGGAGAGCGTCTCCAGCGCCTGGGTGACGCTGGCCGGCGTCAGGCCGTAGAGCGCCGCCTTCTCATGGTCGACGTCGATGCGCAGCTGAGGGATGCGGACCTGCCGCTCGACCTGGAGATCGACCAGGCCCGGCACGGCGGCAAGGCGCTCGCGCAGGGTCTCGGCCAGGCTGCGGATCGTGTCGAGATCCTCGCCATAGATTTTCAGCGCGATCTGCGCCCGCACGCCCGAGAGCATGTGGTCGAGCCGGTGGCCGATGGGCTGGCCGATGTTGACCGAGACCGGCAGGACGCTCAGCGCCGCCCGAATGTCGGCGTAGATCGCCTCCTTGGGCCGTTCGGAGCGATGCAGGTCGATGTCGACCTCCGAGGAATGGACGCCCTCGGCGTGCTCGTCGAGTTCGGCGCGCCCGGTCCGGCGCCCGATCGACTTCACCTCCGGCACCTTGAGCGCGAGCCGTTCGGCGATCAGCCCGAGGCGATGGCTCTCGGCCAGCGAGATGCCGGGGTTGTACTGCAGAGAGACCACCAGCGTGCCCTCGTTGAAGGGCGGCAGGAAGGTCCGCGGCAGCAGCGTCGCGCCATAGACGGCCAGGGCCACGCCGATGCCTACCATCGACAGGATCAGGCCCCGGGCCCCGAAGGCCCAGCGCAGCAGCGCGGCGTTGCCGCTCTTGAGATGGCGCACGACGAAGGAGTCGCGCTCGTGCCCGCCGGCTGTCCCCGAGAGCAGGTAGTAGGCCATGACCGGCGTCAGCGTGATCGAGACGACCAGCGACGCCAGGATCGAGACGATGTAGGCGACCCCGAGCGGCGCGAAGAGCCGCCCCTCGATGCCCGACAGGGCAAAGAGCGGGATGAAGACCAGGATGATGATGGCCGTTGCGTAGACGATGCCCGACCGCACCTCCTGCGAGGCGGCCGCGATGACCGCCAGCACCGGCTTGGGCATGGCGCTTTCCCGGTTCTGCTTCAGGCGCCGCAGGATGTTCTCCACGTCCACGACCGCGTCGTCGACCAGTTCGCCGATTGCGATCGCCAGACCGCCGAGCGTCATCGTGTTGATCGTCAGGCCGAACAGCTTGAAGACCAGGACCGTCGTCAGGATCGAGACCGGGATCGCGGTCAGGGAGATCAGGGTCGCCCGGACGTTCATCAGGAAGAGCAGCAGGATGACGGCGACCACGCCCGCCGCCTCCAGCAGCACGCGCTCGACATTGGCGATCGAGGTCTCGATGAAGGTGGCCTGCCGGAACTGGACGTTGGTCGCCGAGATGCCGGCGGGCAGCGTCTTCTGGATCTCGGCCAGCGCCGCCTCCACCTGCCTCGTCAGCGAGACGGTGTCGGCGTCGGGCTGCTTCTGGATGCCGATGATCACCGCCGGCTTGCCCTGGTATCCGGCGTCGCCGCGCTTGACCCGCGCGGCGAACTCGACGGCCGCGACCTGGTGCAGCAGAACCGGCTGGCCCTGACGCTGAACGACGACCGTGTTGCGCAGATCCTCCAGCCGGCGTGTCAGCCCGACGTTGCGGATGAGGTACTCCCGGCCCTGCTGGTCGACGAACCCGCCGCCGGTGTTGGTGCCGAAACGCGTGACCGCCGCCTCGACCTGCTCGTGAGTGACGTCCAGCGCCTGCAGAGCCGCGACGTCCGGGGTGATCCGGTACTGCCGGACCTCCCCGCCGATCGGGATGACCTGCGAGACACCGGCGATGTTGAGGAGCTGCGGCCGTATGGTGAAGTCCGCGATCTCGCGCACCTCCATCGGCGAGGCCTTCTCGGCCGTCACCGCCACCAGCATGATCTCGCCCATGATGGAGGAGACTGGGCCCATTTGCGGAGCGACGCCGCGCGGCAACTGCTCGCGAACAAGGGACAGGCGCTCGGCGACGAGCTGGCGCGAGCGGTAGATGTCGGTGCCCCAGTCGAACTCGACATAGGTGATCGAGAGACCGACGCCCGACACTGACCGCACGCGCAACACGCCCGGCATGCCGTTCATCGCCGTCTCCAGCGGGTAGGTGACGAGCTGCTCGACCTCCTGTGGCGCGAGCCCCTCGGCTTCCGTCATCAGGGTGACGGTCGGCCGGTTCAGGTCGGGGAAAACGTCCACGGGCACGCGCGGCAGCACGTAGGAGCCGTAGGCGACGAGGACGAGCGCGGCGGCGATGACGAAGAGCCGGTTGCGCAGGCTGGCCGAGACGAGGAGGTTGAACATCGCGGATTGCCTCAGCGGATCTGGTTGAGGTGTTCGGCGCCGCGGACCACGATCCGGTCTCCCGTCGCGATACCGGCCCGGATCACGACCCGCGTCGCGTCGAACGGCTCGGTGCGGACCGGCTTGGCCTCGAAACGCTCGGGGTCGGTGTGGCGCCAGACCAGCGCCTCGCCGTTGCCGCCTCGCACGACCGCGTCGCGCTGGACGATGATGCCGGCGACGCTGGCTCCGTTCTGGGCCGTCACCCGGACGGGCTGCCCGATCGCCAGCGTGGCCGGCGCGTCCTCGATCGAGAACTGCACCACCGTCGCCTGCTGCTGCAGCGCCCGCCCGAAGCCGCGGAAGGAGAGCGCGAGGGGCTTGCCGCCCGGCAACGTGGCCGAGGCGCCGCCGAGTTGGGACAGGTCGACGTCGCCATACGACAGCGCCTCGACCCACAGCCCGCCGGGATCGAGAACCTGGAACAGGACGTCCTGCGATCCGACGACCTGCCCGGCCACGACCCGGACGGCCGAGACGACGCCGCCCAGCGGCGCGCGCAGCACCTCGGGTTCGACCCGGATGCGACCGACGATCTCGCGCCGCCGCATCAGGCCGGCGAGTTCGATCTCGAAATCGACGACCTGGCTCTGGGGGGCGATGGCCCGCTCGGCCAGGCCGCGCGAGCGCTTGAGCTTCTCCTCGACCATCGCGATCTGTTGCTCGATCTCGCCGACGCGCTCGGCGATGGTGGTGCGGTCGGCCTGCGGCACCGCCTGCTCGACGGTCGCCAGGATATCGCCGCGCCGGACGCGTTGCCCGAGCCACGGCAGCCCGCCGTCGGGCGCGACGATCCGGCCGCCGGTGATGCTCTGGACCTGGCCGGAGCGATTGGGATCGGCGATCACGCGCCCGACCAGGGCGACGGTCCTGCCGGCCTCCTCGGGCTTGGCGACCTGCGTGCGAACGCCAAGGAGCCGCTGGGTCGACTTCGGCGCGAAGACCGCCCCGTCCGCGAGTCGGCGGGGCGTGTCGCCCGCCGGAAGTGCGACCTTCGCGGCCTCGCCATGATCATGGCCTTCATGGGCCGTCGCGATCGCCGTTCCCGCGATCAGCAGCAGCACGACCAGCCCGATCGCCGGTATGACCGGACGGGCGCTGCGCAGGCCGACCCCAAGCAGGAGCCCGAACGCCAGGGCCGCGCCGGTGGCCAGGTGAAGCACCGGCACCTGCTTGCCAACGATGGTGACGCTCGCGGCCCGCTCGGTCGGCGCCGACGCGGCTGGCACGGCTGAAGCCGCCGGCCGGTCCAGCGTTCCGATCAGGAGATCGTCGCCACCGGGGTGGGTGATCGCGACGACGAGCTCCAGCGGGCCCGCGCCCGCAAGCTGATCGGACGCCAGGACGTAGGTGCCATCCGGCGTCGGCGTCGCCACGACCTCGGCGCCCGCTCCGATCGTCACCGCGATGCGCGCGTCGAGAACCGGTTCGTTTCCGGCATAGCGGTCGAGGAACAGCGTCAGCCGGCCCGCGCGCAAGACCCCGACTAGCTCATAGGCGTCGGAGTGAAGTGCCAGGCGGGGCGTCCCGGCAGCCGACACCGCAGCGGCGGGGGCGCCATGGTCGTGGCCCTCATGGGCAGCGGCGGGAATCGACAGGAGAGAGGCGAGCGCCAACGGCGCGATAAGGCAGCGAGCGACGCTGCGGCATAGGGATAACATGAGGAGGAACCCACTGACATCGGCACGGCATTCCCGGCGGCGCGGCGGGATGCCGGCCGTCGATCAGGCGATGTCGAGGGTTCGTGGCGGCTTGGCGTGGAGGCCCGGGGATCTCGCGAGCGAGAGCGCCTCCGGCTGCGGGGCGAGCCGGATGCCGTGCGGGGTTCGCAGGGGCAAAGGCGCCAGACCGCGTTCGACGAGGGCAACCGTGCACATCGTTCCGCAACAGGCCCGGCCCGTGCTG
This sequence comes from Bosea sp. 124, assembly GCF_003046175.1. Taxonomy (NCBI): domain Bacteria; kingdom Pseudomonadati; phylum Pseudomonadota; class Alphaproteobacteria; order Hyphomicrobiales; family Alloboseaceae; genus Allobosea; species Allobosea sp. 124. The sequence continues at coordinate 949,168 of NZ_PZZM01000001.1, forward strand.
CCGTCGCGTTGACGGTCATCCGGCGCGGTCCAGGCATGAGCCTGCTTAAACCCGCACACTTCGGCCGGCTCGACCATGGGTACGTCGACCGAGGCCCGCTGGGGATTGAGCGGGGACGTGACGGCGATGGCCTTCGATGTCTGGCTGTGCCCGGAGTGTGCGGCGGCGGGCATGGCCCAGGCAAGCGCAAGTAGGACGACGAGAACGGCCGCCTTCAGTCCGCTTGCAAGCGCGTCGACCAACCTCACGTCATTCCCACCGAAGCTTAATGTCCAGAGGACAGATGGGCCTTCCCCCATGGGAAGGTCAAGGGTGACGTTGAGATGCTTTTGAAGGGAGGAGAGCTTTGGAAGGAAATCGATTGAGACGATGTCCGCGCTATGGCAACGGAGGCTGAATCAGGGTCGACCAAGCGATGACTGACCTATCCGAGCCTCCGAGCCTACCGATCGCGCGAGGCCGCCTGGAGCGGCTGCGCCGAACGGGCCGTGTCCGGTATCTGCGCTTCCGGCGCAGTTTCCCGCGCTTGATCCGCACCGACGAGGTCTGGCTGGTCCTGCTCGCCGGTGTCGTGGGAATCGGTGCCGGCCTGATCGTGGCCACGATGATCGCGATCTCGCGGATCCTGCATCTCCTGCTGTTTGCGACCTATAGCGGCGATGTCAGCGGCGCGGCCTATGTCGACCCGCTCCGCATCGTGGCAGTGCCGGTGATTGGCGGCGCCATCATCGGCCTGCTCGGCGTCGTGCTGTCGCGCAGGCGCCGGACGGCGATCGTCGATCCGGTCGAGGCCAACGCCCTCCATGGCGGTCGGCTGTCCATCAAGGACAGCCTCATCCTGATCGTGCAGACGCTGATCTCGAACGGCTTCGGCGCCTCTGTGGGCCTCGAAGCGGGCTACACGCAAGGCGGCGCAGCCTTCGCGTCTGGCCTGGCTCGCGCCTTGCGGATCCGCCGGGCGGACATGCGGACGCTGGTCGGATGCGGTGCAGCCGGTGCGATCGCGGCGGCCTTCAACGCGCCGCTCACGGGCGCCTTCTACGCCTTCGAGCTGATCATCGCCTCCTACACGATCAGCGCGCTCGCGCCCGTGATCGTCGCCTCGATCTGCGCCGTCGCCGTCGCCCGTGTACTGACGACGCCGCTGTCGTTCGAGATCGGGTTCGCCGGCTCGCTGAGTGCGAGCAACTACGTGCTCGTGATCGTCATCGGCATTGCCGCCGCGGGGCTGGGCATCCTGATCATGCGCGGCGTCGCCTTCACCGAGACGTTGTTTCGCGCCAGCCGGATCCCGACCTGGCTTCGGCCGGCGATCGGTGGCGCCCTCGTCGGCATCATGGGTCTGATCACGCCGACGGTCCTGTCGTCGGGACACTCGGCGCTCCATGTCGGGCTCGATGCGACATTCCCGCCGCTTATCCTGCTGATGATGATCGTCCTGAAGTCGCTGGCCTCGGCGGTTTCGATCGGATCGGGATTCCGCGGCGGCCTGTTCTTCGCGTCGCTGTTCCTCGGGGCTATGCTCGGCAAGCTGGTGGCATGGGTCTGGGTGGTCAGCTTCGGACTGCAGACACCGCCGCTCATCATCGCGGTCATCGGCATGAGCGCGCTGGCGACCGCCGTTCTTGGAGGGCCCCTGACCATGTCGTTCCTCGCGCTTGAGACGACGGGCAGCCTGCCCTTGACCATCGCGGTGCTGACGGCCTCCGTCGTCTCGTCGATCACGGTGCGGCGGCTCTTCGGCTATTCCTTCACTACCTGGCGCTTCCACCTTCGCGGCGAGGCGATCCGCAGTGCCGCCGACATCGGCTGGATCCGGGAGCTCAGCGTGGGCCGGATGATGCGCCGCGAAGTCCGCACCGCGCCAAGCAACCTGACGCTCGCCGAATTCAGGCGGAAGTTTCCGCTCGGCAGCAATCAGCGAGTGGTCCTGGTCGATGAGACCGGCCGCTATGCGGGCATCGTTCTGGTCGCTCACGCTCACGGCCCCGAGATCGACGTCGAGACCGTTGCGGACTTGGCTTTGAACCCCAAGGATGTCCTGTTACCGCAGATGAACATCAAGCAGGCTGCGAGCCTCTTCGAAACCTCTAGGAGCGAGGAACTCGCCGTCGTTGACGATCGCGACAAGCTCAGGGTTCTAGGCATTTTGACCGAGCAGTACGCACTCCGGTGCTATAATGCGGAACTCGATAGCCGTAGTCGAGATTCAGCGGAAGTTTAGCATTCGGATCGGCGGCATGGACTCCTGACACACCGTGCTGACGCTTCAGGCGATCCCAGCGATCTATGGGTTGGTCAGCCCAGACGCCGCGCGGCCGCGACGATGACGGCCAGCGCATCGACGGTGCCGTCGGCCTCGCCCTTCTCGAAATCGCCTTCCTGGCCCATCTGGTTGGTGACATGGGCGAAGCAGACGACGCGATTGCCGCAGGCCTGTGCGAAGGCATAGAGCGCAGCCGCCTCCATCTCGACGGCGAGCAGGCCGCGTGCGGTCATCGCTGCGATGGAGCGCTCGGTCTCGCGGAAGGGAGCGTCGGTCGTCCACGTCGCGCCGCGTAGCACCGGCTCGCGAAGCCCGTCGAAGGCGCCCTCGAGAGCCGCTATGACGCCCGCGTTGGCCTGGGCGAAGTCCGAGGGCGGCAGGTAGTGGTAGCTCGTGCCCTCGTCGCGCAGGGCCTGTTCGATCAGGATGAAGTAGGGCGGCGGCCGCACCGGCTGCAGTTGCCCTGACGAGGTCATGCTGATGAGGAGCCTGCAGCCGGCGGCGAAGAGCTGCTCCGCCACCAGCACGGCATAGGAGGCGCCGACGACGCAGCCCACGATTCCGAATTCGACGTCGCCTTCGACGAAGCGATCGAGCTCGCTGTGATAGCAGGCCCAGTCTCGGTCAGCCGTCGCGCGTCCGTCCTGGCGAAGCCGCCGGACGAGATCGCCGTCGGGGTCGAGCACGCAGATCGCCGGCACGTCGCGCATGGCCAGACCTTTCTGGCGACGCGCTTCGCGCAGCAGGTTTCCCGGCTGGAAGGCGGATTCTTCGGCGTAGTGCTTGTTGGCCAGAATGGGCGAAGACCTGTCGCGGTTTTCGTTCATGGTTCCGCTGCCGCCGACGTCGGGGTCTTCCTGAACAGGCACCAGATGAAGTTCTGATGGTTCCCGGCTGGCGTCATATGGGTCTGCCGCTGCTGCTCGATCAGGTGATAGGCCGGTCCAAGCTCCGCCTGAAGCATGTCCGCCGAATAGCGCCTGACGGGGAGCCCGCTGCATCGCTCAGGGCCGCTGAGCGCGAAGGGCGCGAGGATGACGAAGCCACTGGCCCTGACGCCTTGGTCGAGCGCGCTCCGATAGGCCAGCCGGTCGGCCTCATCGACGAGGAAGTGGAACACGGCCCGGTCATGCCAGATCGAGAAGGCGTCCTGCGGAGGCTGCCAGACTGTGACGTCCTGCGCGATCCACGTCACACGCCCGGCGCGCGCGCCGAGGCGCTGCTGCGCAACGGCTAGGCCGGCTAGGGCGATGTCGAGCACGGTCATGGCGGAATGGCCGGCATCCAGCAATCGATCGATCAGCATCGAGGCGCCGCCGCCGATGTCGACGATGGGGTCGCCCGTGCCCAGACCGGTCTGCGCGATCATATCGAGCGACGGCGTCGGATCGTCCTGAAACCAGCTGACCGTGTCGGCCGGCTTGGTCGTGTAGACGTCGTCCCAGTGGCTGCGTCGTGGGCTGGTCATCGCCGGCTCCTTGTCTTGCGGAGACCATAAGGCGGCCAGCCGGGCAAATCGATCCGGCTGACCGTTTCGCAACCTGCCGTCAGCTCATGCGCTTGATCTCGGCATAGGCGCCCTTGGTCCGTAGGATGATGGTGACGGGCTTCGTGCCCCGGTTGCGCCAGAACCAGCCGTGGCCGCCATCGAACTCAGCGGTAAGCACGCCCGTATCGCCTGCCACCGCGCGTCCTGTCTTGTAGCTCTTCTCCTTGGCGCCGGGGCCGGGCGTGCCGTGCATGTCGTAGTTCACGACGCCGTCCTTGACGCTCCAGTCGAACGTGACCTGCGCGCCCTTGACCATGGTCAGCTTGTATTCGACGCCCTTGGTCGGCTCCAGCGTGATCACCGTCTCGTCAGTCTTCTCAGCTTGGGCGAGAACGACCCGTTCGCCGGCCTGTGCAGGCGAGACGAGGAGCCCGGCCAGCGTGGTCAGCAGGCTTGAACGCTGGTCCGGCGAAGGCGTCGCTGGGGCCGGCTGAGCCGGCGTGGTCGAACCGTCCTTCAGGCGGTCTGCCTCGGCTTCCGCAGCGAGCTGGGTCTTGATCTCGCCCATCTCCGTCAGCTTCAGCATGCGGCCGATTCCGGTCGGGTCGATGGCGTATTCGGCCGGCAGGACGATCGTCACAAGAATGCCGGCGGCCGCGACGATGGCAATGGCCGTGGAGCGCAGGAGCTGCGCCGAGGTCGGCAGTTCGGCGCGCGTGGGTATGTCGGAGTTATACATGGTGTGGGTGCCTTTCAGGTTGCGGAGACGAAAAAGCCGGTGAGTTGGTAGCCGATCAGCACGAACCCGGCGGTCATCATGACGGTGTTGGCGGTGTAGGCGTGGCGAAGGAAGCTGGGCGTGCGCCGCCAGAAGCCCATCGCGATCAGGATCGCGGTCAAGGCCAGGATCTGACCGATCTCGACACCGACATTGAACGCCAGGAGGTTGGGCACGAGGCCGTCCGGCGCGACGTTGTAGTCGAGGATCTTGGTCGAGAGGCCGAAGCCATGGAACAGGCCGAAAATCAGCGTCGCAGCCTTGGTGTTGGGCTGAACGCCGAACCAGCGCTGGTAGGCGCCCATGTTGTCGAGCGCCTTGTAGACCACCGAGAGCCCGATGATGGCGTCGATGATGTAGGCGTTCACGCCGATGTTGAAATACACCCCCAGTAGCATCGTAGTGGAGTGCCCGAGCGCGAACAGGCTGACATAGATGGCGACGTGCTTCATCCGGTAGAGGAAGAAGACCACCCCGAAGAGGAAGAGCAGGTGGTCGTAGCCCGTCATCATGTGCTTGGCGCCAAGATAGACGAAGGGCATCAGGTTGATGCCGCTGATCTCCTGGATGTAGCCCTTGTCGCCTTCGGCGACGCCGTGGGCGATGGCGGGCGCTAAGCTTGCCAGGAGCAGGATAAGAGGCAGCGATGCGTGCGAGGCAGCAAGACGCAGCCCGCACCGCCCTCCGATGGAAGGTCGTTGCATGAAAGTTCCAATGGTTCGTCGGTGATGGATGGCCGCCGAGACGGCCGCACTCATGCTGCGGCGACGGTTCTCGGGGGGCGCTCCAGCCCGTTAGGATGGCCGGGATCGGCCATGAACGGGTCGTGAGTCAGGCTGGTGCGCGCGAAGCCCGGCATTACGAGCGCGAGGACGCTGAGCGTGTCGGCGGTTTCATGCAGGTGATCGGCCGCGTTATGGCCGTGGACATGGCCCGGTATCTGCTCTGACGGCTCGCCCTCGTCATGCGAGTGCCCGTGCTCGGCGATCGTCGCGGCGAGCTCGGCATGGCGGACGGCTTCGGCCTGCGCGGTTGCGAAGGCATTGTGGCCCGCCGCCATGTGAACCGACGTAAGCAGCACGCCGAGCGCCATCGCGAAGGCGATGACGAAGCTGAACCCGGCTCTGAGGCTGCGTTGCGACATGGGGAGGTGGTAGAGCCTTCATTCTTGGCGAGAGTTGGACCAAGCCCCCGGGATCGACGAATCGCCAAGCTTCATTGACGTATCCTACCCGGGGGGATACGGAAAGTCATGTCAGAGCCTCACATTCACGAAACTCACCCTGCCATCGTCAAGCGGTTGAAGCGGGCCGACGGTCATCTGCGCAAGGTCATCGAGATGATCGAGGCCGGGCGCCCCTGCCTCGACATCGCCCAGCAGCTGCAGGCGGTCGAGAGCGCGATCGGGCAGGCCAAGAAGACGCTGATCCAGGACCATCTCGACCACTGCCTCGACGAGGTCGCAGGCCCGCTGCCGCGCGAGCAGCGTGAGGTCGTCGACGCCTTCAAGGCCATCGCGAGATACCTTTAGGACTAAGCCAATGCTGGCCATCCTCGGCAACCGGACCTATCGCCATCTCTTCCTCGCGCAGGTCATCGCCCTGATCGGCACGGGCCTCGCCACCGTCGCGCTCGGCTTATTAGCCTATGATCTCGCAGGCCCCGAAGCCGGCATCGTGCTGGGCACGGCGCTCGCGATCAAGATGATTGCCTATGTCGGCGTCGCGCCGATCGCAGCAGCCCTCGCCGACCGCCTGCCGCGCCGGGCCATGCTGGTCGGGCTCGATCTGGTTCGCGCGGCTGTCGCGTTGCTGCTGCCCTTCGTCACGGAGATATGGCAGGTCTATCTGCTGATCTTCGTGTTGCAGTCGGCATCGGCCGCCTTCACGCCGACCTTCCAGGCGACGATCCCCGACATCCTGCCCGATGAGAAGGACTACACCCAGGCGCTCTCGCTCTCGCGGCTGGCCTATGACCTGGAGAGCCTGCTGAGCCCGGCGCTGGCGGCGCTGCTCCTGACAGTCATCAGCTTCCACAACCTCTTTGCCGGCACGGTCATCGGCTTCATCGCCTCCGCCGCGCTGGTCGTGTCGGTGACTCTGCCGAGCCAAAAGCCCGGCGAGCCGCGCGGCATCTACGACCGCACCACGCGGGGCTTGCGGATCTACTTGGCGACGCCGCGCCTGCGCGGCCTGCTGGCGCTTAGCCTGGCCGTCTCGGCCGCGGGATCCATGGTGATCGTCAACACGGTCGTTCTGGTTCAGGCGACCTATGGCATGACGCAGCAGGCGACGGCGCTGGCGCTGGCGCTGTTCGGTGCGGGCTCGATGACGGCGGCCTTCGCGCTACCGCGCCTGCTCGACCGGCTTGACGACCGCAGACTGATGCTCGCGGCCGGTGCTGCCTTGCCGGCGCTTCTTCTGCTCGGCACACTCGTTCCGGGCTATACCGCCCTGCTGCCGCTCTGGTTTGCGCTCGGCTTCGCTTACAGCCTGACGCAGACGCCATCGGGGCGCCTGCTGCGCCGCTCGGCCCATGCGGAAGACCGGCCCGCTCTTTTTGCCGCCCAGTTCGCGCTGTCGCATGCCTGCTGGCTGGTCACTTACCCGGCCGCCGGCTGGCTCGGCGCGACGCTCGGCTTGCCCGCGACTTTCGCGGTGATGGCAGCCATAGGCGTGCTGGCGCTCGTTCTGGCGCTCCGCTTCTGGCCGGCGGGCGATCCCGACGAGATCGAGCATGAGCATCTCGCTCTGGCGCCCGATCACCCGCATCTGGCTGGAGCTGGCCGACGGCATCGCCATGCTTTCGTGATCGACCGGGAGCACTCGGCCTGGCCCAACCCCGGCCGCGCGGGCTAGCCGATGGGCTTGCACGACGAGATCGATCCGGTCATCCCGGCGCCTTGTCGCTGGAGAGACGCTGTCCGGAGCTCGCAAGTTCTGCAGCATCAAGATTGTGCGCGACACCATCTGCTACGTAGATGGCTAAACAGCATGCCCGACGAGTGCGCCGATCCCCCAGGTCGCAGCCATGGCGAAGGCACCCCAGAACGTGACGCGGATCGTCGGCTTGGCCACGTCAGCGCCGCCGATGCGGGCGCCGAGCGCACCAAGCAAGGCCAGGCAGACCAGCGAGCCGCCCGAGACCGCCCAGCTGATCGAGCCGACGGGAGCCATGACGGCGATCGCCAGGGGGATGGCAGCGCCACCCGCAAAGGTTGCGGCCGAGGTCAGGGCCGCCTGGACGGGCCGCGCGATGGTGTGACCGGCGAGTCCCAGCTCGTCGCGCGCATGCGCCGCGAAGGCGTCCTTCGCCGTCATCTGCTCGGCGACTTGCCGGGCCAGCCCCGGCTCAACTCCGCGCGCGACATAGATCTGCGTCAGCTCGGCCAACTCCGCCTCAGGCTGCTCTGCGAGCTCGCGGCGCTCGCGGGCCATGTCCGCCTGTTCAGTGTCCGACTGCGAGCTGACGGAAACGTACTCTCCCGCCGCCATCGACATGGCGCCCGCGACAAGACCGGCAATGCCCGCGACTAGGACCTCGTCGGCACTTTTCGCCGCTGCTGCGACGCCGACGACGAGGCTCGCCGTCGAGATGATGCCGTCATTGGCGCCGAGAACGGCAGCTCTGAGCCAACCGATCCGTTCGACGAGGTGATTTTCGCGATGAAGCGGATGCATGGCGTTGGTCTTTCGGGGTTGTCTTGAGCATCACGCGCGCAGGTTGGAGCGTCTGGCTGTCACGAAGGGTAACATCCGCGCGAGGGTCGCGTCCCGGAGGACAAGGTGATGCCCAATCGCCGCCAGCGCATGCACGCCGGCCAGGATCATGAAAGCATGAGCGGCAACGCCATGCGCATCCTCGAGGATCTTCGCTAGATGGGCATCAAGCGAAACGGGCGAAGGGATGACGATCAAGGAAAACACGCCGACCACGCGGCCCTTCGTCCAAGCGGCAAAGAGGCCGATTATGGGTATCGCGAACATCGCGCTGTAAAGCCCAAGGTGGACTAGTTTCGCAGCGACGGAAGCAATTGGCGTCGTCGGGATTGCTGTCGGGGCAGGCGTTATCATGTGCCATCCGACGCGCACGACCGTCAAGGCGATCACCAGCAGACCAAGGGACATGTGAAGCGTGAGCAGCCAGGCGCGAAAATCGCCTTTGGGAAGCTCTTCGCGCACGAGGCCGATCCCATAGGCTGCGAACACCGCAAGGGCGACGATCCAGTGCAGGCTCATGGCGATGGGATCGTAACGCGTCGTTTGCATGACACCGGACCTTTCAGAAAGCAGGGGTGTTGAAGGGTTCAATCGTCGTCGCCGTCGCGCGCGACACGTTCCAGCGTGGCGGGATCGAATTTCGCCTTGACGCGTCGCCCTTCGGCGTCGGTCGCGCGGACCTTGTAGCAGCCGTCGTCGGTCTTGATCCGGCGGATGGTCCAGCCTTCGGCGCGCAGCTTTTCAACCAGTGCCTCGCGGGGCTTCCATTCCGCCATTGGAGCCGAACAGCGCTGGCTGGCGACAGCGGGAGCGGCGATGCCGATCAGAACCGTCAAGGCCACGATGGACAGGATGGGCTTCATGGGATGTCTCCTCCCCGAAGGACGCGATAATCCCTTCGATCACGCCAAGCTGACGCTCACCTGAACAGCCGGGCCAATTCCGTTCAGCCCGCTGTCAGCTTCGTGCCATAAGCGGGAGATCCGTCCCGGAGGCTGCCCCCGACATGCGTGTGCTACTCGTCGAGGATGACCCGATCTTGGGATCTGCCGTGCGCGACCAGGTCGCCGCGGACGGGCATGGCGTCGACTGGGCGAAGCGGCTGGCGGACGCTGGCGAGTTTGTCAGGCTGGCGCATTACGACCTGATCCTGCTCGATTTGATGCTGCCCGATGGCCGCGGCCTTGATTTTCTGCGCGGCCGCCGACAGGCCGGCGACACGACCGCCGTGATCATCCTGACGGCGCGCGACCAGGTCTCCGACCGGATCGCCGGACTCAACGCCGGTGCCGACGACTATCTGGTCAAGCCCTTCGATCTGGCGGAACTGTCGGCGCGACTGAGCGCGGTCGCGCGCCGCTATGGCGGCAACCCCAACCCGCTGCTGCAGATAGGGAAGCTGACGCTGGATCTGGCGGCGCGCAGCATCGTCCGCGACGGCCGCTCGATCTCCCTGACCGCGCGCGAATGGGCCCTGTTCGACGCCTTCATCCAGCGCCCGACCATGCTGCTCTCCAAGGCGCAGCTCGAAGAGCGGCTCTACACCTTCGATAGCGAGGTCGAGAGCAACACGATCGAGGTCTATGTCGGTCGCTTGCGCAAGAAGCTCGGCGCGGAGGTGATCGAGACCGTGCGCGGAATGGGGTACCGGCTGGGCGCCGCCACCCTGGCCGGAACGGGAAAGAGCCCGCCGTGATGCGCATCGCCTGGCCGCCCAAGGGCAGCCTGCAGCGTCGGCTCGCGCTGGCGCTGACGGGCGGGGTCATGGCGCTGTGGCTCCTGGCGACGGTGGCCGCAGGCCTGCTTCTTCGCCATGAGATCGACGAGGTCTTCGACAGCGCCTTGCAGGAGGTGGTGCAGCGGGTCTTGCCGTTGGCCTATACGGAGATACTGGCTCGCGAGGCGGATGCTGGGCCCGATCCGCAACAGGTCGCATCGGTCGGCGCGCATCGCGAGTACATCACGTACATCGTACGCGACGCGGAGGGCCGTAGCCTGCTCCAGTCCCATGACGCGAACCTCTCGCAGTTTCCTCCAAACCCGGCGCATGGCTTCAGCGATGGGCCGAGCTCGCGGCTCTACACAGAGGTGGCCGTAAGCGGCACGCTCATCGTCACCGCCGCCGAGCGCCCCGGCCATCGCCAGAAGGCCGTGCGCGACGCCATCAAGGTCCTCGCCTGGCCGCTGATCCTGCTGCTGCCGCTCGGCATCGCTGGGACCTGGGTTCTGGTCGCCGTCACCTTGCGTCCGGTCGTCGCCTTCCGCCACGAGATCGAGGCGCGCAGCAGCGGTCATCTCGCACCGGTGTCCGTCACCCATCTCCCGTCGGAGATCGCGCCGGTGGCGGAGGCGGTTAACGCCCTGATGGCACGGGTGCGCCGGGCGCTGGACGCCGAGCGCAGCTTCACCGCCAACAGCGCTCATGAACTGCGCACGCCGGTGGCGGCCGCCCTGGCACAGACGCAGCGTCTTAGGGCCGAGCTGCCAGAGGGGCCTGCCCTTGCCCGGACGGTAGAGATCGAAAGCGCGCTCAAGCGGCTGGCGCGCCTGTCGGAAAAGCTGCTCCAGCTCGCCCGGGCCGAGGGCGCCAGCCTGATCGGTGAGGCGCCGCAAGACCTCGTGCCGGCGCTGCGCCTCGTCCTCGACGACCTGTCGATCGAAGGCGCGGTCGAGGTCGCGCTGCCGGAGGCGGGCCGCTTCGTCTCGACGCTGGATATGGACGCCTTCGCAATCCTGGCGCGCAACCTGATCGAGAACGCAGTCAAGCATGGCGATGCCAGCCAGCCGGTACGCGTGGCGCTGACGGATGACGGGCGTTTCAGCGTCGTAAGCCCCGGGCCGGTTCTGGAGCCGGAGCTCATCGCGTCCATGACGCAGCGCTTCGTGCGCGGCGCGACCACGGCCGATGGGGTCGGGCTGGGTCTCTCGATCGTCATGGCGATCATGCGAGGGGTCGGCGGCGAGATTGCCTTCGCCTCGCCCGCCTCGGGACAGGAAGACGGTCTGGAGGTCACGGTGGAACTTCCTGCTGCCAAGCTGACGGCCGGCTGAACGTCTTTCGCCGCCGTCTTCAGGTCGCTGTCAGCTTGGCGGCGCATCTCTCCTCGCATCGCTTCCGCAACCGGGAGAGCTGCCATGAGGAGAACTGCATGAGACATCTCGCACGCGCCCTGGCGCTCGCCCTTCCGCTCGGCTTGGCCGGCGTCCTCGCGCAGAACGCCGTCGCCGAGGCGCGGCCCATCCGCATCACCACGACATTGAAGCCCTACGGCGGTGACGGCGCCTATCTGGCGCTCTACATCACCGACCCGCAGGGCAAGCTCGCCAAGACGGTCAGGATCGCCGGCAGCAAGGCCAAGTATCACAAGCATCTCAGCGCCTGGAACCGGCTGTCGGGCGGCGAAATCGACGGCACGACCGGCGCAAGCGTCGGTAGCGGACAATCGCTCACGGTCAGTGTGGAGATCGCCGATGCGCTCATCGACGCCGGCTACCAGATCCGCGTCGACAGCGCCGTTGAAAACGAAAACGACGTCCCCGGCGATGCTGTTTCGCCGCTGGCGACGGCGGGCGCGGGCAAGCCCGTCGCCGGCCGTGGCTATGTGAAGTCCCTGACCTTCGACATGTGATCGGGAGGGGATTTTCGCCATGCTGCGCCAGATCCACTCGCTGCCCGGACTGATCGCCGCGCTGCTCGTCGCCATGTTGGCCCTGACCGGCGCGATCCTCTCCGTCCAGCCCGCGCTGGAGCGCTTTGCAGCGCCTTCGGTCGTCATGGGAACGATCAGCGTCGCGGCTCTGGCCGAGGCCGCCAGGGCACAGCATGCCGAGATCGACAAGATCACGAAGACGGCTTCCGGCTCGGTCGTCGTCAGCTATTTCGACAACGACAAAGCCGGTGCCGACCTACTCGATCCAGCCACTGGCCGGGTTATCGGGCCAGTGGCGCCGTCAGCCACCATCCGCTTCATCACCAACTTGCACCGTTCGCTGCTGCTGGGAACAGCTGGCCGCGTTGCAGCAGGCCTCGGTGCCCTAGCGATGGTCGTCCTCACCATCACCGGCGCGATGATGCTGGCTGCCCGCATGGGCGGCTGGACTGGGCTGCTGAAGCCGATCCGTGGCAACGCCCGCCAGCGCTGGCATGCACAGGCCGGGCGCCTCGCCATCGTCGGCCTGCTGCTGACAGCGCTGACGGGGTGTTTCCTGTCGCTGACCAGTTTCGAGTTGATCCCCGACGGATCGGCTGATCCCGTGGCGACAGCGTCCGGCCGCGGCGGCGAGCGCGCCTCAGTCGGCAGCCTCGCGGCGCTGAAGGCGATCGATCTCGCTGACCTTCGCGAACTCGCTTTTCCTTACGCGGCCGACCCGACCGACACCTTTCGGCTGACGACCGCGGCCGGCGTCACACAGATCGATGCGGCCACCGGCGAGGCGCTGTCCTTCCAGCCCCATTCGACCGCCAGGCAGATCTACGAGATGATCTACATGCTCCACACGGGCCAGGGCCTGTGGCCGCTGGGCCTGCTGCTGGGGCTTTCCGCCTTGGCAGCACCGATCTTTGCGGTCACCGGCGCGATGATCTGGTGGCAGCGCCGCCGCTCGCGGCCCCGCATCGCCGACAACCGTCCAGCCTCTGCGGCCGGCACGATCATCCTGGTCGGCAGCGAGGGCAATAGCACCTGGGGTTTTGCCAGGACGCTCCATGCCGCGCTGACGCAGGCCGGACACAAGGTCCACGTGGCCCCGATGAACGCGCTGGCGCCCGCCTATCCGAAAGCCGTGCGGATGCTGATCCTGACCGCGACCTATGGCGACGGCACCGCGCCCGCGAGCGCCAGCGGCTTTTTGGCGAGGCTCGACCGCAGTGCATTGAAGCTGCCCGTCGCGGTGCTCGGCTTCGGCGACCGCAGCTTCCCGAGATTCTGCCGCTTCGCCGAGGATGTCGGCACTGCCCTGGCCGAGAAGGGCTGGCCGGCCCTGATCGAGATCGACCGCATCGACCGCCAGTCGGCGCAGTCCTTCGCGCTCTGGGGCGAGAGGTTGGGGATCGCGCTCGGGCACGCCCTCGCGCTCGCCCATGTCGCGGAACGGCCGCCAACCACGGCGCTCGAACTGGTGAAGCGCGTGGATTACGGCGCCGATGTCCAGGCGCCGACCGCCATCCTGACCTTCCGCCTGCCGGGAGCCGGGGCCGGGCGTCCCCTTTGGGAGCGGCTGTTCTCGGCCTCGTTGCCGCCGTTCGAGGCCGGCGATCTCGTCGGCATCCTCCCACCCGGCAGCACCGTGCCGCGCTATTATTCGCTCGCCTCCTCGGCGCGCGAGGGCATCGTCGAGATCTGCGTGCGCAAGCAGCCGGGCGGGCTCTGCTCGGGCTTTCTCAACGACCTGCCGCTCGGCGGCCGGATCGACGGCTTCATAAAGGCCAACCCGGCCTTCCGGCCCAATGCCAAGGCTACGCCGCTGATCCTGATCGGCGCCGGGGCCGGCATCGCGCCGCTTATGGGATTCCTGCGCGCCAACCGGTCGCATCGCGAGGCGCATCTTTATTGGGGCGGACGTTCGCCTCAATCCGACTTTCTGTACCGCGAGGATCTCGCCATCTGCATGGCCGACGGGCGCCTGACCGCGTTGAACGCCGCCTTCTCCCGCGCCCCGCACGGAGGCTATGTGCAGGACAGGCTGACGACAGATGAGCAGCACCTAGCCGCGCTCCTGCAGCGCGGCGCCCAAATCATGGTTTGCGGTGGGCGTGACATGGCCGGCGGCGTCTCCCAGGCGATCGACGCGATCCTGGCTCCGATGGGATTGAGCACATTCGCCCTCAAGGCGAGCGGACTCTACCTCGAAGATGTCTACTGAGCTAACGGCGGCGGAGCGCCGCAGCCTCAACGGGACGACGATGGGTACGCGCTATTCGGCGGTCTTCTTCGCACCCGCTGGCCTCGACGAGACGAAGCTCGCGGCCGCCCTGCAGGCAACGCTGGATCGGGTCGATCGCCAGATGTCGACCTGGAAGCCTGAATCGGACCTCAATCGCCTCAATGGCGCGGCCGTCAGGGTTTGGGTGCCGGTTCCCGCCGAACTCATGTTTGTCCTGCAGGCCTCCCTGCGGATCCGCCGGCAGTCGCAGTGCGCCTTCGACATCGGCGTTGGCGACCTCGTCGCCGCCTGGGGCTTCGGTGCTCACGCAGCGCCTCCTGGCCATGTACCGACGGATCCCGTCGTTCCGCAGGCGGCGATCACCTCCGAGGCTCTCGAACTCGATCCGCACCTGCATCGGGCGCGCAAGCACGCCCCCGTCGCGCTCGACCTTTCGGGCATAGCCAAGGGCTTTGGCGTAGACGAAATGGCGCGCGTCATGCGGGAGTTCTCGATCCGCACCTGGCTGGTCGGCATCGACGGCGAGATGCGCGCCGGCGGGGCCAAGCCCGATGGAACGCCATGGGTCGTCGCCCATGAGCGCCCGGTACGGGGCGTGCGCGAGGCGATGGGCGTCATCGAACTCGAGGACCGCGCGGTCGCAACCTCAGGCAACTACCGCCATTATCGCGACATCGGTGCGCGGACGATCTCTCACACGATGGATCCTAGGCGCGGCCTGCCGTTAGTGAACGGACTGACGTCCGTCACGGTGACGGCGGACACCTGCATGGAGGCCGACGCCTGGGCTACAGCCTTCCTGGTCATGGGTGAGACGGCAGGTCCACGGCTGGCGAAAGCGATGGGTTTGGACGTCATCTTTGTCCGCGCCGACGGGACCGTCCTGGATTGGGCTTAGGGCTGGGTCCATCGTGCTGACGGGCTTCAGCGGACCATCAGGTCCAACAACAGGAGCAGCAGGCTCGTTGCCAGACCGGCAAACGGAACCCAGCCCGGGCACAGGAAGACATTTGGCGGAGGCTCGGCTTCCTGGCTCCTGATCCGGATCAGGGCGATGTTGACGATGGCAAAGATGATCAGTGTGAACCGCGAGGTGAAATCGGCAAGCCCCGCCAGCGGGACCGCGAGCGACAGAGCGAGGATGGCCACGACGCCGAGCGCTGTCGCCAGGAGCGGCGTGCCGGTGGTGGCGTTCAGTTTCGTCAGAGCGCGTGGAAGATTGCCCTGTTCGGCCATGCCGTAGAGTACCCGCGCGATCATGATCATGTGGACGATGATACCGTTCAAGGTGGCGATCACAGCGATGGCGCTCATGGTCACCAGCGGCAACCCGGTCTGACGCTCGAAGACGAGGGCCAGCGGTGCCGTGGAGCGTGCCAGTTCCTCCGGCGGGACGGCGACGAGAGCGATCCAGACCACAACCGCATAGATCAGCGCCGTCAGGCCGAGCGTTAGGAACAGGGCGGGCGGCAGTGTGTGTCGCGGGTCCTTCATCTCCTCGGCAACATTGACGAGATGCTCGAAGCCGATGAAGGCGAACACGGCGATCAATGTCGTGCTCGATAGACCGATCCAGGCAGAACGGTCTGCGAAGACGGGCCAGACCTCTGGCAACCGCGTCAGCAAGGCGCTTCCCGAGCCGAAGCCCGCGATGATGACCATGGTGAGGCCGCCCACCTCGATCAGGGTCATGAGTCCGGCGAAGGTGACCGATTGGACGGTTGGGAGGCAGGCGACTACGCCCATCGCGAGAACGACGCCGGTGATGATCCATGGGGCGGGCCAGTCCAGGAAAACAGCGACGTAGCCTGCGCTCCCGACGCTGATCGTCGCTGCAGAGATCGTGGCGGTGGCGACGACGAGCAGTCCGACGGCGAGGCTGAGCCAGCGCCGCTTGAACGCCCTGTCGACATAGGCGGCCTCGCTCGCGCTCACGGGCATCCGGGTGCCGAGCTCGGCAAAAGTGGCTGCGGTGAAGGCCATCACGAGCGCCGCGCCCAGGAAGGCAAGCGGGGCATGCATTCCGCTTCGGCCAGCCGCCGTGCCGACGAGGACATAGATCCCGGCGCCGATGGTGACGCCAAGGCCATAGAGAACCGCATGCGTGAGTGTCAGCGTTCGGAGCAGGCCGCGTGGCTGAGCGGAGCCGCCCTGCATGTTGTCGCTTGGCAAGACTCTGTTCCTCGTGGCGGGATTTGAGGTAGTTTGCTCAGTCACCACCTGGAGGCGAACCATCAATCAGGGATGGTGGAACAGCCGGCACGTGACAACCGCGCCTGCAGGCTTGGGCCTCAAGAGACCGCGCTGCAAGCGAGCCCATTCGCGGCAGGCGCTTGATGGCCTGTGACGCGGAGCCATCAACCCAGGATTTTCGTCTGCATCGACTCAGCCGGCTCAGCACGCGTACCCCTCCTGGACGATTTCATCCTATCGGCGGCCGGGAGTAGACGAGCCGAGTTTGAGATGAAGATCAGCTCCGATGAAACGTGAATGAAGGCCGCGAAGAGAGGGTTGAGGAATCCGAACGCCGCCAGTGCAATGCCGAGCGCGTCGACGGCGATCGTGCCGGTGAAATTCTGCCAGATCACGCCACGTGTGCGCCTTGCGATCGCGATGGTCTCAACGAGTCGGTCAAGATCGTTGGCGAGCAGCACGATGTCGGCGCTTTCCTTGGCGACATCGGTGCCCGATCCCATCGCGATACCGACGCTGGCGGCGGTCAGGGCAGGGGCGTCGTTGATGCCGTCCCCCAGCATGGCGACCTTTGCACCCGAGGCCACCAGCGCCCGCACGCGCTCCAGCTTCTGCTCCGGCAGCATCCCGGCCTCGACCGCGCCGATCCCGAGGCTCGCGCCGACGCTCTCGGCCACCTTCGCGTTGTCGCCGGTCAGCAGCAGGGTCTTGATCCCCATCGCGTGCAAAGCCCGGATGGCGTTGGCGGCCTCCGGCCTGACCTCGTCGGCGACGGCGAAGGCGCCGGCATAGGTCCCGTTGACGGCGACGCAGATTTCCGACGAGACGCCGTTGCCGTCCCGATCGGCGGGAACCGTGACGCCGTCAGCCTGGAGCAGCTTGACGCTGCCGATCAGGATGCGATCGCTGCCGATCACGGCGGTGACGCCGCGTCCGAGCGTGTAGTCGAAACTGTTGGGTTCCGGCACGACGAGGTCCCGGGCCCGGGCCTCGGCTACGATGGCTTTGGCCAGCGGATGCTCCGAGCGCAGTTCGGCCGAGGCGGCAAGCCGCAGTAGGTCGGCCTCCGCGCGGCCTGCCGCCGGGTGGATCGCTGTCACCCGCGGCTCGCCGAAGGTCAGTGTGCCGGTCTTGTCGAGCACGATGGTGTCGATCTTGCCCAGCGCCTCCAGATGCATGCCGCCCTTGATGATCGCGCCGTTGCGCGCGGCGCGGCCGATCCCGCCAAGCACCGCCAGCGGCGTCCCCGCCGCAACACCGCAGGCACCCGCCACGATGATCACCGAGATCGTGTCGCGGATGTTCCCCGTCAGCCAATAGGTGAGGATGGCCGCCGCGAAGGAGAAATAGACCAGGTAACCGGCGAGCTGGTCGGCCAGCCGCTGGACCGGCGCACGCGACTGCTCGGCATTCTCGATCGCGTCGATGATCCGCCCGAAGCTGGTGTCGCGGCCTATCCGGTCGACCTGGATGTCGAGTGCGCCCGACTGGTTGATGGAGCCGGCGAAGACGGTGTCGCCCTCACTACGCTTGATCGGCATCGACTCCCCGGTGATGCGGGCCTGGTCGACATATGAGAGGCCAGATTTGACCACGCCATCGACCGGGATGTTCTCGCCGGGCGCGACAAGCACATGGTCGCCGATGACGATCGTGTCGAGCGGCACCACGGCGATGACGCCGTCCCTGCGCACAGTCGCCTCATGAGGCATCACGTCGATCAGGTCGGCGATGGCCGCCCGCCCGCGATCGACGGTCAGATGCTCGAGCTCCTCGGCGACGAGTACGAAGAACGTCACGACGAGCGCGGTGAAGAATTCGGATATCGCGGCGGCCGCCAGAATGGCGATCGACATGGACAGCTCCATGGTCATGCGCCGCTCTTTGATATTCTCGAACGCCTCGCGCAGGATTGGCCAGGCGCCGAACAGCAGACCTGCGGCCCCGACGAGATCGACGCCCGCGACCGTGCGGGTCAGCCCGAACCAGACCAACGCGGCTGAGACGGCGACGACCGCGACCCGCAAGACCTCGACGGTCTCGACGTCGTGCCCGAACAGGCTGAGCGCGCGCGGGATACGGTCCCCCAGCCAGCCCGGAGAGCGCTTGGCCTGCTCGGCCGCGCTCGCCGAACAGCTGCGCTCGAACGGCCTGAAGCAGGTGCAGGGCTGTGCGCTGGCAGGACATAGCGGTGCGGCGGCAGCTAACGTCGTCATGGCGATTTCATCCCGATCGGACAGATGCCGAGTTGGCCATGCCTATCTAGTTTAGAATTATTCTAATTACAATGACTGCTTCCCCTTGGCACGGCTTTTCTCATCCTCTGGCGCCGCCTGAACTGAGATCATTGGGACAAGTAGGTGCTGCCGCTGCGATAGAGCACGTAGGTTGCGACCACGAAGATCAGAGCTGCGAAGATGCGATTGAGTGTGTCCTTTTGCCCCGAGAGTCGCGTCGCCAACAGCATGCCCAACGCGCCGCCGATGATGCCTCCGCCGATGAACTCGGCAGCAACCAGCCAGTCGATCATGCCTGATGCGGAATAATTGAGCGCCGTCGCCAGTCCGAAGGTCCCGACGGCGAGTAGAGACGAGCCTACCGCGTCGATGGTTCGCATACCTGTCGCCAGGATCAGACCCGGGACGATCAGGAACCCGCCTCCGATCCCGAAGAAGCCGGATGCTGCTCCTGCCACGATCGCCACCGAACCCGTCAGCAGGCACATCCGTAGATCGACCGGCTTGGGCACGGCAGGCGCGGTTTTGCGCGGTCGCAACATCAACGCCCCGACGACGAGCATCAGCAAGCCGAACAGGAACAACAGGCGCTGCCCGTCCATCGCCTTGCCGAGCGTCGAGCCAATCAGGGCTCCGATCGATCCCACCAGCGCGAAGACGATCGCGCATGTCCACTGCACATGGCCCTTGCGGGCATGCCCGATCAGATTGGCATAGGCGTTGACCGATACCGCAAGGGCACCCGTTCCAATCGCGACATGAGGTTGGCCGATGCCGACGGCATACAGCAGCAAGGGCGTCGCTAGGATTGAGCCGCCGCCGCCGACGAGGCCGAGCGTGAAGCCGACGAGGCTTCCCGAGCCGACCGCGGTGAGAATCTGAGCGGTCATGATGCGCCGACGACCGGAGTTGGTGTCATCGGCTTGGGAACGAGCCGGTCGTAGACGACCATGCCCGCCAGCATGGTGCCGACGAAGAGCACAACCGGCGCAAGCCCGAGCGAAAGCGAGGCCAGCGCCGGGCCGGGGCACAGGCCAGCCATCCCCCAGCCGACCCCGAAGATGGCGGAGCCGAGGATAAGGCGGGTGTCGATCGGTGTCGTCGCCGGCAGGTTGAAGCTGTCATCGAAGGCCGGGTGCCGCAGTCGCCGACGCACGGCCATTCCCGCAAAGGCGACCATCACGGCGCCTCCGAGGACGAAGGCGAGGCTAGGATCCCAGGCGCCGCCCACATCCAGGAAGCCGCGCACGCGGGTGGGATCGAGCATGCCCGACAGCGACAGGCCGAGCCCGAAGATGGCGCCACTGGTGAGCGCGGTCAGGATCTGCATCATTCGGTTCATGGCGAGACGAGCCTCATCAGCGTGACTGTTGCGATCCCCGCGCCCAGGAAGGTGACCACGGCCGCGATCGAGCGCGGCGACAGCCGGGCGAGGCCGACGATGCCGTGGCCGCTGGTGCAGCCCGACCCCATGCGCGTGCCGAAGCCGACCAGCAGCCCGGCCAGGGCGATGACCGGCAGCGATGCCGTGATGATCACGGCCGGCCAGGTTCCAGCGACGGCGCGATACAGCAGCGGGCCTAGGACCAACCCGATCACGAAGGCCGCATTTGTCGGGATTTGCGCGCCCTGCGCGAGCCTGCCGAGAATGCCGCTAATGCCGGCGACGCGACCGTTGAGGAGCAGGAGCATTGTGGCTGAGAGGCCGATCAGCATGCCTCCCAGGAGCGAAGGCCAATAGGGGGTCATGGCGCGGGGTCCTCTGCGCAGAAGATGGCGTGGAGCGCCTCGACGAGATGGGCGGCCTTTTGCTCCGTCAGGCGATAGAAGATCTGCTTGGCCTCGCGCCGCGTTGCGACGATCCCCGCCTCGCGCAGGATGGTGAGTTGCTGCGAGAGCGTCGGCTGCCGGATGCCGAGTTCCTCCTCGATCTGGCCGACGGCGTACTCGCCCTCGACCAGCGTGCAGACGATCATCAGCCGGTTGCGGTTTGCGAGAGTCTTGAGCAGGCTCGCGACCTCGGTCGCCCGGCCCGAAAGCTCCGCCCGGGTCATGAACGGCCTCGGTGACTGCGTCATGCCGCATCGTCCCAGGCAGCACCGCCCAGCGCATCGAGCGGAATCTTCAGATAGCGCCGGCCGTTCGATTCAGGCTCTGGCAGGCGCCCGCCGCGAATGTTCACCTGCAGCGCATGCAGGATCAGCTTGGGCATCGACAGCGTCTTGTCGCGGGCCTCTCGGAGGGCGACGAAGGCGGCCTCGTCATGTCCGACGATGTGAGCATTCGACTGCTTCTGCTGGCCGACCGTGCTTTCCCAGCGCGGAGCCCGGCCACCGGGCTGATAGTCGTGGCCGGTGAACAGGCGCGTCTCATCGGGCAGCGCCAGGATTGCCTGAATCGAAGCCCAGAGCGCCTTGGCGCTGCCGCCGGGGAAATCGGCCCGGGCCGTGCCGCCATCCGGCATGAACAGCGTATCGTGGACGAAGCCGGCGTCGCCGATCACATAGGTTATCGAGGCCATCGTGTGGCCGGGCGAGAAGAGCACCGAGCCATCGAGCGAGCCGATTTTGAATCGCTCGCCATGGGCAAAAAGCCGGTCCCACTGTGAGCCGTCCGTGGCGAGTTGCGGCCAGTTGTAGAGGCCCTTCCATAGCTTCTGAACCGCGACCACCTGCTCGCCGATGGCGGTCTGCGCGCCAGTCTGCGCTTTGAGATATTGCGCGGCCGAGAAGTGGTCGGCATGGGGATGGGTGTCGAGGATCCATTCGACGGTAAGCCCCTGCTCGCCGACATAGGCGAGGATGGCGTCGGCCTGGGTCGTCGCGGTCGCGCCCGACTTCTCGTCGAAGTCCAGAACGGGATCGATGATGGCGCAGCGCTTCGTGGCCGGGTCGGTCACGACATACTGGATGCTGAAGGTCCGGGGATCGTAGAAGCCCTTGACCTGCGGCTTTTGGGTCGCGCGTCGCTCGAGCCAGGCCTTTGCACCGGCAAGATCGAAACCGTGCCGGCTGCCGAATGAGACGACGTCGTCGGCTTCCATGTGGCCGTCGAGCACTTCGCCGAGCGCATGGAGCGTCAGGGCGCGCATACCGGTCTTGCAATGGGCAAAAACCGGCCCTGCTGCCTGCCTGAGGCCGCTCTTGAACGCAAAGACGTCTGCGTCCGTGATCGCAGCACCCGTCACCGGGACGAAGGCGTACGCCATCCCGGCCTTCTCAGCGGCCGTCTGTTCGGTAGCAGAGCCCGGCTGTGCGGCGTCCTCGGCATCGGGTCGGGCGTTAATGACCATCTTGAAGCCCTGCGACGCCAGGAGAGCGAACTCCCCCTCCGTCGGCTGGGCGCCGATAGACAGCTTCTCGGAAATTCTGATCGGTTGCATCGCCGGCCTCCAAGGCTGGATGAGAATTCAATATACAGTTATATAAAGTGTATATTGACCGCTACAAGCCCCTAGCGTGGTCGGCTTCATATCCGTCGGGATTGATCTGCAGAGCTCGATCGCATCCGCGTTCGGCATGCAGGTGCTGGCGGCCACAGCCCTAGGCCGGCAAGGGTCGCCAACTACCGCTCCGCCCGCAGCAAGGGGCGTAGGCCGTGACCGAGGCCCGTGACAGCCTCGGCAACTACTCAGATCGGACTCAACTTCCGTCGGGACATATCCTCGGAAGGGATCATCGCGGGCCTCCGCCCATCAGTATGGTCCTGAGATTCAGGCCGGCAGCACCACGACCTTCGATCCCCTCGGGATGCGGTTGTAGAGGTCGATGACGTCTTGGTTCATCATGCGGATGCAGCCTGAAGACACCGCCTCGCCGATGGTGTCGGGCTCGTTCGTGCCGTGGATCCGGTAGAGCGTGTCCCTGCCGTCCTTGAACAGGTAAAGCGCACGCGCCCCAAGCGGGTTGGCGTCGCCGCCCTTCATGCCGCCGGCCCATTTCGCATAGCGGGTGGGCTCGCGCTTGATCATGTCCTGCGTCGGTGTCCAGCGCGGCCACTGCGCCTTGCGCTCGACTGTCGCAGAGCCGGTGAACTCCAGACCTTCTCGCCCGACACCGACGCCATAGCGCAGCGCCTTGCCGTGCTCTTGAACGAGAAAGAGGAACCGGTTGGCGGGATCGACGATCAGCGTGCCGGGCTGATGCGGCGTCGGGTAATCGACGAGCTGGCGCAGATTGCGTGGCTGCAGGTCTTCGAGCGAGACGGCGGGGACATGGAACGGCTCGCCGCCGACCTCGCCATAGCGCCTTAGATCGAGGGCGCTGAACTGCGGCGCGGTAGGCGTCGCCGGAACCGGCTGTTGCGCGATGGTCGTACAGCCGGCCGCAGTCAGGGCGATCATGAGGCCAGCCAGACGGCGCGTCGGTCTGGAGATGTTGGTCATGGGAGATTTGAGGCCGATCACTGCGACGCCTGCTTCTTGCGCGCGTCGGCGACGACCTGCTTGAAACCGGCGTAATCCTGGGTGGAGGTCCGGAACGGGCCGATAAGGTAAGTGGGGGTGCCCTGCAGCCCGAGCGACTCCGCCTGAGCCATGTTGCGCCTGAGCAGCGCGGTGATCTGGGCGGCCTTGCCGTTTACATCCGCCTCGAGCCGGGCCATGTCGAGGGCCGCGCCCTTGATGGCTGCGGCGATCTGCTCGCGGCCGAGCCGCCCCTTGGTCGCCATCAACGCATCATGGGCTTTGGCATAGGCGCCCTGATAGGCGGCGGCGAGCGCAAGCTGCGCGGCATAGACCGAGGTCTCGGCGATCACCGGCCAGTCCTTGTAGACGAGCCTGATCTGGCCGTCCTCGCGGACGAGGCGGGCGAGATCGGGGGCTGCTTTCTTGCAGAAGGGGCAGTTGTAATCGAGAAAGGCGACGATCGTGACGTCGCCTTTCGGGTTGCCGGAGACCGGCGCCTCGGGATCGTTGAGGATGGCCTCGGCAACGGGGTCGCGTCCCTGGGCCAGCGCAGATCCGGGCGTGGCGGCGAGAAGCAAGGTCAGGCCTTTGATGATCGTCCGGCGATCCTGCTGCATCGGTCTGGTCCTTGTCGGCTGTCGAGGGCGGCGGCTGGTCGGGCCGTGATGGAGGCCAACGGCGCCTCCCAGCTTAAGCCAGCCTTAAGCCGCCCAGGGATCCTGCCCGTCATGGAGAAACGATGCGTGTTCTGATCGTCGAGGACGACCCCATTCTGGCCGACGGCCTCGCCGTCGGGCTGAAGCTCCACGGCGTCAGCGCCGAGGTCGTCGGCAGCTGCGCCGACGGCCGGCATGCGCTCGCGGCAGGCGCCTTCGACGCGATCGTCCTCGACATCATGCTACCGGACGGCTCGGGGCTCGATCTGCTGGCCAGCCTGCGCCAGGCGGGCGACGAGAGCCCGATCCTGCTCCTGACGGCGCTCGACGAGACGCGCGACCGCATCGCCGGGCTCGACCGCGGTGCCGACGACTATCTCGGCAAGCCCTTCGACCTCGACGAACTCGCCGCCCGCCTGCGGGCCGTGGTGCGGCGGCGCGATGGCCGGGCGACGGCGACCATCGAGGTGGCAGGTCTCGTCCTGAACCCGGCGAACCATTCGGTTTCGCGCGACGGCCTCGTCATCGAGGTCACGCGACGGGAATTCGCCATCCTGCGCGCGCTCGCCGAGCGGGCCGGCATGATCCGCTCGCGCATCGCGCTGGAGGAACGGCTCTATGGCTGGCAGGAAGACATCGAGAGCAACGCCATCGAGGTCCACATCCACAATCTCCGGCAGAAGATCGGACGCGAGCTGATCGAGACCGTCCGCGGCCTGGGCTACAGGTTGAGGGCGACGCCATGACCTCGCTGCGCACGCGACTGTTCGTAATCCTCGTCGCCACTACCGGCCTGATCTGGCTGGCTGCGACCGCCTGGATCTATCTCGGCACCAAGGCCGAACTCGAACGCGTCCTCGATACGCGCCTGCAGGAGGCGGCGCGCATGGTCTCCTCGCTCGTCCGGGATGCCGGCGCATCGGCGCCAGCCGCGATCGCCGCGACGCCGCAGGTCACCACGAGCGAGCCCGGCGGCTATGAGCGCCAGCTCTCCTGCCAGATCTGGTCGCTGGGGGGACGGCTCGTCGCGGCTTCGACGGCCGCACCCGCCGAGCGACTGGCCGGCCATGCCGCCGGCTTCAGCGACAGCCTGATCGACGGCGAGCTGTGGCGCGTCTACGCCATCGAAGACGCCGCCAAGGATGTCCGGGTTCTGGTCGGCGATCGGCTCGGCTTGCGGGATCGCCTCGTCAACGACCTGGTCATGGGCCTCGTCGCACCGACGCTGCTGATGTTGCCGCTGTTTGCGGCGCTGATATGGATGAGCGTCGGGCGCGGTCTGTCGCCCTTGCGCGGGATCGCCGCCGATCTGCAGCAGCGCGCGGCCGATGATCTTGCTCCGCTCCACGCCAGGGTGATCGACGAGATCCGGCCCGTAACCGATGCGCTCAACGGCCTGTTTGTGCGCCTGGACGCCGCACGCCGGCACGAGCGCGAGTTTACCGCCTTCGCCGCGCACGAGTTGCGCACCCCGCTCGCGGGCATCCGAACCCAGGCCCAGATCGCCATGGCTGCCGACTCGACCGAGATGCGGACGGCCGCACTGGACCACATCATGCAGGGCGTAGACCGCACGGCACGCCTGATCAGTCAGTTGCTCGCGCTGGCGAGGCTGGAGTCGGACGCCGAGCCGAGCCGGCGCGAGCCGGTCAATCTCGGGCAGCTGCTCCGAGACATCGACGGCGAAGGCCCGAGGCGGCCGTCGATCGTCGTCGAGATCGATGCCGCCCTTGACGCAATGACGGTGGAAGGGGATCCCGACCACCTGAAGCTGGCCCTGCGCAACCTCCACGACAACGCCTGTGGCCATAGCCCGCCAGGCGGTCGCGTCAGGTGGCTCAGGACCGGAGACGCCGCGCTGGCTGTCGATGACGAAGGCCCCGGTGTTCCCGCAGACGAAATGGCCCTCGTCAGGCAGCGGTTCTATCGCGGACGCACGAGCCGACATGCCGGAAGCGGGCTGGGGCTCGCGATTGTCGACGTAGCCCTGCACAGTGCGAAAGCGGAGCTCGGCTTGGGCACGCCGCCAAACGGGCGGGGCCTGAGAGCGGCCGTGTATTTCGATCGGCGCGGTAGAGCGTGAGCTCAGACGCTTGCCAGATGCTGCAAGTCCGCTATCATAAAGCTGCACAATCCCACTCAGTACTCCCCCACAGAGCGGGAATTGGCGGCGGAATTTCCCTTGTTTTTCAAGGAATACAGGACTGGCCGGTAGGTTCGAGTCCTCTCCTGGGCACCACTCTTTCTCGCTTTCGCGTCAAAGAGTTAAGCATTGATAACGAGTTACATGGTATCCGCTTTGACACTGCGGTTTGACACCATGGCTCTTGCAATGTCCCGACCCTTCGCTACCAAGCAGGGTTCCTACTACCTGAACGTGAAGGTGCCACTGGCGCTTCGCCCGCTCGCCAAAGGCCAGCGGGTGAGCCTTCCCGTGGACGGCGAACACCACACGGTGGTCGTCAGCGACAAGGTCGTCCTGTCGCTTCGGACCAAAGAGGCAAAGGTCGCCAAGGAGCGTTTTCCCCTCGCGCTGAATGCCCTCAATGCCTTCTTCGAGACCCTCGGCCAACCGCCCCAATCGTTGAGCCGGGTGCAGGCGCGGGCTCTCGCCGGCGAGATCTACAAGGAGGCCGTGAGCGACCTCGATCACGACGACGCCGTCGCCGATCAGGTCGAGGCGCATCGTGATGCATTCCAGGCCGCCGCCGATCACTACCAAGGCCAGGGAGCCAACGAGAAGCTCGCCGAACTCGAAGCCGCCATCGAGATGTATGATGAGCGCGCCATGCTGGCCTGGGGGCTGAAGCACGGCGATCCGCTCCTGTCCCGCGAGGAGCTGCTGGAAGGCTATTTCGGACCGATGCTCGACGAGAAGCTGGCGCAGTATCACCTGCGGATCGATGCCGGGTCGCGTCAGAAGCTGTTGAATGCCGCGGATCGCATGGGCCAAGAGTTCATCGACACGGCGGAACGCCGGCTGAAGGCGAACGACTATCGCGATCCGGTCGCCGCAGAGCTGCCGGCCTTCACGCCGCCGCCGCGGCAGGCCACTCCCTCTCCTCGTCCTGCGCCGCGCCGCTCTGCGGCCAACACGGTCGAAGTCGTCTTCGAGCGCTGGAAGGAGGCGCACGCCAAGAAGCGCAAACCGTCCACCTTCCGGCGCTACGGGCCCTCGCTGGCGTCATTTCACGCGTTCTGGGGCGAGCGTGACGTAGGCCTCCTGAGCCAGGACGATGTCTGGCAATGGGCTCTAGAGCGCGAGAAGGAAGTCGGCATCACCGCCAGGACGATCAACAAGAACGATTTGGTGGCGATTTCCTCTGTGTTGGGCTGGGCGTCGACGTATCCAGGCAAGAGGCTCCTGGTGACAAATCCCGCAAAGGGCGTCAGCCTCGAAGTCGAATCCAAGACCGAAAAGCGGGAAAAGGCATTCCGCGATGATGAGGTCGCCGCGATCCTCAAGGCTGCCCGTAAGGCCCGCGGCAACCCGGAGTTTCCAAGAGCCGCCGCCTCCAGGCGATGGACAGCCTGGATCTGCGCTTACACCGGCGCCCGCATCCAGGAGGTCTGCTGGCTCAAGCGCGAGGACATCAAGCGCCAGGATGGCATGTGGGTCATCCACTTTTCTCAGACGAAAACCGACGTGGCGCGGACGATCCCCATGCATGCCGCCCTGATCGAGGAAGGCCTGCTCGCCTTTCACGAAAAGGCCCCCGAGGGCTTCCTGTTCGCCGGCGATAAGGCCCAGCAGGAAGGATCGACGCGCACGCCGCAGGAGCAGCGTGCGAGCGAACTTGCCGAGTGGGTCCGCAAGCAGGTCACGCTGGATAAAGGCCTCAGCCCCAACCATGGCTGGCGCCACACCTTCATTACGCGGGCCGAAGAGGCTGGCATTCAAAAGCGCTTCGCCAATGCCATTACCGGCCACAATCACAAGAAGGATGTGTCGGACGGCTATTTTTCGGCAAGGCCCAAGGCGCTGAAATCCAAGATCGACGCGTATCCGCGCTACGAACTCGACACGAAGGAGGATTCACTCGAACCATAAGCGCTACTAGATGGCGAACTTGATCCATAGCGTCGACCCTGGCACTCGCGATCTGGCCTCGCCAACGTCACCAGACGTTAGGTATGAGCCTAAACGGGTCGTTTGGTCATTTCGTCGTAAGGGGGCTTGCCGCCACATTGGCGCAGACGATCCACAGGCCTTTCGGAGACCCGCAGTGGCGAGCGTGAAGCCCAAACTCCCGCCGACAGATCTCGAGATCCTTCGCGAACTGGTCGATCCGCAGCGCAACTTCATCAAATTGTTTTCTTGGCAGGGAGAGGGCTTCGCTTCCGTATCGGTTGGTGCGGGCCGAGAAGCCTTTCCCATTGCATCGCAAGGATTCAGGTCCTGGCTGCGGCAACAATTTCGAGTAGCAAATGAAAATCGCCATCCTTCGCCATATGCCTTGCGCACAGCGATCAATGAAGTTGAAGATCAGGCGTCCGACGAGCCAGAACTAAGAACTTTCCGCCGGCTCGGAACTCATAGAGATGGCGCTTGGTTTATTGACCTAGGCACTGACTCTAGAGAAATGGCGATGGTGATTCCCGGTTACTGGAAGCGCATGCATGATAAGGATATCAGCTTCGTCAGAAGCCGATCGATGCGCCCATATCCCAAGCTTAAAGCCGAGGGAGCCCTCGAATCTAACGGCGAACTCGAATTTGCCACTCGTGCGGCTCACCGTCAAACGTTCAAGGAATTTGCTGCTCTTTTGAATTTAGACACACAACGGGATTTCCAGCTGATCATGGCCTGGTGCGTATGTGCGCTAACGCCTGATGGGCCTTATCCAATCCTAACTGTCTGCGGCGATCAGGGATCTGCGAAATCTACACTCGTGCGATTGATACATGAACTCATCGACCCTAGTCACGCGCCGCTTCGATCTATGCCAAAATCGGAAAAGGAATTGTTCATATCGGCCAGCAACTCTCATGTACTGTCTTTTGATAATGTCTCGTCGATTTCGCCGGATCTGAGCGACAATCTATGCAAAATCTCGACCGGCAGCGCTGTTGCATTGCGTCGTGCGGGAACTTTTACGGACGAATATTACGTCGAGTTCAAAAATCCTATTATCTTGAACGGAATTGGCGATCTCGTTCTGAGACCGGATCTGGCGGACCGCACGCTCATGATCAACACGAGTGCAATTCCTTCAGAATCGCGGCGCGATACGGCATCAATCAGCGCAGCATTCCAGGCGCTTCTGCCAAAGCTCACAGAAGCTCTTTTTGATCTCCTTGCCCTTTGCCGCCACAAGCTGATGTGTATGGCTTGCGGCTTGGCGGAAGTGCCGAACAAACTGCCTCGAATGGCTGAATTCGCAAAGATCGGAACCGCTATCGAGAGCGTTTTCGACGGGCCGGGCAGCTTCATGGCTGCCTATGACAAGAACCGTGCCGTGGTAACGAACGACCTCGTCGAGCGCGATCCCATCCTTCTGGCGATTCTCGAATTGTGGGACGACAAGGGCGACTGGAAGGGAACGATGCAGGATCTTCAGGTCGAAATCGCCAAGCGTCTGAAGGCATCGGGGGCAGCTAAACCGGTTCCATCGGGGCTCGCGCAGATTTCGGCCCATCTCAAGCGGATCAAGCCCATTCTCAACGAACACGATATCATCGTGCACATCGGT
This sequence comes from Bosea sp. 124, assembly GCF_003046175.1. Taxonomy (NCBI): domain Bacteria; kingdom Pseudomonadati; phylum Pseudomonadota; class Alphaproteobacteria; order Hyphomicrobiales; family Alloboseaceae; genus Allobosea; species Allobosea sp. 124. Next base: position 978,487 of record NZ_PZZM01000001.1, read on the forward strand.
CGGGCGAAAACATCCGATCGGAGAAGCACCGTGAATCTATTTAGACTCTAGCTGTCGGTCCCGCTTCCTGTCTTATACAAGCCGTGCGGAGGCTGCAGCAACCGCGGATACGAGGGTAGGTCCGAGCACCCTCCGCAGGGCGCCAGCCGGGCGACAAGTCAGCCGGATCGTCTACGACGGCCAAACCCCATTTAAATGACGGAAGTGTCGGTTAATCTGGCTATCGGAATACTCCGGAGAGTACTTGGCAGCTCATCTTCAAGGCATGGCTGCTGTAAACCTCAAATCCCCAGCAGAACGGCAATGACTTAATAACCAAGCGGGGCGCTGCGGAGGCTGCGGAAGCTGTCCGCAGCTGGTGTTTTGGGGTATCGACCGGCGGACGATGGGTGTTGACACATTCTCGGCGCGAGCTTGCCGAGTATGGGCATCAAGCACTGGTGGCGGGCTGAGAGGGCTGAAGCGCCCCTACGAGCCGCCGGAGCGGTTGTTAAATGTTTTCCATCCACTCCCCTAAGCGCACCTCCACAAACACATGCGGCGCGCCCCGCAACACGGTCGACGTAAAGGTGAAGCCATGCCGGATCGCCGCTTGCATGTGCAGGGGATCGGCTGTCCTGGCGCGCCCGTTGATGAGTTCCTGCACCGCGAGCTTGGCATCGCGATCCCCAGTCCCGCGCCGTGCGGGCCAGACGGCGATCTGGGCACAAGAAAGATAGCCAGCGATGAGCGCGCCCTCCGCCGCGAGCCGCGTCCGATGCATCGCCGGGCTCGGACGAAGTGCTTCGGCGAACAGGCGATCCGCGGCCGCGAAATAGTCCCGCGCTTTCGCGAGCACAGCCCTCATGTCGAGCCCCTCAGCCGCGAAAGCAGCCAGAACGGGAAGCTGCTCGGGCGTGTAGATCCCGCGGCTCGGCAAGCTCTCGACCTCGGCGTCGAGGTCGAACCCATTGACGGGCCAGGGGTACACGGCACTCTCCCGTTCCGAGACGTCGGGCTGCGGCGGCACGGCGAGCTGCCCCGGGCTGAAGGCTGCCTGTGCGATGCGCCCGCGGACGTAGTCGCCGCTGCCTTGCCAATTGGCCAGCCAGTCGCGGCTGGGCTGCATGGCGACTTTGGCGTCCACATCGTCCAGATTCCCGACAGGGAAGATCGCGACGATCATCGCATGCGCCCCGGCGATGGTGAGCAGGGCGATCCGTTCGAGCGCACCGACGCCGTCCTGGCTGACGCTCCAGCCGTAAGCATTGCGATGAGCCTCGGCCTTGACGGCGGCATCGCGCAGATCCGGCCTCGACAGACGAAGCGCGACCATGTCGGCGATCGCGGGGTCGTCATGAAGCCGGGCGAGGATCGCCATGATGGGATCGGCGTGCTCGCGGATCTCGCGATCGTCTGACGGTCCAGGCTGGAACTCGAGTTTGTTGGTCATGTGGAAAAGTCCTGTTTTGGGGGCGAAAACCAGTCGGCTTCATTGCCTCCCTCTCAAGACAAAGGGCGCCCCCAGCGGGACGCCCCTTCCTGTCGTGGCTCTGACGGTCGTTCAGTCGAGCGGGTGCGCCGCGAGCATGTCGCGCAAGGATTCTCCCATCTTCGTGGCCAGTGACAGGATGGCGGTGAGCCCCGGCGTCGGGTGGGGGATGACCTCGTTGGCGAGCCGGGACCAGGGCTCGAACTGGTTTTGGACCGGAGCCACTGCGATGCGCAGGAGCGCGATCCGGGCCTGGAGCTGCGCGCCCTTGAGCGCCATGGCGATGTCGTCATGCTGCTGGCGCGCAAGATCGCCCTCGATGAGCATAGCGGCCAGCCGCGCGGCCGCCCGGGCGTGCCGCTCGACGTCGCGGTAGAGGGCCTCGAAGTCCGGGACCTGCAACAGGAAGGCGCGCAAAGACGCCGCGTCCTCGACGCGATGCACAGTCGCAAGGCTCCGGGCCGCGGCGAGTTCGCGGAAACGCGACACGGCATGGGCGAGAGCGTTCGTGGCGACGTCGCCGGCCGTCGCCACTGAGAGCGTCTCGATCCCGAACGCCGCCCGGGCGATCGGCTCAAGCGTCGGGTCATCGAGTTCCTGGAGCGCGCGGAGGAGGGCAAAGCCATGTTCTCGTTGCGCGTGCCGATCAGCTGCGGTTCTCGCCGGCAGCAGCGCGAGCGCGAGCGTCGCCTCCTCGTTCAGGATGGCGAAGGCATGCGGCGTGGCGACGTGCTGGCGCACCAGGAACGGAGCCGACACTTGCGCGAGCTCGATGAAGCGCTCGAGCTCGGAGGTGCGCTGGGCGCAGCGAGCCGCGATCGCGACGAGCGAAGGGCTGTTGCGGATGAACCCGGCATAGTCGCTGTCGGTCGGGTTCGTGAGGCTCACGGCGGCGAGTTCGCCGATGACGGCGTGGATCGTGTCGTCGAAGGCGATGTGGTGCAGGGAGAGCGGGCTGGAATCGGTGCTGGCGGTCATGTCTGTCTCGGGATCGGTTGAGCAAGGGCCCGGATGGGCGTCGGTTGTCGGGGAAGAGAGGAAGAGCCGGGCGCTCCTGCGCCCGGCCTGTGTGATCAGGCCGCGCCGGGCTGCGGGTTGGTGGCCTTCGGCTGATGCGTGAGGGTGCGCTGGCTCGGGCTCGACCAGGACGCGCTGGCGGCTGGTGCGACGCCCGTGACGTGCTGGAAGATGATCTGCTCGACGATACTGAGCAGACGCTCGGCGTCCTCACCGCGGGGGCGGAACAGGTAGAGCTCGTCCGCCGGCGAGACGCGCACCCCGGTGCCGAACCGGTAGACGGTGAAGCGCTGAAGATCGCACGGCGCGCGGCCGAGCAGGGCGCAGTGCGCCATGCCCTCCGGCGAGACCAGCCAGGCGTTGAGGCTGGCGTTCGCCAGGGAGTCGTGGAGACGCTTCTCGAAGGCGCGGGCAGAGAGGCCGTGCGGGAGAACGACCGAGATCACGCGCGGCTGCAGCTCGATCGGCGCGCCGGGTTTCGGCTGCCGCATGGGCCTGATCTGCTGCAACGTCCAACGGTCGAAGCCGAGATCGGTGACGTCGCCCGAGATCGTCCGACGGTGGGCCGCATAGCGGTCGGCGTTCAGCGCATCCATGCGGTCGCGCGGATCGGCACATTCGGTGGCGGCCACCTTGTAGACGGGCGCCAAGAGGTCGCGCGCGGCGCCGAGCAGGCCGGTCTGGACGCCCGGCATGCTGTAGCTCTGACCACAGGCGGCGACGTAGACGTTGACACGCCGCCCAGGCTCGTAAGCCTCCTCGAAGGCGGGCTTGGTGAAGGCGTCGCGCGGGAGTTTGGCGATGGCATTGCCACCGACCCGCGGCCAGTCGGTCGGCACATAGCGGTCGACCGCGGCGGCGGAGTGGGCGGGCTTGATCGAGCGGCCGATGCAGGCCGGGATGGTCTTCTTCGTCATGATCTTCAGTCTTTTCTGCATGGATGTTGGCGGGCTTTTCGGGGGTCTGTGTTCCGATGCCTCACGCTTCAGGCTCGTCTTGACCTTCGCGGCGAAGCCGCCCCGGCTTGAACGAGCCACTCCCGATCGACCGGAGGTCGCTCGGGTCCTCTTTCATCAGGGGAGCTGCTCTGGACCGCGGCCACGCGGGCCGGCGAGGAAGCCAATCGGCCGGGTCTGCTCCGGACCGGTGACCAACCGTTCTGCTGCTACGATGTCGGCGACCGTGAGATCCTCGCGCCCATCAGCGGCGGCAAAGCCGAAGGCCAGACGCAGCAGCTTGCCGATGCGGCGCGGATTGTGCCGTGCGGCCCGGGTCAGGACGTCGTCAGCGGGCAGGGCGACGCTGCCGCGCAGCTCGGCGACGATGCCGGCTGCGATCAGGCCCGCGATGGCCAGAAGCTGCTCGTCGCGGGGGCGGGCGATGGTGAAGACCGTCAGCCGGTCGATGATGAAGTCCGGGAGCGCGACCGCGTCATTGGCCGTGGCGATGAAGACGACGCCGGACAGATCGAATGGGACCCGGAGGAACTCGTCGAGAAGCGCGCGGCTGTTCTCGCGTTCGAGGATGGTCAAGAGGGTGTGGTAGGGCTTCTCGGACCAGTGCGTCTGCAGCTTGTCGATCTCGTCGAGCAGGATGACAGGCTGCGCTGTCGCGCCCATTGCGATCGCTTCTGTCAACTGTCCCATCCGTGCGCCCCTCCAGGTCGTCGGATGGCCGACCACCAATGCTTGGGCGTCACTGTTCGTGGCGCAATTGATCGCTTGGATCTCGGTCCCGAGCGCGCGGGCGATCTGCTGGCTCGCATGGGTCTTGCCGGTACCGGGAGGCCCGAGCAGCAGGATCGGCGGCACGAAGATCGGCGTGCCTGTGCGCCGGGACAGGATCGTGGCGCGGATGATCAGGTCGATGACCGTCTCGAAGCCGGGGCAGGTGCGGCGCGCCTGCGTCAGGGCGCTGGCCATCCCGTCGGTGCCAAACAACAGGGGCCGGCGACCCTCCTGGGAATCGTTGGAGAGTGCGACCAAGCGGTCGAAGCGGAGCTGGTCGGACTCAGAGAAGCTCGGCAGCGACGAGCCGAGATACTCTTCGCGGTCGCCATACCAAGGGCGGCCAATCATCAGCTCGATCTGGCGGATGACAGCCGCGTGGTCGAAGACGGGGATGCTCGGGCCGATGTCGATAGCGGGCTCGAGCATGGCGGTTTCAGCGGGCGGCTCGATCGCAACGGGCGGCTCTTCCGCGGCCAGCACGCGGTCCTCCACGTCAGCCGGTTCATAAACATGGTGTTCCGGTGAGCCCTTGCGGCGATGGCTGGTCATGTCTGGTCGCGTCCGAGGTGCCGCGGCGGGAACGTCCTGCTGCGGGGTGGCCGGTCCGGCCCTCCACGCCCGCGCCTCGAACGGAAAACAGGCGACGCATTGCGGCGCCGCCTGTCGGGTTTCGAACGATGTTCGTTTTTCGAGCGCACTCCTGCCGAACATTGTTCGCTGACCGTAGAACATTGTTCGGAGAGCCGATTTCGATTTCGAACACCGTTCGGGCAGTCTGGGTGTGACCAGCCTGGCTCCATACGCAGAAGGCAGGATCCAGGGGGCTTGAATGGGACACAGCGACGCCAGCGCGCTTCCACGGGCAAGCCCTGGTCTTCCCACGGGCCTCTGGACCAGACGCCGCAGGGACAGGCCAGGGAGACCGGCCTTGTTTGGCTTCCCCGGGCAAGCCCCGGTCTTCCCACCGGCCTCTGGACCAGACGGCGCAGGGAGAGGCTAGGGAGCCCGTCCTTCTTCGCCTTCCCCGGGCAAGCCCCGGCCTTCCCACGGGTTTTGTGGTGGGACGTCGCAGGGAGAGGCCAGGGAGACGGTTGGTGTCTTCGAGGCCGCCTTATTAGCGATGGCCAGCCATCTCGCTAGACGCGAGGCGGGTGGGCCGCAGCCATGTCGCGCAGCCGATCGCCAACGGAGATCGCCAGGATGAGGGTTGCCGCCACCTGTCGCGGCGCCTCGTTAATCACCGCGTAGACGTGATCGAGGGCGGCATCGCGATCGGGCAGGTGCGAGGCGAGGGCCAGCCTCGCAAGCGCGATGCGCTGCTGCAGGGTCGCCCCCTCCACCGCCGCATCCGTCCGCCCCCTGTCCTCCGGGGACAGGTCACGACGGCGCAGGCTGGTCCTGAAGCGATCGGCCATGGCGCCATGATGCTGCGCCTCGCGAACCAGCGCGTCGATATCCGGCTGGGCCTCGAGATAGGCCAGCAGGGTACCGTGCTCCTCCAGCCGGTGAATGGTGGCCGGGCTCTCGGCGCCCGTCCCCAGCAGACGGGTGATGTAGGAGAGAATGTCCCACGTGACTTCTTCGGCGTCGATGTCGCCGAGCCCGAAGGCGATCTCGATCACCTCACGAAGATCGTTGGTTTCCGGCTCCTCGAGCCGGCGCAGCATGGCGTGGCCCTGCTCACGCCTGGCATGGCGGTCTGCGCCACTCCGGGCGGGGATCAGGGCGACCGCGATGCTGGCGACCGAGTTGAGCCGGACCACCGCGTGGAGCTGGCCGACATTCCGGAAGAAGATGTCGGGATCGCTGCCATCGGTCAGTGCGATGAAGCGCTCGTGCTCCTGGGCGTGCTGGAATGCGCGCGTGGTCATCGCGACGATGGCCGGCGGATGGGAGAAGAACGCGGCGTAGTCGCGCAGCGTCGGCGCGCTGAGCGTCACAGCGGCAAGTTCGTCGACGACGGGACGCAGGGTCCTGTCGATCCTGAGGTCGCGCAGGGTTGCTGGCGCCCGCCCGCGATGGGATTTGGTCATGATGTGATCGTCCTGGAATGTCGGCCTGAGATCCCGGGGGTGTGGTCCCCTTCGCCTCGCCATTTCCTCGTCTCGTCATGCTCAGGCGTTGCCGTGCCTTGCCATGAGAAAAAGGGCGCGGACCTCGCGGCCGCGCCCTTCCTGTCGTCATCATCCGCAGCTCTCAGGAAGCCGCCATGGTGGATACTTCCTCCAACCTTTGCGGCAGCGCGTCGCGGCGCTGCATGAGCCAGGCCCTGATCTGATCGAGCGCGGCTAGCGAGCCGGGCTCGATCGTCGCGGCCAGTTCGTCGCAGCGTGCCAGCGCCTTGGGGACGGTCAGCCATGGGACCTCGTCCTCGGTTGCGAGGCGGTGCCGCAGCCAGTCCAGGCCCCGGCGCCGAGCCTCGGGCGAGAGCGCTTCGGGCGCGTTCAGGAAGATCTGGCGGACGGCCAGGCTGCGCAGCCTCGGGTCGCGGATATGCCAAGCGGCGTGATGCTCCCGGAACTTCCACTCGATCTCGTGCCAGCGCCGGCAGGCGACGACATCGGCGTCCGAGACGAAGCCACCCGAATAGAGCTGCTGCTCTGGCCAGGGTGATACCTCGCGATCGGCGTACTGGTCCTTGAGCGCGAGGGCGAGCTGACGAAGGAATGTCGGGTGCGCCCACAGCGCCCTGGCCCGATCGCGATAGACCGCGTCCGGCTCCGGCTCGACCAGCGCATGCGCAGCCTGACCCCAGGCGAACAGGATCGGCATGGCGTTGGTCTTGACCTGGCGCACCGGTGACCGGCTGGACCGGATCCGCGCGAGGAGATCGAGTGCCGGAAGATCGATGAATCCCGCCGGATCCTGACTGAGGTCGACGCAGACCCGCGCCGCCGGGTTCGTCGGCGACGCGACCATCGGCAGCACCGGTGTTAGGCGCGAGGTGCCGCCCAGGATCACCGGCTCGCCCGCCTCCATCAGGGCGATCGGCCCGGATTTTTTCGCATGGCCGAGCATGGTCGCCATCGTCGTCGGCGCGCGCTCTTGCAGGAGCATGAACAGCTCGCGGGTTGCGCGAACGTCGGCGAGCGCATCATGCGCATCGGCTTCGCTCAGCCCGATCCCGTTGGCGCGGCAGACGTCGCCGAGCTTCATCACCGGCTTGCCGGTGGCGTCATGGGGGATGATGATCGCCTGAGGCTCGACAAGGGTGACGGCCCGAAGCATGGAAAGCACATCGCCCCTGCCGTGGCCGGTCATCGAGCCGGCGTAGGGCGGCAGCAGGGTCTGATACCAAGCCTGACGCAAGCACTCATCGTCGAACCGCAGGTTATTGAAGCCCAGGATCAGGCTGGGCCTGGAATCGGAGACGATCCGGGCGATCTGCGCCATCATCTCCAGATGGGACAGAGGCTGATCTTCCAACATCTCCGGTGTGAGGCCGGTGACCAGGAGCGCGTCCGGGGACGGCACGATGTGGCCAGGCAGTGCGCAGCGGAGCGTCAGCTCGCGCTGGATCTGCAGGTCAGCGTCGGTCTGGACGAACGCCGCTTGCAGGGGGGCATCGAACGATGAACTGAGTCCGCTCGTTTCGAGATCTAGGAATAAAAACCCCATCTCTATCACTGCCTCGGGCCGAAGGGCTGGTCGAGCGGCAGGAGCACGACGTTCAGGTGCTCGGCGTCCGCCTTCATCGCCGCCTCCAGCATGATCACGGCATGCGAACGGGCGACCTCGCCCTCGAGCTGCCCCATCGTCTCGTAGATGTGCACCTTGAGGGCCAGAACCTCGCGCAGCGTCGTGGGCGCCTCAGCCATCAGCAGCGCCATCCGGCGCGCTGCGATGCGAGCGCCCTCGGCCAGCTGTCGGCCGTTGAGGCCATGGTCGCTGAAGACGCACTCGGGCAACTCGTCCAGGAGCATCGCATGCGCATGGGCGGTTTCCCATTTGAGGAAGAGGGCATCGGCACTCTGCGAGGAAGCATAGGCCCTCGCGTAAAGCCTCATCTCGCTATCCTCCGGCAGCGCCTCGTTCCCGCCGGCAAAATTCTTGGTCGTCATCTCGTCGTCCATCGGAGCGCGGACCCGGGCGCCCGCTCCATGGGCTCTCATCCTCGGGGGTGCCTAGTTTTAAGTTCCGCGTCCGCCTTCCTGCCTCCTTCATGGCCTCGGCGTGACTAGGGTTCTTGTCGACGGTTCTCCACGATGCTTCCCATAGAGAGCCTACGGGCAAAGGTGGCCCATAGTGGACTTTGCCAAGGTCCGGTTGTGGGCAGTGCCTGTCAGCATTAGGGGGCTCGCACCGGCTTCAGCGAACATTGTCGCCGCCAAAATATGGCCCGCTAGGCCGGGCGCTGCGAACTTGGCTGTTCTCAGCCTAGAGGGAGGCAAGATCCTGGACCTTGAAGCTTGGTGCCTGCGCGAGGCCGATGCCGGTCTCGTTGGGACTGGCCTCAAGGTCGATGAGGCCAGTCGAGTGAAATACGCCAAGGCCATCGGAGTGGCCATCCAGATTGCCAGCTTGACCCTCGCCGAACTCGCGAAGGGCTATCCGAGCCAAAGACCGGCCCTATTCCGCCCCCTTTCGCGGCGGCCGAAGCACGGACCAATTCGCGCCTGGACCGAACAATGGCAGGCCGGCCAGCTTTCGAATGACACGGAGCTTGCGGAGCAACTCTGCAAAATCGCAAACTGATAAGAGTTAGACGAGAAGGATTTGCGTCATGTCACATGACCCGGAAGAGAGCCTTGATCGCCGCCACTTTTTGATCGGATCGATTGCAACGGCCGGCGCAACCTCTGCTCTCGCTACCGCCGCTGGAAAGGCGAATGCTCAGAATTCAGCACCAAGCTCTTCCAGATCAACATTGGGAACCGTCTACACTGGCGAGGCGATCCAAGGGAAAAGGGTCGTCAGCGCTCTCGATGTCAACGACTTAGAGCCCGGCAGGAAACATCTGTTTTATTTTCAGGGCGTACAGATGCCGACCGGCCAGCACTGGTACGTGTCCGTGACGGTCGCCAAAGGAGTGAAGCCGGGCAAGCGCGTTGTTCTGGTCAGCGGCGTGCATGGCGACGAGATGAGTTCCATCCATACCGTCCAGAGTGTGATGAACCAGCTTGATCCGGCAGAGATGTCGGGCACGGTGATGGCGGTCACGGACGTCTCCCGGCCAGCTATCGAAGGCATGCAGCGCCGGTGGCCCAACTCGGGCAGAGGCAATGACCTGATCGATATGAACCGAGAATGGCCTGGGAACGAGAACGGCCTCAGCGCACCTAGTCGACACGCTGGCCTACTGTTTAACCGGTTGCTGCGACCAAATGCCGACGCCGCGATCGACTTCCATACCGGCACAACGGGATTTGACGTCACCGCATTTAATATCGGCGGCATGGACGTGCCGGAGGTCAAGGCGATGCTCGAACTCTATCCGGTGGGCCAGATCTTCGACAATCACGTCTATCCTGGCGTTCTGCATAACGCGTTCATGGATGTGGGCATCCCCGCCTTTACGCCGGAGATCGGCGCCGCACGCGTGTTAGACCTCGAGATGATCTCGCTGTTCGTTGAAGGCACGCTGAATGTTCTCAAGCATCACGGCATCCTGGCACGGCCTATGGGACGCACAGGCAAGGATGTCAGCGTTTTCATCGGCAACAGCGCGCTCCCGATCCTCGCGACGCAAGGAGGACTCGTAGAGCATCTGGTCAAGCTGAACGACAAGGTAGAAGCCGGACAGAAAGTCGCCGTTCAGCGCAACAGTTTTGGCGAAGTGGTCGCGGAATATGCGACCACTGTCTCGGGAGAGATAACCGGCCAGCGCAGTGATGCAATGTCCGAACCTGGTAACCCGCTGATGTTCATTCTCTTCCGTAGAGCGGAAAAGGGTGATGTTGAGGCTTATCCCGAGTGAAGCGCTTGGCATGGCGCTGCATGCTGCGCTCGCTCTTGCCGGTAGCAGAGGCCGTCTCAGATGCAACGACAGGTTGTCGTTTGCATTCCCGCGGGCGGACGGGCCAACTTTCCCGGAGGCCGTCTCGGGATGGATTTGCAGATAGCTCGCCTTGCGCCGCGTGATCGGGGGGCTCAACTCGGCGCGGCAGAGGTTCGCATCGATCATCGCCAGTTCGAAACGGCAAGTGGGTTACAAAACCGCTGCACGGTAGAGTACTCCCTTCACACGGGAGTGGTCTTAGGCTTGACCGCTGCGGCTCGGGAGAGATGATGACCGCCAACTCGACCGGGAAGGAGTGAGGTGAACGCCCGGCAGTTCGATGCGTGCATTGGATGGAAGAAAGCCTCAACCCCGATCAAACATCCAGACGCCTACCGGCACGAACGACAGCGCATCCCGCAGAACGAACTCTCCCAAGCCAAGCTCGGGACCGATCAGCGCATCCACCGGTCTTAGTCCAGCCGGCACGATAACGCGCGTATTACCCCACCAATCTGCGTTCGGTACCAGCCCATCGCTTAGAGCCATTCCCTCGGCACAGCAGCGCGCCGCAACAACTAGCAAGGCGGTCTTGCCAAGCTGGCGAAGGAAGCCGATCGCGTGTCCGGCCCTCTCGCCGGTGACCTGTAATGGCTGGTATTTGCCCTTCGCGAATAGGGCCGGCTCGCTCTGACGCAAACGCAAGAGTTTGCTCAGCAAGGCCTGCTTGATCCGACCGTCGCGCCAGTTCTCCACCAACATATCGAGTGAGAGGTGCTGCGCCAGCGCAATCTTGCGGGTAGCGAAATCAACCGGCTGGCGGTTGTCGGGATCGACCAGGCTGAAATCCCAATACTCCGTGCCTTGATAGATATCGGGCACGCCAGGCGCAGTGCAACGAAGAGCAAGCTGCACGAGTCCGTTGAGCGCCCCGGTGCGCTGGATCCGCGCGACGAAGAGAGCAACATCGTGTAACAGCGCCGCGCTCCTCGCCGGATTGAGCGCATCGGCGACGAAGCGCAGGACCGCGTCTTCATAGGCCAAGTTCGGCGCCGCCCAGCCAGACCGCAGCTTGGCCTCGCGCAGGGCCTTCCGACACCAGTCGCCGATGCGGCCGGCGAAATGGTCGAGCCCGGCCGCATCGGCGGGGCCGAGGCAGAGCGGCCAGGCGCCGACGAGCATTTGCTGGAACATATATTCATCCGCCGGATCAAGGATTTCGGGCCGGATCGCATCCGCGAGCCCTCGCCAGCGCCCCGTAGCTGCGATCCAATCCTGCGGCATCTCGCTCAGCACCGCGAGCCGCGCACGCAAATCCTCGCCGCGCTTGTGGTCATGCGTCGCCGTCGCCAGCATCGCCCGCGGTGCCAGCTCGGCGCGCTGGCCCATAAGCTCATGGAACGTATCGGCCTCGATACCGAGCATAGCGGCATTGAAGCCGACATCGTTGCGCGAGAGCAGCCGGCCATAGCGGTAGAACGCCGTATCCTCGACGGCTTTGGCTGCCAGCGGGGCCGCAAGCTGGTTGAAGCGCCGAATCGCCGTGATCCGGGCGGGACGCCGGGCCTCCTCGCCCTCGCCAACGATGACCGAGGCGACGAAGCGCAGCGCCGGCGGGTCGCTCAGGGGGGCCGCCAACGCGGCACGCAGCGCCGCTTGTACGTGCTCGCCCGCCCCCACTCCGTCATCGCGGCCGGTTGCGTAGCTGCGGTAGGCACGAAGCTTCGCGATCAGGCTGGTCGCGGCGCGCCGCAGCGCCGCCCGCGTCAGTCCCTCGCCGTCGCGATGCCCGGCACCGGCCTGCTCCAGCGCGTCGACCAGCCGTTCGCGTTGGCCGTCGAAGCTGTGGGAGAGAATCTCCTGCCGTGCCAGTTCCTCCTCACCATGGAAATCACGCGGCCGCCCGCTCAGTACGGCCCAATGCGCTGAAAGAGCCGCGGACGCGGCGCTCTGGTGTTGGAGGGCTGAGACCTGGTCCATGAAGTCGTAGCCGGTCGAGCCATCGACGTCCCACTCCCGCGGAATGTGCTCGCCCGATGCCAGGATCTTCTCCACGAAGAGCCAGGCCCTGCTCTCCCTAAAACCGGCCGGTCGCTGTCGTTGGAGCGTGTCGAGATGCCGGCGAAGTTCATGGCAATAGCCGGCCGGATCGGAGAGGCCATCGACATGGTCGATGCGCAAGCCGTCTATGAGCCCATCGCGGTAGAGCCTCAGCGCCACCGCATGCTTGGCAGCAAAAGCCTCGGGCTCCTCCATCCGCACAGCCGCGAGTTGGGTTATGTCGAAGAAGCGCCGCCAATTGATCCGGTCTCCTGCATTGCGCCACCAGTCGAGCACGAAGTTCTGCCGCGAGAGCAGCGCGTCGAGCGCTGCCATGTCGCGGAAAGCCTCGATACCCACCGCCGCGATATCCGCCTGGTCCTCCGGTCGGATCGGAAAGACGTGCTCACCATAGACGACGGCATACCCGCCATCTTGGATCGCAAGCGAAAGCGCGCCGGAGTTCAGCACGGCGCGATAGGGCTCGCCCAGGAAGGGGGCATGCACTTTGCCGGCGATGCCGGGATCGGGGCAGTCGAAATCGACGTCGAACCAGCTCGCATAGATGCTGCCACGCCCATGTTTCAACAGGTCGAGCCAGAGCCGGTTATCGGCTCCGCCGACCGCCATGTGGTTCGGCACGATGTCGAGGATGATGCCAATGCCTTGCGACCGCAGCGCCGCTGCCATCACAGTGAAGCCCTCTTCGCCGCCGAGCTCAGGGTTGATCCTGTCGTAGTCAACGACGTCGTAGCCATGCGTCGAACCGGCCCGTGCCGTCAGGATCGGCGAAGCATATACGTGACTAATACCGAGATTAGCGAGATAAGCGGCCAAATCGCGACCGGCGGAGAATGGAAATCGTTTGTGGAATTGAAGACGATACGTTGCTCTGAGACCGGATTTAAACAAGCCGTTTTGAACGGTGGCAGTCATTATTTGTCTACCTTGTTTGGACGCCTCGTCGCGCCAAACTCAAACTTGATAGACAGACGCCGGTTCCACTCGCCACCTCAGCAACACACCATATTTTTAGCATGTCGGAGCTGTTCTTCATCCTATGCAGATTCTTCTGCGCCGGCCCTTTGCGCTTCAGCGCCTCTTGCTGACGCAGGAGGTCGTTCAGGCGCTCCTGCTGTTCTGCGAGCCTTGCTGCGACCCGCTTCTCCAAGGCAGCACCGGACACGCCAGCGCCCTGCTCCGTCAAATCCGCGATATTGCGACGTGCGAGGGCGATCCGATCTTCAAGGTTGTCGATTGCGTCGGGCATTGTCAGGTATCCCGTCCCTCTTAACCACCACGCGCGACGGTGGTCAGCGCGCCGTCGGGTAGAGGACGCTGAAGTGCGCGGGCTTGTTCCCATAGGACCGGCCACGAATATCTGAATCTTCGCCGATTCTGTTACTGTCGCCGACGATGTCGTAGCGCGGATCGCGCCCAACACCGAGGCTGGAGCCTCTTCAACCTTCTGGCGGTAGGATCAACGGCCTGCTAGAATGTTTCCCTTCACGACACGACAACTTTGTCCCAGCTCGTCTGCAGAAGGCGTGAACCGGCTGGCGCTTCTTTCGATGGTCACGCGGCAGGCAAAACCACCGCCCGACCGTGAGATCGCGATGGAGTGTCTGATGTGTATCCCTCTTGGGGTTGTAAATTCACGGACAATCCCGTCGTTGACCCAACGGAATTTCGCTTCACGGCCGTCGCCCTGCCCCTCCGTATCACTGATGCTCTCACTCTGCCTTTCGAAATCGGGCCGTGAACTCCGCCGATGACTACGATGAAAAATCCGCCCCTTGGTCGAGAAATAAACCTGCTCGCGCCAGACCAACCGGAAGCCTCCAGCTCGCCCCGTCATCACCTCCTCTTTGTATTCGGCCGAGATTGAGTGACCCTCAAGCCCTGCGAATGTGCTGGTTTGAGACCAGGCTGCTCCAGAAGCCAGAAGCGTAGCCGCGCAGATCATAAAAAGGCTGGTCCGCATGGAGCTATCCTAAGCTGAGGTTTCCTGCGCCGGCGCTCGACCGGCGCCGGCTCGGCCGGGAGCATGTCGCCCTTGCCGCCATCGATCAAGGTCACGCCGTCGTGGACGGCGGCAGATCAGGCGGGCGGCCAGAGTTGAGATCGGGGAGATAGGCCCCGCAGCGCATGCCGTATTTTTGCGGCTTCCGCGCCGGGCTCAGCGGGTCCCAGGGACAGCCCGAGACGAAGATGCGAAGCAGGCCACCGATCAGCGCGCCGGGCCCGTACTTGCGCTCCAGAACCGCCAGCCGTGCATCGCCGCCGCGTTCGCAGACATGGCAGCGAAACCTGACCACGACATAGGGATACTCGCGCATCGACGTGTTTTCGTTCGGCTTCGACGGCCCGGCTGGTGACATGGTCTCGGCTCTCGGATATGAGAACAAAATAAGAACAAACCGGATCGGGAGTCAAGCCATGACCGCCATCGAGACCTACTTCATCCAGCCCTTCCGAACACAACGCAAGCGCCTGGTGCTGGGACCGCCCGTGCTGGCGAAGACGAAGCATCACGCCCTGCGCGACGGCGAGCGCATGGGTCTGACGGCCGAGGGATTGGCCGTCATCCATGTTACCGCGGACGACGAGACCGGCGAGGTCAGCGCGTTCGATGTCCTCGCCCGGCACGGCCTGATCCCAGAGGAATTCGAAGAGCAGATTCGCGCGCTGTGAAACGGAATCCCCGGCGCGCCTACAACGCGGACGGGTCGAAAATCCGACCGGCAATGGTCGGCGGCGAGCGCGCCAACGGCCATCGACGGGCCGAAATCTGGTGCAACGAGTGCCTTCGGCACGGCGAGGTCAGCACCGATGATTTGCCTGTCCCCGACGTCTGCCTGCGCTATTACTGCTCTCGCTGCGGCAGCAAGAACCTTCAATCGCGACGAAGCATCGAGGAATTCTATGAGCGGCTTGAGGAGCGAACCGGGATGAGCCACGGCAACGGCAAGCCGATACACGGAGGAACCGGGACGCGTCGCGACGGTTGATCCGGCCGGAGGACGACACAATGATTATCACCACGGTGGACGAATACGAGGCAGCAACTCATCGCGCTCGCCAGCTCGCGGATCATCCGGAGGGAACTCCCGAATCGACAGAGCTGGCGGAGATCATTGCCGCGATCACGATCTGGGACGCGCCCCATGATGACGCGAGTGCCTGGAACGACTGATTCATGCCGCGCATGACGATTGACAGCGATGAGCAGCTTCAATCCATTCTAAGGCGCATCGCCGAACTTGCTGGTGCGTCGAAGGGTCGACTGAAGAGCGCGAACTGGTTCAGCTTATTCTGGCTGTCGAGGCATGGGAAACGAGGCAAGGGCGTGACTGAGAAATCAGATGATGCGGATCGGGCTCCCCTGGACGTTCTGGCGCTTGACATTGTCAGTATTTCGGTAAGCCCTGATGGAAGGCAGGTTGCCAACATACTGCTTCAACTAGACAACGCGAACATTTGCGGGTTCTTCTGCCGCCTGGATCACTGGCCAAGCTGGAAGGCATGTCAGCTCAGGCGGCCATCGAACAGGCCAAGCAACAGCCCCGGCAATAGCTCACTCGATCTCGTAGATCTCGCCAACATCGGAGTCGTCTCTCACGCCCTTGAACGACGCATGGCGCAGCCTGCCGTCATCCGTCCAGGCGCGAAAGGCAATCGGCTGGTGACAGCCGTCGCAGCGTGGGCTGGCAAAGTCGCACATGGCGCGTGCCGCCATCGAATGTTTACCTGACGCGCAGAGAATGGCTGACCTCCAATCGAGATCTGTCATGCTTTTGCTCCGTCTCATCGGCTTCCTCGCGAGCTTTCTCGGCCTCTTATCGGTCTCGATCGCCCAGCCCAGCGGCCCTGTCCCGGTCGCGTCCGGCGTAACTTACGAATTGATTGCGCGCTGGGATGCCGACAAGCTCAACCGCATTCTATCGACGGACACGCCGGCATTCTTCGGCATTCCCGTCAGCTACACCCCCGCGCGCAATGCGGTGAAGCTCTATCGTGTGACCTATTCCTCGGTCGTTCCTGAACGCGGCAACCGGCCGATCGCGACAAGTGGGCTGGTCGCCGTGCCCGACACGGCCGAGACCGACTTCCCGCTGGTCTCCTACCAGCACGGCACAGTTTACGGGAAGGAGCAGGTGCCTTCCTTCCCCGACCAGTCGGCCGAGACGCAGCTGATGGTCGCCCAGTTCGCAGGCCAGGGCTATGTGCTGATCGGGGCTGATTATTTCGGCATGGGCGCCTCAAAGGAGCCCGAAGGCTATCTCGTCAAGGCCAGCCACCAGCAGGCCACGGCCGACATGGTCGTCGCTGGCCGCGCCGTGCTCGCCGACCTGAAGCTCAAGGACACCAAACTCTTCCTCGCCGGTTGGTCACAGGGCGGCTACGTCACCATGGCAATGCTGGAAAAGCTTGAGGCCGACGGTGTTCCAGTCAAAGCGGCGGTGACCGCCAGTGCGCCGAGCGACGCCTTCGCCGCCTTCTATGGCTTCCTCGGGTTTCCGCGGAAAATCGACGCTGCCTGGATACCGACGATCTTCATCCTCGCCGCATTCTCCTATGAGAACTATTACGGCGTGCCCGGGCTGGCCAAGGCGCTCCTGACCGAGGACACCTACGAGAATGCGCGCAAGGCCTATCTGCGCGAACAATTCGACGCTGCTGCGATTCCCACCGATCTGCGAAAGCTGATCAAGCCGGATTATTTCGACGCGCGCTTCTTCACCGAATCCGCTTTCGGCAAGCTGTTCGCCAAGAACCACGCCTATCGCTGGGTCGTAACGACGCCCGTCCGCAACTATTACGGCCTCACAGACGAAGCTATCCGCATCGAGATCGGCCGCCTGCCGATGACCTGGCAGCAGGCCCTCGGCAATGTAGGTAAGGTTGAGGCCGTGCCGACGGGCGACACCAGCCATCGCGGCACCTTTGCGGCTGCCGTGCCGCAATGGAAGAGCTGGTTTGACGCGCAGTGAATCGCGGTCCGCGGGGCCAACTCGCAGAACCAGACGTGCACACATTAGCGCGACATTAGCGCGACTCCAACTCGGGCGACGGACCGGCCGCCGGCTACGGTAGGAAGTCAACTTCCTGTCATGGGCATCATCGGCTTCATCAGCAGCCGGATCCGATGGGGGCATCTTGAAAGCCTGTGTTTCGACAAGCGGGATCTTCAGCCAAGGCCCGGATGCCTCAAGTCCATGCGCTTCGGCACCCTCGATCACGGCCGTGACCATCGCGTCGGCTTCTTCCGCGATCATATCGATGCTGGCGTTGACCTTCGCCGCATCCTGCTCGTCGGGATGATCGTTCTGAATCGACGATAGCTCCACGACCTGCGCGGCGAACCGCGCCGCCATCTCGGCAATCGGTTCGGGCTTGCTGTTGCGGCCATGCCCGATGTCGCGCACGCGGTCGATCGGATATTCAATGGCCGTGGGCAAGCCGGCGCGAGCTAACCGTGAGACAAGCTGCGCATTTTCATAGGCCAGCCGAAAGATCATCCGCTCCGCGTCGGTTGCGGCCGGTTCAAGGTCGAGAAGGCCCTGGCGGGCGTCCTGGGGGCGATCCTGCGGGCCCTTGATGGTTTCGGCCGGCTGGCTGGAGCGCAGCATTCGCTGATCAGATATCACGCAACTCCGACTGGATTTGGAGTCGCAACGGCCGCCTCGGCAAATCGTTCCGGCCGGGCCGCCAGTACCGAGAACAGGACACATGGCACCATCTTGACGATGAAACATCGCGCGCCAAATTACGTGTCGGCCGCGTTTGGTCGCGGTCCTGAACCCATGTTGCTTCTAGGAGGATATGGCTTTGGCATACTCATCCGATCAATACGAACGTCCCGTTGTCATCCTGAATCGCTTCGGCGTCCCAACCGCGGTCTCGTCGGCGATGGAAGCTTATATGTTCCTCACCGACTGGCCGATCTCGCGTCGTGATGCGGCGCATGCGATTGTTATGAAAGGCTGCCTGGCAGCGCTACGGGACGAGGTCGAGATTGATACCGCTCGTGGGCTCTTTGCCTCATGGGCAGAGCTGCACGATATCCTCGCGCCGGATGTCGCGGCGTTCGTGACGAGCCAGCGCGGCTCATCGCACGGCGCTCGGTAACGAAAAGGCTCGGCGCACGCGTCAACGCGCCGAGCCTTGTAACCGTCGTCGCCCTGTCTGCGAACGGTCGCTACTGCGAGCGCAAGGCGGCCTCTGTCGGCAGGATCAAGCAACACCGGGCGAAACGCAACGGCGCAACTGGTTGCGAGCGTTGGGCGCTCGCGTGTCTGATCAGCCACTCACGCAACCTGCAGCCCCGGCTTGCGCCGCTCATTCCTTGGCCGGGCGTCCCGGATCAATTGGACTCGATGCACTCGACGGCGCGTTTTCGCCGGACGTAGCGGGAGGCGCTTTAGCCGGCGATGATCCGGCGGGCTGCTTTGTCGACGGGGCGCCCGACCCTGGTCGAGGCTGACTATCACTCGCTCGACGCGGCTGACCCACGGTATCGTCCTTTTTAGTGGTCGTTGGCTGGTCTCGTCTGCAGACCATCCGACCCGGAGCTGCCGTTACATCCGCGGCGAGCATCCTAGTCGGCTGTCGAAACACGCGGCAATGCCGGTCTTTGGGAGGGATATGGCACGCCGCATGGCGCCCGATAATTGGCGCATTATCCCAACGGCATCAGCACTGCTTGGTTCCCGCAAAGTCACTCCAGCACGGCGGCGAGTTTTTCAAATCGGATGCGGGCAACGTCACGCCGCGTATCGCTTTCTTTTTGCATCGCCGAACGAATCGAACGGCGAGCAGCCGACGCTGCTTCCAAAACGGCCGCGCTTGCGGGGGCGCGCTGGACCGCCTCTGCCACATCCATCATCGCGGGCAAGTCGGAAGCTGCAAGGGCTCGGGCTTCGAGTTTCTGATCTGACATGCGGGGAAACGTTCGCCTTTCGGGCCTGTTGCGGGCACGAACCTAAGTGACGTGAACGGCCGTCCGCTGCCTGAAATGATGCAGAACGTTTTCTCGCAGGTCGTCTTCATCGAGGGCGAGCGGCGCCAAATCGGCGACCAGATATGCGAGATCGAGGCGTGCATTCTCGCGTTGCGCCTCGGGTACGCTATTCTTGATTTCGCGCCAGGCAGCTTCCAACGCCGCATAAGCACGCGCCAGGTCTGACGGGTCTCTCAACGACGAAAATGGCATCATCTTCCTCCCCTACTACGGCAGACGGAGAACCAGATAGTTTTACCGGATCGGTTCGCAAGACCCCATAATGTCCGCCGTCAGCGCTTTTGAGACAGTTTAGGGGTTTTCGGGAAGGGAGGATTTCTGGATCATCGCAGCCATTCAGGAGTGCAGATGAGACAGAAATCGGGGCCGGAGAAAGCACCGGCAGAGCAGGTCTTGAATAGCCCCTAGCTTCGTGGACGCCATCTTCCCTAATTTTGAGGCAAGGAGGCGACGATGGCGACTGGCAGTTTCAGT
Source organism: Bosea sp. 124 (assembly GCF_003046175.1). Lineage (NCBI taxonomy): Bacteria > Pseudomonadati > Pseudomonadota > Alphaproteobacteria > Hyphomicrobiales > Alloboseaceae > Allobosea > Allobosea sp. 124. Next base: position 998,181 of record NZ_PZZM01000001.1, read on the forward strand.
GAGGATTTCAAGCGCGATGCGGTGGCGCAGATCACCGAGCGGGGTTACCCGGTCGCCGAGGTCTCGCAGCGCCTTGGCGTGAACCCGCACTCGCTTTATGCGTGGAAGAAGAAGTTCGCGAAGCCTTCGGGCTCGGGCGAGGCGGATCAGGCCGGGGAGATCCGGCGGTTGAAGAAGGAGCTGGCTCGCGTCACCGAGGAGCGCGACATCCCAAAAAAAGCCACCGCGTATTTCGCCAGGGATGCAAAGTGAGATAAGCGTTCGTCGCCGAGCATCGTCCGTTGTTCTCGATCCGGGCGATGTGTCGCTGCCTGCGCATCCAAGTCAGCGGCTTCTATGCCTGGCTCAAGGCCCCCTTGAGCCAACGGGCGCGATAAGATGCGCGTCAGACCGAACTTCTGCGGAAAGCCTGGACGGACAGCGACAGGGTCTACGGCTATCGCTAGCTGCATGATGATCTTCTGGATCAGGGAGAGACGAGCTGCCCGAACCGGGTCGCTCGCCTTTCAAGGCTTGCCGGCATCAAGGCCTAGATTGGCTACAAACGCCGGCCAGGCAGCCATGGCGGCAAACCGTCTGTCGTGGTCGATAATACGCTGGCCCGGCAGTTCGATGTCGCCGCGCCGGACAAGGCGTGGGTGACCGATATCACCTATATCGGACCAGGGAGGGCTTTGCCTATCTGACCGTCGTGATCGACCTGTTCTCACGGCGCGTCATCGGCTGGTCGCTGCAGAGCCGCCAGACGACCGACGTCGTGTTGCAGGCGCTGCTCATGGCGGTCTGGCGAAGGAAGCCACAGGCCAGGGTCCTGGTTCACTCCGATCAGGGCTCGCAATTCACGAGCATGGACTGGGCTGCGTTCCTCAGGCACCACAATCTTGAGCACTCGATGAGCCGGCGTGGAAACTGCCGCGACAATGCCGTCGCGGAGAGCTTCTTCAATCTGCTCAAGCGCGAACGGATACGCCGGAAAACCTACAGAACCCGTGATGAAGCACGACAGGACGTGTTCGAATATATCGAGATGTTCTACAACCCGAAGCGCAAGCACGTCCGAAACGGGATGCTGTCGCCCGTCGAGTTCGAACGGCAGCAGAAAATCTGAACCGAGGGCGTCTACGAAACCCGGGGCTATTCATCCCGAGCGGAATCAAGAGCTTTTTGGTAGGTCGATAGGCGGAACGGAAAGGAGCGCGGGAAGTTGGCCATGTAGGCTGCGACGGAGGGGCGACCGATGGGCCAAATCCTGACCGTCTGCCGCATCGAACGAGACTGGGCCGTTCGAGATGTAACGGGCAACCTGAATGGCAGAACGACCGATCTCGCGGAGGCGAGGAGGACCGCCGAGCGAATGTCCAAGCGGTGGGGAGCAGTCGTCTCTCTCAGTGACGAAGCGCTTGCGCAGCTCGTACTCCGCAAGCCCTGACTGACTGCCCGTGGGAGACCGTGGAACATCGGCGCCCGCCATGACTATCTCGGCTTTTTCCAGCCCCCCATGAGCGCGAGCGTCGCCGCATAGATGACCTCGCGCTGGGCGTTGCGAACACTGATTCCAAATGTACGATGGTCGCTATGAGCAATTCTATCGCGGGCCACGTCCGGAAGGGTGTCCAAGCCAGCCCAGGGGGCGGCCTCGTCGTCGGGTAGCTCCCGGCCCACATGGTCAACGCGCGGATCGGCGCCGTTGTCGGTGTCGAAAAAATATAGGGGCATGGCTGCCCTCCGACCCGCGCGTCCGAGACGGACGTGCAACTGACCGCGCGCAGGTTCGAGCAGATGTTTCAAGTGGTGGCGCTCACCACGGCCGCCAGCCGCCCAGCCATGACCAAGTGAAGATCGCGAAGGCCAGCATGCCGCCCGCGGCGGTGAGCAGCGCGCGATAGTCAGGCGGATCGTGTTCGGGATCGTCCATTGTCAGCGCTTGCCAAGCACCGCGGCTCGATCATCTTCCGTCGGGGGGCGAGGCCTCATCTTTCTTCACGCCCCGCGCGACCTCGACCAGCGCGCCGTCCTGTAAGGGCCGCTGCAGCGCCTTCGCTTGCTCCCATGGCGCCCCGTCATCCAAAAGTTTCGCACGCCCGCGCGCACGCGTGCTTTCTGAGCGTCCCTCCGGCGCCCGGTTGTGCATGCCGTTCAACTTGAGTGGATGTTGCCCCGGACAATCCGGCAGCTTTCCCGGATCTGATGCGTTTGGACGCCCGCCCCGAAGCGCTCGATCAAAGCACGGCAAGTAAAGCCGGATCTAGTTCGGTTGATGAAGATCGCGTATCGAATCCTGGTCCTGCTGTAGAACCATTCTCGAACGATCCCGCCATCTGCCCATCGAAATTTGCCTGTAGCATTGACATCGGCGCCGACCGCTTCCGAGACCGTCTCCTTGTTGTAATCGCTCGTGCGGACTGCGCTCTGCTGCCTGCTCGTATGAAACAATCGCCCCTTCGTGGATATGTAGATTTTATCCTTCCAGACATACGGGACTGATGCTGTTCCGTTCAGCGATAGGCCTTCGATATACTCGATCGAGATCGAATGCCCCTCAAGGTCGACAGGGTTTAAAGCCTGCGCCGAAGCGGCCGTCGTCATGGAAACGATGACCACTAGACCCACGGCGGCGGCGCTTGATGTCATGGCTCGCTCCCATCCTTCTTCCCGCCCCGCGCAACGATCGTCAGCGAACCGTCCGGTAGCGGCCGCTGCAGCGCCTTCGCCTGATCCCATGGCGCCGTCAGTCAGCCAGACCTCGATCTCATCCGGCTCGGTGAGGATCACCGGCATCGCTTTGGGATGAATGGCGCCGACCTCGCGGTTCGGCTCGGTCGTCAGGAAGGCAAAAAGCTCGGTGGTTTCTATCCCGGTCTTGATCTTGCGAACACCGGTCCATTGCGGTGTCCAGATGCCGGCGAAGAATGCCAGTGGCCGATCCAGCGCGAGCGCGAACCACACATCCTGCTTCGCGCCGTGGTCGAACTCAGAAAACGAGGTCAGCGGCACGACGCTCCGGCTCCCTATGCCGAGCCATGGCCTCCAATGAGATGACGACGTGTTCCGGACGTTAGTCGTGCCACCATCCGGCTCCATCCTGAGCAACTCGTCGAAATCGACCGGCTTGCCCTTGGCTTCAAGCTTGCCGGCCCTGACCTTTGCCCTCTCGAAGATTGCCCGTCTGGACGAGGGCATGCCCCATCGCACCATGGCGAGTTCGCGGACACCATCCGGCGCGTTGCGGACGATCGGCGCCGGGTAGTCCGGGAAGATACCCGGCAGCGGAGGCAGATTGCCCGTTGTGTCCCGCATCGCCCGCGCCATCGCGACAATGGCCGCCTGGCCCTTGGTCAGGCTGTAGAGATTACACATCGGAGGTAAGCCTAACCGTTATGATGAATTCCGGGATGTAATTGATCGGCCCTCTGGCGTTGATACAAGCAAAGGATGCTCAGTCTATCCTCCCGGATACTTGCCAGAAAACGGGCATGGCAGCGCTCAGTATCGCTATCCGCCAGCATGCTGATGCGTGACCACGGTCAGGGTGCATACTTTGCCGCGAAAAGACTGAGCCGCCAAGCTTGCGCCACGGACAACGAAAAGGCCTCCCGCTTCTGGACGGCGGTTGAGCGTGAAATCCAAGGCAGGACCACGCCAGACGCGTGAATGCATCGGTCGTCTCAAACATCGTCTGTTTCGCCCACCCGGCCCCGATGCTCGATCGAAACTCGACGGGCTGGGAGCATATCCGCCACGCCTCGCGGTCTCAATCAAAGGCGAGGCAACCCGTAGTCGAATCCGAATGCGCGTCATTCCTCTCCTGCGTCGACGTCCATCCTATACATCGCGTGGAACTTGTCGGGCTCGTTGCTGCCCGCCGCCACGTTGAGCTGGCTGTTGGCGAGGTTCAGCGCAAAGTTCAGCACGTCTAGGGCGATGTAGATCTGGCTGCTGATGGGTATCTCTCCGCACCATCGCCTGACGGTCAGATGAAAATCGCGGGTCACGGCCTGCATCTCGCGCGCCCTGCCCGGCGACATGCTGCGCTTGGATCGCTGGACCATCAGTCGTGCTCCTCCCGCCGCGCTCCATGTGAGAACACCCCACGGAGATAGCCGCGCGACACCGACCGGTCCGCATCTGCGAGCAAGACGGTCATGTCGTGGAGCAGAGCCCGGATCGCGGCCCGCTCGCTGCCATGCTCGGCGATGAGATCGTCAATCTCGCACTCGACCTCGGTTGCCAAATCGGTGTCTTCAAGCCTCTCCGCTGCCATGTCCGTGCGTCCTTCGGAATTGAGAACGTACTGAGAACAAACCTCGGCGGGGAGTCAACCCGTTGCGCGACGGGGCCTAGGCGAGATTCCTACTCCGACGACGGTATTCAGCGCGCGTCATTGAGCGGCTGGGGAACCGTGCCGCCGGGCGTGCTGTTGATGCGCAGGAGGTCTACGCCATGCCCAAGACCGTCAAAACCATCAAGCCGATCGAGACAGTCGAAGAATACGAAGACGCCAGGCAGCGCATCGTGGTGCTCGACACAGCTATGCCCGGCTCGCCCGGCGAGGAAGAGTTGAAGGCGCTTATCGTCGCGGTGGAAAAGTGGAAACGCGACCACGGATCGATGCCCAAGGCGATCCGGCCGATCGGCAACTGAGCTAATCAGATCTTCTGACCGTCAGGAGATTCGACCGTGCCCGCCCGTCGTGCCGACCAGCCCGTAGCCTATTCTCACCTCGTCGGCCGCGAGGTTTCGATCTCGTCAGAAGCGTGGAAGCACGAGTGCGAGATCGCGGCGATCACCGCCATGCCAATCGCGAAGCGGAACACCTTCCTCGATGGCGTGCAGGGCTCGACCGATCGGGAGGAGCGTGGCGTGAAGGGGGTTCGCGGCGAGGCCGCCGTCGCAGCCCTACGCGCCGAGGTCGAGCGATATGCGGATATCCTGCGACGCCTGCCCTGAGACGCAGGCCGGCGCTGTGCTTCCACATTGCAGGAACCATCCCGCACCTATCTGTTGAACGTTCGGCGTCGGAGACGGCGCCTGCCTTCTCTCCATTGGATCGCGTCGCCACGGCTGGCTGCAGCCAATCGGAAGGCTAGGAGGTCATGCTTAGCGCGAGCATGATGATAAGAAGCGAGCCGCCTGTGAGAGCGCACCACACAAACCAGAACGTTCTCACTGCGTAAAATATTGCTCTAGATAGGCCGGGACAAAATAGCCTGCGCCGCCAAACACCGCGAGAACAGCCAGCAGGATCGCTGCGGCCCGAATGCGGCTGACGATGGAGCGGGACGAGTCGGCTTCGACGATCAGCTTCAGAAAACCACGCAGCGGCCTGAAGCGCGAGCGGGCGGGAGTGTCCCCATTAGCGGGCGCCGATGCTTTATCAACGGTAGTCCCAAGAAGGGGCACAGCAAGTTCGCCGGGCTGAGGCAGAATTTCTTGCTGCATTCGATGTACTGCTTCATCCATGGTGGAACGGCTTCGCGCACAGCGAATGCCCTGGTTAGGCAATAACGGCGGGCGGACCCGTTCGTTCCGCCGCGCCGCGCACGTAGGCCGGCGCTCGCTACGGCTGTTCAGGACGCATCGGCCTTCACGAATACGGCCAAGCGGCGGCCGCCATGGTCGGTGTTGCGCAGGGAACAGAGATCAACGCCATCGGTTGATCGGGCGACCCCGAGGATCCTGATGACAACGCCAATGCTCGACCGGAACGGACACAAGCTGGTTCGTTCAGAATTCTCCGAACAACTGGTCCCGATCTCTAGTGAGGCATGGCGCCATGAGTGCGAGGTCGCATTCCTGCTCGGTCTGCCGATCGCAATGCAGGAGCAGATGCTCGACGGTCCGCCTCACAACAGTGATCAGGGTGACCGCGGGGTCGATGCTGTCCGAGGAAACGGGGTCGCCGCGATGTTGCGTAGCGAAATGGAACGGCTGGGTGCGATAAGGCGTCGGCGGAATCGAAACGTGCCATGATCATCATGACTGAGGCTGAATACGCGGCGGTGAAGGCGTGTATCGCGGTGCTGTCCGCGTCGCTTCTGGACGCCGCCGGCGAGAAGGAACTGTTTCAGTTGCAACAGGCTGCGAAGCTTTGGGAAACGAGGCTGGAATTGGATTGAGAGCAAGCGGAATCGGTGAGATTGCCCGCTAGCTTGGCAGAAGCCCCCCAAAATGCTCGGAAACCCGCGCATCGATCAATCCCAGCCTTGGCTTGAGCGGCCCGCCGAGTGCGCTCGGATCTGGTCGGGCCGGCGGGGCCGACGCCGCCGGACAAACCAGCAGGCAAGCCTTAGCAGACGTTTAACCAATCGGGGCCAACTTGAACTGCGCTTGTTATCGCGGCGCAGGACGCCGGACCGCCCCGTTGCCCCCCAGCTGTACGGACCGGCGTCCTCGCCTCGCGCAATCCAACCCAAATCTCCTGATTATGGCTCAGGCAATCTCAGCCCAGCCAGAAACGCAGCCGAACTCAGGGAATGATCCGGCAGTGCCGTGCAATGGCGCTCGACTGCTGTCACGATGACACTGTCATCAATATGAGACAGCTTCGAGGGTGAGCTTTGCCTAAGGATATCGACCATCCATCGGCCGATTGCTGAGTGAATTTCGGTCGCTGATGTTCGGTGATGCTTCATCCACATTTCGCAGGTGATGTAGTCCTGCAGGAAATCAGCCTTGCGGCGCTCGGCGCCATGCGTGGTCACGGAGCCCGCGGCCAAGAAGGTCGTCATGACCAGCCAAAGGCGCATCTTTCCTCCTCTCGTATCGCCATTCGATGAGCGGCCTGCTTTGAGCTGGCGCTCATTGGGCACGCCGGCCGCAGAATGGCGGTCGTGTCGGATCCAATCAAGGTCAGAGCGCCTGGCATAGGCGTTCCCGCGATGCTTTGTGCCGAGATCGAACGGCCGGTAGAGGTCAGACGTCGCCGGGCGAGTTCTTCGCGAAAATCGCCGATTGTCTTGCAAGCCCCTACGGGATCCGGAAGTGGCTGTTCGCGAAAATTCGGCCCGACGAACAATCGAGGGGCTTTCCAGTTGACGCTCCTGCACGTAGGCCTCGATATATCCAATGGCTCTAGTGTGGGGCGAGCTTTTGGGAGCATTGCTGATGACAAGAGCCCGACTGACCCATTCGATCGTTCTGGCTGCTGTGCTTGGCGCGCCAGCGGCGGTCGCGGTGGCGGTGGAAGCACAGGCCGTCGAGCCGATTCAACTCATCACCAAGTACGAGGCGGGCTTTCCTCCTCCAGCGGCATCAAGCAGCCAGGAACGCAATTTGACCCGCGGCCCGAGCGTCGATCGGCTGGCACCTCCTGCAATTGGCATGGCGGGTGATGCATTCCGTTTTGCGGTGAAGTTCAAGCCACGCAACGGCGTGCCGATCGATCCGGCTAGCGTGCGTGTGACCTATCGCCGTGCACTCGATGTCGATCTGACCGCCCGCATCAAGCCCTTCATCACTGCGGACGGAATCGATGCTTCAGCGGTGATCGTGCCACCGGGGCAACACCTCATCGTGATTGAAGCGACCGACAAGGAAGGCCGCCTTGGCAGGGGCCAGATTACCCTGACGGTTGAGGCTCCGAAATAGCCCTCATCGCTTTGGCGCGGGAGGTAGTAGAGCCACCGCCGGGGCGGTTCCGTAAGCGGCCGGAACCTGCTTACCCTCTGTCCGTTCGGATACGCGCTTCGTAGTATCCCTGACGACCACGTCGATTTGCCGGCCGGGCGTCGACAGGGTTTCCAAAAACGCGCGAACGAAGGGGCTGTCGAGCCCGTCGCCGTCAAGTGCAGTTTTGCCCGGCTGTGTCGAGTGAAGGACGATCCCGTTCTGCGCGGCCGGTGTGGGCGCAAGGCCCGCGTGCAGCCGGTCAGGAATGGCACCGCTCGATCGCCCTCCGGAACCTCTCGAGCGAGCCACCGCACGGGCCTCGACGAAGGGGTCGTCGCGGCAGGCGTCGATGATGACAAGTGCGCCGCGCCTTGCCTTGGCGGCGGCGGCTGAGAGATCGGCGAGCGCCAGCGCGTCATTGCGCAGATTGTCGTCACTGTCGGGTACCGCATCAGCCGGGATGAGATAATTGGCACCGCCAGTCTCAACACCATGCCCGGCATAAAACATCAGCACAACATCAGCCTGCGCTGCCTTCTCGGCGACAATCGCGGGGATCTTGCGCAGATCGTCCCTCTTGAGATTCTCCGCGAATTCCACGCTGTCGAAGCCGAGCTCGGCCAGCGCATTGGCCATCACGGCCGCGTCGCGGCGGGCATTGGGCAAGCTTGCCAACTCGGTATAATCACTGATGCCGACAATGAAGGCGACGCGCCGGAGGCCGTCCGGCGAGCCCTTGCCGCCATAGACGCCGATGTCGGCAGCGTTCCGGAATATCCCCCGCATCTCGCGCAGCAGCGGCTCGGTCAGCACCTTGAGGAAGATGACGGCCATGCGCCGCTCATAGAGATGAGGCGTCGCTTTCGTCGCCGCGATGATACGCTTGTAGATCGCGATCGCCTTGGGCTTGTCGCCGAGGCTCTCTGCGACGCGTGCAAGCCCGAGTGCCGGACTCCACTGCTTCGGCGTCAGCTTCTGCGCATCGAGGAAAAGTTTCTCAGCGACTTCTGGTTCCTTCAGCTTGTCGAGAGCGAGATTGCCAGCCTGGATCAGAAGCGTCGCGCGGGCATCCGCGGCTTCCGCCTTCGGCATGTCGTTAGGCTCGCGTGTCGCCGCGATTATGTCGTCATAGGCAGCCCTGAGATCGCCAGCGCGCAGCTCCAGCTCCGATTTGCTGGTCAGCGCCAGACCGCGGAAGGGCGCGCCGAGCGCGATAGTCGCAGCCAGATCACTACGAGCACGGTCGAGTACGCCCAAGCGGCGCAGAAGCTCGCCGCGTGCATAAAGTGCTGCGGCCGTCTTCGGATCGATCTGCAGAGCGCGGTCGAGATCGGCGAGCGCCGCGTTGAGGTCGCCATCCCGCTCATGCTGGAGCGCGCGCTGGACATACGGCGAGGCAGTCTGCTTTGGCTGTTGCATCGCCTGACCAATGTCGGCAGCCGCCTCAGAGGTGCGGCCGATCACTTGGTTGATGGCGACGCGAAACGACAGCGCCTCGGCCTTGAGCGGCCCCTCGATGCTGAGCGCGGTGTCAATGTCGGCGAGAGCATCGCGCACCTGTGCAAGGGTTGGTGGGGCATAAGCGACCGAGCCGTCGCGCTTCTGGATGTTTGCGGCGCCCTTGGTCACCACCTGGAGGAAGCGCATCACGCTGCGGTAGAAGGCGGCCTTCTGACGGTCAACATCGCTTGGGGTCCCCGCCAGCACTCGCCCGCAAGCGGCCTCGGCAGCGGCCATAGCCGTCATGGGCAAGACGCTTGTCTTAGTCCGATCATCCGCACAAGTAGCAAGATCGCTGGCACTTTGTGACCATGCGGAGGTGACCAGCGCTGTGACCAACAGCAGCGCGGCGGGGCTGATTATTACACGTCGCATCGCAGGCTTCCCGAGCACAAAGGCATGCTTGCACTATCGGCAAATGCGTCTCTGAGACGCAACCTATTGAAAGGCATATGCCGCTACTCGCGGACCGCGCGCTTGAATGTAGCGGCGTCCATTTCCTCGCTCGCCTCTTTGATTAAATTCAGCGGAGGGCCGGCAGCGGGCTTGGCTTTGGTTTCCAATCAAACGGTGGCGGGCTGGCGGTCGCGCCCGATTAAATTCCGCTATGTTGAGAATGCCAGCGGGGACGGGGCCCCGTTGATTTCTCGTCCCCGGCTTGAAAACCGCGACGCGCGATTTCAACGGGGGCGGCTAATCAAGTTTTTTCAGACGGGCCCCAGCCAAAAAAACTCCATGAGTGCAACCCCATGCGGTGGCGGGCCCTTCGCGATCCAATCCTCGAACCTCCCCCCTCCCATCAGTGCGCGCTGGAGCTCGGCGCGTCGGGCTCGGCAGCGATGCGCTCCGACATCGCCACGATGTCGTCGACGATCGTCTGTCGGTGCGCGATGGTCCGGGCAATCCAGACGAAGCGTTCTCGCACCATCTGCCGCCAAACCTTCCTCACGCCGTAAACCTCGAAGTTCTCGGCGAAGACGCGGGCGATCTCGGGCTGCAGGGCGATATCCCGCTTTGCCCTCACTGACAGCTTCTCGGGATCGGCGCGCTTGGCGACATAGGCATGATAGGTCGAGGGGGCGATCGGCAGCACTTTGCAGATCGGCTCGACCCCATGGACCTGGCGGTGATCGTCGATGAACGCGATCATCGCCTGAACAGGCGGTCGAGCTCCGCCTGGGCAAAATACGCCGACGCCTTGCGCAGGATCTCATTGGCCTGCCGAAGCTCTCGGTTCTCGCGCTCCAGCGTCTTGAGCTTGGCCGCCATGTCCGTCGTCAAACCGGGCTTCCGTCCACTGTCGACCTCGGCCTTCTTTACCCACTCGTTCAGCGTCTGCGCCGTGCAGCCGATCTTGCCGGAAATCGACATGATCGCCGCCCAGCGGGACGGATGCTCGCCCTCGTGGTCCAGCAGCATCCGAACCGCACGGGTCCGCACCTCAGGCGAAAACTTGTTCGTCGTCTTGCTCGTCATGGCTCCACCTTCTCAGGCGTTGGAGCCTCCGACAAACCCGGCGCGGTTCACAGGTGCGGTTTGGGCCGCATCGCAGTGACGCATGCGTTCAACGTGGCCAGTTCGTCTTCGATGCGGCGCAGTCGAGCTTGGTCGATGCCTGCACCCTCATGCCCCAGAGCGGCCAGTGCCTCGCCATAGGCCTTCAGTTCCGCGACGAGGCGCGTCCAAAGCGTATCTATCATCGGCAGCCTCCTTTACTGGGAACGAAATATCGGCTCACAGGCCGCTCTGCTTGCGCAGGCTTTTGTCGAAAGCCTCCGCCGGAACGTATCGGCGCAGAAGAGCGACGCGTCCCGCCAGGGACCCCACGGTATAACGCCGGCGCGGCCGTTCCGCCTCGGCCGCCTTGACGATACTGTCGGCCACGACCGATGCGTCGTCTCCGGCTTCGTTCGCCTTGCGCACTGCGGCTCCGACCCGGGCGCGCATGTCGTCATAGGAGGAGATCATGCCGGACGCTTGCGCGCTGCTGGCGTTGAAGGATGTCCGCGTATAAGCGGGCTCAACAAGTACGACGCGAATCCCGAGCGACCGCACTTCATGGTCGAGCGACTCAGAATAGCCTTCGACGGCATGTTTCGACGCGGCGTAGAGCGCGGTGAACGGCGCCGGTATCAGCCCAAGTATCGAGCTGACGTTGACGATCCTACCCGAGTGCTGTCGCCGCATGGCGGGCAGGACTGCATTTGTGACGCGGAGCAGACCGAAGAAATTCGCCTCGAACAGCTGCTGCGCCTGCGCCATCGACGCCTCCTCCGCCGCCCCGAACAGCCCGCTGCCGGCATTGTTGACGAGAAGGTCGATCCTCCCGGCCTCCTTCAGAACCTGAGCGACACAAGCCTCGACGGACACCTGATCGGTCACATCGCAGGTCAGCATCCTGACGTCGCCCCTGTCGGCAGGAGCGGCATTGCGGGTCGTGCCGTAGACACGATAGCCGGCGCGCGAGAGCGCTTCGGCCGTGATGCGACCAATGCCAGAGGATGCGCCGGTGACGAGGGCGACCTTCGGGGTGAAGCTCATGAATGGACGACCTTCAAGAAGACAGAGTTGAAACTGCGGAGCTTGATCAGTGGACGTCGCGCCACCGGCGAAACAGCACGCTCGCGTTGACCCCGCCAAAGCCGAAGCCGTTCGCCATCGCCAGTGCCATCGGGGTCGCGCGCGCCCTGCCCGCCACGATGTCGATGCCGGCGCTGGCCGGATCCGGCGTCGTCTGGTTCAGGGTCGGCGGCGCGACCTGATCCCTCAGGGCCAGGGCGGCGAAGATCGCGCCCAGCCCTCCAGCGGCACCCAGAAGGTGACCGGTGGCGGATTTTGTGGCGCTCACGGAAAGACGAGGGTTCGCGCCGAACAGCGTCTTGATGGCGGCGATCTCGCCGAGGTCTCCGATCGGCGTCGAGGTCGCATGGGCGTTGAGGTGGTCGACCTCGGCCGGCGAAACTCCCGCCTGGGCGATAGCGATGTCCATGGCACGCAGCGCGCCGCTGCCGTCCTCCGGGCCCGAAGTGATGTGATGGGCGTCGGCGGTCGTACCGTAACCGACCAATTCCGCGATCGGCGTGGCGCCCCGACGGAGCGCATGGTCGAGCGCCTCCAGGACGAGCAGGCCCGCGCCCTCGCCCATGACGAAGCCGTCTCGCTCCGCGTCGAAGGGACGCGACGCCTCGGTCGGCCTGTCGTTGAAGCCGGTGGAGAGAGAGCGGGCCGCGGCGAAGCCACCGAGACTGACCAGGTTGATGCAGGCCTCGGTGCCGCCGCAGAGGGCGACGTCCGCCTCCCCCGCACGGATCAGCCGGGCCGCGTCGCCGATCGCCTGGATGCCGGCGGCGCAAGCGGTGACGGGAGCGCCGATGGGTCCCTTGAAGCCGTGGCGGATCGAGACCTGCCCAGCGGCGAGGTTGACGAGAAAAGACGGCACCGTGAACGGAGACAGACGCCGCACGCCACGCGTATCGACCGTGCGAACCGCCTCTGTGATGGCGGGGAAGCCCCCGATTCCGGAGGCGATCACCGTCGCCGTCCGCGACTTCTGCATCTCGTCCTGCGGGGTCCAGCCCGCCATGGCGATGGCCTCGTCGGCGGCCGCGACGGCGAACAGGATGAAGCGGTCGATCTTGCGCTGGTCCTTGGCGGTGAGGACCCGGTCGGGGTCGAATCCGCCGACGGGGTCGTCGTCCAGCGAAGGCACGACGCCGGCGACTTTGGCCGGCAGGTCCCCGACGATCGCATCAGGGAGACGGCGCAAACCGGATTGGCCGGCGAGCAGGCGTTCCCAGGAGCGGCTCACCCCGGAGCCGAGCGGGGTGACGGCCCCCATGCCCGTAACGACGATCCTACGCATCGGTCGCGACCTCCGCATTGGTGACGGCGGGGGACGGGCGGACGCGCTCCGGACGCTCACGGAAGGCTGGCGCGAAAGCCAGGAGAGCCAGCACGGCGGCGACCGTCATCACGATGGCCAGCGAGGTCGCGGCCGGGAACGGCAGAACGCTCGCCACAGTCGAGCCGATCGCGGCGCTGCTCATCTGCAGGAAACCGAGAAGAGCCGAAGCTGATCCAGCCCGGCGGCCGAAGGGTTGCAGGGCGACTGCGGTCCCGAGCGGATTGATCAGCCCCATCCCGAACAGCACGATCGAGATGGCCGCCGTGAAGGTGAGGTAGCTCGGCTGCCAGGCGACGGCGACCATGGTCAGCGAGCCGCCGGCGAAGACGATCAGCCCGAAGAGCCCGATCTCACGGTCGCCATGCCGTTGCGCCAGCCGGGGCGCCATCAGGCCTGCAGCAAAGACGATCAGAACCGTCCCGGCAAACGTCAGACCCAGCTGGAACGGGGTCAGTCCGAGCTGGTCCATCAGCACCCCGGGCGCAGCCGCGAAGAAGCTGAACAGGCCGCCCAGCACCATGCTGACGGCCAGCGCCGGCCGCAGAAAGCGCCGATCGACGACGAGCGAACGATAGGTCGAGGCGACGCTGCGCATCGCAAGTTCGCTGCGCGCACCGACCGGATGGGTCTCGCCGACCCGCAGCAGATAGAGAACAGCGAGCGCCGCGGCGCAGAAGCCGACGAACAGGAAACTCATGCGCCAGCCGGACAGCTCGACCAGGAGGCTTCCGAGCAGCGGGGAAAAACCGGGTGCGACGGCACTAGCGATCATGGTGAGCGACAGCACCCTGCCCAGCGCTTCACCCTGGAAGAGGTCGCGCGCGATGGCGCGGGCGAGCACGGAGGCGGCACAGGCGCCCATGGCCTGGATGACGCGCGCCAGCAGCAGTACCCACAGGCTGCCTGCGAGGGCTGCGACCAGACTTCCCGCGACGAAGGTGGCCAGCCCCCCGAGAACGAGGCTGCGCCTGCCAAAACGATCCGAAAGCGGCCCGACGACCAACTGGCCCAGCGCGAAGGTTATGAAAAAGCTGCTCAGCAGCAGGCCGAGCTGAGCGCCGGTCAGACCCAGCTCGGCGCCCATCCGCGGAAAGGCCGGCAGGATGATGTTCGTGGCGAGCGTCCCGACTGCGGCCAGACCGGCGAGAAGCAGGACGACCCCGCCGCTGACCTCACCAGCTACGCTGGGAGCGACAGCTTCGCCCATGACGGCAAAAGGACCGGCGGTCCGAAGATCGGCAGGGTCCGCGCTCATTGCACCCGCTCCGGCCGGTCATCGGTCTCGTCGCCCTGATGCCCCACATTCCTGCCGGTGACGCTGGCGGCAGCCGTCTCCAGAAAGCGCCGTCCCAGGGTTTCGTCATTCACGATCCTCGACAGGAGAAGCGCGCCGACCATCGTCGACAGCACGACCATGGCATCGTCTTCACGCCCCTCGCCGAGCCACCCGGTCACACTGTCGAGATAGCCGCGCATGCCGGCCTCGAAGACGGCCTTGACTTCAGGACCCTGCCGCGCCGCGTCGGAGCCGAGCGCCACGATCGGGCAGCCATCGGCGCGTTCGGCGGAATGGCCCCGGCTCAGATAGAACTCGCATACCGCCCGCAGGCTGTCGTCCGGCCGCGCCGTTGCCGCCGTCGACCAGCGCTCGGCGACGCTCTCCAGCGCCCGACGCGTCGCCACGGCGACCAGCTCGTCCTTCGACTCGAACTGCTTGTAGAAGCCGCCCTGGGTCAGGCCGGCTCCCGCCATCAGGTCCTTCAGGCCGATGCCGTCGAAGCCGTTCTCGCGAAACAGCCGGCTGGCCGTCTCGATCACCCGCTTCCTGTTCTCCGCCGCCTGTTGCCGAGACACCCGCATATTGGACCTCAAAATTAGATTGCGTTCGAACTCTATAAGCGACATAGATGTCGAACGCAATCCATTTCGGTGTCATCCATGTCTCGAAAGACCAAGATCGCTTTGGCCGCAGCCGCCCTGACCCTCGCGGCCGCGGGTGCCGGCGGCGCCATCATGCTGTCCGGGGCGCGATCATCGGCCTCCGTGAAGGTCGATCTGCGCCAGGATGCGCCGACGGTGCTCGTCTCGCTCGCAAGCCCTGTCGTCCGTGCGGAGAGACGCTTCACCGGCGTCATCGCGGCGCGGGTGCAGAGCAATCTCGGATTCCGCGTTCCCGGCAAGATCGTCGAGCGGCTGGTCAACATTGGGCAGGCCGTGAAAGCCGGGCAGCCCCTCCTGCGTATTGACGAGACCGATCTGCGATGGGCGCTGACCGCAAAGCGGAATGCCGCTGTGGCCGCCCGCGCCGTCCTGACCCAGGCTACCGCAGACGAGATGCGCTATGCGGTTTTGGTCAAGAACGGCTTCGCAGCCAGTCCTCAGCGATACGAACAGGCCAAGGCGGCATTGGATACAGCGACCGCTCAAGCCGCAGCGACCGAGGCAGAGGCGAAGGTTGCGGAAAACGAACTCGGCTACGCCGTGCTCGTCGCCGATGCGGATGGCGTCGTCGTGGACACGTCCGGCGAGCCGGGCCAAGTTGTCGCCGCCGGGCAGGTCGTAACCCGGCTCGCCCAGGCCGGGCCGCGGGAGGCGGTCGTAGCGTTGCCCGAGACGATCAGGCCCGCGATCGGTTCAGCCGCGCAGGCGACGCTCTACGGATCCTCCGGACGGAGCGTCCCGGCCAGGCTGCGGCAATTGTCGGATTCCGCCGATCCGCAAACCCGGACCTATGAGGCCCGCTATGTCCTCGACGGCGATGCCGCCGCGGCGCCGCTCGGCGGGACCGTGACGATCGGCATCGCGGCGACCGGGCCGGCGGCCGATATGGAGGTGCCTCTCGGGGCAGTCCTCGACGACGGCAGCAGGACCGGCGTCTGGCGCCTGGACGAAACGGGGTCGCTCGTCACCTTCCAGCCGGTGCGTCTGGTCCGCGTGACCAGCGAGACGGCCATCGTCTCCGGTCTCGAGGCCGGACTTCGAATCGTCTCGCTCGGTGCGCATCTGCTGCGCGAAGGCCAGCCGGTCAGGCCTTCCACCACGGTCGAGGCGGTCGCGCGATGAGCCTCAATCTTTCAGCCATCGCCGTCCGCGAGCGGGCGGTGACCCTGTTCACGATCATGCTGCTGGTGGCAGTCGGCGCTTATGCTTTCGTCAAGCTCGGCCGCGCGGAAGACCCGAACTTCACGATCAAGATCCTGACCATCACCTCCGTCTGGCCGGGTGCGACGGCGCGCGAGATGCAGGATCTGGTCGCAGAACCTTTGGAGAAGCGGCTCCAGGAAATGGCTTGGTACGACCGTGTCGAGACGACGACGCGACCGGGCTTCGCGTACCTCACCGTCAACCTGAAGGATTCCACTCCGCCCGGGCGCGTGCAGGAGGAGTTCTATCAGGCCCGCAAGAAGCTCTCCGACGAGGCGCGGAACCTGCCGCCGGGCGTGCTCGGGCCCTTCGTCAACGACGAATACGCCGATGTCAGTTTCGCCCTCTACGCCCTCAAGGCGAAAGGCCTGCCGATGCGGGATCTGGCCCGGCAGGCGGAACTCATCCGGCAGGATCTCCTCCACGTCCCCGGCGTCAAGAAGGTCAACATTCTCGGCGAGCGTCCCGAGCAGATCTTCGTCGAGTTCTCCCATGAGCGGCTGGCGACGCTGGGCGTCGCAGCCCAGGACATCGTCACGGCACTCCAGCGTCAGAACACGGTGACGCCGGCGGGCGCCGTCGAGACGAGGGGGCCGCGCGTCTTCATCCGCGTCGATGGTGCCTATGACGGCGTCCGAGCCATCGCCGAGACGCCCATCGTCGCCGGCGGGCGCACGCTGAAGCTGTCCGACATCGCCGATGTCCGGCGCGGCTACGAGGACCCGCCCGGCTTTGTGATCCGCCACAAGGGGGAGCCGAGCCTGATGCTCGCCGCCGTCATGCAGGACGGCTGGAATGGCCTCTCGCTGGGCCGGGCGCTGGAGGCCAGGACGGCCGCCATCGGCCAGGCGCTGCCGCTCGGCATCTCGCTGGAAAAGGTGACCGACCAAGCGGTCAACATCGCCTCGGCCGTCGACGAGTTTATGATGAAGTTCGCGATGGCGCTCGGCGTGGTGCTTCTCGTCAGCCTGCTCAGCCTCGGCTGGCGCGTCGGCATCGTCGTGGCGGCGGCGATCCCGCTGACGCTGGCCGTGGTGTTCTTCATCATGCTGGAAACCGGCCGCTTCTTCGACCGGATCACGCTCGGCGCGCTCATCCTCGCGCTCGGGCTCCTCGTCGACGACGCGATCATCGCCATCGAGGTGATGGTCGTGAAGATGGAAGAAGGCATGGATCGCATCAAGGCGGCGGCCTATGCCTGGAGCCACACCGCAGCCCCGATGCTCTCGGGCACGCTGGTGACGATCGCCGGGTTCCTGCCGGTCGGATTCGCCTCCTCGACGGCCGGCGAATATGCCGGCAACATTTTCTGGGTCGTCGGCTTCGCCCTGATCGTCTCATGGATCGCCGCGGTCGTCTTCACGCCCTATCTCGGCGTCAAGATGTTGCCGGAGATCAAGCCCGTCCCCGGTGGACACGCGGCGATCTATGACACTCCGAACTACCGTCGCCTGCGCAAGCTCATCACCTTTGCGGTCGATCACAAGGTTCTGACCTGTGTGATCGTCGGCGTTGCCTTCGCCCTTTCCGGCATCGGAATGGGCGGCCTGAAGCAGCAGTTCTTTCCGACCTCGGACCGACCCGAGGTGCTCGTCGAGGTCCGTCTTCCGGAAGGCAGCAGCATCGAGACGACGACGGCCGCGGTCGCGAAGATCGAGCGCTGGCTCGACGGGCAACCCGAAGCCCAGATCGTGACGAGCTATGTCGGCCAAGGCGCGCCGCGGTTTTTCCTGGCGCTTTCGCCGGAACTGCCCGACCCGGCCTTTGCGAAGATCGTCGTGCTGACGCCGGATGCCGGGACGCGCGAGGCGCTGAAGCTGCGCCTTCGCCAAGCCATCGCGCAGGGGCTGGCGCCCGAGGCCTATGTCCGCGCGACGCAGTTCGTCTTCGGTCCCCCGTCGGTGTTCCCGGTCGAGTTTCGTGTGAAGGGTCCCGATCCGGCGCAGCTCTATGCGATCTCGGGGCGGGTTCTGGAGATCATGCGCGGCGTGCCCGACGTCCGGGAAGCCAATCGCGACTGGGGCAACCGCACGCCCGTCCTGCGCTTCGTGCCGGATCAGGACAGGCTCAACCTCATCGGGCTCTCGCCGGCACAAGTCGGCCAGCAGCTTCAGTTCCTGCTCAGCGGTGTGACCGTCACTCAGGTCCGCGAGGACATCCGCAACGTTCCCGTCGTCGCGCGCAGCGCCGGCCCCGAGCGCCTCGACCCGACGCGGCTCGCGGATTTCTCCCTGATCAGCCGCGACGGGCGCCAGGTTCCACTCGATCAGGTCGGACACTCGGAAATCCGCTTCGAGGAGCCTCTCCTGAAGCGCCGCGATCGCGTGCCCACGATCACGGTGCGCTCGGAGATCAACGAGACGACCCAGCCGCCCGAAGTCTCCAAGCAGGTCCTTACCGCGCTCCAGCCGCTGATCGCCTCGCTTCCAGCGGGCTACAGCATCGACATGGGCGGGTCGATCGAAGAGGCGGCCAAGGCCAACGACGCGCTGGCGCAGATCTTCCCGCTCATGATCGCCATCACCCTGATCGTGGTCATGCTCCAGGTGCGCTCGTTCTCGATGATGGCGATGGTGCTGTTCACGGCTCCGCTCGGCCTGATCGGCGTCGTTCCGACGCTGCTCGCCTTCGGCCAACCCTTCGGGTTCAACGCGATCCTCGGCCTCATCGGTCTGGCCGGCATCCTCATGCGCAACACGCTGATCCTCACCGACCAGATCAAGGAGAACAGGGAAGCAGGGCTGGACGACTACCACGCGGTCATCGAGGCGACGGTGCAGCGGACGCGGCCCGTCATCCTCACCGCGCTGGCGGCAGTCCTCGCCTTCATTCCGCTGACCCACTCGGTGTTCTGGGGCTCGATGGCCTACACCCTGATCGGCGGGACCGCCGTCGGCACCGTGCTGATCCTGCTGTTCCTGCCGGCGCTGTACTCCGCCTGGTTTAGGATCTCTCCGACCCCGGCCAACCGGAGTCATGCGGCACTGTCAGGCCTCGAACCGTCGCCCGCAGCGGTGCATGGCACGTCGCTCGAACGACCCGCCGACCATGCAGGAGCAACAAGCGATGGTATGATGCGGCTGGATGCGGCCTCCTGAGGAGGATGCACGATGCCGATAAAGCAGCAGAACGTCACTCAACGTCCCGCTTGGAACACGGGACGCCTGATTGGTCCCAAGCCTCCGCTGAAGCCGCGTCACATCTGGGCAATCCGAACGCGGCTTCAGCACGATCATCGCGTACGCGATCTCGCCATGTTCAACCTAGCGATCGACAGTAAGCTTCGCGGCTGCGATCTCGTTCGCCTTCGGATCAGCGACGTCGTCCTTGGCGGCACGGTGAGACTACGGACTTCGATCATTCAGCAGAAGACGGGCCGACCAGTGCCCTTCGAACTGACAGATCCGACGCGCGAGGCGCTGACCGCTTGGCTCCGGCGTCGACCGTCCATCGATGCCGACTGGCTGTTTCCAAGCCGCAGCCATAAAGGCGAGCACGTTACAACGCGCCAGTATGGACGCCTGCTTGATGATTGGGTTTCGCTGATCGGCCTCGATCCCGCTCTCTACGGCACGCACAGTCTGAGGCGGACCAAGGTCGCGCTGATCTACAAGCGCACCGGAAATCTGCGCGCCTGCCAGCTCCTGCTCGGCCATGCCAAGTTGGAGAGCACAGTCCGCTACCTCGGAATCGAGGTCGATGACGCTCTGATCTTGTCTGAACAGACGGATATCTGATCCAAGCGGCGCGGCGGCTCCCGCTGCGCCCTAGTGACCAAAAACCGTGGAACTCTAGCACGACTTGGGCCTGCGGGCCTCGCGCTGCGCTCGAACGTCCGCTTCATGGCAGAGCCCCAATGTCGGCAAGCTGGCGCATCTCTTGTGACAAAGCGGCCGGATAACCGGAAGCCGTTCACGAGATCAATCAGCCAAAGTTTGGCGACACAATCGGCAGCTTGGCCAACGACTCGTCGAAGGCAAAGCGCTGCCAGCATCGCGCGGTCGATGACGCCACGGCGCGTTCGATGAAACACACGCCACGTGCGCCGTCAGCCACCGTGGGGTAGTCCGCATCCAGCGGATCGGCGCAGGTGCCAGCGCGACGCGCGCCGATCTCGGCGAACACGCCACGATAGACATTGGCGAAGGCCTCGATGAAGCCTTCAGGGTGGCCCGGCGGAATCCTGCCGGCCCGGCGAGCCGCTTCGAACAGCCAGGGCGAGCCCCGCGTCAGGATCTGCGTCGGCCCGTCGACGCGATGGTGGACGAGCCGGTTCGGCTCCTCCTGCCGCCATTCTAGCGTGCCTTGCTCGCCGGAGACGCGCAGGCGCAGGTCGTTTTCAAGCCCCGCATTGATCTGCGACGCCACGAGCACACCCCGCGCGCCACCGGCATAACGCAGCAGAATGCTGGCATCGTCGTCTAGCGCCCGGCCCGGAACCAGCGCACCGAGATCGGCGATGAGTTCCTCGATCGCAAGGCCGGTCACTGTCGAAACCAGGTTCTCCGCATGCGAGCCGATATCGCCGAGCGCGCCTGCGATGCCGCTGCGCGCGGGATCGGTCCGCCAGCCCGCTTGCTTGTTGCCGGTCGCCTCCAGCGCGGTGGCGAGCCAGCCCTGATTATACTCGACCACGACCTTGCGGATCGAGCCGAGCGCACCGGATCGCACCATCTCGCGCGCCTGTCGGATCATCGGATAGCCGGTGTAGTTGTAGGTCACGCCGAAGACGGTGCCGCGCTTGGCGACCGTCGCGACGAGTGTACCCGCCTGTTCGCTCGTATGCACCAGAGGCTTGTCGCAGACCACGTGGAAGCCGGCATCCGCGAAGGCCTGCGCGATCGGGAAATGGCCGTCGGTCGGGGTGACGATGACCACAGCATCGACACGCTCATCCGCCGGGCGCTTCAGTTCGGCGTCGAGCAGGCCTTGCCAGCTTGCGTGGTTGTGCGCGGCCGACACCCCAAGGCTGCGCCCGGAGGCCAGTGCCCGCTCCGGCGTCGAGGAGAACGCGCCCGCGGCGAGCTCCGCCAGCCCGTCGAGCGCTATGGCATGGCGATGCACGGCGCCGATGAAGGCGCCCTGCCCGCCGCCGATCATGGCGTAGCGCAGCCGGCGCGGGGTTTGGTCAGTCATCCGGCCTCTCCGTGAAGCAATGCAGGCGGCCGCCCCGGCGAGGGGCGGCCACGCTCGTTCGTTCGCCTCAGAACGGCGAGTCGGGGAAGTAGAAGTCTTTGGCGTTGGCCTTGTCGATTAGCACCGAGGGGATGATCGTTGTCGCCGGCAGCTTCTCGCCCTTGAGGCGCGCCTCCGCCGTCAGCTTCACCGCGTCGTAGATAAACTTGGGCGAATAGCTGACATTGGCCTGGATGCGCGGATCCTTGCCGTCGATGATCAGCTTGACCATGTCCTTGGCGCCGGCGCCGCCGAAGATCACCTTGATGTCCTTGCGGCCGGCCTGCTCGATCGCGCGGATGGCGCCGAAGGCCATGTCGTCATCGGCCGCCCAGATCGCGTCGATCTCCTTGAACCGGGTCAGGAAGTCCTGCGTCACCTTGTAGGCGTCATCGCGGTTCCAGTTGGCGAATTTCGCGTCGAGCAGCTTGACGTCCGGATGGGCCTTCAGCACGGCGTTGAAGGCATCCATGCGCTCGGTGTCGAGCGTGGTCGGGATGCCGCGCAGCGCCACGACATTGCCCTTCCCGCCCAACGTCTTGACAATGTACTCACCAGGAATCTTGCCGAAGGCGGTGTTGTCGCCGGCGACATAGGCATCCTGTGCCGAAGTGTCGGTCAGCCCGCGATCGACCACGGTCACATAGGCGCCCTTGGCCTTCACATTCGCCACCGGCCGCGTCAGCGCCGCCGACTCGAAGGGGAAGACGACGAGCGCGTTGATCTTGTTGACCGTGCTCAGATCCTGAAGCTGGTTGGCCTGCTCGGTCGCATTGGCGGCGGTGCGGATCGTAATCTTGAGATCCTTGTGCTGGGCCTCGAGATCCTTCTTGGCCTGGTTGGCCCAGTAGTTGATGCCGCCCATGAAGCTGTGCGTCGCAGCCGGGATGGAGACACCGAGATTGACCGGCTCGGCCGCCGCGCCCGTCACTGCGAAGGCAACGCCCGCGGCGGTAGCGGCGAGGATGATGGAACGTCTGGTATGCATGGACATCGTTCTCTCCCTTGACTGGCTGCCCTAGCGGCGGCCTTTCTGCAAAAACGCGACGATGATGATCACGAAGCCCTGCACGGCGGCGTTGAGGTAGACGCTGATCAGGCTCGTCAGATTGAGGATGTTGCTGATCACCGAGAGCAGGATCGCGCCAACAACCGTGCCGATGATGCTGCCCTGGCCGCCCTTGAGCGCGGCTCCGCCGACGATGACAGCCGCGATTGCCTCGAGCTCCCAGAGCAGGCCCGTGGTCGGCGAGGCCGAGGCCAGCCGTGGCACGTAGAACAGCGTGGCGATGCCGACGCAGATGCCCAGCAGCATATAGGTCAGGATCTTGACGCCCTCGACGTTGACTGCCGCATAGCGCGCGACGGTCTCATTGGAGCCGATCGCCTGGACATGCCGGCCATAGGCGGTCTTGTTCAGGATCGCGGCGCCGATCAATGCGACGACGAGAAAGGCGACGACCGGGATCGGCACGCCCAGCACGCTGCCGTAATAAACTGGCGCATAGAGGTCGGCGAGGCTGTTCTGCAGCGTCAGCGCGCCGCCATCGGCGAAATAGGTGAGGTAAGCCCGGTAGATGCCGAGCGTGCCCAGGGTCACGATGAAGGGCTCGATCCTGCCCTTCGCGATCAGCGCGCCATGGGCGAGCCCGAAGACCGCCCCCAGCAGCACCGCCAGAGCGGCGCCCGACACCACCGCGAGCAGAGGCGAGACGCCCGAGCCCGCCGCCCAATTAATGAACATGATCACGCAGCCGGCGATCAGCGCCGCCATCGACCCGACCGAAAGGTCGATCCCGCCCAGGACGATGACGAAGCACATGCCCACCGCGATGATGCCGATGAAGGCGGTGCGGGTCAGCACGTTCAGCGCGTTGTCGAGCGTGGCGAAATCGCCGTTCAGCGCCGCCCCGACGAGGCAGAGCACTACGAGCCCGAGCACGGGGCCGATGCCGGCGAGCCGTTCCGCCCAGGGCGTACCGGTCGGGCGGCGCAGATCGGCGGCGGCGCCGCCTGCGGTTTCAGGCTGCGACATCGCGCGTCCCCGTGGCATGAGCGATCATCTCGACCTCCGTCATGTCGCCGCCCGCGACAGTGGCGACCAGCCGGCCGCCGCGCATGATCGCGACGCGATGCGCCAGCCCGATCAGCTCGATCAGCTCCGACGAGATCACGACGACCGCTAGCCCCTGCCGGGCGAGTTTCTGGATCAGGAAATAGATCTCGCGCTTGGCCCCAACATCGACGCCGCGCGTCGGCTCGTCGAGCACGACTACCTTCGGCTCGGGATGCAGCACCTTGGCGAGGGCGAGCTTCTGCTGGTTGCCACCCGACAGCGAAGCCGCACGCATCGATAGCGAGCCAGCGCGGATGCCGAAGGCCTCGACGGCGTGTTCCATGGCCCGGCGTTCGGCACCGTAGTCGAGCCAGGGCCGGGCATAGCGCTCCAGCGCCATCAGGGTCAGGTTGGGCACGAGCGGGAAGTCGACATGCAGCCCCTTGCCCTTGCGATCCTCGCTCAGATAGCTCAGCCCGTGCCGTGTCGCGTGCTGGAGCGTCCGCAGCGTCACCGGCCGGCCGGCCACCTCGATGTCGCCCGTGCCCGGCCTCAAGCCGAGAATCCCCTCGAACAGCTCGGTCCGGCCCGCACCGACCAGACCGGCGAAGCCGAGGATCTCGCCCGGGCGCACCACGAAGGAGACGCCCTGCGCCCAGCCGGTCACGGTGAAGCCCTCGACCTTGAGCACCGGTGCGGCGGTCTCGTCGAACGGCTCCTTCTCTGGGAACAGGTCGGCGATTTCGCGGCCGACCATCATCGTCGCCATGTCGTGGCGGGACAAAGATGCGGTCAGCGCCCGGCCGACGAGGTTCCCGTCCCGCATCACGATCACCTCGTCGGTGATGCGCTCGACCTCGTCGAGCTTGTGCGAGATGTAGACGATGGTGACGCCATCGGCGCGCATCCGCTCTATCAGGGCGAAGAGCCTCGCGACCTCGGATGGCGTCAGCGTCGCCGTCGGCTCGTCCATGATCAGCAGGCGGGCCTTGCGCGACATCGCCTTGGCGATCTCGACGAGCTGCTTCTCAGCAACGATCAGCCGCCGCACCAGCGTATCTGCCGCCCGCGCCAGGCCGACCTGGGCGAGCGCGGCATCAGCGTCCTGCCGCATGGCGGCCTCGTCGAGGAACCAGCCCTTGCGACGCTCATGGCCGAGGAAGATGTTACCGGCGATCGTCAGATCATCGGCGAGGTTGAATTCCTGATGGATCAGGACGATGCCGTGCGCTTCGGCGTCGCGCGAGCCGGAGAAGGTGACCTGTTCTCCCTCGACCAGCAGGCGGCCCTCGCTCGGCTGCTCATAGCCGCCGAGGATCTTCATCAGCGTTGATTTGCCGGCGCCGTTTTCGCCAAGCAGCCCATAGACGCGGCCGGGCTCCAGAGAAAACGAGACCCCATGCAGCACCTCGACCGCGCCGAAGCGCTTGACGATACCGTCGAAAGCGACGGACAGGCCGCGACCATCAGCTCTCATCGCAGGCCTCCGCTGATCGATATCTGGCTGCGCAACGTTCGTCTGGGCAGCGTCTGGCCACGCATGGCCTCGCGCATCGCCAGCACGCCCGCGCCGATCAGCCCGGTTTCCGGCCCCATCGGGGCCGAGGTGATCTCGAGATGGCGGGTAGAGAGCGCCAGCGAGCGCTGGTTTACGCTCTGGCGGATCGCGGCGAGGAACATCGGCCCTATCTGCGAGACGCCGCCGCCGATGAAGATATGCGACGGGTTGTAGAAGTTCACCAGCGCCGCCAGAACCTGCCCGATCAGCCGGCCGGAGCGGCGCACGATCGCGTCGGCCTCGGCGTCGCCGGCACGGCAGGCGGCGCCGATGTCGCTGGCCTCGAGCCGCCCGGTCTCGGCGATATGCTGCGCCAGAGCCACGCTGCGCCCGCTCTCCGCCGCCTCGCGTCCCATCGCGACGATCGCGGGCGCAGCCGCCATCGCCTCGACGCAGCCGCGATTGCCGCAGCGGCAGAGGGCCCCCTCAGGATCGACGCAGATATGGCCGACATCGCCGGCCGAGCCGCTGGCGCCGCGATAGAGTTCGCCATGGCAGACGATCCCGCATCCGATGCCGGTGCCGACCTTGATGACGAGGAAATTCTCGATCTGCCGGCGCTGGCTCCAGAGCACGCCGAGCGCCATCAGGTTCACGTCGTTGTCGACGAAGACCGGCGCCTCGGTGATTTCGCGCAGATCGTCGCGGATGGCATAGCTGTCCCAGCCCGGCATCAGCGGCGGATTGACCAGCTGCCCGGCGGCGAAATTGACCGGGCCGGGCACGCCGATGCCCACCGCCAGCACCCGGTCGCGCGCGATCCCGTTCTCCGCCAGCATGGCAGGCAGAAGGCTGCGCAGTCGCGCCATGATCGGCCCCGGGCCGGCCTCGACGTCGGCCTCCTGCGAATGCCGCGCGATAACGCTGAGATCGGGCCGCAGCAGCGCCACGTCGAGGCTGGTCGCGCCGATATCGACGCCGACGAGGACGCCGATGCGGCCATGCACGCGCAAGGTCTCGGGGCGTCGCCCGCCGGTCGAATGCTGGACGCCGGCCTCGTCGAGCAGGCCCTGGTCGAGCAGACCGGCCGCGAGCGAGTTGGTCTTGCTGCGCGAGAACTGCAGCGTATCGGAGAGGGCGTGGCGCGCGATCCCGCCGGCCCAGAACGCCGCTTCCAGCAGCGCGAGCTCGTCGGGACTCAAAGCGTGCCAGGGCAAGGCGATGGCGGCCTCCTGCGCTTCCTCGATCGGCCTTGTGGCGGCCGTTGCCCGAAAGCTAGGAGCGAACCGCCCGGCCCCTCAAGACCGAACTTCGGCCTAAGTCAGGCAGATGTCTGGATGAAGGCGGCTATGCGGCGGTGCCTGTCCGCTCTGGACCGGGCGCATCGTCCCGCGCCATCTTGAGCCAAACGAAAAGGGACGAGCAATGCCGGCGACGATGAAGGGCCCTGCGATTTTCCTGGCGCAGTTTGCGGGCGACTCAGCGCCATTCAACAGTTGGGCATCCATCACCGCCTGGGCGGCCGGCCTCGGCTATCGCGGCGTGCAACTGCCATCCTGGGACGCCCGCTTCATCGATCTCGCCCGCGCGGCTGAGTCGCAGGCCTATTGCGACCAGATCGCGGGCATCGCGGCCGAGAACGGCGTGGCGATCACCGAGCTCTCGACGCATCTGCAAGGCCAGCTCGTCGCGGTGAATCCGGCCTATGACGCCGCCTTCGATGCCTTCGCGCCGGCCGCCCTGTATGGTCGCCCGGTCGAACGTCAGGCCTGGGCGGTGGAGCAGCTCAAGCTCGCGGCCAAGGCCTCGCGACGGCTCGGGCTCGCCGGTTCGGTGAGCTTCACCGGCGCGCTCGCCTGGCCCTTCGTCTATCCCTGGCCGCAGCGGCCCGCCGGCCTCGTCCAGGAGAGCTTCGGCGAATTGGCAAAGCGCTGGCGGCCGATCCTCGACGTCTATGAGGAGAACGGCGTCGATGTCGGCTTCGAGATCCATCCGGGCGAGGACGTCTTCGACGGCGCCACCTTCGAGCTGTTCCTGGAGCGCCTCGACGGGCATCCGCGCTGCCGGATCAACTACGACCCCTCGCATTTCCTGCTGCAGCAGCTCGACTATCTCGCCTTCATCGACATCTATCACGAGCGCATCAGCGCCTTCCATGTGAAGGATGCCGAGTTCCGGCCCAATGGCCGCCAGGGCGTCTATTCCGGCTTTGCGCACTGGGTCGAGCGGGCCGGGCGCTTCCGCTCGCTCGGCGACGGCCAGGTCGATTTCAGGGCGATCTTCTCCAAGCTCGCGCAGTACGGCTTCGCGGGCTGGCCGGTGCTGGAGTGGGAATGCGCGCTGAAGCACCCCGAGGACGGCGCCCGCGAGGGCGCACCCTTCATCGCCGAGCACATCATCCGCGTTACCGAGAAGCCCTTCGACGATTTTGCCGGCAGCGGCGATGCCAGGCTGGGGCGGCGAATGCTCGGTCTCGATCCGTAAGTTCCTGAGGCCATCGCTCGGGAGCGGATTTTTAGCATGTCTATCTTCGACTCGGGCTCGTCGGTTGGTAGAAACTCCTCAACGGCGCATCTGGGGGTCCGCCCGTTTTCAGCTCAACGTTTTAACCGGCTATCATCATGCGCCTTGTTTACGATGAAGGGATCGACGATGGCGAAGAACACGATCTGCGTTTGGTACGACAAGGACGCCGAAGCTGCGGCCCGCTTCTATGCCGCAACGTTCCCAGACAGCACGATAACGGCCGTACACAAGGCGCCCGGCGACTACCCCTCCGGGAAGGAAGGCGATGTCCTCACGGTTGAATTCACCGTCGCCGGGGTTTCGTGATTGGGCCTCAACGGGGGAACTACATTCAAGCACACCGAAGCCTTCTCCTTCCAGATCGCGACGGAAGATCAGGAGGAGACCGATCGTTACTGGAATGCGATCGTCGGGAATGGTGGCCAGGAAAGCGAATGTGGTTGGTGCAAGGACCGCTGGGGCATCTCATGGCAAATCACACCGCGCATTTTGACTGAGGCCATTGCGGCCGGGGGTGACGAGGCGAAGCGCGCATTCGCCGCGATGATGACGATGGGTAAAATCGATGTTGCGCAAATAGAAGCCGCGCGAAGAGGTTGAGCCCCGAAAACGAAAGGGCCGGCGTTATGCCATCGCCGCTATGATCACGGCTGAAGGGTAGGTCGCCTTCGCTGCAAGAGCTTGGCAAAAGCGCTCGGGCTCAGGCCAAATCACAAAGCGCGGCTATTCATGCCGACGGTGACCCGCCAAGAGACTGCTGAATGAGAATGCCCAGCGTCACCCAAGGTGGCCGCCAGGCCTCTGACCCTCGTAGCGAAGGCCGCTGCCGAATCTCTAGAGCTCGATCTGAGCCACCATTACATCCACGGCTCACCGCGACATCCGCCCGCTTCGAACCTTGCCAACAGACCCTGTGCAATCAGCCTCACTGGCTTCCGACGCGGTCTGATGTCCAAATCCGGCTAATCCAAATTAGCGTGGCGGGAGCGCACCGCGTGTCCTATCCGCGCATCGGGGAATGTCAGGTTTTGGGCATGGCCTAAAGGTCAGCTAGTGGCGCTGGCTGCGCGCTCGTCCAGACAAGATCAAAGCCCGGTCATTTTGAGCGCAGCCTCCGGCAGTCTTTCACCCTGGATTTCGACCTTGGATGCCTCGCCGTCGATGTCGGCCAAGTCGGACTGGGAAAGCTGGAGATCGACGGCGCCGAGGTTTTCTTCGAGACGGTGCAGTCTGGTGGTGCCGGGGATCGGCACGATCCATGGCTTCTGCGCCAGCAGCCAAGCCAGCGCGACCTGCGCCGGCGTTGTGCCCTTGCGGTCAGCCACGGTGTTGATAACCCCCACAAGCGCCATGTTCGCCTTGCGCGCCTCGACGGAGAAGCGCGGCAGCACATTCCGGAAGTCTCCGGTTTCGAAGGTCGTCTGCTCGTCGATCTTGCCGGTGAGGAAACCGGCGCCGAGGGGGCTGAAGGGCACGAAGCCGATCTGAAGCTCTTCCAGGGTGGGCAGGATTTCGATTTCCGGACCGCGCCAGAAGAGCGAATACTCGCTCTGAACGACGCTCACGGGCTGGACGGCATGGGCGCGGCGGATCGTGGCGACGGCGGCCTCCGACAGCCCGAAATGCTTGACCTTGCCGGCGGCGATCAACTCCTTCACCGCGCCCGCGACGTCCTCGATCGGGACCAGTGGATCGACGCGGTGCTGGTAGAAGATGTCGATGCGATCGGTGCCCAGGCGCCTGAGGCAGGCATCGGCGACACGCTTGATGTGTTCGGGCCGGCTGTTGGTGCCGCCGCGGCGCTCGCCCGTTGCCTGGTCGATGTCGAAGCCGAACTTGGTGGCGATCACGACCTCGTCGCGAATGGGCGCAAGTGCCTCGCCGACCAGTTCCTCATTGGCGAAGGGGCCGTAGGCTTCGGCCGTATCGAATAGAGTGATGCCACGCTGATGGGCGGAGCGGATCAGGGTGATCATCGCCTGCCTGTCTGCAGGCGGACCGTAGAGCCCGGTCATGCCCATGCAGCCGAGCCCGAGCGCCGAGACTTCAAGGCCGGACGCCCCGAGTTTGCGTATGGTCATCATGGTGATCTCCAGAATGTGGTGTTTGATGCGGGTGTGGCGGGACCGCGAGGGTCATGCGGCGCCGAGCCAGTCGGTGACGCGGGACAGCGTCCGGCGTTCCTGGTCGGCCTCGATCGCGAAGGGCGGCGCGCGCCGGGCGCTTCTGGAATGGGATGCCAGCACGGCCATGCTCGTGCCAAGGCCGTAGCCGCCATGGGTGACGAAGGGCCGGATCGTCTTGCCGGCCCACGCATGGGCCTTGAGGAAGGAGCGGATCGCCGGTGGCGCGGTCTGTCCCCAGATCGGGAAGCCGAGGAAGACGGTGCAGTAGCGGGCGATGTCGAGGGCGTCGGTCACAAGAGCAGGCTCGAAGCTGGCTTCCGTCTCGCGCCGCGCCTGCTCGACCGTCTTTTCGTAATCCTCGGGATAGGGCTCGACCGTGCGGATCTCGAAGAGGTCAGCGCCACGGGCGCGCCGTATCTGACCGGCGATGACACGTGTGTTGCCCGTCCGCGAATAGAAGGCGACGAGCGTATCGCTCGCAGGCCTTGGCCCTGCGAGCGCCGAGCCGGAGGATGTGCCGCCCACGACCGCGGGAAGGACGAGCGGAGCCGCCAAGATCACCCTGCGCGAAGGGCTGGTCAGTTCATGGGATGTCGTCATAGGCCGCCTCGCGATCCGCCGGGTCATTCGATGAGGGGTATCTAACGCTGGCGCGTTGTGTTGATTAGGCGCTGCAGTCGGCAAGGGCCCATAAGGCGGTCTAATCAATGGCGCATCCGAATTTCAACGATCTCGCCGCCTTCGCGATGGTGGCGCGGGAACGAAGCTTCACCAAAGCCGGTGCCAAGCTCGGCGTGTCGCAATCGGCGCTGAGCCAGACGATCAAGGGGCTGGAAGAGCGCCTCAAACTGCGCCTGCTCACCCGCACGACGCGCAGCGTCGCCCCGACCGAGGCCGGCTTGAGGTTGCTTGAGACAGTCGGGCCGCGCTTCGAGGAGATCGAGGCCGAGATCGCAGCGCTGGGCGAATTGCGCGGGAAGGCGGCGGGTACGATCCGGATCACCGCCGGCGAGCACCCGGCGATCTCGGTGCTGCAGCCGGCGCTCAAGCGGTTCCTGCCGGACCATCCCGATATCAAGGTCGAGATCATCGTCGACTATGGCCTCGTCGACATCGTGGCCGCGGGCTACGACGCCGGCGTGCGCATGGGCGAGCAGGTCGCCAAGGACATGATCGCGGTGCGCATCGGCCCCGAGATGCGCATGGCCGTGGTCGGCTCACCTGCCTACTTCGAGCGGCATGTCGTGCCCGCGACACCGCAGGATCTGACGGCTCATAACTGCATCGCCACCCGGATGCCGACCCATGGCGGACTCTTCCCCTGGGGGCTGGAGAAGGACGGCCACGAGATCAAGGTCCGCTCGGACGGGCAGCTTGTCTTCAACAACCTCGCCATGCGGCTGAACTCGGCGCTGGACGGGCTCGGCCTCGCCTATATGCCGGAGGATCATGCCATGCCGCATGTCCGAGACGGGCGGCTGGTGCGGGTGCTCGAGGACTGGTGCGCGCCGTTCCCGGGCTATCACCTGTACTATCCCAGCCGCCGGCACTCCTCGTCCGCGTTGTCGGTGCTGATCGACGCGCTGCGCTACCGGGACTGATGGCGCGTCCAGAAGCGGATCGCGTCGCTGATCCAGCCTTCGGCGCTCGTCCCGATGCCGAGGCCGAAACCATGGCCGACGCCGGGATACTCGCGATAATCGACCTCGGTCCCGAGGCGGCGCAGGGCGGCGACGCGCTGCCGCATCGCGGCGGGCGGTGCGATGCCATCCTGACTTCCGACGAGCGCGAAGGTCGGCGGCTCGGCGGTCGCATGGTCGGAGTGGGCCGTGTAGGCCATGACGACCGTCGATGGCTTGGGAAGCTCGGGACCGGCATAGGCCGCGACGCCATGGCTACCGATCGCCGCCGCCATGCGGGCGCCGGCCGAGCTGCCCCAAAGCGAATAGCCGTGCGTATCCACGCCGAGTGTCGCTGCATTGCGGAAGATGAAGCCGATGGCGGCGGCGAGATCCTGCGTCGCCACGGTGCCGCCCTTGCCGGCGCGATACTTAATCACAAAGGCGTTCAGCCCTGCGTCGCTGATCGCGGCGGCATAGGGGAAGCCTTCATGCACGGAGCCGACATAGGCGAAGCCGCCGCCGGGCGCGATGATGGCAAAGGGCGCGTTCGGCTTGCCGCGCAGGAGGAAGAGCCCGGCATGGGTCTTGGCTGGCTCTGCGCGCCTCTCTGCCTCGGAATAGACCTCGAAGAAGACCTGCCGGCCCTGTTCGGCATCCTCGATCAGGCGGTTCAGCGCAGCGACTGTCGAGGGGATGTCGACATGGCTGTGATAGGGCAGCAGGGTCCCGATTGTGTCGAGCCTGGCCTGAAGATCCTAGTCCCGGTCGTCCCAGGGCAGGATGCGGCGCGCGAAGCCTGAAAACGCCGGGTGAGAGAGCAGGTCTCCGATCGTGCTGTGGGCCGTCAGGCGACCATGGGGATCGTCCGCGCCCGGACGGTGCTGTGCCCCGGCGCCCTGGGCCCCGATCGCGAGAAGCGTCAGGGCGAGGCAGGCCCGCCGGGATGCGAACGGGCCTGGCCGGACGCCATGCTTTCGCCTGTCATCCATCGCGTCGTAATCCCTGCGCCGCCGATTGCGGACGCCCGTCAGCCGGTGTCGTCCGGCTTGTCGATGCCTGGGTTCGCTGGACCAGCTTCAGGCCGTAATAGGTCACGACCATCACCAGCCCGGCGATCGCAGCGCTGTGGGCGAAGAAGCCGGCCACCGATTCCTCGAAGTTCCACCAGTCCAGCGTCATCTGCATGGAAAGCTTGCCGCCGAGGCCAAGGACCGTGCAGCTCCAGACGCCGTGCAGCGCGATCCCCAGCGCGATGACGCGAAGTGCGAGCGTCCGCAGCGCGGACGGTGTCCCGATCCCGAACAGGTTGCGCGCGACGCCCATCAGCATCGGCCAGCGCAGTCCGAGATGGATCGCGACGATGATCAGGACCCAATACGCCGCGAGCGTGTGGATCTGGCGCACGGTGAATCCGCCCCAGGGCGGCAGGACCGGCGACAGCGCATTCGAGATCAGCACACTCGTGATCAGCAGCGCGAGCATGGCGCCGAGCAGGGCGAAGGTCACCCCGACATTGAACAGGCTGCGCGGCTCGCGCCGTGTCTTCGGAATGCCGCCCCACCAGCGCCGATTGAAGACATTGTGGGCGATGAGCAGGAGGAACATCGCGGTCCCGGCAACCTCGTGGACGAGGTTGCCCAGCCACCAATAGGCGAAGCCGAGCAGCAGCAGCCCGGCCGTCAGACCATCGAGCCAGAGCCGGGAGAGGAACAGGCGGTTCACGTCGCGACCTCCTGCGCCTATTCGATCGGCGTGCCGTTGAAGCGGGGAATGCGCGAGCCGGTGAAGAGATGCTCGGCACCCGACTGGCTCTGGTGGCAGGACTGGCAGCGGGCGGTGTTCTCGGCTGTGTTGATCGACTTGTCGGGCCAGAACCACTGGAACTGCCAGTCGCCCGTGCGGCGGCGCTCGTCGTAATCGGCGCCCCAGCCCTGGCCCTTTTCCATTACGAAGTAGCGGAAGACCTTGCCCTCGCGGTAGTCGACCAGCACGAAATGCGTACCTGCCGGGATCGGCTGGCGGTTCTTCACCGCATCGATCGCCGCCGGCGTGGTCATGATGTGCTCGGTGACGTTGCCGCGCTTGACGGTGGTGTAGTGCACCAGCTTGTCGAGCTCGGGGAAGGTGGTGCGGGTGGGCTCGGCTTGGACCTGCCAGCCGACTGCGAGAACGGCGGTCATCGACAGTCCAGCGACCACGATCTGGAGCTTGGGGGTTCTCATAAACGCGGCGTTCCTAGCGCTTGTATTGTTCGTCGGAGACATGCTCCAGCCAGTCCACGGTCTTGCCGTCGAGCGCCTCGGAGATCGCGATATGGGTCATGCCGCTGGTTGCGGACGCGCCATGCCAGTGCTTTACGCCCGGCGGAATCCAGACGGTGTCGCCCGGCTTGATCTCCTGGATCGGCCCGCCCCAGTGCTGCACGAGACCGACGCCAGCGGTGACAATCAGGGTCTGGCCAAGCGGATGAGTGTGCCAGGCCGTCCGCGCGCCAGGCTCGAAGGTGACCGTGCCGCCGCTGATCCGCGCGGGCGCGCTGCCCTGGAAACGACCATCGACACGGACCGCGCCAGTGAAGTTCTGCGCGGCGCCCACGCTCGGCGGCTGCGAGCCGGCACGCTGGACGGTGACGGGCCGCGACGTCTGGGCGAGCGCTTCCGCCGCCGGCATCAGGCCGGCGACGACGGCGAGGATCCTGGCTGACATCACGGTTCTCATTTGGGCTTGAAGACGTCGCGGGCGACGTTGATCGCGGCGATGGCGTTGGGCCAGCCGGCATAGAAGGCGAGTTGCGTGATTGCCTCGACGATCTCCTCCTCCTTGACGCCATTGGTGCGCGCGAGCGCCATGTGCGAGCGCAGCTGCTCGGGGCGGTTCAGGGCGATTAGGGCCGCGACCGTGATCAGGCTGCGGTCGCGCTTGGCGAGGCCGGGACGCTCCCAGATGTCGCCGAACAGGACGTTGTCGGTCAGCTCCGCCATCTTGGGGGCGATGTCGCCCATCAACTGCTGGGCGCGGGACGGCGGCTTCGCCGTTGCCGGCTGAGCCGCGGCGGGCGTCTGGGCTTGGGCGAACGCCGGCATGGGGGCTCCTAGCAGCAGGACAGCGATAGCTGCGTCACGGATTGATCGCATGAGAGACTCCTCGGATTCTGGATCGTGGCCGACAGGTCAGGTGCGACCGGCGACGAGGGTGCGGGCGAAGAACGGAGCCAGCTTGGCCATGGCGACATCGACGTATTGGGGTACCCAATAGGTCTCGATGTGGGTGGCGCCCTCGATCTCGAAGAGCTCCTTGTCCCTGGTGCCGGTGGCCTTGGGGAAGGCGTCACTGGTCATGTAGAGGCTGTCGGCCTTGCTACCGGCGATCATCAGGAGCGGCTGGTCGATTAGCTCCATCTGCTCGGTCGCATCCCAGCGCATCAGATCCAGCAGGCTGCTGGTCGTATATCTGAACGTCGAGTTCGGGTGAGCCTGCGTCTTCCAGTAGTACTCGTAACCCTGCCGATACATCTCGAAGGGCAGCTTCGCGATCTGGGCGTCGCTCAGATTGGCGTCGCCTGAGTAGAGGATCGCGCCGCCGGCCGCTTCCTGGGCACGAGCCTGCGACACCTGCTGGAGGCGCTCTTGGACGGTCTTCAGCTGAGAATCGGCGAAGCCGTTGCGGCGGACACGTCCGGAGTTGAACATGCTGAGCGTCGCGATCGACCTGAACCGCTTGTCGACCTTCGCCGCGGCCAGGGAATAGCCACCGCCGCCGCAGATTCCGAGAAGGCCGACACGCCCGGCATCGACGCCAGCGAAGCGGGTGATGAAGTCGGCCATGCCATGGACGTCTTCGGTCCGGAACTGAGGCTTGTCGACGTTGCGGGGCTGGCCACCGCTGCCACCCTGATACGCGGCATCGGCCGTCATCGCGATATAGCCCTCGCCGGCCAGCCGCTGGGCATAGAGCCCCGCGACCTGTTCCTTCACGCCGCCGTTAGGGTGGGCGACGACGATCGCCGGATAGCTCTTGTCTGCGGCGTAGCCGGCCGGGGTGTAGACGTTGGCGGCGATGTCCAGTCCGTTGAGCTTGTAGTTCACCGGATGGATATTGACCTTGCCTGGCTCGTTTTTGGTGATGGCGCCCTCATAGGCGAGGCCGAACGCGTTCTGCTTGTAGTCTGCGGCATTCGCCTTGCGAGCAACGAACCCTGCCGCTGCCGTTACGGCGGCGGCCTTGAGGATGGTTCGGCGGTTCATGGTGATAGCCTTTCGAATCGAAAATCGGGAATGACGGGCGCCAGGTGGCCAGCGTCAGTCCAGCTTCTTCTCGGCGAGGAACTTCGAGACCAGATCGGCGATCTCGACATTGTTCAGGTCCGAGAACGGGAAGTGCGTGTTGCCCTTGATGCCGATCTCGGGGAGATGCACGAGGCGCGCGTCACCGCCGTGCTTGTTGATGGCGCCGACCCAGAGCTTGGCCATGGCCAGCCGCACCCGCCAGTTGTCCTGCCCACGCTCCGTCGTCGGCTCGACGGGAAAATTGTCGCCGTAATAGATGACGATCGGAATGCGGGTGAGCTTCTGGAAATCCGCCGACGGCACGGCCTCGGGCGACAGGGTGCCGGCTGCGCTCGGCATGGCCGGGGGCAGTTCGCCTTCCGGGAAGATGAAGCCGCTTCCCGGTTCGAACGCAACGATCGCCTTGACGTTCGCGTTCTTGATCGCCGTCAGCCAGCCGGGGCCGCCGCCTTGGGAATGCGTGAACAGGATCGCCGGACCGGTCTTGGCGAACAGCGCCGCCATCGCGTTGGAAATAACGCCGGCATCGTAAAGCCCGGTGTTTGGCGTAACCGAGCGGAAGAACTGGTCCAGCGTCTCGGGCTTGCGGTCGAACTGGACGCTATCGAAGAAGTTCGGCCATTTCCCGAGCCGGAACTGATCGAAGAAGAGCTGATCATAGGGTGTGGGCTCGATCGTCGTCGCGACGGTGCTGTTGCCGGCGCGCCCGCGGCGCGGCTGGTCGACGAGATAGACCGGGAAACCGCGGCGCAGGAACAGGGTCTGGAAGCCCTCGCGCCCGTCCGAGGTGGTCTCCCAACTCCGCGCCGACTGGAAGGCGCCGTGCAGCATGACGATGGGGAGTGCCTTGGGGCTCCGGGGAACCTGATAGAAGGCGTAGAGGTGATCGCCGTGAAGCGACTGCCCTGCGGCAGTCGGCTTGTCGTTATCGTAGGTGCCGGGGGTGCGCACCACCGTCCCGCCAACAGCGAAGCTGCCTTGATCCTGGATCGCGAGGGGCTCGGCACGATTGGTCTGCTGCGCGAGCGCGGGCAAAGAGGCCAGCATGGCAGCGCCGATCAGCAGCGCCAGTCCTGGAGTGCGGGTGGTGGTTACAGGCATTGGTCCCTCGGTCGCTAACAGCGTCCGATGAACCTAATGGCCCGTGCAGTCTTCGATTAGGCGCCTTAACCCACTAGGACCAATTAGCGGATCTAATGAATCGCCGGTTAGCCGCTCCAACGAACGTCGGCTTAGCGCCGCTCGCTCAACGGCGGCTATTGGCGGATACCGTTGAAAAAGTCGGCATTGCTGGGGACGTGAAGTCCTGATTCAGTTGTCCTTGGTCGGAGGGCGGCGCGATGATGGGCGAACGGCGGGTGGCGCAAGAGGCTCTGTTCTACGAGTTCAGCCTTGAGCGTCATGTGCCAGCCGGTCACTGGGTGCGCGCCATCGATCGCTTCGTTGATCTCTCGGATATCCGCGCGCATCTGCGACCGTTCTACAGCGAGATGGGGCGGCCCTCGATCGATCCGGAGCTGATGATCCGGATGCTGCTCATCGGCTATTGCTTCGGCATCCGCTCGGAGCGGCGACTTTGCGAGGAAGTGCATCTCAATCTGGCCTATCGCTGGTTCTGTCGGCTCGGGCTCGACGGCGACGTGCCTGATCACTCGACCTTCTCGAAGAACCGGCATGGTCGCTTCCGTGAGAGCGATCTCTTGAGGGAGCTGTTCGAGACGACGGTTCGGCGCTGCATCGAGGAAGGCCTCGTCGGCGGCGAAGGCTTCGCGGTCGATGCCAGCCTGATCAAGGCCGACGCGAACAAGCAACGCTCGGCCGAAGCGTCCGAGCCGGTCGATTGGGACGATCTCGCCCGGACACGGCGCTCGGTGCGCGAGTATCTCGACACGCTCGACAATGCCGCCTGGGGCGCAGCCAGTGAGGCAAAGCCGAAGTTCGTCTCGCGCTCTGATCCGGCGGCGCAATGGACCGGAGCCCTGAAGGGCCACGCCTTCTTCGCTTACGCCACCAACTATCTGATCGACCTCGATCACGCTGTCATCGTCGATGTCGAGGCCAGCCGTGCCATCCGCCAGGCCGAGGTCGGCTCGACCCGCATCATGCTCGATCGAACGCAAGAACGCTTCGGCCTCTGGCCCGAGAGGCTCGCCGCCGACAGCGCCTACGGCTCGGCCGAGAACCTCGCCTGGCTGGTGCACGAGCGCGGGATCGAGCCGCATATCCCGGTCTTCGACAAATCCCAGCGCAGCGACGGCACCTTCAGCCGCTCCGACTTCGGCTATGACCACGACCGCG
Organism: Bosea sp. 124; assembly: GCF_003046175.1. Classification (NCBI taxonomy): domain Bacteria; kingdom Pseudomonadati; phylum Pseudomonadota; class Alphaproteobacteria; order Hyphomicrobiales; family Alloboseaceae; genus Allobosea; species Allobosea sp. 124. The sequence goes on from NZ_PZZM01000001.1 coordinate 1,035,924, forward strand.
ATCTCTACATCTGCCCGGGCGGGAAGGAGCTGAGGCAGCGCCAGAAGGTCTATCGAACCGAGCGCCCGCTCGTCGATGAGAACGGGCTGATGCGCTACCACGCCAGCAAATTTGCCTGCGACGCCTGCTCGCTGAAGCCGCAGTGCTGCCCCAACACGCCGGCCCGCAAAATCCTGCGCTCGATCCACGAGGGCGCCCGCGACATGGCCAGGGACATCGCGCAGACCGACGCCTATGTCGTCTCGCGGCGAGAGCGGAAGAAGGTCGAGATGCTCTTCGCCCATCTCAAGCGCATCCTGAGGCTCGACCGGCTGCGCCTACGCGGACCCAACGGCGCCAGAGACGAGTTCCATCTCGCCGCAGCAGCCCAGAACCTCAGGAAGCTCGCCAAGCTCCTGCAAAACGGGCCGCAGATCAGGCCCGCATAAGAGAGCGAGCTTCGATCAGCCAAATCTGGAACGAGGCAACAACCCGATCCAAGCCGACTTTTTCAACGGTATCGGCGCATAATACTCGTCGCCTGCCAGTGACAGTCAACTCTCCATGACCTTCTCGCCTGGCAACCTAGACTCAACTCGCTGTCGGAAGAGCAAACATTTCGGGGATGGAGATGCCGCGGCGGATGGCGGAGACCCAGCCTTCCTCTTTGATCAGATGGGCCTGTGCCGCGGCTAGCACGGCTGCAGCCTGGTCCAGGGGAACCACCACGACGCCGTCATCGTCGCCCAGAACGATATCACCGCTCCGGACTGGGACGCCGGCGACTGCGACCGTTCCGTCGATGTCGCCACCGAATCCATGATGCGGCCCGCGCGGCACAATCGAGCTGCAGAACATCGCGAAGCCGGACCTGCGCATGTCCGCCACGTCGCGCACGGCACCATCGATGACCGCTCCGCCAAGATTGCGGTGCACAGCCTCCTCGGTCATCACTCCGCCCCAGACAGCGGTGTCTGCGACCCCCCCGGCATCCACCACCAAAACCTCTCCGGGGCGTGTGATGCTAATCAGGGAGCAGATCGGCCCGCAATCGCCCGCCATTACTGTGACCGTGCGCGCCTGTCCGCAAATTCTGAGGCCAGGTGAAATTGGCTTGATGGCCGCTCTCATAACCTGCGTCCGATTCATACAATCGGATGCGACGGCGGGGGGGATCGCTCGCCACGCGTCGAGTTCGGCAGTGTCGAGAGGCCTAAATTCGACGTGGTTTTGCTTAAAAGCCATCTTCTTCGCCTTGTTGCGATTCATACTCAGGGAAAGTCGGAAAGATCAGGCCGCCTTTGCGTCCCAACCAGGATTGACATTGTTTCGCAGGCGCCCGTGGAACAGGAATTCCAGCAGGATCTCGGCCGAGAAGGTTCGCATGTCGAGATAGCCGGCCTCCGAGTAGAAGGCGGCATGGGGGCTGGCGACGAAGCGGCCAGCGAGCCATGGTGCCTCAGCGCGCCAGGCTTCGAGCAGAGCCGGCGCCGGCACGGGCGGCTCCTTGGGGAAGACGTCGAGCCCGGCCGCGGCGAGATGGCCGCTCTTCAGGGCGTCGTGCAGCGCATCGACATCGACCAGACCGCCGCGCGCGACGTTGATCAGGATCGAGCCCGGCTTCATCTGCGCCAGTTCGGGCGCTCCGATGATGTTGCGCGTCGCATCGGAAAGCGGAACGTGCAGGCTGACGATGTCGGAGCGTTGGAGCAGTTCCGCCTGCGTGCGCACGCGCTCGATGCCGAGCCCGAGTTCGTGCCCCTCGGGCAGAGATGGATCGACATAGATCACCCTCATGTCGAAGCCGGCCGCACGGCGCGCGATCGCCGTGCCGATGCGGCCCATGCCGATCGCCCCGAAGGTCGCGCCGCGGATGCGCCGGACGACAGGTGCGTCCTCGGCCAGGAAGCCGGTCACGAGATCGGCCTTGAGCCGCTTTTCATAGGTGCCGAGCCCGCGCGTCAGATAGAGCAGCATCGCCAGCGCGTGGTCGGCGACCTCGGTGGTACCGTAGTTAGGCACGTTGGAGAGCGGGATCCCCTTCTTCCTGCAGGCGGCCCCGTCGACGTTGTCGTAGCCGACGCCGACCCGCACGATCAGGCGGCAGCGCTCGAGCTTGGCCACCACATCGGCGGTGATCTTCATCCGGTGCCAGACGAGCAGTGCATCGCAGGAGCGCCAGTTCTCGTCGGGGATCGCGGCAGGGTCGGTCTCGTCGTAGACGATGTAGTCGAGCCGGTGGCCGGAGACGCCGCGCTCGACGTCGAGGTCGCGCAGATGGGCGTCGGGCACCAGGATCTTCAAAGGCGTCATTGCAGTCTGTCCTTGGGAAATGCCGGTCACAACACCTTCTCCAGAAAGCCCTTCAACCGCGCATCGGCAGGGGCGTGGAACAGTTGCTTAGGCGGGCCGTGTTCGACGATGACGCCGCGATCGGTGAAGAAGACCTCGTCGGCGACTTCCTCGGCGAAGCGCATCTCATGGGTCACGAGCACGCAGGTCATGCCGTCGCGCGCGAGATCGCGGATCACGCCCAACACCTCGCTGACCATTTCCGGATCAAGCGCGGCGGTGACCTCGTCGAACAGGATCACGCTCGGCTGCATGGCCAGAGCCCGCGCGATCGCGACCCGCTGCTGCTGGCCGCCCGAGAGTTCGCCGGGATAGGCGCCCTCCTTGCCGGTGAGCCGCACCTTGGCGAGCAGCGCGAGCGCGCGCTCTCTTACGGGTGCCGGCTTCTCGCCGAGCACCTGCACCGGCGCCATGCAGAGGTTTTCCAGGACGGTGCGGTGGGGAAAGAGATTATACTGCTGGAACACCATCGAGACCCGGCGGCGCAGCGGAATCAGCGCCTTGTCGCTCTTCAGCGTCTCCACCGCGAACTCGCCGACGCGGATCGTGCCGGCATTGATCGGCGTCAGGCCGTTAATACAGCGCAGGATCGTCGACTTGCCGGAGCCCGACGGCCCGATGATGCAGACGACGCCGCCATCGCGGACATCGAAAGAGACGCCGTTCAGCACGGGAAAGGCGCCGAAGGATTTGTGCACATCCTTGAGCGAGATCAGCGGCGTCGTGGATTTCTGTTGGCTCATGTCGGCACTCGCACGCGACGCTCCAGCCAGCGCGTGAAGATGGCGATGGGGAAGGCGAAGACGAAGAACAGGAACAGGACGTAGATGTAGACCGCCGTGGCGAGATGCGCGCCGTCGCTGCCGATGACCGTGCGTGCGACGGACAAGACGTCCTCCGCGCCGGTGACGACCACGAGGCTCGAGCCGATGAACAGCATCGCGTAGGTTGTCATCAGGTTCGGCGTCATTAGAGGCAGCGCCTGCGGCACGATGACGTGCCGCAGGATTTGCAGCCGGCGATAACCGAGCGAGCGTGCCGATTCCCACTGGCCGCTCGGGATCGCCTCGATGCCGCCGCGGAACACCTCTGCGATATTGGCCGTGACCGGAAAGGCCAGGCCAATGGTCGCCTTGACCGTCGGCGACAGGAACCAGGTCCTGCCGAAGGCATCGATCTAGAACGGCAGTAGATAGAGCATCGCGTAGAGCACGACGAGCCAGGGCGAGTTGCGCAGGACGTTCATCACCAGCACGGCCGGTGTCCGAACGAGCGCGCTCTGCGCGATCAGTGCGATGCCCAGCGCGATGCCGGCGATGCCGGCCAGGAGCATCGCCCACAGGCTGATCAGGATGTTGGCGGCGAATCCGCCGTCGAACCGGCTGAAGTCCGGACTGCCTGTCAAAAGCAGTGGGGAGCGCGAGGCAAGCGCCGCGACGATCGGCCCGGTCTCGCCGCGATAGACCAGCACGAGAAGCGCCGCGAGCACGGTACTGACGCCGATCATCCCGAAGATGAAGGCTTTGAGCTCGCTGTTCATGACAGGCTCGTGCCGTAGCCGGGCATTCGAAAGATCACCGCGACGCGGCGGATCACCACGACCGCGAAGCTCGCCAGGAGCACGTAGATTGCCCAGATCAGCAGCATGACCTCGAGATTGCGGAAGGTTTCGACCATGATCTGCGTGGCGCCGTACATGATGTCGGCCACCGCCACGAGCGCGGCCTGCGACGAGGTCTTGATCAGGCTGACGATGTTGTTGGTCATCGCCGGCACGCTGAGCCGCAGTCCGATCGGCAATTCGACATGGCGGAAGGTCTTCATCCGCGAATAGCCCAGGGAGCGGGCGCCCTCGACCGTCTGGCTCGGCACGGCGAGCAGGCCCGAGCGGATGATCTCGACAGCGATGGCGCCATTATACAGCCCCAACGACAGCACCACGCAGGTGAAGCCGGTGAAGAGTGGCACGGCACGGCCCGTGACGGCGTCGGTCAGGTTCAGGCCGATCTCGGACAGCATGAAATAGAGGAAGAAGAGCTGCACCAGCGGCGGCGTGTTGCGAAACAGCTCGACCAGGATGGTCGTCAGCGTCTCCAGCACCGGCAGCCGAAAATGCATGCAGATGGCGCCGGCGATGCCGACCGCGAACATCATGACGATGCCGAGCAGGCTCATCAGCACGGTGTTGCCGATGCCACGGACAAGCCATTGCTGATAGAGCGGGTCGCTCAGCCAGGCGAAGTCGAGGTTCATGCCGGACGCTCCTGGTCGCGCTCCAGCGAGATCTCCTTCAGTTCGGCCAGCGTGTTCACGCCGAGAAGGCCCATCGTCGTGCTGACTTCATGCGCAAGCAGCGTGAGCGCATGAGCGACGCCGTCTTCGCCGGCCACGGCCGCCGCCTGCAGCATGGGACGGCCGACGAAAACGAAATCGGCGCCGAGCCTGACCGCCTTCAGGACGTCGGAACCGCGGCGGATGCCACCATCATACATGAGCGCGAGGCTCAAGCCCTTCGCCGCGATCGCCTCCAGGGCATCAAGCCCACTGACGGCACAATCGATCTGGCGGCCGCCATGGCTGGAGACGATGATGCCGTCGGCGCCGCTGGCCTGGGCGATCGCGGCATCGGCAGGCGCCATGATGCCTTTGACGACCAGCTTGCCACTCCAGCGCCGCCTGACCTGTTCGAAATGGCGCCAGGAAAGCGCATCGCGGCGGCCGATGTCGCGCACCAGCGTCGAGGAGAACACCGGCGGGCCGGGCGTGGCGTCGGCATTCTCGAAGCGCAGCCGGGTACCGGCAAAGCCGTCGCGTCCCAAGACCTGCCAAAGCCAGCGCGGATGCGACAGCCCCTGCCAAGCCATGGCCGGACCGAAGGTCACCGGCGAGCGGAAGCCGTGTCGCGCCGCGACTTCATGCTGGCCGAAGACGGCGGTGTCGGCGGTGATCACCAGCGTGTCAAAACCCGCGGCCTCTACGCGATCGACAAGCGCGCCGATGCGATCGTCCTCGCCGGGAATATAGGCTTGGAACCAGCTTGTCGGTCCCGCGGTACGGACCGCTTCCATCGGGGTCAGGGAGGCGCCGCTGAGGATGCAGGGTAAACCTGCCTTGGCTGCGGCCCGCGCCAGCACGACGTCGCCATCGGCCGCGACGAGGCGGCAGAAGCCCATCGGGGCAATGCCGAAGGGATACGGATAATGTGCGCCCATCAGCGAGGTCGCGGCCGAGCGCTGCGACACGTCGACCATCACGCGCGGCACGAAGGCACGCATCCGAAAGCTCCGCAGATTGCGCCGGTGGCTCTCGCCGTCCTCCGAATAACTGGCCACATAGTGGTGCAGAGCGGGCGGCAGGACCTTGCCGGCGCGCCTTTCGAAGTCGAGCAGGTTTAGGGCCCGGCCGGCAAGGCTGGAGCCTGCCTGCCGGTCGACTGTCTTGGCATGCATGAGCGTTGCGTCCTCGCAGGAGCCGCAAGCGGGCACGAGGCCCGCAGGCGAAGCCTTCGCAGCCTTACTTGACCTTGGCCTTGGCGTCCTGCGCGCGCTTGGTGACATATTCGCTGGTGCCGAGGCTGTACTTGGCCTCGCCCGAAACCATTGTGCCCGCCGCTTCCGCCTTCAGGATGGCGCTGTTGACGGCGCCGAGGAAGGCAGGCTCGCCCTTGCGGACGCCGCCGGCGATCGGGATGAACTCGAAGGCGTCGAGCGCAATCTTGTACTTATCTTTCCAACCGTCTTCCGTGACCTTCGTGTTCAGGTTGGGCCCGTCATAGGCGATGGCGTCGCAGCGCCCGGTCTGGAAGGCGTTGTAGATCTCTGCCGTGCCGGCGAAAAGCACGAGTTCGGCGCCCCATTTCTCGCTTAGCGTGCGGTTGTAGAGATTGCCCTGGCTGCCGCAGATCTTCTTGCCGCGGATGTCTTCCCAAGCCTTGTAGGTCGCTTCCTTCGGCGCCAGCAGAACCATGCCGGCCATAGAGTAATATTCCTCGGTGAAATCGATCACCTTGCCGCGGTCGGCGGTCTTTCCGAGCGTCGCGAAGATCACGTCGATACGGCCGGCGTTGAGCAGTTCGATCCGGTTCGAGGCGACGACCGGGACCATTTCGATGGCGGCCTCGGATCCGAACAGTTCCTTCGCCACCGAGCGGGCGAGATCCACCTCGAAACCCGTGTTCTGGCCCTTGGCGTCGAGATAGCCGAAGGGGTTGTAGTCGTTGCGGATACCCACGACGAGCTTGCCACGCTGCTTGACGCGATCGAGCTGGTCGGCATGGGCCACGCCCGCCAGCAGGCCGGCGGCGACGAGGGAGAGGGCAGCGAGTGTCCTGGTGAAAACCGGCATGACGAGATCCCCTTTTTATCGGCGCTCCTGAACCCGGCAGATGTCGCACAGGTCGGCGCTTGTCTATCAGCTTCGCCTTGCCCCACATAATTTTCCAATAGATAATCACGCGATCAGAATAAGTATGGCTTATGAGGCGCAAGGCATGAACGTCCGCCAGATCGAAGCGTTCCAGGCCGTTATGGCGACCGGCAGCGTCACGCGCGCCGGCGAGCGCATGAGCATATCGCAACCGGCCGTCAGCCAGTTGATCGCGCAGTTCGAGCGCGGCTGCGGGTTTCGCCTGTTCGATCGACAAGGGAGCAAAATCGCGCCGACGCGCGAGGCCGAGGCGCTTTACAACGAGGTCCAGCGAATGTTCGTCGGCGTGGGACAGATCGCGCGCGTGGCGACAGCGCTGCGCGAGCAGAGCTGGGGCGCGCTCAGCCTCGCCGCCTTCCCGGCGATCGCGCGCAAGGTCGTGCCCGACATCGTCTGGAGGTTCTGCCAGGCGCATCCCGAGACCAGCTTCCGGCTGGAGAGCATGCGGTCGCGCAGCCTGATCGACGCGGTGGCGGCGCAACACGTGGATATCGGGCTGAGCTTCCTGCCAGGAGATCGCACCGAGGTCGAAAGCGAGCATCTGCAGCGCCTGCGCGGCCTTTGCATCCTGCCGTCCTCGCACCGGCTTGCCCACAAGTCGGTGATCCATGCAGCCGATCTCGCGGGTGAGGATTTCGTCTCGCTCGGCCCCCAGGATCACTCGCGGTTGATCATTGACCGCGTCTTCGACGAGGAAAAGGTAGCGCGCCGCTCGCGGATCGAGGCCGGCCAGTCGGAGACCGCCTTCTCCTTCGTGGCAGCCAATGCGGGCGTCGCGGTGGTCGATCCGATCAGCGCTCACAACAATGATGACGCCAGGGTCGCGATCCGATCGTTCGAGCCGCCGGTCTATTTCGACATCTGGCTGATCCGACCCAAAGCGTCGCGGCCATTCAACCTGGTCGATGGTTTCGTTGCCCATTTGCGCGAGCAGATTGAGGCCTTCGCCACGGAACTCGCGGCCGCCGCGAGACCACGCGCGGGCGGCAGGTCATGAACATCCGGCAGTTGGAGGCCTTCAGGGCTGTCGTGGAACTCGGCAGCTTCACCCGAGCCGGGCAGCAGCTTGGGCTGACGCAGCCGGCCGTTAGCAAGCTGATCTTCCTGCTGGAGCGAAGGTGCGGCTTTCCGCTGTTCATCCGGCAGCGCAACGGCGTCCTTCTAACCGCCGAAGGGAAGATGCTTCATGACGAAGTGCAGCGCGTCTTTCTGGGCGTCGCGTCGGTAGCTGCGCGCGCGGAGGCGATCGGGCGGCTGGACCACGGCGAGATCAAGCTAGTCACCTTTCCCTCGCTCGCCGTCCGCATCCTGCCGCCGATCCTGGCCCGCTTCATGTCGGATCGCCCGTCCTTGCGCATCGAGATGGCGAGCCGCAATTCATGGCTGCTTCTCGATGCGGTCGCGACGCAGGGCGTCGATCTCGGATTCGGCATGGTCGCTAGCGAGCGCCCGGGGCTACGCTACGAAAAGCTCTGCACGATGCAGGCGGTCTGCGTTCTGCCGCCCGGGCACCGGCTTGCCGGGCGAACGGCGATCGCAGCCGCCGATCTAGACGGCGAACGCTTTGTGGCGATGCTTGAAGAAGACCGGGCGCAGCTTCAAGTGGACCAGGCGTTCGCAGCGAGTGGGTCCGTTCGCAATGTCGTACTCAAGGCCCAACTCACCGATAGCTGCTGCTCCTTCGTCGCGGCCGGAGTCGGCGTTGCGGTGGTTGACCCGTTGAGCGCAGCCGGCTTTGGACCTGAGCAATTGACAGTGCGTCCCTTCCGCCCCGCCGTCGCATACGACATCTGGGTTATACTGCCGAGTTTCCGGGAGCCCTCGCTTGCGACCCAAGCGATGATTTCTCATGTCCGCGAGGCGCTCTCGCGCAGGCTTACGGAGCTCGCCGTGTCGATCGGGGACATCGCCTGACGCTCGGCCATTGCCTGTGGTTATGGCTGGGCCTTGGAAAGCGATTTGACCCAGTGTCCATGTCTCCGCTCCAATTCAGGCAGAGCGACGATAGTCGAAATCTCCTGCCCGAAGGTCGATCATGAACGCCATCACGGTCCTCACGCCCACCGGCACGCTCGGTTATGGCTTCGGCGAGGAGGCGCTTAAGCGAGGCATGTCTCTGGGACCCGCGGTCATCGCCGTTGATGCCGGCTCGACAGATCCCGGGCCGCATTATCTCGGCTCCGGCAAGCCGCTCGTCTCGGATGTCAGCATCAAGCGCGAACTGACGGCTTTGATCACGGCGGGCCGCGCGGCCGGGATACCGGTGATCGTCGGCAGTGCCGGCGGTGCGGGATCGGGCGTGCAGGTCGACCGGACGGCAACTCTGGTCCGCGAGATCGCGGACGAACTGCGCCTCACCTTCAGGCTTGCGACGATCCACTCGGACATTCCCGTCGCGCGCGCGAAGCGTGCCGTCGCGGCCGGCGAGATCATCGATTTCGAGGCCGGAACGCCGCTGACGGGGGCGTTGCTCGACCAGACGGTGACGCTCGTCGCGCAGATGGGCCATGAGCCGATCTGCGCTGCGCTGGACGGCGGGGCCGACGTCATCATCGCCGGCCGGGCCTGCGACGATTCCGTGATCGCTTCCTTTCCCATCTGGCGAGGCGCCGACCCGGCGCTGGCCATTCATATGGGCAAGATCCTCGAATGTGGCGCGTTTTCCGCCGAGCCCTTCGCCATGGATGTGATGCTCGGCACGCTGGATGGCGAAGGCTTCGTTCTGGAGCCGGGCAGCACCGGCCGTCGCGCCTCGGTGAAGTCCGTCGCGGCACATTCGCTGTACGAGCGAGAGAATCCTTTCAAGCAATCCGGCCCGGGCCACGAGATCGACCTGTCGGCCTGCTCCTTCGAACAACTCGGCGAACGGCAGGTCCGCGTCCGTGGAGCGACGCTGACCCAGACGGCCGAGTATTACGTCAAGCTCGAGGGCGCTAAGCTCGCTGGTTACCGCTCGATCGCGATCGCCGGCATCCGCTGCCCAACGACCGTGAAGGCGCTCGATTCCATCCTCGCTGACGTTAAGCAGAAGGCGATCGCCTATTTCGCGCCTTCGCCGATCACGGTCGTCTTCCATGTCTATGGCGCCAACGGCGTAATGAAGGAGTTGGAGCAGGAAACCGCACCGCAGCGCGAGGTCGGGCTGGTGATCGAGGTGACCGCCGCGGACCAGGAACTCGCTCACGCGGCCTGCCACCAGATCAGCGGCGCGATGCTGCACTATCATTACCCCGGGGTGATCAACACCTCCGGCAACCTGGCCTTCCCCTATTCGCCGTCGGACCTGGATCTCGGCCCGGTCTACGAATTCAGCGCCTATCACCTGATGAAGGTTGAGACGCCGACGGAACTGTTCCCCATCACCTATGAGGACCTTTGAGATGACAGTCCACAAGCTCAAGGACGTTGCCGACATCGTCCGCAGCAAGAATGCGGGTCCCTATCGCATCACCTTCGACATCCTGTTCAAGGACAAATCACGCTACGAGGCAGTCCGCGCCACGGGGGCGATCAATCCGGCCGCCGTTGCACGAGCGTATGGCATTGAAGTCTCGCAGATTTCATCATTCTTCGAGATCGATATGGCAAACGCCATCAAAATCACGATTAAGCGCCCGCGCGCCCAAGGCACGGCGGGCGACGGTGACATGTACGGCTGCCAGCACCACGTTCCCATGATGGAGATAGACGTGATGCTACATTGAGGGGCCATCAGAGGTCAGCTTTGGCACAGCGTCAACGTCCGGAAGTGGCGCGTCACGGCCGACAGATTGTGGGACTCCGCCGGGCCCTTAAGGCGAGTTTTAGAATGTCACGGTCGCCCAGCCAGCGGCGAAGGAGCCGGCGACGCCGCCCGCCTGCTTGATGCGCTCGCCCGGCTTATAACTGACGAAGGTTCCGCCCAACGTAACATGCTCGGTCGGGCTCCATTCCAACGTCGTCGAGATCTGCTGGCCGAGGTACAAGCCGGCTCCACCAGCGGTTCGGGCAACCGGCGTGACCGCCGGCCCGTAGAAGCCGTCGGCCTTGCTCTGCTTCCAGAGTGGGTTCCGGCCGACGGTCAACTTGACCTTCGGCAGCACGGTCAGCGCTATGTTGGGCTGGATGTCGACCAGGTTCGCTGGCCCGACGAGGTTCGCCTTGGAGAAATACGGCAACTTGGGGAAGAGCGGATTGAAGGTGCCGAGCCTGCCGTCGCGCAGATTACCGTCGCCGCTGATGGCATCGGCGTTGAGCCCTATGCGCGGCGCGAACGGCAGATTCGAAAAGCTATAGCCAAGCTCGGACGAGGCGGTCCAGGCGCGGATATCCGCCCGGCCGAAGCTGCCGAACTGGACCGCCCCTTCGACGTTCCAGTCGAAGCCAGACGCCTTGCCGAAGAGCCGGCTGCCGAGGGTATGGCGGCGTTCATCGGCCGTGCCTTGCGCGAAGCGGGCATTCTCGCGCGTGATCCCCAGATAGTAAATGTCGGCCTTCAACACAGGCGCACCGGGGACTGGCGAAGTCGCGTACAGGCCCCAGAAGGCCTGCGTCGGGTCGGACTGGTCTTCGAATAGGCCAGCCATCGGCACGACCGGCCGGACCAGAAAACATCGATGCGTCTATCGGGATCGGCGATCCAGGCGGCGCGGACGCCGTCGAAGGCGCGACGCACATTCGGGCTTTCGCGAACCGAGACGAGGCGAGGCGAGCCAAAGCTCATTTCCTGGCGGCCGCCGCGGACCATGACGTTGCTGCCCGCGGTGGGCAGACTCAGCCCGCCATAGCCTTGCAGGATATCCAGCCGGTCGAGTTGGGTGCCCGGGGGTGTCACCGTCCAGATCGGAGCTTGGCCGCTGACGAACTCGACGAAGCCGCGGATATGGGGGCCGAGCTTCAGATCGGTTGACAGGAATGACCGGATCAACAGCCCGTTGTTGTGGGCCGGCGCCGCAAGTCCGAAGACCGGCTGCCGGGAGAATTCGGGGCGGATCTGCAATTGCCCGCCCAGGCTCAAAGTGACCGATCCGGCACGCGACAGAGGAATGTCTTTCAGCGCCGCGAACCGGTCGGCGTTCGCCTCGTTGCAGACGACACCGTTCGTCTTGCTGTCCGGATTGCAGGGCGTGTTAGCCTGTGAGAGCGCCGCGCTGGAGCTGGCGAGCCAGCCTGCTGCAAAGGCAATGGCGACGCCGGGCCGCCTCACCTCACCTCACCTCACCTCGCCGAGCGTCGATGGCCTCAGATCGATCGTCAGGAAGTGCCGCACGACCGGCTTTTCTGGACCGATGTGGAACCGGATCGTCTCGTGCTGGAGATCGGCGTCGGCCTTCGAGACACGCTTGTGCTGGCGCAGATGCTCGGCCCAGGATTCGACCATGAACCACTCGACGATGGCATCGGGATCGGCTGCGTCCTCGGTGACGCCCCAGCCATATGCTCCGTCGCGGCGTCGTTCCGCGGAGAGGCGGTCGAGGGCTTGCAGAAATGCCGCCCGGTCAGCCTTGGCGACGCGGTATTCGATCAGGATCAGGACCGGGCCGCGATCATGTGCGACGGGCTCCGTCGTCAGCGGCTCGGGCCAATGGTTGGAGGCGACCAGGTCAGCTTCGTCCCTGGGCAGCTTGACCCGATGGAAGAGGACACCTGCGATGAGCAGACAGCCGGCCCCGACAATCAGAGTCGTCGGCACGCCGAGTTCCTGCGCGACGAGGCCCCAGCACAGGCTGCCGGCAGTCATCGCGCCGTTGAAGACGGTCAGATAAACGGCCAGAGCCCGCCCGCGCACCCAGTTCGGCAGGATCGCCTGGGCGGCGCCGTTCAGCGTCGTCAGCGCGACGATCCAGGCCGCGCCGAGCAGCAGCAGGACCGCCAGTGCAATAGGCTTCGGCGGAGCCAGCGCCAGCGCCGCCATCACCAGCGCCGTGACGATCGCGACGCCGAGCAGAAATTGGTCGGCATCCAGGCGCTTGCGCAGTGTTGGCAGAGTCAGCGCGCCGCCGATCGCGCCAGCCCCGACGCAGCCGAGCATGATGCCGTAGAAGCGCGCATCGCCGCCGAGAAGCCCGCGTGCGACCAGCGGAAGCAACGCCCAGACCGCGCTGGCGCAGGCGAAGAAGACCGCTGCGCGCAAGAGCACGACATGCAGATCATGGCTTGCCCGCGTGTAGCGTAACCCGGCGCGGAAAGCGCCGGCGAAGCGCTCCGACAGGGCATCGTCGGCTCCCTTGGCGCGGGGCCACCAAAGCAGCGCCGCGATGACGAAGACATAGCTCAGGACGTCCGCGCCATAGGTGACGGCGGCCCCGAACGCCGCCAGAAGCAGGCCGCCTGCGGCGGGGCCGATCGAGCGGGCGATGTTGATGCCGAGCGAGTTCAGCGCGACCGCGTTTTTGACGTCAGAACGCGGCACGAGTTCGGGCACGATCGCCTGCCAGGTCGGGCCCATCAGCGCGGCACCGATCCCGCCGACGAAGGTCAGGGCGACGATCGCGCTGACGGTCAGCAGGCCGAGATGCGACAGCGTCATCAGGCCGATGCTGACGGCCGCCAGCAGCAGCTGGATCGCGATCAGGAATTTGCGGCGGTCGAGAATGTCCGAAAGGACGCCGGCAGGAATCGCGAGCAGGAAGATCGGTAGCGTGCCCGCCGCCTGGACCATGGCGATGGCGGCCGGTGAAGCCGAGAGGTCCGTCACCAGCCAGGCGCTGGCGACGTCGCGCACGAAGCTGCCGGTGTTGCCGAGAACGGTCGCAGCCCAGAGGACGGCGAAGACGGGCTGCTTCAGCGGCGAGAAAGCGCCGGCTTCCGCGTCGGCGGGCTTGGGTGCGGACTCGCTCATGACGGCCGGCCGTTCGGCACGCGCTCACGCAGATCATGCCAGGCGACGAGCAGGAAGCCGCCGACAAGGCCGAGATGCTCGAAGAAGCTGTTGGCCGCCATCAAGCGCGCCGGCGGCTCCAGTTCCCAAAAGCGCAGTGCCACGAAAGTGGCCATGAGGGTGAAGCTGGCAAGCGCCAGCGCGCCGATCCAGCGTCCGAAACCGGTGAGGATCATGACCGAGGCGACGAGTTCGAGCGCGATCACAGCGATCGCGAAAGGCACCTCCGGCGAGAGGCCGAAGTGCCGCATTTCGGCGATGGCCGAAGCGAAGTCTGTCGTCTTGTTGACGCCGCCCTGCAGATAGGCGGCGCACAAGCCCAGGAGGGCGAGCCAGCGAAGTGATGGCGTCGCGAAGCGGGCGGCGAAACGCGTGACGGTGTGAGCGGAGTTCGTCATCGTCAGAACGCCCAGCAGGAGCAGCCGAGCGAGCCCCAGAAGGCGGCCTCGTCGCGGGCAGGCGCCTGTGTGCCGAGCGCCGCCGCATGGCCGTGGCCATGGACGCCGCAGGCGCTGTCGCAGCCGCAATTCGCCATCAGCGCGTATTTGCGGTCGTCCTTGACGGCGGCGCGCTGTTGATATCCGCCGAAGGTGCGCACCGGGGACCAGTCCGGCATGGCCGGCGGCAGCGGCGGGCTCAACGGCGCGAAATCTCCCGCGCTGAAGACGATCTTGCCGCCGAGCAGTGTCAACACGCTCTCGATGTCCTGGATCTCGTCGTCGGGGACGTTCATGTAGTCGCGGTCGAGCACGACGAGATCGGCGAGCTGGCCGGTCTTGAGCTGACCCTTCTTGCCTTCCTCGGTCGAGAACCAGGTGTTGGCTTCCGTCCAGAGGCGCAGCGCACTCTCGCGGTCGAGCAGGTTGCGCTGGGGATAGAGCTTCAGTCCGCCCAGCGTCCTGCCGGTGACGAGCCAGGCCAGCGAGACCCACGGGTTGTAGCTGGCGACGCGGGTGGCGTCGGTGCCGGCGCCGACCTTGACGCCGGCTTCCAGCATGCGGGCCACCGGCGGCGAGCGCTCGGCCGCCTTCGCGCCATAGCGCTCGACGAAATCCTCGCCCTGGAAGGCCATCCGGTGCTGCACTGCGATGCCGCCGCCCAGCGCCGCGATGCGGTCGATGTTGCGGTCGCTGATCGTTTCGCAATGGTCGAAGAACCAGTGCAGGCCTTCGAGCGGGATATCGCGGTTGACCTTTTCGAAGACATCGAGCGCACGGCTGATCGTCTCGTCATAGGTCGCATGCAGGCGCCAGGGCCAGCGTTGCTGCGCCAGCAGGCGCACCACGGGCTCGAGTTCGGCCTCCATCGAGGGCGGCATCTCGGGCCGTTCGACCTTGAAATCCTCGAAGTCCGCGGCGGAGTAGACCAGCATCTCGCCTGCGCCGTTGTGGCGGTAGAGATCGTCGCCCTGGCCCGGCTTGACCTGCTTGGCCCAGCCGCCGAAGTCCGACAGCTCTTCCTTCGGCTTCTGGGTGAACAGGTTGTAGGCCAGCCGCAGCGTCAGTTCGCCATCGGCATGCAGCTTCTCGATGATGGCGTAGTCGTCTGGATAGTTCTGGTAACCGCCGCCGGCGTCGATGATCGAGGTGACGCCGAGCCGGTTCATCTCGCGCATGAAATGGCGCGTCGAGTTGAGCTGGTACTCGGGCGGCAGCTTCGGCCCCTTGGCCAGAGTCGCATAGAGGATCGTGGCATTGGGCTTGGCCAGCAGCAGGCCGGTGGGATTGCCCGCCTTGTCCCTGATGATCTCGCCGCCGGGCGGGTTGGGTGTGTCCTTCGTATAGCCGGCGGCCCGCAGCGCCGCGCCGTTCAGCAAGGCGCGGTCGTAGAGATGCAGGATGAAGACCGGCGTCTCGGGCGCAATGGCGTTGATCTCGTCGAGCGTCGGCAGGCGCTTCTCTGCGAACTGGTGCTCGGTGAAGCCGCCGACGACGCGGACCCATTGCGGCGGCGGCGTCACGGCGACCTGCGCGCGCAGCATCTCCATCGCCCGGCCGAGCGAGCGAACACCGTCCCAGCGCAACTCCATGTTATAGTTCAGCCCGCCACGGATGATGTGCATGTGGCTGTCGATCAGGCCGGGCACGACGCGGCGGCCGCCGAGATCCATGACCTTGGTTTCGGGGCCGGCGAGCGCCTGCATCTCCGCCCGCGTGCCGACCCCCAGAAAGCGCCCGTCCGCGATCGCGATGGCGTCGGGGTTGGGATTGCCCCGGTCGAGCGTTGTGAAGCGGCCATTGACGAGGATGAGGTCTGCGATCATCGCGCGGGCTCCCGAGCCTGAATTCTGGGCGGATGAGGTGCCGCCGATCAGCGTTACGAGCGCTGCGACCGTGCCGCCTAGCGCGGTCTGCCTGCGCGTCGGGTTCGTCATGAGACCGTTCCGCCGGGCTCGCGGCCGGCGTCCTTGTTGGGCCGTACCGGCAGGGCGCCGAACACGTGTTCTCCGCACTCGCGTCTCAGCCAGCCGACGCTGAGCCTTTCGCCGCCGATCAGGCGCTTGGCGACCGGGACGATCTGCTCGCCCGCCAGAATGCCGAGCAGACCGATCAGCGCGATCACCGGCGGGGCTGGCGAGCGCACATTGAGCAGGCTGTAGACGACGCCGACGACGAGGCCGGCGCCCAGCGCGAGCAGATAGGGTTTCATCGCGGCATCCCGGTTGCGGGCAACGTGGGAGGCGGCCGCGGACGGCCGCCTCCCGATCGCTCAGCTCTTGATGAAGGCGAGCAGGTCGGGATTGATCGCGTCAGCATGGGTCGTCAGCATGCCGTGCGGATAGCCCTTGTAGACCTTGAGCGTGCCGTTCTTGAGCAGCTTGATCGACTTCAGCGCGGCGTTCGCAATCGGGACGACCTGATCATCGTCACCGTGCAGGACGAGCGTTGGCACCGTGATCGCCTTGAGGTCCTCGCTCTGATCGGTCTCGGAGAAGGCCTTGATGCCGTCGTAATGGGCCTTTGCGCTGCCCATCATGCCCTGACGCCACCAATTCTGGATCACGCCCTGAGAGATCGTCGCGCCGGCCCGGTTGAAGCCATAAAAGGGGCCTGCTGCGACATCGAGAAAGATCTGCGCGCGCTGTTCTGCCGTCCCCTTCCGGAAGCCGTCGAACACGTCCATCGGCACGCCGTCGGGATTGGCGGCGGTCTTGAGCATCAGAGGCGGCACGGCGCTGACCAGTACGGCCTTGGCGACCCGACCAGCGGGCTGCCCATGTTTGGCGACATAGCGGGCGACCTCGCCGCCACCTGTCGAGTGACCGATATGGACCGCGTTCCTGATGTCGAGATGCTCGACGACGGCGAAGGCATCGGCGGCGTAATGGTCCATGTCATGGCCGTCGCTGACCTGCGACGAGCGCCCGTGGCCGCGGCGATCATGCGCGATGACGCGAAAGCCCTGCTGCAGGAAGAACAGCATCTGGGCATCCCAGTCGTCGGAGGACAGCGGCCAGCCATGATGGAACATGATCGGCTGGGCGTCCTTCGGACCCCAGTCCTTGAAGAAGATCTGTGCGCCGTCCTTGGTATCGACGTACGGCATCTGAGACATCCCTTTCAATGTGACGGAGGTGGTGTTTTCGGCAGCGCGTGGCAGCCCCGAGCTAGAGAGCAGCATGGCGGCCGTGGCCGTGCCCACTACCGCCCTGCGCGTTGGGTGGCAAAGCCATTGAGCAGTGTGCCCGGGCCCAAGTCAGTGCCCTTCGGAGGCGCCGAACATCGTCTTCGCGTAGGTTATGCCGAGGCCATAGGCCCCCCCGACCTTCCTGGCGATGCCGGTCGTCATCTCGTAGGTCTCGGTGCGAGCCCAGTCGCGCTGCAGTTCGAGCAGATACTGAAGTGAGGTCATCGGCCGCGCGCCGGCCTGGATCATGCGCTGCATGGCCCGTTCATGCGCCTCGTCGGAGACGTCGCCACAGGCATCGGCGATGACATAGACCTCATAGCCCTGCTCGATCGCCGACAGCGCCGGCCCGACGATGCAGACGCCGGTCCACAGGCCTGCCAGCACGATGCGCGGCTTGCCGATCTCGTTGACGCGGGCGATGACCGCCGCATCCTCCCAGGTGTTCATCGAGGTCCGGTCGAGCAGCGCCTGGCTGGGAAAGGCCGAGGTGATCTCCTCGAACATCGGGCCCGAAAAGCTCTTCTCGGCGACAGTCGTCAGGATGGTCGAAACGCCGAATCCGGCGGCGGCCTGCGAGACCAGGGCCGCATTGTT
The DNA here is from genome assembly GCF_003046175.1 of Bosea sp. 124. Lineage (NCBI taxonomy): Bacteria > Pseudomonadati > Pseudomonadota > Alphaproteobacteria > Hyphomicrobiales > Alloboseaceae > Allobosea > Allobosea sp. 124. The sequence goes on from NZ_PZZM01000001.1 coordinate 1,053,763, forward strand.
GCGCAGGGTCACGGCATCGATCGATTTCGTCGCGAATGCCATCTGCGACTGAAAGTCGATCATAATCAGGGTATGATCGTGGGGAGCAAGTAGGCCCTTGCCGGGGGTTGCCGTCGCCTGAACCATCTGAGCTCTCCTGAGTGAGCCCAATCGGTAGGTGCCGGCGACAGGTCGGCGCAATTATTCAGTAGGTTCGGTCGAGCTGAGCTTTTGTATAGTCGTACCGGCTTGCACGGCTTGGCGAATGCACGCCAGCAGCGTCTCCGGATCGAACGGTTTGGCGAGATACCCGTGCACCCCGGTGGCCAAGGCGGCGGCGCGCGTCGTCTCGTCGGGATAGGCCGTCATCAGGATCGTCGGGACCATTCGGCCCGAGTCCGCCAGGGAGCGGTACAACTCGAGGCCGCCGATGCCGGGCATGCGAACGTCCGATATCAAGCACGCCGTCGTCGGTCGCAGCTCGGACGAGAGAAACGCCGCGGCACCCTCGCAGGCGATCGTTCGGTAACCCATGGCGGAAACGAGGCTGGCGACGGCGTCCCGTGCCGCCGCATCGTCATCGACGATGGCGATCAGCGCACTTTCTGGCTTCGTCATGGTGGCTGTCGTCGCGGTCTCATCGACCGGGATCATGTGTGCGAAGAAAGGTTGGGAGCAATTATACCAAAGCGTCGCCGGCCTAGCCGGCAGCGCCGGTGACGGTCTCGGCGATCCGATCTGATATCCTTACGAGGTCGGCCAAGGACGTCGCCTGCAGCTTCTGCATGACCTGGGCGCGGTGAACCTTGACCGTGATCTCGCTGAGCTGGAGCGACGCAGCGATCTGCTTGTTCATCAGCCCGCTCGCCACCAGCGGCAGTATCTCGCGTTCCCGCGGCGTCAGGGTCTCGAAACGCTTTCGAAGCGCGTCGATCTCTTTCAGGCGGCAGTGCCGTTCGAGATCCAGGGTGAGGCCTCTATGGACCGCATCGAGCAGGTCCTGGTCGCGAAACGGCTTGGTCAGGAACTCGATCGCGCCGGCCTTCATGGCCGCGACCGACATCTGGACGTCGCCATGGCCCGTGATGAAGATCACGGGGAGACCTCGGCCCAGCCGCGTCAGCTCGCGCTGAAACTCCAGCCCACTTGCGCCCGGCAGCCTGACGTCGAGGACGAGGCAGGCTGCTCCGTCATGAGGTTCATTCGCCAGAAAATCCTGCGACGAATGAAACGACTCGACGTCGTGGCCGACCGAGCGCAGCAGACTCTCGAGCGACGCGCGCATGGCGGGATTGTCGTCGATGACGAAGACGAGTGCTGCATCTGAACTCATTCGCGGGCCTCCGCCGTCGTGTCATGCTGCGGCGTCGTCGGTAGCGAGAAGCTGAACACCGCGCCCTGCGGTCGATTGGGCGACGTCCATAACCGTCCGCCATGCGCCTCAATGGTGGACCGGCAGAACATCAGTCCCATTCCCATGCCATCGGCCTTCGTCGTGAAGAAGGGCTCAAATATCCGGTCCAGGGTCGCGGGGTCCAGTCCTGGACCCGCATCCTCGACGCTGACGACGACCTCGCCATGGTCGCTTCCGCTCGTAGCGATGCGAAGGCGGCGTTGCCGAGCCGGGACCGGCCGCATGGCCTCGACGGCGTTGTCGATCAGGTTGGCAACCACCTGCTGCAACTGGATGGCGTTGCCGATCACGAAAGGCGCCTGACAATCCAGATCGAGCATGACGGCGCCATGTCCCAGCCGGGCCTCGACGCCGCTCTGCTTCACCACCTGTTCGATCAGGAGGTTCAGGTCGAGCTGCGTGCGCTCGCGCGTGCCTTTCATAAACATCGTACGGATGCTCGACACGACCTTGTTGGCCCGGTGGCCCTCCTCGACGATCCGGTGCATCGCCGCCCTCGCTTCATCGAGGGCAGGCTGCGACTTGTCGAGCCAGCGCAGGCCCGCATTGGCATTGGTGACCATGCTGCCCAACGGCTGGTTGACCTCGTGTGCGATCGTCGCCGACAGAGCTTCCATCGCGGTCAACCGGTTCTGGCGAGCGCGCCGCTCGGCGGCGGTGGCGCGCGAGAGGCGGGCATAAACCGCAATCGTTTCGGCCAGCATCACCACGAGAACGATGCTGGCCGAGACCAGCCCGTAGAGGCGTCCCGCCCACCAGCCGAGGCTCATACGCACACCCGCCCCCAAATAGGAAATCTGGATGATCTCGATCAGGAGCGTGCCCAGGACGACAATCAGCCAGAGATCGAGAATCGTGCGGCGCCTGACAACCAAAGCAACGATGCCGACGACGTATAGCGCTATCGCGACAGCAGGAATGAAGCGCCACAGCAGTCCTGGCGTGAGCGCATCCATCATGAACGCAGTGGACAGATGCAGCCCGCTCCCTTCGGCCAGGATCACCCAGGACGCCATGGCGACGAAAGAGAATACGGAGACCACCACCGCCACCACCCAGAAGGCGACCCGCCGGCGCGCAAGCTGGCGATCCGGCATGACCGCATAGGCCAGGATGAACAGAGGGAAGCCCAGGCGCTTCAACGCCGCGAAAGCCGCCGCGCTTTGGATGCTCTCATCGATACCGAGCGAGCCGAAGACGCCCGGAAAGGTAACGATCCATGGCGCGACCAGCGTACCCGAGAATAGGTACCCCGCCGCCAGGATGAGGATGGCGCGCGAACGCTGAACATAAAACAGCGCCAGGAGAAAGGTGGAGGTGAACAGCTCAATCACCAGCACGGCAGCCGCGTAGGCAGGCAATATCACGATGAGATTGGTCATCGGGCGCGCTGCGTGCGGCACCATCAATACCAATGCCAGAAGCGAAAAAGCCAGCATCAAGCCGGCCAGCCAAATCTGGTTGCGCCCATGTGAAAGGCTGGAGAGCAGGACAGGTTCGACTGCCGACTGATCACTCGACGGCGTCATAGCGTCTCCTACTGGGCCGCTTTCAGCGGGTGACCAGTTAGCCTTCGTTCTGTTGATGCCGCAATGGGATGGAAAGATAGCGCGATGACAGCAACGCTTGAATGTCCGCTTCAAGGCAGAGCGCTTACGTCAGCTCTTGGCGCTGGTTGCGCGCTCTGCCTGATAACGATCGGAGGCCCGTCATTTTGAGCGCAGCCTCCGGCAGTCGTTCACCCTGTAGGTCGATCTTGGATCCCGCGTCGTCGATGTCGACCAGGTCGGACTGGGAAAGTCGGAGACCGACCGCGCCAAGGTTCTCCTCGAGGCGCCGCAGCCTGGTGGTGCCGGGGATGGGCGCTATCCATGGCTTCTGCGCCAGCAGCCAAGCCAGCGCCACCTGGGCCGTCGTTGCGCCCTTGCGGTCGGCCACGGTCTTGATGACACCCACGAGCGCCATGTTCGCCTTGCCGGTCTCGACTGAGAAGCGCGGCACCGCATTCCGGAAAACCGAAGCTCTTGATTGACCCGCAGCCGCCCCGATTGGGCGGCGCGATCGCCCGATGGGGGAGCGCGCGGGACGAGACCGAACAGGTCGGATTCGAGAGCTTAGGGAGACCGCCAAAGTGCGGCCGGAACCCGTCGGGAGAACTCTCGGAAAGTACCGGGAACGCGCCAGCGGGCCCATGATTTTACTGCGGAGGAGGCTGTTAGCCGACTTGCAGTAAAATTGTATGTCGTGCCCTCAAACCCCAGCTCGATCCAAACTTGGCGGCCTGCCGCCAAGTTTGAGGTATCGTGCCCTTCACGACGGAAGAGACGGGTACCGTCACTTCTGTATGTCGTGCCCTTCCTTGATCCTCGCGCGAGGACGGAAATGGCGGAGAATGCGCCATTTTTGTATGTCGTGCCCTTGTTCGCGATAGCAAAGTCGACGCGGCCCGCAGGGCTTGCGTCAACTTTGCGGTATCGTGCCCTCTCTTTTGACGGGGTCTCTTGATTGGAATCAGGTCCGAAGGACTGATCCGCAGCCTCCATTGAGGACCGTTTTGATGGTTTTCCGACCGCCGCGAGTCCCCAAAGTGCGGGTTCGAGCCCTAGAACGGAACATGTTGCGATTGCACCCCTCAAAACGTGGGGGTGCAAGCCCAGAATCGGGGGTGCAATGCGGAGTAGGCTCCGGCATTCATTGGCGAAGACTCCGCCGCCCGCCCGTCGGTTTCAGCCCGAAAATGCGCGGTGGCGTCATGATAGGGGTGCAATCGAATCTTACGGGGAGCCGTCTACCGAAACCTCGGATGAGCTCGTTAAGGGCGCTTGTCCGGGCTTATCGTTCCGGCCTGACTGACGCATTGGACGCGACCTGACGCCGACCGCAGAAGCGGTAGTCGCGACGTCGGGCCTGCAGAGAGGGTTGTATTGGATATCGCCCTACACGGACCGGCCGGTGAGCACGGCCTGCCGACGCGTGGTCGCGATGCGACGCATCCGGCCTGGATTACACTTTGCGATGCGACGGGCGTGCGGTGCCGAAAGGGCTGATCGCCTCAAGACTGTGAGCTTAACGTACCGCATTTTCACTTTAAATCGCTCGAAATCGCTTGAAAATTCAACAAAACTGACGCAGCTGCGGCTGGTTTCGACCGATCTGATTCGAAAAAGTGAAAACTTGGAACAAACGAGAAACACTCGTTGACGTGCGGTCGAAGTAGGGCATCCTTCACGTAAGCGGCTGCAAGCGCCGCGCTTCCCACCACCCCGGTCAGCAAGACGGGGGCGGCGCCCTGCGCCGTCACCGAGCGGCTATCTACGTCTCAAGCAGGATGAAACAGGGTCGCAATGGTCCAACGCGCCGAAAATCTGGGAGATCGGAATCGAGCTTTCCATCAGCAGGCTTGCGACGTCATCACGTCCGCCGATGGTGCAGCCCTCGACACGTTGACGATCCTTCAGGACCTGGAGGGTCTTTATCGCGAATGCCTCAGCTCTAAGTATGACGCGCAGTACGACTGTCAACACAGGCCTCTCTTCACTGAAGATGCCGTTCGTGAGCTCATCGATGGGCTCATCTCGGCGCAGCTAGGGGTGCTGCGAGGCGATGTCGGCACGCGGACGGTGCACACGATCGTCGCCTCCGCTGAATCAGTCATGGGGAAGCATCCTAAAGCGCAGCGGGAGAGATCCCGGATTTCGGCCCGTCGCGACATAGCCCGCACGGCCCTGTGTCACGCGGTGATCACGGCGATGGACGCAACGCTGAATGCGGTGATCTCGACGCGATTGTCAAAAGCCCGGGTATCTCGTCTTAAAAGCAGCAATCGCCATGCCCGGGCGTAAGAGTTTTCTCGATCGGTTTCGAATTGGATCGGGCCGGGCGCTGATCGGCTTGCCCGACGGTCCGCTGGCGTTCGCCAAGCGGAAAACTGAGACTGCCGGCGTCAAGAAGACCCGACGCAGGTCAAAGCCGGACGACCTTGAGCGACGGCTGATCTTGGCCGATCAGATCGGCCAGTTGCCTGAGCTCCTGGTCGGATATCTGCCGCGATTGTCCACCCATCATAGCTTCACCCTCGCTGAAGCAAACGACCTGGCGATGGAGCAAGGCGTCACGGTTTTCCGCCTGCTCGCTGATGGTGCAAACATCATTGGCCTGTCGAAAGATGACCTCGACGAGTACGTCAGCGCCGAATTCTCCTCATTGAAAACTGAGGAAGTCGTCTCCGAACAAAACACCTTCCGCGCACCACCACGCCGCGCAGGTCCTCCCAAAAATTTCACCGCGATGTGCAGGGCGGTGACAAAACCATCCAATGAAGCGCCGTCGTTTGTGCTGGCGCGGGCGGCGTAAAAGCCATCCATTTGGATAGGCTGATCCCTTTTGGGGTTGGCGGGGATGTTCGCGGTGGAGGTCTACGCGGCGGTTCGGCAGTTCGTGTTCAATCAGGGGAAGAGCCGCCGGGAGGCGGCGCGTGTTTTTGGTCTGAGCCGCGAGACGATTGCGAAGATGTGCCGGTTCTCGCTGCCGCCGGGGTACACGCGAACGAAGCCTGCCGGGAAGCCGAAGTTGGGTCCGTTGCTGCCGGTGATCGACGCAATCCTGGAGGCTGACCGGAGCGCGCCGGTGAAGCAGCGCCATACGGCCAAGCGGATCTTCGAGCGCCTGCGCGACGAGCATGGTTTCGCTGGCGGCTACACGGTGGTGAAGGATTACGTGCGGATCGGCCGGGCGCGTGGGCGCGAGACCTTCGTGCCGCTGGCGCATCCGCCGGGACACGCCCAGGTGGATTTCGGCGAGGCGATCGCGGTGATTGGCGGGGTTCGGCAGAAGATCCATTTCTTCTGCATGGACCTGCCGCAGTCGGACGCCTGCTTCGTGAAGGCCTATCCCCGCGAGACGACGGAAGCGTTCCTGGACGGCCATGTCTCGGCCTTCGGCTTCTTCGAAGGGGTGCCGCTGTCGATCCTGTACGACAACACGCGCATCGCGGTGGCGAAGATCTGCGGCGACGGCAAGCGCGAGCGAACCCGCGCCTTCACCGAGCTGGTCAGCCATTATCTGTTCCGGGATCGCTTCGGCCGTCCAGGCAAGGGCAACGACAAGGGCAAGGTCGAGGGCCTGGTGAAGTACGCCCGCTCCAACTTCATGACGCCGATCCCGGTGGTGGCAAGCTTTGAGGCGCTGAACGCCAGGCTGGCTGAGCGTTGCCGTCTCCGGCAGGGGGAACGAGCCGGGCGGCATGCCGGGACGATCGGAGAACGGCTTGTCGCCGATCTGGCGGCGTTGCGCGACCTGCCGGCCGTGCCGCTGGAGCCGTGCGAGAAGCGCAGCGCGCGGGTCTCCTCGACCGCATTGGTGCGCTACCGCTCAAACGATTACTCCGTGCCCACAGCTTACGGCTTTCAGGATGTCGTGGTGAAGGGCTTCGTCGATGCGGTCGTGATCCTGTGCGGTGGCGCCGAGATTGCCCGTCACCCGCGCTGCTATGGCGAAGGCGTGTTCGTCTCCAACCCACTGCATTATCTCGCCCTGATCGAGACCAAGCCCAATGCGCTCGACCAGGCGGCGGCGCTCCAGGGCTGGGATCTGCCCGAGGCCTTCCAGCACCTGCGCCATCTGCTGGAGGCGCGCATGGGCAACCGTGGCAAGCGCGAGTTCATCCAGGTGCTGCGGCTGATGGAGGCGATGCCGCGAGATATGGTGACCTTCGCGGTGACCGAGGCGATCCGCCTCGGTGCCATCGGCTTCGACGCGGTCAAGCTGATCGCGCTGGCGCGGATCGAGCGCAGGCCCGCCCGTCTCGACCTGTCGGCCTATCCCCATCTGCCGAGGACGACGGTCAGGACAACCGCGGCCGCCGACTATGCCGTGCTCCTGCCGGAGGAAGCGGCATGACCAGTAACACCAGCGACGCGATGCCGGCGGGAACGACCAGCGGCACGCCGCAGGTCCTGCTGGCGCATCATCTCAAGCAGCTGAAGCTGCCGACGGTGCTGCGCGAGTACGACAAGGTCGCCCGCGAATGCGCGCGCGATGGCGTCGATCATCCGCGCTATCTGCTGCGCCTGATCGAGCTCGAACTGATCGACCGCGAGCGCCGCACGGTCGAGCGGCGCATCCGGGCGGCGCGCTTCCCGGCGGTGAAGAGCTTCGACACCTTCGACTTCGCCGCCATCCCCGACCTCAACAAGATGCTCGTCCTGGAGCTGGCACGCTGCGGTTATCTCCTGCGCCGGGAGAACATCATCGCGCTCGGCAATAGCGGCACCGGCAAGACCCATGTCGCGCTCGCACTTGGCCTGGCGGCTTGCCAGAAAGGCTTCTCCGTCACGTTCACGACGGCGGCTTCTCTGGTCAACCAGTTGCTGGAGGCCCGCGACGAGCGCCGCCTGCTCAAGCTTCAGCGCGATCTGCAGGCGGTCAAGCTGCTCATCGTCGACGAACTTGGCTACGTGCCGTTGTCGCCGACCGGAGCCGAGCTCTTGTTCGAGACCTTCTCGCAACGCTACGAGCGCGGCTCGACCATCGTCACCTCGAACCTGCCCTTCGAGGACTGGACCTCGGTCCTGGGATCGGAGCGTCTCACCGGCGCACTGCTCGACCGGCTCACCCACCACGTCAGCATCCTGGCCATGAACGGCGACAGCTACCGGCTCAAACAATCCGCCGGCCGACGCCGCGCTATCGCCGCGGCGGAGCAAAACCAGGCCACCGTCGAGCACATCGATCCAAACACCGGCGAGATCACCGAAAGCTGATCAGAAACGAACGCGACGATAAGCCAAGGGCCCCGATCGGGGCCCTTGGCTTATCGTCCTCCGGCGCCATCGCTGGCCTGGTTTTGCTCCGCCACGCTGGCCTGGAAACCGACCGCCGTTGACAAGGCGCGTCCTGAGATCCGCGCGGTGTTCTCGGATATCGAGATGCCCGAATCGATGGACGGCCTGAAGTTGATCCATGCCGTCCGCAAGCGTTGGCCACCGGCGGTCCTGATCTTGGCGTCGGGACGCGTTACGCCGTTGGTCACAGACATGCCGGAGATGACGGTCTTCCTCGGAAAGCCGTATGCTGAACGGGATCTGCTGAAGGTTCTTGAAGAAATCGACTAGACAGGGCCTTCGTCACGGCGGCAACAATCTTGACGCTAGTCGCCGGCTTGCCAAGCTAGGTGCCCTTTAGGAACACGGGGGTCGATCGCGCTCTCGGTCGGCTCGCTTCCGGAAAAACCACGAACGGGCTGCCCATGTCGTGGAGACGCTGCGCGACGAGTTCGCACGACCCGTCCTGGAGGTCGACGTCAAGAAGCGCTACGTCCCCCTGGTTTGCCTTCAGCCATTCCATGGCACTGGCGCAGGTTGCTAATGTGCCCGCCAACTCGAACCCAGCATCGGTCAGGATGCCTTCGACGTCCAATGCGATGATCGGCTCGTCTTCGACGATGAGCACCCTCGACCGGGGCTGCATCGATTGCATGTGCTGGGGTTCTAAAATCACTTGTCGCAGTTTGGACCGCCTAATGCCTGCACGGTAGCCCTGTTTCGTCAGCCGAGTCGATCCCCGTGACGTCCACGCCGATGTGGCGACATGCCTCTAACACCTTGGCCAGCACTTCAAATAGCTACCGCGACTTCACTAGCCCTCCGATTGGCTGCGGCAGTACATCCGTGGCGACGCGATCCAATGGAGAGCAGGCAGGCGCCCGGCCTTGGGAGGAATTTGGGCGCCGCCGTGAGAACGAGGTGTTGGCGTGTTTAGCTCGGTCGCTCAACGCGCAAACACGTCGATCTCTTCGTCGCGATGACGGCCGCCCAAGATGGCCGCGAGATAGGCCGCGGCAGCGCCGACGAGCAGTACGGCCGCCGTCATGAATGCAACGATGACGCCCGTCTTCCGTGCTTTCTCGGCCGCCTGCTTGGCTGTCTCCTTCGCCTGATTCAGCCGAGCATAGGCATCGTCGATCCGCTTCTCTGCTTCGGCCTGCGGGATGTTCATACGCACCGCCATGCGTGATGCGATGTATCCGCGATCCGCCCCATCGAGACTGCCACTCGCCAGGCTGCGGACAAGAATACGGGAAGCTTCATCACGCTCGCCCTGTGTCACAGGCTCAGTGCCATTCGCACGCATAATGCTATCGACGGCTGACGCGAGCGGATCAGCCTGCTGGCTGATAAGAGCGCCAGCTCCGCCAGCCGCTGCGGCAGCACCAGTCGCCGCTGTCTTTGCCGCGCCAACAAGCGACGATGAAGTCAGGAAAGCAACAAGCAGCGCACCGACCGCCCAGACCACCAGCCCGTGGGCGCCGTCCCGGACGCCGCGCTCATGTGAGCTGGAATCTGCCAGTGGCTTGCGCATCCTGCCGGCGAGATAGCCGCCCGCGCCGCAGGCTGAGACTGTTATCCAGAGCGCCCACAACGCACCCGCGATGGCGAGCGCTACGAAGCTCGTGGATCGCGCGGCGTCAGCGGAAACCAGCGACAGGCCAATGGCTGAACCGAAGGCCGCCATCAGGGTCGAGATAGCGGCGGAGAGAACCGCCCCCCCGAGGATAGGGCTCCACTCAAGATACGATCCAGAAGGTGCTTCGGAGCCGGGAGGGGTGACAACAACGACGTCGGTTGAACCGAGTGACATGGCGATACCCTTAGCGCAGACCGAGGAAAGACAGGATGGCCAGGACGACCACGACGAGACCGACGAGATAGATGATACTGTCCATGACAGCCCCCAATTGCAGGCGCGCCAATGCGCAGGTGCTGGCTTAACCACAGGGCTGGGTGAGATGTTCCGCGCATTCGTGCCACTGGACGAGCGGTAACGAGCCGGATCAATTGAAGGGTTCGGAACTGTTCGACCCGAACGATGGTGAGGCTCTGCCGAGGAGGTCACGTCATGCCGGAAACTGTCGCCAGCGATGAGGCGTTGGATCAGGAGAGTCTCGATACGAAAACGTCTCCCGGACGCTTTCGGCCTTTTGGCGGCTTTTTGAAGCTGATCGTGGCGGTGGACTCATCGCGCTCGCCTCTCAGCCGGTTTCGGGCAGGCGCGACCCTACTTGCCCTGCTGGCCGCATTTGCAGGCGCCGGATATTTCCTACCGGCCTACTTCTCGCAGTATTTCTGAAGCCTTCCTGCTAGACCGGCATATGCCTGATTTGATGGGCATGGCGACCGGCCATTATCGAACGATGGCTTGTTCAGGCAGCGGCTGACCATCCCGCCTGCTGATCGAGTTGAAGGAAGCTATATCGGTATGAAATCGCAAGCGAGTCATGCGCTGGTGGGGCTGTTCACGCTGGCGATTGTGGCTGGGTTGTTCGGGTTCGTTTACTGGTTCAACACCGGCAGCGCCGACAAAATGACGGACGTCCGCCTCATCTTTAACGATAAGGTCTCGGGCCTGGCGCGCGGTACGAGCGTGCTGTTCAACGGGCTGCGCGTTGGTGAGGTGACCCATATTGGCCTGCAGCCCGACGACCCGCGCCAGATCTATGCTGTCATCAGGGTTGATCGGTCGGCGCCCTTGCGTGTCGATACCCGTGCGCGAGTTGAGGCGCAGGGACTCGCGGGCGTCGCCGCCGTCCAGCTGCTCGGTGGCGATCCGAATTCTCCGGTCTTGACCAAGCTGGAGGGGCAACCCCTTCCGACCATTCTTGCCGAGCCGTCCGAAAGCATCTTTGAAACCGTGCGTAGCGTTGCCAAACGCGCCGACGAGGCACTCGACGGCATTGAAGCCGCGGTCAAGGCAAACGCGGGATCAATTGGCGATACGATCAGAAATACGGAAGAGTTTTCGGCTTGGCTCCGCGGCAATTCCGATTCTGTCGCGAGCTTCATGAAAAACATCGGTGCCGTAGCCGACTTCATCGCGCCGGCTTCGGAAAAGCTTGGCTCCTTCAGCCAGGAATTGACCGAAACTATCCGCGCGATCGATCAAAAAAACATCGCTTTGGTTATCGACGACGTCGAGAGGTTCACCGTGGCGCTTGGCAGTGGCGAAGCCGGAAAGGCGGTGAAGGATGTTGTCTCGACGGCCGAGAAGCTCAACAGGGCTGCCGATCAGGTGGAGGGAGTGCTCATCGGAGCACAGTCTTTCCTGAACAGCGCTTCTGGGCAGGATGGTCGAAGCGCGTTCGACGATGTTCGCGAGGTTGCCAAGTCCCTCCGCATGCTCGCCAACAATCTTGATAAACGTACGGCAGAGATAACCGCTGAAATCATACGCTTCACGAGCGCCGGTCTGCGCGGCGTCGAAACGTTCACAAGCGACGGGCGGCGATTGCTCACGGGCTTCGGTCGCACTGTGCGGGGTGTCGAACGAGACCCCCAAAGCTTGATTTTTGGCAGCAAGCCCCAGCTACCTCAATTCAATGGAACCCGGTAGCGATGATGATCTGCCGCAATTGAGATACGAGCCTTGCGATGACCGACCTTAAAGCATTCCAGTTGGAAGTGACGTACCGGACGGAGGGGGGCCATCAGATATTCTTTGTCGCTGCCGAAACGGGCGACGCGGCCATTGCGGCTTTGAGGGGTCATTTGAGCCTGTTACCGGAGTCAGTGTTCAAGCTCCAACGACGGCTTAGCGATACAGAGATCGACCTCCACCAGATCGGGCCTGGAACGATATTTCAGTACCTGTAGACAGGGCGCGTCGATCTGGTCGTCAGGACTTACGCCGGTTGCGGGATCTCGATGATCGGCTCGTCGGTGGCGCCGAAACCGACCCTGTCCCACGCATCCATAAGGTCTGGTACATCGTAGGCCTTGGGCGGCAGCCGATATCGGGCGCGAGCTGATCCGCCAGGGTCAGGCCATCCCTTACTGCTTGTATGACGGCGCCCGATACGCGAAGGCTTACAACGAAGCGCTTGCGGTGGATGCGGGTATGCACGCCGGCCCCCTTATCGACCCCTAACGCTGGCGCAGAGGCAAACGGTGGGGCGCAAACTGAGCCCCACCCCTTGGCCCTAGTACTTCTGGAAATGAAAGCCTTCGGCGAACGTCAACTGCACCATGTCGCCGCGCTTCATCCGCTTAAGAGCGGTCTGTATCGCAGGATCGACGACAGTGTGAGTGCGCGGGCCGAGCGGGCCTTCGTAGTTCACAATCCGGGTTGCCGGGTCGAAATTCTCGAGTTTGGCCGTCAGCGTGAGTGTGCGCACCACGAACTTTTCGGGCAGGTTCTGGAATGATGGGCCGGTCGTAGTCTCGGAATAGACGATGCCGGCCTGAGCACCCCTGCGCGCGGGCCTAACGCCGACTACCGCGCCTTCAACGCGCCGGATTTGGACCCGATCACCAGCGTTGATATTCATCAGGTCGCCAAAGACCTCCGGCACGTCGACGGGCCATGTGTTGCGGCCTTGACGCACGCGAACAATGCGAGCGTCCGGATCGACGTCCACAATCTCAACGTTCATTTGCTCGACCGTGACGGGACCGACACCCGCTACAATCACGGTTTCGCTGGTCACTGTCGGCCCGGTCGCGCAGCCGGCTAGAGCACCCGCAACTGAGATGGCTATGATCATGGTCATGTGCTTGAGCATTGGATGTCCTCCCACCCAGCCTTCCGCCTTTTGGCTGTTGAACGGAAAGCTACAACAAGTTTCAACGATGTCGCTACGGCATGGAGAAATTTGAGCTAAGGCCGTCGACGAAGCGGCAGGGCTAGCTGCCGGCGCAGCTTGCTCTCGGAAGACGCCGGCAGCCCGGCGCATCCCGCGCTAATAATGGATCTCTGGGAGGACAACATGGGCGGCCTCCCATTCAGCTTCCGTCAAAACGGGGGCGCGGTCCCGCTCGTTCAGTCACAGGCATGATATCGGTGCCGAGCCGCGCCTGACATTCCTCACAGGACACAGCGATCGAACCTGTGACCACTCCCGTGTGAAGGGAGTGCTCTAGATGAAGCTATGGGCACGCGTGGACTCTCCCTGAACGACCCGACGCTTCATAGCCGGATCGGTGAATTATGCACCGACAGCGATAGCTCCACGGCTAGACTTACCACTCGATCCGCCGAAAGGGTGCGTTGATGAATCTTCCCTCCGAGCCCATGACGCGCGAACACAGCCTCATGCGCGGGAGAGCGCAGATAGGCAGCCATTGACCAAGTGGGGAACAGCCGTGCGGAGGATGGCTTCGCCTCCAGCACACTCGCGTGCCGATGCCGCCTATCACTCTCGATTCTTGCAAAGGTGCCCGAGACCGTGGCTTCAGCTCCCTCCAAGATCTGAAGGAACGTCTCGCCGTCGAAGATTAGATAGCCCGTGACTCCATTTTTAGCATTGTTCCGCCGGGACGCTGAGAGGATGTTACGGAGGGCCGCTGGCGCGCTATCAACACGCCCCAAATTAAATTTCGACACATACACGAGACGGTGGATTTCAATTGTGTCCATGGGCCAATCTCTAAACGCTGGCCGTAAGAGGTCCAGCCGCGCCGAAGCGGGACCGGGCCAGTCAACGGAATCAGTGGTGCAAGACAGCTAACGCGTTGCGCGGCCAAAAATTCAAGTTGACCAGCGCAGAGCCAAATCGAGCAACGTTCGTCCGCTCATATTTAGGCGTGCCTCTTCAACAGATACGTCTGTGCTGAGAGCAGGCGCGTCAAACTGAAACAAGAAGAGCCATTCTGGAGCAAGATCATCATGCGGCATCAATCGCGGCTGACGGTTTCGGTTGGCCTAACGCTTCAGATTGGCTTGATCGCATTCATTGCGTTGATGATGTTGCGGCTAGTTGAAGGAATGAGCAGGTGAACCGCGCCAGGTTTCCCGGAGGCCGTTCCATTTGAGTCACGCCGCGATGGCTGGCTCATCCAGCATGGCGTAGTAGTGTTCCTCGGCCTCGCCCGGCGGGATGTTGCCGATAGACTCCAGCAGCCGGCGATTGTTGAACCAGTCGACCCAGGTCAGCGTCGCGAACTCGACGGCCTCGAAGCTCCGCCAGGGGCCGCGCCGGTGGATCAGCTCCGCCTTGTAGAGACCGTTGATCGTCTCGGCGAGAGCGTTGTCGTAAGAGTCGCCGACGCTGCCGGCGGAGGGCTCGATACCGACCTCGGCGAGGAACTCGGTATATCGAATGATGACATATTGAGACCCCCTGTCGGAATGATGCACGAGGCCGCCGCGACGGACGGGCCGTCGCTCATGCAGGGCCTGTTCCAGCGCGTCGAGCACGAAGCTGGCGTGCGGTCCGGGACACGCGCCAGCCAACAATACGGCGGGCGTCGGCGTCGATGACGAAGGCGACATAGACGAAGCCCGACGAAGTGCTGACATAGGTGCCGGAGTCGGCGCCCGCAATCACTAGCAGGGGAGAGGCGTGGTGGCTGCCGGCGCCACGACTCACGGCGCGGCGCTGCCCCGGGTTGAGCGTGTCGAGCTAGGGCGTGGCGAGCGGCGGTGAATCGATGGCGAGCATAATCGGAATCGACCACTTTTCGTGTTTTGTTCGCAATTACGTATCACGCCGCAGGGCGGCTGGTCCGATTGTGATCCGGCAAAGCGGAACCGACGCTGGCCGCCATGGTTTGGCTCCTCAACAGGGAGTTGATCATGTGTAACGATCCCAGAGACAGGCTCATCCGCGCGCTCGCGGCGCAACTCGGCGCCGAGCGAGAGACCAGGGCGGCCATCGCCGATGTCGTCGCGAACGGCGAGATCGACCGGGAGGTGCTGCTGGCGCTGCTGGAAGATCCTATCCCCGCCTGGTCGCAGGAGGACTTGAACCGCGCCGATCGGCTGGCGACATCCGCCAAGCAGCATCGCGCGCTCGCGGCCTGATCTGGCTGCTGCAACCTCGGCAGCGTGGGGGAGGCGTGTCTTGGAAAAGCTGAAGGTCTATCGCCAGAAGCGCAATTTCGAAAAGACCAAGGAGCCGGACGGCGATGCGTCAGTCGTCGCGTCCAATCGGCTGCGCTTCGTGATCCAGAAGCATGATGCCACGCGCCTGCATTACGATCTTCGTCTGGAAGTCGAGGGTGTCTTCCGCTCGTGGGCGGTGACCAGGGGCCCCTCTCTCGATCCATCCGACAAGCGCCTGGCCGTAGAGGTCGAGGACCATCCCCTGCCCTACGGCGATTTCGAGGGCACGATCCCCAAGGGCCAGTATGGCGGCGGCACGGTCCAGCTCTGGGACCGCGGCTTTTGGCAGCCGGAGGGCCGGACCAGCCCGGAAAAGCAGCTCGAGAAGGGCGAGCTGAAATTCGAACTCGACGGCGAGCGCCTGCGTGGCAGCTTCGTCCTCGTTCGGATGCGCCGTGACCGCGACGGCGGCAAACGCACCAACTGGCTCTTGATCAAGCACCGCGACAAGCATGCGGTTGAAAGCCATGGCGACGCGGTCCTCTCAGACGACAAGTCGGTGGCGTCAGGACGCAGCATGGCGGCGATCGCTGCGGGCAAGGGCCGATCGCCCAAGCCCTTCATGCTGAAGGATGACGTCCTCGCACCCGATGCGGAGTGGGACAGCCGCCAAGGGCTCGCCGCGAGCGAAAGGCGCCCACAGGCCAAGCATGCCTCCAAGCCTGCAACCGCATCGGCCACCGCGTCCAAGTCAAAAAATTCCGTCGCTGCTCCCGCTCTTCCGGCCTTCATCGAGCCCCAGCTTTGTCGAAGCGTAGAGCGGCCCGCCAGCGGAGGGGATTGGGTCCACGAGATCAAGTTCGATGGCTACCGGATCCAGATGAGGGTCGAGAACGGCGTCGTCACGCTCAAGACCCGGAAGGGTCTCGATTGGACCACCAGGTTCGACGCGATGGCGAAGGCCGCGGCGGGTCTGCCCGACACGATCATCGATGGCGAGATCGTCGCACTCGACGACCATGGCTCGCCGGATTTCGCGGCGCTCCAAGCTGCTCTGTCCGAGGACAAGACGGACGACCTGGTCTTCTTCGGCTTCGACATGCTCTTCGACGGGAGCGCCGACCTTCGAGAGGAGCCGCTCCTCGCCAGGAAGGAGCGGCTGAAGAGCTATCTGGAAGAACATGCCGATGGCGTGACGCTGCGCTATGTCGAGCACTTCGATTCCGGCGGCGACGCCATCCTGAAATCAGCCTGCCGGCTGTCGTTGGAAGGCATCGTCTCGAAGGCGACCGAAGCGCCCTATGTCTCCGGGCGCAGCGACAGCTGGACGAAGGCCAAGTGTCGCGCTGGGCATGAGGTCGTGATCGGGGGCTGGTCGACGACGGCAGGCAAGTTCAAATCGCTTCTGGTCGGTGTCAACCGGGGCTCGCATTTCGTCTATGTGGGTCGCGTTGGCACCGGCTACAGTGCGGCCAAGATCAAAGCTCTGATGCCAAAGCTCAAGGCCGTGGTAGCCGAGAATTCGCCTTTTACTGGCATAGGGGCGCCCAAGCGCGAGGCCGGCGTAAACTGGCTGAAGCCCGTGCTCGTCGCCGAGATCGCCTTTGCCGGGTGGACCGGCGACGGCATGGTCCGTCAGGCGGCTTTCAAGGGATTGCGGGAGGACAAGCCGGCCGAAGAGGTGGAAGCAGACCTACCAGCAGATCCCGCGAAGGTCGAGACGCCCGAGCCAACGCCGGCGCGATCGCGCGGACGCGGCGGCCGTGCACTCGTCATGGGCGTCGGCATCAGCCATCCCGACAAGGCACTTTGGCCACATGCGGAGGACGACCGGCCCGTCTCGAAGCAGGATCTTGCCGAGTATTTCGAAGCCATCGGCGAATGGATGCTTCCCCATATTAAGGGTCGACCCTGTTCCCTCGTCCGAACGCCAGACGGCATCGAGGGTGAGACGTTTTTCCAGCGCCATGCCGGGATGGGGACGTCGAATCTGTTCGAGCTCGTCCGCGTCTCGGGCGACAGGAGGCCATATCTGCAGATCGACCGGATCGAGGCGCTCGCTGCGGCAGCCCAGGTCGGGGGTATCGAGCTACACCCCTGGAACTGCGTGCCAGGCTCTCCCGAGATACCCGGGCGCCTCGTCTTCGATCTCGACCCCGGGCCAGGCGTGACCTTCGGCGATGTGATCGACGCGGCCAAGCAGATGCGAGAGCGGCTCGAGGCCCTCGGTCTGGTCAGCTTCTGCAAGACCACCGGCGGCAAGGGCCTCCATGTCGTCGTGCCGCTCACATCCGGCAAGCGGGATTCGTGCGACTGGCCGGCGGCCAAGGATTTCGCGCGGAGGGTCTGCGCGGAGCTCGCGAGTGACGAGCCGTCGCGCTACGTCATCAACATGGCCAAGCGTCTCCGCAACGGCCGCATCTTCCTCGATTATCTCCGCAACGACCGAATGGCGACCGCCGTTGCGCCGCTCTCACCCAGGGCCCGGCCTGGCGCCCATGCCTCGATGCCACTGACGTGGTCACAGGTGAAGGCGGATCTCGATCCCAGCCGATTCACGGTGAGGACGGTGCCTGGGCTCCTGAAGAAGACGACGGCCTGGGACGGCTACGACGACGCAGCGGGATCGATCACCGATGCGATCAAGAAGCTCGGGAAGCGCGCCGCTGCCGCCTGACAAGTGCCCGGGTTGACGACGCGGGAACGAAGAGACGAGGCCCCGCGTTCACCGGGACAATCGGAGATGGAACCATGGCGCAGCGGACGTTCTGGAAGGGCTATCTCAAGCTGTCGCTGGTGACGTGCCCGGTCGCGATGATGCCGGCCCGCTCCGAGAGCGAGAAGGTCCGGTTCCACACGCTCAATCGCAAGACCGGCAACCGCATCCAGAGCCGGTATGTCGACGCCGTCACGGGGAAGCCCGTCGCCGATGATGACGAGGTCAAGGGATATCCAAAGGGCGACGACGACTATGTCGTCCTGGAGGATGACGAGCTCGATGCCGTCGCCCTGGAAAGCACCCGGACGATCGACATCCAGACCTTCGCCCCGCGATCCTCAGTGGGCTGGATCTGGTATGACGCGCCCCATTACCTCGTGCCCGACTCCAAGGTCGGCGAGGAGGCGTTCTCCGTCATCCGGGAAGCGATGAAGCGGACGAAGACGGTGGGGATTTCCCGTGTCGTGCTGTATCGCCGCGAACGCGCCGTGCTGCTCGATGCGCGCGACAACGGCATCGTGCTGTGGACCCTGCGCTATGGCGACGAGGTCCGGCCAGAGAAGGACTATTTCGCCGGAATCAAGGATGCCGAGCCGGATGCCGATCTTCGGCCGTTGATGGATAAGCTGATCACGACCCGGACGAAGGACTGGTCGCCCGATTTGGCCAAAGACCCCGTCCAGGACGAACTGCTGGCGATCATCAAGGCGAAACAGAAGGGCCGCAAGCCGACGAAGGCGGCCAAGCCTCAGGCCAGCGAGGGCAATGTTGTGAGCATCATGGACGCGCTCAAGAGGAGCCTCGAGCCTCGCAAGCAGTGATCAGCTGGCCTTTTTCCGTGGCGCTTCCTTGGCGGCAGGCGCCTTTGCCGCTTTCTTGCCGGACCCGCTCTTGGCGCTTTCGCGCAGCGCATCCAGCAGGCTCACGACTTTCGTCGGCTCGGGCCGCTTCTGCGGCTTGATTTTGCGCCCTTCGATCTTCGCCTGAACCAGTTCGGCCAGAGCGCTCTCATAGCGGTCGTCGAACTCTTTCGGATCGAACTCGCCAGCCTTCGTCTTGATGATGTGCTCAGCGAGCTCCAGCATCTCCTCGTCGATCTTGATTTTGGGCACGTCGCTGAATGCGTCTGCTGCTGATCGCACCTCGTAGTCGAAGTTCAATGTGGTCGCGATCAATCCCTCGCCATGCGGCCGGATGAGGATCGAGCGCATGCGGCGGAAGATGACCGTCCGCGCCAAGGCTGCCGATTTCTGGCCCTTCATGCCCTCGCGGATCAGCGCGAAGGCCTCGGAGGCGACGGGAGAGCTGGGCGAAACATAGTAAGGCTTGTCGAAGAAGATGTCGTCGATCTCGTCGCAGGGCAGGAACGTCTCGACCGTCAGGGTCTTGTCGCTTTCGGGGATGGCGGCTGCGATCTCGTCGGGTTCGAGGATGACATAGTCGCCGTCTCCCTTGTCATAGCCCTTGACCTGATCCTCAGTCTCCACGGGCTTGCCCGAGACCTCGTCGATGAACTGGCGATGGACGCGGTTGCCGGTCTTTCGGTTCAGCGTGTGGAACGAGATGCGCTCGGAGGTCGAGGCCGCCGTGTAGAGCGATACCGGGCAGGTCACCTCGGCGATCTTGAGAACGCCTTTCCAGACAGCGCGCGGAGCCATTGGAATTCCCCAGCCGCGTCGGTGAGACGACGCAAGCGAGGAACTAGCCAGCGGCGATGATGGTTCCGTTGCCGGGTGCGATCACCAGAGGATCATTCGATGTCCTACGACGATCTGATTAGTGCCAAGGCGTTGAACGCCGGCATGCGCCGCCTGCTCGTCGCAGCGTTCGTTCACCAAAACGAAACGGCGCCTGCCTCGAAGCAGATGATCGGACTTCATGAGGCCTTCAAGCGTGAGATCGCCCGGCTCGTCATGCGCGGCAAGACAGTGGATGGCGACGACGTCGTTCTGACAACGGCAGTTAGAAAGAGCCTGCAGCTCTTCGTTGATGCCGCCTATGGCGAGGCTTCGCAGCGCCGCGCAGGACCAGGAAAGATGCAGTGAGGGCGATGCTCTGTGGGACGGCAGCCGCTCCCAGACCACAGATGGCTCCATTTCACCTTTCCAGGAAAAAACGGATCATCTCGCGCGATGCGTCGGGCCCGGTCGCGTCGGTATAGGTTCCCGAACGGTCACCGCCAGACCAGGCATGTCCGCCACCCATGATGACCCAATGCTCCGCAACGGTGCGTCCTTCAGCCGGGCCCAAGAGCGTCCGCACGGTTCTCTTCCCGCCGGCATCTGTTTCGACCGTCACTTCTTGCAGGTCGGGCGAACCGGACCGCGCCATTTCCAGTACCATCTGTCCGTTGGAGGGGGCGACCGTTGTGTCGATCGAGCCATGAAAGATGATCTTGCGGCTGCGGGACCGGTTCCGACGGGCAACGGGCTTTGCATTGCCCTTCATCGCGTCGAATGCCGACATGACGTCGGTCGCTGCGCCATGTGGCAGGCCCGAGTGGACGCCAACCGCGGCGAAGACATCCGGATGGGTGACGGAAAGAACATCCGCCATCGCTCCGCCAGCGGAAAGCCCGGCGACGAAAACCCGATCAGAGTCGATGTTGAATTCAGCCGCCAGTGCCTGCGCCAAGCCAGCAAGCAGTGCGGGTTCTCCTCGTCCGCGCTCTTGATGACGCGTATCGAACCAATTCCAGCAGCCTTGGGCGTTGGCGGTATGAGGCTGGTGCGGGTAGGCCACGATCAGCCCGAACTCCTCAGCCAACGCATTCATCCGGGTGCCTCGCGCAAAATCATCCGGATCCTGCGTGCAACCGTGCAGCATCACGACGAGAGCCAACTTCCGACCTGCATGATCCACAGGGACGTAGAGCTTGTAGTTCAAAGAGCCCGACGCATCGAGAAAGCGGCGGGAGCGAAAACGATCTTGGCAATGGGCGGGCGAGTTTTCGTCCGACCCTGTCGGGGCAGGATTGGCAAAACGCCCGCGATGGGCCTTGAGCGCCAGCAACACGTCACCCAGGCGCCGGGGAGCCGTTGCATCGATCCCGATCCATTTCCCCTCATGGCCGCTGGATCCGTCCAATGGAGTGAGGGCGTTGCCGACCAGCGCGCGCTGGATCGCGTCGGTGGCGCCGGCGACGTCGGCCGTCTTCAGGCGTGACATCGCCTCGCCGAGGGCAGATTGAAGGAAAGTGGCCATGAGAATCCTTGGGTCAGGCCAGACGGTCGGCCAACGCGGCCTTGACCTCGGGCGTTGCATGGAGAGCGCCGAGCACCGTCAACGACACAATCGCATCTCGTGCGAGCTCGGGTGATACGTCAGTGTCGATGATGGCCAGACCCAGCACCCGGATCTCCAGCCGCTCGCCAGCGGCCTTGATTCTTTCGAGATCAGCCCGCGTGAACCGACGAAGACCAAGCTCAAGTGATAGCCTTGTCGTTGCTTGGGCCGCGACGTCGGCATGGCCAGAAAGCTGGTTACGTATGGCAGTGCGAATGAAATCCGAACGGTTCGAGTAAAACCCGTCCCGGACGAGAAGGTCGATGCGGCCCAAATCGACGAAACCAAGGTTGATGGTCAGCTTTTCGCTCTCGGGCGTTTTCATATGAGACATCCACTGACCATCTAAACGGATGGTATATGGATGGTTATACGTTTGCTTTCAAGGGGCCTGTCGGACGGTCTGGTCACCAGTCAGCGGACTTGATTGGCGGCCGTCCAATGGAAACAATCCAACTCCCCCACTTCCGCGGGGAGAGCCTTGGAATACGGGCGGAGATGGGGGCGGTGCTAATTCACAGCAAAGGGAACACACAGCGCCACACCGCATTTCTCTGCCATGACGACATTTTTCTTCGACATCGATGGATCGGCTGAAATCGCCGACGAGGGGTTGGTTCTGCCCGACGTCGAAACTGCCTTGAGTGCCGCGCTGCGGGCGTTTCCGGACATGATTCGGGATCGCGAACCGATGTCAGACCAAACCCGGTTTCGAATGACCGTCAGGAGCGCGAGCGGCCCGCTGTTCCAGATCACCCTCGATTTGCTACCGGGCTCGTCATCCAATCCGCAGCGCGTAGGCGCTGACGAGTCACCGCAGCGCCCTGCTATCGGAACCACCCCCATGAACTCCGTCGACGATCTCATTGCCGCCGTGGCGAAGAGGCACGACGCCGCGCCTGAAGCCGTTTCCGCGGCGTGGGCCGCACTGAGAAGAGGGGGCGGGACGATGGCCCAATTTGCCCACACAGAATTCGGCGGCATGGCGCAATGGTCCAAGGGGAGCATGAGCATGGTCGGCGATATGTTCAACAACGCCGTCAAAACCAAATTCGACGGTGTCATGGCCGACTTGGCCGCTGCAATCCACCAAGACCCGTCCGAGGCTCCCGCTGAGACAGGATCTCTCGCGCCGGTGCCGCCCACGGCGATGTCTGCAAGTCGATGGCCCGACGCGTTCGGCGCGCCATCTTCTTCGGGAAGTCAGAATGACATGAGCTATGCGTTCTTCCCCAATGTCGGGCGCCTCATCGTCGAAGATGGGGCGAAACGCACGATCTACGACACGGGGAAACATCGTATCTCCGGCGTATCCCAGCAGCAGTCTGGGTCGCGCTCAGTTCGCTTCCACAGTCAGGTAGGTGACGTCGAACTGGATGATCTCGCCGTGGCTGCTGACGAACCGACCGGTTGATCTTGCCATCCGCCATCCACGTCTAGACGGCCAACTCGCTCGTGACATGCGTCAGGCGAGAACATTTCGAGGAATCTCATGCTGAAGCTGATAGCGGGACAGGCACTGGGTGCCTATTTGACGAAACTTTCGGCCAGCGGGCGCCACCCGAGGCTGATTTCGGTTTTGCTCGCCCTCGCAGCGACACGGATGGGCGGAGCCAGCAAATTCATGGGCATCTGGGGCTTGATTGCGGCCCTGACGAGCAGGCGAGCACGCTAGCTATTTTATCGAAAATTCTACCCATCGACCGCAGCGACAATCGGCTCATGCTGCCGGGATCTTATGTGGAACTAAAATCGGCAGAACGCCGTTTTCCTGAGCATCGCGGCAGAGCCGCTCATCCTCGGGAGACCATCATGAAGAAGCTGATCATTGCATCATTGATCGCCTCGGCGACCTCCTTCGGCGCCATGGCACAGACCTCGACAACTTCGCCCGCCCCGGCCCCGGCGCCGGCCGACGCGAACGCCCCGCTGCCGGGCGCCAACAGCTTCACCGAAGGCCAGGCCAAGAGCCGCCTTGAAGCCAACGGTTACACCAACGTGACGGGCCTGAAGAAGGACGAGAATGGGGTCTGGAAGGGCATGGCCACCAATGCTGGCGCCCAGGTCAATGTGTCGGTCGATTATCGCGGCAACATCACCCGCAACTGACCGGTGCCCTCGCCACACGAACTTTGGAGACACACATGACTCGCACTATCACACGGTCCTATGACACCTATGATCAAGCTGCCGTCGCGGTCGAGAACCTGGAGCAAGCCGGTGTCTCATCGTCAGACATCAGCGTCGTTGGTCGCGATGAGCGCGCCAGCGATACCAATGCCGCAGAAGGCGCCGGGATCGGCGCCGGCGTGGGCGGCGCGGCAGGACTGCTCGCTGGCCTTGGCTTACTGGCAATCCCCGGCATCGGTCCGGTCGTGGCCGCGGGCTGGCTCGCCTCGACGGCAGCCGGCGCGGTTGCGGGCGCAGCCGCAGGTGGGTTGGTCGGCTCGTTCACCAGCGCGGGCGTCGACGAGGAGGAGGCTCACTACTACGCCGAGACGGTCCGCCGCGGCGGCACCGTGGTATCGGTGAAGGCTGCCGACGAGCATGCGGCGACGGTCGAGGCGATCCTGGATGGGGCGACCCCCATCGATCGACACACGCGCGTCGCCCAGTATCGGCAGGAGGGATGGACCCGTTTCGACGAGAACGCGGATCCGTACCTGCAGGGCAAAGCCGGTATCTGACGAGCCAGTACGTTGAAGGCCTCCGGTTTATTCCGGAGGCCTTCAACGTTTCAAATCACGGCCAGACTGCGTGACGACTATCCGGTTCTCCGCCCGATCCATCGTGATCAAGGCTTGGGCGTATCCACGAACTGCCTTCGCCGCGTCGTCTGCGATCGCTCCAGAGATATCGCCTTGCGCGGCGCACCCCGCAAATCCTCGATCGTCTGCGGCGTTGCGGCTGGGCCAAGCCCTCACCAACTCGTCATGCGACGGGCGCCGCCACAGCGCCCATATCAGACCCCCAGCTGCTACTGAGCTCCAGGGGTAGTACTCTCGCGCAATCTCGGGGGCCACCTGTCAGCGCATCGATCTACACCACAAAAAGAAAATCCCGCGCCCTTCTGGCGCGGGATCAGCCGGTTTACGCCACTGAAGCAGCCCTACTGGATCACCTGAACGATCCGGCGGGTCTGCGGATCGACCAGGACGGTGCGGTTGTTGACGACGGTATAGCGATACTCCGTCTGGCCGTACTCCCGCGGCACATCATAGTACTGAATGCCCTCATTCGGCAGCAAGCCGCCCACGACTACCGGCTCGGCGTAGGTGTAGGACGGACGGCGCTGCTCGACGACATAGGCTTGGAAGCGGGGCGTGTTGTCACCGATGATGGCGCCGACCACTGCGCCGCCGACACCACCCACCACTGCACCGATTGGACCGCCGACGATAGCGCCGCCTACGGCTCCCGTCGCGGCTCCGCTCAGAGCGCCTCCCTGCGCGGCAGGTGCATTCTGCGCGAACGAAGCCGCGGGGGCAGCAATGAGCAGACCGGTGAGTGCGATCATCTTGAACATGTGAGAGACCTTTCGCCTGACCGGCCGGCGCAAATTTTTTGCGCAAGTGTCAAGTGAAACGACAACGTCACGATCGCGCGTTGGTTCATTTTTGCCTTGCCGTCTAACCAAAATCCGGCCGGCTCAAGCGCCTCCGGCAAAATTCGGACGCGAGCGTCGGCAAAGAGGATCGACCCGTCGCGGTCGAAACCCATTATCCAGACCGCAGGGCCTCCAGAAGCGCCGCGAACCGAATCTGGCTCACCTCGACCGCAACACCAGACGGGGCCCGTTGCCGCAGAACCGTCCTCACCGAATTGGCGACGCGCTTGGCTGCGGCAACCTGCGCCGTCGATGCCTGCGGGCTTTTCGTGATTTCGAGGGCGATCGCCAGGATCTGCGTGGAACTGCCATCACTTGCTGCTGCGCGTGTCAGCCAATCCTGTGTGTTCGACATGGCGGCGTGATCCGGAAGACCGAGGAGAGATAGTTTGATTAAGACGCTGGCGTGACAGGCGATGCCGCTCCGCCCCCGACCGTCAGTTCGGCAACGCCCGCAAGGCCGACCGTCACGTTCGCCTGACCGCTGCGGAGATCGCGTCTGCAAACCTGACCGCCTGTCCGGTCATCAGTCAACTGCAAGAGTTGCCAGTTCAATGCAGGCCTGACTGACGCCTCGCAACGTCGTCTCGGTTTGATCGGCAAGCGCAGTGTCAGCGGGGTTCGCAACGCTTTGCTCGGTGCTGAAGGAAGCCACGATGATGGCGGTGGATGGCAGCCGCCGCCGCAAGCGCTTCAGGGCGTAGCGCATATGAGCGCCGCTCTGCTTTCCCAGATAGCAAAGACAGATCAACGCAGGCTCGGATTGAGCGAGTGCAGCCAAAGGGGCACTCGATATCGCCTCTGGCGCCAGGACGCGGGTCGGCAGTCCATGCTTGCCAAGAATCTGCGACAGCATCAACGCTGCAGCCTCGTCGAGGCTGGACTGCGCCGCGATCAGGACGACGCGATCCTCCCCGCGAAAAACCTCCTTCATCTGTTCTGCCGACAGGATCGGAAGGTCCGCAGCGCCTTCCGCCTCCTCAGTCTGGTCCACCGCAGCACCGGCCTCGGCGTCCCGCGTGACTTCACCCGAGTTGGGCTTTCTGTCCTCATAATCGGAGAGTTCGTCTAACACCTCGCGGACCGTCTCGAGGATCTGCGTCTGCCGTTCGACATCAAGCACACCGCGCGCGACGTCGGCGGCTGCCAAGCGCAACCCCTCCAAAGCAACCTCATCGTAATATGCCGACAGGGAGCGTTCTTTGAGGACCTCTTCGGCCGTGTCGGTCGCTTCCGCTGGATCTCCGGCCAGGACGCGCTGGTAGAAGATCTGCGGCGCCGATAGCGGGGGGCGATCTCCCAACAGAACGTCCAGAAATTCCAGCCGATCGACGTGGCGGCCGAGCACCACGAGGCACACCGTCAGCGGCGTCGCCAACACCAATCCAATAGGACCCCATAGCCAGGTCCAGAACGTCGCCGCAACGACGATGGCAACGGGAGAGAGCCCCGTCGTACGGCCATAGACGAGCGGCTCGACGACATGTCCAGCGAGAGGCTCCGCCACCAGGAAAAGAGCGGCCGTCCAGGCGAGCATCGTCCAACCCGGATCGACCGCGGCGGCGATCACCATCGGAAAGATCGCCGAGAGCAGCGCGCCGACATAAGGCACGAACCTCAGGATCGCGGAGAGGATGCCCCATAGCAGGGCACTGGGGACGCCTATCACCCATAGCCCGATGCCGATGAGCAGCCCAAATCCGGAGTTCAGCAGCAACTGGGTCAGGAACAGCCGGCTGAGGCGCTTGGCGGCATCGTCAAATGCGGCGGTGGTCTTCTGCAGGTCGTACGTACCGGTCAGCCGGATAAAGCGGTTTCGAAGATCCTCGCGCTTCAGCAGGATGAATACGACGAAGATCAGCACGATGCCCGTCGTGGTCAGCGGCTGGATCAGCGGCGTCAAGAAAGCCCGTAGCGTCTCGAGAGCGCCAGGGCGCGGCGGGTGGACCTCGACAGGGATCGGCCTGCTCTCCGCAGTGGCTGAGGGCAATTGCGCGGAAGGCCTTGTCTCCGGTTTGTCGAGTTCCTTGCCAAGTTCCTGGAGGACATCGGCCGCGCGAGAGAGCACGCCCGATCCCGGACCCGCTCCCTTCAACGATGCGATCTTCTCCCGCATCGTGCTCTGATAGGTCGGCAAGTCCCCAGCCAGCTGCGTCGCTTGCCCAACCATGGCCATGGCGAGTCCGGCGATGATCGCGAACGCGCAAGCGACGACGGAGATCACGGCGATCGACCGCGGCAGTCGGATCTTCTGGAGCAGCTTGACCAACGGCGCCAGGACGAAGCTGAACAGGATCGCAAGGGCAACTGGGACGAACACTTCGCGGCCCAGATACAGCGCAGCTATGATCAAGGCGCCGGTTGCGATGTTCCCGAGGCTACCCGGCGCTTCGGTCACCGGTCGCTTGTTCAGCGACGCGAGCGCCATTTTCGAGCCGACCGATCGCGTGTCGTCTGCCACTGGATCTGAACTCCTCACCTCACTCTTGGAGGCAGATTCGGCGGAACTGTACGACGCGGATCGCTATGGCCTTGAGTGTCCTGGCAGGATCGCGCGCACCAACCTGGATCTCGCGACGATGACGGCGGCCGTCAGAGCGCCGGCTGCCGCAGCGCCGGCAGCCAACATCGAAGCGGGCGAGTATGACTTCGAGTAAGGCAGCCCGCGAGGGGCTGAGGTGGATTGGCTAGCCGAAGACGGTTGGCGCCTTTTGATCACCATCGCTACGCCGAAAAGGCATCCGGCGACGGCGATGAGGCCGCCGGCGACGATCAAGCTCGCCAGAACCGCGCCATATCGAAACATCAGCCACGTTCGAAAAGCGTCGAGTCCATAGCCCGCGGCGAACACGACGATAAGACAGCCGAAAGCCCATAAGCCATAGACGATGGCATATCGCTTTAAGGCGGTGGTCGCCTGAAGGGAGACATAGGCGAGGAGGCCGCCCATGGCTCAGCGGGACACATACTGTCCGAGGGCCAGACCGGCTGCCGCTGCCCATCCGATCGCTCGAAACGGCCGCGCGCGAATCTCATCGATAAGAACGCGCTGGAGTTCGGAAGATAGCTCATCGGCATCATCATCCTGCGCATCGAAATCGCGGCCGCCGGGCGTGTCCTCCAGCGAATCCGCGTAATGGGACATCTTGATGAAGCCGGTCTCAGAGACGTCAGGGGAGGC
The DNA here is from genome assembly GCF_003046175.1 of Bosea sp. 124. Taxonomy (NCBI): domain Bacteria; kingdom Pseudomonadati; phylum Pseudomonadota; class Alphaproteobacteria; order Hyphomicrobiales; family Alloboseaceae; genus Allobosea; species Allobosea sp. 124. Next base: position 1,081,763 of record NZ_PZZM01000001.1, read on the forward strand.
ATCGACGTTTGTCATGACGCACCTTTGCGAGCCAAGGTCAGCGGATTGGTTCACGCTGAACTCTGAGCAGCCCAGGCTGTTCCGTCGGATATCAACCCTTTCGATCTGCCGCGTCGGCACCGCGGGAACCGATCGGCATGGGGGCGCCTTCGGTGGTGTCTCTGTTGGTCTGCCGCTCGGCCTCCGAGTTCAGCTCCGCCCCGATCAGGACGATGATCGCTGATAACCACATCCAGGTCAGGAGCCCGATGACGGCGCCGATGGCGCCGTAGGTCTTGTTGTAGTCCTCGAAATTGGCGACGTACCAGGAAAACAAAAGTGAAGCTCCAAGCCAGGTGATCGCCGCAAAAATCGCGCCCGGACTGACCCAACTCCATTGTGCGGTGTCACGGCTCGGGCCGAACCGGTAGAGCAGCGAGAGACCGAGGACCAAAACGAGGATCAACGCGGGCCACCGCGCAACCGAGATCACGACCTCGGTTGCTTCGCCCAGATAGACGTAGTCGAGCACGACCGGCAGGGCGGCGATCGCGCCGAGGGCTACAACGGCGAAGACAAGGATCGCGACCGTGAACGAAAGCGACATTGCGTTGAGCTTGAAAAAGCCCCTCTTCTCGTCTTCGCCATAGGCCACGTTCAAAGCATCGAATATCGCCTTCGCGCCCGCATTCGCACTCCAGATCGCCAAGACCAATCCCAGCGCGAAGGCGAAGCCCAAGGTCGTCTCGCCAGCACTCGTGATCCGCACGACCTGATCGCGCAAGAACTCCGTCGAGCCTGCCGGAAGAAGGCCCTCGGCCACAACGAGTTGCTCGCCGATCGTCCCCGGCTCCGCCACGAGGCCATAGATCGAGACCAGCGCGGTCAGAGCTGGAAACAGAGCCAAAAGTGCGTAAAATGTCACGCCGGCAGCGACGGCAAGCACGCGGTCGCGATCAACCTCATGGTATGTGCGGCGGAGAATGTCCGCCCATCCCCGCATTGGTATCTCGGTCGGAGTGTGGGATAGCGCCCCTTGTCCAGATCGATGGGTCGCCTTCCGCTCAAAGGCGCGCTCGCGGGCGCTCACATCCGCTTTCGAAAGCCACGCGAACAGCAAGGCAATGCTCACTCCCAGCGCGGTTGCCAACCCAATGTCTTTGATTACTTGTCGATTGCGCACGGGGCCCTCCGCGAGGAGACCAACGCCTTCGACACGTGAAGGTTCGCGAAGCGCCCTCGATGGCGCGAATCTTTGCGATCGGAGCCGCGGCCGAATTGCGAAGGCAGTCGGCACACGACCCATCTGGTGCGTAGGAGGAACCGATCACCTAACCAAACATCCCGAATGGTCGGGCTGGGGGGCGTCGTGGAGCCCCCATCGCTACGGTTGTCCTGTTCGGTGCCAGCGATAGAGCGGTTTCTTCTCGAACATCGAGAGGCCGTAGTCATTGCGCGCGCCGCGCTGGGGCCACTGTTCACGGATCAATCCCGCTCCGACGACGTTGGCGCCAGTGCAGGAGGTGACGCATGCAGATCGAGCGCAGGTAGCGAGCCGTGAGTGGATCACCCGTCAGTGCGCCGCCGGCAGCCGTTTCGATCGCCACATTCAACGTCAATAACGTGAACAGGCGATTGTCGAACCTCTTGGGCTGGCTCGCAGCGCGAAAGCCCGACGTCGTCTGCCTGCAGGAACTGAAATCATCAGACGACGCCTTCCCTGCAGACGCGCTGGAGAATGCCGGCTACGGCGCCGTATGGAGGGGGCAGAGAACCTGGAATGGTGTCGCGATCCTGGCGCGCGGGAGCACACCGATCGTAACTCGGACCAGCCTTCCGGGCGACGCCGATGACATGCAGGCGCGATATATCGAGGCCGCCGTCAACGGCATCCTGATTGCGTCGATTTACGTGCCCAATGGCAATCCCCAACCCGGCCCCAAATTCGCCTACAAACTCGCGTGGTTCGATCGGCTACGGGCCCATGCGGCCACGCTGCTGGCTGCAAAAGTGCCCGTGGTCATGGCGGGAGATTATAACGTCGTGCCGACCGACCTGGACATCTACCGCACGACCTCTTGGGTAGACGACGCTTTGCTTCACCCCAAAAGCCGGCATGCCTTTCACAGCCTCGTTTCGCAGGGCTGGACCGATGCCTTGCGCGAAATTCATCCGGGCGCGCAGGTCTTCACGTTTTGGCATTACATGCGCCAGAGATGGAAGAGAAATGCCGGCCTGCGGCTCGACCACCTGCTGCTCAGTCCCGAGGTCGCACGCAGGCTGCAGGACGCAAGCGTCGATCGTTCGATCCGTGGCCTCGACGGGGCCAGCGACCACGCGCCCGTGTGGATCACGCTCGGCAACGAGGTTCGGACAAAAGGGTCGACCCGTCGAAGCGCGCGAGAGGCTGGCCCGGCAGGACATCGCCTGCCGGGCCAGGTTCGTGGTTAGGCGGCCTTGGCAACGGCGGCCGAATTGGCGGGTCCGCCGAGCTGGGTCAGCGCCTTGTCGGTCTTGGTCTCCTCGGCCAGCGTCTCGTCGAGGAGCTTGACGGCATCCTTGTGGCCGAGTTGCGCGGCCCACGCCTTCAGGGTGCCGTAACGAGCGATCTCATAGTGTTCGACGGCTTGTGCCGAAGCCACGAGACCGGCATCCAGCGCAGGGCTGTCGGCATAGTCCTCGATGACGGCCTTGCCTTCTTCGAGGATGCCGAGGATCGCATCGCAGGTCTTGGCTCGGGGGGCCTTGCCGATCAGTTCGAAGACCTCGCCGAGCCGCTCGACATGGCCCTCGGTCTCAGCTCGGTGCGTTTCGAAGGCCTTTTTCAGCTCGGCGGACTTCGCGGCCTTCGCCATTTTGGGCAGCGCTTTCAAGATCTGCTTCTCGGCGTAGTAGACGTCCTTGAGCATGTCGTGGAACAGCTCGTCGAGGGGCTTTGCGGTCGTCGCCATGGGATGTTCTCCAACACTGGGGTGATCTCCGCTCAACCACATCCCGCTCTCGGTGTTCCGTGCGGCCGCTCATCTTTCGACGTTCTGAACCGCTGTGGATCGACATCGCCGACATGCAAGGCAAGACAAGAGAGGTCGGCAGCGTTACCGCATCGCACTAGGCATCCTGCATTCTGTATCCTATGCCCTGAGGCCGCCCCTGCATGTCTGGAGCCTGAATGTCAGTGCAATCGACGATAACCGACCCGGCGCGGCTGGCGGCCCTTCGACGGTACGACATTCTAGACACGCCGACCGAAGCCGAATTCGATGACATCGCGAAATTGGCGGCGGCCTCGTTCGATGCCCCCATCGGGATCGTCAACCTGATTGCGGATGTGCGGCAATGGTTCAAGGCGGAGGTCGGGATTGGTGTACGCGAATTGCCGCTCGATGTTTCGATCTGTGCGCACGCGATCGTCCAGTCCGATATCATGGTGATCCGGGACACGCTGGAGGATCCGCGGTTCGCCTGCAATCCACTGGTCCAGGTCGAAGGCGGCCTGCGCTTCTACGCTGGCGCCCCGCTGCGCACGCCAGACGCCCAGATCATCGGCACGGTTTGCGTGCTGGACCGCGCCCCGCGTCCTGACGGCATCACCGACCGACAGCGGCTGACCCTCGAGGTTTTGGCACGTCAGGTCATGACGCAGCTCGAACTGCGGCGGGTAGCATCGATTGAGACTCTCGCCCATGCGATGGCGCAGGCGGCAGAGCGCAGGAGCCGTTTCATCCTCGACGCCGCCCGGCTGGGATCGTGGGAGTGGATGATGCTCACCGGAAGCTTCGAAGCATCCTCCGCTTTCAAGGCGAATTTCGGGGTCGCGATCGATCAGCCCTTCAGCTACGAGCAGATGCTGGATGCCGTCCATCCGCAGGATCGCGACAGGGTCGTTGAAGCCTTTCAGGCGACGATCACCCGCGGCTGCGAATGTGACGTCGAGTTCCGCCTCGGCCACGCGGAACAGGGCGAAGTCTGGCTGAATTTGCGCGCCCAACTCGACCGAGCCTCGGACGGCTCGCCGTTTCGCCTTGCCGGTATCTCGCTCGATATCAGTGACCGCAAGAACGAGGAGGCGCAAAAGCAGCTCCTCATGGAGGAACTCGCCCACCGCGTCAAAAACACCTTCTCCGTGGTCCAGGCCATCGCATCGCAGACCCTGCGCCAGGCCGATCCCGAGATTGCCCGGACTTTCCAAAGCCGGCTCGTTGCCTTGAGCCATGCGCACGACATGCTCCTTCAAAAGAGCTGGTCCTCAGCCACTGTCGGGTCACTTCTGGACAGTGTCCTGGGGCTCCAGGCCGAGGCCCATCGCTTCAACATCGCCGGGCCGGAGGTGTTGTTCGGACCCAAGGCGGCGTTGTCGCTGGCATTGCTGGCGCACGAGATGGCTACGAATTCGGTCAAGTATGGAGCCCTTTCGGCGGATGGCGGTTCCATCGAAATCCGCTGGACCCTGGCCGATCAGGTGTTCCAGTTGACCTGGCGCGAAAGGGGAGGCCCCCCGGCCGTCCAGCCCGAAAAAAGAGGTTTTGGATCGCGCCTCCTCAGGATGGGCATCGCCGGCAGTAACCGCGCCGAATTTTCATACGAGGCAGGCGGATTGAGCGCGATTTTCGAGGCCGACGACGAGCGCATCACGCGATAGTGCGACGGCTGGAACGGGCGACAAGAAGTCGCTCTCTGTCGCAGCTCAGGCGCTCGGCGCGTGACCGATCTGGTCGCTCTGGTTCATCAGGAGCGAGACCGCGCTGATGATCTGTGCGAAGGCAAAGGGCTTCTGGATCATCACGCTGCTCGGGACGCCCTGCGACGTCCAGTCGCCGGCGCTGTCACCACTGACATAGACGACTGGCATGGTCGGCACGGTCTGGCGCGCGTGCCGCCCGACGTCCCATCCCGATAGGCGGCCTCCGAGGCGTATGTCCGTCAGCACCGCCCGGATCTCCGCCCCTCGCCTCTCGATCCAACCAACCGCGTCTTCGCCATTCGATGCGGCAATGACCTCGAAGCCAGCGTCTATCAGGGCCGATTCAACATCCATCAAAATAAGGGGTTCGTCTTCGACAAGAAGAATCAGCATTCACCTGGCACCTGCAGCAGCGGGACGAAAACGCGGCACTCGCGATTTGGTTCCCCGACCCACCGCAGTCTGTTTCATGGGCCTTAAGCACCTTATCGGCCGAGCGTAAACAGAGCTTGCCCGGTGCTGGAACCAACCCGTTTGCGTGGACTTGTTCCCATCCAGGCGGAGGCATGTCGTGAAACGCCGAGGTAAAAGGCCACCGCCGGCCGAATTTTGGCTTTGGCTTCTCATCGCAGGGCTTCTGATGGCGCTCCTGGTGATTGCCGCCAGGCCGCCATTCCGGGTCGAGCCGCATGATCCACAGGTCTGGGAAGGCCGCTCGAGGTGATTGCCGTAGCGAGCCAATGGGAGCGCCCTGCCGATTGCTGCCTTCGCGCGAAGGGCTCACTCGCCCATCCATCGGGGGTTCAGCGATCGCTGGTGGTCTGGAAACGCTCGATCGCGCGCGCGGACAACTCGGCTTCATCGCTGGTGATGGCGGAGAGGTTGGCGATGATAACGGCCAGCCTCAGCTTCTCGGACTCATCCGTCCCAAGCAGGAGGTGCTCGCTTGCCTTGATATCGGCCCAGGCACGCTCCAGCGCAGCGTGGCACCGGGCGACATCAACAGGGTCGGACAAATGGCGAAATGGCACCGTTCCCCTCCCTCGCGCCCGATTTCGTGGGGACCGCTGCAGAGTCTCGCGGCCAGCCAAACGTCGAACCTTCTTGAAGCCGCAGCCTCAGCAAACTCCTGGTCGAAGCTTGCATACGACGCTGGGCTCATTTGCGGGCTCATGCAAGAACCCGCGCCAAATCCCCTGCGCCATAAGGCTTGGGCAGAAGCCTGGTGCGGCTGTCCATTTCGACCTCCAGAACCTCGTGCCGCCCCGTTGCGAAGACGACGGGAAGTTGAGGATGCAGTTCGCGAACCCGCCTCGCCAGTTCCATGCCGTCCATGTCCGGGAGACCGATGTCGGTGACCAGTCGGTCAATCGCCCGCGTCCTGGCGATCCCCAGCGCCTCGTCGGCCGTCGCTGCCTCCACGACGACGAATCCCAGCGACTCGATCAGTGAAGCGGTGTCCATTCTGATCAGGGCATCGTCTTCCACCAGCAACACCGTTTCCGATGCGCGCCGATCGTCAACCTCGGGCGAGGTCGCTTCGGGCAGGACGTGCCGGATTCTGCGCGCCAGGGCTTCCCGCGTGTACGGCTTCGACAACAAGTTGACGCCGTCGTCCAACCTGCCGCCGTGGACAATCGAGTTCTCGGTATAGCCTGAGGTGAACAGGACCGTGAGTTTGGGCAGGCGTAGCTTCGCCTGTCTCGCAAGGTCCGCGCTCTTCAGGGGACCCGGCATGACAACGTCGGTGAACAGCAGGTCGATCGCGACCCCGCTTTCGACAATGCTCAGCGCGCCTTGGGCATCGGAGGCCTTGAGCACGTTGTATCCCAATTCGGTCAGGAGCCCGATGACGGTTTCGCGGACGGCGTCGTCGTCCTCGACGACGAGCACGGTCTCGTTCCCGCCGACGATCGGGCGGGCATCATCGGGCGCACTGTTTTCCTCTGCGCTCATCGAGCGAGGGAGGTAGATCTTGATCGTCGTGCCCAAACCGACTTCGCTGTAGATCTTCACATGACCGCCCGACTGCTTGACGAAGCCATAGACCATCGACAGACCGAGTCCTGTTCCCTTGCCCATCGGCTTCGTCGAGAAGAACGGCTCGAAAACCTTCGACATGATCTCCGGTGTCATGCCCGAGCCCGTGTCGGTCACGCTGACGACGACATATTGACCGGCTGTCACATCCGCATGGCGAGCAACATAGGCGTCATCGAGGAAGGCGTTCCCCGCCTCGATCGTCAAGCGACCCGATCCCCCCATGGCATCGCGCGCGTTGATCGCCAGATTGAGAATGCAGTTTTCGACATTCGTCGGATCGGCGAACGTGTTCCAGAGGCCTCCGGCGATGACGGTCTCGACTTCGATGGCCTCTCCGATCGAGCGACGCAGCAGGTCATCCATGCCGCGGATGAGCCGGCCGACATTGATCGGCTTGGGTGCGAGCGCTTGACGGCGGCCGAACGCCAACAACTGACTGGCGAGTTGCGAGCCGCGCGCGACGCCTGACATCGCATTGGCAAGCCGTCCCCGCCCCTTCTCGCTGAGGTCCATCTCACGACCGAGCAATTCGAGGTTGCCGCTGACGACCTGCAGGAGGTTGTTGAAGTCATGGGCGACGCCGCCCGTGAGGTTGCCGACGGCCTCCATCTTCTGTGACTGAGCCAACATGGATTCGACGCGCAGTCGCTCCTCGCCCTCCTGCTTGAGACGTTCGTTGGCGCGTTCCAGCTCAGCTGTGCGCGCCTGGATCCTGCCCTCGAGCTCCGCGCTGTTGGCACTGAGCTTGGACGACGCCTCGGACATCGCGTCCCTCAAGGCGACGAACTCGCGCAGCCGCGTCGGCGCGGCGATGGGGGACGAGAATTGCCCGAGTCTCGAACTCGCCGCCGTCAACGCCTTGAGCGGGGTTTCGATCAGGCGCCACAGCAGGAGGGCGAGGGCTGAGGCGACCAGAAGCGCCATCGCGCCGCCTGCCACGAGCGCTTGGAGGGCCTCGCGCAGTGGACGCTCTATGACGCTTTGCCGGATGTTGGCGGCGATCAGCCAGTCTGACAGCTCAGAGCGGGCATATCCGACGAGAACGTCCTCGCCGAGCGCGCTCTGGCCGACGAAGGTGCCCTCCCTGCCGACGGCCTTCTTCAGGAAGGCCGGCACGCCAGGGCGGCCGGTGAACGCCTCGTGCTGTTCGGATCGGGTGACGTAGACGCCGGCCCGGTCACCCACCGCGACGAACCAGCCTGGGGGTGTGACCGTGCGGATGACGTCGTAGAACAGTTTGGTCTCGGCGCTGACATGCAGCAGATAGCGCGGCACGCCGCCAATCGAGACCGGAACCACGACCGCAACCAGGGGCGCATTGGCGATAGCCCCAGTGAAGACATCCGCAACATAGGGCTTCTGCGACGAGATGATCTGCCGATCGACTCCCATCGGGGTCAGAGGCAGTGGCCTGCCGAAGACCTGACGCGTATTGACGAGTTGCTGGCCGTCGAGGTCACGCAGGCCGATATCGGCGCCGATGAACGTCTTCACAGCCAGTGCCTGACGATAGAACGCTTCGAGGTTGCCGCTCCGGAGATTCTCCGAGGTGCCCAGCGTCTGGAGGGTCGCCTGCCACCCGCGAATGTGTTGGTCCACCACGGATGCAGCCGTGCTCGCGACCTCCCTGGCCTCTTGCTGGAAGCGGCTACGTTCGGCCTGCGCGAAGCGCGATATGAGTACGCTTGCGAAGATGGTGCCGGGCAGGACGATCACGGCGAAGAACGCGATGATAACGACCCTTGTCGGGAGGCCGGTTGCGACGGACCGCAGCATCAAATCTCGTTCCTGGCAGCGAATTTGGGGCCGCAGTTCACATGGTTTGGTCACGCGACACAAGGCAACGGATCAGGGGGCGCCTCTTGTGCGTGCCTGAGCCGACTTTAGATCGGAAACCGGCACTTCTCACTACACCAGCGACGGCTTGACGATAACGAATGAGGCCGATTGAGTGCGACCTGATGATCGTTCTGCAAGCTTGGAGTGTTCTGCGTGAAGCATGCCGTCGTCTCCAACCAAGGCGAAGGATCGGGACCTGTCGTCCAGGCCCTGCGGGACAGCGAGGCACGCTACAGAGCTGCTTTACAGGCTGGTGGCTTGGGGAGTTGGGAAACTGATTTTGGAGCAGGCTGCAGGCGTTGGAGCGATGAAGGCCTGGCTCTCTTTGGACTGACACTGCCCGGTAATATCGGTCAGGTGGGTGTCGATGCCGATGAATGGCTCGCGGCGATCCACCCTGACGATCGCGCGGCCGCGCTACGATTGCGACGCCAGGCCGAAACGCTCGATTCATTTCCGGCCGAGTACCGCATCATTCGGCCCGATGGCCGAATCGTTTGGCTGTCGGGCCGGGGGCAGGTCGCCGAGCGGGACGGCAAGGGGCGGCCCGTGCGGCTCGTCAGCATCATGGCCGATATCTCGGAACGGCGCCGTGCAGAAGCGGCCACGCGCGCGAGCGAAGCGCGCTTTAGGAGCATCTTCGAAAACGTGGCCGTCGGCATGGCCTACACCGACACGACCGGCGGCTGGATCGAAGTGAACGAACGCCTGTGCAGCATCCTCGGCTATCCCCGCGCTGCCTTGATGGCAACGCCGCTCGACCGACTGACAGCTCCCGAGGACCGCGGGCGAGACCTTGATGAGATGGGCCGAGTGCTATCGGGCGAAGCGGAGCACAGCGCCTTCGAGGCCCGTTACCTCAAGGCCGATGGTTCCGAAATCTGGGTCGGCCGGACGATCTCGCTCGTCCGTGACACGGCCGGAGTGCCGCAGCATTTCATCTCGGTCTTCAGGGATGTCTCTGAGCGCAAGACGGCACAGGAGCACCAGCGCTTCCTGCTCTCGGAGCTGGCTCATCGGTCCAAGAACCTTCTGGGGGTGATCCAGGCTCTGGCGAGCCAGACGATCCGTTCGGTCGACAGCTTGTCGGGCTTCAGCGAGCGCTTCATGAACCGGCTTCAAGGCTTGGCAAAGACCCAGGACATCCTGGTCAATCAGGCCTGGGTGCAGGGAGACCTCACCCAGCTTGCGGCGGGCCAGTTGGATCTTTTCAACGCCTTCGGCGATGGCCGCATCGAAATCGACGGCCCGCCCGTGTCGCTGCCCGCCGACGCGGCGCAGGCGGTCGGGCTGGCCCTCCACGAACTCGCGACCAACGCGATCAAGTACGGAGCGTTGTCAGGCCCCACGGGTGCCGTGACGTTGCGTTGGCGGATTGTGGTCGAAGATGGCTCATCACTGCGCCTGTCATGGAGCGAGCGCGGCGGTCCTCCCGTTACACCCCCTAGCAGGACCGGGTTTGGCAGCGTCGTGGTTCAGCGGATGGTGTCGTCTGCTGTTTCGGGACGAGTGACGATGGACTTCTCTCCCGAAGGACTGCTTTGGGTGCTCGACATCCCACCAGAGAATTTCCAAGCGCGCTGAGACCCGTTTCAGTCTCAGAGAAGCTCGCGGCTAGCGCGCTCTAAGGCGGCAGGCAGGCGCCTGTCATCATGCCTGCAATCGCCCTAACCAAGGAACGAACGCTTCCCACACCCGTTGCCGGTCTGACCGCGATCGGATCCTGCCAGCCCGCGTGGATCCCTGGTGTCATTTGGCGAGGCTCGCAAGATTCGTTGCGGTCGCACAAGCCGGCTGCACACCTGGAGGCTGCTCCTTTGGGCTCTGGCCTGAGAGAAGACCTAGATCATCACGCGCTGCATGTCTGCGTGGACATGCAAAAGCTCTTCGCGCCCGGATCGCCTTGGCACGTTCCCTGGACGATGGACGTTTTGCCGGCCGTGACGGACATCGCCCGTCGGCATCCGGCCCGCACGCTTTTCACGCGCTTCATCCCGGCGCGGAAGGCGGGAGGCGGCCCCGGCGTGTGGCGCAAATATTACGAGAAGTGGTCCCAGGTCACACTGGAGCGGGAAGGCGCTGCACTGGTCGAGCTGCATCCCGCACTGTCTGAGTTGGTCCCTCCAGCCCGGGTGCTGGATAAGCACGTTTATTCGCCCTGGACGGAAGGCGGGATGGATCAGCTCCTGGGCGGTACCGGAATCGACACGCTGATCGTCACCGGAGGCGAGACCGACGTTTGCGTGTTGGCAACGGTGCTGGGAGGCATCGACCGAGGCTATCGTGTCATTGTCGTGAGCGACGCCTTGTGCAGCTCCGCCGATCGGCAGCACCATGCGCTCCTGACGCTTTATCGCGAGCGCTTCAGCGAGCAGGTGGAGGTCACGACCGTCGCGGAAGTGATCGAGCGGTGGCGACCATGAGGCCAGATCATCTCAGAGCGCTGGGACTGACGCCGCAATCCCCCGCTGTCGTATTCGATACCGATGCACCCGCTCTCGCCTTAGGGCTGATCGGAGCATCGCTTTTCGTCGATGGGGTGGGCGGCATGATCGTCGAGACGGAAGCGTATATGCGCGATGATCCCGCCTCGCACAGCTTCCGGGGTCCAACGATCCGCAATGCTGCGATGTTCGGCCCACCAGGTCATGCCTACGTCTATCGCTCATACGGTCTGCACTGGTGTCTCAACATCGTCGCGGCCGATGGGGGCGCGGTCCTGCTGAGAGCGCTAGCTCCGCTGGAGGGGCTCGATGTGATGGCCCTCAGGCGCGGTAAGGGACTGCTCTGCGCTGGCCCGGGACGTCTCGCGCAGGCACTGGGCATCGACATGAGCCACAATGGCCTCGACATGAGGCGCTCCCCCTTCTGCTGGGGAGATCGGAGCGAACTCCCGGATTTCGTCCAGGGGACGCGGATCGGGATCAGCAAGGCGCGCGACCGGCCCTGGCGGTTTGGCTTGCGGCGTTCGCCTCATCTCAGTCGGCCCTTCCCCACATCTTAGGGTCTTCGGCCCGGCGGCTTCCTTCGGCACCTCGCCAGCCCACGCTCGGCATGCACGGGGAACCTTGCCAAGGCGGGGGTGTTCTCATCGCAAGTCGCTGGCGGGGGCCATCATGAAAATCGCGAGGCATCCGCTTGTCATAGCCATCCTGTCAGCGGCGGCTGGCGTTGCCGCTTGGCTGATCGTCGCCAACTTGATGCCGGAGCGGCGGGATCTGCAGCAGCCGCTGCCGCACCATCTGGCTTCCTCCGACGAGCAGTTCAGAATCTCGATGGGAGCCCTGTTCGGCTCCCATGCCATCCCGGGTAACAAGGTCGAGACGCTGACAAACGGGAACCAGATCTTCCCATCGATGCTGCAGGCGATCCGCGGTGCCAGCAACACGATCACGTTCGAGACCTACATCTACTGGCGTGGCGCGATCGCTGATCAGTTCGCGGACGTCCTATCGCAAAAGGCGCGCGAAGGCGTCAGCGTAAAGGTCTTGCTCGACTGGGTGGGAAGCATCCCGATGGAGGAGACGTTGATCGAGCGCATGCGATCGGCGGGCGTGGAGGTGGTGAGATTTAGACCCGTGAAATGGAGCACGGTCGATCGGGTCAACAACCGCACACATCGGAAGCTCCTGATCGTCGATGGTCGCATCGGCTTCACCGGTGGCGTCGGAATCGGCGACGAATGGAATGGCGATGCCAGGACGGCTGCCGAGTGGCGCGACAATCACTATCGGCTCGAAGGCCCTGCCGTCTCCGAACTCCAGGCCGCCTTCGCCGAGCACTGGATCGAGGCCACCGGCGAACTGCTGATGGGAGACCGGTTCTTCCCGGCGATCGAACCCGAGGGCGAACAGGATGCCCAGATCGTCGTCAGTTCGACCCATCAGCGCAACGTGATGCACCTCATGCTGATGACAGCCCTCGCCGCCGCGGAGAAAAACATTCGCATTGCCACACCGTACTTCGTTCCCGATTCCATCACCCGGCGGCAACTGCTGGATGCACGAAAACGAGGCGTCGATATCGAGATCATTGTGCCCGGCCAGAAAACCGATGCACGCCTCGTTCAGAAGGCGTCGCGGCACTTCTGGGGAGAATTGCTCGAAGCTGGCATCAGGATCCATGAATTCGATCCGACGATGTATCACTGCAAACTCGTCGTCGTGGATGAGGTCTGGACCTCGGTGGGATCCACGAACATTGACGAGCGCGCCCTGCGATTGAACGACGAAGCCAATATCAATTTCTATCAACCGCGGTTCGCGCGTGAGCAGATCAAGATCTTCCAGGCCGACTTGAAACGGTCGACCCGCTACACGATCGACAAGTGGCAGCAGCGCTCCATGGGGGAGCGACTGTCAGATTGGATGGCGAGCCTACTGCGTTCTCAGATCTAGCCGCGGGGCTGCTGGTCGCTTTCCCAAAGCGCTTCGCGTTGGGCCGGCCCGACACGCTGATAGGGTGACATCCAACTGAGGTACCCAGAGCGAGAGCGCAACCGTGCATCCCGTGGGGTGGAACCGCGTCGCCGCGCCTATCGTTGCTCTCGCGGCGCAGATCTCATCGATTGCGCATGCAAGGAGTGTTTCGATGCAGATTACCAGCAGAGCAGAATACGACGCGGCGACGACCCGCGCCAACGCCATCAGTGATGCGACTGAAGGGACCCCGCAGGCCGAGGAGCTTGCCAGGCTCGTCGGGGCCATCCGAGCTTGGGATGAGGCACATGAGGCTGAGCACGCCAACGGTCCTGAAGAGGTCACGGGGTTGACGCGTCCCGACGACCTTTCGATCTCAGGATTGCCGGGCAATCTTGGGAAGCTCAAGAAGGATTGAGCGACACACACTCTGCAGTTCACTGCCCGTACACTTTCGCCACGCGCGCAAGCGCATTCTCACAATGGCATCGGTCGTTGATGAATCGGCCGGATGCCGGATGGATCTCATGCAGCGTGTGGTGGAGATAGCCTCCTCCGGAGCTGTCGCCCCCGTTGGAATCGGCGGAACCGTGTTGATCGCTGCGGGTTCACGCTGCCGGAGGGTGGCGGCTATGTTCAATCAAGGCTGTAGAGCAATCGCACGGGAAAACGGTCTGACGATCGTCCTTGCTTTGATGTTTCTCGTAAGTTTGATCGGTATGGCTGGAACAGGTGTAAGCGCGTTCAACGAATTGCGCATTGCTCATGGAATGGAGGGGTTGTCCCTGGGCGGTTACCTCACCAGTGGCGCCTTCGTGTCAGCCCTCTTCGAGAATTGGGAGAGCGAGTTCCTCCAGATGGCGTCCTATGTGATGCTGACTGCGGTGCTGGTTCAGCGCGGCTCGGCGGAGTCCAAAGACCCCGACGAAAAAGCGGAGGAAAGCGCACCCGCCCCCCGCAGTCCATGGCCAGCAAAGCGAGGTGGATGGTTGGGGTGGCTGTACGGGCGGTCCTTGGGCCTGTCTTTGCTTGCTCTCTTCATCATCTCGTTTTGCTTGCACTGGTGGGGGAGCCTGCACGCCGCGAACGCGGACGCGGTCCTTCATGGCAAACCCACGACATCTGGCTTCGATTACCTGATCGGCGCACAGTTCTGGTTCGAGTCCTTCCAAAACTGGCAGTCCGAGTTCCTCTCTACGGCGGTGCTCGTCGTCCTGTCGATCTTCCTGCGTCAGAAGGGCTCGCCCGAGTCCAAGCCGGTCAATGCCCCCCACCGGCAAACCGGAGCGTGAGGCGCTGACAATGAGCGGGATCGAGACAGGGTTGGCCCCAAGCGAGCCCGAAACTCGATTTCACGGCAGGCACTCCGAGGATCAAACCAGAGTGGGCGGTTAACGCGCAACGATTTTGTCGATCGTGATCGGCAGGCTTCGGATGCGTTTGCCGGTGGCGTGATGCACCGCGTTGGCAATGGCGGCGGCTGTCCCGACGATACCGATCTCGCCGAGGCCTTTGACGCCGATCGGGCTCGCCTTGTCGTCATGCTCTTCGACGAAGTTCACCTCGACCTCGTGGACATCGGCATTGGCGGGGACGTGATACTCGGCCAGGGAGTGGTTCATGATCCGGCCGAGCGCATGGTCGGTCAGCGTTTCTTCGTGGAGCGCCATGCCCATCCCCCAAACGACGCCGCCGATGATCTGGCTGCGAGCCGTCTTGGGGTTGAGGATGCGGCCGGCCGCGACAGCGTTGACGATCCGGGTCACGCGCAACACGCCCAGATCCTGGTCAATGCGCACCTCCGCGAACACCGCGGCATGGGTGTAGGTCGAGTGGCTCTTCGGCAACATCATACCTATCAGGCCGGGCCCGGCCGATTCCTCGGCTTCGACCTGAGTGTTTCCGCCCGAAGCGATGGCATCAGCCAGCGAAACTGACCTGTTGGCATCGACGCGCATGACGATCCGACCGTCCGTGAATGCGACATCGTCGATCCCGACGTCGGCAAGGGGCGAGCCGTCGATTTTGCTCGCCTGTTTGAGCAGGTTTGCCCTTAGGGTCTGACAGGCCGCCATCACCGCACTGCCTGCGGACGCCGCTGTCCAGGATCCGCCCTGGACGGGCGAGGCCGGCAACGATGAATCCCCCAGCGCGACAGTAACGTCCTCCATCGCAAGTCCGAGCGCATCGGCGGCGATCTGAGTTAGGATGGTGTAGGTTCCGGTGCCGATATCAGACGTGGCGCAGGAGATTTCGAGCTTGCCCTCAGCGCTAAGCACCGCCCGCGCCGACGTCTTCATCATGTTGGCCTCCCAGACGCCGCTGGCCATGCCCCAGCCGATCAGTTCGCGGCCGTCGCGCATCGAGCGCGGTTCCGGGTTGCGCTTGGTCCAACCGAAGCGCTCGGCGCCCTGCCGGTAGCAGGCCCGCAGTTCCTTCGAGCTGAAGGGAACGTCATCGTTTTCGTCGCGTTCGGCATAATTGAGCAGCCGAAGTTCCACCGGATCGACTCCGGTCGCGACGGCGAGCTCGTCCATCGCGCTTTCCAGCGCGAACATGCCGAGCGGCGCGCCTGGCGCGCGCATGTCGCCGGGCGAATAGATGTCGAGCTTTGCAAGCTCATAGCGGAGATCGACATTGGGCGCGGGGTAGAGCAACCCCGACCAGTTGACGACGACCTCCTGATGATCCTCGAACCGCGATGTCGCAGCGACGGCCTGATGCTGGATCGAGTGCAGCCTGCCGTCCTCTCCTGCCCCCAGCGAGAGCACGTTGATCGTCTCGGGACGGTGCACGTGGGAGAACATTTGCTGGCGCGTCATCTCCAGCCGGACCGAACGTTCGAGCGCGAGCGAGGCCATCACTGCCAGGAAGAGCTGATGTTGCGGGCGAAGGCCCGCGCCGAAGCCGCCGCCAACAAAGGGGGCCACGACTCTGACATCGTCACTCGAGAGGCCGAAGACGCTTGCGACATAGGCCTGGCTGTTCTGCACGCCTTGCGTCTTGTCGTGCACGGTGATCCTTCCGTCGCCGTCCCAGATTACGGTCGTGGCGTGCGGCTCCATCGGATTGTGGTGCTCGGTCGCGATCGTGTATTCGCCCCCGACGCGCACGGGCGCTTCGCCGAACGCCTTGATCGCGTCGCCACGTGGCTTGGGCGGGGGGGCGATGCCGCTGCGCTTCTTGGGCGGCTCGTAGCTGTCGCGACGGGCCCGGCTAAGATCGGTCTCGTGCGGCTGCTCGTCATAGGTCACGCGCAGCAACGAAGCCGCATGGCGCGCGACGTCGAAGCTCTCCGCCACGACCAAGGCGATCGGCTGGCCGCTAAACTGCACCTCGTCGCTGTAGAGTGGCCGGAATGGCGAACCGGGCGGCCCGACCATGTCCTGGTATTTGTAGGAGAACCAAGCCGTCTTCGGCCTGTTCTCGTGGGTGAAGATTTTGATGACGCCCGGCACCGACTCGGCGCTTGCCGTATCGATGCCGGTGATCCGGCCGCGCGCGATGCCGCTGTCGACGATGTAAGCGTGCGCGAGATCGGCGGCCGTGAACTCGGCGGCATAGGTTGCCTTGCCGGTGACCTTGGCGGGACCATCAACGCGGCTGCGGGGCGAGCCGATATGGGTGTCGTTCTTCAACATGGTCTCAAGCCTTTCAGGCGATACGCTTGTCGGTCTGCGATTGCGGCGTTCCGGCTGCCGCCTGCGTCAGGGCGCGAATGATGGCAGGCCGTGCCAGATCGATCTTGAAGGCGTTGTGCTCGTAGCCTTGCGCGCCGGCGAGGAGGAGGTCGGCTGCACCGGCGAACACCGTCTCGTCCGCGGCCTTTCCGGCAAGCGACGCTTCGACGTCGTCGCGGCGCCAGGGCTTGTGCGCGACGCCGCCGAGGGCGATCCGCGCCGACTTGATCACGGCGTCCTCCACCTCGAGCGCAGCGGCGACCGAAACAAGAGCAAAGGCATAGGACAGCCGATCGCGCAGCTTCAGATAGCTGTAGTGGCCGGCATAGTTGCAGCTGGCCCGCGGCAGCACGACCGCCACGACGATCTCCCCAGGCTGCAGAGTATTGTCCCGCTGCGGCTCGTCACCCGGAAGCCGATGATACTGTGCGAAGGGTATGACGCGCTCGCTTCCGGGCCCCGCGACGTGCACCTCGGCCTGAAGTGCCGCCAGCGCGACGCACATGTCGGAGGGGTGCGTGGCGATGCAGTGCTCGCTGGCGCCCAGAATGGCATGGATGCGGTTGAGACCGCCGATCGCGGAGCAGCCTGATCCCGGCTCGCGCTTGTTGCAGGGCGTTGCCACATCGGTGAAGTAATAGCAGCGGGTACGCTGGTTCAGGTTGCCACCCGTCGTCGCGGCATTGCGTAGCTGCGGCGTCGCACCCGCTAGAATCGCGCTCGCAAGGAGGGGAAACCGGTCATTGACGCGCTGATCGGAGGCGACGGTCGTGTTGAGCACGAGTGCGCCGATGCGCAAGGATCCGTCGGTTGTCTCGCTGATGCCTTTCAGCGCGTCGATGCGCGTGACGTCGACCAGTGTCGCGGGGGCCTCGACGTTGTACTTCATCAGGTCGACGAGATTGGTGCCGCCTGCAATGACGCGCGCAGTAGGCTCAGCGCAGAGCGCCTTGACGGCGTCGTCCACGGTGCTGGCCCGGTAGTAGGAAAAGCGGTTCATTCCGCGGCCTCCTTCATCAACTGGCCGCGCTGCACGAGCACGTCTTCGATCGCATCGACGATGTTGGGGTAGGCGCCGCAACGGCAGATGTTACCGCTCATATGCTCGCGGATCTCCTCGCGAGTCGTCGCGTGCCCTTCCTCGATCAGCGCCACGCCGGAGCAGATCTGGCCCGGCGTGCAATAGCCGCACTGGAAGGCGTCGCGTTCGATGAAGGCGGCTTGGAGCGGATGCAGCGCGCCGCCCTGCGACAGCCCCTCGATGGTGGTGATCGCCTTGCCGTCCTGCATCACCGCAAGCTGCAGGCAGCTGTTGATCCGCTGCCCGTCAATGATCACCGTACAGGCGCCGCACTGGCCGTGGTCGCAACCCTTCTTCGTGCCGGTGAGGAGAAGATCGTGGCGCAGGAGGTCCAGCAGGGTCGTGGCCGGCGACACCTCCAGCGTCCGCTTATCACCGTTCAAGGTGATCTCGATTGGCACGGTCTGCGTCCCGACAATGGCATGAACGGGCAAGGGCGTCTCTCCTGCGATCTGCGGCGAAATTGGCGCGATCAGGAGGCGGCAAGTGCCAACGGATCCGCGGCCGGATGCCCTCACAACAGGGTCAGTCCCCGCATGTTCCGCAGGTTCGGATTGGAACAGTTCCGCAGTGGTTGTGTTGGCCAGAGGGGCGAGCTGAAGACGCCCGCGATGGAGATCAGACGTGACCCGCCTCAACCCTTCGATCGCACCAATCCGGTACCATCCTGGTGTCGAGCAGCCCGAAGCCGATGAGGCCGCCACGGCAGATGCCCTCGTCGCCACGCTTCGCTCGATCAGCGAAACGACGTTTAAAGATGGTGGCCCTCCGTTGCGCAGCGTCCATGCCAAGAGCCATGCCCTGCTTAAGGGCGAGATCGAGGTCATGGCCGGTCTGCATCCGGTGCTCGCTCAGGGTCTGTTCGCCCAACCCGCGATCTATCCCGCGGTGATGAGGGTCTCGACGATCCCCGGCGACGTGCTCGATGACAATGTCTCTGTTCCGCGCGGACTCGCCCTCAAGATCATCGGCGTGCCGGGCGAACGGCTCGACGGATCCGAGAACGATGCCACGCAGGATTTCGTGATGGGCAACGGGCCGGTCTTCGCGGCACCGACCGGCAAGGCATTCTTGAAGAGCCTGAAGCTTGTCGCCGCGACAACCGACAGGGCCGAAGGAGCCAAGAAGGTGCTGTCCTCTGTCCTCCAGCGCGTCGAGAAAATGGCTGAGGCCTTCGGAGGCCGCAGCGCAACGTTGATCGCGATGGGTGGCCACCCGGAAACCAACCCGCTCGGCGAGACGTATTTCACGCAAGCGCCCCTGCTCTATGGCGACTACATCGCCAAGTTCGGACTATTCCCGGTCTCGCCGGAGCTGATCGCGTTGGCCAATGCCAAGGTTGATCTCGCGGGCAAGCCGGACGGACTCCGAGAGGCGGCGGTTGATTTCTTCCATGCCCATGGCGGTGTCTGGGAATTGCGCGCGCAGCTTTGCACTGACCTCAAGACGATGCCGGTCGAGGATGCGACGGTCCAATGGCCCGAGGATAAAAGCCCCTATGTCGCCGTGGCGCGCGTGAACGTGAAGCCTCAGGAAGCGTGGAGCGAGGCGAAATCGCAGGCGTTCGACGACGGCTTGACGTTCAGCCCATGGCATGGCCTCAAGGCCCATCGGCCGCTCGGCTCGATCATGCGGCTTCGCAAGCCTGCCTATACGATGTCGGCCCGCTTCCGCTTCGAGCGAAACGGCTGCCCGATGCGCGAACCCAACGGAGACAGGGACATCGCGGGATGAATATGCCGTTGGATCGCAGATCCACGCGGTGATGCGCGCTGGCACGTCGAAGCTGGCCCGCCGGCAGTAGCGTGCCTTAGTCCCAACGACGACTGCGCGGTCGCCGGAACTCCCGAGACCGAGGCTCTTGGCGAACTGAGCGCCGCCCGCATTCGGGTCGATGTGGTCAAGGTAGCGTACGCGAGCGTGGGCCCGTCTGGTGGAACGACGGCGCGCCCGCGCGAATCGTCACATGGCTAAAACCCGCCCTACGCAGAATGCGCGGCGGTCTTGAATAAGAGCAGGAGCGAGACATAAATCGATGCGAACTAGTGCCGAGCCGCAAGGAGGGCGGCATGCGAAAGCAGACGGTTGCATTGACGACCCGTGTAGGGGCCGAAGGGCCGTACCGAGTTGATCTGCCGCTCGATCCAGGTTCCCTTAACGAGCGCTTGTTCGACATTGGCCTGTGGCTTGTTGAACGCAGCATTCCCCACCAGGCCCGCGTCTTGATGGAGCCGGAGCACGAACGCGTCCGGGTCAGCTTCCTTGATCCGGACGATGCGAAAGATTTCCGCGCACGTTTTGGGACCCGTCTCAACTAAAGATGCCACGCTGCGCGGATCGGATTGCATCGGCGCCGTTGGATTACAGCTCGTTGGCTCTGCTGCTTGGCGTGGAGTTTGACATGGCCAAGCGCATGATGCCCGCCGGTGTCGGCGGGGATGTCGCGAAGAGCGCCGTCGTCACGCGGCGCCCAAGCCGCCGGCAGGTGAGCTACCCGTCGCTCCTATGCCCGACCCGATCGAGCCTTGTCGGGTGCTCACGGCAGCCAAGCCGCCAAAAGCGACGACTGGGCGTTGGAGATCAAGCGGAGCGAGTAACGACTTACCGTCCAGATCGAACGCGGCAAAATCCGCATCGTTGTGTGGCCTGAAAGCTATGATCGGTGGCTGTCGGCGAAGTGTGCTCCGATCTCCCCTCGGAACTCGAAATCCGTGCTCTCCTGCCGGAACTTAGAGCCGTTCCATTTCGTTCGCCTAGCAGCCTCAGCACCCGAACGAAGGACAAGATTCATGGCCCGTTCCCCGCGCAACGACACGACCCCTACGAGAGCCATCTCCGGCAATGGGGGCGAACTGCACCAGACGGCATCGGCGCCGGAGGCCCGCATCACGACCAATCACGGCGTCCCCGTTAGCGACAACCAGAATTCACTGAAGGCAGGCGGTCGCGGGCCGACACTGCTCGAGGACTTCGTGCTGCGCGAGAAGATCCAGCATTTCGATCATGAGCGCATCCCCGAGCGCATCGTCCATGCGCGTGGCTCGGCGGCCCACGGTTTTTTCGAGTTGACGGAGTCGCTCAGCGAATTCACCCGCGCCCGGGTGTTGACCGAGGTCGGCGTTAAGACCGAGGTCTTCACCCGCTTCTCGACTGTCGCCGGCGGTGCGGGCTCGGTCGACACGCCCCGCGACGTGCGGGGCTTCGCGGTCAAGTTCTACACCAATGAAGGCAACTGGGATCTCGTCGGCAACAACATCCCGGTCTTCTTCATCCAGGACGCGATCAAGTTTCCCGACCTGATCCATGCCGTGAAGATGGAGGCCGATCGCGGCTATCCGCAGGCAGCCAGCGCCCACGACACCTTCTGGGATTTCATCGGCCTGATGCCTGAATCCACGCATATGATCATGTGGGCGATGTCCGATCGCACCATCCCGCGCTCGCTGCGGATGATCGAGGGTTTTGGCGTTAACACCTTCCGTCTGCTCAACGACAAGGACGAGCCGACCTTCGTCAAGTTTCATTGGCGTCCCAAGCTCGGCACGCAATCAACCTGTTGGGACGAGGCGGTGAAGATCGCCGGCGCCGACCCGGACTATCATCGCCGCGATCTGCACGAAGCCATAGCCAAGGGCGATTTCCCGGAATGGGAATTCGGCGTGCAGCTGTTGAGCCAGGCCGACGCCGACGCGCTGCCCTTCGACATCCTGGATGCGACCAAGGTGATCCCCGAGGAGCTTGTGCCGATCCGCATCATCGGGCGGATGGTGCTGAACCGCAACCCGGACAACTTCTTCGCCGAGACAGAGCAGGCCGCCTTCTTGCCGACCAACATGCCGCCGGGCATCGATGTCTCGGAAGACCCTCTGCTGCAAGGGCGCCTGTTCTCCTATCAGGACACGCAGCTCTCGCGCCTGGGAACCGTGAACTTCCACCAGATTCCGATCAACAGGGCCAAGGGCTGCCCCTTCCAGAATCTACAGCGCGACGGTCACATGCAGACGCAGGTCTTCACGGGCCGGGCGAACTATGAGCCCAACAGCTTGTCCGAGGCAGGGGAGAAAGGTGGCCCCCGCGAGGATCCCGTCGGTGGATTCCGTACGGCGGCGGTACCAGTCGAGAACCACAAGGTTCGTCTGCGCGCGGAAAGTTTTGCGGATCATTACAGCCACGCGCGCCTATTCTTCCGCTCTCAGAGCGAGATTGAGCAGGCCCATATGGCAAGCGCGTTCGTCTTCGAGCTGTCCAAGGTCGCGCTCGATCATGTCCGTAACCGCGTGATGTCCAACCTCGTCAATGTCGACGAAATGCTGGCGCAGCGCGTGGCCGCCGGCCTTGGCATGGCATTGCCGAAAGCGTCCAAACCCGCTGTGGCACCAGCCGACATGGAACCGTCACCCGCGCTCCGGATCGTCGGTAAGTATCCCGAGACGCTGAAGGGTAGATCGGTCGGCATCCTCGTCTCGGACGGTTCGGACGGGACTATGGTCGCAGCCGTCAGATCGGCAGTCGAAGGTGAGGGCGGAACGGTCAAGATCGTCGCGCCCAAGATCGGTGGCGTGAAGCTCAAGGACGGCAAGATGCTGAAGGTCGACGGACAGCTTGCTGGTTCGCCCTCGGTGATCTTCGACGCGGTCGCGATCATCCTCTCCGAGGCCGGCTGCCATACGCTAATGAAGGAAGGTGCAGCAATCGATTTCGCCAAGGATGCTTTCGGTCACCTCAAGGCGATCGGCCACAGCTCTGAAGCCAAGCCATTGCTCGACAAGGCCGGCGTCCAGGCGGACGAAGGCATCGTCGCGCTCGGCAAATCGGTCGAGGCATTTCTGGCTCCTGCACGCACGCGGCAGTGGGTTCGCGAGCCCAATGTCCGCATGCTGGCCTGACCATGCCGTTGCGCGAGGTAAAACGCCGCTTCTCAGTTACCTTTTTCCGCCACGAACGATATGTCGATGCAAAGCGGCAAGCCCAAGCACAGCCAGGACCAGAACGGCCCTGGCTGTGCGATCGCTTTGATTCAGCCCGCATCGTGCGCCGCGCCGGGAGGAGATCGGCAGGACCGGCTCGTGATCGGAGGCGGTCGAGCCAGTTACGAGCAATTGACGCTAGCACGCCGAGCCGTGATGTCATCGGCAGCGAATATGTTGTCGATTTTGGTCAGCGGCCGGTCACTCACGATTCTCCAAGCCTGACGTTCAGTTCAAAGCGAGAAGTTTGAGTTTTGGTGCCGTGTCCGCCCTCATTACAAGATCGGCTTTCCGCCGGTCACGGCGATCGTGGCCCCCGAGACATAGCTCGACATGGGGTCCGCCAGCATGACGTAGGCCGTGGCAAGTTCCGCGGGCTGCCCGGGTCGTTTCATCGGCACCTGCTTTCCGAAGTTCGCGACGGTGTCAGCCGGCATCGTTGAGGGGATCAGCGGCGTCCAGATCGGCCCTGGTGCGACGGCATTCGCACGAATTCCTTTCTCAGCCAGCATCTGAGCCAATCCCCCGGTGAAATTCTGGATCGCGCCCTTCGTTGTGGCGTAGGCCAGGAGTGTCGGGTTGGGCATGTCCGAGTTGACCGAGGCCGTGTTGATGATGGCACTGCCTGGCGGCATGTGTGCGACCGCCGCCTTCGTCAGATAGAACATCGCGTGGACATTCACCGCGAAGGTCAGCTGCCATTCGTCGTCGCTGATATCTGCGATGTCTTCGAAAGTGGCCTGATGGGCGGCATTGTTCACGAGGATGTCGATCCCTCCCAAATCCGAAACGGTCTGCTGGACGAGCTTGCGGCAATGCTCGGCTGACTGGATGTCGCCCGGTACGAGAACGGCCTTCCGCCCGGCCTTCTCAACCCAACCCGCCGTCTCGCGCGCATCCTCCTCTTCGTCGAGATAGGAGATCAGGACGTCGGCCCCCTCGCGGGCGAAAGCGATCGCCACCGCGCGCCCGATCCCGCTGTCGCCTCCGGTGATCAGAGCACGTTTGCCCTGGAGGCGACCGGATCCTCGATAGCTCTCTTCACCGTGATCAGGCCGAGGATCCATAGCAGCGGTTTGGCCCGGCATGGATTGCTGTTGTTCCGGAAAGGGAGGCTTCGCATAATCGGTCATCGCGGGATCTCCTTTTCGATATCTGTCGCTATCGAAACGCGGTTTCCTTCGGGTTTGATCCGAGAAATCAGCGGAAGCGATGGGAGAGATGGATTGAACGGCCGCCAACCAGGCCTATCTCATTGCTAGCCGGAAATCTGAGGTGAACCATGGCGAGCGGTTGGGCTCCGGATGGAGCCGTTCAGGACCAGATCGACGACAGCATCACTGATGCCGTGCGTTTGGCGAGGGCGCGCCTGCCGAACGGACCGGGCGAAATCCATTGTCAGGATTGCGGCAACGAAATCCCTGAGGCTCGACGCAGGGCGATGCCGGGCGCGCGTACCTGCGTTGCCTGCCAGTCTGGCTACGATACAAAGCCCGTCATGAGCGGGTACAATCGTCGTGGCAGCAAGGACAGCCAGCTCAAGTGATCAATGTCAGTCGATGCGTGCCACGCGCGGTTGGGAGTTAGGCTGAGACCATCAGCCCCCTGCGACACGCTGCATCGCGATATCCTGGGCCTTCGATCTTAAGCCTCGGAACTCATCCCCACGCTTTCATTGCCGAGATGTCGGCAGCCGTCGTGGTCACGAGCGATGAGGAAGTGTTTCGATATGGCTGAATATGATGCGGCGGCCATACGCGCCAATGTGATCAGCGATGCACCGGATGGGACACCCGAGGCGCGCGATGTCGCCAGCCTGGTTGCTTCGCGCGTGGGACGAAGCTCACAGGGGTGAGCAATGTTACGGTCCCGAGCTAGTGTCGGGACTGATCCGTCCCGATGACCTGACGGTGTCGGGACTGCCGGGCAGTCTCGGCATCTCCCTTAGCCGTGCGTTTGCCTTGTCACTTGCCGCGCGGAATCGACGGATCAAGGCCGTGGTCGGCGATCGACGGAGGTCGCCTCCAAGCACCGACGCTGATCCTGCATGGTGATTTTGATCGTGTCGTCCCCGTTAGGAACGCGGATCAGATCGAGGCGACGGTCAGCGTGCGGGGCGTTGCCGCCGAGAAGCAGATCTACGCGGGCGGAGGGCACGGGTTCACCCTATCGCCGAGTTCGACGCGGCAACACGAAGCGCCGACTTCAGCGCGAGCTCAAGCCTTCGGCGCCAAAGGTCTTTCCGTGAAAGGGGTTGCCCAATGCTGCGAGACAGGGCCACCCTCGCCATGGACCGGATCAAGGCGCGGAAAAGCCAGTTTGGCCATTGCGGCGCGTAAGGCCGCCGAGGGCGCATCGCGCATGATATCGCCGCTCTGGCCGGGAGGATATGCGCCCACGACCAAGAGGTCGCGCCTTGCGCTGGATCGACAATGTCCAGTGCCGACGGGCAGGAGCAGGACATCGCCGGCCGCCGCGCTGATCTCCTCGCCGCCTTCTCCTCCGATGACGAGTTCCACGCTGCCGGCGGCGATCCCGAGAACCTCATGCCCCGTCGCGTGATAGTGGTGGAAGTCGTAAATGCCATTGCGCCATTGCGATGGCCAGCCATTGGCATCGAACCGCTCTTCCATCGCCGCAGCCAGTTTGGGGGCGCTGGCCGAAAGCGCCTCGGTAGATCATGACGGGCAAGGCGGGGTTGTTGGGCACGAAGCCGCGGGCTTCCGGTCGAAGCAAAATCAACTCTGTCATTTGCATCATCCGATCGTTCGCTCAAAGCGGGACAAGCCGAGCGAATGAAACCGGAACGGCCCAACGAGGTTCCTAACGGCACGAAGGCAGGGCGAGACCGACTGCCGCGACGAGCATGATCGCGACAAGAGACAGGGCATCCAGGGTCAACGCCGCTCGTGCAAGGAAACCGCTCACGCCAAGCATCCGGAGGCGCTGGAGCTGTCTCCTTCCATGGACGGCAAGCGAGGCGACTGCGAGGGCCGTTACTGCGGCGATGACGACAACGTGCCAACGTCCCGCGCCCGCCCGGCACAGCAGCGACTCCAGACTGTAGACGATGAGGAAATGTGCGGCCCAGATCACAGGACCCAGCAGCATGCCTGCGACATGCGTGAATGGGACAGTTGGGCTGGTCATGATGCGACCATGCGCGGGAACCCATGCGTCAGCAGCAAGCCGAAAAGGCTTTGCCCGATCGCATAGGCCCAGAAGAGCGACAGGTTGTCGAACACGACGCGCCGACGCGTCGTCAACCGGCCGGCGAGGATGCGAGCGATCGCGAAACCGGCCATGACGAGGACGGCCGCCGCGATCTGCAACTGCAACGCCAGATTGGCATAGACCATCGCCGCGTAGCCGCTGGCCTGAGGTCTCAGGCCAGCGCGCCAGTGAGACAGGCCATCGAGCGCCAGCCCCGACAGCAGCGCAAGGACGCCGAACCCGATCAGAATTGAGAGCCCCACCTTGGCCCCGCCCACTCTGCCCAAGAGCCAATGAGCGCCTGAAAGCAGCATGCCGCTGGTGCCGAGCAAAGCCACTGAGCCAAGCGCCGAAGAGGGTAATGGCAGCTCAGCGGTTCTCGGCCAGGTCGCCGGCGAGACGGTCCAGAGATAGAGGTAGCCGAAGAGGTAGGAGAGATAGAGCGCAGCGGCGACCAGCATCAGGATCACCATCGCCCACCAGCTGTGCGAGAGCGTCCCGGACGCATAGGTCGGCAGCATGATGCCCCCGCCGATATCGACGGGCTCGGTCGGCGCGGGATCGCTGTCCCACATCCAGACGATGATCGAGACGATGGCGAGCGCGCCGCAGGTCGCCGCCAGCATGACAGCCTTGACCGTCAGCAAAAGGAAGAAGGCTGCGGTGAAGACCGCTGCCGCCAGATGCGCCCAGCCGGGACCGCTCAGCCGCATCAGATATTGCGGCTCCGCCTCGACGGGTGAGGTTACGATCGTTTCTCTGGCACCCGTCGCGGTTCGGGGCAGGTACCAGCGTCCGCCCTCGACCTCCTGGGCGAGGCCCGGCTGTTTCCAGAGCGGCTCGCGGGAGGTGACGCGCGGCGAGCTGCGAATACCGAAGCTATGATTGGGCAACCATTCGAGCGTTCCGGCTCCCCAGACATCGCCGGCGCGATTGCTCTCGGTGAGCCGAAGGTTGCGGGCAACATCGACCAGAAAGACCAGAATGCCGGCCGCCAGGATGAAGGCCCCTGCGGTCGAGGCCAGGTTGAGCACGCCCCAACCCATGCCCGCCGGGTAGGTGTAGACCCGGCGCGGCATTCCGATCAGCCCGGTGATGTGCATCGGCAGGAAGGCAATGTTGAAACCGGCGAAAATCAGGCCGAAGGCCCATTTGCCGAGCCGCTCCGACAGCGGCCGCGTGCTGAAGGCCGGCGTCCAGTAGTAGACCGCCGCAAACAGCGGGAAGACCATCCCGCCGAACAGCACATAGTGAAGGTGCGCC
Source organism: Bosea sp. 124 (assembly GCF_003046175.1). Lineage (NCBI taxonomy): Bacteria > Pseudomonadati > Pseudomonadota > Alphaproteobacteria > Hyphomicrobiales > Alloboseaceae > Allobosea > Allobosea sp. 124. The sequence continues at coordinate 1,108,927 of NZ_PZZM01000001.1, forward strand.
ACGACGAAGTAGCTGTCATGCGCCTGCCGATCGAACGGCACCATCGCGACCATCACGCCGGTCAGTCCTCCCAGCGTGAAGATCAGCAGGAAGCCGATGACGAAGAGCGCCGCGACGGTGATCTTGAGCCGACCGGCCGCGATCGTCGCGATCCAGGCGAAGATCTGGATGCCGCTGGGGATCGCCACGGCCATGCTCGCGGCGGAGAAGAAGCCGAGCGAACGGGCCGGGATGCCGGTGGTGAACATGTGGTGGACCCACAGCCCGAACGAGAAGAAGCCGACCGCGATCAGCGCCACCACGATTAACCGGTACCCGACGAGCGGTGTTCCCGCCATGGTGGGTACGATCATCGAGACCATGCCGGCCGCCGGCAGGAAGATGATGTAGACCTCCGGATGGCCGAAGAACCAGAACAGGTGCTGCCAGAGCAGCGGGTCGCCGCCGCGCTCGGCGATGAAGAATGGCCAGTCGAAGGCGCGCTCGAGCTCGAGCAGGATCGTCGCCAGGATCACGGCCGGAAAGGCGAAGACGATCATTCCGGCAAAGATCAGCATGGTCCAGGCGAAGATGGGCATCTGCGCCAAAGTCATGCCGGGCGCACGGGTGCGCAGCACGCCGACGATGATCTCGATCGCGCCGGCGATCGCCGAGATCTCGATGAAGCCGATGCCGAGCAGCCACCAGTCGGCGCCGATACCGGGCGAGAAGCGCGCGCCGGTCAGGGGCGGGTACATGAACCAGCCCCCAGACGGCGCGACGCCGAAGAACAGCGTGCAGAAAAACACGATGCCCCCGACGAAATAGGCCCAGAACGCGAAGGCGCCGAGTCGCGGGAACGGCATGTCACGCGCGCCCAGCATCGCCGGGAGCAACAGCACGCCGACCGCCTCAACGGCCGGCACCGCGAAGAGGAACATCATCACCGTGCCGTGCATGGTGAAGATCTGATTGTAGGTCTCCTGCGAAAGGAAGTCGTTGCCCGGAGACGCCAGCTGCAGCCTGATCAGCAGCCCGAGGATGCCGGCCGCCAGGAAGAACAGGAAGGCCGTGGCGATGTAGAAATAGCCGATGACGGTGTTGTTGACGTCGCTGACGATGCGCCAGCTCTTCGGCCCCGCCCAGACCCGTTGGAGTTCTGCGAGCTCGCCCGCCGGACGTGCCTCCGGGTGGGGCAAGGCGCGCTTCGCGCCTTCTGGATCCATGCGCTCGGCCGTCATTTGAGGCTCGTCAGATAAGTGGCCAGCGATCGCAGTTCCTGTTCGCTGAAGATGCGGAACTCGGGCATAGCATTGCCGGGTTTGACCGTCTGGCCGTGCGTGATGAGCCGGGTCAGATTCTCCGGCGTATTGGGAATTGTCGCCGCTGCCAGGAAGCGGCGCGTGCCAATGCGCGACAGGTCGGGACCGATCACGCCCGCAGCTTTCGTTCCACGGATGGCATGGCACGCGCCACAGCCGCCAGAATGAAACAGCGCCGCACCGGGCCCGTCATGCGTGCCGCCTGGTGCGGGACGTTTGGCCGCCTTCAGCCAGTTTTCGAACTCCGCGTCGGACATCGCGACCAGTTCGAGCGCCATCAGCGCATGCGCGCCGCCGCAATACTCGGCGCATTGGCCGCGGTAGATTCCCGGGCGTTCCGCCTTGATCCGGAGCACATTGGTACGGCCCGGGATCATGTCGAGTTTGCCGCCCAGGCTTGGGATCCAGAACGAGTGAATGACGTCGGAGGAGCGCAGGACGACATCGACCTCGCGCCCGACGGGAATTCTCAGTTCGTTGGCCTCCGCGATCGGTTGCCCCTGATCCCCGGCATAGGCGATGCGCCACCACCATTGTTCGCCCGTGACCTCGATGCGGAGCGCGGCGGGACGATCCGTCGCGATCGTCTCCCGCATCAGCCAGACCCCGTAGCCGAGCAGAATGGTCAGCGTTACCACGGGAAAGGCGATGCCGCCGAGCTTGATCGCCCGACGGGACGCCAGAAAGCGACGCGATCGCTTCGATCCCATCATCGCTAGCACCAGCGCGACGCCTACGATCAGCAGGATCACGGCCGCACCGGCAAACAGGATCCAAGTCAGCAGCGCGACGCGGCTCGCCTCGTCGCCCGCCGGCGCGAGGGCCGACTGAACATCGCCGCAACCGCCAAGGGACGTGGCACCGACGACGATCCAGGCCGGGGCGATACGCGTCACGGGCTCGGCTCGCCGGACAAAGTTTGCGACGGCGATAGGCTTGCGAAGAAGGCCGCGACGTCGGTAGCCTCCTCGGGGGTCAGACGACGGGCGATCGGCGCCATGATCCTGCCGGTCTCGCTGCGATCATTCAGGGCGGCACGCCAAATGCCCAATTGGCCGGACAGATAGCGGGCACTCTGCCCGGCCAGGCGCGGATAGATCGGCAGCGCCTGTGGTCCATGGCACCCCAGGCAGCTCGGAACGCCTCGCGAAGGTACGCCTTCGCGGGCCAGTATCGCGCCACGCTCGATCGCGCCAGGGTCGCCTGCCGGCCGGGAAGACGCGGGTTGCGGGAGCGTAGCGTAAAAGGCGGCCAGTTGCTGGATTGCGCGCTCCGAGAGGCCGGACGCTGCCATCTGCATCACGCCGCTGGGCCGCTCACCTGCCGCATAACTCTTCAAGGCGCCGACGATCATATCCCTGGATTGGCCATGAAGCGTCGGCACCAGCCGGCTCGGCGGCGCTTCGTCGGCACCATGGCAGCGCGCGCACGCTCCGACTGCGTCGAGGGGCACCTGGCCAGTTGCGATCGCCAGTCCGTCTCGTGACTCGATCTTCACCTCGCCAAGCGCCAGCGCCCGATATTCTGTTGGATCAAGCGAGGGCAGACGCCGCAGGAAGGCAACCAGTGCCCAGATCTCGTCCTGACGCTCCAGGGCCGGCCAGCCCGGCATGCCGGCATATTTGAGGCCATGCCTGACGATCCAGAACAGCTCGCCGTCTCTCCAAAGCCCGGCTTTCTCCGCTAGATCGGGGGGCGGCGGGAGCATGCTGGCAGAGACCGGCGTGATCGGGATGCCCGGAGCGCCGTGGCAGTAGGCGCAGCCGGAATGGAAATGGCCCGCGCCAAGGCGGATCAAATCGGCATCGTCGGCAGAAGGCAGGGTCGTGTCCGGAGCGCGGGCCTTGACCGAGTTCTCCATGCCAAAGCGCAGGATAAGATCGACGATGTGGAAATGCCCCGTGCTGGCTGCAACGTTGTACACGCCGAGCCATGCGAAAAGCGCCGCTCCGGCCAAGCCCGCGCTCACGAGTCCGAGCAAGACGCCGATCACACGGCGCCAGTTGGCGAAAAGCCACAGGCTTGCCGACCTAGCGCGAGCGAGCAGCGACATCGCCATCGGCCTGGTTCAGGGAGCGGTCATGATCGATCTCGAGGCGAATGAGCATTTGCGCCGCCAGGATCACGCTGGCGATCAGATAGCTCAATGGACAGGCTGTGATCATCAGCAACCCGGCGAGTTGCTGGTCGGCCAGCGTAGAGGGACCCGTCGTGCATAGCGCCAGCGCAAGCCCGGGAAGGCCATATAGGTCGCGCTGGGCGAAGATGAGCAGAGCCCCAAGCAGACAGGCGAGCTTGCCGGTCAGCATCAGGGCAGGCAGTGCGCGCCATCCCGAAGATGAGGCGGCGATCACGGCGCTCCAGAAGGTGACAGCCGACACCGCCAGCAGGACGAACAAGGCGAGCTGCCATCTGGCTGAACTTGCGGTCCCCTGCTGTAGGGCCGGAGCGTGCCAGGCCCAGAGCAACAGTATTTGGAGGAGGCCGGCGATCCAGATCCCATTCGGTCCTGCCGGTGCCAGCCGTCCGGCCAGTACCAGCGCGACCAGTGGAGCCAGCACGTTCATCACCGCGATATGCAGGAGCATCTGAAATGACAGCGGGCCGATCTCGACCAGAGAGATCGTGACGATGCCGGCTCCCGCGACCAAGGCGGAGCTTACCAGGATCGCGGTTGCACCAGGGCTGTCGCTTCGTCCGGCGTTCTGTCTGACGATGTGCTGCAACCTCATGCCCCCCTTTTCGCCAACGAGCAGTCGGCTCTGAGGTTCCGCCGGAACCTGCCGCCCGAGCCCTGAGAACAAAAGGTCGCCGCTGACGTTGAGATTCCATGATCCGTGGGCAGTCAGCCCGGCAACAGGAGTAGCCCCAGATGGCAACCGCCCGTCGCGCCTTCTTTTTTGCCAGCGTCGCAGCGTCGGCTCTCGCCTTCGCATCTTGCAACAACCAGGCGGCCTTGCCGGAAGAAGCCGGGTACGGTCCCAACCCAACTCTGCCAGAACCGCAATCATCGTGGTTCCCGACACTCAAGGTGGCCGACGCGGTCGGATGGAAGAACGGTGAAAAGCCAACGGCAGTCGGTGGCGGGCAGGTTACCGCCTTCGCCACTGGGTTGCAGCATCCGCGCTGGCTCTACGAGCTGCCCAATGGCGACATCTTGGTGGCCGAGAGCGACGCTCCGCCCAAGCCGGAGGGAACGAGCGGCGGTATCCGTGGCTGGGTGCAGGGCCTCTTTATGAAAAAGGCCGGCTCGCGAACACCCAGCGCCAACCGCATCACGCTTTTGCGTGACAAAGATGGCGACGGCGTTGCGGAGGTGAAAAGCGTCTTCCTCGATAACCTAACTTCGCCGTTCGGCATGGCCCTGATCGGCAACCAGCTCTACATCGCCAATGCCGATGCCGTAGTTCGCGTGCCCTATGTCGAGGGTGAAACGAAAAGCGCGGCTGCACCGGTGAAGGTCGCAGCGCTTCCTGCCGGGCGCAACCACCACTGGACCAAGAGTCTCGTCGCGAGCCCGGACGGCGCCAAGCTTTATGTCGGTGTCGGCTCCAATTCGAACGTCGGTGAGAATGGTATGGCCGAGGAGGACAGCCGGGCGGCCGTGCTTGAAATCGATCCGTCGACGGGTGCCACGCAGGTCTTCGCGACAGGGCTTCGCAACCCCGTCGGCATCGATTGGAATCCCGTCACGAAGGAGCTTTGGGTTGCGGTCAACGAACGCGACGAGATCGGCGACGACCTCGTGCCTGACTACATGACCTCCGTGAAGCGCGGCGGCTTCTATGGCTGGCCCTACAGCTACTTTGGCCAGACCGTCGACAAGCGGGTCGACCCACCAAGGCCCGATCTCGTCGCGAAGGCCATCAAGCCCGACTACGCACTGGGCTCGCACAGCGCGTCGCTGGGCATGACCTTCGTCAAGAAGGGCGGCATGGGCCAGGCCTTCCAGGCCGGCGCCTTCATCGGCCAGCATGGCTCCTGGAACCGCAAGCAGCCGGTCGGCTATCGCGTCATCTTCATCCCCTTCGTCGATGGCAAGCCCGCCGGCATGCCCAAGCCCGTTTTGACCGGCTTCCTCAACGAGAAGGGGGAGGCCCGTGGTCGCCCGGTGGGCGTGCTGGTGGACCAGCGCGCCGGACTGCTGGTAGCCGACGATGTCGGCAATGCGGTCTGGCGGCTGGTCGCGCCGACGAGCTGAGGCGACGACGAGCGCGCCTGCTCGTTTGGTGGGATCCGGAACATCCGTCCCGTCTGTCCGTATAGCTTCGGCGAACCCCCTCGTCGCCGGAGCCCCCATGACAACCGCCCATCCGAACAGGACCGCCAGAACTGCGGCCATCATGGTCGCGGTCATGGCGGCCTTCGCTTCGCCTGCGCTGTCGCTCACGGCTGCCGAGGTGAATGCCGTCACCTTCGCCGAACGGAATGCCGCGGTCGCGCCAGGAGCGAGCCCGTTTATCGTCAAGGCCCAGGTCCTGCTCAGCCGGCGCAGCGTCTCGCCCGGCGTCATCGACGGTGTCGACGGCGAGAATTTTCGCAAGGCGGTCGCGCAGTTCCGGCGACAGGCGAGGCTCCCCGATGGCGAGGAGGTCGACGAGTTGGCCTGGCTCAGCCTTGGAGGCGATGCGGCCAACGACGTGATCGCCGAGTACACGCTGACCGAGAAGGACGCGGCCTACGACTTCGCCGACGAGATTCCGCGCGACTACGCCAGGCAGGCCAAGATGAAGCGGCTGTCTTATACCAGCCCGCAGGAGATGCTGGGCGAGCGTTTTCATATGAGCGAGACGCTTCTCGCGGCGCTCAATCCCCGCCAGTCGTTTTCCGAGGCAGGCTCCCGCATCGCCGTGGCATCGGGGCTTCGCTCGCCCGAGAAGGGCGCGGCCCTTCGCATCGATGCGATCAAGAGCACAGGGATGGTTCTGGTCTTCGGCGCCGACGACCGGCTCCTTGCGAGTTATCCGGCGACCATCGGCAGCGAGGACACGCCCTCGCCCTCGGGCGAATACGCAATCGAGCGCATCGCCAGGAATCCGAACTACACCTACGATCCCGAGAAGAACTTCCAGCAGGGCAAGAACACCGAGACGCTCACCCTGCCCCCGGGACCCAACGGTCCCGTCGGGACGGTCTGGATCGCGCTGTCGAAGCCCACCTTCGGAATCCACGGCACGCCGGAACCCGCGAAGGTCAGCAAGACCAGTTCGCATGGCTGCATCCGCCTGACGAACTGGGACGCCGAGGAACTCGCCGACCTGGTGAAGCCGGGCGTCGCTGTGCGATTCCTGGACTGAAGGCATGCAGAGATCGGTTGGCTGGATGATCGCGGCGGCGCTTCTGGCGCTGCATCTCTGCGCTGCAGCCGATGCGCAGTCACGAGGTCGTGGCCGTTCCGACAATGAAGTCGCAACCCCGCTCATCATGACCCCGTTGCCCCCGCGACGCCCTGCCGACCTGACGGCAAGCAAGGCAAAGCCCGCCAAGACGCCCCCCGCCCCCACCGCACCAGACGGACCGATGGGCCCGCCGGCCTGTTTTGCGACCTTCTTCAAGCGCGGCGGCATCGCCTTGCCTGTAGCCCCGGAGAGCGGCGACGGCGCGTGCGAAATCACGGACCCCGTGACCTTTCGCGCCATCTCCATGCCCGGGGGAGCGAAGGTCGAGCTCGACAGCGCCATCACGGTCACTTGCGCCTTCGCGGTCGAGCTCCTCGATTGGGTTCGCGACGACCTGCCCGGCATCATCTCCCGCGAGAACGGCACGCTTTCCAGGCTTATCGGCGTTGGGGGCCACGCCTGCCGACCGCGCAACGGCGTGCCCGGCGCTCAGATCAGCGAGCATGCGACCGGGAATGCGCTCGATCTTGGCGCCCTGCGTCTTGCAGATGGCCGAACCCTCACCCTGGTAGGCACGGACGCCGCGACGCGTACCCTGCGGGAGGCACTCAAGACCAGCTCCTGTGCGCGCTTCAGGACGGTCCTCGGCCCGGGCTCGGATGACTCGCACAAGGACCATCTGCATCTCGACATGCGCCAGAGGCCGCGCGACTACAAGATCTGCCAATGGCACGTCGACTGACCAGCGCCGAAACTTCCTGAGGCATCTAACAGGGACGATCTGCCATGTCCGACGCGATTGACGCTCTCGAAAGCCGCTACGGCGGCGGCCCGCTGACGGTCCAGATCCGCCAGGACGTGAAGCGCGGCGGCGAATTGATGGCGACCTATGAGATGGAATATCCGTGCTTGCGCAATGCGATGCTTGCGATCGCAGGCGATCTGCGAGAGGGCCGCGTCGAGACGATCCAGTTCGCAGGCCGTCCCATCTCGGCCGAGGATCTACATGCCCTCGCGAAATGGACCGACGGATCAACCTGAATCGGCTGGCGCTCCCGTCGTCACCCGCGCTGCGCTTTCGCACTCGGGCGAGAGGCTCCTTCGGGCTCCTGCTGCTCCCAGCCGAAAATGCTCCGCCCCCCATACTCCGCCGAGCGACTGCGTTCCTCCTCAACATATTCGTCCAGCGTCGGGCCGGTCGCCCCACGCTCGAGCCTCCGGCTCTCGCGATCGAGCCTCGCAATGGCGGCGAGCCGATCGTCCTGCCCGATCTTCGCCCGATCGACGGCGGATCTCAGCACCGCGATCGTCTGGTCATAAACCTTGGTTGGCACGGCAAAGGGCTGCCGGTCCTTGCCGCCATGCGCGAGCGAAAATCGTGCGGGATCGGCAAAACGGCACGGCGCGCCGTGCACCACCTCGGCCACCATCGCGAGCGACCGCACCGTCCGGGCTCCGACGCCGGGGACGAGCAGCAATTCAGAGAAATCCGTCGGTCCACTGTCCGCAGCTGCCGCCAGCGCGCCATGAAGACGGCGCGCAATCACGTCCTTCGGCCTGACATCGTGATGCGCCGGCATCACCAGATGCGGCAGAGCAAGCTGGGCAGGCGACAACGCCGGCGGCGCCCGGTCGCGTTCCAGTGCAGTAAACTCCCTGACGATCGCGTCCGGCCCGAGGCCGCGGAGCATCTCGACCTGGCCGTCGCGAGACGAGCCGGCGCGCGCATCTGTCAGGTTGATAATCCTGCCCTGGTTCTGTCCTTCGATAGCTGCATGAGGCGCATCGACGAAGCTGCCAAGCCCTTCTGACTGCCAGTGATAGCGCCGGGCAAGGCCACCATCGCCGTTCATGCCCTGCTGCACCACGACCCATCGGCCGTCATCTGCGACGATGAAGGCGTGCAGATAGAGATCGAAGCCGTCCTGCACCGCGGCGCTGTCGACCTTCGCAACAAGCCTGCTGGCCTTAGCCAGCACCAGCCCGTCGAAACCCACTTTGGCGCCGATGCGCTCAAGCTCCATCGGCGTCTGTCGCGAATGACTGCCGCGTCCGCCACAGACATGCAGGCCGAGTTCACCAGACAGGGGTGCCAACCCGCGCTTGAGCGCCCCGATGACACTGGTGGTGATGCCGGAGGAATGCCAGTCCATCCCCATCACCGCGCCGAACGACTGGAACCAGAACGGATGTGCGAGGCGCCGCAGCAGCTCGTCCCGCCCGTAGTGATGGATGATCGCCTCGCAGATCACCGCGCCAAGCCGGGTCATGCGTTGCCCGAGCCAAGCCGGAACGCGCCCGTGGTGCAAGGGCAGATCGGCGCTGCCCGATCGACGCGTCATGTTAGTTCCTGAGAACGAAAAAAGAACATTGACGTAACCCGCGTCTAGGCAAATTACCAGCCCTGAAATTGCAACGCCCGTATCACGCCGGCCGGAACCCGTGCCGCCCGATCAGGTTGCCTAGGCGGGGCGATGATCAGGAGTGACGCAATGCTGGATGTTCAGAAAATCAGAGAGGGTCTCGAGGTCGTGGGATCGGACAGCACCCATGTCGGCTCAGGCGGATCGCATCATTATCTGAGTTCGGACCTGATTGCCGACATCGGCGACAAGATCGTGCTGGTCGTCTCGGCCGAGGAGGCGCGCCAGCAATGGTCGGCGGTCGACTGACGGCCGCCTGTTCGATGCCCCGATAGCTCGGTCTCGGCCTTGGTCGGTCGGACAAGGCAGAGACCCCGACAGCACCATTCTTAGGAGGACAAAGGAAATGCCGGCAAAATCAGCAGCACAGCAAAAGGCGGCGGGCGCCGCCTTGGCCGCAAAGCGCGGCGAAATCAAAAAGTCCGAGCTCAAGGGTGCATCCAAATCGATGGAAAAATCGATGACGGAGAAAGAACTCGACGAGCTCGCCTCGACCAAGCGGAAGGGTAAGCCCGAGCACGTCTCGAAGTCCTGAGTGACTCGACGACGTTTGAGCATGGCTGCACATGACCGCTGATTTCAGAGCTTTGCGCTTCGCGTTCAAGCGGCTTGAGTGCGAGCTGCAGCCCCGGGTGGCCTCATGGTTGCGCGGGCTGAGACACGCCGGGCCGCGCTGGGTCGGGCTGCCCGCCGGCGTCGCCCTCACCTTCGGGGGGATCTTCGCAATCCTGCCTTTCCTCGGATTGTGGATGCTCTCGCTCGGCCTGATGCTGATTGCGGCCGATGTACCTCTGCAGCGACCGATGGCACGGCTGACCATGTGGGGTGCCGATCGCCTTGATCGCGACCATGAGCGCCGGGCTTAGCTCTCGTGACGCAGCCTTCTCCCAGCGGACATCAGGCTCAGTCCGTCGGATCGAGCGCCTCGGCGACCACCTTCTTCTTTCGCGACGACAGCAGCGTCATCATCAGGATGAAGGCTGCGAGCACGAAGCAGATCGCATTGGTCAGGATCAGCGGCCATTGTCCCTGCCCGATCCCATAGGCCGTCCAAAGCAGGAAGCCGGTAGTCGTCAGCGCATACATCGGCGGCGACAGGGACGAGGTGTCGCGTGTCCGCAGGATCCTGAAGGCCTGCGGTACGAAGCTCGTCACCGAGCAGGCTGCCGCCAAGAAACCGATGATCGAAACGGGGTCCATCGCCGTCAACGCGGTTTGAGCAGGGCGATGCCAAGCGCCTCGACCTTGCGTCGGCGCAGATGGCCCGGCATTTCGGTCACGATTACCTCCAGCGTCGGCCGCACGGTCCCTTTCATCAGATGGCCCCCCTTAGTGCTGCCGTCCCGTAGGCCCAGAACGGCATGGACATGCAGGCTGGCCTTGCCGTCGTCCCCTTCGGCGATGTCGCCGATCAGGCTCAGCACCTCGGACTGCTCCACCACGGGGATCTGGTCATAGGATTTCGTTTCGAAATCGAAGAAGCCGACGGTCGCGCGCTCGAAAGCGCCGATCGCGGTGATCGAGGCCGTTGATATCGCCTGCTCGTTGGCGAACCGGCTGATGCAGGCGAAGGCCTCCTCGCCGGCGTCCAGAACCAGCGCGAAGACACGTTTGCCATCATTTTCCGCCAGAAGCGTACTATGCATCTCGTCTATCCTTAGAGTTGATCCGGCTCGGGGGCCGGCGGCTTCGGAGCGGTCACGTTTGCCGGACGCGCCCGCATGACATAGGTCTCGGTGCGCTCCGCCGTGGTCAGCTCTTTGACGCGGTCATGGAAAGGCGACAGCACGCAGACCGGATCGGTGTTACGGGCATCGCCGGTCAGCGCCATCGCTTGACAACGGCAGCCGCCGAAATCGACGTCGCGCCGCTCGCAGCTCCGGCAAGGCTCGCGCATCCAGTCCGTGCCGCGGAAAGCCGCGAAGGCCGGAGACTCCTGCCAGATTTCCGCAAGCGAATGGTCCTGCACGCTCCAGAACGACAGGCCCGGGATCGACTGCGCGGCATGGCAGGGCAGCACCAGCCCGCGCGGCGTGACGTTGATCGACTGCCGGCCCCAGCCATTCATGCAGGGCTTGGGATAGCGCGCGAAATGATCGGAAGGGACATAGTCGATGGTGATCTGGCCGGCCGTCCGCTCGCGCAGGCTGGCAACCTCATCTCGGCATGCGACTGCCTCCGCCACGTCGGGCATCAGCGCCTCGCGGTTGAGCGTGGCCCAGCCGTAATACTGCGCGTGGGCGAGCTCTATCCGGCGCGCGCGCAGCGCGATCGCCTCCTCGACCATCGCCGCCATACGCGCCAGGTTGCCGCGATGCAGGACGGCATTGACTGTCAACGGAAGGCCCGCGGCGACGACCTGCGCGGCAAAGGCGCGCTTGCGCTCATGCGAGCCGCGCAGTCCCGCGATCCGGTCGGCGTTGTCCCTCAGCATATCCTGGATCGAGAGTTGGAGATGGTCGAGCCCGGCCACCGCCAGCGCCGTCAGCCGCGACTGATCGAGACCGATGCCGGAGGTGATCAGGTTCGTGTAGAGGCCGGACCGGGCGGCTGCCGCGACCAGTTCGACGAGGTCCGGCCGCGTTGCTGGCTCGCCGCCGGACAGATGCAGTTGCAGGATGCCGATCTCCGCCGCCTGTTCGAAGACGCGAATCCAGTCGGCTGTAGCCAGTTCGTCAGCCTTGCGGTCGAGCTCGAGCGGATTTGAGCAATACGGGCAGGCCAGCGGGCAGCGATGCGTCAGCTCTGCCAGCAGCGCGAAAGGGGCCGGCGCACTCATGTCTCGACCATCCGCCGGGCGATGAGGTCCTGAAGCAGCGCGTTCGTCTCGCGCTCGATCCTGCCGCGATCGACCTGGTACTCCTCCGCGAGGCGATCAACGATCTCGCGTAGACTGCGCTGCCCGTCGCAGAGGTTCAGGATCGCTGCCGAGGAGGTGTTGACGCGCAGCACATGCTCGGGCGCCAGCAGGTTGAAGCCGCCGCGGACGCGGTCCGCCTGGACGCGGACGCCGCGTGCGAGCTTCGGACGTGTGTCGAGTCCGATCATCGCGCTGGCTCGAAGGCGCCGGGCGGGACATGGCCGGTCTCGCCATAGGCATGGTCGAGCGCATCGAGCATCGCCCACAGCACATCGCATTTGAATTCCAGCGCGGCGATGACGGCATCCTGATCGGCCGGCGTCCTCGCATTGGCGATGACATAGGCCAGGGCGCTCTCGACATCGCGTGAGGCCTGCTCAGGCCGCGCCGTGAAATAGCTCAGACTGTCTTCGCTGACGAAATCGTAGTGTGCGAGCATGCCGGCGACGCGCGCCTTGATCACCTGCGGCGAGAACAATTCGGTCAGGGACGAGGCAACGGCTTCGAGCAGCGGTCGCGCGCGCACGAAATCCAGATAGGCGCCGACAGCAAAGCGTGTCGCCGGCAAAACGCCTTTGTAGGCGATGACATCCTGCCGCTCGAAGCCGAGGCTTTCGCAGAGCCGCAGCCAGCGCTCTATGCCGCCCTCTCCATCCGCCGCGCCGTCATGGTCGACGAGACGCTGGCGCCAGGCGCGCCGCAAAGCGACGTCGTCGAGCCGCGCGATGAGGCTGGCATCCTTGCGCGGGATCGCCGCTTGGTAGGCATAGCGATTGAGCGCCCAGGCCTGGACCTCGCCTTTGCTGCAGGCGCCTGAATGTAGCCGCTGATGAAACGGATGCCGGTCATGATAGCGCGCCGCGCCGACCGCGCGCAGGCGGGCGAGAAACGCCTCGGGCGAAAGCAGGCTCACAGCGAGATCTCCAGCCCATCATGGGCGATCTCGACCCCGGCGCTCTCGACGAGCCTGCGCTCGCGCGAGCCCTCGATCAGGACGGGATTGGTGTTGTTGATATGGGTGTAGATCTTGCGCGACGCCGGCAGCTCCGCCAGCCAGTCGAGCGAGCCGCCCGGCCCGGTCATCGGCATGTGCCCCATGCGGCGCCCGGTCTTAGGGCCGAGCCCGCCACGTCGCATCTCCTCGTCGTCGAACAACGTCCCGTCAAAGAGCACGATATGGGCGCGCTCTGCCCGCTGGCGAACCGCCTGGTTCAGCACAGCGCAACCGGGAATGTACACGAGCGAGGCGTTCGGACCCTCCATAGCAAGGCCACTCGTCTCGCCGGTCTCACTGTCCGTGATCGGCTCGTCCGCTTCGAGATACAGCGGTGCCTTTCCGGGAACCGGAAACAGCGTCAACTCGAATCCAGCATGCGCCGGGATCGGCATCTCCGCCTCAGCGGCAACCCAGTTCGCGCTGAGAGGCTGTAGCATCGGGTTGTCCCTGATCGCAGCGCGGACCGGTGCGAGAGCCAGGATATCGAGGGCATGGCGTTCTCGAAGCGACAGAAGTCCGGCGACGTGATCGATCTCGGCACTCGTCAGAACGACGGTCGAAATCGGCGAATTTCGTTCCGACCTCGGCCACAAATCCGGCGTCGCGCGCAGTTGCTGGCCAATATCCGGCGAAGCGTTGACCAGCACGCACCCATCCGGACCCACGAACGCCAGCGAGGACTGTGTTCGCCATACCGCCCGCGGATCGCGCGCCCAGGCGAGCCGACAGTTGGCGCAGCCACAGTTCCATTGAGGAAAGCCGCCGCCCGCGGCAGAACCGAGAACGACGGCCCGCATATTGCTCAGCTGTCGGCGTCGGTCGAAGTTGCCACCGGCACCGCATGGAGGTCGTCGCCCTCGCTGGCCGGCGCATAGGCCGTCACCTCCATGCCGCAGGCGATGTCCTCGATCGTCGGGGTTTCCCAGGTCATGTCGTCTCCTTTCGTGCTGTCCAATCCGAACGCATCAGTGACGCCATTGATCCATAGCCAGTCATCCGCAGCCAAAACACGAAGTCTCGACCGTGCGAACAGCAGGTGTGCCCGAACAGCCCATCGCGGCGACGCTCAAGGGCTGTCGTGGCGCGCTGTCGTGGACGGCGGCTTCCCGGCCCGGCGCCCGGCCCATCGCTCGACCGAATGATCAATCGCCAGAAGCAGCACTGCGAGCGCCGTCCCAGTCAGGACGATCGGCCAGTCGCCCCGCCCGGCCGCGCACCCCAATGCGGCCGTAACCCAGATCGCCGCTGCCGTGGTCAGCCCTCGCGGAGTTTGTTGGGCCCTGGATAGCGTGATGACGCCAGCGCCCAGGAAGCCGATGCCGGTTAGGACGCCCTGGACCACGCGGCTCGCCGCATCAGCTTCCCCATCACCTGTGAAGATTGCAGCAGCAGTTGCCGTTCCAAGCCCAACGAGGCCAAACGTCCGGATCCCAGCGCTTTGTTGCTTGAGCGTTCGCTCCCAGCCGACGACAACGCCTACAGCCATGCCTGCGAGAAGCCGGAGAATGAGGTCAAGTTCGTCGATGATCGTGATGCCCATCCCGGCACAACCCTGACGGCTGCCATTAGTTCATGGCGTCATAACGTTCGGGTGCGCTGTGGCACCTTCCTCGTAGCGCCTCTGCCTCGCGGCTCGCCTAGGGTTACAACGCGACCGGCATGGGCCTTGCCACGGCCGAGGTAAGCCATACCTGAACGAAAAGGTTCCTACCGACCCTTCCATTCAAGCAGTCGCTTCAGGAGTAAGCCATGGACGTTTCCCAGGCATTGAAGTCGATCGTTGCAGTCCGCTCCACCGTTCCCGATGACGCATTCACGGCGTCCGCGTTGGGTACACGGAGGGAGGGCAGCGGCGTGGTCATCCGGGATGACGGGCTCGTCGTGACCATTGGCTACCTCATCACCGAAGCCGAAGAAGTCTGGCTGACGACCCAAAGCGGCCGCGTCGTCCCTGCTCACGCCCTCGCATATGATCAAGAAACCGGCTTCGGGCTGGTGCAAGCGCTTGGCGGGCTCGGCCTGCCCGCCGTGGAGTTCGGCGATGCGAACGGGGCCGAAGTTGGTGATGCCGTCGTTCTCGCCGACGGTGCCGGCCAAGCTGTGCGGGCCAACATTGTCGCGCGACAGGAATTTGCCGGCTACTGGGAGTATCTGCTGGAGAGGGCGATCTTCGTCGCTCCGGCTCATCCGTCCTGGGGCGGCGCAGCGCTCATCGGAGCGGACGGCAAACTTCTCGGCATCGGCTCGCTGTTTCTCCAGGTGGCCCAGGGCGAGGATGTCTCCGACGTCAACATGATCGTTCCGATCGATCTGTTGTCTCCCATCCTGAACGACCTACTGCGCGAAGGCAGCGTCGCGAAGCCACCTCGCCCTTGGCTCGGCGCGTTCGCGGCCGAGAATGACGGCAAAGTCGTCGTTATGAGCGTGGCGGAAGGCGGGCCGGCGGCGAAGGCGGGAATACGTCCCGGGGACGTCATATCGGACGTCCAGGACGGTGAAGTTGAAGATCTCGCCGACTTCTACCGAAAATTGTGGGCCACGGGCCCGGCTGGATCAGACGTTCCTATCAGGATAGTGCGCGATGGTCGCGAGGCGTGGGTCCGCGTCAAGTCGTCAGACCGCAGCAGTTTCCTCAGGAAACCCTCTCTCCAATAGCGGTCCCCCGCAACCAGTAGGACCTATCGCGCGCAACCCAACGCCCGCTCCTCGCGCAGAAGCGCCGTAACCATCCGAGGTTGTGCCGGGTTCAGCGGCACGCGGATCGGCTTGTTGAGACGATCGTCCACGTCAATCCCGGGCGATTGGCAGGCTGTCACACCTTAACAATGATTCTTTGGATCACATGCTGGCCGACGCTGGGCGAATTTAGCCTAAAAAAAAATTGCCGCTCCCTAGCGATCACGCGAGCGCGTTTCACTCGGATGCTCAGGGATGGGTCTTGCGGCTGAAATGCGGATCCCCATTTCGCCGCCACGCAACCGAGACCACACACATGCCGAACTTCCGCTTTCCCGGCGTCTTGAATTCGCAGGAACTCCTCGTTGCCGAGGCGATCCAGGCGAGAGCCTGGCAAGTGATCTGGGATGGGGGCCACTACATCGACGAACGGGCCGATCGAGCCAAGCTCGGCGGCATCGTGGTGCGGCTCATGTCGGATCGCTCGAAATCGATTAGCGACCTGGCGTCGGCCGCCGTCGCAGCGTTCAAGAGGCAGCACGGAAAAGATGGAGATTGTTCATCTTCCACC
Source organism: Bosea sp. 124 (assembly GCF_003046175.1). Lineage (NCBI taxonomy): Bacteria > Pseudomonadati > Pseudomonadota > Alphaproteobacteria > Hyphomicrobiales > Alloboseaceae > Allobosea > Allobosea sp. 124. Next base: position 1,125,094 of record NZ_PZZM01000001.1, read on the forward strand.
TGATCCTTGCAACTCCAAGCCTATTTGTCCTCGCTCGCTGGCTCTGGCCGTTATCGCTGCCATGGTGGGGAGCGGGCCCAATCGCGCTGCTGCTGATCTTCGTGTCGCAGTATCACTACTGGAGCCGGCTTTCGTCGGGCTCGGTTTTTGCGCCCGAGTTTCCTCGACCCGTCGTCATTCTGTTCAACTGGGCTTTTGGCACCATCGCGCTGCTCGCCGTTCTGCAGTTCCTGCTCGACCTCGGCACGCTGACGACCATGGTGGCGCGGCTGAGCATAGTCGCCGTACCGGACGTCGTTCGTTATGCGATCGCTGGCTTGGCCGCGCTTGTCGCTGCCTTCGGCGTTGCCAGCGCTCTACGTGTGCCACCCGTCAAGGACATCGAGGTTGCTATCCGCAACCTGCCGCCCGAGTTCGAGGGATATCTGCTGCTTCAATTGACGGATTTGCACATCAGCCGCCTGTTTCCAGAAAACTGGGCAAGGCACGTGGTCGATCGAGCAAACGCGTCCGCCGTCGACCTCATCGTCGTGACCGGGGACTTCATCGACGGCTCGCTGGCGATGCGTACTGCCGACGTCGAGCCCTTGCGCGATCTGCGTGCGCCAGACGGCGTCTACGCTATCCCAGGCAACCACGAATACTTCTTCGACTACGCGGCGTGGATGCGCCATCTCGCGGGCATGGGGATACACATGCTCGAGAACGCACATGTCGTTCTGAAGCGTGGTCACGCGGGAATCGTGCTTGCCGGCGTCACGGATGTTTCGGCCCGTTCGCATGGACATCCCGGCCCCGATCTCGCATCGGCACTGGCTGGTGCGCCGAACGATGCCCCGGTTATCCTGCTCGATCATCAGCCGAGGGGCGCCAAACAGGCTGCCGTGCGCGGCGTCGTGCTCCAGCTATCGGGACACACGCATGGGGGGATGACCTTCGGGCTGGACCGGCTCGTCGCCAACGGTAATGGCGGGTTTGTGCGAGGGCGTTATGAAGTTGGTGGGATGACGCTTTACGTCAGCAACGGCACCGCGCTGTGGCCAGGATTTGCGCTCAGATTGGGTCGGCCATCGGAGCTCACGCGCATCACGCTTCGCGGCTTGCTTTGACATAGCGGGAGCACGCGAATCCCCAGGATCGCCGACGCGGTCTGCCTAGAACATGCGACGCTCGGCAGCCCGGCCAAGCACGCGTAGCCCTTCCATTTGAGACCGACATTAGCGCATCCGGGTGACTTCTTGGAACTGGATTTCGAGCCCGTCTGTGCTATCAATTGCTGACGTTCGGCATTACCACTTCGCTTTGACACCCACCCACTGCGGACATCATAAAACGCGTTTAATTTCAATGCCTAGCAGCCCACGATGGAGGTTCGAGTCCTCTCCTGGGCACCACTCAGCTACCAGAGTGGTGGTTTGTCAGAGCCTTATCTGGCATCAATGGCTTGACCGAGCCCGAGTGATACAACCGGGTGGGCCAGATGGTTCTTTTGATGTCGCGTCCGCGCGGACACCCCTAAGCTGACGTCCAACAGTTCCGCAAGACCATGCCGGCGGTTCTGCGCGCTCTCGTCGGCAAGGGCGAAGTGATTCGATCCCTGAGCGTCAAGGACCGGGCTGAAGCCAAGCGACTTCATGCCAAGGTCGCGACCGAGGTCGCGCGGCATTGGCTCGCTCTCGGGTCCCGGCGCAGCGCCCGAGTGCCAAACGGCACGCAATGCTGCCCCCCGGTCGGCGCCCAGTATCGCCCCTGATGAGCTGAGGCGTTCAGCCGACGGCGGAGCGGAGCGGGTATGGCTTGCCGCAGCCGCACGGGCTGTGGGGCGTAGGGGCGCCTTGCTCCGAGCCCGCAGGAGTCGACGGGGCTCTCAGCAGCCCTGGCTCAACGGCCAAAAAGCCGTTGAGCGGTGCGCTGCACGTAAGGGGACGCCGATGATCCCAGAACCGCATAGCCCAGTTCGCCGGTGAACCAGAAATAGGCGGTGACATCACCGTCCTGCCGCGAGCTCAGAGCCGCTTCGCGCGCACTGGCCAGCGTCTTGACATAAACCGCGATCCGCTCGCCCGTCGGATCGACGTAGACGAACATGCCGCCCGGCCCCTCGTCGCTGGTGAGAAGCCGCCCGCCGCGGAAGGCCAGGCCGATGCCCGAGAGGTCCGGCACGGCGATTTCGTGCCGGAGATGCTGCGAGATCATCTGCCTCAGAACCGCGGCCTGGGCCGCCGGAAACTCGACCGCCTGTCCAGCCTCCCCTGCGAAGGCGCGAAACGCCACCACGGCATCGGTCATCTGTGGTCGCGCCGCTACCCGGACGGGCTCCTGCCGGAACAGCACCGCGCCAGCGACGCCACCGACGGCAAACAGGCAGAAGCCGGCGGCCAGTTGCCGATAGCGCGAGCGCGTCAGAACCGCGCGCCGCTTCCGGATCTCGGACAGCCGCGAGGATGCGGGAATTGGTTCCGGGGGGCGACGCTGGGCAGCCGCCCGCAAGGCTCGGGTGTCTACCCGGTACTGCTCGGCGCGGCCTTTCAGTTCAGGCTCCGATGCGAGGAAGGCTTCCACCTCACGCTGCCGGTCGGGTTCGAGGCGGCCGTCGATATAAGCCTGGATGTCATCGTCGCCGATGGGACCTGCACGGGACATCACTTCAGTCTCCTGAACGTGGTGACGTTGCTACCCTCGAGTTCGGCGCGCAGCCGCTCGCGGGCGCGGCTCAGGCGCGACATCACGGTTCCGATCGGGACTTCGGTCACCCTGGCGACCTCCTCGTAGGTCAAGTCTTCCACCGCGACCAGCTGGAGGGCGATGCGCTGGTCCGGCGGCAGCCGTGACAGCGCCATGAGCGCATCGTCGAGATGGATTGCCTGGGTCTGGTCGCCCGAGGGGTCGGGCCGGTCGGGTCCATCCTCATCGACAAAGCGCGCGCGATCACGCTGTCGGCTGCGCGCGCTCGTCCGATGCAGGTTGAACAAGATCTGGAACAGCCAGGCCCTGACGCTACCGGGCTTTCGCAATTGCCGCCAGCGCGACAACGCCTGCAGCAGCGTATCCTGGACCAGTTCGTCCGCGTCGTCGACGTTCCGCGCAAGGGAGCGTGCAAACCGCCTCAGAGCCGGAATCTGGGCTTCGATATCGAGGTCGGACACGCTCCCGAGCATGATCACGGCCCCCGGTTGCCGGTGAGGGAGGGATAGTCCTCCACGCCGTTCCTGAGCGCTTCGAGGCGGCCGCGCATGCCCTGCATTTCGGTCTGCTGCCCGGCCAGGATGGTCTGTGCGATCTCCCGGACGAGCGGGTCGCGCCCATCGCGCAGCACGAGCCGCGCCATCTCGACCGCGCCCCAATGGTGCGGGACCATCATGGCGAGGAAATCGATGTCGGGATTGCCGGATGGCGGGTCGGCGTGCATGTCCTGCATCATCGTCTCCATGCCGACGTGCATTTCCTGGACGAAGCCGTCGTAGTTCAGCGTGGCAGGAGGGCGGACGCCAGCGGAAGTTGGGCCTGCCGGGCCGCGCGCCGCCCCGGGAGGGGCTCCGTGCCGGCCGTGGTCATGATGGGCAGCCTGTCCGGTGTGCTGGGCAGGCACCGGCCCGTCCATGATCCGCGACACCAATGCCTTTGGTGAGAAACGCATCGTCCGAACTCCTCTCACGCCGTCGCACTGCGTGCGCCGGGGCGCACATAGACGAGATTGATCGACTTCTTGTTGCGCAGCTTGCCAGACGGCAGATCGAGGGTGCCAAGCGGAATCTGCTTCAAGAAGCGCGGGCGCAGCGGCTCGCTGACATCGAACACGCTGCAGATCGTCTGCCCGGCATTGGGCGAATTGGGCAACTCGTCCAGTTCATGGGCGACGTAGAGCTTCGTGTTGGACGGGTCGGTCCAGATTCCGTGCGCCTCGCGACCATGGCTGAAGAAATGGCCGACGACGCGACGGTGGCCGGGAGGCGCGGACCTGTCGATGATGGCGATCCGGCTGGCGGCCCGCCCCTCCGGCCCGTCATCGTCGACCCGGGCGAAGGTGGCGTAGACGACATTGCCGCGCCCGTTGCGCACGAACTCGACATGGTTGGGGCGCGCCCGATCGCCGAGCGCCAGATGATCGAGGAGCTTGTGCTCCGCGCCCGCGTCATAGACCGAGAGGCCATCGGCGAGCTTCTGCGACATCCAGAACTCACCCCCATCGGGACTCATCTTCAGGAACGGCGCGAAGCCGAAGCGATCCTGCGCCGAGGTGTCGATCGTCGTCTTGCGTTCCGTCGTGGAAAAGCCCTGCGCGTCATATTTGACGTTGAGCACGTCGATGCGCGACATCTTCTGCGAGATCACGAAAGCGGTCTCGCCACCGGCCGAAAACCAGACCATCGCCGGGCCGGCCAGGACGGGAATGAAACGGCGGATCGCGGTGCCGCGCGGAACTTCGCCCGCCGACTCGGCCATGGCGCGCTGGACATCGATCACCGCGAGCCTGTTCTCGCCGCGGAGGGCGATCCAGATCTCCTTGCCGTTCCGGGTGAAGGTGGGCTCGTGCGGCTCGCGGCCGACCAGGATGCCGGACGTCAGGGACTCTGCGGTCGTCGTCGGGCCCGACTGCAGGTTCGGCTGGTTGCCGATGACCTTCAGCGTCACCGCATCGACGAGATAGAGGTTGCTCGTGCCGCGTCCGGCCGTCGCAAAAATACGCGAGTCCGGCGAGGGGACGCAGCCATGGATCGAGATCGCACCATGGTAAAGCGGCTTCTGGATCATCTCGCCATGGGTCGGGGTGACATTGCCCGTCACAAAGCGGAAGGGAGGTCGCTGATCCTCGTCGAAGCTGGTCAGGTTGACGGTCGACAACACCTCGTCCGACATCGGATCGATGACGCTCAGGGTGTTGGAGTCTTCGTTGGTGATGAAAACGCGGTCGCCCGCGCGCGGCCCCGACGGCACAGCGGGCGTCTGCGCGCGCGCCGCGGTCGAACCGAGGGCGACGATGGCGGCGGTCGCCTGGATCATGGCTCGGCGGCTGGGGTCATTGGCACGTCTGCTCGACATATCCTGCTCCATGGTTGCAGGAGTGAGATGTGCGCGGTGGTGATCTATTCCGTCGAAATTCCAGGCTCACGCTTCTGTGAAGCACACCGCCCGGAAGCAGACCGGCCCATCGGCAACATCGTTTTGGCTGAACGCGCGACGTCGCGGTTCATCCGACCGGCCCATCCGGCGCCGACACGACAGGCAAGGCCAGCCGGCCTTTCGGCTCCCGTCGTTGTCTCTTGATCGCGCCGCATTCGGTGCTATCGAAGAGGAAAGGAGGCCGCCTTTGTCCGCTTGGCGTCGCAGCAGAGCATCGAACCGTTGGGTCGCCATCGCCGCGGCCTATCTGCTCGTGCTCCAGGCGGTGTTCGCCGGGCTCGCCTCCGGCGCCCATGCGGCGGGCATGACGCTCGACCGCTCGCTCGCGATGACGCTCTGCGCACCTGGCGACATGCCGGCCGGATCGTCGTCCGATAATGGCGCGGCCGGCCATGACCAGATGACCTGCTGCGTGCCGGGTTGCGCCTCCTCCGGCAGCGGCGTGCCTCCTGCAGCGGCCGGCTTTCTTCCCGTCGTCCATCGCGCCATCGACCTGATCGCGTTTGCCCGGTATCTCGACGCCCCGCATGGCTATGTCGCCGGCCGGTCGCCGGCGAACCCGCGCGCACCTCCCTCCGCAGCCTGACCTGACCGCCCGGCGCCCTGCGGGGTGCAGCGGCGTCCTTGCGTCATTCGGAACCCGGCCGGCCCTGCGCTGATCGCCTGCGATCACGCGGTTCGTGCCGCAGCGCGGATTTCTCGCCTTGCCTCGTCATCCGCCGACGCGCCTCGCGTCGCGCTGCATCGTCGACCGGCCGATGCCTCGCCCGGCCGTGCGACCGCGATGCAGTCCGGAGGGCGTCGCCTCCGCGCTCCGAAGCCGATCCAGACCGACAGCCCTCCCGCATCCCTTTCCGGAGACCACCATGCGCCGCCCTCTCCTGTCCCTGCTCCTGTCCTTGCTCCCGGCCTTCGCCCTTCTGGCCAGTCCGTCCATGGCGCTCGCCGCGCCGACCGACGTCACCGACGCGCTCGGGCGCATAGTCACGGTCGAACTGCCGGTGAAGCGCGTCGCGGTGAACTTCAACTTCGAGGAGTTCACTGCCGTCGCCGGCGTCGAGGGCTGGAGCAAGGTCGTCGGCATCTCGCGCGCGCCCTGGGAGGGTTGGCGGCCGGTGATCTTCGACCGCTACAAGGCGGTGATCCCGAACCTCGCCAGCATGCCCGATATCGGCCATACCGACGATGGCAGCTTCAGCGCCGAAAAGATCATCGGCCTGAAGCCCGACGTGCTGCTGCTGTCGGAATGGGCCTACAGGGCGCTGGCGACGCAAGTCGGCCAGATCGAAGGCGCCGGCATCCCGATCGTGATCATCGACTACAACGCCCAGCTCCTCGAGCGTCACCTCGCCTCGACGCGGGCGCTCGGCAAGGTCATGGGCCGGGAGGCTCGCGCGGAGGAACTCGCCGGGCTCTACGAGCAGCAATACAACGACGTCCTCGCCCGTGTCGCGAAGGCCAAGGCCGCCGGCGTCAGGCCGAAGAAGGTCTATGTCGAGCTCGGCCAGGCCGGCGCCGACACCGTCGGCAACACCTATAACGGCACGATGTGGGGCAAGATCATCACCACGCTGGGCGCCGACAACATCGCCACCGGCAAGATCCCCGGCCCCTGGGGGCCGCTCAACGGCGAGGCCGTCATCGCCGAGAACCCCGATCTGATCCTGATGGCCTCGTCCTCCTGGGTGGGCAGGCCGAGGGCGGTGCGCACCGGCTACGACATCCCGGAAGCCGAGACCCGCGCCAGCCTGAAGCCATACGCCGAACGCGCCGGCTGGGCCGATCTCAAGGCGATCCGGTCGGGCGACATCAACGCCATCGAGCACGGGCTCGCCCGCACGCTCTATGACTTCGTGGCGATGCAATATATCGGCAAGCGACTCTATCCGGAGGCCTTCGCCGACGTCGACCCGGTGGCCTCCTTCAAGGCCTATCACGCGAAATACCTGCCTGTCGGCTACAGCGGCACCTGGATGCTGCCGCTCAAGCCATGACCGGCTCCGGAATCGTTACCGCGACCTATCGGCGGCTCGCCAGGCGACGCAGGCTCGCGCTCGCGGCTGGGCTCGCCGCTCTTGCAGTCAGCCTCATTCTCGACGTCGCGACGGGCCCGGCCTTCCTGCCGGTCTTCGCCGTGGCGCGCTCGGTCTTCGGGCTGGCACAGGATCGCACGGTCGATGCGATCGTCTGGTCGATCCGGCTGCCGGTCGCGCTGATCGCCCTCGTGGTCGGCGCGGCGCTGGGCCTGTCGGGCGCGATCATGCAGACGATCCTGAACAACCCGCTGGCGTCGAGCTATACGCTCGGGGTTTCGGCCGGGGCGGGGTTCGGCGCGGCGCTGGTCATCGTGCTGGGCGTCGCGCTGCCCGTGCCCGAGGCCTGGGCCATTCCGATGATGGCCTTCCTGTTCGCGGGGATCGCCTGCGCCGGTGTCTACGGCATCGGGCAGGCGCGCGAATCAGCGCCCGAGATGCTGGTTCTCGCCGGCATCGCGCTGCTCTTCCTGTTCCAGGCGCTGCTGGCGCTGCTCCAGTTCATCGCCTCGCCGGAGGCCTTGCAGCAGATCGTGTTCTGGCTCTTCGGCTCGTTGCAGAAGGCGAGCTGGAGCAAGCTCTGGATCGTCACGGCGGTGCTGATCGCCTGCATCCCGCCCCTGCTCGCGGACGCCTGGCGGCTGACGGCGCTGAAGCTCGGCGACGAGCGGGCGCGCGGGCTCGGCGTCGACGTCCGGCGCCTGCGGCTGCGCTGCTTTGCGCTGATCTCGGGCCTGACCGGGGTCGCAGTCGCCTTCGTCGGCACGATCGGCTTCGTCGGGCTGGTCGCGCCGCATGTCGCCCGGATGCTCGTCGGCGAGGACCAGCGCAGCTTCCTGCCGGCCTCGGCGCTCTACGGGGCGCTGCTGCTCTCGCTTGCCTCGATCGCCAGCAAGACGGTGCTGCCCGGCGCCATCGTGCCGATCGGCATCGTCACCTCGCTGATCGGCGTGCCGTTCTTCGTCTGGCTGATCTTGCGCAACCGGAGGGCTTTCTGGTGAGGGTCACGATCGAGGGTCTCTGCGTCCGTTATGGCACGACGACGGCCGTCGCCGGCGTCGATCTTGCAGCCGAGCCGGGAGAGGTCCTGGCCGTCATCGGCCCCAACGGCTCGGGCAAGTCCTCGCTGGTGAAGGCCGTCGCGGGCCTGGTCCGGCACAGCGGAACGGTCGGCTTTGGCAACGGGCCACGCAAGCCCGACCGCATCGGCTACATGCCGCAGGACATCGGCGGCCGCACGGCGCTGACCGTTCTCGAGACCGTGCTGCTCGGGCGGCTCGGCCGGCTCGGGCTTCGTGTCGGCCCGGCCGACCTGGCAGCGGTCGAGGCCGTGCTCTCCGAACTTGGGCTTACGGCGCTTGCGGCCCGCTATCTCGCGGAGCTCAGCGGCGGCCAGCGGCAGCTCGTCTTCCTCGCACAGGCGCTGGCCTGCGAGCCCGCCCTGCTGCTGCTCGACGAGCCGATCAGCGCGCTCGACATCCTGCACCAGCTGGAGGTGATGGAGATCGTGCGGCGGCAGACGACGGCGCGCCGACTGACCACGCTGGTCATCCTGCACGACCTCAACATCGCCGCCCGCTTCGCCGACAGCATCGCAGTGATGCGCGAGGGGCGTCTCCTGTGCCACGGACCGCCGGAGCGGGTGATCGGGAGCGCCATGCTGGCCGCTGTCTTCGGGGTCGAAGCGGCGCTGTCGACCGCTCCGGACGGCCGGCTGGTGGTGACGCCGCTCAGGGCGATCTGACGGTCGGGCGGGCAGGCGCCCGCAGCATGTCGGGCCTGCCGCGCCGGAGCGGGGCGGAACTTAGCTGACCCTGCCGGGTTCAGGCGCAGGAGCCGGCGGCGGCCTCCCTCGAACCGGGCGCAGGCGACGTGGCACGAAACCATCAATCCACGGGCTCCACCGATGCGCTGGCCCCCCGGCGGGTCGGCATGACCGATGGCAGCGGCGGCGGCCATCTCGGTAATGGCGCGACCGGCGCGCTGATCATCGCCGCGCTCTATGTCGGGCGCGAGGTCTTCGTGCCGGTGGCGCTGGCGATCCTGTTCAGCTTCGTGCTGGCGCCGCTGGTCAAGCTCCTGCAGAAGATCAGGATTCCGCGTGCCGTCGCGGTCATCGGCGTCGTCGTCCTGGCTTTTGCCGTCGTGGCCGCCCTGGCCATGGCCATGATCGGGCAGGCGACCCAGCTCGCCGCCGATCTGCCGACCTATCAGAGCACGATGCGCGAGAAGATCGCCTCGCTGAAAGGCGCCGGGCCGGGAACCGGCGTGTTGTCGCGCGCGGCCGATGTGCTGCAGGATTTGAGCAAGGAGCTCGACCGGCCGAAGGAACCCGCGCCTGCCCATCTGCCGGCACCGGCAGCGGAAAGCCGCCCGATCCCCGTCGAGGTGCATCAGCCGGCTCCCGGCGCCATGGAGACGCTCCGGGCCTTCCTGACGCCGCTGATCCATCCGCTGACGACGACCGGCATCGTCCTGATCTTCGTCATCTTCATCCTGCTGAAGCGCGAGGATCTGAGGAACCGCTTCATCCGGCTGACCGGCACCTATGATCTGCAGAAGACGACTGCGGCCTTCGACGATGCGGCCAAGCGGCTGAGCCGGCTGTTCCTGACGCAGTTGCTCCTGAATTCCGGTTTTGGCATCACCATCGGCACCGGGCTCTGGCTGATCGGCGTTCCGAGCGCGCTGCTGTGGGGGATCCTGGCCGCGATCCTGCGCTTCATCCCCTATCTCGGGGCGATCCTGTCGGCGATCTTTCCGATGGTCATCGCCGCCGCGGTCGATCCCGGCTGGACCATGCTGGCATGGACGGCGGCGCTGTTCCTCATCGCCGAGCCGCTCGCCGGCCATGTCATCGAACCCCTGGTCTATGGGCGCTCGACCGGCCTCTCGCCGGTGGCGATCGTGGTTGCGGCAACGTTCTGGACATGGCTGTGGGGTCCCATCGGCCTGGTCCTGGCGACGCCCCTCACCGTCTGCCTCGTCGTGCTCGGGCGCCATGTCGAGCGCCTCGAATTCCTCGACGTCCTGCTGGGGGACCGCCCTGCCCTGTCCGCCCCGGAAATCTTCTACCAGCGCATCCTCGCGGGCGATCCGGCCGAGGCCGCCGACAAGGCCGAGGAGGTCCTGAAGGAGCGCTCGCTGTCGGCCTATTACGACGATGTGGCGCTGGAGGGGCTAAGGCTCGCCGCAGCCGATGCTTCGCGCGGTGTGCTCGATGCGGAGCGCCAGGCGCGCATCCTCGACACCGTGCGCGAGGTCGTCGACGACCTGTCCGATCACGAGGACCGGGCGCCCGGCGTCGCGGATGCAACGCGAGATGCCGAAGCGGAAGCGGCCATCGACGAGACCGATGAGCGGGAGGGGGCGGCCGACCTGCCAGTGCTGGGCCGCGAGCAGCTTAGCAACGGCTTCGAAAGCGAGGACCGCGTCGTCTGCATCGCCGCCCAGTCGGACCTCGACGAAGCCGCCGCCCTGATGCTGGCGCAGATCCTGAACAAGCATGGCCTGCCAGCCCGCGTCCTGCCGCCCGATACGCTGTCCAGCGCGAAACTGGCGGCGCTGGCGCAGGCGGAGCCGGTCCTGATCTGCCTGTGCTATCTCGGCCGCTCGAGCGGCGCCCATATGCGCTACGCCGTCAAGCGCCTGCGACGGCGGATGCCGTCGGTGGCGATCGTGCTGGCCGCCCTGTCCGACGCCGATTCCGCCGATATGGCCGGCCAGGCTTCCCAGGCCGACGAGACCGCCTCGACCCTGCGAGGCGTCAGCAAGGCGTGCATCGCCCGCGCCTCCGCGACGCCGGCCGACAGGGCCGCCTGAGCGGAAGCCACGACCGGATGGATTCGCGGCTCGGGGGCTCGGGGCATGCCCTCGACCACTTCCTGGACGGGCCATGCTCGTGGGGCGGGAGCGTTGCTCAGAACCGCAGCAGGCACTCCCGCAGGGTCGAGGGCGTCTCCGAACGCAGTTCCTCGGGCCTGATGCGAAGCGTCAGCCCGGCAGCCGCCGCCGCACGCACGTCGCGGGGGTTCAGGCCGAATTCCTGCTTGAAGGCCCGGCTGAAGCTCGACGCGTCCTCGAAGCAGAGGGCATCGGCGATGACGTTGATGCTGGCACCATTCGAAGCGTCGGAGAGGTCCGCATAGCCGCGCAGCAGACGCCGATGGCGGATATAGCGAGCAACGCCGCCATCGTCGTGGAAGAGACGATAGAGCTGCGTGCGCGACATGCCGACCTCGGAGCACAGGCGCGTGGCGTCGAGACCGGGATCGCGCAGGTTGCGGTCGATGAACTGCCGCACCCTCTCACGCCGCGTCAGGTTTATCTGGCTGGTGGCGACGTCCAGGCGATCGGAGGATGGCCCCGTACAGGCGAGCACCATGGCCCGGACCGCATTGGTGAGCCGCGGCATATCGGCGGGTGCCAGTTCGACGAAGCTGCGCTCGAGGAGCCCGATATAATCGCCGAGCAACCGGCCGAGCGGCGTGTCGAGCGCCTGCGCCTGGGCCGCATCGAGAAGCGGGGCGAGTTCGCGGAAGCTGTCGCGCGGCAGATAAAGCTGCAACCGCTCGTCATGGGACCTCTGGCTGACGAGTTCGCGCCCGAGCGAGGCCACATAGGGCACGGAGGCCGGCACATCCAGCGTGACGCCGGCCCCGCCCGAGCCGATCGTCCGGCTGCCGCCGAGCGTGATCACCCAATGGTCGATCGGGTTCGAACGCAGCAGCGCCGTGTCTCGCATCGCGGTCAGGGCTGGAGCCTTGACGTGGCTGAGGCCGAATTCGTCGAGCGTCCAGACGACGCTGCTGGCAGCGAAGCCGGTCTCGCCCTCCGCCAGCGCGACGTTGAACACGCCTTCGAACCAGCCCTGCCACGCATCGAACTGTTCCCGGATCGGAAGATCGTTCGTGGTGAAACGGACTGGAATCATAATGCCACCGGCTGCACTGGGTGCCGCACGGTAACACGCCAAACCGTCGCGTTGATACAACAGAGACAAAACGCAACGCAAAACCGCCCGCGCCGCGAGACGCGGAACGATCTTGTGTCGTTCAATCCTTTATCCGCACCATTTCAGCCTTTCGGCCGGAACAGGTGCTTGGCCGTCCGACTCTTCAGCGGCGGCAAACCTGGACCCGGCGGGTCTGCCAACGGCCGCGATGGTCGCGGAAACGCCGCGTCTCCCACCAGCAGCGGCGGCGATGATGCCATTGCGCCTGCTCGACGCCATTCTCGGTGCTGAGGCCCGGCGCAGAGCCGACGGGAGCAGCCGCGGCGTCGCCGGTCGACAAGGCCGCCAAGCCCAGCCCGGCGGCGAGGACGAATGCACGAACCCACATCTTTCGTTTTCCTTCCCTGGAACGGGGCGAGCCGTCGGGCCGCCGTTCAGAAGCGCCAGATCAGCGGCACGATGAAGACCGCGACGATGAAGAACCAGATCAGCAGCGGCAGCCCGAGCTTCCAGTAGTCGCTGAAAGCGTAGCCACCCGGCCCCATCACCATGAGGTTGGTCGGGGTCGCGATCGGGGTCAGGAAGGAGGCCGCAGCCGCAACCGCCGTGCTCATCAGCACCGGGCGCGGCGAGATACCCATGGAAGCCGCAGCGGCGACACCGATCGGAATGACGATCAGCGCGGTGGCCGTGTTGCTGATGAGCTGGCCCATCACCGCCGTCAGCACGAAGAGGCCGGCGAGCAGCGCCATCGGACCCGCATCGCCCACCATGGTGACAAGACGATCGGCCAGCATCTTCGCCGCGCCGGTCTCGATCATCGCAGTCGAGAGCGGCATCATCGCACCGACCAGGATGACGGTGGTCCAGCCGATCGCGCGGTAGGATTGCTCGACGGTCATGATGCCGCACAGGATGATCGCGCCGGCCGCCAGCAGCCCTGCCACGGCAGAGGGCACGACGCCGGTCGCCAGCAGCAGCACCATCGCGAAGAGGATGATGACGGCCTGCTTGGCACCCGGCCCCATCGGCACGGCCTGGCGGCGGACGAGGTCAGGCGAGCTGACGACAAGCACGTCGGGATCGTCGAGATGGGTGTCGAGCGCCTTCCAGGTGCCCTGCAGAAGCATGGTGTCGCCGGCCTGCAGGACGATGCCACCGGCATCCGTCGTCGCATTGGCGGCCGCGATCTCGGCGCCCGAGCGCTGCACGGCCAGCACAATCAGATCGCCGCTCTGCGTGACCATGCCCGGAAACACGCTCTGCCCGATCAGGCCCGAACGCGGAGGGATGACGACCTCGGCGAGGCCGGAGCGGCGGTTGAACAGCGTCTCCTCGCCCTCACCGGCAGCGGCGCTCTCATCGCGGAAGGCAAGATGCAGCGCCGCCGCGAAATTGGCCGCGGCCTCGGCCTCGCCGCGCAGGAGGATATGGTCGCCCTCGGCGATCGTGCCGCGGCGCAGCGGCCCCGCGCTTTCGCCCTCCTGGAGGGCGACGAACTGAAGGCCCGGATAGGCCGAAAGATCGATGACCGAGGCCGGCTGGCCGACATAGGGACAGGTGACGCGGACGCGGAGCTGATAGACGCCGCTGGCGAGGCCGTACTGCTCGACCAGCGTCTTGGCATGGCGGCTGAAATCGGTCGGCATCGTCGCGCCGTTGCGTTGCGGCAGAAGCTTCTCGCCGAACAGCACGATGATCGCCATCGTCCCGGCGAGCAGCGGGATGCCCGCCAGCGCGAACTCGAAGAACCCGAAGCCCTGAACGCCGGCATCGATGCCGGCCTCCGACACCAGCACGTTCACCGGGGTGCCGGTCAAAGCGAGCATGGAGCCGGCATGGCCCGCGAAGACGAGCGGCATGAGCAATTGCGAAGAATTGCGCCTGAGGCGGACCGCGATGACGACGACCACCGGCAGCAGGGCCGCGACAGCCCCGTTCAGGCTGATCAGCGCGACCAGCAGCGCAACGAGGCCCATCATCAGAAGCAGGAGCCGCGACCGGCTTTCCTCGCCCGCCCCCTTGATCAGGAGCTGGCCTGCCCAGGCGGTGACGCCCGTGACCTCGAGACCGGAGCTGACGACGAACAGGGACGCGATGAAGATGACCGCCGGATCGCCGAAGCCGCTCAGGGCCTGCGGCAGGGTCAGAACGCCCGTCGCCCAGAGCGCCAGCGACGTCCCGATCGCGACGAGCACGACCGGAACCTTGTTCGTGACGAACAGAACGACAGCAACGGCGATGATGAGGCCGGTGTAGGCTATGGGACTCACTCGTCAGCTCCTCGTCTGGCGCCGTTCGGCCGCCTTTCGCCCCGGTCGAGGGGGCTTCAGTCTTCGAGCGTCGCCATCAGGATGCCAAGTCGGCAACCCTTTTCGTATTCGTCGAGCTTGACGAATTCCTTGATCGTGTGGATTTCGGCCTGGCCCGCCCCGATCGTGATCGTCGGAACGCCGGCCTTGTCAAGCCAGTTGGCATCGAGCCCGCCATTGGAGAACAGGTAGGTCGGCTCGATGCCGAGCAGCCCGAGCGCCTTGGTGGCGCGCTTCACCACTTGGGTATCCTGGCCGAGTTCGAAGGGCGGGTAAGCGGCCGCGCGACGGAAGGTGACCTCCGCCGTATCACCTTCATGGTCGGTCACAGCGGCCTTGGCCTTGGCGAAAGCCGCCTCGTAGCCATCGACGATCTTGGTGGCGAAGCTCAGCTCGGGGCTGCGCGCCTCGCCCTTGAGGAAGGCATAGTCGGTGACGACGTTGGTCGCGTCACCGGCGGGCTTGCCGCCCTTGCCGCCGAAGATGCCGATATTGCTGGTGCCGAATTCCTTGCCCTTGACGACTTTGCCGAACCAGCCGGCTGTCTTGGCCTCGGCCAGACCGATCGCGCCGACGAGCGTCGCCGAGATGCCCTTGTCCGGCGCGACGCCGGCATGCGAGGCGCGGCCCTTGATCTCGACTTCCCAGTTCTCCTGCCCGACCGCACCGACGATCAGTTCGGAGGCGAGCTGGCCGTCGACATTGATGCACATCACCGGGCCGTTGAGATCGGCCGGATTGAGCTCGCGGGCGCCATGCAGGCCGCTCTCCTCGCGCACCGTGAAGAGCAGCGTGATCGGCGGATGGGGCAGCTTGTTCTTGAGCAGCGTCTCGGCCAGCACGACCAGCAGGGCGACGCCGGTGCGGGCGTCGCCGCCGAGCGCCGTCGTGCCATCGGAGACGATGCGATCCCCCTCGCGCTTCGGCTTGGCGCCGGCGCAGAGCGGGACGGTGTCGAGATGGGTCGAGAACATCAGGCGCGGACCGGGCTTGGTACCGGGCAGGTCGACGATCAGGTTGCCGGTCTGGGTCGGCAACGGAATGCGCTTGTTGGCGTCGTCGAAGCGGATCGCCGAGGCCGGCACGCCGATCTTCTTCAGAGCCTCGCTGACGGCGGCGGCGATCGCGGCTTCCTCGCCGGTGACGCCCTCGACCGAGAGAAAGTTCATCAGGTGATCGATCGCCGACTCGACGTCGAGCGGAACATTGGCAGTGCTCATGGCATCCATCCAAGATTGGGCCTGCCTGAAACGGCTAGGCCTGGCTTGTGTTCAGGGTTGGCGCGGCCGTTCACAGCCCCCAGGGCAGGCCGAGCATCTTCCAGACCGCGAAGAGCGCGGTCCACAGCACGAACATCCACATGACATAGGGCAGCATCAGCGAGACGATGGTCCCGACGCCGGCGTTGCGGTCGTATTTCTGGGCGAAACCGACCACGAGCGCGAAATAGGCGTTCAGCGGGGTGATCGCGTTCATCGGGGAATCGCCGACGCGATAGGCCGCCAGCACAGCTTCCGGCTCGACGCCGAGCTTCATCAGCAGCGGCACGAAGACGGGCGCGAAGATCGCCCATTTCGCGATCGCGCCGGTCAGCAAGAGATCGATGATCGCGACGACGACGATGAAGCCGAGCAGCAGCGGCAATGCACCGATATTCGCCGATTGCAGGATGCCCGACAGGCTGAGCGCCATCACGGTGCCCATGTTGGTGTAGGTGAAATAGGCGACGAACTGGCTGAGCACGAAGAACAGGAAGATCGTGCCGCCGAGATTCTTGATCGATTTCTCGATCGCCGCGATCACCTCGGTCAGCGTCCTGAGCGTGCCGGCGCCGATGCCGTAGCACCAGCCGGTGGTCAGGAACATCAGCATGATCAGCGCGATCAGCCCGTTCATGAAAGGCGAATTGCCGATCAGCTCGCCTGTGGTCGGATTGCGCAGCGGCGCCCAGGACGGAACCGTGAGCACGAGGAAGACGGCGACGAGGCCGAGCAGCCCCAGGCCGGCGAAACGCAGGCCGCGCGATTCCTGCTCCGAGAGTTCCGCGCCCTGCTCCGTCGTCGTGCCCTCGGCCGCAAGCTTCGGATCATAGGCGCCGAGGCGAGGCTCGATCATCCGGTCCGAAATGAAGGCGATGATCACCGTCAGGAACGCCACGGACGCGATCGAGAACCACAGGTTCGAGGCGAGGCCGATCGAGCGGTTGGGATCGACGAGATGGGCGGCATCGTTGGTGAATTCGACCAGTACCGCATCGAGCGGCTTGATCAGCATGTTGACCGTGAAGGCGCCCGCCACGGCGGCGAAGCCGAGCGCGAGGCCGGCCAGCGGATTGCGGCCGACAGCGAGATAGGCGATGCCGGCCAGCGGAATCAGCACGAGATAGCCGGCATCCGCCGCGATGCTGGCGAGGATGCCGACGAAGGCGAGGATGTAGGTGAGCGCCCAGGGCGGCGAGACGATGACGAGCTTGCGGATCAGCGCCGTGACCAGCCCCGATTCCTCGGCGACACCGGCGCCGATCATCGCGACGATCATCAACCCGACCGCTGTGAAGCTCATGAAGTTCGGGATCAGCGACGAGTAGATGAAGCGGATGCCCTCGATATTGAGCAGGCTTCGGATTGCGGTCGTCGCGGTCTCGACCTTGTGGGTGTCGGCATTGATCCGCTCGAAGGTGACAGCCGCGCCGAACAGGCTGAGCACGGCCGAGAGCACGATCACGATGCCAATCAGGATCAGGAAGATCACGACCGGGTGGGGCACCATGTTGCCGACCTTCTCGACACCGTCGAGAAAGCGCTGCATCGCGGTCTTGGGTGCGGTGCTTTCGGTGGACATTTCGGCTTCCTCTCCTCGGACCAGGACAGTGTCTGGCGCGGAAACGGCCCCGCCGCCCGGCGAAGCGCCCGGCGGAGACATTTTGGGAACCTTAGTTCGCCGCGCGCTGAGAACATCGGCACAGAATCCCAAAGCTTGGGCCGGCTGTCCCAAAATTGACGGCCCTGCGGCACCGGGACAACACCCGGATGGCGCTCTGTCCGGCCCTGCCGTCGCACATTCCGCGCCGAGCGGACGTCTCGCCTTGCTGCAGGCGCGGCGGTTCACTATCCTGCGCCTATCGTCGAAGGGGCCCCGATCGGGCCGTCCCTTTCGGGAAGACTTCGGAGCTAAGCTGATGCGCGCCTATCCATGCGGCAGGGCCCAGCCTACCGGCCGTGCCGTCGGGCGACGGCCGGCTGGTCAACTGCGCCTTCGGACGGCCTGAGCATGGCGCGCGCATGGGGCGCATCGCGCACGGGCGTCGTGGTGGGGCTGGCGCTGGCCTTGTCGGCCTGCGCCTCGACACCGAGCGGCCTGCTGCAGGCCGTCGCGACGGTGCCGGGGACGGACAAGGTCGACATGCTGACCGCGACGACGCGCGCATCCTCGACGGAGCCCGGCGTCCTCTACAATGGCGAGCGCGGACGAGGCGTCTCGTTCAGCAACATCGTCGTCTCGCTTCCGCCGGGCAGGGAGGCCGGCACGATCCAGCTGCCGCGCGCCGCCCCCGGCAACCCGGCCACGGACTTCACCGTCAGTTCCGCGACCTCGCTGAGGCGAACCGACCTGCCGCGCTGGTTCGCGTCGGCCGGCGGACGCAAGCGCCGCGCCTTCATCTTCGTCCACGGCTTCAACACGCCGTTCGACCGCGCCGTGTTCCGTTTCGCCCAGCTCGCTCATGATTCGGATGCCAATGCGGCGCCGATCCTGTTCTCTTGGCCGTCGCGCGGGCACCTGCTCGACTACCGGCTGGATCTCGACAATGCATCGTATTCGCGCAGCGACCTCGCCGATGTGCTGTCGATGGCGGCGAGCAGCCCCGCCGTCGGCGAGGTCGTCATCCTGGCGCATTCCATGGGCGGGTGGCTCGCGGTCGAGGCGCTGAAGCAGGTCGCTCTCAAGCAGGGCGGCATCCCGCGCAAGATCAGCAACCTGATCCTCGCCTCGCCAGATCTCGATGTCGGCGTCTTCCGGCGGCAGGTCGAGGATATGGGCCCGCGGCGCCCGCAAATCACGATCTTCGCCTCGCAGAACGACCGGGCGCTGCAGCTCTCCCAGTTCCTCGCCCGGGGCGCGACACGGCTGGGAGCGATCGATCTCTCCCGCGAGGAATACCAGGACCAGCTCGGCGGCCTTTCAGGGATCACCGTCGTCGACATGAGCGCGATCCGCGCCGGAGACCGGATCAACCACGACACCTACGCCTCCAGCCCGGAAATCGTCCGGCTGATCGGCGACAGGCTGATCGAGGGGCAGGTGATCACCGATTCCGACGTGACGGGCACGGCGACCGCCGTGGAGACGCTCGGCTCGGCGGCGGGCCTGCTGATCACCGCACCGATCCGCGTCTTCGACGCTGCCACCACGAGATAGGAGACGTTCCTCTGCGGCAGACAGGGCCGCTCATCCATCGAACCGGATCATTTTCAGCGACTTGAATTATCCCGACACATCGACAGCCGATTATCTTTTTCAGGAAGCTGCGGCAGCTTCGGCGTATTGATCTTCCGTCGCACAAGCCGACTCTGGAGGCCATCATGGCAGCTCGCGCGAACGCCAGTTCACAGCCCTCGCCAGGACCTTTTCTCGTCGCCGCCACGGTTGGCCAGGGCATGCCCGGGGACCGGATCGGCGAATGGATCTCCGCCGACGCCTGCACGGTCGCCCTGCTCCCCGTGCCCAGGGCCGCGCCGGAGTGCCAGGAGGCCCTATCGGAATGGCTGTTCGGCGACCTCGTCTTGACCCGCAACCTGCGGCGCTCGGGGCAGCCCGGGCTCTGGCCCCAGCAGGCGTGGCGTTACCGGGGCCGGGGTTGCGTCGTCCTGCTGCGCCTCGACCAGGAGGGCTCGGCCTCGACGCTGGTGGTGTCGCCCCATGGCAACCTCGATCTGCCCGCTCTCGCATGGCCGCCGGCCCCTCCCGGCCAGGATGGCGAGATCCTGACGCTGTTCCTGCCGACGACCGGCCGCGAGGACAGGGAACCGGACGAGACGGCCTTGATGCGGCAACTCGACATCGCGGCTGGCCCCGGCGCGCTTCTCGCCGATTTCATGCGGCAGCTCGCGAGGCAGCTCGCCCGGATTCCCGACGATCAGGCGAGCCTGCTCGCGGCCGCGACGCGTGCGCTGGTGACGGCCTGCTGCACCGTGGCGACGACCAGACGCCTCGCGCCGGTGCCGCCGCCCGTCGCCTGCGGCATGGTCGAGCGAATGCGCCTCGTCGTGCAGCGGAACATGGGCTCGCCCGATTTCGGGCCGCCGCAGCTCGCCCGCCTGCTGGCGATGTCGCGCTCCAAGCTCTACCGCCTGCTCGACCGCGACGGCGGCGTCGCCCATTTCATCAACCGCGAGAGGCTGGCACAGGCCTGGCGCGATCTGGCCAATCCGGGCGAAGCGGTCTCGGTCCATGCCATCGCCAGCCAGGTCGGCTTCCGCGACCATTCGACCTTCAGCCGGGCTTTTCGCCGGGAATTCGGGTGCAGCCCGACGGAGGCGCGCGAGCGCGCGCTTCTGGCCGTGCCCCAGAGCCTGGCACCGACCCTGCCCCACCCTGCAGCGCAGGGGAACGCCGCGATCACCGCGCTGGACCCGGCGCGCGCGCTTCCCCTGCAGAAGCGGGCTGTGCTCGGCCTCTCGGCGCTTCGCGCGCAGAGCGTGGCGCCTCTCCCGGGCGCCGAGCGTGAGGCCGCGCCGGAGAATGGGATGAACAGCCCAGATTTGGGATTCTGAGCTGATCCGGCCCCGGAGCTGTGTTGCTAATTTTCCGGGCGCCGCCTGAAAGATTGGCGCGATGACGCGTGTCCGGCGCGCCAGGTCAAGCTGGCTCCGTTTTGTGGCGGCCACAGGAAAATCGCGATGCGGGCGAACAACTTATGCTGAATTCAACATGCCATGACGGGTCAGCGGGCCGAAACAGCGGCAAGCGCGGCATGAGCAGCAAGGCGGCCCTCGTCCCGATGCGCCTTCGCCTGGCGAGCTGCCTGACGCTTGCAATGATGGCCGCAGGCGGCTGCCAGCGCGAGGCCGAGAAGGCGCCGGCGGCGCCGATCAGGACGGTCCGGACGACCACCGTCGAGGCCCCGCGCCAGATCGGCGATCTCGGCTTCGCCGGCCATGTCGAGGCTCAGGACCAGGCCTCGCTCTCCTTCCGCATCGGAGGGCGCCTGGCGGAGCGCCTCGTCGGCGTCGGTGCGACGGTGGCCGA
The DNA here is from genome assembly GCF_003046175.1 of Bosea sp. 124. NCBI lineage: Bacteria > Pseudomonadati > Pseudomonadota > Alphaproteobacteria > Hyphomicrobiales > Alloboseaceae > Allobosea > Allobosea sp. 124. Next base: position 1,145,760 of record NZ_PZZM01000001.1, read on the forward strand.
GGGCGACGTCGTCGCGCGGCTGGATCCCGAGAACGAACTCAACGATCTGCGCGCGGCCCGTGCGGCGCTGACCGCCGCCGAAGGCGTGCTGCGCAAAGCCGAGAACCAGCATCAGCGGCAGGAGCATCTGCTCGCGCGCAATGTCACCACCCAGGCCGATTTCGAGGCCGCCGAGCAGGGCCGCGTCGCGGCGCGGGCGCAGGTCGAGGCGGCGCAGGCCCGAGTCAGGACCGCCGAGGACATCGTCACCTTCACGACGCTGAAGGCCGATGCGCCGGGCATCGTGACCAGGGTCGGGGCCGAACCGGCGGAGGTCGTCGCGGCCGGGCGCATGATCGTCCAGCTCGCCCGGCGGGACGGGCGCGACGCCGTCTTCGAGCTGCCGGCCGAGACGATCCGCGCCATTCCCGCCGACGCCAACATCTATGTCTCGCTCTCCAGCGACCCGTCTGCGAGCGTGCGCGGCCATGTCCGCGAGGTCGCGCCGCAGGCCGACCCGGTGACGCGCACCTTCCGGGTGCGCGTGGGGCTGGCCGATCCGCCGCCCTCCTTCCGGCTCGGCACGGCGGTCTCCGGCGCCATCCGCGGCGGCGAGGCGTCGGGCATCGCGATCCCGGCGACAGCGCTGGCGAAGCGCGGACAGGACACCGGCGTCTGGGTCGTCGACCCCGCCGCCATGACCGTGTCGCTACGCAAGCTCGAGCTCTTGTCGCGCGATCCCGCCACCGCTCTGGTCGGCAAGGGGCTGGCACTGGGCGACATCGTCGTCACCGCCGGCGCCAATCTCCTGAAGGAAGGGCAGCGCGTGCGCCTGTCCGGGACCGAGGCACGATGAGTTTCAACCTTTCCGAATGGGCCCTGAAGAGCCGCTCGGTCGTGATCTATCTCATGATCGTGGCGGTCGCGGCCGGCATCTTCGCCTTCGTCAAGCTCGGTCGCAACGAGGACCCGGCCTTCGTCATCAAATCGATGGTGGTCGTGGCCGCCTGGCCCGGCGCGACCATGGAGGACACGCTCAGCCAGGTCACGGAGCGGCTGGAGCGCCAGATCGAGGAAACGCCGGGTCTCGATTTCGTGCGCAGCTTCACGACGCCGGGCCGGACGACGATCTTCGTCAACCTGAAACAGTCGGTGCCCGCTCGCGACGTTCAGGAAACCTGGTTCAAGGTCCGCAACCTGGTCGCCGACGTCCGTCACACCTTGCCTGTCGGCACGCAGGGGCCGTTCTTCAACGACCGTTTCGGCGACACCTTCGGCATCATCTACGGCTTCACCGCCGACGGCTTCACCGGCCGCGAACTGCGCGACCATGTCGAGGCCGCCCGCTCGCGGCTGCTGCTCGTGCCCGACGTCTCCAAGATCGAGATCATCGGCGCGCAGGACGAGCGCATCTTCATCGAGTTCTCGGTGCGCGAACTGGCCAATCTCGGCATCGACCGCACTGCCCTGCTCGGCGCGCTGCAGAGCCAGAACGTCGTGCGGCCGGCCGGCGTCGTCCAGACGCAGGACGAGAAATTCTCGCTGCGGGTGTCGGGCGCCTTCCAGTCCGAGGCCGACCTGCTCAACGTCAATTTCCCGGTCGGCGACCGCATGGTCCGGCTCGCCGACATCGCGACGGTGCGGCGCGGCTTCGCCGACCCGCCGCAGCCAATGTTCCGCGTCAACGGACAGGAGGCTATCGGGCTCGGCATCGCGATGCGCGACGGCGGCGACATTCTGGCCCTCGGCGCCAACATCAAGTCCGCCATGGCCAAGATCACGGCGGATCTGCCGGTTGGCATCGAGCCGCGGCTGGTCGCGGACCAGTCGGTCACGGTCGACGAGGCGATCGACGACTTCATGAGCTCGCTCTGGCAGTCGGTCGCGATCATCCTCGTGGTCAGCTTCATCAGTCTCGGCGTGCGGCCCGGCCTCGTCGTGGCGCTGTCGATCCCGCTGACGCTCGCCGTCGTCTTCGCCGTGATGAACGTCATCGGCATCGACATGCAGCGCATCTCGCTCGGCGCGCTCATCATCGCGCTGGCGCTGCTCGTCGACGACGCCATGACGACGACCGATGCGATGGTGACGCGGCTCGCCGCCGGCGACGAGAAAGCCAAGGCCGCGACCTTCGCCTTCGAGAAATATGCGGTGGCGATGTTCGCCGGCACGCTGGTGACCATCGCCGGCTTCGTGCCGATCGGCTTCGCGGCCAGCTCGGCCGGCGAATACACCTTCTCGCTGTTCGCTGTGGTGAGCATCGCGCTCGTCGTCTCCTGGTTCGTGGCGGTGATCTTCGCGCCCGTGCTCGGCATGGCGCTGCTCAAGGCGCCGAAGCCCTCCGGCAAGCCGGCCGGGCCGGGACGTGTGGAGAAGGGCTTCCGCACGATGCTGTCCGGCGCGATCCGGGTACGCTGGCTGACCATTGCGGCGACGCTCGCACTGTTTGCGGCCTCGATCCTCGCCTTGCCGCTGGTGCCACGGCAGTTCTTCCCGGCCTCCGACCGGACCGAGCTGCTGGTCGACATGACGCTGCCGCAAAACGCCTCGATCTATGCCAGCGAAGGGCTGGTGAAGCGCTTCGACGCGGCGCTGAAGGACGATCCAGACGTCGCGCGCTGGAGCACCTATGTCGGGCGCGGCGCGATCCGCTTCTATCTGCCGCTCAACGCGCAACTGCCAAACGACTTCTTCAACCAGGCGGTGATCGTCGCCAAGGACGTCGCCGCCCGCGACCGGCTGCAGAAGAAGCTGGAGGCCCGGCTCGCCACCGAATTCCCCAACCTGATCGCGCGGGTCTATCCGCTCGAACTCGGCCCGCCGGTCGGCTGGCCGGTGCAGTATCGCGTCACCGGCCCCGACATCGCGGAGGTCCGCACCATCGCGATGAAGCTGGCCCAGGTCGTCGCCGCGAACCCGAACACCGACCAGGTCAATTTCGACTGGATCGAGCCCTCGCGCGAATTGCGGCTGCGCGTCGACCAGGACGAAGCGCGCCGGCTGGGCCTCAGTTCGGCGGCGCTCGCCGGCATCGTCAACACTGTGGTCTCGGGCACGGTCGTGACTCAGTTGCGCGACGACATCTATCTCGTCGACGTCGTCGTCCGCGCCCAGGGCGCGGACCGCATCTCGCTCGATACGCTGCGCACGATGCAGGTCGCGCTGCCCGGCGGCCGTTCGGTGCCGCTCTCGCAGTTCGTCACCTTTAGCTACGATCTCGACGCGCCGCTGATCTGGCGCCGCGATCGGGTGCCGACGCTGACGGTCGCCTCCGACATCAAGCCGGGGGTGCTGCCGGAAACGGTCGTCACCGCCCTGGCCCCCGGCATCGAGGCACTGCGCAAGACGCTGCCGCCCTCCTACGACATCGCCACCGGCGGCACGGTCGAGGAGAGCGCCAAATCCCAGGCCTCGGTCATCGCGGTCGTGCCGGTGATGCTGCTGATCATGTTCACCGTGCTGATGGCGGAGCTGCGCGGCTTCAAGCTCTTCGCGATCGTGATCAGCATCGCACCGCTGGGCATGATCGGCGTCGTCAGCGCGCTGCTGCTCTCGGGCAAGCCGCTCGGCTTCGTCGCCCTGCTCGGCGTGCTGGCGCTGATCGGTATCATCACCAAAAACGCGGTGATCCTGATCGGCCAGATCGAATCGGAGCGGGCAGCCGGCAAGAGCATCACGGAGGCTGCGCTTGACGCCGCCTCGACGCGCTTCCGGCCGATCATGCTGACGGCGGTCTCGACCGTGCTCGGCATGATCCCGATCGCGCCGACCGTGTTCTGGGGCCCGATGGCCTTCGCGATCATGGGCGGCCTCCTGGTCGCGACCGTACTGACTCTGATCCTGCTGCCGGTGCTCTACGTCACGGTGTTCGGTGGCGCATCGCCTGCCGCCGGCAAGACCAAGCCCCCGACAGGAGGCAACGGCCAGCCGCCGGGCAAGGGCAAGACCTCTCGAACCGCGGGAGCGGCTGCACGATGACCCACCGTCCCGTCCACACCACGACGCCGCAGCGTCCTTGCCCGTCCCGCCTCGTGACAGGCCACTCGCAGCGGAACCGATCCCTGCTCGGGCTGGCGCTCCTGCTCGCGCTCACGGCCTGCGACCGCGCCGAGAAAGCCGCGACGACCGCCGGCCGCCCGGTGCAGGTGGTCAAGATCGAGGCGAGCAGCCTCGCCGGCGGCGTCGATCTCAGCGGCGAGATTCAGGCCGAGAAGACCGTGTCGCTCGCGTTCCGTATCGCCGGGCGCATCACCGACCGCCCGGTCAATGTCGGGGACCGCGTCGCGCCCGGGCAGATCATCGCCCGGCTCGACCGCACGATCGAGAGCAATGCCGTCACGGCCGCCCGTGCCGCGCTGGAGGCCGCGCGCGGCGAGGTCGTGACCGCGCGCAACACCTTCGAGCGGCAGGAACGCCTGATGGGCCAGGGTTTCACCACCCGCCCACGCTTCGACCTTGCCCTGAAGGCGCAGGAGACGGCCCAGGCCGCGCTCGAAAACGCCGAGGCGCAGCTCGAACTCGCCCAGGACCGGCTTGGCTTCACCGATCTGCGCGCCAATGTCGCCGGCGTGGTAACGGTGCGCAGCGCCGAGCCCGGCGAGGTAGTCCAGCCCGGCCAGACGATCGTCCAGATCGCCCGCGAGGATGGCCGCGACGCCGTCTTCAACGTGCCGGCCCGACTTCTGGAAGCGAAGGCCGGCGACTACATCGTCCGCGTCGCGCTGGCCGATGCCCCCGGCGTCAGCGCCATCGGGCGGATTCGCGAGATTTCGCCGCAGGCCGATCCGGTGACACGAACCTTCCAGGTCAGGGTCGGGTTGCTGGATTCGCCGGAGGCGATGCGGCTGGGCTCGACGGTGGTGGGCTCGATCGAGACTGCGTCCGCCGTGATCATGTCGATCCCCGCGACGGCCCTGACTCAGTCGGGCACCTCGCCTGCGGTCTGGATCGTCGACCCCGCCAAGTCGACCGTCAGCCTGCGGCCGATCGACATCCTGCGCTTCGACCCCGACCACGTCATCGTCTCGCAGGGCCTCGCTCCCGGCGAGACGATCGTCTCGGGCGGCGTCCAGGCGCTTCATCCCGGCCAGCGCGTGGCACCGCTACCACCGGCAGCGGGCGGGCGCACAGCAGCCGCCACCACCGCCAGGACTCCGGGCTGAGCGGAACGCGAGCCGAGCGCGGCCCGTGAAGACAGCCAAGATTTCAACCAAAGGATCTGAACCATGAGCGATCTGGTCTTCATCGCATTCCCGACGGAGCAAAAGGCCGAGGAGGTTCGCCAGAAAATTCTCGCGATGCAGCGCGAATATCTGATCGAGCTCGGCGACGCGGTCGTCGTGGTCAAGGACAATGCCGGGCATATCAAACTCAACCAGCTGATCAACCTGACCACGACCGGCGCGGCCTCCGGGGCACTCTGGGGCACGCTGATCGGCTTCATCTTCATGGCACCGCTGCTGGGCACGGCGCTCGGCGCGGCTTCGGGCGCGCTCGGCGGCAAGCTGACCGATGTCGGCATCAACGACCAGTTCATGAAGGACACCGCCGCCGCGCTCCAGCCGAACACGGCCGGGCTCTTCCTGCTCATCCGCAAGATGACGACGGACAAGGTTCTGGCCGATCTGCGCGGCAGCGGCGGCACCCTGATGAGCACCTCCTTCGACGAGACCAAGGAAGCGGCGCTGCGCGAAGCGCTGGCAGCCGTGGCGCCCAGCGAGACGGCTGCACCGGCCGCGACATGACCGGCGCGGGGGCAGGCGGGCCCGTGGCGGAGCGGGCCCAATGGGCCCTCGCGACGGCACGGCTCGACGATTTCCAGCCGCTGCTTCCAGCGGAGGAGGAGGTCGTCGCCCGGCTGCTCAGCGGCACCTATGACCGCCTCGGCGACGGCTCGCGGCCCGAGGCGCCCGATCCGAGCCGCGTGATCCGCGCCTCCTTCCTGCGCTTCCTGATGCTCGGAGGCCAGGAGGGATGCAGGCCGCATGAGAAGGGTGTCCGGATCACCGGAGCCTGGATCAGCGAGACGCTCGATCTCGAGGCCTGCTACGTCTTCCGTGACATCGGCCTGATCGACTGCCATTTCGAGGCGACGCCAATCCTGCGCGCCGCGATCATCAACCGGCTGTTCCTGGACGGCTCGTCGCTGCCCGGCCTGGAAGCCGAGCGCCTGGAGGCGCGTGGTGGCGTCTATCTGCGCGGGGCGCAGGTCCAGGGGGAGATCAACATCGCCCAGTCCCGCCTCGGCGGAAATCTCGAATGCGACGGCGCGACGATCCGCGTGCCAAGCGGCCACGCGATCGATGCGGGGGCGATCGAACTGCGCAACCTGCTGGTGCGGGGCGCGACGCTGCGCGGCGGCATCAGCGTCGCCGGTGCCCGGATCTCGGCCGATCTCGATTGCGCGGGCGCGGTCATCGAGGGGGCAGAAAGCCTCGCCATCGACGCCACCGAAACCGAGAACGGCGGCAGCGTCGTGCTCCGCAAGGCCCGGCTCGACGGCGAGACCAGGCTGGTCGCGGCGGTGATCGGCGGAGACCTCGACGTCAGCGGCGCGACGCTGACGCATCGCGGCGCGATGGCGCTCGATCTTAGCCGCGCCCAGATCAAGGGGGCGTTCTTCCTGCGCGGGGAAGCCAGCGTGAGCGGGACGCTGTCCATGACCGGCGCCTCGATCGGCACCATCCATGACGAGGCAGCCTGCTGGCCCGCACCCGGCGACCTCCTGCTGAACCGCTGCCGCTATGGTGCCTTCATCGCGGCCCCAGTCGATGCGGCCAGCCGGCTCGACTGGCTGTCCCGGCAAAGCCCCTCGCGCTGGGGCGAGGATTTCTGGCCGCAGCCCTATGAACAGCTCGCCGCCGTCTTCCGCGAGATGGGCCATCACGAGGACGCGCGCAGCGTCCTGATCGTCAAGGAGAAGCTGCAACGGCGCGCGCGCCGGGCACGGGCGCGCAACCCGCTCTGGCGCGCTTTGCTCAGGCTGAACGACAATTTCCTGGCCGTGACGGTGGTCTATGGGCGGCAGCCGCTGCTGGCCTTCCTCTGGCTGATCCTGTTCTGGGTGACCGGCGTCGGCGTCTTCGGCGTGGCGGAAGCCGGCGGCGCCTTCAAGCCCAACAGCGCCGTCGTGCTGCGCTCGCCCGAATGGACCCTATGCGGCCTGCCGGCTTCCGAGCAGCGGTTGATCGGTGCACCACCGCAACCGATGAGCGGGCGCGCGGCGCCCGGCCAGACGCAGCTCGACTGCTACCGCGAACAGGGGGAAGCCTCGAGCTACCCGGCCTTCAACCCGTGGTTCTATTCGCTGGACACATTGCTGCCGGTGCTCGACCTCGGGCAGAAATCCTTCTGGCGGCCCGATCCGATCGGGCGCGGCGGCAGGGTCGCGATCAATTACTTCTATTTCCAGGCCATCGTCGGCTGGGCGCTCAGCCTGCTGGCGGTCGCCGGTTTCTCGGGCCTGGTGAAATCGCCATGATGGCACCGGCATGCAGCACTGTGGGGGGTGAGAGTTGAGCAAGGCTCCGAAGGCACAAGACGGCGCGGCACGGCCTGCGCGCAGCGACGGTCGCACGCCGCTGATCATCGATCTGGCGCTCCAGGGCGGCGGCGCGCATGGAGCCTTCACCTGGGGCGTGCTCGACCGCATCCTCGAGGAGGACTGGCTGACGATCGAGGCGATCTCGGGCACCTCGGCCGGCGCGATGAACGCCGCCGTGCTGGCCTCGGGCTTCGCCAAGGGCGGGCGCGAGGGTGCAAGGCAGGCGCTGGAAGCGTTCTGGCGCAAGACCTCCGAGGCGGCGCGATTCAGCCCGTTCCAGCGCAGCCCGCTCGACGTCCTGCTCGGCCGCTGGACGCTCGACAATTCGCCGCTCTTCGTCGCGATGGACATGATGTCCCGCGTGGTCTCGCCCTACAGCCTGCCGGGCGGTGCGAACCCGCTGGACGACATCCTGGCGGAGGTGATCGATTTCGAGGCGCTGGCGGCGGGGCCGATCAAGCTCTTCGTCACCGCCACCAATGTCCGCACCGGGCGCGGGCGCGTCTTCCGCAATGCCGAGATCACGCCGCAGGTGCTGCTGGCCTCGGCCTGCCTGCCGACCCTGTTCCAGGCGATCGAGATCGACGGCGACAGCTATTGGGACGGCGGCTATTCGGGCAATCCGACGATGACCCCGCTGATCCGCGAAAGCAACGCGCTCGACACCATCCTGGTCCAGATCAATCCGGTCGAGCGGCCGGGCACGCCGACGACGGCGCGCGATATCCTCAACCGGCTGAACGAGGTCTCGTTCAACGGCGTGCTGCTGAAGGAACTGAGGATGATGGCGATGCTGCGCAACGGCGCCAATCCGAAGGATGGCGAGGGCGCGCGATGGGCCGGGATGCGCATCCACCGCATCACCAGCGACAGGATGGCCGAGCTCGGCTACTCGTCCAAGCTCAATGCCGAATGGGAGTTCCTGACGATGCTGCGGGCCGAGGGCCGGCAATCGGCGGAAGCCTTCTACCGGGCGCACAAGGACGAACTCGGCAAGCGCTCGACGCTCGACCTCGACGAGTTGACCGAGGGCGTCTGAGCGCGTGGGTCTATCCATCCGCGCCGGTCGTCCCGGACGTAGCGAAGCGGAGATCCGGGATCCATTCCAGAGCACTTGCCGGAGAGGTTCCGGAATGGATCCCGGGTCTCCCTGCGGTCGCCCGGGATGACGGCGCATATTTTGAATCCAGGCTCGACATGAGCAGGAATCGACGGGAACAGAAATGAAGAGCGGCACGATTCATCAAGGCGCACAGGTGCTGATCGCGATCATCCTGGCGGTCGCGGCGCTGTCGGTCGCGAGTTCGGTCTTCGCGCCGGTCGCCTTCGCGCTGTTCATCATCGCGCTGGTCTGGCCGCTGCAGCGCTGCCTGCAGGGCTTCCTGCCACGCATGCTGGCGCTGGCGATCAGCATCGTGGTGATGGTGCTCGCCTTCTTCGCCTTCGGCTCGCTGATCGTCTGGGCTTTCGGCCGGGTCGGGCGCTGGATCGTCAGCGACGCCGCGCGCTTCCAGCAGTTCTACGACCAGGCGACGGTCTGGCTCGAAGGGCACGGCATCGCCGTGACCGGACTGTGGGCCGAGAACTTCAACGTCGCCTGGATGCTGCGAACGGCACAGACCGTGACGGGGCGTCTCAACACCACGATGAGCTTCTGGCTGGTAGTGCTGGTCTATGTCATCCTCGGCCTGCTCGAGGTCGACGATTTCGGCCGCAAGCTGAAGGGCATGCGCAACCGCCTGGTCGGCGACGTCCTGCTCGGCGGCAGCACGCAGACCGCCGCCAAGCTGCATCGCTACATGCTGGTGCGCACTGCGATGAGCCTGATCACGGGCGTCCTCGTCTGGGGCTTCGCCACGGTGGTCGGCCTGCCGCTGGCGGCGGAATGGGGCTTCATCGCCTTCTCGCTCAACTATATCCCGTTCCTCGGGCCGCTGGTCGCGACCGTCTTCCCGACCCTGTTCGCGATGACGCAGTTCGGTTCCTGGCAGGCGGTGGTCTCCGTCTTCGCCTGCCTGAACCTGATCCAGTTCGTCGTCGGCAGCTATATCGAGCCGCGCGTGGCCGGCAGCGCGCTGTCGATGTCGCCGACGCTGGTGCTGTTCTCGGTGTTCTTCTGGAGCTATCTCTGGGGCGTGTTCGGCGCCTTCATCGGCGTGCCGATCACCATCGCGCTGCTGACGTTCTGCTCCCAGCACCCGTCGAGCCTGTGGGTGGCTGAGCTGTTCGGCTCCCCCTCGCGCGTGCCGCGCCCGGCGAACGACGTGGTCAGGGCGTGAAGGCGTTACTGCGAGATCGAGAATTGCGACGCGACCCCTCCCCCTCGTAGGGAGGGGTTTGAGGGCGGCACGAGCTCGATGCGCTCCGGCGCCAGCAATGCGAGCCCGCCATCGGGCGCCGCACCGAGCCGGTGGATGTAGAACGCGGTCGGCTCGTCATTCGTCGCCTCCATGACCGGGGACGGCGCCGAGACGATCCGGAGCGCGCCGCACCGGCCGATCCAGTCGATATGCCGGTGCCCATGCATCGCCACGAGCCGGCGCGCATGCGGCGCGAGCTGGCGCACGAAGCGGCTGCCATTGATCAGCGCGGTGCCGATCCGCTCCGAAAAGGCCTTGGCCTGCTGCGGATATTCGACCGGGTGGTGATGCAGCGCGATGATCCAGCGTGCCGCCGGATATTGCGACAGCGCCGCCAGCATCGCCCGCAGATCCTCCTCCGCGACGAGGCCGAGCGCGTTGGTGAAGGAGAAATGCGTCTCGGCATTCGAGTTCAGCAGCACGACGCCGAGGCCATCCGGTTCAGCCGGCGGCAGCACCATCGGGAAGACCTCCTCCCAGATCGCCGACAGCCCCAGGGAGAGACGCAGCCCGCCGGAATCGGCGAAGGCCGCGATCGCCCGGCGATGCGGCTCGAGCCGCTCCGACAGGGTCCGGCCGATCGCGCCGGCGTTCTTGTCGACGACGTGGACGCGCCCGCCCTGCACGGCCTCCATGGCCGAGAGCGTCCGCATCTGGCGCAGGCGCTTGCCAGGGCTCGTCGGCAGCTCGAGCCGGGCCGGATTGGCGCGGTCGACGATGTTGACGTCGTGATTGCCCGGCAGGATCAAGGTGCGCGCGGCGAGCTCGGGATGGCGCGCCAGCGCATCGAGGAATTCGGCCCATTCGGCGGAGCGGCCGGCATCGGTCATGTCGCCGGTAACCAGCACCGCATCGAGCGGCTCGGCGGCGTGGATCGCCGCCAGCCGCTCCAGCACGAGGTGGAGCCGCCCGTTGCCACGCGGGCCGGCGCGCCCGCTCTCGATGCGGAAGCCATAGCGCTCGCCGACGACATGGATGTCGGAGAGATGGGCCACACGCCATTGCCGGTCCGAGCTTTGCGCCCCATCGAAGCCCGCGAGATCGCGCGGCTGATCCATGGTGGCGTCGGCGATCCCCCAGACCAGCGAAGCCAGCGCGAGATAGGCGCTCATCACGGAGACCGTATTCGCGAGCGCCGGCACGAGGAGGCGCAGGGGATGCGCGATATCGGCGACTTCGCCGGACCAGCGCGTGGCCGGCCAGACCGCGGCGGCGATCCCGCCCGCGACCAGCGCCGCGCCCAGGCCCGCGGCGAACGCGGTGAGCGCCCGCAGGCGCGCCCGGCTGTCCTCGCTCGCGCCGGCCGGGAGAAAACGCTCCGCCAGATGGCGCAGCCCTTCGCGGGCGAGCACATAGCCCGGCTGGACGGCGAGCGAATTGAGCGACCAGAAGCTGCGCTCGGCGGCACGAAACAGCGGCCTCAATCCGAACCAGCCGAAGGCGGCGACGGCCACCAGGACCAAAAGCGGCCCGATGCCGGCCAGCGCCATGATCCGGCCGGAGACATTGCCAAACCAGGCCGTGACGACGAGCGGCGCAAGCCCGAGCAGGATGCCCGGCACCAGCGCGAGGATCACCCAGGCCAATGCCAGCTTGGGCAGGTTGATCTCACCGAGCAGGGTTCCCGCGATGGCGATGAGCGAATGCGTCTTCGTGCTGCTGGCGTCGTCCTCGGCGTCGCCGTCGCGCGGTTCGATCAGCATCGCGTCGGCGCGCTGCGGCCGGGGGCCGGAAAGCCCGGCCGGGCGGAGGGGCAGCATTGCATCGTGGCCGGCGGCCGGTCAGGAATCATGAACTCGACCCGAAGCGGAGTGGCCGCCGGGAAAATGGGACGGCGGGCACAGAACTGAGACAGGCGGCAGATGACCGCCAAGAACCCGAATGCTACGTTATCATCATCGCTTAGCGCAAGTTGATATCGTTGAAAACAAGCAAGAGATGACGTTTTCGGATGCAACTGGAAAGAACTGATCCTTCCAGATTTAATAATCAACTCCGTTCGTGGCCCTGCTCTGCTTCGCCGCGCCCACGCAGCCAGCGCTGGACCGACGTGCCGACCGGCATCGATTGGGGCGTCCTGCGATGAACGCGCTCCCCGCCCCTCGCCTGCGCCCGTCACCCCCCATTCTTCTGGGTCGCGGCCTGGGCTTCTTCGCCCTCTGGCTCGCCCTGATCGGAACCGCCCCCGCGGACTGGCCGTTCGGCCTCGTCGCGGCTGCGGCCGCAACATGGGCGAGCACGGAGCTCTGGCCGGCAGATGGCGGGCTGTCGTTCTCCGGCCTCGCCCGCTTCGTGCTGCGCTTCCTGCCGCAGGCCGTGATCGCCGGGACCGACATCGCCCGGCGGGCCATGGCGCCGCGTATCACGCTGAAGCCCGGGCTGGTCGGCTACCGGGCAACGCTTCGTCCCGGGCTCGCGCAGGGCGCGATGTGTGCGGTGATGAGCCTCCAGCCGGGAAAACTGCCGGTCTCGTGCCAGGCCAGCGGCGACATGCTGATCCACTGCCTGGACACCGGGGCGCCGGTGACGGCCGAACTCGCGGCCGACGAAGCGGCGTTCCTGCGCATCCTGCAGGGAGGGCGCGACCATGGCTGAAAGCCTGACCGCAACTGCCCTGCTCGTTCTGCTGGCCAGCGCGGCCGGGCTGGTGGCGGTGCTGCGCTCGCGTATCGCGATCGAGAAGATGATGGCGGTGCAATTGCTCGGAACGGGTGGCGCCGCGACGCTGCTCCTGCTCGGCAGCGCCTCGGCGGAGCCGGCGCTGGCCGATGTCGCTCTTCTGCTCGTGCTGCTTTCCGCCTTCTCCTGCGCGGCTTTCACGCTCGGCGAGAACGAGCCGTCCGAGGTGCCGACGGAGCCGGACGAGCCGTCATGATCTCGTTTGCGGACGGATTCACGCTGGTCTTCGTGGCGGCTGGAGCGCTCCTGTTCCTGGCGGGGACGCTCGGGCTGCTGCGCTTCCCTGATACGCTGAGCCGGCTGCATGCGCTCAGCAAAGCCGACAATCTCGGCCTCGGACTGATCGTGATCGGCCTGCTGCCGCAGGCGCAGAGCGTGGCGGGCGGTGTGAAACTCGTCTGCATCTGGCTTCTGGCGCAGTTGTCCGCCGCGACCGCCAGCCAGTTGATCGCGGGCATCGCCGCGCGCCGGAAGCCGGAGGCATGAGCCTCGTCTTCGACCTCGCGCTGGCCGCAGGGCTGATCGCGCTTTCGCTTCACATCGTCCTGAGCCGCGACGGCCGGGGGGCGATCGTCGCCTTCATCGCCTTCGGACTGCTGCTCGGCATCGGCTGGGCCAGGCTGGCTGCGGTCGATGTCGCGCTGACGGAAGCTGCCATCGGCGGCGGGTTGACCGGCATGCTGCTGCTGAAGGCGCATGCCCATATCGCCGGCCGGGCCTCGCAGGCGCCGCCGGCTGCCCGCCCGGCCTGGGTGATCCCGGCTCTGGCCTGCGGCGCGGTCACGCTGGGTCTCGGCTTCGTCGTGCTGGCCTTCCCGCATCCTGCGCCGAGCCTGGCGCGCGAAGCCGTCACCGCTCTCGGCGCGACCGGGCTCGGCAACCCGGTCACGGCCGTGCTGCTCGCCTATCGCGCGATCGACACCCTGCTGGAGAAGATCGTCCTGATCGTCGCGCTGATCGGGGTCTGGTCCCTGACGGCCGATGACGCCTGGGGTGGGGCCTCGCATCTGCGCCCCGCCATCGTACCGGAGCCGCTCGTCTTCCTCGCCCGCGCGCTGCCGCCTTTCGGCGTGCTGATCGCGGTCTATCAGGTCTGGGTCGGGGCCGACGCACCCGGCGGGACCTTCCAGGCCGGCACCATCCTGGCCGCGATGTGGCTGCTCGTCATGCTGGCAGGCCTGCGGCCTGCGCCCGAGACACGGCAGGCCGCGCTGCGGATGATCCTGGCGGCGGGGCCAGCGCTCTTCATTCTCGTCGGCTTCGCGGGTGTCGCCATTGCCAGCGGCTTCCTGTCCTATCCCGAAGCCATCGCCAAACCTCTGATCGTCGCGATCGAGGTCGCGCTGACGCTCTCGGTCGCCGGCACGCTCGCCCTGCTCGTCGCCGGCCCTCCCGACAGGGCGCCCTCGCCATGAGCGCGATCGCCCTCACCTCCGCCTCGCTGTTTGGCCTGTGCGGTGCCGCGCTTGTCGGCATCGGCCTGTTCTGCATCGTCACGCATCCGGAGCTGCTGCGCCGGCTTGTCGGCTTCAACATTCTAGGCGCCGGCATCTTCCTGGTCTTCGGGGCGGTCTCGCGCCGCGGGGCGGCGATGGGCCTAAGCGGCGATCCCGTGCCGCAGGCCATGGTGATCACCGGCATCGTCGTCGCCTTCGCCGCGACCGCGCTCGCGATCGCGCTGCTGCGACGGCTGGCCTCGCTGACGGGCCGGGATACGCTCGAGGCTCCGTCGCCCGAGACTCTGCCAACGCCGCCGCGGAGCGAAGCGTGACCGCGCTCCCGGGCGCGGCGCCCCTCTACGCCGCGACGCCGGGCGGCCTGCTGCTGGTGCTCGCCGTCATGCTGCCCGCCGCCGCCGTGCTGGCGATGCTGGTGCTCGGGCCCCGCCATGCGCGCCGGGTCGCGCTTACGACGATGGCGCTGGGCCTTGTCGTCGCGCTCGCCATCGGCGTCGAGCTCATGCGCAGCGGCGCGGCACTGATCTACATCGTCGGCAACTGGCAGCCGCCGCTCGGCATCGCGCTACGCGCCGACGGCCTCTCGGCGATGATGCTGGCGGTGACGGCCGCGGTCATGACGGGGACGGGCCTGTTCGCCCGCGAATTGTTTGGGCTCGACGCGACGAGTTGCGACGGGCGGCTGGCGACGAGCTTCTGGATGCTGCTGATGGGGCTGTGGAGCGGGCTTTGCCTCGTCTTCCTGTCGCAGGACCTGTTCAACCTCTATGTGGCGCTCGAACTGCTGACCTTTGCGGCCGTGCCGCTGGTCTGCCTCGACGGACGCGGCGAGACGGTGGCAGCGGCGCTGCGCTACCTGATGTTCGCGCTACTCGGCTCGCTGCTCTATCTGCTCGGCGCAGGCCTGCTCTACGGCGCCTACGGCACGCTCGACATCCGGCTGATCGCCAGCGCGAGCCAGCATGGCCCGGCGATCCATGTCGCGCTGGCGCTGATGATCCCGGGGCTGCTGGCCAAGGCCGCGCTGTTTCCGCTGCATCTGTGGCTGCCGCCGGCCCATGCCGGGGCCCCCGCCGCGGCGAGTGCCGTGCTGTCGGCGCTGGTGATCAAGGCGCCGGTCTTCCTGATCCTGCGGCTCGTGCTCGACATCGCGCCACCGGAGGCCGCCGCGATCGCAGGGCAGGTGCTGGCCGTGCTGGGAGCGGCCTCGATCCTGCTCTGCAGCATCATGGCGCTGCGGCAGGAGCGGCTGAAGCTGATGATCGCCTATTCGACGGTGGCGCAGATCGGCTATCTCTTCATCGTCTTCCCGCTCGCGACGGGCGGTGACGGAACCCCGCCCTGGGGCACGATCGCCTGGACGGGCGGGGCGCTCCAACTGACCTCGCATGCGCTCGCCAAGGCCGCGATGTTCATGGCGGCCGGCATCGTCGCAGAAGCGATCGGGCATGACCGCATCCGCGATCTCGGCGGCTTCGGCCGCGTGCTCCCGCTCAGCGCCGCGACCTTCGGGCTCGCCGGGCTGTCGCTGATGGGCATCCCGCCGAGCGGCGGCTTCATCGCGAAATGCCTGCTGCTGACGGCGGCTGCCGTCGGCGGCCATCTCTGGCTCGCCCTGACGATCCTGGCCGGCGGGCTGCTGGCCGGGGCTTACGTCTTCCGCGTCATGGACCGGGCGCTGGCGACGCCGGCCGAGCCGCTGGTGCTGCGCAAGCCGATTCCGCTGCGCCTCGAGCTGATCCCGCTGGTGCTGGCGATCCTGGCCGTGGCAATCGGCTTCCTGCCGCTCGAACCCTTCGGCCTGCTGCAGATCGGCCGCCCCGACGCCGCCCTGGCGGTCTCGCCATGAGTGCCGCCGGTCTTCTCCTCGCAGCTTGCCTGCTGGTGCCGCTGGCGATGGCGGCCTCCAACCTCTCGCCCCGGTTCCGGGCCCGGGCGCCGTCGCTGCTCTGGCTCGCGCCGGTTCCGGCGATGCTGGCGGCCTGGCTGCTGCCGGCCGGCGCCTCGGCCTCCTTCCCGGTGCCGTTCCGGATGACGCTGGCGCTCGACCAGCCCGGCGCGATCCTGCTCGGCGGCGCGGCGCTGCTGTGGAGCGCGGCCGGAGCCTTCGCCGCCTCCTATATGCGCGGCAAGCCGGGGCTGACGGGCTTTTGCGTCTGGTGGCTCCTGACGCTGGCGGGCAGCCTCGGCGTTCTGATCGTCGCCGATATCGCGAGCTTCTACCTGCTGTTCACCCTGGCGAGCCTCTCGGCCTACGGCCTCGTCGCCCATGAGCAGACCGCCGGGGCGAAGCGGGCCGGCGTCGTCTACATGGTGCTGGCGCTGCTCGGCGAGGCCTTCCTGCTCTTCGCCTTCGTGATGCTGGCAGCCGGCAACCCGGATCCGAACCCGCTGATCCGCGACGCGGTGGCGAACCTGCCCGCTTCGCCGATGCGGGACGGCATCGTCGCGCTGGTGATCCTCGGTTTCGCGCTGAAGATGGGGCTCATCCCGCTGCATGTCTGGCTGCCGCTGGCGCATCCGGCGGCGCCGATGCCGGCCTCCGCCGTGCTCAGCGGGGTGCTGGTGAAGGCGGGCGTGATCGGGTTGATCCGCTTCCTGCCCTTCGAGACCGCGCTTCCCGCCTGGGGCACGCTGCTCGCGACGGCGGGAATCCTGACCGCCTATGGCGGCGTCGCGCTCGGCGTGGCGCAGCGGCGGCCGAAGACGATCCTGGCCTATTCCACGGTCAGCCAGATGGGCCTCGTCGCCGCGATCATCGGCGCAGGCCTGGCTGCGGGCGATCCGGCGGCGCCCGGGCTCGCGGCCTATTACGGGATGCATCACACGCTGGTCAAAGGCGGGCTGTTCCTCGCGGTCGGCGTCGCCTTCGCCTCGGGCGGGCGGCGGTTGCGGCCGGTTCTGCTGCTGACCGGCCTGCTCGCGCTCAGCCTCGCCGGACTGCCCCTGACCAGCGGTGCGCTGGCCAAGCTCGCGGTCAAGCCGATGCTGGGCTATGGCGCCCTCAGCGTCGCCGCCTCGCTCGCCGCCGCCGGCAGTACGATGCTGATGCTGCATTTCCTCGCCGTGATGGCGGGCGAGACGGCGGAAAATCCCGAGTCCCGCGCGCCGCAAGGCGAGGCTGCTCCCTTCCTCGCCGTGGCGGCGGCATCGCTCGTCATTCCGTGGTGGCTCTATCCCGCCCTCTCGGGAGACGCGCTCGCGAGCGCCTGGGAGATCGGCTCGCTTTGGAAGCTGGTCTGGCCGATGCTGCTCGGTTTGGCGGTCTTCGCCCTGACGCGGCGGTTCGAGCGGCTGGCCGGCATGGTTCCGGAGGGCGACGTCCTCGTCCTGGCGGAACGGCAGGCCCCGCGCTTCGCTCGCCTGCCCGCGGCGATCGAGCGGCTGGACGGCGCCCTGCGACTCTGGCCCATGGCCGGGCTCGTTCTCATCGGCCTCGTGATCCTGCTTGGCGGACGCTTCCTGCTGCCTGCATAAAGCGAGGCCAGCGCCGGCGCTCCCGGCGGCGGCAGCTTCCCGATCTCACATCCCTGGACGACCCGCCGTGAACGCCATCGAAAGCACAACCCTCGTCGTCGCGGTGACGGTCGCGCTGTTCGCCTGGAATCGGCTGCCGGTGGTGGTGGTCGCCATCGGCGCGGCGCTGTCGCTCTGGGCGCTCGGCGTCGTCACGCTGGAACAGGCGCTGGCCGGGTTCGGCGACCGCGCCGTGATGTTCGTCGCGAGCCTGTTCATCGTCAGCGCCGCGCTGGAGAAGACCGGCGTCACCGCCTGGGCGGGGCAGATCCTGACCGCGCGCGCCGGCGAGAGCCGTTCGCGCCTGCTCGTCATCATCATGGCGGCGGCGGGCTGTCTGACCGCGCTGATCAGCGGTGGCGGTGCGGTCGCCGCCCTCATGCCCGTCGTGGTAATGGCGGCGATCCGGCTGCGGCAATCGCCGTCGCTGCTCCTGATGCCGCTGGCCTTCTCCGCCCATGCCGGCGCCAACATCTTCCTGACCGGCGCGCCCAAGAACATCCTCGTCTCGGAGGCGCTGGAGGATTCCGGCCTGCCAGGCGTCGCCTTCGCCGAATTCGCGCTGGTCGGCGTGCCTCTGCTGGCCGGGACAATGCTGATCCTGCTGCTCCTCGGCAAACGCCTTCTCCCCGCGCAGGGCAACGCCCGGCTGCCCGCCGATTTCAGCCGTCACGCCCAGACGCTGGTCGAGCATTACGGGCTGACCGACGGCTTCTTCCATCTGCGCGTGCGGGCGACCTCGAACCTGATCGGGATCGCCCCTGCCACGCTCGACCTGACGCAGGCACAGGGCCGGATCGAACTCGTCACCGTCCAGGCCGGCCGGTCTGGCATCGCACGCGGGACCGATCCGATCTGCGAGGGCGACTACTTGCTGGTCAAGGGCGAGGCCGACGCGGCGGCGCGGCTCTGTGCCGCCCGGCATCTCGCGCCGCGCGACGAGGCCGATGACGGCGACGCGGCCGACGCGCTGCTGAACCGCAGCACGGGCCTCGCCGAGGTCGTGATCCCGCCGCGCTCGGCCTTCATCGGTCGGGCCGTCCATCCCGGCATGACCACGGAGGGGGGCGACCTGATCGTGCTCGCGGTCCAGCGCGGTGGCGTCGATCTCGACCCGGCGGACCCGGTTCTGCAGGCGGGCGACACCGTCCTGCTCAAGGGAAGCTGGAAGGCGCTCGATCTCAGGCTCGCCGATGCCGATGTGCTGGTCGTCAATTCGCCCGACCTCGTCCGGCGCCAGGCCGTGCCGATGGGCGCAGGCGCGGGGATGGCAATCGCGGCGCTCGCCGCCCTCGTCATCCTGCTCGCGACCGGCATCGTGCCGCCGTCGGTGGCGGCGCTTCTCTGCGCGCTGGCGCTGATCGGCGCCGGCATCGTCTCGGTCGAGGAATCCTATCGCGCGATCCACTGGACGACGATCATCCTGATCGGCGCGATGATGCCGCTCTCGGTCGCGATGGTGCAGTCGGGCACGGCCGATCTCGCCGCGCGCCATCTCGTCGCGCTGACCGGCGGTGGCGGACCGATCGTCTTCCTCGCGGGACTGTTCCTGCTGACCGCCTGCCTCGGCCAGATCATGAGCAACACGGCCACGACCATGATCGTGATCCCGATCGCGATGGCAGCAGCGACCAGCATGGGCGTCTCGCCGCGGCCGATCCTGATGAGCCTGTGCATCGCAGGCTCTGCCTCCTTCATGACGCCGATCGCGACCTCGACCAACCTGATGGTGATGGGCCCGGGCGGATACGCCTTCGGCGACTACTGGAAGCTCGGCCTGCCGCTGATGATCTGGTTCTTCGTGATGGCGGTGTTCTACGTTCCGCTGATCTGGCGGTTCTGAGGTCCGTCTCCCCCCAGCCCTCATCCTGAGGAGCCGCGAAGCGGCGTCTCGAAGGATGAGGGCTGAGGGGAGGTCGCTTCCTTCATTCCGGCTTCTTCTCCGCTGCGGCCGCGCCCATCGGCGGCCCCAGCCGTTCGTCGATGCGGGCGAGCAGATAAGGGTAGAACGGGTTCGACGACATCCGCAGCAGCGCGTCGAGATTGACGATCAGCGTGCCGCGTTCGCCGCGCGCCGCGACCGAGCCCAGCTCGATGCCGAAATCATCCTTGGGATCGGGCGTCATGCCATAGAGTCCGTCCGTCAGCGGAAACGGCAGCGCGACATGCGAGAGCGAGAACACGTCACGCGGATAGGACAGGCCGAGCGCCCGCTCGGTCTCCTCGGTCGCTCCAGCCTCCGTCACGCGCTCGACGACCTCGCTCGAATCCGGCCCCGCATTGGTGATGATCGAGAGCCGGAAAGGGCGCGGCGCCGGCGGCAGCATGCGGGCGAGCAGCGTGTCCGCTGATGTATTGAGCAGCGGTCCGAACTTGGCGCTGCGGTTGAGATCAAACAGCACAAGCTCGCTGCCATTGGCCGGCAGATGGGCATAGAGCGAGGTGATGATCGCCCGCGTCGAGACGGTGAAGTCCATCACCGACTGGAAGGTGATCAGCGGCGGCAGGTCCTTGAGCGGCCCGGCCCGCGCCTGCTTCAGGATCTTCTGCTGGAGCGCCGCGGTCAGGAGATGCGACTGGCGCGCCCCGTTGACCGGGAAGGAGTTGTACTTGAACGGGTTGAACTCGGGCAGGACGCTGAGCCAGGCCGCCTTGGCGAAGGCGGGCAGGATCGCCGGCAGCGCGGCCAACCCCGCGAAGCGCGCGAAGGCGGTGATGCCGACCATCGGCGAGATCAAGACGATGCGGTCGACCCGCGCCAGCTTCGCGTCATCCAGCCCCTCCAGCGCATACATCAGCGCGAGCGCACCGCCATTCGAGAAGCCGACCAGATGCAGCGGCGCGGAGGGGCCGGCGAGGCGGCGTGCCTCGCGGACGGCGAGCCTCGTCGCGGCGAGCCAGTCCTCCCAATCGATTTCGGTCAGCGCGGCCGGCACGGTGCCATGGCCAGGCAGGCGCACCGCAACGGCTGCGAAGCCGCGCTCGCGATACTGCCGCGCGATATGGCGCAGGCTGTAGGGCGAATCGGTCAACCCGTGCAGGAAGATGGCGGCGCCCTTGGGCGGCCCCTCCGGCTGCAGCACATAGGAGCGGTTCCAGTCCTGCGCGAAGCGCCCGGGATAGATCGGGCTGCCGTCGAAATAGCGGTTCACGGGGACGCGCTCTTCGGGGCTGAGCTTCTGCGTCACCTCGGCCCGGATGTCCGCGAAGGCCTCGCTCTCGGCCTTGAGATAATCCTGCCAACTGCCTCGATCGAGTTCGGCGATCGACAGTTCCTTCGGGATATGGGTGTGCCAGGGCTCGAGCGGCGCGCCGCGCTGGGTGTCGTAGATGCGCAGGCCGAGCAGCGACACGGACGCGATCACGACGACGATGGCCGTGCGCTTCAAGGCCTTCAGAAGAAAAACCCGCATCTCGTCTCGTCCTGTCCCCGGGCGGCGGCGCCGGGCCCGCGCACCCGTTATGTCGGCCCGTGCCCTTCCGCGAGAGTGCGCCCCGTCCCAAAATCGGCCCGAGCGTCCCCATCTTCGCGTGTTGTACACGAGGCGACGGCAAGGCGAGAGGCCCGGCCCCTCGCCTGCGCGCATCTTTGCCGTCTTCCCCGACATGGCGCGGGGCCGGACATCTCAGTCGGCGGCGTCGAGGCTGCCGTAATGCGCCGCCAGGGCCTCGATCTCGTCGCGGGAGAGCCTTGCGGCAATCGCCTGCATCACAACGTTGTCGCGTTGCCGCTCCTTGTAGGACAGCATCAGCGCGATGAACTGGTCGGGCGGCAGACCGGTGATTGCCGGAATGCCGCCCTGCCTGGCTCCGCTGGCGCGATGGCAGGTGGCGCATTCGGCCGAGAGATGCTGCCCCCATTCCCGGTCGGCACCGGCGGCCGCCTGCGTCATTGCCATGAGCGCCGGCGACACGGTCATGATCGCCAGAAGCGCAGGCACCAACGGGCGAAGGGAGATGGAGCGTGCCACTAGCGCCGGATTCCCGGCGTCTCCACGGGCAGGCCCCGCGCCCGTCCGGCGAGATAGAGTTCGAGTGCCAGATATTCAGGCGCGCCGTAGTCGAACTGCGTCGCGCGCACACCGAGCGAGCAGGCGCGCAGGCGCCGGTGCAGCGAGCCGACATCGTTCCACTCCAGCCGATAGGCCGGGTAGCCCGTGCCGGCGCCGTGGCTGATCGTGTCGCCGCGCAGCTTCTGGCCGACGAGTCCGTCATGGCATTGCCGGCAGGACAGGTTGAGCTGGCCTTGCCGGCGTTCGAAGAAGGCCCGGCCCGCCTCGAAGAAGGGTTTTGCCGCACCATCCGTTCTGACATCGAGCGGGAGGCCGCGCGCAAGCGAAGCGACATAGGCCGTCAGCGAGAGAAGCTCCGCCGTCTCGTATCCGAAAGCCGGCTGTCCCTGCCGCTCGACACGGCATTGCTCGATGCGGCCCTCCAGGTTGAGCAGCCTGCCGGAGGCCGCATCGACCTGCGGGTAGCGCGTCGCCGCGCCGCGCAGGCTCTGTTGCGGCTCGGCATGGCAGCCGCTGCAGGCCGCCCCGTCCGGAGAGGGCTTGCGGCTGAACAGGTCGCGGCCCTGCTCGACCCAGAAAAAGGCAGGGTTTCGCGTCTCGTCAGCCTGCTGCCGGCGCATCTCGGGAGATAGGAATTCCGTGCCCGACCTGATCTCCGACGAGGCAGGCGCAGCCGCGAGCGCCGCCCATGCCAGCGCGGCCACCCATCGATGCGGACGCCTGCGCCCGCTCACGTCACGGTCAGCCTTGCGGTCCGCGTATAGGTCGCCCCGCCATCCTCACGCCATTCGAAGACGATGTCGCCGGTCGCGACCGCCCGCGTCGTGAAGGAAACGAAGGGATTCGCGGAGACGCCGGTATGCATGTCGAAGCGGAAGATCGGCTCGCCGGCATAGGTTGCGGTGAGCCGGTTCAGGATCTTGCGCGGCACGGTGCCGCCCTTGCCGTCGGACTGGCCGCCGCGATCCATCGGATGGCGGGTCAGGACCCTGATCTCGACGATATCGCCGGCACGGGCCTCGGCCGGCAGGGTGATGCGGGCGTTGAAGGTCATCTCGCTCTCCTCAGCCGCCGTCGATGCAGGCGCTCAGCGTCACGACGATATCGGCCTCCGCCATGACGAAGCTGCCGCCGCTGAGCGCCGCCACCGCCGTGACCTTCTGCGATTGTGCCAGCCGCAGCGTGGTCGCAACCTCGGCACGGCCGGCCCGTGGGCCGAGATGGAACCGCGCCATATCCGGGAAGGGGTTCTTCTCGGCGATCAGGTGAATCCAGCGGACATGATCGGCCTCGGTCATAGGGCTCTCGACGGCGATCTTCGTATCGACCGAATTGCCGTTCTCGACCAGAGCGGGAATGTCGAGCGTGATACGCGCCCGCTCGGGCAGGACACCTTCGGTGATGCGCGCGATCAACTGCGCCAGTTCGGGCGAGGTCTGCGCGAGCGCACGTCCCGGCAGGCTTGCCAGCAGCAGGCCAGCGGCCGCGCCCGCGACGACGCGGCGGCGGTCGGGACCCGCCTCAGAGCGCCTTGAGCGCGACGAGATAGCTGACGACATCCTCGATCTCCTGGGCCGACAAGGCCGGCTTGCCCCGATAGGACGGGGCCACATCATGCAGGTCTTCGGTCCTGAAATAGGGCGGCATCACCGTCTGCGGGTTCAGCACCGAGGCATCGACCAGCCGCAGCCGAATCTGCCCGGCATCGAGGCGATGCCCGACGCCGGCCAGCGGCGGGCCGATCGTACCCTGGAAGGGCTCGGAGGCATCCGCGCCCTGGTGGCAGATCAGGCAGTTGCCGCGCTCGCGATCCCGGATCAGAGCCGCGCCGCGCGTCGCATTGCCAATGAGGCCACCGAGCGGACGCGGAATCGCGTCGCCGACGACCTCATAGGGTTCCAGCGCCAGGGCCGGGCAGGCAAACTGAGGACAGAGGCACAATGCCGCCCATGCCAAAACGCTCCCAGCGAAGATGCGCGCCAGCTCCCTCCCCCCGCTTGCGGCGGGGAAGGGAGAAGAAAGCGGCGACCCGGTCACGCCTTCTTGAGATCGGCGTTCTTGATCGGCAAGGCGCGGATGCGCTTGCCCGTCGCGGCGAAGATCGCGTTCAGGACGGCCGGCGCTGCGACCGCGATCGTCGGCTCGCCGACGCCGCCCCAGAAGCCGCCTGATGGCACGAGCACCGTCTCGACCGCCGGCATCGCCTCCAGTCGCATCACCTCGTAGCTGTCGAAGTTCTCCTGCTCGACGCGGCCGTCCTTGATGGTGATCTCGCCATAGAGCGAGGCGGACAGGCCGTAGACGAAGGAGCCTTCGACCTGGCGCTCGATCTGCGCCGGGTTGACGGCATGGCCCGGATCGGTCGCCGCGACGATGCGGTGGATCTTGAGCTTGCCATCCGGGCTGACCGAGACCTCGGCCACCGCCGCGACATAGGAGCCGAAGCCCATCGTCTGGCAGATGCCGCGGAAGACGCCATCGGGGAGCTTCGTGCCCCAACCGGCCTTCTCGGCAACGGCATTGAGCACCGCCAGATGCTTGGGATGGTCCTTCATCAGCGCGCGCCGGAACTCCAGCGGGTCCTTGCCCGCCGCATGCGCCAGCTCGTCCATGAAGGATTCGAGATAGATCGTGTTCTGGTTCAGGTTGACGCCACGCCAGAAGCCCGGCGGCACATGCGGGTTGCGCATGGCGTGGTCGATCAGCAGGTTGGGAATCCCATAGCCGATCGAGGCCTCGGGACCGGGCGGGTTGAGGCCCTGGAACACGGCCGGATCGCGCCCGTTCTGGATATTCTGCGGAAAGATGCCGGCGACGATCGATTGGCCGGATATGCGCATGTGCAGCCCGGTCAGGTTGTTGTCCTTGTCGAAGGCTCCGACCATCTTGCACTGCGTCAGCGGGTGGAAGCGGCCATGCAGCATGTCCTCCTCGCGCGACCAGATCAGCTTCACCGGCGTGCCGGGGATCTGCTTGGCGATGGCGACGACCTGACGGACCCAGTCATGCACCGCGCCGCGCCGGCCGAAGCCGCCGCCGAGATCGATCTTGTAGGCCTCGCATTTGGCGATCGGCAGGCCCGAGGCCTCGGATGTCGCGGCGAGCGCCGCCTCGCCATTCTGGGTCGGCGTCCAGACCTCGCATTTCTCCGGCGTGTAGAGCGCCGTGGCGTTCATCGTCTCCATGCAGGCATGGTTCTGGAACGGATAGGAATAGACCGCCTCGATGGTGCGGGCGGCATTGGCGATCGCCGCCTTGGCGTCGCCGTTCTGATTGCCGACCACGGCGTTGGGCGCGTCCAGCCCCTCTTTCAACCAGGCCGCCAGGCTCGCACTGGACACATTCGCATGCTCGCCCTCGTCCCAGACGATCGGCAGCGCATCGAGCGCGGTCTTGGCCTGCCACCATCTGTCGGCGACGACGGCAACGGCACTGTCGCCGACCGGCAGCACGTGCCTGACGCCCGGCATGGCCGTGATCGCGGCGGCATCGAAGCTCTTCACCTTGCCGCCGAAGACGGGGCAGTCCTTGATCGCGGCGTTGAGCAGGCCGGGCATGGTCAGATCCATGCCGTAGATCTTCTTGCCGTTGGTCTTGTCGGCGGTGTCGAGCCGCGGCAGCGGCTTGCCGGCGATGGTCCAGTCCTTCGGGTCCTTGAGCGCGACGTCCTTCGGAGCTTCCAGTTTGGCGGCGGCAGCCGCGACCTGTCCGTAGCGCAGCGAACGGCCGGAAGCCTTGTGGGTGACGACGCTCTTCTCGGCCGAGCATTCGGCCGCGGGCACATTCCACTCGTTCGCCGCCGCCTGGATCAGCATCGTGCGCGCCGCCGCGCCACCCTTGCGGACATAGTCGTGCGATTCGCGGATGCCGCGGCTGCCGCCGGTCGAGAAATTGCCCCAGACACGGTTGCGGGCGACGTTCTGGCCCGGCGTCGGATATTCGGTCGTAACCTTCGCCCAGTCGCAGTTCAGCTCCTCTGCGACGAGCTGGGCGAGTCCGGTCAGCGTGCCCTGCCCCATCTCGGAGCGAGCGATGCGGATCACCACCTTGTCGTCAGGATGGACCACGACCCAGGCGTTGATCTCAGGCACGGCGCCTTGCGCCTGCGCCTGGGCCTCGCTTCCGAAGGGGATCGCGAAGCCGAAGCTGAAGGCGCCGGCCGCAGCGGCGGAGCCTGCGAGCAGGCCGCGGCGTGACACGCTGGTTTTGGAAGAGGCGGTCGAGGCGGATGTCATGTCGTCCTCCGGATCTGGGCATGGGCGCGAGGGAGGCGGCGGTGCTTGAAGACCTGCCGCGTTCGACCCCGCGCTGGGGAATCACGAAACGGGCGAGCCCTCAGCCGCGGCCAAGCGTGCCGCCGGCGACGACGTCGAGGATCGCGGTCTTGACCCGCGCATAGGTGCCACAGCGGCAGATATTGGTGATCTCGCTGGCGATATCGGCCTCGGTCGCCTTCGGATTGGCCTGCAGCAGGGCGGCCGTCGCCATGATCATGCCGCTCTGGCAGAAACCGCATTGCGGTACGTCGTGCTTGATCCAGGCCTGCTGCACCGGGTGCTTGCCGTCGGGGGACAGCCCCTCGATCGTGACGATCTTCTGTTCTGCGGTGATCGCATCGAGCGGCAGCGCGCAGGAGCGCGTCGCGACGCCGTCGATATGGACCGTGCAGGCACCGCATTGGGCGACGCCGCAGCCATATTTCGTCCCGGTCAGACCGATCTGTTCCCGGATGACCCAGAGCAGCGGCGTGTCGCCGGCCGCTTCGACATCAATCATCCTGCCGTTCACATTGAGCTTCGCCACCGTAAACCTCCCGGTTTCGATCAAGAAGGACAGCGGGAGAGCCAGCGCGCCCCGCCGAAATGCCGACGTGCGCCGCGGCGCGCCGGTCAGACTTGAATTGGAAGCGATTGAAACTCAGTTCTGCCTGCGAGCCAACGCCCCGCAAGCGGCCGATCACGTTGCGTGATGGCGCGCGCGAGCGGCATTTTCCAACCAGGAACGGCCGATTCCAGCGACAGGGCCGGCCGTTCGGGTCGGATCGCCCCGGGTCATGAGCAGGGGAGGCAGCACGCAGCATCACGGCAACGTGATGCTGCGTTGGCGCCTTTCCGAGCAGGCGTCGATGCCGCGCCCGGGCGAATGCCCGAGCACGAGCAGCGGCACCCACAGGCTGGGATCGCGGTGATCGCGGAGACGCATCTCACCGCTGCTCCGGAACGGGTCTCCGAAGGCTTCATCCTGCCGATATATCGGCCTTGCGCCGCCGGGATAGCGACCGTTTCAGGCCGCCACGCCACGCCGTGATGTCGGACCGGCGCGCCGCTCCGAGCTACCCGGTGCGCGAGGCGTCGGTGCTGCATGTGATGACGCCTGCGGTGCGTCCTCGCCGCTGTGCCGGAACGCCCAGATCTCCTTGGCAACATCCCAATGGCGCCGGTCCTGACCGTCCGGGCAGCCATCCTGCACCCAAAGCTGATAGGCGATCTTCCTGATTTCGCTATGTACCCTGTCGTCCTTCATGGCAGTTTCTCCGTCGCGTGCTTCCCGCCCGCCAGCCGGATCGTCAGAAGGCCACAAGACTGTGGCGGCAATGCCGGGCGCAGATCACATTCAGGGCAACGGCCGGGTTCGCGCAGCCGCTAAATCGCGGTCAGGAGCGCAGGTTCGATGCGGCGGATTCCACCGACAAGGTGACGACGCGGAGCGCCATGTCGTCGGGGACATGCGCGATCTCGAAGCCGAGCTGGCGGCAGAGCGTCAGCATGCGCGTATTCTCCGCCAGCACCTGGCTGCGGATCGTCTTGAGGCCTTCGGCCTTCGCCCATTCGATGATCAGCGTCATCAACGTCCAGCCCAGCCCGACACCCTTCCAGTCGGAGCGCAGCAGGATCGCGTATTCGGCCTCCTCCTGCCCCGGATCGGTGTGCAGCCGCACGACGCCGGCGACCTCGCCCGTCTCCTCCTCGAAGGCGACGAAGGCCATGGCACGGGCATAGTCGAGCTGGGTCAGATGGGCGAGGAAGGAGTGGCTGAAGGTTTTCAGCGGCGCGAAGAAGCGCAGCCGCAAATCCTCCGGCGTCACCTTCTGCAACATCGCAGCGATCGCGCCTTCGTCCTCCGGGCGGATCGGCCTGACCTGGAAGCTTCGCCCGCTCCGCAGCGTCACCTGCCTTCGCCAGTTTCCGGGATAGGGCCGGATCGCCGGGCGGCGGCGCTTCTCGGGCGTACGCTCCAGCATGATGCGGGCATCGACGGTCATGACGCCGGTCTCGTCGGCGAGAAGCGGATTGAGATCGAGTTCCCGGATCTCGGGCAGGTCGACCGCCATCTGCCCCACCGCGACGAGCGCCGCCGCCACCGCATCCAGCCGCGCGGCGGGCACGTCGCGATAGGCCGCGAGCACGCGCGAGACGCGGGTGCGGGCGATCAGCCGGCTGGCGAGCCCGAGATCGAGCGGCGGCAAGGCGACGTGGCTGTCGTCGATCAGCTCGGCGGCGGTGCCGCCACGGCCGAAGACGACGACGGGCCCGAAGCAGGGATCGGTCGCGAAACCGACGATCAGCTCGCGCGCCTTGGCACGCTGCGCCATCGGCTGCACCGCAAGCCCGGTGATCCGGGCCTCCGGCCGGTCTGCCCGCACCCGCGCGAGCATGGACTCGGCCGCATCACGAAGGGCGGCCTCGGTCGCCAGATCGAGCGCGACGCCGCCGACATCGGATTTGTGGATGATGTCGGGCGAGACGATCTTGAGCGCGACCGGCCGGCCACGCGCGAGCAGCGGGCGTGCCACGATCAGTGCCGCCTCGATATCCGCTGCCACCACCGGGCGGAGTTCCGGGATGCGGTAGATCGCCAGCAGCGCCGAGACCTCGTCGGGGTCGAGCCAGTCGCGCTGCTCGGCCAGCGCCCTGGCGACGATGGCCCGTGCCTGTGCAAGATCTGGCGGCGGCATGTCCTCCGCCGAAGGGGGCGTCGCCATCAGCTCGGCCTGCAGGCGGGCATGGCGCAGGAGGTGCTGGAAACCCATCACGGCTTCGGCGCCGGTCGCAAAGGAGGGCAGCCCGGTGGCCGCGAACCGCGCCGCGATGGCGTCGTCGCCGCCGATCCAGGCCGCCAGGACCGGCTTGGTGCTGCGCACCGCCCGCGCCGCCGCAACGACGGCCTCGGCGCAGGTTTCCGCCTCGGCCAGCAGATGTGGAGCGTGCACCGCGAGCACCGCATCGACGCCGCCATCCTCGAGCAGGCCGGTGACCGCCTCGCCATATTGCGCCGGCGTCGCCGCCTCGACGATGGCCTCCTCATCCGGAGCCGGGGCGTCGCCGCTCCGGGTCGCAAGCGCGCCTCCGAGCTGGCGCAGGCGCCCCGCCGCCAGCGCGGCGAGCCCGGCCCCGTTGCTGACGATCGCCAGCCGGCCGCCGGCCAGCGGCCGCGTGCGGCCGAGCGTCTCGGCCGCAGCGAAGAGCTCATCGAGATCGTTGACCCGCAGAAGCCCGGCGCGATGGAACGCGGCATCATGGGCCCGGTCGGCGGTGACGATCAGCCCGGCATGCGTCAGCGAGGTGGTTCCTGTCGCCGCACGCCACGGTTTCAGCACCAGCACCGGCTTCAGATGCGCCGCCGCCCGGGCCGAGGACAGGAAGCGCGCGGCATCCTCGACATCGTCCAGCGCCAGCAGGATTGAGCGCGTCCGCCCGTCGAGACCGAAATGATCGAGGCAATCGGCGATGTCGACATCGGCAGCCGCGCCCAGCGTGACCGCACCCGAGAAGCCGACCTCGCGGCGCGCTGCCCAGGCCAGGATACCGGCCGCGATCGAACTGGACTGCGCGACCAGGGCGATGCTGCCCGTCTTCGGCACGACCGGCGCGAAGCTCGCATTGAGATGCAGGCGCGGAGCCACCAGCCCGATCGAATCGGGGCCGATGACCCGGATGCCGGCACGGCGGCCGGCCTCGCCCAGCATGGCTGCACCGGCCCGCTCGCCATCGACGATCAGCACGCCGGCGCAGCCGCGGCGCCCGGCCGCGGCGATGGTCTCGATCGCATCCCGCGCCGGGGCGATCACGAGATCGGCTGCCTCGGGCAGGGCGTCGAGGTTCGCGGCAGGCTCCCAGCCCTCGGCCGCGCCGCCACCCAGCGCGACCATGCGGCCGGTATATCCGCCCGCCCTGATGCTGGCGAGCAGCGGCATCGTCGGGTCATCCGCCTGCGCCACGACCGCGACCGACGCGGGCTCGAGCATGCGTTTCAATCGGTCGGGCGCCATGGCAGCATCGTCTCGGGAAACAGGCCTCGGATCAGGCGCGACGGAGCTTCGTTGCGGATGGCTGCCATGGCAAGCACGGTCTGCCGGCGGCAGATGCCACGATGCCGCAGACGGGCCGACGCCTCAGTGACGTGCCAAATTCTCGGGAAGCCCCATATTGTCGGGACACGTCATAGTCTCAGGACCTGTCATGCCGATCGCCTTCGACAACAGCTATGCCCGGTTGCCGGAGCGCTTCCATGCGCTGACCCCGCCGACGCCCGTGCCGGAGCCACGCCTCGTCCGGCTCAACGGCGCACTGGCCGATGAACTCGGCCTCGACCGGGACTGGCTTGCGAGCCCCGAAGGGATTTCCGTCCTCGCCGGCAACGCCGTGGCGCCGGGATCGACGCCGATCGCGACCGCCTATGCCGGGCACCAGTTCGGCAATTTCGTGCCGCAGCTCGGCGACGGCCGCGCCATCCTCCTCGGCGAGGTCCTCGACCGCTCGGGCGTTCGCCGCGACATCCAGCTCAAGGGGGCCGGACGCACGCGCTTCTCGCGCGGCGGCGACGGGCGGGCGGCGCTGGGGCCAGTGATGCGCGAATACATCGTCAGCGAGGCGATGGCGGCGCTCGGCATCAAGACGACGCGCGCGCTGGCCTTCGTCCTGACCGGCGCAGCGGTGATGCGCGATGCGCCGCTGCCGGGCGCGATCCTGACGCGCGTGGCCGCGAGCCATATCCGCATCGGTACCTTCCAGTTCTTCGCGGCACGGCAGGATGTCGAGGCCCTGCGGCTGCTGGCCGATCATGTCATCGCCCGCCATTATCCGCAGGCGGCCGCGGCGGCTAAACCCTATCTCGCCTTGCTCGAGGCGGTGATCGCGGCGCAGGCCGATCTCGTCGTGCGCTGGCTCCTGGTCGGCTTCATCCATGGCGTGATGAACACGGACAATGCCTCGATCGCGGGCGAGACGATCGATTACGGCCCCTGCGCCTTTCTCGACGCTTATGATCCGGAAACCGTGTTCAGCGCGATCGATGCCGGAGGCCGCTATGCCTATGGCAACCAGCCCGGCATCGTGCTGTGGAACCTGACGCGGCTCGCCGAAGCCGTGCTGCCGCTTCTGGCGACAGAGACCGACGCGGCCGTCGCCCTCGCCCAGGCCGCACTCGGCGCCTTCGGGCCGCGCTATCAGGCCGCCTATGACGCGGGCATCGCCCGCAAGCTCGGCCTGGCCGGCGATAGCGAGGCCGATACGGGGCTCGGCGCCGAACTCCTCGGCCTTCTCGCGGCGCGCGGGGCCGATTTCACGCTCAGCTTTCGTCATCTCAGCCGGCTTCACGCCGGGCTTGCAGGAGAGGAACCGCTGCGCGCGGCGCTCGGGCACGATCCCGCCCTCGACGGCTGGCTGGCACGCTGGCGGGAACGCAGTGCCGGCACCACGCGAGACGCGATGCTCACGGTCAATCCCGCCTTTATCCCGCGCAATCACCGCATCGAGGCCGCGATCGCGGCGGCGCAGGAGCACGACGATTTCGCGCCTTTCGAAGAACTGCTCGCCGTGCTGGCGCGGCCCTTCGACGAGCAGGCCGCCTTCGCGGACTATGAAGACCCACCGCAGCCGCATGAACGCGTCAGGCGAACCTTCTGCGGCACCTGAACGGAAGCAGTAGCCTCTCGCTTGCCCATCCACGCGTTCGCCCCTGGCGACCGGAGGGAGGCCCTGGACCCATTCCGGAACCTCAACTAGCACGCGCTCCGGAATGGATCCCGGATCTCCGCTTCGCTGCGTCCGGGATGACCCGCGTTTGGGCAAAAGATGCTCGCCATGCGCACAACGCCAGCGACAGCACGCGAAACGCAGGCATGACGACCTGTTCCGGCCGGCGGAACCTGTGCTCTGATCGCGAAGGCCATCCAGGGCCGGAACGCGAGGACGAGTGACGATGCAAGGCCGCCGCCCGACGATCCATTCCCGCCACGGCATGGTCGCCGCGGCCCATCCGCTCGCGGCCCAGGCCGGGGCGCGATTGCTGATCCAGGGTGGCAACGCCTTCGACGCCATCGCCGCGACAGCCGCGGCGCTGAACGTGGTCGAGCCCTTCATGTCGAGCCTGTCGGGCATGGGCTCGGCGACGCTCTGGTCGGCGGCCGAGGGCCGCGTGCGCGTGCTCGATTTCGTGCCGCCGATCCAGACGAGCTTTCCCTCGGACCGCTTCTCGCAGCGCTCCGACCTCGAACGCGGACCGCATGCGGTCGCGGCGCCGGGCAATCTCGCCGGCTGGTGCGAGCTGGCCTCGCGCTATGGCCGCAAGCCCCTGGCCGACATCCTCGCCCCGGCAATCGCGCTCGCGCAGGACGGCTTCGCCCTGTCCGAATTCGGCGTCGCCGAGTTCAACGAACAGGCCCCGTTGCTCGAGGCCTGGCCCGAGATCTATCCCGGTTTCGCCGCGACCTATCTGCCCGATGGCGGGCCGGTGAAGCTCGGGCAGGTGCTGCGCCAGCCCGAGCTTGCACGGACGCTCTCGGAGATTGCCGCCAAGGGTCCGGACCACCTCTATCGCGGCGAACTCGGCGAGCGCATCGTCGCGCATCTGCGCTCGCTCGGCGGATTGATGACGATGGCCGATCTCGCAGCCGTGGCGCCACGCTGGCACGAGCCCTTCGCGGTGTCCTATCGCGGCCTCGACATCCATGTGCCGCCGCCGCCCTGCGAGGCCTTCCAGTTCCTGCTCAGCCTCAAAATCCTCGAAGGCTTCGATCTCGCCGGCCTGCGCAAGGATGGTCCCGAGCATCTCGACCTCATCTATCGCGCGATCCGGATCGCCGCCGGGGTGCGGATCGCCTCGAACAACCCCTCCCCCGAGGCCCTGGCGGAGATCTTCTCGGCTGCCTCGCTCGCGACCCTGCGCCAGCGCGCCGGCGACGGTGTTCCGGTCGAGGGGCCAACCGAGCAATGGACGCCGCAGCCGGGCGAGGACCCGGCCCACACCACCTCCTTCTCGGTGGCGGATGAGGAGGGCAATCTCGTCTGCATCACCAACAGCCTCGGCAGCCCCTTCGGCAGCGGTGTCGTGGTGCCGGGCACAGGGCTCTGCCTGAACAATTTCCTGTACTGGTCGGACGTACAGGCAGGCAGCCCGAACCGCTCGAAGCCCGGCGACGAATTGCCGATGTGCATGTCGCCCAGCATCTCGACGCGTGCCGGCAAACCCGCGCTGGCGCTCGGCACGCCCGGCAGCTACGGCATCATGCAGACGCAGACGCAGGCGATGGTGCAGCATCTCGATTTCGGCCTCTCCCTGCAGGAGGCGATCGAGGCGCCGCGCTCGCGGCTCTGGGACGGGCGCTCGATCGAGGCGGAAAACCGGATCGCGCCCGATACCATTGCGGAGCTGCGCCGGCGCGGCCACGACATCACGGCTTTCGACGTGGGCTGGACGATGCGCTGCGGCGGTATGCAGGCGGTGGCGGTGGACCCTTCGACCGGCGTCATGACCGGCGCCGCCGATCCACGCCGGGACGGCTATGTCGTCGCGGTGTGAGGTGGGGCTCGGCGGCTGACCCATCCATGTTCTCGCAGAAACACGCCGTCATCCCGGGCGACCGCAAGGAGACCGGGGAGGACGGCGTGTTTGGATGCGCCCGGATCGCCTGGCGACCCGCCTCTTCTGAGCGGCCTCAGCCCCGGCTGGCCGTGACCACGATCTCGATCATCGCGCCGCCGCCGAGATCGGCGACGCCGACGGTGGCGCGGGTCGGCATGTCGTCGCCGAAGAAGCCGGTCCAGGCGGCATCCATCTCCTTCTTGTGGGAGAGGTCGGTGACGTAGATCTGCGAGGCGACGATCGCCTTGCGGTCGAGCCCGACCTCGCCGAGATAGCCCTCGATCTTGCCGAGGATATTCTGCGTCTGCGGCCCCATGCCTTGGGTGGTGTCGTCGGCGATGCAGCCGCCGACGAAGACCAGATTGCCGGTCTCGACAATGCGGTTCTGGATCGGGGTCTTGATGCTGCGCTTGATGGTCATCTGGTCTTCTCTCTCAGTGGTTGGTGAAGCGGGAAATCTCGAGCCCGTCGATCGGCACATTGCTCGAGCCGGTCGCGATGATCTCGGCCATGACGGCGCCGGCACCGGGGCCGAGCTGGAAACCATGGGCCGAGAAGCCGAACTGGTGGTAGACGCCCTCATGCCGGGCGCTGCGCCCGAACACCGGCAGGTCGTCGGGCATGCGGGCCTCGATGCCGGCCCAGGCGCGGGCGATCGGTGCGCCCCGCATGATCGGGAACAGGTCCCAGACCGTCTTCGCATTGGTCGCGAGCTTGCCCCAGTCGAGCACGGTGCGGTTCTCGTCGCGGATGGCACGGCCGAGATAGCCGCCGCCGATCAGCACCGTGCCGTTCGGGAACTGCTTGAAGGAGAGCTTGCGCTTGCGCAGGATCACCACCGGCTTGATGAAGGCCGGCATCGCGGCGGTGATCATCAGCATGGGCGCGATCACCTCGAGCGGCACCGGCTCGCCGAGATCGGCCGCGATGCGGTCTGCCCAGGCACCGGCCGCATTGACGATGCGGGGCGCGAAAAAGGGGCCATCATCGGTCTCGACCCGCCAGTTTGCGCCGTCACGGCTGACGCGCGTGACGCGCACGCCCTCGCGGATGTCGGCGCCGCGTTCGGCGGCCTTGCGCTTGAAGGCCTGCGTCGCCCGCAGGGGGATCGCCGCCCCGTCACGGCGCGAGACGACGCCGCCCGGGCAGGCATCGGAGACGGCGGGCACCAGACGGCGCAGCTCGGCTGAGTCGATCAGCTCCTCGTGATGGAACCCCCGCAGCGTCAAATCGTCGACGCGGGCGCGGCAATTGCCGAGGTCTTCCTCGTCCTCGGCGACCAGCACCTGCCCGTCGGAGGTGAAGCCGCAATCGTCGTCGACGAGGCTCCCGATGCGGTGCCAGAGCGCCATCGAGGTGTTGGAGAGCGGGATTTCCGCGACATGGCGCGCCAGTTGGCGCACGCCCCCGGCATTGACGCCAGAGGCATGCCGGCCGGCATGGTCCTTTTCGATCAGGATGACCGCGAGCCCGCGCAGCGCGCAATGCAGCGCCGTCGAGCAGCCATGGATGCCGCCGCCGATGACGATGACGTCGGTGCTGCGGCTTCCTCCGCTCACCGCACCACCGCTTTGACCGCGAACTCCGTCGGCGGCAGCGCGGCAAGCTCGCCAAGCGTGATCGGCTTTACCGGCGGCCGCAGCCGGTAATAGCCAGTCTCGGCCGGCGAGACGCCGTGCACCTGCGCGATCAGCTCGACCACCGTCGGGCCGCAGAGGCGTCCCTGGCAGGGCCCCATGCCACAGCGCAGGAAGGCCTTCATCTGGTTCGGGCCGGTGACGCCGAGGCGGCTCGCCGTGTCGCGGATCTGGCCGGCGGTGACCTCCTCACAGCGGCAGACGATGGTCTCGTCGGCCGGCGGGGCAAGGAAGGCCTCGGCGGGGCGATAGAGCAGATCGAGGAAGCGCCGGCCGCGCAGGCTGCGCGCGAGCCCGGCGCGGGTCGGCGCGGCCTTCTCGTCGCGCTCCGCCTCGGAAAGCCGGCCGAGCCGGCGCGCCGCATCGAGCGCCGCGATCTCGCCGCGCAAGGCCGCGCTCTCGGCACCGCCGATGCCGGCTCCGTCACCGGCGATGGCGATGCCGGGGATCGAGGAGGCGAACCAGTCGTCGACCGTCGGCGTCCAGCAGCGCTGGACGGCGTCGAAGGCCTGCGCGCAGCCGGCGGCGTTGGAGAGGTTGATACCGGGAATCACGCCCTGATGCAGCAGCAGCGCGTCGCAGGCGATGGTCTCGGTGGCGCCGCCGCGCGTAACCTTGACGCCCGTCACCGTGTCGGTGCCTTCGGCGGCCAGCGACGTGACGCCGGTCCTGAACGGCAGCTTGCCGCGTGCCTGCGTCATCAGCTTCAGGCCCTTCGCAAGGTAGGGCGAGCGCAGGAAATCCGGGAAGGCCGCGATGGCGGCGAGCCAGTTGCGCCGCGGTGTCGTGTCGAGGACCGCGACGATGTTCGCGCCGGCCGCCGCAAGCTGGCCAGCGAGCAGATAGAGCAAGGGGCCGCAGCCGGCGATCACGGTGCGCCCGCCCGGCACGAGGCCCGAGCTTTTCAGCACGATCTGCGCCGCACCGGCCGTCATCACGCCGGGCAAGGTCCAGCCGGGGATCGGGAAGGGACGCTCCTGCGCGCCCGTCGCCAGGATGATCTGCCGGGCGGCGACCAGCCGCGCCTGGCCGCCAAGCGACAGCCCGAGTTCGAAGCCACCGGCCTCGTCGGGCGCGACCGACCAGACGGTACAGCCCGGCGCGTAAACCGCATCCGTCCGCTCCAGCCGGGCGATGAGCGCTCCGCCCTTCCAGTAATCCTCGCCGAGCACGCTCCGGTCCGTGACCGGCGTCGTGGTGATGGCGCGGTAGATCTGCCCGCCGGGCGCCGGGTTTTCGTCGGCCAGCAGCACGGACAGGCCCAGCTCGGCCGCGCGCGCTGCAGCCGAAAGACCCGCCGGCCCCGCCCCGACGATGGCAATGTCGTATTGCTCGGCCAGCAGGCCGATCTCGGCAATCGTCTTCATGACTGCACCTCGTCGGGCTGGCGCCGCCCGGCCTGCGTCTGAATGCGCATGCCGTCGCGGAGCGGCACGAGGCAGCCCTGCCGGTTGCCGATGCCGTCGATAACGACGAGGCATTCGAAGCAGACCCCCATCATGCAATAGGGCCCGCGCGGCGCGCCGGAGACCGGCGTCTGGCGGCAGGCCTGGACGCCGTTGGCGAGCAGCGCGGCAGCGACCGTATCGCCGGCGCGGGCCGTCATGGCACGACCGTCGAAGGTGAAGCCGACCGGGGCGACGCGCGTCCCGTCGGACGCCTTGGCCTCAGCTATGGGCCGGAACATGGAACCTCCGTGCGGAAAAGGCGGCAAGCGTCTCGGGCAACGCGCCTGACAGAATGGCGGGGGCGAGCGTCAGCGTATGGTTGGCGGCCAGCGTCACGCCCGAATGGCAGGTGACGACGAAGGCGCCGGGGCAGGTTTCCGACTGGTCGTAGATCGGGAAGCCGTCCGGGCTCATCACGCGCAGGGCCGACCAGCTCCGGACGACATTCAGCCCGGCGAGGCGCGGGAACATCCTGACCGCGCGCTCGGCCATCACGGAAAGGATCGGCTGGCGGACGACCGTGTCGAAGCCGCGATCCTCCTGGCTGTCGCCGATCATGACGCCGCCCTCGTCGGTCTGGCGGATCGTGACCATCGGATTGTGCAGGAAGGGTGCGGTCTTCTCGGTGACGATGATCTGGCCCTTGCTCGGCTTTACGGGGGCGTCGAGGCCGACCATGGGGGCGAGGCGCGCATTGCCGAGGCCGGCCGTCAGCACGACCTTGGCCGCCGCGACCTCGCCGAAGGCGCCGCGCAGCAGGAAGCCGCCGTCGCGGGGGGTGATGCTGTCGACGGTGCAGTTCGGCCGGTAGGCGACGCCGCGCCGCTGCGTCGCCTCGCGCAACGCCCGAAACAGCTTCAGCGAATTCACATGACCGTCGAGCGGGCTGTAGACCGCGCCGACGACATCCTTGCCGATATCGGGCATGCGGCGCTTGGTCTCGTCGTGGTCGAGGATCTCATAGGGGAAATCGGCCAGCGACATCTGGTTGTGCAGCCGCTGCATGGTCTGGCGGCGCTGCTCCAGTTCGTCCTCGGAGAGGCAGAGCATGAAGCCGCCAGGCTGGCTGTGCGCGACATCGATGCCGGTTTCCTCGTTCAGCACGCCGGCGAGCTGGTGCCACTGATCGGCCGAGCGGCGCGACCAGCTCGCATAGTCGGGCATGCCCAGCCCCTTGGACTGGACCCAGACCAGCGCGAAATTGCCGCGCGAGGCACGAAAGGCGACGTCGCCCTCGTCGAGGATGGTGACACGGGCGCCGGAGCGCGCCAGGCCCAGCGCGATCGCGCCGCCGACGACGCCGCCGCCGACGACGACGACATCCGTTTCAGATGAAGATGTATGCGTAGCCACGGCTGTCAGCCCTTTCCGGATCCGACGAAGAGGCGGTCGAGCCCGAACAGCCGGTCGAGCGCGAAGAGCAGCGCCGCGGTCATGGCGATGAGGCAGGCGGAGACCGCCGCGATGAGAGGGTCGATGTTGTCCTGGATGTAGAGGAACATCCGGACCGGCAGCGTCACCGTCGCCGGCGAGGCGATGAACACCGTCATCGTGACCTCGTCGAAGGAGTTGATCGCGGCCAGCAGCCAGCCCGAGACGACACCTGGCAGGATCAGCGGCAGGGTCACCCGGCGGAAGACGGTTCCAGTGCCGGCGCCAAGCGAGATCGCCGCATGTTCGATGCGCCGGTCGATGCCGTAGGACGCCGCCAGCACGAGCCGCAATGCGAAGGGGATCACCACGATGATGTGGCTCAGCACCAGGCCGACGAAGGTTCCGGAGATGCCGATCTGGGTGAAGAAGCGCAGGAAGGCGATGCCGAGCACGACATGCGGCACCATCAGGGGCGACATGAACAGGGTCGTCATCGCCTCGCGGCCGGGGAAACGGTAGCGCGCGATGGCGAGCGCGGCCGGCACGGCCAGCATGATCGCGATGGTCGAGGACAAGGCCGCCAGCCAGAGCGAGTCGCGGAAGGCGCGGACGAACTCGGGATAGTCGAAGATGGCGCGGAACCAGCGCAGGCTCGGCCCCCGCGTCGGCAGCGACAGGTAGCCCTCGGGCGTGAAGGCGACGACGCAGACGATCAGCAGCGGCGCCAGCATGAAGACGACGAACGCTGCGTGGAAGATGAGTGCCGGAAGACTGTTGCGCCTCATTCGAACACCTGTGCGTAGCGGCGCTCGATCAGGCGGTTGGAGCCGACCGTAATCAGCACGAGCGCGAGCAGGAGCAGGCTCGCGACCGCCGCGCCGAGCGGCCAGTTCAGCGTGTTGAGGAACTCGTCATAGGCCAGGGTCGCGGCGACCTTGAGCCGGCGCCCGCCGATGATCGCCGGCGAGGCGAAGGCGCTGGCGGCGAGCGAAAAGACGATGATCGAACCGGACAGGATGCCGGGCACGATCTGCGGCAGGATCACGCGCCGCCAGATCGTCAGCCGGCTGGCGCCGAGCGAGAGCGCCGCATTCTCGATCTGCGGATCGAGCCGCTGCAGCGAGGCCCAGACCGCCAGGATCATGAAGGGGATCAGCACATGGATCAGCGCGATCACCACGCCGGTCTCGGTGAACATGAATTCGAGCGGGGTCGCGATCAGGCCGAGCGCGATCAGCCCCTGGTTGACGAGGCCCGTGGAGCCCAGCAGCAGTGCCCAGCCGAGCGTGCGCGCCACGACCGAGACGAGCAGCGGGCCGATCACCACCAGCAGGAAGGCGCTGCGCCAGGCCGGCGACATGCGGTTGAGGATATAGGCTTCCGGCACGCCGATGACGATCGCCGCCAGCGTGACCAAGATCGCGATGCGGAAGGTCCGCATGAAGATCTCGAAGAAATAGCTGTCGGTGAAGACCTCGATCCAGTTCTTCAGCGTGAACTCCGGGACGATGCCCTTGTACTGCCCCCAATCGTAAAAGGAGAGCAGCACGGTCATGCCGAGCGGGATGATCACCAGCCCGAGGAAGACCAGCAGGGCCGGCCCCGTCAGCAGGAAGGGCGCGTTGCGCTCGGTCACCGCGAGACTCATTCCGCCGCCCCACCCGGCAGCACGGCGGCATCGGCCGCCGAGAAGCGCAGGCGGACGGTCTCGCCCTCGCCCGGCACGGCCACGCCGTCATTGGCGCGCATCAGGGTCAGCGAGCCGGCGGCGCTCTCGGCCGTCAGCAGCCAGTGCGTGCCCTGGAAGACGCGGCCGAGGATGCGGGCATCGAGCCCGGGCTCGCCCCCTGCCGCGAAGGAGAGACGCTCCGGCCGCACCGCGAGTTGCAGCGGCCCCTTGCCGGCGCCGGGCAGCGACAGCACGAGGCCGCCGAGCGTGGCCTTGCCCTGCCCGTCGCCGATGCCGGAGAGCACATTGGTCTTGCCGAGGAAACTAGCGACGAAGGCACTCGCGGGACGGTCGTAGACCTGGTCGGGCGCGCCGATCTGCTCGATGCGGCCCTGGTTCATCAGCACGATGCGGTCGGAGAGCGCCATCGCCTCGTGCTGGTCATGGGTGACGAGGATCGTGGTGGTGCCGACCGAGCGCTGGATCTGGCGCAATTCGCCCTGCATCTC
This sequence comes from Bosea sp. 124, assembly GCF_003046175.1. Taxonomy (NCBI): domain Bacteria; kingdom Pseudomonadati; phylum Pseudomonadota; class Alphaproteobacteria; order Hyphomicrobiales; family Alloboseaceae; genus Allobosea; species Allobosea sp. 124. The sequence goes on from NZ_PZZM01000001.1 coordinate 1,185,806, forward strand.
CTCGCGCAGCTTGGCGTCGAGATTGGAGAGCGGCTCGTCGAGCAGGAGCAGCGCCGGCTTGATCACCAAAGCGCGGGCGAGCGCCACGCGCTGCTGCTGACCGCCCGACATGCGGCGCGGATAACGGTCGGCGAAGCCCTTGAGCCCGACCAGCTCCATCGCCGCCAGCGTCCGCGTGTCGCGGTCCGCCTTCGCGACGTCGCGCATCTCCAGCCCGAAGGCGATGTTCTGCGCCACCGTCATATGCGGGAACAGGGCGTAGCTCTGGAAGACGATGCCGAGGCCGCGCCGGTTGGGCGCGACCGAGACGAGGTCGGCCCCGTCCAGGCGGATGTCGCCGCGATCGACCGAGACGAAGCCGGCGATCATCTGCAGCGTCGTGGTCTTGCCGCAGCCGGACGGGCCGAGCAGGGAGACGAACTCCCCGCGCTCGACCGAGAGATCGAGCGCGTCGACGGCGGTGAAGCCGGCAAAACGCTTGGTCAGGCCATCGAGAACGAGATGGGACATGGCGTTTGCGATCGCTTCTGCTCAAAGATCAGACGTCATGGCCGGGCTTGACCCGACCATCTCAGGACGCTCCGGCATATGCCTTTGCATCACGAGATTCCCGGGTCGCCGCTTCGCGACGCCCGAGAATGACGGAAGAGGAGACCTACCGCTCGATCTCGCGGTTCCAGCGCTTGGTCCAGTCCTCGCGCTTGGCGTTGGCGATGTCCCAGTCGACGGCCTTCAGCGCCTTGACCTCGTCGCCATAGGGCAAGCCCTTCTGCTCGTCCTTGCTCAGCGTCACCGTGACGTTGGCGGGGCCGAAGCCGGCGCCCGTCGCCATCACCTTCTGGATGGCGGGCGAAAGCATGAACTGGATGAAGGCGTTGGCCTCGGCCGCGTTCTTCGAGCCCTCGATCGGGCAGGCGGCAACGCCGAGCGCGAAGCTGCCCTCCTTCGGATAGACGAACTCGACCGGGAAGCCGGTGTCGGCGAAGGCCTTGACGCGGCCCGAGCCCCAGACGCCGAGCACGGCCTGCCCGTTCTGGAACATCTCCGTCATCTTCGCCGGAGACGGCTCATAGGCGACGACGTTGGGATTGATCTCGTCCTTGAAGGTCTTGAAACCCGGATCGATGTTGTTCTCGCCGCCACCGGCAAGCTGCGCCATCGCGATCAGGGCATGCAGGCCATAGGTGTTGTTGATCGGCGGCGTGACGATCTTCTTGCCGTAGGTCTTGGATTTGAGGTCGTTCCACGAGGTCGGCGCGGGCCATTTGTTCTCGTCGAAGATCTTCTTGTTGTACATCAGGCCGGTGGCGACGAGGCCGAGGCCGACGCCCTTGTTCGACTTGAACTTCATCACCGGCGCGACGTCCTTGTAGACGGGGCCGTCGGTCAGCGTGCCGCAGAAGCCGAGCGCGACAGCCTGATAGGCCGGGCCGTCATCGACGATGGCGACGTCGATCTGCTGGTTGCCCTTCTGCGCCTGAAGCTTGGCGAGGGTGTCGGTCGAATTGCCGGCGACGTATTCGATCTTGACGTTGGCCTGCTTCTCGAAGGCCGGAATGACCTCCTTGCGCATGGTCTGCTCATAGGAGCCGCCATAACCGGCCACGAACATCGTCTTCTGCTGCGCCATCGCAGCGGTGCCGGCGCCCAGCGCCGTGGTGGTCAGCAGCAGTCCTACCCAAGAGAATTTCATCGACCCCTCCTCGTTTGCGAGTGTGTGTGAAGGTTCTGCGACAGATTGTAATGGGTCAAATCGAATCATTCGCGAGAGCCATACTAAAATGTTATGTTGGGTTTTTGCGGGTCGGAAGCCATGCTGAATCCTCGACAGATCGAGGCCTTCCGGACCGTCATCGTCACCGGAGGCATCACTTCCGCCGCCCGCGCGCTCCATATCAGCCAGCCGGCCGTGACGCGTCTGATTCACGATCTGCAATACACGCTCGGGCTGACGCTTTTCGAGCGGCGCGGAACGCGGCTGGTGCCCACCAATGAGGCGCTTTCGTTATACCGGGAGGTCGAGCGACAGTTCGTCGGGCTGGAGCAGATCCAGAACACGGCGCGCAATCTGCGGGAAGGGCTGTCGGGGAGCCTGCGCATCGCGGCCCTGCCGACCTTCAATGTCGGCTTCCTGCCCCGCCTCGTCGCGGCCTATATGAAGGACAAGCCGGGCCTCGAGGTTGCGATCTATGGCAGCATCTCGTCGCAGGTCGTCGACTGGGTCGCCACCGGCTTCTGCGATATCGGCTTCGCCCAGTACCCGCTCGACTTTCCCAATATCGACGTCGAGGCGTTGCCCTCCGTGCCGGCCATCGCCGTGCTGCCGGAGGGCCACCGGCTGGTCGACAAGCCATTCCTGGAGCCGACGGACTTCATCGACGAGCCCTTCGTCTCGCTGGCGGGGTCGACCCAGTGGCGCTACCGGACCGACGCGCTGTTCTCGGCGGCGCGCGTCACGCGGCAGATCCGGGTCGAGACGCCGCTGTCCATGATCGCCTGTTCGCTCGTCGCCTCGGGGGCCGGGATCGGCATCGTCGACCCCTATACGGCCGTCGAGTATCGCGGCCGAGGCATCGTCACGCGCCCGTTCCGGCCGGTCGTTCACTACGACATCGGCCTGGTCTGGCCGGCCGGACGCTTCCGCTCGCCGCTCGCCCTGGGCTTCGTCGAGACGGTGCGGGCGGCGATCGAGATCATGGCCGCAAGCGAAGCCTTGGCCCAGAGCGAAGCCTTGGCCGAAAGCGCTGGCGCCGACGCGTCAGGCCGCCTGCCTGTCCCATGACGGAAACGGGTCAGCGAGCGCGAGCAGGGCTTGCGTCATGCCCGTCGCCGGGCTGCCGACGAGGCAGGCATCGAGCGCGGCGCGGATCGCGGCCTCATCCATCCCGGCCGTGCCGATGAAGACGAGTTCCTGCCGCCGGTCTCCCCAGGTCTGCGACCAGTGCCGGCGCATCAGCGCGGCGAACTCCTCCGAACGCGGCCAGCGCTCCTTCGGCACCGCCGCCCACCAGCTGCCCATGCCCTCGGTGCGCGTGATGCGGCCGGCGAGCGAATATTCGCCGACCCAGCGTGGCCGTGTCGCCAGCCAGAAATGCCCCTTGGCGCGGATCACGCCGGGCAGGCGCCTGCCCAGCAAATCGTGCAGCCTCTGCGGATGGAAGGGGCGCCGCGCCCGATAGACGAAGGAGCGGATGCCGTATTCCTCGGTCTCCGGCACATGGTCGCGGAAGCCGAAGAGCTCCTTGTGCCAGAGCGGGTGCTCCTGCGCCTTCTCCTCGCTGTAGAGCCGTGTGTCGAGCACGGTATCGAGCGGGATGCGGCCGAAATCGGCCTCGACGATGCGCGCATCGGCATTGAGGCCGCGCACGACCTGCCGGACCTTTTCGCGTTGCTCGCCCGAGACCTCGCCTGCCTTGTTGATGACGACGACATCGGCGAACTCGATCTGCTCGACCAGGAGATCGACCAGCGTGCGGGCATCGCCGTCGCCGGCGGTCTCGCCACGGTCGGCGAGGAAATCGCGGCTGTCGTAGTCGCTCAGCAGGTTGATGGCGTCGACGACGGTGACCATCGTGTCGAGGCGGGCGACGTCGTCGAGCGAGCGGTCGTCCTCGTCGCGGAAGGAGAAGGTCGCCGCGATCGGCAGCGGCTCGGCGATGCCAGTGCCTTCGATCAGCAAGTAGTCGAAGCGCTTCTCGGCAGCGAGCCGGCGAACCTCGTTGAGAAGGTCGTCGCGAAGCGTGCAGCAGATGCAGCCATTGCTCATCTCGACCAGCCGCTCATCGGTCTGCGACAGGCCGGCGCCGCCCTCGCGGACGAGATCGGCGTCGATGTTCACCTCGCTCATGTCGTTGACGATGACGGCGACACGCCTGCCCTCGCGGTTGTTGAGGATGTGGTTGAGCAGCGTCGTCTTGCCGGCACCGAGGAAGCCCGAGAGCACGGTGACGGGCAGGCGGCGGTCGATCAGGCGGTCGGCGGGAGATTGTGCATGAGCGGGCATCGGGTGGTCCAGTGCGTCTTGAAAAGGTATTTTGTTACAGTATAACATTTCATTTCCGTCAACCCGACACAGCCCCAGCCGCACAGGATGTTCCGTGACCAAGTCCCTCCGTCCCTTCGCCGTCGCGATCGGCTCGATACTCTCGCTCAGCGCGGCCCAGGCCCATGATCACGCCGTCCTGCGGGGGCGGCTGGTCTTCGCCGATCATGACAGGCCAGTGCTGCGCGTCCTCGATCTCGACAGCGGCGAGACCACCCACAGCTTCGCGGTGCCGCTGCCGAATGCCGGGCTCACGACCGCCGAGGACGGCCGCCATGTCGTCGTGAAGACGGGCGACGAGGCCGGGACGATCCGGATTCTCGACAGCGGGCTGGTGCGCGAATCCCATGGCGACCATGACGACATCGAGAAGCTGACGCCGCGGATGCTCGACCTCGTCGTGACCGGCGACAAGCCGGCTCATATCGTCTCGGAGCAGGGTCGGATCGCGCTGTTCTACGACGGCGACCGGCCCTGGCTGCGCAAGAGCGAGCCCAAGGTCGTCCTGCTCGATCTCGCCAGCCTGCGCGGCACGTCGCCCCCATCCGTCGTCTGGAAAAGCCCTGCGCCGCAGCACGGCATCGCCATCCCGATGGGCAAGCGCCTGCTCCTCGTCTCCGTGCCCAACCCGATCTATGCGAAGGGCGAGGATCGGAGCGCCTCGTCGCGTCCCGACGGTTTCGAGATCCTCGCCATGACGGGGAAGCCCGAGAGCTGGAAGCCGGTCTTGCGGGTCAACGATACGGCCCGGCCCGACGCCTCCTGCAGGCTGTTCCACGGCCATGCCGCCCTCAGGGACACGCATGTCTTCGGCTGCGCCGAGGGTGAGGGCGGCGGCGTCCTAGTGCTGCGGCGCGATGGACGGAACTTCGCCACGCACAAGCTGGCCTATCCGGACGGGCGACGGACCAGCACGATCAAGGGCGGCAGCGGGCGCCATCTCGTCGGCAATTACGGGCTGACATCTCCCTATGACGCACTGCTGCGCATCGATCCGGCGGCAACGGCCCTGTCGGAGGCGGATGTTCTGGCGGTGCCGGGCGAGCAGGGCGCCTGCCAGTTCGAAGTCTCGTCCAGCGGCAGGCGGCTCGCCAATCTCACGGCGGACGGCAAGCTGCGCGTCTACGAGATCGCGCCGGCCTGGAAGGAAGTCGCCAGCTTCGACGCCGTGCCGGCTTTCGATTGCGCCTATGGCGCGAAGACGCCGACCCCGAACCTCGCGGTGATCGGCGCGAGCGCCTTCGTCAGCGACCCAACCGGCGGGCGGATTCGCGAATACCATCTCGACAGTCTCAAACAGGGGCTCGACCTGCCCGTCGACGGCAAGCCGACCGTCATCGCCGGCGGCGCTTCAGGCGGCTGAGCGCGGAACCGCGCCGTCATCCCGGACAAGCCGCGAGGTGGCGCCGATCCGGGCTCCATCGTGGACTTCCGGAGCCCTCCGATGGATCCCGGGTCAAGCCCGGGATGACACCTGGCTCCGAGGTAACACCGCAGACGTCAGTAAGCCGCGCGCGGATGCGGGCCAGTGTTCGCGTCGATGACGCGCGGCAACTCGACCTCGACCGGCTTGTCCCAGCCGCCGCCGAGCGCCTTGTTCAGCGCGACGAAATTGGAGGTCACGGCGACGCGGCTCTGCAACAGCGTGTCCTCGGCGCTGTAGAGCGAGCGCTCGGCGTCGAGCACGTCGAGGAAGCTCGCGGCACCCGATTGATAGAGCGAGCGCGACAGCCGCGCCGCCTCGCGGAAGGAGCCCGCCGCGGCCGAGAGCTTGCCGGCGCGCACGCGCTCCTTGGACAGGTTGACCAGCGAATTCTCGACATCCTGCAGGGCGGTTAGCACGGCCAACCGGAACGCTGCATCTGACTGGTCGCGCTGGGCCTGCGCGACCTCGACCGCCGCGCGCAATTCGCCGCCGTTGAAGATCGGCACGCTTAGTGTCGGGCCGAATGACCAGCCGATCGAGGAGTTCTTGGCGAGATCGCCGCTCTTCAGCGCCGTGGTGGCGATGCTTCCGGTCAGGCTGACGCTCGGATAGAGCGCGGCTTCCGCCTGGCCGATATTGGCGGTCGACTGGGCGAGCTGACGCTCGGCGCGGCGGACATCGGGGCGGTTGATCAGCACATCGGCGGGGATGCCAGCCGGCGGCGTGCTGCGCGCGGATGGGATCGGCCCGCTTGCGCCGAGGATGCCGGCGAGCGCGGTCGGCGCCTCGCCGGTGAGCAGGCCGAGCTGGTGCAGGCTCTGGGCGTAGGCCGCCTCCAGCGTCGGGATGGCCGCCTCGGTTGAGGCCGCCTGGGCGGCGGCGCGCTCGACATCGAGCGCCGAGGCGGAACCGGCCGTGAATTTGTTGCGGGTGAGCTTCTCGGTCTCGCGCTGCGAGGCGGCCGTGCGGCGGGCGAGCGAGGCGCGTGCCTGCGCGCCGCGCGCCTCGATATAGTTGACGGTGACATCACCGACGAGGGTCAGCAGCACCGCCCGCAGATCCGCGTCGGCGGCATCGCTGCCATAGGTCGCGGCCTCGACGCCACGGGCGTTCGCGCCGAAGAGATCGAGCTCCCAGCTCGCGTCCAGACCCGCCCGGTAACTGTTGAAGGTCGTGTTGCTGATCTCGGTGGCCGTGCCGGCCACGGAATTCGAACTCGAACGCGACCGTGTGAAAGACGATGAGCCATCGACGAGCGGGAACAGCGCGCCGACCTCCTGCCTGCGCATGGCGCGGGCCTCGCGGATGCGCGCCTTGGCCGAGGCGACGTCGAGATTGCCGGCAACGGCGCGCTCGACGATCTCGTTCAGCCGCCTGTCGCCAAGCTTCTTCCACCATTGCGAACGCTGACGCGCCTCGAGCGGCTTCTTCGTCTTCGGCGCATTGCCCCAGCTCGCCGGCAGCAGCTGGCCCGTCGCGGCATAGTCCGGCCCGACCGCGCAGCCGGCGAGAGCGACAAGGACGAGGCTGGCGCCCGCCAGGCGCGACAGGCCTGCCGCACGCGAAGCAAGCCCTGTCGCGAGGTCTTTGGCGAAAGCCGCCTTCGTCATCCGCATCATGTCCTCAATGCGTCCCCGCCGGTGAAGTGACGGGCGTCTCGGCGGGGGCCTTGCGCCAGCGCCGGACCGTCCTGGCCACGATCACATAAAGCAGCGGCACGAAGAACACGCCGAGCACGGTGGCGGCGATCATGCCGCCCATCACGCCGATGCCGATGGCGTTCTGGCTGCCGGAGCCGGCGCCGGTGGCGATCGCCAGCGGCAGCACGCCCAGCACGAAGGCAAACGAGGTCATCAGGATCGGGCGCAGGCGCTGGCGCGCCGCCTCCAGCGTCGCCTCGACCAGGGTCTTGCCGGCCGCCTCCTGCTCGATCGCGAACTCGACGATCAGGATCGCGTTCTTGGCCGCCAGCCCGATGGTCGTGAGCAATCCGACCTTGAAATAGACGTCGTTGGTCTGGCCGAACATCGTCGCCGCCGCGAGCGCCCCAAAAATGCCGATTGGCACCGAGAGCATGACCGCAAACGGGATCGACCAGCTCTCGTAGAGCGCCGCGAGGCAGAGGAAGACGACAAGCATCGAGAGCGCGTAGAGCGCCGCCGCCTGGCTACCCGAGAGCCGCTCCTGATAGGACAGGCCGGTCCATTCGTGGCCGAAGCCGGTCGGCATCTGCTTCATCAGCGCGTCGATCTCGTCCATGGCGGCACCGGAGCTGACGCCGGCAGCAGCAGCGCCCTGCATCTGCACCGCAGACGAACCATTGTAGCGTTCCAGCCGCGGCGAGCCATAGGTCCAGCGACCGGATGCGAAGGCCGAGAACGGCACCATCGCGCCGCCGGCATTTCGGACGAACCAGTTTCCGACATGCTCGGGCTGCATGCGGAACGGAGCATCGGCCTGGACATAGACCGATTTCACACGGCCGCGGTCGATGAAATCGTTGACATAGGCCGAGCCCCAGGCAGCCGAGAGCGTCGTGTTGACGTCGCCCAGCGACAGCGTCAGCGCACTCGCCTTCTCCTGGTCGATCTCGATCGAATATTGCGGCGTGTCCTCCTGGCCGTTCGGGCGCGTGCCCGACAGGCTGGGGCTCTTGGCCGCGAGCGCGAGGAGCTGGTTGCGGGTCTCCATCAGCTTGGCGTGACCCGCGCCGGCAATGTCCTGCAGGTAGAAATCGAAGCCCGCCGTGTTGCCGAAGCCCTGGATCGCGGGCGGGGCGAGCGCGAAGACCATACCGTCCTTGATCGCGCGGAAGGCGCCCATGGCGCGCCCGGCGACGGCCTGCGCGGTCGCCTGCTTGCCGACACGCTCCTCGAAGGGCTTCAGCCGGACGAAGGCGAGGCCGACATTCTGGCCCTCGCCGCCGAAGCCGAAACCGGCGACGGTCAGCACGCCTTCGACGAGATCCTTCTCGTTCTCGCGGTAATGCGCCGCGACCTGATCGAGCACACGCAGGGTGCGATCCTGCGTCGCGCCGACCGGCATCTGGACGCTGGTCAGGAGGATGCCCTGATCCTCGTTGGGGATGAAGGAACTCGGCAGCCTATAAAACAGATAGGCCATGCTGCCGCCGATCACGAAGAAGACCAGCATGAAGCGCAACGGCCTGGCGATCATGCCCGCTGCACCGTTGCGATAGCCATTGGTGGTGCGCTCGAAGGTGCGGTTGAACCAGCCGAAGACGCCTTTCTGCCTGGCATCGTGATGTGTCGGCTTGAGCAGGGTCGCGCAGAGCGCCGGCGTCAGCACCAGCGCGACGACGACCGACAGCATCATCGCCGTGACGATGGTCACAGAGAACTGGCGGTAGATGATGCCGACCGAACCGCCGAAGAACGCCATCGGCACGAACACCGCCGACAGCACGGTGGCGATGCCGACCAGCGCGCCGGTGATCTCGCTCATCGACTTGATGGTCGCTTCCTTGGGGGAGAGGTGCTCTTCCTCCATGACGCGCTCGACATTCTCGACGACGACGATGGCGTCGTCGACGAGCAGGCCGATGGCGAGGACCATCGCGAACATGGTCAGCGTGTTGATCGAGTAGCCGGCGACCGAGAGCACGCCGAAGGTGCCGAGCAGCACGACCGGCACGGCGAGCATCGGGATGATGGTGGCGCGCCAGTTCTGCAGGAAGACGTACATCACGATGAAGACGAGGATGATCGCCTCGAACAGCGTGTGCACGACCTTCTCGATCGAAAGCGTGACGAAGGGCGTGGTGTCGTAGGGATAGACGACCTCGACGCCCTCGGGCAGCGTGGGCTTGAGCCGCTCGATCGTCGCCTTGACGCCCTTGGCGGTGTCGATGGCGTTGGCGCCGGTCGCGAGGCTGATCGCGAGGCCGGTCGTCGGCTGGCCGTTATAGCGCGTGGAGGTCCGGTAGTCCCTCGCCCCGAGCTCGACGCGCGCGACGTCGTTGAGCCGGACGATCGAGCCCGACGAACCGCTCTTCAGGATGATGTTCTCGAATTGCTGGACGGTCTGCAGGCGGCTCAGCGCGGTGACCGTGGCGTTGAGCTGCTGGCCCGTGACCTGCGGCAGGCCGCCGAGCTGACCGGCCGAGACTTGCGTGTTTTGAGCCTGGATCGCGGCCGTCACATCGCTCGGCATCAGCGAATATTTTTCGAGCCGGGCGGGATCGAGCCAGATCCGCATCGCATAGCCGGAGCCGAAGATCTGGGTGGAGCCGACGCCGGCGACGCGCTTGAGCGTATCGTTCAGGGTCGAGTCGACGTAATCGGCGAGGTCGGTCGTGTTCATGCGACCGTCCTTCGAAACAAAGGCGGCGACCATCAGGAAGCCGTTCGAGGATTTCGAGACGGTGATGCCAGTGCTCTGCACCGTCTGGGGCAACTGCGCGGTGACGAGCTGCAGCTTGTTTTGCACCTGCATCTGCGCGACATCGGGATTGGCCGCGCTGGTGAAGGTCAGCGTGATCGAGGCGTTGCCGGACGCGGTCGATGTCGCCGTCATGTATTGCAGGTTGTCGACGCCGGTCATGCCCTGCTCGATGACTTTGGTCACCGAGTTCTCGACCGTCTGCGCATCGGCGCCCGGGTAGTTGGCGCTGATGACCACGGTCGTCGGCGCGATCTGCGGATATTGCGAGATCGGCAGCGTGCGCAGCGCGAGCAGGCCGGCCAGCATGATGACGATGGCCACGACCCAGGCAAAGATCGGGCGTTCGATGAAAAAGCGCGAGAGCATGGCGTCCGTTCTCGGCGTTCAGTTCTTGGCGGCCGGGCCGACGCCCGACGAAGAACCGAGCGAGGAGCCAAGCGGGGAGCCAAGAAAGGCTTGGCGGTTCGCCGATTTGAGTTCGCCGCTGGCCTCGTCGATCGTCACCTCGTTGCCGGTGACGGTCTGGCCCGGGCGCACGAGCTGCCCGCCCTCGACGATGATGCGCTCGCCATCCTTGACCCCTCTTTCGACGAGCCAGTTGTTGCCGACGCTGCGCGAGGTCGCAACGACGCGCTCCTCGACCTTGCCGTCCGCGCCGACGAACTTCGCCGTCGCCTCGCCGCGGGTGTTGCGACCGACGGCGCGTTGCGGCACCAGGAAGCTGTTCTCGGCGATGCCCTCCTGGGTCACGGCGCGCACGAACATGCCGGGCAGGAGCAGCCGGTCCGGATTCGCGAATTCGGCCCGCACGGTGAAGGTGCCGGTGGTCTGGTCGATATTCGCCTCGGCGAATTCGAGCCGGCCGGACTGGTCGTATTCGCGCCCCGTCTCGAGCTTGAGCTTCACGGCGACGTTGGGACCGCTCAGCTTGAGGCGGCCTTCGGCGACGGCGCTGCGGAACTTCAGCAGGTTCGCGCTCGACTGGATGACATCGACATTGATCGGATCGAGCTGGCGGATCGTCGTCAGCGCCGTGGTCTGGCTCGCCGTCACCAGCGCGCCCGGCGTCAGCGTCGAGCGATCGACCCGTCCGCCGATCGGTGCGGTGACCCTGGTGAAGCCGAGATTGATCCGCGCCGTCTCGAGGCTCGCCCTGGCGGATGCGACATCGGCTTGCGCCTGCGCCAGGGCGGCGTTGGCGTCGTCATTGTCCTGCTTGCTGATGGCGTTCTGGCGGATCAGATCGCGATAGCGGTCGACCTTGGCCTGGGCGCTCGGCACCGCGGCCTCGGCCCGCGCCAGCGTCGCCACGGCGCTGTCGAGTGCCGCCTGATAGGGCGCCGGGTCGATCTCGTAGAGCAGGTCGCCGGCCTTGACCTCGCTGCCCTCGCGGAACAGGCGCGACTTGATCAGCCCGCCGACCTGCGGGCGCACCTCGGCGACGAGGCTGGCGGCGACACGCCCGGGTAGCTCGGCCGTAATCGCGACCGGCTGCGGACGCAGCACCACGACACTGACCTGGGCCTGGGGCTGCGGCGGCGGAGCGGCAGCCTTCTCGCTGTTGCAGCCGGCCAGCCCCACACCGAGCAAGGTGCATCCCCCGAGCAGGAGGCGCCGGAGATGGTTGGCTTGCGTGGTCGGCATCTGACGCCCCATTAGGAAACTGTCGAGTTTCTTAACGCTTGATTTCTGCCCCTGTCAAACGTCATGATGTTTCCAGGGGTAACTGCCAATGAACGACAATTACGGGGATGCGATGGCCGCCGCCGCGCCGCGCCTGCGCGGGCGGCCGAAGCAAAGGTCCGATGCGGAGGAGCGGCAACGGATCACCGCCGTCGCCTGCGACCTGTTCCTCGATGTCGGCTATGGCGCCACCACGATGGACGCGGTGGCGGCTCGCTGCGGCGTCTCGAAGAAGACGCTCTACAGGCTCTTCCCGGCCAAGACCGACCTGTTCGGCGCCATGGTCGCGGATCACAGGCGGACGATGCTGGCGCTGCCGCGGCCTGACGATGAGCTGCCACCGGCCGAGGCGCTGGCTGCGATCTTCCGCCTCGGCATCGACGAGGCGGAAAACCGCGAGCGGCTGGCCTTCATCCGGCTCGCCATGGCCGATGCCGACCGCTTTCCCGAAGTCGGCGAGGCGATTACGCTCGAAGGCGCGGAGCCCGCGCGTCTCCTGCTTGCCGGCTGGCTGGCCCGGCAGCAGGAGCGCGGCGCTCTGCGGCCCTTCCCGCCAGAGGCTGCCGCCCGAATGCTGATGGACATGGTGTTCAGCGTTCTGGTGAAGCGCTTTCCGGGCGATGCCCTGCTGACACGCGAGGACCGCTTCGCCCATGCGCGGCAATGCATCGACATCTTCCTGCACGGGCTTGCCCGAGCCACCCCAAACGGCTGAACTCAGCAGCAGCCGAGGCGGGAGAGGTAGTACCGGCGCACCGCGTTCTCCAGCGGCGGCAGGGCGGCTGCGAGGCCAGCGCGTTCCTCGATTCCGGCCCGGTAGATGCCACGCAATTCGTCATGCACCGCGTCGAGATCGACGCCCTGCACGCGGCCCTGGCTGACGATGCTGCGGCCGGCGACGATCAGCTCGCGGATATGGCGGCGGCTGGCGCGGGCGAACAGCAGATCGAGCGGATCGACCGGCGTCAGCGCATCATCGTCGAGCGCCGCACGGTCGAGGATCAGCAGATCGGCCGCCTGCCCTTCCGCGAGCTGTCCGCCCGCCGGCGCGCCCAGCGCGATGCGGCCGTTCTCCAGTGCCATGGCGAGGACATCGCGGGGCAAGAGCTCGGTGTCGAAGCCCCAGCCGCCATGCAGCGACCAGAGCAGGCGCAGTTCGCGCAGTGCGTCGTCATCCTCGTCGAAGGCCTGTCCGTCGACACCGAGCGCGACCTTGCAGCCGCGCCGGACCATTTCGGCGACGGGCGCGAGGCCGGAGCGCAGAGCGAGGTTGGACGAGGTGTTGCTGGCGATGATGCAGCCGGCCTCCGCGATCATCTCGAGCTCATCGGGACGGGCCCAGACGCAATGGGCCAGCGTCAGGCGGGGCGAGAGCAGGCCGATCTCCTTCCAGCGCTTGACGAGTCCACCCGGATAGGTGCGATCGGCCCAGTCACGCTGGTATTTCGTCTCGAAGAGATGGGTGGTGACGCGGCGCCCGGTACGGGCCGAGGCCTCGGCGATCGCTTCCCAGAGCGCATCCGAGCCCCATTGCGGGCCATTCGGCGCATATTGCACATCGACCATCGGGCCGGCGATGGCATCCGCGACCGCATCAACACGGGCGATCTGCTCGGCGATGGGCAACATCGGCGCGAGATAGCGCGTCTCGATCTCGGCGCGGGTGACGGGGTCGAGTTCCGCCAGCACCGGACCGTGGTCGCCATAGACCAGTGGGTTCTGGTCGCGCATGCCGACGCCGAAGGCGATGCGGACACCGACATCGCGGGCGGCGCGCGCCATCGCAGCTGCCTCGGTGGGCAGGTCGGTCAGGCCCATCGGCCGGACATGGTGGATCATCACCGCGCCCTGCCCGCCGAGCGCGGCGCGGCCGAGCGGCGCCAACGTCGCGAGATAGGGGTCTACGGGTGCAAACAGCGGAAGCCGATGCAGCCAGAGTTCGAGCGGCTTGCCGAAGCCGCCGACCGAACTCGTCCTGATCGAGCGGGCGTGGTCATGGGCGTTGACAAGGGCGGGCAGAACCACGACGTCGTCTTGCGCCGTGGCCGTGGCGGGCGAGAGCGAGGCGATCCGGTCCCCGGCCAGCGTGAGGGTGACATCCGACAGGCTCCGGCGCGCGTCGAAGGCCTGTCCGGCAGTGATCTGGCGCAAGGGTTGTTCTCCGTCGAACGGGCAAGCCGGGATAGACAGCGGCCTGAATGAAAGGCTGCCGTAATGGAAGGCCCGGGGCAAGAACCGCGCCGGTCCGGCGAGGTCGCTCGCCGCCGCATTCGGGCAGTCCGGATTTGCACTCGACAGGGACAGCGGGCGCACCCCATCCTGACGCCTCCCTGGCCACGGATCGCTCATGTCACATCACCTGAAGCCCTCGCCCGAAACCTGCCATTGGGGCTATTTCGATGCGCGCGTCCCGCCTGCCCTGACGATCGCCAGCGGGGAGACGGTAACGATCGAATCCGTCAGCGGCACAGTCGAGGTGCTGCCACCGGCAGGCTTCCATGTTCCGCCGGAACTGCTTGCGATCCACGCCGCGCAGAAGGGGCCGCCCTTCGGGCCGCATATCCTGACCGGGGCCGTCGCGGTGGAAGGCGCAGAGCCTGGCGACGTGCTGCAGATCGACATCGAGGCGGTCTCGCTCCGCCAGGACTGGGGCTATAACCTCAACCGGCCGCTTGCCGGCACGCTGCCGGACGACTTCCCCCACTTCCACCTGATGAACATCCCGCTCGACGCAAAGCGGATGGTGGGGACGATGCCCTGGGGGCTGGAACTGCCGCTGGCTCCGTTCTTCGGTGTGATGGGTGTCGCCCCGCCGCCGGAATGGGGGCGCTGCACCTCGATCATCCCGCGCGCCTTCGGCGGCAACCTCGACAACAAGGAGCTGGTCGCCGGAACGACGCTCTACTTGCCGGTCTTCGTTCCCGGCGCGCTGTTCTCGGTCGGCGACGGCCATGGCGTGCAGGGCGATGGCGAGGTCAACGTCACCGCGATCGAGACCGCCCTGTCAGGCAGCTTCCGGCTGACCGTCCGCAAGGATCTGCGCTTCACCTATCCGCGCGCCGAGACGCCGACCCATGTCATCACCTGCGGCATGGACCCCGATCTCGACCGCTGCGCCGAAAAAGCGTTGCGCGACATGATCGTACTGATCGTCGAGCGCACTGGCATCACGCGCGAGCAGGCCTATGGCCTGTGCTCGATGGCGGCCGATCTGCGCGTCACCCAAACAGTGAACCAGCACAAGGGCGTGCACTGCATGCTGAACAAGCGCCTGCTGTCCCCCGCCGGCTAACGCTGACGCGTGCGAAGATCTGCCGCGTGGCGGCTCTTCGCGCTTTCAGCGAAGCGCTGCGTCATCCCGGGTCAAGCCCGTGATGACGCAGCGGCTCCGAGGAACCGGGAAACGTCAGGCCGTTTGGGCTTCAGGCCTTAGCGCGGGGAGCGCGCTTCGGCTTCGCAGCAGGCTCGGGAGCGGCGGCCTTGCGGCCCAGCCCCATCGACTTGGCCAATGCCGAGCGTGCCTCTGCGTAAGCCGGAGCGACCATCGGGTAATCGGCCGGGAGACCCCATTTCGCGCGATACTGCTCAGGCGTCAGATCATACTTGCTGCTCAGGTGACGCTTCAGCGACTTGAACGACTTGCCGTCCTCGAGGCAGATGATCGCGTCCGGGGTCACGGATTTGCGGATCGACACGGCCGGAACCAGCGGCGCGGCGGCCGGCGCCTCGGGCTCTCCACCGAGCTTGGCGAGCGATGCGTGAACACTCCCGATCAGTTCGGCGAGGTCGGCGCGCGGGACATTGTTGCGGGCGACATAAGCGGACACGATCGAGGTCGTCAGATCGAGAAGCTCTTCGTTATTGTCTGGCATCGTGCGTTCCGATCGAGAGACGAGAGGATATTGCTGTCTAGTACAGAATCGCCATTACGGCGAATACAGCGTTTTGTCTATCCACAACCCCTCGGAACTTGATTTAATCCCCCTCCAGCAAGGCGAAAGGTCGTCGCGGGCCCCTTACGAGGGCCGCGAGCGCCTTCGTGGACGACATTTCAGAACAGGATGTCGTCGAGATCGTCCGCGGCAGCCTGGACGACGACCGCCGGCGTGGCGCCACCGGCCCCGGCCGGCAGGAGCAGCCCGGCCACGGCCTGGTGGATCGCGCGCTCGCCCACCATGGTGTAGTTCGGCCAGACATGCTGGTCGACGAAACCGCGCAGGCGCTCGGCCAGACCGGCCCGGTCCGGCATCTCGCGATCGGCGACGGAGCGTGCAAGTTCGACGGCGCCCGAAGCGATCAGGTCGCTCATCGCACCCGCATTGGAAAAGGACAGCCGTGCCTCGGCCACGACAGTGCCGAAGCCGCCACCCTCACGGGTGAGCTGGCCCAGCGTGGCGCCGAGCCGGTCCCCGGTCTGGCGCATCGCGGCCAGCGAGCCGCGCATCGCCTCGTCGAGAGCGGCGAAATGCGCCGCGTCGAGCCGCCCGCCGCGCTTCAGCCCAGCCGAGGCCTGCTGCATCTCGGCGAAGGTCGGGGTCAGTTGCGCGGCATCGCTCGCGACCTGATCGGCCGCGAATTTGAGTTCCTGCGCGATGACGACGAGACTGCGCCCGCCGGTGCCGATGCGCGCCGCACGCAGGCCCGCATTCATGCCGATCAGCACGATGTTGGAGACCGTGCCGGCGAGCCCCGCGACGGTCTCCTGGCAGGTTTCCAGGACGGTCGAGAGCGCATCCGTGACACGGTCGACACCCGACCGCGCCCGGTCGCATTTGCCCAGAAGGTCGGAGGCCTGGGCGAGCTCCGCTTCGAGATCGGCGAGGAAGGAGCCGGAGCGGCCGCTGTCGCCCTGATACAGCGAGCGCACGAGATCGAGCAGTCCGGCGGTGTCGCCGGCGAGCAAGGCGAGCGCGGATTCGATCGCATCCGCGTCCTGGGCGAGCGTCTGCGCGCTCTCGTCCAGCTGCGCCGCCTGCAACCGGCGCAGCACGAGACCGGCTGCGCCGCGCTCCTCGGCATCGAGATCAGCACCCGGCCCCGTGCCACCACTGACCGCAGCCAGCAAACGCAACGCCGCGATGACATGCTCCAGCCTCTGGCGGATGCTGTCGCCCGATTGGAGGGCGATGATCGCCCCGCCGGCCGCCATCGCGATCTTGCCGGAATGGAGCGCGGCGCTGCTCGTCAGGGAAACGCTGCGCTGCTGGCGCTCCGCGACCGCGGCCAGCGTCTGCTCCAGATTGCCGGCAAGCCCCGACAGAGCCTGGCCGTAGCGGCCCTCGAAATCGCGTTGTGCCGCCAGCGCCGAACCGAGCAGGGCGCTGAGATGGTCGTGGTCGCGAGCGCAGTTCTGGATGGTGCGCTGGGCCTGGGTGGTGAGGGCGACGATCTCGCTGGTGAAATCGCCGAAGTCGCGGCCGGCGGCCTGCACCGAAACCGCCTCGATGCGGGCACTGCGGGCCAGGATCGTGATCAGCCGCATATGTTCGAGCAGGCGCTCGAGGGCCTGGGAAGCGTCCTTGCTGTGCGTGGCGAGAGCCTGCAGCACGCCGGTCTCGTCATGCAGGCCGTCATTGATCGCGCGCAGTTCGCCCGCGAGGCCGGAGAGCGTCGTGCCAGCCCGGGCGATCTCGTCGCCGGAGAGCTCGGCGGAGAGCGTCGAGAGCCGTTCCTTCAGCCCCTCGAACAGCCCCAGCCCCTCGCCGAGCTGGCTGCCGGCCCTGGCAAACGTGACGTCGATCTCGCGGGCACTGCTTTCCAGCGCCTTGACCAGCCGCGACAGGCCCGGGTCGTTCCCGCTCATCGCAACCCCGCCCAAGCCGCCGTCGATGTCAAACGCTGCGCGCATTCTCGCCCCCTGCCACGACCGTCGCCTGGGGCCACGCCATGATCTCCTGCGGTACACGCGAGAGCTTGACGATCCGTTCGGCGGCGCCGAGATCGATCGCCTCCTTCGGCATGCCGAAGACGACACAGCTCTCGGCGTCTTGCGCCAGCGTGCGGGCGCCGGCCTTGCGCATCTCGAGCAGGCCGCGCGCGCCGTCGTCGCCCATGCCGGTCATGATGATGCCGAGCGCGTTGGCGCCGGCATATTGCGCCGCCGAGCGGAAAAGCACGTCGACAGAGGGACGGTGGCGCGAGACATGCGGGCCGTCCTTGATCGCGATGCGGTATTGCTGGCCGACACGCTGCAGCAACATGTGACGGTTGCCCGGCGCGATCAGGACGCGGCCGGTCGAGACCTCGTCACCGTCCTCGGCCTCCTTGATCTCCATCGCACAGATGCCGTTGAGGCGCCGCGCGAAGGCGAGCGTGAACTTCTCCGGCATGTGCTGGACGATGGCGATGCCAGGGCAGTTGGCCGGCAATTGCTCGAGGACCTCGCGCAGGGTTTCGGTGCCGCCCGTCGAGATGCCGATGCAGACGATCCGGTCCGTCGCATGCCGGACGCGGCCGAGCACCGGCGGCGGCAGGATCGCGTCCGCCGTCAGCTTCTTCTCGATCTGCATGCGCGGCTCGCGCGGCCGCAGCTTGGCCTGCGAGGCCGCCCTCACCGCATGGCGAAGCCGGTCGGCTGTCTCCATCAGCGCCAGGCGAGTGTCGATGCGCGGCTTCGGCAGGACATCGACCGCGCCGGCCTCGAGCGCATCGAACAGCGCCTTGGAACCGGCTTCGGTCAGGGTCGAGCAGATGATCACGGGGATCGGACGCTGCGCCATGATCTTGCGCAGGAAGGTCAGCCCGTCCATGCCCGGCATCTCGATGTCGAGAATCATGACATCGGGCAGCTCGTTCTGCAGGCGGCGCGCGGCGGCGAAGGCATCGGCGGCCGTACCCATGATCTCGATGTCGGGGTCCTCGCTCAGGATCGAGCTGAGGACCTGACGCACCGAGGCGGAATCGTCGACGATGAGAACCCGGATGGGCTTGCGGCTCATGCTGCCGATCTCCCCATGGCGGCCGTACCGGCCTGATAGACCGTCGGCACGATCGATTGCAGCCCGCCCACGCCGGATCCGGCCATCGATTCCGAATGGCCGAGCATCAGATAGCCACCCGGGCGCAGATGCGAGGCGAGCCGCGACAGCACCGCCTGCTGGGTCGGCTTGTCGAAATAGATCAGCACATTGCGGCAGAAGATCACGTCGACGTCTCGGTCGAAGGGATAGGCATCGTCCATCAGGTTGAGCCGTTCGAAATTGACCTGCCGGCGGAGCTCCGGCGTGATCCGGACGACATCGTCGCGGGGGTCCTTCGAGCGCATCAGGTAGCGCTGCTGCATCGGCGCCGGCACCGGGGCGACGAAGTCGCGCGGATAGATCGCCGAGCGCGCCTCGCGCAGCACCTCGGTCGAGATATCCGTGCCCAGGATCGAGAAGCGCGCGACCTTGCCGGCAGCGACCAGATCCTGCAGCACCATCGCGGCCGTGTAGGCCTCCGCGCCGGTCGAGGACGCAGCACTCCAGACCTTCAGATTCGGCAGGCGCCCGCCATGGCGCTGCGTGAGCTGCGGCACGGCGACGTCGCGCAGGAATTCGAAATGGCTCGGCTCGCGGAAGAAGTCGGTCTTGTTGGTCGTGACGCAGTCGATCAGATGGACCAGCTCGTCATCGAGCCCGCCGCGCTCGAACAGATGCGCCCCATAGGCATGGAGCCCCGACAGGCTGAGGGCTCGCACGCGCTTGCGCAGCCTGCCCTCCACCATGGTGCGCTTGGTCTGCGGCAGCTTGATGCCGACGCGCGTCTCGATGACCTTCGCGATGGCGACGAAGTGCTTGTCGGCAAGATGGTCGTAGGTTTCGGGCAATGACGGCTTCATCGGCTCAGGCCGCCTGTTCCGGTGCCATCGCGGCAAGCATCGGCAGGTCGTCGGATTCCATCAGGCGCTCGAGGTCGAACACGACGATGAAAGCCTCGCCCTTGCGGCCGATGCCGGCGATGTAGTTCGACTGCCAGCGGCCACCGACATCGGGCGCGGCTTCGGTATGGTCGTCGTCCAGCCCCGTCACCTCGAAGACGCGGTCGGCGACGAAGCCGACGCCGAGCGTGCGGCCCTTGACCGGCACGTCGAGGATGATGATCCGGGTGGCATCGGTCGCCTCCGCGCGCGGAAGACCGAGCTTGGTGCGCAGATCGACGATCGGATAGCCGGCGCCGCGGACATCGATCATGCCGAGCAGGAAGTTCGGCGCATGCGGCAGCTTCGAGATCGGCCGCATGTCGAGAATTTCCCGCACATTGCGGATGTCGATGCCGAACAGCTCCTGGTCGATGCCGAGCGTCAGATATTGGGCGGTATCAGCCATGATGACCTCGCGGTGAGAGCGGCAGGCCGCAGCCTGGACCGAAGCGGCCCGGCCCCGCATCTCGCGGAGCCGGGCTTAGCCTCGTCAGTTGCGATGGAAGGCGGCGTCGTGCTGGTCCTCGCCGCCGTCCATGTCGAAGGCGAAGCCGCCATTGGCGACCTTCCTGGCGGGGCGGGCCGGCGCCTTCTTCGGCTGGATGGCCGCAGCCATGCTCGTCGCCTTGCCGCGGAGCTGCTTGACCGCCTTGTCGACCGCGGCCGGCTGGACGGCCGGCGCATGGCCGTGATCGTCGAGGCGGAAGAAGGCGATGGTGGACTGGAGCTGCTCGGCCTGGGCTGCGAGTTCCTCGGAGGTGGCCGAGACCTGCTCGGAGGCCGCCGCGTTCTGCTGCGTGACCTTGTCGAGCTGCTGGATCGCCTGGTTGATCTGCGTCGAGCCGACATCCTGCTCGCGGCAGGCCGCCGTGATCTCCTCGACCAGTTCGGCCGTCTTCTTGATGTCGGGCACCAGCTTGGCCAGCATCGCGCCGGCCTCCTGCGCCACCTTCACCGTATCGGTCGAGAGCGTGCCGATCTCGGCGGCCGCCGCCTGGCTGCGCTCGGCGAGCTTGCGCACTTCGGACGCCACCACCGCGAAGCCCTTGCCGTGCTCGCCGGCGCGGGCCGCTTCAACCGCCGCGTTCAGCGCCAGCAGGTCGGTCTGGCGGGCGATCTCCTGGACGATGTTGATCTTGGCCGCGATCGTCTGCATCGCGTCGACAGCCTTGCCGACCGCGATGCCCGACGCTTCCGCATCCTTGGCCGACTGGCCCGCCATCTTCTCGGTCGTCGCCGCGTTCTCGGCGTTCTGCTTCACATTCGCCGCCATCTCCTCCATCGAGGACGAGGCTTCCTCCGTCGACGAGGCCTGCTCCGTCGAACCCTGAGACAACTGCTCAGCGCTCGCAGACAGCTCCTGAGAACCCGACGAGACGTTCTCCGCAGCCTGGATCGCCTGGGTGACGATGGTGCGCAGCTTCTCCAGCATGTTCTCGAGCGCGATGCCGAGCGTGTCCTTGTCGGAGAGGCGGCGGGCCTCGACCGTCAGGTCGCCATTGGCGATCGCATCAGCCACGGCGGCGGTGGCGTTGAGGTTGGCCGTCATGGTGTTGAGCGAGGCGACGAGATCGCCGATCTCGTCATTGCTCTTCACCGCGATGGTCTGGCTGAGGTCGCCAATGGCAACCGCATTGGCGAGACCGACGGCGCTGGCGAGGCCGCGACTGATGTTGAGCGCGATCCAGGTGGCGGCGGCGATGGCGATCAGCAGTGTGCCGAGCACGATCGAGATCAGCAGCGTGCGGGCAAAGGCAGCGCCGTCCGCGGCTTCCTTGGCGGCCTCGGCAGCCGCGCCCTTGATATAGTCGGTATATTCGTCGAGCAGGGCCATCATCTCGGAGACCGCGACGGTGCCTTCACCCATGGACATGTTGGCGGCGCGGATCGAACCGGCCTCCGCGGCGATCTGCGCGACCCTGGTGATCGATTCCAGAGCGCTTGAGAAGGCTGCCAGCGTCTTCTCGGTGGAGGTGCCAGCCTCTGCGATCGGTCCGGCCGTCTTGGCGAGGGCGACGCGCACGGTCTGGATCTGGTCCATGGTCGCCTTGCTCAGGCGCTGGACGTCTTCCGTGGTTGCGGCGCCGAAGAGCTGGGTCGCGGTGCGGGTCAGGCGCAGCCATTCGAGGCGGGCATTCTGGAATTCGTAGGCAGCCGCGAGCGCCGCCGGCGAAGAGCCCGGCTTGACGAGGTCGGCGAGCATCGCATTCGTCGTGGCCGTGATGTTCGCGATGCGGGGGTTCGTCTCGCTGGTCCAGAGATCGAAGGCGCGAGCGCTGGAGTTCTGCTTGGCGAAGCCGAGGATCTGGTCCTGCACCGTGGCGAAGCGCGCGAGCTTCGGCGCCATGACGTCCCAGCGACGCTTGCCGGCCTCGTCCGCATTGGCCTGGAGCCGGTCGCGAACCTTCAGGGCCTCGGCGCGCGCATTGGCGGCGGTCTCGACATGGGTGGCGATCTCCTTGTCGGACGACGCCATTACCGCGTTCTTCTCGGCCCGGATCGACCGGTTGAAGAAAGTCCTGACGTCACCAATCAGGTCGAGCCGATTGGTCCAGCGGATCAATGTGCTCTGCGTTTCCGTCATGTTGGACAATTGCTGGTACGACAAGCCGCCGGCGACCGTCGACAGGACGATGACGACTCCAAAGGCGGCGGCCAGTTTGGCCTTGATGGTGAAACGCATGACTTAACTCACGATGGGGTGTTTTGAGATGTGGGGAGGGGCTTTGGCCGCTCCCCAGCGAGGGCAGGCAGAGTTCAGGACGCGCGGCGGAACTGGCTGTCGCGATCGTCTTCGGCATCGTCGAGATCGAAGGCAAACCCTCCCTTGGAGCCCTTGGCGGCGCGAGCCGGGGCGGGCTTGGACTTCTTGGGCACTGCAGCGACCTTCATCTGCGCCGCCTTGGCCTTGAGCTGGCCGAGCGCACGCTCGATCGGCGGGGCAACCACCGCCACCGGAGCCTCGTCGATCCGGAAGAAGGCGATGGTGGTCTGGAGCTGCTCGGCCTGGGCTGCGAGCTCCTCGGAGGTGGCCGAGACCTGCTCGGAGGCCGCCGCGTTCTGCTGCGTGACCTTGTCGAGCTGCTGGATCGCCTGGTTGATCTGCGTCGAGCCCACATCCTGCTCGCGGCAGGCCGCCGTGATCTCCTCGACCAGTTCGGCCGTCTTCTTGATGTCGGGCACGAGCTTCGCCAGCATCGCGCCGGCCTCCTGCGCCACCTTCACCGTGTCGGTCGAGAGCGTGCCGATCTCGGCGGCGGCCGCTTGGCTGCGCTCGGCGAGCTTGCGCACCTCGGACGCCACCACCGCGAAGCCCTTGCCGTGCTCGCCGGCCCGCGCCGCTTCAACCGCCGCGTTCAGCGCCAGCAGGTCGGTCTGGCGGGCGATCTCCTGGACGATGTTGATCTTGGCCGCGATCGTCTGCATCGCGTCGACAGCCTTGCCGACCGCGATGCCCGACGCTTCCGCATCCTTGGCCGACTGGCCCGCCATCTTCTCGGTCGTCGCCGCGTTCTCGGCGTTCTGCTTCACATTCGCCGCCATCTCCTCCATCGAGGACGAGGCTTCCTCCGTCGACGAGGCCTGCTCCGTCGAACCCTGAGACAACTGCTCAGCGCTCGCAGACAGCTCCTGAGAACCCGACGAGACGTTCTCCGCAGCCTGGAGGGCGTCTCCAACGACCTGGCGCAGCTTCTCGACGGTGCCGTTCAGGGCCGCCACGAGATCGCCGACCTCGTCATTGGTCTTCGCCTCGACGGTGCGGGTCAGGTCTCCGGCCGCAACCGCATTGGCGAGGCCGACGGCGCCGGCGAGACCGCGGCTGATGCTGATGGCGATCCAGGTCGCAGCAGCGACGGCGATCAGAAGCGAGGCGAGAACCATGCTGATCAGCAGGGTCTTAGCGAAGCTGGCCGCCTCGATCGCATTCGTGCCGATCTCGCTCATCTGCTTTTCGGCCAGGGAGGCGTAGGCATCGAAGCCAGCGATGGTCGCCGTCAGCGCCTTCTGCCCTTCGCCGCGGCTGATCTCGATCGCCTTGATGCTGCCGCCCTCCTTGGCGATGTCGAGGACGCGCGCGCTCAGCACGAACAGCTTCTCCGTCGCAGCCTCCAGCCCCTGTGCGGGGATGCCGAGCGATTTGAGCGCGGCGACAGCCGCCTCCAGCGCGTGCTTGCCGGCAGCGATCTCGGTGATAGCGACGCGGCGGCGTTCATCCAGTTCGGCCATGGAGTTCGCGCTGAAGGTCTCGACGATCATGCGCAGCGTGCGGGCGGCCTCGAAGCGCGCCGTGAGGACCAGGCGGGCCGCCGCCAGATGCGGCACCGAGCCCGAGACCTTGTCGAGTTCGCCGAGGATCGCATCGAAAGCGGCCGACTGGCCGGACACGACCGCAGCGCCCTCCGAGCGCCAGATCGCCATGGCGTGGTCGCCGGAGTTGAGCTTGGCGTTGCGGATCGTCTCGTCCTGAAGATCGTTGAGTGTCTTCGCGCGGGCGATGGCGGTGTCCATCAGGCGCCGGCCCTCGACGCTCGCTGCGGCCTGGATATCGCCGGCGAGCTTGGTGACGTGCTGGCGCATGCCCGCGACCTCGCTGGCCGCGGTCTCGATGTCCTTGTCGGTTCTCGACAGGAGGAGGGTCTTCTCGGCGCGGATCTGCGTCTGCAATTCGTGCTGCAGCGCGGCGACCTTGCTGATGCGCTTGCCCTGATCGACGATCTCGACCTCGGCGCGGGCGACTTCCGTCAACTCGTAAAAGGCGACGCCGCCGGCAGCCATCGACAATGCGATGATGACGCCGAATGTCACGCCGAGCTTGGCCTTGATGGTAAAACGCATCGTCGTACCCCCCAGTATCGAAACGAGTTCAGCCCAGGATCCGGGCCATGTCCGGAACGATGACGAATTCGTCGTTCCACTTGGTGATGAAGCGGATGAATTCCGGGCGCCAATGGCTGCCGAGACGCGGCGTCTGCTGGGCGTGCCGGGTCGAGACCTCGGTGACCTCGTAGACCCTGTCGGCGAGGAGCCCGAGGGTGACGGGGTCGCCCTCGATCTCGACCTCGACGACGACGATGCGGGTATCGGCCGTCGCCTGCGTCTTCGTCATGCCGAAGCGGATGCGCAGATCAGCGAGCGGGATGACGTTGCCGCGGACATTGATCAGCGCGGGCAGGAAGGCACGGGCGCCGGCGACACGCGTCACCGGAACCGGATCGATGATCTCGCGGACCATATCGGTCTCTATGGCGAAGATCTCGTTGCCGAGCCCGACCATCAGCACCTGGAGACGGGTCTCGATCGCCGGAGGCAGCCCTGTGGCGCCCTGCCCTGGAGTCGTTTGCATCTGAGCCTGGTTCATCACGCGGCCTCCGGCGTTCTGTCGCTCTCGGCCCGCGCCTGGCCAAGCGTCACGAGCTGGGCGACGTCCATGATCAGCGCGGCCGAGCCATCGCCGAGGATGGTGGCGCCCGAGAACATGGTGACGTCGGAATGGAGCTTGGACAGCGACTTGATCACGGTCTGGTGGCTGCCGATGATCTGGTCGACGACGAGGCCGACACGGGTGTCGCCGATCGAGGTCACGATCACCTTCTGGTGGGGGTCGGGCTGCCCCTCGGCGTCGAACAGGTCGCGCAGGCGCAGGAAGGGCACGAGCTCGCCGCGGACATTCAGGAAACTGCGGCCCTTGGCGCGGGCCTCGTCGGCCGCCGTCAGCTCGATGCATTCCTCGACGGCCGAGAGCGGGATGATGTAGCGACCCTCGCCGACGCGGATCAGCAGTCCGTCGATGATGGCGAGCGTCAGCGGCAGGCGCAGCGTCACGGAGGAGCCGTGGCCCGGGATCGTGGTCAGGTCGATGGTGCCGCGCATCGCCTCGATGGTGCGCTTGACCACGTCCATGCCGACGCCCCGGCCCGACAGCGCCGAAATGGTCTTCGCCGTCGAGAAGCCGGGATGGAACAGGAACTGGTGGATGTCGTGCTCGCTCAGGCTGGCGCCCGGCTGGATCAGCCCGTTCTCCTCGGCCTTGGCGCGAATGCGGGCGGTGTCGAGGCCGGCGCCGTCGTCCTGCACCGTGACCAGCACCTGCGCACCGACATAGCGCGCGGCGAGCTCGATGCGGCCGGTCGCCGACTTCGCCGTCCGGCCGCGCCGGTCGGCGCTCTCGATGCCGTGGTCGATGGCGTTGCGGATGAGGTGGACCAGCGGATCGGCGAGGCGCTCGATCATGGTCTTGTCCATCTCGGTGTCCTCGCCGACCGTGACGAAGTCGACAGGCTTGCCGAGATCGCGCGAGAGGTCGTGGACGAGGCGGCGGAAGCGGCCGAAGAGCGAACCCATCGGCACCATGCGCACGCCCATGGTCGAGTCGCGGAGCCCCGAGGCCAGGCGCTCGATCTCCTCGGCGATCGCCTTGATCGCGAGGTCTGTGCCGGAATGGGCGATCTGACTGAGGCGCGCCTGGGCGATGACGAGCTCGCCGACGCGGTCCATCAGCTCGTCGAGACGCTCGGCCTGGACGCGGACGGTCGAGCCCTTGTCCTCGGCGCGGCGGTTGAGCTCGGCCTTCTCCGGTGAGGCCGGGGCGGCTGCGCGTTCGGGCGCCGCAACCGGCACAGGCGCGGCCGCGGCGGGTTCTGGCGCCATCTCCGGCATCGACATGTCGAGCGCGGCAAAGAGCGGCGCGGCCGGTTCTTCGAGCGCCGTGATGACGAGCTTCATCTCGTCACGGACGAACATGAAGACATCCTCGATCTCGTCTTTCGAGCAGGCGCTCTGCAGCGCGACCGTCCAGGTGATCAGGCAGCTTTCCGGGTCGAGCGCGCCAAGTTCGGGCACCTTGTCGCAATCGGCGGTGACGGTGCAGGGGCCGAGCGCCCGCAGATCGTCGAGCAGGACGAGCGGATTGGTGCCGTTGCGCAGGATGTCGGGCTCGAAAGCGATCTCGATCATCCAGCCTGCCCCGGCAGGTTCACCCGGCACAGCCGCCTCGACGGCATCGGGCTCGCCGACCGGCACAGCGTTGCCCGGCGCGGAGCCGCCGCCGATCAGGCGCTGGAGTTCCTCGACGATCGCCTCGCCGATGATCGGATCGGTCGAATCCGGATCGTCGATCAGCGTGCGGATATAGTCCTTGGCCGAGAGCGAGACCGTGACGATGTCGCGGTTCGCGTCGATCTTGCCCTTGCGGATCAGGTCGAAGGCCGTCTCGAAATCATGGGTGAAGGCCGCGACCTTGTCGAAGCCGAACATCGCACCCGAGCCCTTGATCGTGTGCAGCGCCCGGAAGGCGGCGTCGATCAGGTCACGGTCCTGCGGGGTCTGGCCGAGGTCGAGCAGCACCGTCTCGAGCGAGTCGAGCAGGTCGGCGGCTTCCTGGCGGAAGGTTTCGGTGGGATCGAGTTCCATCACGTGCGCACCAGCTTGGCAACGACCGCGAGAAGCTGCTCGGGCTTGAACGGCTTGGTGATCCAGCCCGTAGCGCCGGCGGCCTTGGCCTCCTGCTTGACGGCGTCGTCGGATTCCGTGGTCAGGAAGACGATTGGCACGCCCATGAAGGAGGGCAGCGCGCGCAGCGCCTTGATCATCTGCATGCCGTTCATCACCGGCATGTTGAGATCGGTGATGACGAGGTCGAAGCTCTGCGCCTTGGCCTTGGCGAGGCCTTCCGAACCGTCGCCGGCCTCGACGACGGCATGTCCGGCCGGCGCGAGGACGAGCTTGATCATCTGCCTGACGCTCGGCGAGTCGTCGACGGTGAGGATATTGGCCATGATCAGTTCCCGGACGGTTCGGAGGGCGATGCGCCGGGCAGCGAGACCCCGGCGCGCCCGAAGGCGGAACGGACGCTCTCCGTTGCCGCAAGCATGATGAAAGGCAGATTCCGCGCGCCGAAGCTGCGCTCGGCACTGACGATAGTCTGGACAAAGGTGATGTCGGCCTGCTCGACGGCGGCACAGTCGATCTCGACGCCGGAGCCCGAATTAACCAGTCCGACGAGCGAAGCCGCCAACGACCTTGAATTTCGAATCGTACAATCCGACCCTGGGTCGAATTTCGGGACGATCTCCGCGCTCTCATTGCTCATAACGGCCGCACCATTTCTCGACATACGCAACAATTCACACGTTACACAGCTAGATATATAAGATAATTTACTTATAATTCACTTAACGCTTCAATCGATTAGATTCATCTATTGTTGATTAGCGCGCGTGTCTGGAGTCGGGCTTGCGTCACGGGAGTCTTGCCCGGCATGCCGGGCAGCACTCCGGTAACCATAACCGGCCGCGTGGATCATCCTGATTGCTGCATTGCGAAAGCCGACAGGATCGGCGGCGCCTGCCGTCAGCGCTTGCGCCGCGTCTGCGAGGGCTGTTCCCCGAATGCCTGGCGGTATTCGAGGGCGAAATGGCCGCGGTTGACGAACCCCCAATGCCGCGCGACCGCCTCGATCGAGCGCGAGGATTCCGGGTCGAGCAGTTCCGCCCTGACCCGGTTCAGCCGCGCCAGCTTGAGGTAGTCGTGCGGCGAGATCCGCTTGTGGCGGCGAAAGCCTTCCTGCAGCGAGCGCAGGCCGATGCCGACCGCCTCGGCGACATCCTGCACCGTCAGCGGGCCGGAGTTGTGCCCGTCGATGAAGGCGATCGCCCGCCTGATCTGCCAGGGCGCGGGGGCCGCCGCCTTCTGCTCGAACCAGGACGAGTAGCGATGCGGGACGCCTCTCAGCACCAGCATGATCAGGGCGTCGCGCAGCATCCGGGCCGCGTGCGGCGCGCTGGCGAGCGGCGCGTCCCCCCGCAGACCCACCGCCATCGCAGCCATGATGCTTGTCAGGGTGGCGCCGACAGCAGTGCCGGCATCGAACGTCGCGGCGACATCGAGCCGTTCCGTCGCAGGGCGTTCGAAGGCGGCCTGCAGGGTTCGCGCCACCTCCTCGGCATGGAGCGTGAAGGTCGAATGGATGCTGCCCTCCGCATACTCGCCGCTTTCGGCCAGGGCGGTGTTGAGGATCAGGCCTTGTCCCGGCACTGCGGCGAGCGTCTCGCGGCCGACCGAATAGAGAGTGCCGCCGGCCGTCACGAGGCGAAGGGTCAGATTGTCGTGCGAGACGCCGCGCCTGAGCCGCATGCCGCCGGGATAGGCAGCCTGAACCAGGTTGGCGGAGGCCAGCCCATGCCCGGTCAGGCGGGCCTCGAAGGTGTCGGGCCGGAGCGGTTCGAGCACGAGGTCGCGCCGCAGCAGGTCGACCAACCAGGCCTGCGTCTCGCCGACATCGCGGCTGACGAAATCGGCGCCGCTCCCACCCGGAGCGGGGCCGGCCTTGCGCGCTTCGGAGGGCGTCGGCGTAAGCCTCTTCATCGGGCCATCTGAAACCGGGCGGCGCCCGCGATCAAGAGGACCGGATTCCGGGCCGACGCTCAGGCACCGACATATTTGAAATGGGCGCCGACGCTGCGATACGACGCCTCGAGGACATCGACGCCGCCGGCAAGCCGCAGCGCCTCGGCCGTGGCGAGTCCGAGTTCGACGGCCTCGCGGCCCGGGCGTTCGTCGCTCGCTGTGATGCGCTTGCCGCCGTCGAAGGAGGTGATCTGGGCATGCAGGACGAGGCGGTCGTCGCGCCAGGTCGCGCTTGCCCCGACGGGCAGGCTGCAGCCGGCGCCGAGCGCGTGCAGCATCGCCCGCTCGCAATCGACCTCGGCGCGGGCCTTGGGGTCCTCGATGTCCCTGAGCATGGCAAGGATCGCAGTGTCGGCCGCGCGGGCCTGGACGCCGAGCGCGCCCTGCCCGATCGCATAGGGGAAGAGCAAGGGGTCGAGCAGTTCCGAGGTCGCGCCTTCGAGGCCGAGGCGCTGCAGCCCGGCCTGCGCGAGGATGACGGCGTCGAGCCCGTCCTCGCCGTTGATCTTGGCGAGGCGCGGGCCGACATTGCCGCGGATCGGCACGACCTCGACATCGGGCCGCAGGCTGAGGATCTGCGAGCGCCTACGCAGCGAGCCGGTGCCGACGCGGGCGCCCTCGCGCAACTCGCCCAGCGTCGCGCCGCAGAGCACATCGCGCGGATCGGCACGCTCGGGAACGGCGGCGAGGACGAGGCCGTCCCGCAGCGTGGTCGGCAGGTCCTTCAGCGAGTGGACGACGATGTCGACCTCGCCCGAGGTCAACTGCTCCTCATGCTCGGTCGAGAACACGCCGATGATGCCGAACTGATGGAACTCCGAGACCCGGTCCTTGTCGGCGATCGTGGCGATCGGATGCAGCGAGAATTCGGTGTCGGGATGCTTCGCCTTGATCAGCCCGGCAATGTAGTTTGTCTGCGCGATTGCCAGCGGGCTGCGCCGCGTGCCGATTTTCAGGAGCATTTTCCGAACAACCTGGTCTTTGGGGCCGCGACAGCTTTGGGGACCTGCCAGCCTCCGTCATTGGAACGGGTCTATATCAGCGGATCGCCATCGCCGCGAGTGCGGCGTACCACCGCCCCGGCCGGGCGCCTTGGCCTGGATCAAATGAGCGCCGCCCGGCTCCGGAATGAACCAACGCCATCCTGTGCCGTTGAGCGGCAGACCAGCAGGGGAGAGACATCGATGGAGCGCAGGCTCGAGACGCCGCATGCCGCGAGCACCGCCACAGCCGGGACGGTGACGGATTTCTGGCGGGATGCCGGGCCCGAACGCTGGTTCAGGAAGGATGCGGCCTTCGATACACTGTTTCGCGAGCGCTTCATGCCGCTCCACTTCGCGGCGGCGCGACGCGAGCTCGATGTCTGGGCCGAGACGGCGCAGGGATCGCTCGCGCTGGTGATCCTGCTGGACCAGCTCCCCCGGAACGGCTTCCGCGGCACGGCGCATATGTATGCGACCGATCCGCTGGCCCGCTCTTTCGCCAGGCGAGCCGAGGCCATGGGCCAGGGCGACGCCATCGAGCCGGAGCTGCGGCTCTTCCTGCACCTGCCGTTCTGCCATTCCGAGGACCTCGCCGACCAGGATCTGTCGGTGCAGCTCAGCACGCCGCTGGGCGAGCTGGCGCTGGAGCATGCCGAGGGCCATCGCGAGATCATCCGCCGCTTCGGGCGCTTTCCGCACCGCAACGCCCTGCTCGGGCGCGAGACGACGGCCGAGGAAGCCGCGTTTCTCAGCGAGGGCGGCTTTTCCGGCTGAGGTCAGCGCTCGGGGATCAGGGCGGGTGCGATGCCGGCTTCGAGCGCGGCGTCGCTGTCGTCCTTGAGGTCGACGCCGGTCAGCGCGCGGGTGAAACCCTGGTCGACCAGCCAGGCGAGCTTGAAGGCCGCGTGCTGGAAGCCGAGCCCGCCCGGGCGGATGTTCGAGATGCAGTTGCGCGCGGCGTCGGTGAGCCCGCGCCTCGGGGCGAAGGTGAGATAGGCGCCGAGCGAATCCGGCGAGGACAGGCCGGGGCGTTCGCCGATCAGCACCACGACCATGCGCGCACCCAGCGCCTCGGCCGCCTCGTCGCCGAACGCGACGCGGGCCTGGGCAGCGATGACCACGGGAGCCAGGGTCCGCTTCTGGCGCCGCAGGAAGGGCAGCAGCGCGGCCATGAACGGCGCGGCGTTCTGGTGCACCGCGGTCGAGGACAGCCCATCGGCGACGACGATGGCGAGATCGAAGCCGCCGTGCCGCGCCGCCAGCGCCGCCCCGCTCTCCGGCGACAGGCTGCGGCCGAGATCGGGACGTCGCAGGTAGTCCTCGCGCGAGCGGGCGGCGCTTTGCGCCATCAGCGTCTCGCAGCCAAGCGCAGCGAGTTCGGCCGCGACCTCGCCGGGACGGAAGGGCGCATGCACGGCGTCGCGCGCCTGGGCATGCGCCAGCCCGAAACGCAGCACCTCGCGGATCGGCAGCGAGGCGCCGGAACGGCCGAGCGCGATGCGCGCCGGGGTCAATCGCACGAGATCGGCGAAACGGTTCGTCGGCGGCGGCTTGTCCGAGGTGCTCATGCCGCACGGTCCTGCATGGCGGCAAGCAGCGCCTGCCCGCCCTGCCCGGCGCTGAGCCGGCCGGCCGCGTCGACGATGTCCATCCGCCTGAGCCAGTCCTCGAATTCCGGCGCGCGCTTCAGGCCGAGCACCTCGCGGACATAGAGCTGGTCGTGGAAGGAGGTCGACTGGTAGTTCAGCATCACGTCGTCGGCGCCGGGGACGCCCATGATGAAATTGACGCCGGCCGTGCCCAGCAGGGTGAGCAGCGTGTCCATGTCATCCTGATCGGCCTCGGCATGGTTGGTGTAGCAGATGTCGCAGCCCATCGGCACGCCGAGCAGCTTGCCGCAGAAATGGTCCTCCAGCCCGGCGCGGATGATCTGCTTGCCGTCATAGAGATATTCCGGGCCGATGAAGCCGACGACCGTGTTGACCAACAGCGGCCGATAGGCTCGGCAGACGGCATAGGCGCGCGCTTCCAGCGTCTGCTGGTCGACGCCATGATGGGCGTTGGCGGAGAGCGCCGCGCCCTGCCCGGTCTCGAAATACATCAGGTTGTCGCCGACGGTGCCGCGCTTCTGCGAAAGCCCGGCCTCCAGCCCCTCCTGCAAAACGGCCAGCGTGACGCCGAAGGAGGCATTGGCCGCTTGCGTGCCCGCGACCGACTGGAAGACGAGATCGACCGGCGCGCCCTGCTCGATCAGCGCGATCGAGGAGGTGACATGGGTCAGGATGCAGGCCTGGGTCGGAATTTCGAAGCGGGCGATGACGCCGTCGAGCAGGCGCAGCAGGTCGCCGATCCGCGCCGTGCTGTCGGAAGCCGGGTTGATGCCGATGACGGCATCGCCGCAGCCATAGCTCAGCCCGTCGATGGTCGAGGCGAGGATGCCGGCGGCATCGTCGGTCGGGTGGTTCGGCTGGATGCGGACGGCGAGACGGCCGGGCAGGCCGAGCGTGTTGCGGAAGCGCGTGACGACACGGCATTTGCGGGCGACGAGGATCAGATCCTGATTGCGCATCAGCTTGGAGACCGCCGCCGCCATCTCGGGCGTGATGCCGGGAGCGAGCGCAGCCAGCGCCTCCGTCGTCGCAGCCTCCGAGCAGAGCCAGTCGCGGAATTCGCCGACCGTCAGCGAGGCGACGCCGGCAAAGGCCGCCGCATCGTGGCTGTCGGCGATCAGGCGCGTCACCTCGTCGATCTCGTAGGGGATCAGCGCCTCGTGCAGGAAGGTCCGTAGCGGCAGATCGGCCAGCGCGATCCTCGCCGCCATCATCTCCTCCATGCTGCCGGCAGCGAGCCCGGCCAGCCGGTCCCCCGAGCGCAGTGGCGTCGCCTTCGCCATCAGCTCCTTGAGATCGGCGAAGACATAGCTCTGCCTGCCGACCGCGACGCGGTATCCCATCGACCGTCTCCCCGAGGCGGCCTGAAGCCGCCGCGCCATAACACCTGCTCACCGCAGCCCTAGCAAGCCGCGCGCCGGAATGCCCTGCGTCCCGCAACGTCGCGCGCCCACATACCCGCTTCGCAACCGCGCGCATTGCGGTGCTGTCCCACGCGCCTTATCGCTGGCCTGATCAGAGCGGGACGCTACCCGCCGTCGCGAACAGGGAACGCCATGGCCCAGCCAGACACTGCCGGACGCCGCACGATCGGCACCTATGATTATGTCGTCATCGGCGCCGGCTCGGCCGGCTGCGTCATGGCCAACCGGCTCTCGCGCGATCCGAAGGCGCGGGTGCTGGTGCTGGAGGCCGGCGGCCGGGACAACTGGATCTGGTTCCATATTCCGGTCGGCTATCTCTTCGCCATCGGCAATCCGCGCGCCGACTGGCTTTTCAAGACGGAGCCGCAGGCCGGCCTCGGTGGCCGGGCTCTGCCGTATCCGCGCGGCCGGGTGCTCGGCGGCTCATCCTCAATCAACGCCATGGTCTATATGCGCGGACAGGCCGCCGACTACGATGGCTGGCGCCAGCTCGGCCTCACCGGCTGGGGCTGGGACGACGTCCTGCCCTATTTCCTCAAGCACGAAGATCATGCCGGGCCGGGCGACGGAGGCCTGCACAAATCCGGCGGCGAATGGCGCGTCGAGCATCCGCGCGTGCGCTGGGCCATTCTCGATGCGATCCGCGAGGCGGCCGAGTCCGCCGGCATCGCCCGCATCGACGATTTCAACACCGGCGACAATGAGGGCTCGTCCTATTTCCAGGTCAACCAGCGGCGCGGCCGGCGGCTCAGCTCCTTCCGGGCCTTCCTGCGCCCGGTGCTGGACGCCCGCACCAATCTGCGGCTCGAGATGCGGGTCATGGTCGAGCGCGTGGTGGTCGAGGATGGCCGGGCCAAGGCCGTCGAGTTCACGCATGAGGGCGAGAAGCTGCGCGTCGAGGTCACCGGCGAGGTCGTGCTCAGCGCCGGCTCCATCGGCTCGCCCGCGCTGCTCGAACGCTCCGGGATCGGCGACGGCGAACGCCTGCGGCAACTCGGCATCGCGACGGTCGCCGATCTGCCCGGCGTCGGCGAGAATCTGCAGGACCATCTCCAGATCAGGCCGGTCTACAAGGTCGAGGGCGTCCGCACGCTCAACAGCGACTATGCGAAGCTCTGGCGCCGGCCGCTGATGGCACTGGAATATGCCGCCCTGCGCAGCGGGCCTTTGACGATGGCGCCCTCGCAGGTCGGCGCCTTCGCTAAATCCTCGCCCGAGCAGGCGACCGCGAACCTGCAATATCACTTCCAGCCGCTTTCGCTCGATTCATGGGGCTCGGGCCTGCATCCCTTCGATGCCTTCACCGCCAGCGTCTGCAATCTGCGTCCGACCAGTCGCGGCCATGTCCATCTGAAGACGCCGCATGCCGAGGACGCGCCAGCGATCTCGCCGAACTATCTCGACACGGAAGCCGACCGGCAGGTCGCGATCGACGCGATGAAGCTGACCCGCCGGATCGTGGCGCAGGCGCCGCTCGCCCGCTTCCGGCCGCAGGAGCATCTGCCCGGCCCGGCGGCCGCAAGCGACGCGGAGCTGCTCGACGCGGCGGCGCGGCTCGGCACGACGATCTTCCACCCCGTCGGCACGGCGAAGATGGGCCGCGAGGACGACGCCAGAGCCGTGCTCGACGAGCGGTTGCGGGTGCGCGGCGTGAGGGGCCTGCGCGTCATCGACGCATCGGCGATGCCCGCGATCACCTCGGGCAACACCGCCAATCCGACGATGATGATCGCCGAGAAGGGCGCCGCGATGATGCTGGAGGATGCCAGGGCGCGGTGAGGGGGAATTCCCTCCAGCCCGTCTTTCCGGACAAGCCGCGAAGCGGTGCCGCGCCGGAATGACGGCGCGTGTTATCGAAAGGCCTCAGAATTGCTGGGATCGTTCAGGATACGACGCCCCATTCAGAGCGTCGCAGCCGCTCGCCCCCTGTCGCGAGGACCATGAGCGATGACGCAGCCGGCCTCTTTTCCTCCCGAGCGCGGCCCGGTCGCCCGCATGCTGCTCGCCATCCTGCGGGTCGTCCTCACCATCCTGATCGTGATCGACGAGATCGCGCGGCCGCTCTACCGGCCGCTGATCGCCTGGGTCGCCTCGCTCACCATCGTCGCGCGGATGGAGGAAGCGATCGCGCGGCTGCCGCGCCTCGCGATCCTGGCCTTGCTCGCCGTGCCCTTCGCGATCGCCGAGCCGCTGAAGCTGCTGGGCCTGCTGATGATGGCGGATGGCCGCGTCCGGACCGGGCTGGTCGTCTTCGGATTCGCCCATCTGGTCAGTTTCCTGCTCGTCGAGCGGATCTACCACGCCGGCCGCGACAAGCTCCTGACCTATGGCTGGCTCGCCTGGACCATGGCGCTGCTGGCCCGGCTGCGGAGCCGGGCCCTGGACTGGATCAGGAGCAGCGCGGCCTATGCCTTCGCGCTGCGCAGCCGCGACGCGGCGCGGCAATGGTGGCGCTCTCTGCGCGCCTGAGCCGGCTCAGACGACCTGATTGCGCAGGGCGCTTTCGCCACGCACGAGCCGGCCGAGATTTTCGACCAGCAGATCGACGACATTGCCCTCATAGGCGCGCGTCTCGCCGGCGCTGTGCGGCGTGACGATGACGTGAGGCATCGCCCAGAGCGGCGAGGTCGCGGACAGCGGCTCCTCGTGGAAGGTGTCGAGCCCGGCGCCGGCGATGCGGCCTTCGCTCAGGGCCGCGATCAGGGCCTGCTCATCCACAACCTTGCCGCGCGCGACATTGATCAGCAGCGCCGTCGGCTTCATCGCGGCCAAGGCAGCCGCATCGATCAGGTTTTCCGTTTCCGGCGTCAGCGGGCAGGTCAGCGCGACGATGTCGGCCTGCGCCATGACCTCGTGCAACTGGTCCGGCCGCACGATCGCCTCGATGCCAGGCTGCGGCTCCGGGCTGCGGCGCACCCCGATGACGCGCAGCCCGAAGGCCGCCGCCAGCGTCGCCAGCCGCAGGCCGATGCGGCCCAGCCCGACGATCACCAGCGTCTTGCCGGCGAGCTCGTCCTCGCGCCGCGCGCGGTCGCCGATCATCGGACGCCAGATCTTCGCGGTCTGGTTGTCGCGAGCGAGATGGATCTGGCGGGTCAGGCCGAGGATCAGCGCCATGGCATGTTCGGAAACGGCCCGCTCATTGGCGCCCTGCGCGCTCGCCAGCCGCACGCCAGCAGCGGCGAAGGCGGCCTTGTCATACTGGTCCGTGCCGGCGCTGACCGACTGGACGAAACGCAGCTTCGGGCTCGCGAGCAGCTCGTTGCGCCAGAGCCCGGAGACGACCACCACATCGGCCTCATGGGCACGGGCCTTGAATTCGTCGAGGGAACGCACCTCGAAACTCTTCGCGGCATGGCCGCGCGTCGCGAACTCGGCCTGCAACTGATAGGCGGCATGGGCGAAGCAGATGGTCAGGTCGCCTTCCGGCGGCAATGCGGGCATGGGGTCGATTCCTCTCGAGGCAAGGCGTGTTCGGGCAAAACGCAGGATCAGGTTAGCCGGCGGCTCCGGCGCTGTCGCGGGGCGCATGCAAGACTTACCATGCAAGACTTACGCTGAATCCACCGGCGGCACGAAGGACGCCAGCGCCGCCTCGAGGCGGCCCCATGCGGCGGCATCGCCCGGCAGGCCGAAGCGCAGCCAGGTCGTCTCGTTCTGGAAGCGACGGACATAAATCCCATGGCGACCGAGATGGGCGAAAAGCGAGGGCGCGGCCGGCGCGGCCAGCAGGCGAAACAGCGCCGTGCCGCCGACGATCCGGCCCAGCGGCGAGAGCAGGGCGTCAAGCCGCGCCGCATCGGCGGCCCGGGCCGCGCCCGCCTGCGCCAGCCAGCCGGTATCAGCCAGCGCCTGCGTTCCGACCGCCAGTGCCGGTCCAGCCACCGCCCAGGGGCCCATCGCCGCCCGCAACGCTGCCGTGGCGCCGGTTTCCCCGATGGCGAAGCCGAGCCTGACCCCTGCCAGCCCATAGGTCTTGCCGAAGGAGCGCAGCACGATGGTCGCGGCCGGCAAGCCCGGGAGCAGGCTGGCTTCCGGCTTGAAATCGGCGAAGGCCTCGTCGAGGATCAGCATGCCGCCCCTCGCGGCACAGCGCGCAGCGAGCCTGGCGAGATCGCCGGCCGGGAGGCTGCGTCCATCGGGGTTGTTCGGATTGACCACGACCATGCTCGCGGCGTCGTCCGCCCCGGCCAGCGTCGCCGTTTCGATAACCGCCGCGCCGGCCTGGCGCCAGGCAAGCGCATGCTCGGCATAGGTCGGGCCCAGCACCGCGACCGGCCCGGCGCCGACGAGGGCCGGCAACACGCGCGGCAAAAGGTCGATCAGGATCTGGGTGCCGGGCGCAGCGACGACGCCGGCTGCTGCAGGGACGCGATAGGCCGTGCGCGCCGCCGCCAGCAAGGCTGCCTCGTCATCGGCGCCGGGCAGGCGCTGCCAGAGGCTTAACGGCAGCGGCGGAAGCGGATAGGGGATGGGATTGATCCCGGTGGAGAGATCGATCCAGGGTGTCGGCGCGTCGGGAAACAGCGCCCGCGCCCGGGCCAGATCGCCGCCATGCCAGATGCCCTCAGTCACGTTTCGCCCCGCCCATGGCCCCGCCCGATACACTGCTTCTGCTGCTGGCTGCGCTCGTCGTCGAGGCGGCGGCCGGCTATCCGCAGCGCTTGTATGCGCGGATCGGGCATCCCGTCACCTGGCTTGGCGCGCTGATCGCCCGGCTCGACCGCCGGCTCAATCGAGACGATGCGAGCTTCGTGGCGCGCAAGGCCGCCGGTATCCTTGCGCTGCTCGTTCTGGTCGCGGTTACGCTCGCCACCGCGCTCGTGTTGACCGGGCTCTGCCGCATGCTCGGGCCCTTGGGCCTGCTGCCGCTCGCACTCCTCGCCTCGACGCTGCTGGCGCAGCGCAGCCTGTTCGAGCATGTCGCGCGCGTCGCCGAAGGGCTGGAGCGCGGCGGGCTCGCCGCAGGGCGCAAGGCCGTCGCGATGATCGTCGGGCGCAACCCGGAGAGCCTCGACGAGGCCGGCGTCGCGCGCGCCGCGATCGAGAGCCTGTCCGAGAATTTTTCCGACGGCGTGGTTGCGCCGGCTTTCTGGCTCGGAGTGGCCGGGCTGCCCGGCATCGCGCTCTACAAGGCGATCAACACCGCCGATTCGATGATCGGCCACAAGACGCCGCGGCATCTCGCCTTCGGCTGGGCTTCGGCCAGGCTCGACGATCTCGTCAACCTGCCGGCCTCCCGCCTGACGGCGCTGCTGCTGGCGGCGGCGGCGGCTTTCGACCGGAATGCGGATGCCGGCGGCGCCTGGCGCGCGGTGCGGCGCGATGCCAGCCGGCACCGCTCGCCCAATGCCGGCTGGCCGGAGGCCGCGATGGCGGGTGCGCTCGGCTTGCGGCTGGCGGGACCGCGTGTCTATGGCGACGTCGTCGTCGAGGATGGCTGGATGGGCGACGGCCGGGCCGAAGCGTCAGCCGCCGACATCAGGCGCGCGCTCTCGCTCTATCGCCGCGCCTGCGGCCTGCTATGGGGGCTGGCCGCCCTGCTCAGCCTCGCGACCCTGTTCTGAGAGTCCGCCGTCAGTTCAGGACGGGCGCCGCCCGCCGCGCGATCGCCTGAAGATCGACGCCCTGCGGCAGCGAGCCGAAATGGCCGGACCAGCCGCCTGCCAGCCGCGACGCGACGAAGGCATCGGCAAGCGCATGCGGGGCATGGCGGATCAGCAAGGAGGCCTGGAGCGCCAGCGCCATCCGCTCGACGAAACGCCTGGCCAGATGCTCGTGGCGCAGCACGTCGACGAGGTCGGCTTCGAGTTCGACGAGAAAGGCGTCATAGCGCGGGTCGTTGCCGCGCGCGGCGCGCAACTCGTCGAGCAGCGCCGGCACGCAATCCGGATAGCGGCGGATCGAACGCAGCACGTCGAGGCAGACGACATTGCCCGTGCCCTCCCAGATGCCGTTGAGCGGGGCTTCCCGATAGAGCCGCGCCATCAGGTGATCCTCGATGAAGCCGTTGCCGCCATGGCATTCGAGCGCCTCGGCCACGACCGGCGTCACGCGCCGGCAATTCCAGTATTTCGCGATCGGCGCGCCGATCCGCCCGAGCAGCTTTTCCTGCTCGCTGCCCTCCTCGCGGTCGAGCGCATGGACGAAGCGGAAGGCTAGCCAGGCCGCCGCCTCGACCTCGACCGAGAGGTCGGCGATGACGCTGGTCATGATCGGCTGGTCGATCAGCGCCTTCTGGAAGGCGCGGCGATGTGCGGTGTGGTGGGCGGCCTGGGCCAGAGCATGGCGCATCAACCCGGCCGAACCGACGGCGAAATCGAGCCTCGTATAGTGGTTCATCTCCAGCCCGGCGCGGATGCCGTGGCCGGGTTCGCCGATGAGATGGGCGATCACGCCGCGGAATTCGACCTCGGAGGAGGCGTTCGACCTGTTGCCGCATTTGTCCTTGAGGCGCTGGATGTGCAGCCGATTGCGCGTGCCGTCCGGCAGCCAGCCCGGCACGACGAAGCAGGAGACGCCTTCCTCCGTCCGCGCCAGCGTCAGGAACACGTCGGAATGCGGGACCGAGAAGAACCATTTGTGGCCGACGAGCGAATAGGTGCCATCGGAATTCCGGGTGGCGACGGTCTGGGTCTGGCGCAGGTCGGAGCCGCCCTGCTTCTCCGTCATCGCCATGCCGACCGTACCGCCGCGCTTCAGCGCGGCCGGGAGCGGGCGCGGATCGTAGTCGCCGGAGGTGATCAGCCGGCCATATTCGGCCCAGCGCGCGGGATCGCGGTGCAGCACGGGAATCGCCGAATAGGTCATGCCGAGCGGGCAGCAGATGCCGTTCTCGCCCTGGTTCCAGAGATAGGAGACCGCCGCGCGGGCGACCTGCGCGCCGGGGCGTGGCTGCGTCCAGCACAGCGAATGGAAGCCGTCGCGCATCGCCAGCGCCATCAGCTCGTGCCAGGCCGGATGGAACTCGATCTGGTCGACGCGCCGGCCCCAGCGATCATGACTGCGCAGCTCCGGCAGGCTGCGATTGGCCTGCCGGGCGAGATCCTGCACCGCTTGCGAACCGACATGCTCCCCGACCGCGCCGGCCTGCCCGGCAAACCAGCCGGCCCCGAAGACATCGAGGATGCGGCCCAGCGCCGGATCGGCGGCGAAGGCATCGTAACCGGCCAGGGCGGGCGCCTGGTTCAGCACCTCGTGGGTATCGTAGCCGTGGGGGTCGAACGCGGTCATGAGGTCTGTCCTTCATGGGAGACGAGCGCGGCGAGGGAGAGGTCGGCGAGGGCCGCGGCGATCTGGCGTCCGCGCTGCGGGGTGATCGGGCGTTCGGGCGAGAGCGGGCCGATCAGCGCCTCCATGAAGCCGCCGACGATCATCGCGGCGGCGGCATCCGGATCGACGGGGCGGAACG
The DNA here is from genome assembly GCF_003046175.1 of Bosea sp. 124. Lineage (NCBI taxonomy): Bacteria > Pseudomonadati > Pseudomonadota > Alphaproteobacteria > Hyphomicrobiales > Alloboseaceae > Allobosea > Allobosea sp. 124. The sequence goes on from NZ_PZZM01000001.1 coordinate 1,226,094, forward strand.
CGCCCTGCCCCTCGCCCTCGACCACCAGCGCGCGGAAGATGCCGGCGATCTGGCGCCGGTAGTCGAGGCGCGTTGCATCGACCGCAGGATCGGCCGGCTCGGCGATCATCGACCAGGCCAGGCGCCGGTTGGCGAAGGCGCGTCTCGCGAAGGCCTCCACCGCCGCCGTCAGGCGCTCGGGGACGGGCGCGTCGCTGGCGGCGATCGCGCGCAGGACGGACAGCTCGCGGGAGGAGACCGCCGCGACGATCTCCGCCATCAGCTCGGCCTTGGACGAGAAATAGGAATAGACGCTGCCCGTCGACACGCCGCTGGCCAAAGCGACCGCGGCGATCGAGGTCTCCTGGAAGCCGACCTCCGAGACGATCTGGCGGGCGGCGGCGAGGATCGCCTCGCGCTTGCCGTTCTTGCGTGGCTGCTTCGGGACGCCGGCCATGAGAGTCTCGATAAATTGAACCTGAATTCAAATTCAATCTGCGAGCAAAGCCAGGCCCCGTCAAGCGGACGCATGCTGCCGGTCGCTAGAACTCGATTCCGACCTGCGCCTTCACCCCGGCGGCGAAATGGTGCTTCACCAGCGTCATCTCAGTGACGAGGTCGGCGGCCTCGATCAGCTCCGGCTTGGCGTTGCGGCCGGTGACGACGATGTGCAGGTCCCGCCGGCGGGCGCGGAGGGTGGCGACGACATCGGCCAGCGGCAGGTAGTCATAGCGCAGCGCGATGTTGAGCTCGTCCAGCACGATCAGGCGGATCGTCTCGTCGGCCATGAGCTCCTTCGCCTTGTCGAAGGCGCGGCCGGCGGCGGCGATGTCGCGGGCCTTGTCCTGCGTCTCCCAGGTGAAGCCCTCGCCCATGGTGTGCCAGGCAATCTGGTCACCGAACGTCTCGAGCGCCTTGCGCTCGCCGGTCTCCCAGGCCCCCTTGATGAACTGCACCACGCCGACGCGCCAGCCATGGCCGAGGGCGCGCAGCACGAGCCCGAAGGCGGCCGTCGACTTGCCCTTGCCCGGCCCGCTGTTGACGATGAGAAGTCCCTTCTCGACCGTCTTGGCGGCGACCTCGGCATCCTGCACCGCCTTGCGCTTTGCCATCTTCGCCTTGTGGCGGGCGGCGTCGTCGATCTCGGTCGTCATCTCGTCCTCACTTTACGCCTTCACTTCACGGTTTCACTTCACCTGCATCGGCAGGCCGGCGACCATGAAGACCACCCGGCCGGCCCGGGCCGCGATCGCCTGGTGCAGCCGGCCGGCCTCGTCGCGAAATCGCCGCGCCAGCGCATTATCCGGCACGATGCCGAGCCCGACCTCGTTGGAGACGAGCACGACCGGCCCGGAGGCCCGCTCGCAGGCCGCGATCAGGGCCGCGGCGGCGGCGGCCGTGTCGTGCTCTGCCAGAATCAGGTTGGTCAGCCAGAGCGTCAGGCAATCGACCAGCACCGGCCGCCCGACCGGAAGCCCGGCCATCGCCCCGGGCAGCTCGAGCGGCGCATCCTGCGTGATCCATTGCTCCGGGCGACGCGCGCGGTGCTCGGCGATGCGGTCGCGCATCTCGTCATCCCGGGCCTGCGCGGTCGCGATGTAGCTCCAGGGCGGCGGCAGCGCCTCGATCAGCGCCTCGGCATGGCGGCTCTTGCCCGAGCGGGCGCCACCGAGGACGAGGGTGAGATGTGCAATGTCTGCGGTCATGTCGGGTGGCCATGAGACCAGCCCTCATCCTGAGGAGCGGACGCCAGTCCGCGTCTCGGAGGATGCTCCAGAGCACGCCGGACCATCCTTCGAGACGCCGCTTCGCGGCTCCTCAGGATGAGGGCTCGGATGGAAGCGAGGCAACTGCATTGCACAGCCCACCGCACATGGCTAATGATCTCCGAGACGGTGCCTCCGCAAGGAGGTGAAAAGGGAACGCGGTGCGATACCGCGGCTGCCCCCGCAACTGTAAGCGGCGAGTTTCGCGCCATCGGCCACTGGGAGCGATCCCGGGAAGGCGGTGCGAAACGCTAGGACCCGCGAGCCAGGAGACCTGCCGTCGTCTGATCCGCATTTCCAACAGGCCGCCGGCGGGGCGGCCAGGAGAACAACGATGAATACGGTTTCGGTTTCCCCCTCTCAGGCCAGCGTCTCCGAACGCGCCAAGGCCGTCGCGGCAGCGCTCGTGCTCGGCTTCGTGCTGGTCTACACGGTCGGATTCGCGGCGTCGGCCAGCGTTCACAACGCGGCCCATGACACGCGTCACGGCCTCGCCTTTCCCTGCCACTGAGGGAAAGACATCATGGTCAATCGTGTTCTCACGGTCAGTCTTCTGGCCGGGCTTCTGGCTGGGCTCATCGTCGCCGCTCTCCAGCATGTCACCACCACCCCGCTGATCCTCAAGGCCGAGACCTATGAGGCCGCGCTGCGCGCGGTCGCGCCGTCGCAAGCCGCCTTCTCCGGTGAAGCGAAGATCATTCTCGCGCATGGCGCGGAAAACCATGGCGAGCACGCCGAATGGAAGCCGCAGGACGGCCTGCAGCGGACGCTCTTCACCACGCTGGTGACCGTCGCCACCGCGATCGGCTTCGCCGCCCTGCTGCTGGCCGGGATGATCGCCGCCAATGACGACATCGACGAGCGCCGGGCGCTGATCTGGGCGGCCTGCGGGTTTCTCGCCTTCGGCCTCGTGCCGGCGATGGGGCTGGCGCCCGAACTGCCCGGCGCCGCCTCGGCCGCGCTCGAACAGCGCCAGCTCTGGTGGATCGTCACCGCGCTGGTGACCGCGGGCGGGCTCTTCGTCTTCCTGCGGATGGAGGCGCCCTGGCTGCGCGCTCTGGCCGTGCTGGCGATGCTGGTGCCTCACATCGTCGGAGCGCCGCATCCGGCTGCGCCGGAGAGCAAGGTGCCCGCCGAGGTCGCCGCTCATTTCGCCGCGCTCTCGCTGGCGATCCAGGCCGCGCTCTGGCTCGCCACCGGCTTCGCCGTGGGCCGGCTCTGGCCCTGGTTCGCCCGCCGCGCAGAGGCGCGGTGACGGGGAAGGCCGGCGCCATGTCCGAAGGCGATCTCACCATCCATGTCTGCACGGCCTGCAGGCGTGTCCGCGAGGATTTGCCGGATGGTTTCGACCAGCCGGGAACGGCGCTCGCGGAAGCGCTGACGCAGCGCCTCGCCGACGGCGCGCCCGGCATCACGGTCGTCACGGCGGAATGCCTCGCCGTCTGCAAGCGGCCCTGCACCATCGCGCTCGCAGCCGATGGCAAATGGACCTACCTGATCGGTGATCTCGACACCGAAACCCATCTCGACGACATCGTCGGCGCGGCGACGGCCTATGCCGCCAGCGCCAACGGCATCGTTCCCTGGAAAGAGCGCCCGCCCTGCTTCCGCAAGGGCGTGGTCGCACGCGTGCCGCCCATGCCGGCGCGCCAGCAAGGATGACATCATGACCGCCCCGCAGAGCCCGGCCCCGGGCAAAATGGCTCTCGACAAAATCCCCTGCACCATCGTCACCGGCTTTCTCGGTGCCGGGAAGACGACGCTGGTGCGCCATCTGCTCGAAAACGCCCAGGGCAAGCGCCTCGCCGTGCTCGTCAACGAATTCGGCGATCTCGGCTTCGACGGCGAATTCCTCAAGGGCTGCGGCATTTCCGGCTGCACCGAGGAGGATGTCGTCGAACTGCCGAACGGCTGCATCTGCTGCACGGTGGCCGATGATTTCGTGCCGGCGCTGGAAAAGCTGCTGAACCGCGCCAACCCCCCCGATCATATCCTGATCGAGACCTCGGGGCTCGCCTTGCCGAAGCCGCTGGTCCAGGCCTTCAACTGGCCGGCGATCCGCGCCCGCGTCACGGTCGACGGTGTCATCGCCGTGGTCGACGGGCCGGCCGTCGCCGAGGGCCAGTTCGCCGACGATCCGGAGGCGATGGCCGCGCAAGCGGCGCAGGATGCTTCCGTCGAGCACGACAACCCGCTCGAGGAGGTGTTCGAGGACCAGATCCTCTGCGCCGACCTGATCTTGCTCAACAAGAGCGACCTGATCGGCGAAGCGGACCGGACCCGCGTCAAGGCCGAGATCGCCGCGCATCTGCCCAAGGCGATCAAGATCGTCGAGACCAGCCATGGCAAGGTCGAGCCGGCGCTGATCGTCGGTCTGGGCGCGGCAGCCGAGGCCGATCTCGCCGCGCGGCCCTCGCATCACGGCGAGGGCGAGGATCACGACCATGACGATTTCGACTCGGTCGCGGTCGCCCTGCCGGATGGGCTCTCGCCCGAGGCGCTCTCGGCCCGCATCGCCAAAGCCGCCGAAGCCGATGGCGTGCTGCGGCTGAAGGGCTTCGCCAGCGTGCCGGGCAAGCCGATGCGGCTCGTCGTGCAGGGCGTCGGCCGGCGCGTCAGCCATCATTTCGACCGGGCCTGGTCCGCTGGCGAAGCCCGCGACGGCAAGCTCACCGTGATCGGGCTCAAGGGCTTCGACCTCAAGGCCGTGGAGACCGCGCTCGCGGGCTGACAGCGCGGCGCGAAGGATTGCCATGCATCTTCTCCCGACCAGCGAGGTCAGGCTCGACGACGGCGAGGACGCCGTCGATCTCGGCCTGCCGCCGGGAGATGTGCTGGTGCTGTCCTATGCCGACAGCGACCTTTCGGCGCTGGCGGCGGCCATGTTCCCTTCCCCCCGCTTGCGGTGGGGAAGGGTTAGGGATGGGGGGCCGGAAAGCCCGAGCACTGTCCTCGATCGTCTGGCCGAGCGGCACTGCCCCCCACCCCAACCCTCCCCGTCGCAAGCGGAGGGAGGGAGTGACGTTGCGCCCAATCTCTCCGTCAGGCTCGCGTCGCTGCGACGGCTGCGGCATCCGCTCTCCATCGACCTGCTGATCGAGAAGACCGCGGCGAAGAGCCGTTTCGTGCTGGTGCGCTGCCTCGGCGGGCTGGATTACTGGCGCTACGGCATCGAGCAGCTCGGCGAAGCCTGCCGGGTGAAGGGCATCGCGCTCGCCGTGCTGCCCGGCGACGACCGGCCGGACGACAGGCTGGCGGAATACGGCACCGTCGACAAATCCTTCGCACAGGATCTGCTGGGCTATTTCCATGCCGGCGGCGGCGCCGAGAACATGCGGCGGATGCTATGGCGGATTGCGGCCATCCATCCGCCATCCGGTCTCGCTCCGCTGCCGCTCCCGCCGTTCTTCGCGCTCGGCGACGGCACGACTCCGACGCCCTGGCGCGAGGCGGTGGCCGCCCTGCCCGGCGACACGGCATTCGTCCCGATCCTGGTCTACCGCTCGGCTGTGAGCGCCGGCGACACGGCGCTGGGCGAAGCGCTTCGGACCGCGCTCGCCGCGCGCGGGCTTGCGCCTCTCATCCTCGCCTTGACGAGCCTGAAGGACCCGGCCGTCACGGCCGAACTCGCGGCGCTGATCGCGCTGCGCCGACCGGCCCTGATTGTGACGACGACCGCCTTCTCAGCCCGCGAAGGCGCCGATTTCGTGCTCGACGCCGCCGATTGCCCGGTCCTGCAGGCGATGCCGGTCGGCAGCGCGCGCGATGCCTGGGCGGCGGCGTCGCGCGGGCTCTCGGCTGCCGATCTTGCCATGCAGGTCGCCCTGCCGGAATTCGACGGGCGTATCGGTGCCGTTCCGGTCGCCTTCAAGGCGGAGACGGTCGATGCCGCCACCGGACTCGCCCTCCGCCGGCTCGTGCCGGATGCGGACGGAATCGCCGCCCTCGCCGATCTCGCGAATGGCTGGATTTCGCTCGCGGCGAAGCCCCCGGCCGAACGCAGGCTGGCGCTGGCGATGTCGGATTATCCGGCGCGCGGCGGGCGGGCCGGCTTCGCGGTCGGGCTCGATACGCCGGCGAGCGTGACGGCGATCCGGGAGGTGCTGGCGGAGGCAGGGTATGACGTCGGCATGCGCGCTCATACCCTCAGCCCTCATCCTGAGGAGCCGCGCAGCGGCGTCTCGAAGGAGGACCAGGGAGTCCCCGAGACCACTGGAGCATCCTTCGAGACGCGGACTGCGTCCGCTCCTCAGGATGAGGGCCAGAGCTTGATGCGCGCCCTCACCAACGGCCCGGCCGTTCTGGCCATCCCGCTGCCCGCCTACAGCGCCTGGCTCGCAACGATCCCCGCCGACGCCCGCGACGCCCTCATCGCCGCCCATGGCCAGCCCGAGGCCGACCCTGCCCTCAGCGACGGCGCTTTCCGCTTCCGCGCCATCCGCGACGGCAGCCTCACCATCGCGCTGCAGCCGCCGCGCGATGCGACGCCGGACCGCAAGGCGCGCTATCACGACCCCGATGCCCCGCCCGGCCATGGCTATCTCGCCTTCTATCTGGCGCTGCGCGAGATGGCCTGCATCGATGCGCTGATCCATCTCGGCACGCATGGTACGACCGAATGGCTGCCGGGCAAGGCGGTGGCGCTGTCTTGCGCCTGCTGGCCGCGCCTCGTCACGCGCGGGCTGCCGGTGATCTACCCCTATGTCGTCGACGATCCGGGCGAAGCGGCGCCGGCGAAGCGCCGGCTCTCGGCGATCACGCTCGGCCATCTGCCGCCGCCGCTGGCCGAAACGGAGGCTGCAGGCGAGACCGCACTGTTGCGCGATCTGGTCGAGGAGTTCAGCCAAGCGCAAGTGATGGACCCGCGCCGCGCCGATATCGTCGCAAGCGAGATCCGGGCGCGGGCCGAGGCGAGCGGGCTCGCGGAAGCCTGCGGCGTCAGCGCCGATCTTCCGATGAGCGAGGCGTTGACGCGGCTCGACGCGCATCTCTGCGACATCACCGAGATGCCGTTCCGCGACGGGCTGCACGTCTTCGGGCAATCGGCGCGGGACCCGGTCTCGGCGCAGGCCGAGCGCGATGGATTGCTGCGGGCGCTGGACGGGCGCTTCGTTCAGCCCGGCCCCGCCGGCTCGCCGCATCGCGGCCGGCCGGACGTGCTGCCGACCGGGCGCAACCTCTCGACGCTCGATCCGCGCGCCATCCCGACGCGGGCCGCGGCGCGGTTAGGGGCTCTCGCGGCGCAGGCGATTGTCGCGCGCCATCTCCAGGACCATGGCGAGGCGCCCCGCCGGATCGTGATGGATCTCTGGGCCTCGCCGACCCTGCGCTCGGGCGGCGAGGACATCGCCCATGCGCTGGCGCTGATGGGCGTCGCCCCGCTCTGGGACGATGCCTCGACGCGGGTGACGGGGTTTTCGATCACGCCGCTGCCGAAACTCGCCTTCGCGCGGGTCGATGTCACGCTGCGGATTTCGGGCGCCTTCCGCGACATTTTTCCGGGGCAGGTCGCACTGCTCGACGCGGCGGCACGCGCCGTTTCCGCCCTCGACGAGCCGGAGGACTGGAACGAGCCCGCCGCCGCGCGCCGCCGTGGCGAGGCGGGACCGCGCGTGTTCGGGGCCGCGCCCGGGCGCTACGGCGCGGGAACCGCCGACCGCGCGCTCGACGGCGACTGGACGATGCGCGACGAGCTCGGCGCCGCCTATCTCGCCGCCTCCAGCCATGCCTATGGCGGGCCCGAAGGCAGCGCCAGCGCCGATGACGGCTTCAAGGCCCGGATCAGGACGGCCGACGCCTTCGTGCATGTCAGCGACACCGCCGGGCGCGATATCCTCGAGGCGTCGAGCGCCGCCGACGTCATCGGCGGGCTCGCGGCGGCCGCGAAGGCACTCGGCGCGAACCCGACGCTCTACAGCCTCGACAGTTCCCATCCGGAGGCGCCGAAGGCGCGCACGCTGCCGGAGGATATCGCCCGCATCGTCCATGGCCGGCTGACCCATCCGCGCTGGATCGCATCGCATCTCGCCCATGGCTGGCGCGGTGCCGCCGAACTCGCGGAAGCGCTCGACACGCTCTTCGTCTTTGCCGCGAGCACGGATGCGGTTCCGGACGGGCTGTTCGACGCGGTGTTCCAGGCCTGGTGCGCCGACACCGCCGTCTGGAGCGCGATCGAGGCGGCGAACGCACCCGCCGCTGCCGCCATCCGGGCAAGGCTGGCGGAAGCGGCGCGGCGAGGGCTGTGGACCAGCCGGCGCAACTCGGTCGGAGCATTCCTGGAGAGGGACGGCAATTCTGCGGCGGTGATCAAAGCGGGCGCCTCCCTTCCCCCTCGTCGGGAAGGGAGGGTGATGGGGGACGTCCCGCCGGGCGAGCGCTCCCCCGGTCGCTTGCCCCTCACCTCTGCCCCTCCCCACCAGGGGGAGGGGTTTCCCGCGCCTGACGATATCCGGACGCAGCCTTGGACGGCCGCAGAATGAACGCGCCGTCGAAAGACGCGCTGCGGCGCGGCTGGTGCCCGAGCACGCTCAGGCCGATGGAGACCGGCGATGGCTGGCTGGTGCGGCTGCATCCGCCCGGAGCGCGCCTCTCCCCGGCGCAGTTGCAGCGCATCGCGGCGCTGGCGCGCGAGCATGGCAACGGGCTGATCGAGATCTCGGCGCGGGGCAACATGCAGTTGCGCGGCGTCACGCCAGAGAGCCACCCACGGCTGGTCGCGACGCTGCTGGCCGAGCGGCTGGTCGACGAGCATGACGGGGCCGGACCGCAAAAGCTGACGCTGGCCTCGCCGCTCGCCCTCCCTCCCCCCGCTTGCGGTGGGGAGGGTCGGGGTGGAGAGCCGGAAAGCCAGAGCTACACCTTGCATCGTCTCGCCGAGCGGCACTCCCCCCCACCCCGACCCTCTCCACCGCAAGCGGGGGGAGGGAGGAGCGCTTCCGTGGCCGATGCCGTCTTTTCGGGAAACGATGGCGCCAGCGACCTGATCGACGCTGCCATCCTTGCCTCCGCGATCGAAGCGTGCGGACGGAATATCTCTGGCCTGCCAGCAAAATTCTCCGTCGTCGTCGATGGCGGTGGGGCGGCGTCGCTCGATGCCTTCGCGGGCGATCTGCGCGTCGTCGGGACGGCGCCGGGCATGGTCACGATCGGGCTGGCGGATCGCATCTGGCTGGGGCCGGTCGCAGCGGAGAAGGCCGGCGCGGTCGTCGCAACGGTGCTGGCGCGTTTCGCTGCATGGCGCGCGCAGGCGCCGGACGCGATCCGCCGGCTGCACGACCTGCCGTCCGATGCGCTCACCGTGCTGTGCGAGCTGCCCGTCGCGCCGCCTCCGGCAGCGCGACCCGCGCCCCGGCGCGCCGGGCTGTTTTCATTCGGCCCGGGCCATGTCGCGGCGATGGCCGGTCTGCCCTTCGGCCGCTCGGACGCCGCAACGCTCGACCGGCTCGGTGCGGCGGCGCTGGCTCATGGCTGCACGGATATCCGCCTCTCGCCCTGGCGCGGGATCGCCTTTCGCGGGATGGCCGAGGGCGATGCCGAAGCACTGCTGGCCTTTACCGCCTCGCTCGGACTGATCGCCCGCGACGACGATCCGCGCCTCTCGGTGCAGGCCTGCGCGGGGGCTCCGGCCTGCCTGCGGGCGGAGACCAGCGCCATGGCCGATGCCGCCCGATTGGCGGATGCGATCGCGCCGCTGCTCGCCTCGGGGCTGACGCTGCATGTCTCGGGTTGCGTGAAATCCTGCGCGCGGCCCGGCGCCTCCGATCTCACGCTGGTCGGGCGTAGAGGGCGCTACGGCGTCGTCGTCGACGGGACTACGCGGAATGCGGCCATCGCCGAGCTTGACCTTTCCGGGGTCATGGCGCGATTGCAGCCCGGACAGGAGATTCACGCCCGCCTCCTTGCGGCGGGCCGGCTGGCAGGATCACGGGTTTGACGCGGGCTTACGACTATATCCAGGACGGGGCGGCGATCTATCAGCGCTCCTTCGCGATCATCCGGGCGGAAGCCGATCTGTCGCGCTTCGCGGGCCGGGCCGCGCATGTCGTGGTCCGCATGATCCATGCCTGCGGCATGACCGACCTGCCGGCCGATGTGGAGATGTCGCCGGATTTCGCGCCAGCGGCCGAGGCCGCTCTGAAGGCCGGCGCGCCGATCCTGTGCGACGCCAAGATGGTGGCGAACGGCGTGACGCCGTCAAGGCTGCCAGCCGGCAACACCGTGCTTTGCACGCTCGACGATCCGCGCACGCCGGCGCTCGCAGCCGAGATGGGCACGACGCGCTCGGCCGCTGCGATGGAGCTGTGGCGGCCGCATCTCGCAGGCGCGGTCGTGGTCATCGGCAATGCGCCGACCTCGCTGTTCCGGCTGCTCGAAATGCTCGATGCCGGCGCGCCGAAGCCCGCCGCCGTGATCGGCATTCCGGTCGGCTTCGTCGGCGCGGCGGAATCGAAGCAGGCGCTGGCACAAGACGGGCGCGTGCCCTTCCTCGTGGTGCATGGGCGGCGCGGCGGCTCGGCGATGGCGGCAGCCGCCGTCAACGCGCTGGCGCAAGAGAAGGAATGAGCCGGTGAACATCGAACCGGCAAAGATCCTGCTGTTCGGCGTCGGGCTCGGCCCCGGCGATCCGGACTACATGACGCTCCGCGCCCGCGACATCATCCTCAAAGCCGACCGGCTGGTGCATTTCTGCAAGCGCGGCCGGCGCGGCAATGCCCGCGTCACGGCCGATGCCATCGTCGCGCCCGATGCGGCGCGCGAGATCGAGCTCGCCTTCCCGGTGACGATTGAGGTTCCGGTCGAGGATGAAGGCTATAGCGGGCCGATCGCAGCCTTCTACGACGAATCCGCCGCCCTGCTCGCCGCCGAAATGGAGGCCGGGCGGACCGTCGCCGTGCTTTGCGACGGCGACCCCTTCTTCTACGGCTCCTTCATGCATCTGTGGCGGCGGCTCAGCTCCCGCTTTCCGACCGAGGTGGTGCCGGGCGTGATGGGCATGGCCGGGGCCTGGACGCGGGCGCAGGCGCCGATCACCTGGGGCGACGACATCATGACCGTGCTGCCGGGCACCCTGCCCGAGTCCGAACTGACCCGCCGCCTCGTCGACACCGACGCCGCGGTCATCATGAAGCTCGGCCGCAACCTGCCGAAGGTGCGTCGCGCGCTCCGGACCGCCGGGCTGATCCACCGCGCCATCTATGTCGAGCGCGCGACCATGGCCGAGCAGGTCGTGGCGAAACTCAGCGACAAGGGCGACGACGAGGCGCCGTATTTCTCGATGGTGCTGGTGCCTGGCGAGGGGCGCAGGCTGTGAGCGGCTCCCTCACCATCGTCGGGCTCGGCCCTGGCGAGGCGCATTGGCTGACGCCGGCGGCGCTGGCTGCCCTTGCGGCTGCGAGCGATCTCGTCGGCTATGGCCCCTATCTCGACCGGATTCAGGCTCGCGATGGGCAGACGAAGCACGCCTCCGACAACCGCGTCGAGATCGACCGGGCCGGCCATGCGCTGCGGCTGGCCGCCGCGGGCCGGACCGTCGCGGTCGTCTCCGGCGGCGATCCCGGCGTCTTCGCGATGGCAGCCGCCGTATTCGAGGCACTGGAAGCGGGCGACCCGGCCTGGCTTGCGCTGCCGATCACGGTCGAGCCCGGCATCACCGCGATGCTGGCATCCGCTGCGAAAGCCGGCGCGCCGCTCGGCGGGGATTTCTGCGCGATCTCGCTCTCGGACAATCTCAAGCCCTGGGAGGTCGTGACGGCGCGGCTTGAGGCGGTGCTCAGGGCCGATTTCGTGATCTGCCTCTACAACCCGATCTCGAAGGCACGGCCCTGGCAGCTCGGCGAGGCACTGGCGCTGGCCGCCCGCATCCGCTCGCCCGAGACGCCGGTGATCTTCGCGCGCGCGATCGGGCGGGCTGACGAGGCCTTGCGAATCCTGACACTGACGGAAGCGGTCGCGGCTGCGGCAAGCGCCGACATGGCGACACTGGTGACGATCGGCGCCTCCGGTACGAAGCTGATCGCGCGCCCGGACGCCGCGCCTTATGTCTACACGCCCCGCTCGGTGACGAAGAGCCCCTGCGCCACCAGCCAGGGCAGGACCTGATCGACATGGGCGACGGTTTCGACATCGGGCTTGGGCGGGCGCTCGACCATGATGACGGGCAGGCCGAGACGGCGCGCCGCGATCAGCTTGCCGGCCGTGGCGTCGCCGCCGGAATTCTTGCTGACCAGGATCTCGATGCCCTCGCGGCGCATCAGCGCCTCCTCGTCTTCCGTCTGGAAGGGCCCGCGCTGCTGGATCACCGTGACATGGGGAACGGGCAGGCGGTCGCCGATCGGTTCGATGGCGCGGACGAGGTAATGATGCTGCGGCGCATCGGCGAAGGCCGGCAGGTCGAGCCGGCCGATCGTCAGGAAGACGCGGCGCGCCTCCGGGCCCAGCGCCACGGCGGCGGCCTCCATGTCGCGCACGCCCTCCCAGCGGTCGCCGGCAGCCGCATGCCAGGGCTCGCGGCGGATGGCGAGCAGCGGCACGTTCTCGGCCTTGCAGGCATGTTCGGCATGGAAGGGCATGATCGCCGCGAAGGGATGCGTCGCGTCGATGACGGCGATGATGCCCTCGTCGCGCAGATATTGCCGCAGGCCCTCGATGCCGCCGAAACCACCGACGCGAACTGGCAGGTTCGACGGGCGGGGGTCGACTGTATGCCCGGCAAGCGAGATGATGGCGCGAATATCGGGAGCCTGTTCAGCCAGATGCTGATCAAGCGCTGCCGCTTCACTGGTTCCACCGAGGATGAGCACGGTCATGTCCCTAGTTACGCTTGAAAACGACGGGCTGTCGAGCCGCAGCGAGGCTGCGCCTGCACCCTGGCTCGCGCTGATCGGTCTGGGCGAGGACGGCCCTGCCGGCCTCTGCCCCGAGGCGAAGGCCGCGCTGGACGAGGCCGAGCTCGTCTTCGGAGGTGACCGCCATATCGCGCTGGTCGGATCGGTGCCGGGCGAACTCAGGCCCTGGCCGCAGCCCTTCCGCAACGCCCTGCCGCAGATCCTCGCCGAGCGCGGCCGCAAGGTCTGCGTGCTCGCGACCAGCGACCCGTTCCACTACGGCATCGGCAACAGCCTGAGCCGGGCGATTCCCGCGCAGGAGATGCGGATCATCCCGCAGCTCTCCTCCTTCTCGATGGCGTGCACGCGGATGCGCTGGCCGCAGGAGGAATGCGCGCTGGTCTCGCTGCATGGCCGCACGCTCTACCGGATCGTGCCGCATCTGCAGCCGGACGCGCGCATCCTCGCCCTGTCCTGGGACGAGACGACCCCGCGCGCCGTCGCCGAGCTGCTGACCGCGCGCGGCCTCGGCGCCAGCCGCCTCGTCGTGATGGAACAGCTCGGCGGACCGCAGGAGCGGGTGCGCGAGACCCGCGCCGACGCCTTTTCCTTCGACGACATCGTGCCGCTCAACATCATCGCGGTCGACGTCCTGGCCGGTCGCGACTCACGCATCCTACCGCTCGCACCCGGGCTCGACGAGGAGTGGTTCGCCCATGACGGGCAGATCACCAAATCGGAAATCCGCGCGATCACGCTTTCCGCGCTCGCCCCGCGCGGCGGCGAATTGCTCTGGGATGTCGGCGCCGGGTCGGGCTCGATCTCGGTCGAATGGTGCCAGCGCCATGTCCGCAACCGGGCTGTCGCCTTCGAAGCCAAGCCTGAGCGGGCCCACCGGATCGCGCGCAACAAGGTCGAGCTCGGCGGCCTCTCTGTGGATGTGGTCGGCGAGGCGCCAGCGGGCTTCGTCGGGCGCGACGCTCCGGACGCCGTCTTCATCGGTGGTGGGCTGACCGTGGAGGGCCTGTTCGAGGCCGCCTGGGCAGCGCTGAAGCCGGGCGGGCGGCTCGTCGCCAATGTCGTCACGCTCGAGGGCGAGGCCAAGCTCGCGGCGCTGCATGCCGCGCATGGCGGTTCGCTCAGGCGCATCTCTATCGACCGGCTCGCTCCCGTCGGCGGCAAGCATGGCTGGCGCCCGGCAATGCCGGTGACGCAATGGCGAGTCGAGAAGCCTTGACGGGCCGTCTCGTCGCCGGTCTCGGGCTGCGGCCCGGCACGAGCGCAGCCGACATTCTCGCCTGCCTCGACGAGGCGCTGGCGATCGCCGGGCTGTCGGGCGAGGGCACGCCGCGTCTCGCGACGCTGGCGAGCCGGATGGGCGAGCCCGGCCTGGCGGAGGCCGTCGCCAGCCGCCGGGCAGAACTCGTCGCGGTGCCCGACGAGGCGCTGAAGGGCTATGAAGCGGCCTGCGCGACGCGCTCGACCCGGATCGCCTCGCTCTATGGCGTCGGCTCGGTCGCGGAGGCCGCCGCGCTCGCCGCCGCGGGGCCCGGCGGAACGCTGGTGCAGCCGCGCATCGCGACCGGCCGCGTCACCTGCGCGCTGGCCAGAACGACGTCGTGAAACGCACCCCATGACGATCCATTTCATCGGCGCCGGCCCCGGCGCACCGGATCTCATCACCCTGCGCGGGCGCGACATGATCGGCGCCTGCCCGGTCTGCCTCTATGCCGGCTCGCTGATCCCGAAGGCGATGCTCGACTGGTGCCCGCCGGGCGCCCGCGTCGTCGATACCGCGCCGCTCGACCTCGATGCGATCATTGCCGAGATGCAGGTCGCCCATGACGCGGGACAGGACGTCGCGCGGCTGCATTCCGGCGACCTCTCGATCTGGAGCGCGACGGGCGAACAGATGCGCCGACTCGATTCACTCGGCATCCCCTACAGCGTGACGCCCGGCGTGCCGGCCTTCGCCGCCGCCGCGGCTGCGCTGAAGCGCGAGTTAACCCTGCCGGGGCTGGCGCAATCGCTGGTGCTGACGCGGACCTCCGGGCGGGCCTCGGCCATGCCGGACAGGGAAACACTCGCGACCTTCGCCGCCTCCGGCGCGACGCTCGCCGTGCATCTCTCGATCCATGTGATCGAGCAGGTGGTGGCGGAGCTGACGCCGTTCTATGGCGCGGATGGCGCGGTCGCGGTCGTCTTCCGCGCCTCCTGGCCGGACGAACGCGCGCTGCGCGGCACACTGGCCACGATCGCCGCTCAGGTGCGGGAATCGGGGCTGGAGCGGACGGCGCTGATCCTCGTGGGTCCCGCGCTCGCCGCCGAGGATTTCGGCGAGAGTGCGCTCTACTCCACCGGCTATGACCGCCGTTTCCGGCCGGGTGGCGGAATATGAGAGGCGCGGGAGCCGAAGCGCGATCCCCTTCCCCCCGCTTGCGGTGGCGAAGGGTTAGGGATGGGGGGCCGGAAAGCAGGGTGCTGCCGTTCTTCCAGTCCGGCGCCGAGCGGCACTGCCCCCCACCCCAGCCCTCCCCACCGCAAGCGGGGGGAGGGAGCGGCGGCGACTGTTCCGGAGCACGCCGATGACCGCGCACGGCCTCCTCATCGCCGCGCCGCGCTCCAGCTCGGGCAAGACCACGATCACGCTCGGGCTGCAGCGCGCGCTGACGCGGCGCGGGCTGGTCCTGCGCGGGCTGAAATGTGGGCCGGACTATATCGACCCGGCCTTCCATGCCGCCGCAACGGGCGCGCCCAGCGCCAATCTCGATTCCTTCGCCATGTCCGACGCCCTGCTCGGGCAGATCGCGGGCCATGCTGCGGCCGGTGCCGACCTCGTCATCGCGGAAGGCTCAATGGGGCTGTTCGACGCGGTGCCGGGACTGGCGGGCCATACCGGCGCCAGCGCCGATATCGCCGCGCTGCTCGGCTGGCCGGTGGTGCTGGTGATCGATGTTTCCGGACAGGCGCAATCGGCCGCCGCCATCGCGCTCGGCTGCCAGCATTACGACCCGCGTATCCGCATCGCCGGCGTCATCCTCAACAAGGTCGCGAGCGAGCGCCATCGCCGGCTGGTGGCGCAGGGCATGGCGAAAATCGGCTTGCCCGTGCTCGGCGCCCTGCCGCGCGAGGCCAGCCTGATCCTGCCCGAGCGCCATCTCGGGCTGGTCCAGGCCGGCGAGACGGCCGACCTGCATGCGCGGCTCGAGGCGCTCGCGGATGCGGTCGCGGCCGCCGTCGATCTCGACGCCGTTATCGCAGCGGCCGGGGCGACACGGCTGCCCGGCGCAGCCGCGCCGGTCACGCCCCTGCCCGCACCCGGCCGGCGCATCGCCATCGCGCGCGACGCCGCCTTCAGCTTCGTCTACCCCCATGTCGAGGCCGGCTGGATCGCGGCGGGCGCCGAGCTCGTGCCGTTCTCGCCGCTGGCCGACGAGGCGCCGCCGGGCGATTGCGACGCCTGCTGGCTGCCCGGAGGCTATCCCGAGCTGCATGCCGGCAGGCTGGCTGGCGCATCGCGCTTCATGGCGGGCCTGCGCGCCTTCGCCGAGACGAAACCCATCCATGGCGAGTGCGGCGGCTACATGGTGCTCGGGCGGACACTGGTCGATGCCGAGGGCATTTCACATGCGATGGCGGGATTGCTCTCGGTCGAGACCTCCTTCGCCAGGCGGAAGATGAATCTCGGCTATCGCCGCGCCGTCCTCGAAGCGAATGGGCCGCTCGGCCGCGCCGGCGAGGCGCTGACCGGGCACGAGTTCCACTATGCGACGGTGGTCAGCCAGGGCGAGGACCCTCCGCTGGCGATGGTCACCGACCCGCATGGCTCGGCACCGGCGCCCGCCGGCAGCCGGCGCGGCAGCGTCACCGGCTCGTTCTTCCATGCAATCGCGGTGGCGGGGTGAGCGCGTTCTCGCTGTTCCTGTCACTCAGCTCTCATCCTGAGGAGCGCTCTGCAGGAGCGCGTCTCGAAGGATGCTTCAGGAGGCCCCTGAACCATCTGGAGCACCCTTCGAGACGCCGCTGCGCGGCTCCTCAGGATGAGGGCTGAAGGCATGGCTAACTCCCCTCCCCGCTTCGACGAGGCCTTTGCCGCGCAGTTCGCGGAGCTGCTGGCCTGGCGTCGCGATGTCAGGCGTTTCAGGCGCGAGGCGCTGCCCGACGGGCTGGTCGAGCGGCTGCTGGCGCAGGCGGAGCTTTCGCCCTCGGTCGGGCATTCGCAGCCCTGGCGCTGGCTGCGCGTGACCGATGCGGTTCAGCGCGAGGCCGCGCAAGCGAGTTTTGCGCGCTGCAACGCCGAGGCGCTCGGAGACTATGAGGGCGAGCGAGGGCAGCTCTATGCCAGCCTGAAGCTGGAAGGGATGCGCGAGGCGCCCGAGCAGATCGCGGTGTTCTGCGACCATGGCACGGCGCAGGGGCACGGGCTCGGCCGCAAGACGATGCCGGAAATGCTGGACTATTCGGTCGTCGCCGCGATCACGCAGTTCTGGCTCGCGGCGCGGGTCGCCGGCATCGGTGTCGGCTGGGTCTCGATCCTCGAACCGGAGATCATGCGGGAGGCGCTGGGCGCGCCGCCGGACTGGAAACTGATCGCCTGGCTCTGCGTCGGCTGGCCGGAGGTGGAGAGCGATGTGCCGGAACTGGTGCGGTTGGGCTGGGAGCGCGGGCGGTAGCGTTGGCCGTCATGCTCGGGCGGAGCGAAGCGCAGACCCGGGAATCTCCGGCATGAGATGCTCGGGTCAAGCCCGAGCATGACGGCCAAGGCTCAAACCGCAACCTTGAAGCTGGCGTCCGTCTTTGCCTTGATCTCGTCGAGCGTGACGCCTTCGGCCAGCTCGATCAGGCTCATGCCGCCGCCGTTCTCGTCGATCGCGAAGACGCCGAGATCGGTGATCACCATGTCGACGACGCCGGCCCCCGTGAGGGGCAGGTCACAGGCCTTCAGCAGCTTCGGCGATTCGGTGCCGTCCTTGTTCTTCGCGACATGCTCCATCACCACGACGACCTTCCTGACGCCGGCGACGAGGTCCATGGCGCCGCCCATGCCCTTCACCATCTTGCCGGGGATCATCCAGTTGGCGAGGTCGCCGTTCTGGGCGACCTGCATGGCGCCGAGGATGGAGAGGTCGATATGGCCGCCGCGGATCATCCCGAAGGAATCGGCCGAGGAGAAGAAGCTCGTCGTCTTGAGTTCGGTGATGGTCTGCTTGCCGGCATTGATCAGGTCGGGATCCTCGTCGCCCTCATAGGGGAAGGGGCCCATGCCGAGCATGCCGTTCTCCGACTGGAGCTGAACCGACATGCCCTCGGGAATGTAGTTCGAGACCAGCGTCGGGATGCCGATGCCGAGGTTGACGTAAAAGCCGTCCTTCAGCTCCTTGGCGGCGCGCTGTGCGATCTGTTCGCGGGTCCAGGCCATGTCGTTCTCCGATGTCTCGATCTTGCGCGAATTCTGGTCGCCCGGCCGTTCCGGCCCGGCGGAAAGCGCGCTCAGGCCGCACGCTTGCGGACGGTGCGCTGCTCGATGCGCTTGACGCTCTGGGGTGTGTGCACGATGCGCTTCACGAAAATGCCGGGCGTGTGCATGTGATCGGGATCGATCTCGCCCGCCTCGACCAGATGCTCGACCTGCGCGATGGTCATGCGCGAAGCGCTCGCCATCATCGGATTGAAGTTGCGCGCGGTCTTCCGGTAGACGAGGTTGCCCTCGGTATCGCCCTTCCAGGCATGGACCAGCGAGACGTCGGCGAAGATGCCGCGCTCCATGATGTAGCGCTCGCCGTCGAACGCGCGCTCCTCCTTGCCTTCCGCGACCAGCGTGCCGACGCCGGTCTTGGTGAAGAAGGCCGGGATGCCGGCGCCGCCGGCGCGGATGCGCTCGGCCAGCGTGCCCTGCGGGGTGAATTCGAGCTCGAGCTGGCCGCTGAGATAGAGCTCGGCGAAGAGCTTGTTCTCGCCGACATAAGACGAGATCATCTTCCGGATCTGCCGGGTTTCGAGCAGGATGCCGAGGCCCGCGCCATCGACGCCGGCATTGTTGGAGACGAAGGTCAGGTCCTTCGCGCCGCTCTCGCGCACCGCCTCGATCAGCACATCGGGAATGCCGCAGAGGCCGAAGCCGCCGGCCATGATCGTCATGCCGTCCTTGATGGCGCCGGCGAGAGCCGTCCTGGCGTCAGGAAAAACCTTCTTCATCGCATCGCCTTTTGCCGAGAATTGATGTCGCCGGACGGCTCGCTACAGAACTAGCCGAGCGGGCGGCGCGGTGGCAACAACGCATTGTGCCTGTGAGAAAGACTTGGCGCCCGCGAGAAAGACCCGGCGCCCGCGAGAAAGATTTGGCACAAATGAGAAAGCCGGCCCCGCATGGGACCGGCTTGCCTCGAACGTGATGTCGTAGCGGACTGGCGTCAGCGGCGGAAGCCACCGCCGAGCACGCCGCCGATGGCGCCGCCGACGATCGTACCGAACATCGCCGCACCGGCCGCGTTTCCGGCGCTGTTGCCTTGGCCGGCGCGCTCGCGCTCCAGATCGCGGCGAATCACCGGATCACGCTCATAGGCGACGCCGCCGCGCGTGCGGGGCTGGCCCTCGGGCTGGTCCCTGGCCACGGCGCGGGTGCGAGGGACGGGCTTGGGTTCCTCGGCCAGCGCGCGCTGATAGGCGGGCTCGGTCTGGGCGCGCAGTGCCTTGAGCTGCAGCGGCGCCAGGAAGCCGGTCGCGGTGATCCCGCGCGTCGTCTGCCATTCCTTGATGGCAGCGCGCTGGCTCGGGAGGAAGTTGGCGTTGGGCTTCCCGGGCTTGAAGCCGGAGAGGACCAGGCGCTTCTGCAGTTCGCGGCGATCCTGCGTCGAGAGCTTGAGCGCCGTTTCAGTCGCGGCGCTGCCGACCTCTGCCTTCAACGCCTCCTCGCTGACGGCGGCGGATTGGGCCGTGGTATCCCGCGATGCCGCCGGAGCCGCAGGCACCGCCGGATCGAGCCGCGCCAGGCGGTTCTTGGCGAAGGCGGCGAACTGGCCGGTCGGGAAGGCGTCGAGATAGGCCTTGTAATCGCCCGGCGAATTGCCGCGCTCGGCCGTCTCCCACATCCTGACGTCCATCTGGGCGCGGTCGAGGCCGACCGGCGCGGCCACCGCCGGCAGCGGCACGGCCCCGTCGATCGCCTTGATCGTCACCGAGGGGTCGACCGCGGCGAGCTTCAGCGTCGGGTTCATCTTGAACTCGCCGATGATCGAGGAGTTCGTCCAGGGCTTCTGCTTCTTGCCGGTCGATTCCCAGACATCGGCGCGGACGCGGTCCATCACGGTCGTGATCGATACTTCCGGCGTCTCGATATGCTTCAGCAGGGCCGAGGTGAACGGGCTGTTGCCGTCCTTCTCGCCGTCGAGCGCGGTTGCGCGCGGATCGGTCGCGAAGGCGATCAGGATGCCCGAGGCCGACTGCGTCTCGATCGCGGTCAGGCCGCGCGCGACGGAGCGCGACTTGGCGGCGAGCTGCGTCGCGAAGGGATTGTCGCGGCAGGCGTCGAGGATGAGAATGTTGACGCGCTCGTCGCGCTGCATCTGGCGCAGGATGAGCTGCACATTGACGGCGCGGAAGTCGAGATCGGCCTCCGACTTCAGCGAGGCATCGACCGGGATCAGATAATTCTCGTCACCGACAGCGATGCCGTGACCGGCATAATAGACGACGCCGGCCTTGGCGCCGTCGAGCTTCTGGGCGAATTCCCGGACGATGCCGGTCATCTCGTCCATCTTGAGATCGTAGCCCTCGACGACTTCGAAGCCGAGACGCTTCAGCGAGGCCGAGATCGCCGTCGCGTCGCGCTGCGGATTCGCCAGGCGAGGAACCGCCGTATAGGCGCTGTTGCCGATCACCAGGGCGACGCGGCGGTCGGGAGCGGCCTCGGCCGGAAGCACTGAGGCCAGCACAGCTACACCCAGCACACCGGCCCCGAACGCGCCAAGCACGGTATTGCGTGCGACGGCGAAGCGGGCGCGGAACGCCAGACCCAAAGACGCGAAGCTCAAGGTACCCTCCCCTGCTCAGTCCGCCACCGTCCGAAAACCTGGTCGCGCGCGGGCGGAAGCGCGCAACCACAAAAGGCTGTCACAGGAATGCCAAATGATAGCCGAGAAATAGTCCGTCACATTACCCGAAACCGCCCCTGCCCGTAAACGGGGTTTTCCAACGGTCATCAAGCTTCCCTAACGGCGATCCCGACATATCGAGCGATCCTGCATGATGAAGCAGATAGGCCCGCAGGCACCCGACCCGCATCATGCATTTGCATGAGACGGGGCGGGTGCCGGAGCCCTGCGGCCCGGTCTAAGACAAAGGGATGAGCCCGGCTTCACAAGGCCGTTTCCGGCGGCTGCGGCGTTGACTCATGCCGCGAGCGCGGTGCAGCATGCGATACAAGGGAGACGAGCAATAACAAGAAAGAACAAGATGATGATCGCAAGCGATACGCATGTCTGAGGATATTATTTTATCCACATCGGGATTAACCAAGGAATTCGGCGGGTTCACGGCTGTCAACGGCGTGGACCTGAAGGTCAGGCGCGGAACGATCCATGCGCTGATCGGCCCCAATGGCGCCGGCAAGACGACCTGCTTCAACCTGCTGACGAAGTTCCTTGCGCCCACCAAGGGCTCGATCGTCTATAACGGCCGCGACATCACGCGCCAGAAGCCGGCCGAGATCGCGCGGCAGGGCATGGTGCGCTCGTTCCAGATTTCGGCGGTGTTCCCGCAGCTCAGCGTCAAGACCAATGTCCGGATCTCGCTGCAGCGCAAGCGCGGCGATTCCTTCGATTTCTGGCGCTCGGAAACGGTCCTGAAGCCGCTCGACGAAGAGGCGCTGCGGCTGGTCGAGGCTGTCGGCCTCGCCGCCTTCGCCGACCTGCCGGCGGTCGAGCTGTCTTATGGACGCAAGCGCGCGCTCGAGATCGCCACCACCCTGGCGCTCGACCCGGAAATGATGCTGCTCGACGAGCCGATGGCGGGCATGGGGCGCGAGGATGTCGAGCGCATCGAGGCCCTGATCCGCAAGGTCTCGCAGAACCGCACCATCCTGATGGTCGAGCACAACCTCTCCGTCGTCGCCTCGCTGTCGGACCGGATCACCGTGCTGGCGCGCGGGCAGGTGCTGGCCGAGGGCGATTACGCCCATGTCTCGAAGGATCCGCGCGTGATCGAAGCCTATATCGGTTCGGGAGTGGGCCATGCTCACTGAGGCCGCGCCATCTGCCACGAAGGCGGCGACGGCCGCGCCGATGCTCAAGGTGCGCGGGCTGGAGGCCTGGTACGGCGAATCGCATGTGCTGCACGGCATCGATTTCGACGTGGCGCCGGGCGAGGTGGTGACGCTGCTCGGCCGCAACGGCGCCGGCAAGACGACGACGCTGAAGTCGATCATGGGCGTCATCGGCAAGCGCCGAGGCTCGGTCGTGCTGGAGGGCGCCGAGACGATCTCACTGCCTTCGCGCGCCATCGCCCGGCTCGGCATCGGCTATGTGCCCGAGGAGCGCGGCATCTATGCCTCGCTCTCAGTCGAGGAGAACCTGATGCTGCCGCCCCGGGTGCGTCCCGGCGGGCTCTCGCTCGAGCAGATCTTCACGCTGTTCCCGAACATCAAGGAGCGGCTGAAGAGCCAGGGCACCAAGCTCTCGGGCGGCGAGCAGCAGATGCTGGCGATCGGGCGCATCCTGCGCACCGGCGCGCATTTCCTGCTGCTCGACGAGCCGACGGAAG
Organism: Bosea sp. 124; assembly: GCF_003046175.1. NCBI lineage: Bacteria > Pseudomonadati > Pseudomonadota > Alphaproteobacteria > Hyphomicrobiales > Alloboseaceae > Allobosea > Allobosea sp. 124. The sequence goes on from NZ_PZZM01000001.1 coordinate 1,248,418, forward strand.
GCCTCGCTCCGGTGATCATCGACCAGATCGGTGCGACGATCCGCAAGCTGAAGCAGGATGGCTACACGATCATCCTGGTCGAGCAGAACTTCCGCTTCGCCGCGACGGTCGCCGACCGGCACTATGTCGTCGAGCAGGGCCGGGTCGTCGACATGATCGAGAACGACCAGCTCGACGCCAATATCGACAAGCTCCACGGCTATCTCGGAGTCTGAATCCGTTTCGGGGCCCGATCAAAGGCCCCCAATCCGATCCATATCGGACATCATGTCGAAAACGACGCCATTCCAGGGAGAGAGACCATGAAACTCAAGACGTTCCTGACAACGACCGCCTTCGCCGCGCTGATGGCGGCGCCGGCGCTCGCCCAGCAGATCAGTATCAAGGCCGGCGTCCTCAACGACCGCTCCGGCCTTTACGCCGACCTGTCCGGCGAGGGCTCGGTCATCGCCGCGCGCATGGCGGTCGAGGACTTCAAGGCCGCCGACAAGGGCATCAAGGTCGAGATCGTCTCGGCCGACCACCAGAACAAGCCCGATGTCGGCTCGACCATCGCCCGCACCTGGTACGATCAGGACGGCGTCGACCTGATCCTCGACGTGCCAACCTCCTCGGTCGCGCTCGCGGTCAACCAGATTACCCGCGAGAAGAACAAGGTCCACATCAATTCCGGCGCGGCCTCCTCCGACCTGACCGGCAAGGCCTGCTCGCCCAACACCGTGCACTGGACCTACGACACCTATGCGCTGGCGCAGGGCACCGGCGGCGCGATGGTGAAGGCCGGCGGCGACAGCTGGTTCTTCCTGACCGCGGACTATGCCTTCGGCCATGCGCTGGAGCGCGACACCTCGGCGATCGTCACCAAGAACGGCGGCAAGGTGCTCGGCGTCGTGCGCACGCCGTTCCCGGGCACCGACTTCTCCTCCTTCCTGCTGCAGGCGCAGGCCTCCAAGGCCAAGGTCATCGGGCTGGCGAACGCCGGCGGCGACACGATCAACTCGATCAAGCAGGCGGGCGAGTTCGGCATCGTCGCCGGCGGCCAGAAGCTCGCGGGCCTGCTCGTCTTCCTCACCGACGTGCATTCGCTCGGGCTGGCGACGGCGCAGGGCCTGGTGCTGACGGAGTCGTTCTACTGGGACACCAACGACCAGACCCGCGGCTGGTCCGAGCGCTTCGCCAAGGCCAATGGTGGCAAGAAGCCGACCATGGTGCAGGCCGGCGTCTATTCCGGCATGCTGCATTATCTGAAGGCGGTCGAGGCGGCCAAGAGCAAGGACTCCGCCACCGTGATGGCCAAGATGAAGGAGCTGCCGACGGACGACCCGCTCTTCGGCAAGGGCTCGGTGCGCGCCGACGGCCGCAAGATGCACGACATGTATCTCTTCGAGGTCAAGAAGCCGGCCGAGTCGAAGGGGCCGTGGGACTACTACAAGCAGATCTCCGTGCTGCCGGCCGAGCAGGCCTTCCGCCCGCTCGCCGAAAGCGAATGCCCGCTTGTGAAGAAGTGAGCGGGCGAGGAGTCCGGCTCCTAACCGGGCTCCTCATCCTCCGGCGTCATCCCGGACAAGCTGCGAAGCAGCGCCGATCCGGGATCCATTCCTGACCCGTTCCGGAATGGATCCCGGCTCTCCGCTTCGCTGCGGCCGGGATGACGGCAAGCGTTTTTTGGATACGATCCGCCTTTCAACGATCTGAGCCCCGCATGTTCGAGCTACTCGGTATCCCCCCGCAGGCCTTGTTCGGCCAGGTCCTTCTGGGCCTGATCAACGGCTCGTTCTATGCGATCCTCAGTCTCGGGCTGGCGGTGATCTTCGGGCTGCTCAACATCATCAATTTCAGCCATGGCGCGCAGTACATGATGGGCGCCTTCGTCGCCTGGATGTGCCTGAACTATCTCGGCATCAACTACTGGGCGGCGCTGCTGCTGGCGCCGCTGATCGTCGGCGCGACCGGCGTCGCGATCGAGCGGCTGCTGCTCAAGCGCATCGCCCATGTCGACCATCTCTACGGGCTGCTTTTGACCTTCGGCCTGGCGCTGATCATCCAGGGCCTGTTCCGCAACAGCTACGGTTCCTCGGGGCTGCCCTACCAGATTCCGGCCGAGCTGCGCGGCGGCATCAATCTCGGCTTCATGTTCCTGCCCTGGTACCGCGGCTGGGTCGTCATCGCCTCGCTCGTGGTCTGCCTCTCGACCTGGTTCCTGATCGAGAAGACGAAGCTCGGCGCCTATCTGCGCGCCGCGACCGAGAACCCGACCCTGACCCAGGCCTTCGGCATCAATGTGCCGCTGATGGTGACGCTGACCTATGGCTTCGGCGTCGCGCTGGCGGGTTTCGCCGGGGTGCTCGCCGCGCCGATCTACTCGGTCAACCCGAACATGGGCGCCGATCTGATCATCGTCGTCTTCGCGGTGGTGGTGATCGGCGGCATGGGTTCGATCCTCGGCGCCATCGTCACCGGGTTCTCGCTCGGGCTGGTCGAGGGCCTGACCAAGGTGTTCTATCCGGAGGCCTCGGCGACGGTGATCTTCATCATCATGGTGCTGGTGCTGCTGGTGCGGCCCGCCGGCCTGTTCGGACGGGCCGCGTGATGGCCGCCCGCTTCCCCGCGACGAGGATTTGACCATGGCCGACACGCTTGCCGCTCAGGCCCCTGCAGTCCAGGCCCCGGCCACCGACGCATCCGCCGCGATCCTGCCCGGCGAGGCCGACAAGGGCACGCTGCGCCTGCATCGCGCCATCATGATCGGGATCGCGGTCGCGCTCGTGATCGCGCCCTTCGTGGCCTATCCGGTCTTCGTCATGAAGGTGTTGTGCTTCGCGCTGTTCGCGCTCGCCTTCAACCTGCTGCTTGGCTATGGCGGGCTGCTGTCCTTCGGCCATGCCGCCTATTTCGGCATGGCGAGCTATGTCTGCGCCTATACCGCGAAGAACTGGGGGCTGACGCCGGAGCTGGCGATCCTGCTCGGCACGGTGGTCTCGGCGGCGCTCGGCGCGCTGTTCGGGGCGCTGGCGATCCGGCGGCAAGGCATCTACTTCGCCATGATCACGCTGGCGCTGGCGCAGATGGTGTTCTTCTTCTCGCTGCAGACGCCGCGCTTCACCGGCGGCGAGGACGGCATCCAGGCGGTGCCGCGCGGCCGGCTCTTCGGCCTGATCGACCTGTCGGACGACCGCACCCTGTACTGGCTGGTGGCGGCGATCTTCATGGCCGGGCTGCTGGCGATCTACCGCATCATCCACTCGCCCTTCGGCCAGGTCTGCAAGGCGATCCGGGACAACGAGCCGCGCGCGATCTCGCTCGGCTACCGGGCCAACCAGTACAAGCTCGCGGTCTTCGTGCTCTCGGCGATGCTGGCGGGGCTCGCCGGCTCGACCAAGGCGATCGTCTTCCAGCTCGCCTCGCTGACCGATGTGCACTGGTCGATGTCGGGCGAGGTCGTGCTGATGACGCTGGTCGGCGGGCTCGGCACCGTGTTCGGGCCGATCGCAGGCGCGCTCGTCATCGTCTCGATGCAGAACTACCTCGCCAGCCTCGGCGCCTGGGTCACCGTCGTCCAGGGCGTGATCTTCGTGATCTGCGTGATGACCTTCCGCGAAGGCATCGTCGGCGTCATCGCGAAGTGGATCCGGAAGCCGCTCTAGATTCCCGGGCCGACGCGCCAGCGGCGGCTTCACTTCACCAGCTTCAGCACCTCGCGGAACGCCGGATGGGCGGCCGTGCGCAGCCATTCGAAGATCACCATCTCGGCCGTGACGATCTCGGCGCCGTGGCGCTCCAGCCGGCGCAGCGCCGCTTCCTTCGATTCGGGCAGGCGCGAGCCGCTGGCATCCTGAACCACGACGACGCGGCGCCGGTGTTCGAGCAGGGAGAGCACGGTCTGGCCGAGGCAGACATGGGTCTCGCAGCCGCAGAGCACGAGCTGGCCGTCGCCGGCGAGCGCGTCGAGGAAGGCCGGCTCGGCGCAGCAATCGAAGCTCATCTTGGCGACGACCGGGCCGGCGCCGGCCAGTTCCGCGACCGTGCCGCCGAGGCCGGCCGGGTTCTGCTCCGTCATCAGCACCGGCACCGACAGGAGCCCGGCCGCATCCACCAGCCGCTTCGCATTGGCGACGAGACGCGGGCCGTCATGGATCGCCGGCATCAGGCGCGCCTGAAAATCGACGATCACCAGAGTGCTGCTGCTGGCGCTGAGGAGCGGCATGGCCGGGCTGGCCTCCTGATCTTCGGGCTGGCATGCCCGCCGCGCATCATAGCGGCCGGGCCGAGCGCACCGAAAGCCCCGTCCGGCTGATCGCCGCGGGGTTTTCGGGTCGATAGCGTATCCAAGGGGATGCGCGGGACGAGGTGGCGTCGCAGTCGACGGCTGCGTGCCGATGTCGATGTCGAAGTCGAAGTGTCGAAGCAGCGCCAACAGCCGCCACCTCGCCCCGCGCACGGTTGCCTGATGGTCCCGGCGTCGTGTTTTAAGTCCGGCGAAGGACGGGGCCTGCCTGTTTGGCCCGAACGACGACGGTCCCTCCATGGCATCAGGCCCGCAACGGCCGTCCGCCATGAACACCGCCTCTCCCCGGCCACACGATGCCTCGCGAAGCCCCCTTGGTCGGGGAAAGCGAGGGGAGAATACGCATGACATCGGGCGGCGGGGATAAGCCTCCCGGCTATCCCCGCAGGAGCGCACCTTCGCGTCGCCCAGCGATCCGAAGATGAACGGGGCCGAACTTTTCCGTTCAGACGGCGTTCCATCCCGATGCGGTCCAATGAGGCCATCGAGTCACCAAGGGAGAGCATTCATGCGCACCATTCTGATCGCCGCGGCGATGGCGCTGGGGGCAGCCGCGACGCCGGCCCTCGCGGGCGAGAGCCTTGCAGGCGAGGCTTTTGCCGGAACGCGCGCACTCGACCAGGTCGAGGCGAGCTATGTCCGCCACAACCGCGAGCACCGCATGTGGGAGATCCAGCGGACCCAGGAGATGCAGCAACGGCGTGGCTACGGTTATCGCGACCGCGGCTACGATCGTGGTTATGACCGCGGCTACGGCCCGCCGCCCCATGCCCGCGCCTATGGCCGCCGCGACCGCGAGGGCTATTACGACAACCGCTGGTGAGCGGGGCTTGCGACACGAGGCCCGGCCGCAAGGCCGGGCCTTTTTTGTTGGCCGCGAGCCTCTTCCCTTCTCCCCTCGCGGGAGAAGGTGCCCCCGGCAGGGGCGGATGAGGGGGCGCCGTGCGTTATCCGGTTGGCGTCGTGTTCGGCGGAAGGCTCACAGCGCCCCCTCATCCGTCAGCGCTGACGCGCTGCCACCTTCTCCCGCGAGGGGAGAAGGGTTCTCGCGCCCTCCAGATCAGCGCAGGAACCGCGCGGCAGAACCCTCTCCTGTAAAGAGAGGGCAGGGTGAGGTGTCGGCCGTTCTCCGGATCGAGCAAGCGCTCGCCGCCGCATGCTGTAGGCCCGGCGTTTCGCTGGTCGAGGGGCCGACACCTCATCCCTGCCCTTCTCCTTACAGGAGAAGGGTTCCCCGCGCCTTTCGCCACAGCCGCGACGCCTCACTTCCCTTCGCCCGAACCGTCATGCTCGCCCCTGTGGCGAGCATCCACGTCTTGGTCATAGGGTTCGACGACGCCAGACGTGGATGGTCGGTACAAGCCCGACCATGACGGCAGGGGCAGCGCCTTATCTCCGGCCCCGCCGCTTCGCCATCCCCTCCCCGGCCCCCTTCGGCCGCGACTCGGGCCTTGGCCCCATCTCGTCCAGCGTCGGCTTTTTCGGGCGCGCCACCGGCTTGCCCTCGCCGCCGCCCCAGTTGTGCGGGCCCATATCCGCATCGGTCGGCTTGCGCGCCCGCGTCGGCAGGTTGGCGCTGGCCCCATACGACCGCTCGCCCTTGTAGCGCCCCGCCGAAGCCTCGATGTCGCCCTGGCGCGCCAGCGGGTCGTCGCTGATCGCCAGCTCCGTCGCCTGCAGGCGCTTGATCTCGTCGCGCAGGCGGGCGGCGGTTTCGAATTCGAGGTCGGCGGCGGCCTCCCGCATGCGCTTTTCGAGATCGGCCAAAGCCGCCTTGAAGTTGTGCCCGGCAATGGGCGTGCCCATGCCGGCATCGACCGTGACGTGGTCGCGCTCATAGACCGAGCCGAGGATGTCGCCGATGGCGCGCTTGATCGTCTGCGGCGTGATGCCGTGTTCGAGGTTGTAGGCCTCCTGCTTCTCGCGGCGGCGGCTGGTCTCGGCGATGGCGCGTTCCATCGAGCCGGTGATGTGGTCGGCATAGAGGATGACGCGGCCGTCGACATTGCGCGCGGCGCGGCCGATGGTCTGGATCAATGAGGTCTCGGAGCGCAGGAAGCCCTCCTTGTCGGCGTCGAGAATGGCGACGAAGCCGCATTCGGGGATGTCGAGGCCCTCGCGCAGCAGGTTGATGCCGACCAGCACGTCGAAGGCGCCCAGCCGGAGATCGCGCAGGATCTCGATGCGCTCGATCGTGTCGATGTCCGAGTGCATGTAGCGGACGCGGACGCCGTTCTCGTGCAGATATTCGGTCAGGTCCTCGGCCATGCGCTTGGTCAGCACGGTGACGAGGGTGCGATAGCCTTGCTCGGTGACCTCCTTGATCTCGTCGAGCAGGTCCGCGACCTGGTGCTTGGCCGGCCTGATCTCGACCGGCGGGTCGATCAGCCCGGTCGGGCGGATGACCTGCTCGGTGAAGACGCCGCCGGTCTGCTCCATTTCCCATGAACCCGGCGTCGCCGAGACATGCACCGACTGGGGCCGCATCGCGTCCCATTCCTCGAAGCGCAGCGGCCGGTTGTCCATGCAGGAGGGCAGCCGGAAGCCGTATTCGGCCAGCGTCGCCTTGCGCCGAAAGTCGCCGCGATACATGCCGCCGATCTGCGGCACGGTGACATGGCTCTCGTCGGTGAAGACCAGCGCATTGTCGGGCAGGTATTCGAACAAGGTCGGCGGCGGCTCGCCCGGCTTGCGGCCGGTGAGATAGCGCGAATAGTTCTCGATGCCGTTGCAGGAGCCGGTCGACTCGATCATCTCGATGTCGAAGGTGCAGCGCTGGTCGAGCCGCTGCGCCTCGAGATAGCGACCGTCGCGGTTGAGCTCGTCGAGCCGGCCCTTCAGCTCCTGCTTGATCGACTTCACCGCCTGGGTCAGCGTCGGGCGCGGCGTGGTGTAGTGCGAATTGCCGTAGACCTTGACGAATTCGAGGTCGGCGGTCTTCTGCCCAGTCAGCGGGTCGAACTCCGAGATCTGCTCGATCTCGTCGCCGAACAGCCCGATGCGCCAGGCGCGGTCCTCATAGTGGGCCGGGAACAGCTCGATGACGTCGCCGCGCACCCGGAACGAGCCGCGCGTGAAATCATGCTGGGTGCGCTTGTATTGCAGCGCGACGAGATCGGCGATGAGCTGGCGCTGCTCGACGCGCTCGCCCAGCTTGATGCCGAAGGTCATCGCCGTATAGGTCTCGACCGAGCCGATGCCGTAGATGCAGGAGACCGAGGCGACGATGATGACGTCGTCGCGCTCGATCAGCGAGCGCGTGGCCGAGTGGCGCATCCGGTCGATCTGCTCGTTGATGGACGACTCCTTCTCGATGAAGGTGTCCGAGCGCGGCACATAGGCCTCGGGCTGGTAGTAATCGTAATAGGAGACGAAGTACTCGACCGCGTTGTCGGGGAAGAAACTCTTGAACTCGCCATAGAGCTGCGCCGCGAGCGTCTTGTTCGGCGCCAGGATCAGCGCCGGGCGCTGCGTCTTCTCGATCACCTGCGCCATGGTGAAGGTCTTGCCCGAGCCGGTGACGCCGAGCAGCACCTGATCGCGCTCCTGCCGGCCAATGCCCTCGACGAGCTCGGCAATGGCGGCGGGCTGATCGCCGGCCGGCTCGTATTCCGAGTTCATCCGGAAGCGGATGCCGCCTTCCGACTTGTCGGGGCGCGGCGGCCGATGCGGCGTCCAGGGCCGGCCGGGCTCGATGAAGGGGCTTCCCGTTTCCAGCAAGTGCTGCAGCGAGGTCGCGGTCGCGGCAGCCGCACCCTCGGCGCCGATGAAGGCGGAATCGGCCTTCTTGCCGAGCTTCTTCGTCGGCTTGTCGGCGCCCGGCCGCGCGCCGGGCTTCGCCTCGTAGCCCGTTTCGTAACCCGCCTGGGGCTGGTCGCTGAAGCCCGACGCGCCGCCGGGCACCGCATTGCCGCGGTTGATCGCCGGGTTAAGCAGATCGGCGAGATAACCCTCCAGCGGCTTCAGCTCAGGCTTGGTCGCCTTGGAATTGGGCGTGCGGGCGCTGGACGGCTTCTTGGCCGCCTTCGCCTTGGCGCGATCGGCGGTCTCGGACGCGGTGCTCTGAGGCTTCTTGGGCATGCCCGCAATATGGGCCTGAACCCGTTGCGATGCGAGAGGGCGAGGCGCATGGCGGCGCGCATTGGTGACAGCAGTTGACAGGGTGGGGTTATGCACGCTTAGATTGCGTTAACATTTCTTAACAACCTGCGGGGCTACGACCATGCCGGGGGGCCAGGTCGAGGCAGGCGACCCATCCGTCGCCGGCTTCATTGCGCGCTGGAGCGCGTCCGAGGGCGCCGAGCGCGCCGCCTATGCCCAGTTCCTCAACGAGTTCTGCGAGCTGATCGGCGTCGGCAAGCCGCAGCCGCCGACCAGCGATCCCGAGGCGGTGAGCTACCGCTTCGAATATCCGGTCCGCTTCCCGGACATGGCCGCAGCCGGCTCGCATGGCCGCATCGACCTCTACAAGCGCGGCGCCTTCGTCCTGGAAGCCAAGCAGAGCCGGCTGAAGGGCGGCCGCAAGGAAATCATGCCCGCGCAGGGACAACTGCTGCTCGACGAACGCGCTTCCGCCGGCCCGCGCGGGCAGCGCGGTGCAGACCGGGCCTGGGACGTGATGATGCTCAATGCGCGCCGGCAGGCGGAGGATTACGCCAGGGCGCTGCCGGCGAGCCATGGCTGGCCGCCCTTCATCATCCTCTGCGATGTCGGGCACTGCTTCGAATTCTATGCGGATTTCACCGGTCAGGGGAAGAACTACGTCCAGTTCCCCGACCGTCAGACCTTCCGCGTGCATCTGGAGGCGCTGCGGGTACCGGAGATTCGCGAACGCATCGCCCGGATCTGGACCGAGCCGCAGAGTCTCGACCCGTCGCGCCACGCGGCGCAGGTGACCCGCGCCATCGCGGAGCGGCTCGCAGCCGTGTCGAGGGCACTCGAGCGCCAGCACGATCCGGAGGAGGTCGCGCTCTTCCTGATGCGCTGCCTGTTCACGATGTTCGCCGAGGATGTCGGGCTGATCCGCAAGGACGCCTTCAAGGCGCTGCTGCGCGAGTGCCGCGACGATCCGGCCTCCTTCCTGCCGCTGGTCTCCGAACTCTGGCAGGCGATGGACAAGGGCGCGTATTCGACCTCGGTGCGCGAGCGGATGAAGCGCTTCAACGGCAAGCTCTACGAGGATGCGAAGGTCTATCCGCTCGGGCGCGAGGAGATCGGCGAGCTGCTCGCCGCGGCCGAGCATGACTGGCGGGAGGTCGAGCCCGCCATCTTCGGCACCCTGCTGGAACAGGCGCTCGATCCGAAGGAGCGGGCCCGGCTCGGCGCGCATTACACGCCGCGCTCCTATGTCGAGCGGCTGGTGGTCGAGACCGTGATCGGCCCGTTGCGGGAGGATTGGCGCGCCGTGCTGGGCGCCGCGCAGCAACTGCGCGACACGGGCGAGGCCAGGAAGGCGCTGGCGCTGGTCGAAGGCTTCCATGCCGGCCTGTGCCGCACACGCGTGCTCGACCCGGCCTGCGGGACCGGGAATTTCCTGCATGTCGCGCAGGAATTGATGAAGAAGCTGGAAGGCGAGGTGCTCGAGGCGGCGGGCGAGCTCGGCAGCGCGGAACGCCTCGGGGGCTTCGCCGAGCATTCGGTCGGCCCGCACCAGTTCCTCGGCATGGAGACCAATCGCAGGGCCGTCGCCATCGCCGATCTGGTGCTCTGGATCGGCCATCTGCAATGGCATTTCCGGACCCGCGGCTACGCGCCGCGCGAGCCAATCCTCGAAAAGCTCGACCATATCTACAAGCGCGACGCGGTGCTGACCTGGGATGGCTGGCCGATCCCGCAATGGCGCGACGGCGGCGAGGCGCTGCCCAATCCGCGCCGGCCGGAGTGGCCCGAGGCCGAGTTCATCGTCGGCAACCCGCCCTTCATCGGCGGCAAGGACCTGCGCGCGAGGCTCGGCAACGTCTACGCGCAGGCGCTTTGGGCCGCGCATCCGCAGATGAACGAGAGTGCCGATCTGGTGATGTACTGGTGGGACCGTGCGGCGGAGCTGCTGACGCGGCCCGGCACGAAGCTGCGCCGCTTCGGTTTCGTCACGACCAACTCGATCACGCAGCTCTTCCAGCGCCGCACGGTCGAGCGGCATCTCGGCGCCCGCAAGCCGATTTCGCTGCTGCTGGCGATCCCCGACCATCCCTGGGCCAAGACCGGCCGGGATTCGGCCGCCGTCCGCATCGCCATGACCGTCGCGGCGGCCGGCACGCATGAAGGCAAGCGCTGCGAGGTCTTGGCGGAAGCCGGCCTCGACAGCGACCAGCCGCAGATCGAGCTGTCGGAGACGCGCGGGCGGATCAATGCGGGGCTGACGGTCGGAACGGATGTCACCCAAACGGGAAATCTCAGGGCCAATGAGGGGCTGAGTTCAAGAGGCGTACCGCTTCACGGCGCCGGCTTTCTGGTCCGGCAACAGGATGCCGCTCTGCTGGGGTTGGGTCGGAGACCCGGCCTTGAAGCCCATCTCCGGCACTATCGCAACGGGCGCGACCTGACAGCGAGATCGCGCGACCTGCTGGCCATCGACCTCGACGGACTGACGGCGGAGACCGTCCGCGACATGTTTCCGGAAATCTATCAGCATCTTGCCCTACGTGTGAAACCCGAGCGCGACCGGAACAACGAACCTTATCGGCGCGAACATTGGTGGCTCTTCGGCCGTCGCAACACGGACATGCGCGGCTTCACCGCCCACCTCCAGCGCTACATTGCCACCGTAGAAACGGCCAAGCACCGCGTCTTCCAGTTCCTCGACGCGTCGATCCTGCCCGACAACATGCTGGTCGCGGTCGGCCTTTCGGACGCGTTCCATCTCGGCGTGCTGTCCTCGCGCTTTCACGCCGTCTGGGCCCTGCGCGCCGGCGGCTGGCTCGGTGTCGGCAACGATCCCCGCTACTCGAAATCGCGCTGCTTCGACCCCTTCCCGTTTCCCGATGCGTCCGAACTGCAGAAGGAAGCGATCCGCCGTCCGGCCGAGGCGCTCGACGGGCTGCGCAAGCGGGTTCTGGCCGAGCATCCCGATCTGACGCTGACGAAGCTCTACAATGTCCGCGAGGCGATCCTCGCCTCGCGCGCACTGACGCCGGCGGAGGAAGGCATCCGCGATCGCGGGCTGGTGCTGATCCTGAACGAGCATCATGCCGCGATCGATGCCGCCGTCGCGGTCGCCTATGGCTGGCCTGCCGCGCTTGCGGAGGACGATATCCTCGCCCACCTCGTCGCGCTCAACCGGGATCGCATCGTCGAGGAGGCGCGCGGCGAGGTTCGCTGGCTCCGGCCGGACTACCAGCGCCCGCGCTTCGCCCGCGACGGCCGCGGTGGCGAGCAGATCGAAGCCGGCGAACTGGTGGCCCTGGCTCCGGCGGCAATCGCGAAGACGCGCTTTCCGGGCGAGCCGGTGGAACGCGTCGCGGCAGTTCTGGCCGCTTTGGCCGCCGCCCCCGCTCCGCTCGACGCGACGGCGATCGCGCTGCGCTTCAGGCAGGGCCGCAAGGTCGAGCGAGCGATCCGCGACATCCTGATCTCGCTCGTCCGGGTGGGCGAGATCGCCACGGCGGATGGCGGCCGAAGCTTCGCCAGGCGTGTCACGGCCACCGGGTGACGCACCCCGGAGCCATCACCCGTCCACGTCCAACTCGCTATGCGATTTCAGCGCGTAGCCGCCGCGCGGCTGCGTCACCAGATAAGCGGGGTTTTCGGGCGAGGCATTGCGGCGAACCTCCGTGCCCTTGATGCTGCGCGTGACCGGCGCGGTGAAGACCTGCTCGACGCGCCCACGCGCGACATGCGCGCCCCAGCGCCAGGTTACATCGGTTCCGGGCTCGAGCGGTTTGGCCATAGGGCACCTCCAGCGTTGCGATATCGGTCAAACGCAGCAAGCCGGGCGGCGGATCATCCACAGCTGGTACCGTCGCGAAACCGTGACGCCGGCATGGTGTCATCGGCTCTGGTAGCAAGCTGCCCGGCATGCTGTCATCGCTTCGCGCTTTGGGAGGTGACGATGGCGGTCTGGCGGTCTGTTCTGGTGCTGCTTGCGGGATTGACCATGGCCGCCCATGCCTTCGCCGTCGGGCCGGATTACACCGTGCTCGACGAGGACGCCGACTACCGCCAGGCCCGGCGCTGGATCGAGGAAAAGAACTACGCTCCGGCAATCGAGAAGCTGATGGTGCTGCTGATCACCAAGCCGGATTCGCCGGTGCTGCTGAACTGGATCGCCTTCTCGCACCGCAAGCTGAAGAACTACCCGGTTTCGAAGCAGTATTACGACGCCGCGCTGCGCTACGATCCGACCTTCATGCCGGCGCTCGAATATCAGGGCGAGTGGTTCATCGAGACCGGCGACATGGCCTCCGCCAAGGCCAATCTGGCCAGGCTCACGCAGCTTTGCGGCCGCTGTCATGAATGGCAGGATCTCAACCAGGCGATTGAGAAGGCGGAAGGTCGGTAAGGGGCAGCGTCATTCTCGGGAAGAGCCAAGCCCGGACCCGAGACCCCTGGCCGAACAGGACCGGGAGCCTCCGCGTCACTCCTTCCGCGTCCCCAGCCAGTGCTCCATCCCGGACGCCGCCGCGACGCCCGTGGAGAGGCAGGCCTGCAGCAGATAGCCGCCGGTCGGAGCCTCCCAATCCAGCATCTCGCCGGCGGCGAAGACGCCCGGCAGGCGCTTCAGCATGAAATGCGGGTCGATCCCGGCGGCCTCGATGCCGCCGGCGCTCGATATGGCGCGGGCTATCGGCATCGGGCCGAGCAGCCGCAATGGCGTCGCCTTGATCGCCGCCGCCAGCGCGGCCGGCGCTTCGTCCAGCCTGCCGCCGGCAGCGTCGCGCAGCACGGCGACGGCCGCCGCCGAGAGACCAGCCGCCTTGCGCAGATGGTTGCTCAGCGTCTCGCCCTTGCGGCGCTTAGCCAGCTTCTCCGTCAGCCGCGCGAGGTCGAGATCGGGACGGAGATCAATCGCGATCGCAGCAGAGCCGTCGCGGTCGATCGCCCCGCGCAGCGGTCCAGACAGGGCATAGATCGCGCCGCCCTCGATGCCATGGGGATCCAGCATCGCCTCACCCGCAACCTCGCGGCCGGCGAAGCGGATGACGATGCGCTTCAGCGGCGCGCCGGCGAAACGCTCGCGCAGCGTTGCAGACCAGTCGACCGCGAAGCCGCCATTCGCCGGCCGCAGCGGTGCGATGGCGACGCCTTTCTCCGCCAGCAGCGGAACCCAGCCGCCATCGGAGCCCAGCCGCGGCCAGCTTGCCCCGCCGAGCGCAAGCAGCGTCGCATCGGGTGTGGCGGTGAAGGCACCGTCGCGCCCCTCGAAGCTCAGGGCGCCGTCCTGCGCCCAGCCGGTCCAGCGTCGCCCGGCCTCGAGCCGGACGCCGAGCCCGTCCAGCCGCCGGAGCCAGGCCCGCAGCAGCGGCGAGGCCTTCATCGCCCTGGGGAAGACGCGACCGCTCGAGCCGACGAAGCTCTCCGCGCCGAGCCCGTCGGCCCAATCGCGCAGCGCCTGCGGCGGGAAGGTGCGAATCGCCGGTTCGAGCCAGTCGCGTGCCGCGCCGTAGCGACCGAGAAAGGCGTCGAGCGGCTCGGAATGAGTCAGGTTCAGCCCGCCCCGCCCGGCGAGCAGGAATTTCCGGGCGGGCGAGGCCATCCGCTCGTGGAGGGTGACGCGGTGGCCCGCCTGCGCGAGCCGCTCCGCCGCGATCAGCCCGGCCGGGCCTGCGCCGATGATGGCGATGTCAGACATGCGATTGACCCATCGAGATCGCGCATCGTCCCGGATGACAGCGGCAAGGCCCTGGCATGCCAGCGCGTTTCCGGGCAAGCGTCAGGAATGGATCCCGGCTCTGCGCTGCGCTTCGGCCGGGATGACCGCGCGGTTCAACAAAACTGCGTCATGGCTTAGACCTGCCGCACCCTGCCGGGAAGAACAATCGGAGCCATCATGCCGACCATGGCCGCCTATCTTGGCGCCGCCGTCTTCGAGATCGCCGGCTGCTTCGCATTCTGGGGCTGGATGCGGCTGGGCAAGCCGGTCTGGTGGCTGCTGCCAGGGCTGGCCTGCCTCGCGCTCTTCGCCTGGCTGCTGACGCTGGTCGAGAGCGATGCGGCGGGGCGCGCCTTCGCGGCCTATGGCGGGGTCTATATCGCCGCGTCGCTCGCCTGGCTCTGGGCGGTGGAGGGTTTCCGGCCCGATCGCTGGGACATTGCGGGCGGGCTGGTCTGCCTCGCCGGCGCAGCGATCATCATCGCAGCGCCGCGGTGAACGAGCGTCCTTCCCGGGCGAAGCGCAGACCCGAGAATTTTCGCGGAGCGAGGCTTGTGGGAGAGAGGCTTGTGGGAGAGAGAGGCTTGGGGGAGAGATGCTCGGGGCAGGCCCGGGCATGACGGAAAAGGCCGCGTTCAGGCCCGCGCAAAGGTCTCGTCGAAGGCGTAGCCGGCGCCCCGCACCGTGCGCAGCGGGTCCTTGGCATCGCCCGGCGTGATCGCCTTGCGCAGGCGACCGACATGGACGTCGACGGTGCGCTCGTCGATATAGACGTCGCGGCCCCAGACGGCGTCGAGCAGCTGGGCGCGGGAATAGACCCGGCCCGGCGCCTGCATCAGGAATTCGAGCAAACGGAACTCGGTCGGCCCGAGATGCAGCTCCTGGCCCGAACGGCGGACACGGCGCGTCGTCCGGTCCAGTTCGAGATCGCCCGCCGTCAGCAGCCCGGCGACATGGCCGGGCTTGGCCCGGCGCAGCAGCGCCTGGATGCGCGCGATCAGCTCCGGCAGCGAGAACGGCTTGACGACATAGTCGTCGGCGCCGGTGGCGAGGCCGCGCACGCGCTCGGTCTCCTCGCCGCGCGCGGTCAGCATGATGATCGGCACCCGCTCGGTGTCACGCCGCGCCCGCAGACGCCGGCAGAGCTCGATGCCGGACAGACCGGGCAGCATCCAGTCGAGCAGCACCAGATCGGGCGTGTTGTCACGCAGGTGCAACTCGGCGTCGTCGCCGCGCGCAACGCTGTCGACCTCGAAGCCCTCGGCCTCGAGATTATAGCGCAGCAGCAGGGTCAGCGGCTCCTCGTCCTCGACGATCAGGATGCGGGCGGGCATGGCGCGGTTCCATTTCGGTCTCTGGGCCGATGCACACCGTCATGCCCGCCCTCGTGGCGAGCAGCCACATCTTGAACACCGCATTCGAGCAGCGAAGACATGGATGGTCGGGACAAGCCCGACCATGACGCGGGAGACCTCAGCGCAGTCAAATTATCTCAGTTTCCCGTCACCGCCTCGACGCTGATGTCGGTGGTGTCGAGCTTGGGTCGGTTCAGGTCGAGCGACTCGCCAGTGACGAGATAATGGATCGTCTCGGCGATGTTGGTGGTGTGGTCGCCGATGCGCTCGACATTCTTGGCGCAGAACAGCAGATGCGTGCAGAAGGTGATGTTGCGCGGGTCTTCCATCATATAGGTCAGGAGTTCGCGGAACAGCGAGGTGTAGAGCGCGTCGATCTCGCCATCGCGATGCCAGACCTCGAGCGCCTTCTGCTCGTTGTTGGCCGCATAGGCGTCGAGCACGTCCTTGAGCTGGGCCTGGACGAGCCGGCTCATATGCTCCAGCCCGACCACGGCGCGGTGCGGCGGCGAAAACTGGCCGGAGATCGCGACGGCCCGCTTGGCGATGTTCTTGGCGAGGTCGCCGACGCGCTCGATGTCCGCGGCGATGCGGATCGCCGAGATCAGCTCGCGCAGGTCGTTGGCGAGAGGCTGGCGCCGCGCGATGGTCAGCACGGCGCGTTCCTCGACATCGCGCTGCAGGTTGTCGAGGCGCTGGTCGGCCGAGATCACCTTCTGGGCGAGCGTGGTGTCGCGGCGGACGAGCGCCACGGTGGAGTCGCCGAGCATGCGCTCGGACATGCCACCCATCTCGGCAAGGCTGCGGCGCAAGCCCTCGAGCTCGGCATCGTAGGAACGGACGATATGTTCGGTCATCGACGTTTTATCCCTGTGCAGCGCGTGCGGTTCAGCCGAAGCGGCCGGTGACGTAGTCCTGCGTCTGCTTCTTGTTCGGGTTCATGAAGATCGTGTTGGTCGGCGCGAACTCGATGACCTCGCCCAGATACATGAAGGCGGTGTACTGCGAGATACGCGCCGCCTGCTGCATGTTGTGGGTCACGATCACGATGGTGAAGTCGCTCTTGAGCTGCTCCAGCAGGTCCTCGATCTTGCCGGTCGAGATCGGGTCGAGCGCCGAGGTCGGCTCGTCGAACAGGATCACTTCCGGCTTCTGCGCGATGGTGCGGGCGATGCACAGGCGCTGCTGCTGGCCGCCCGAGAGGCCCATGCCGGAGGTCTTGAGCTTGTCCTTGACCTCGTCCCACAAGGCCGAGCGGCGCAGCGCGCCTTCGACGCGGTCGTCGAGTTCCGACTTCGGCGGCTTCTCGTAGAGGCGGATGCCGAACGCGACGTTGTCGTAGATCGACATCGGGAACGGCGTCGGCTTCTGGAAGACCATGCCGATGCGCGAGCGCAGCTCGTTCACGTCGATGTCGTTGGAGATGACATTGCGGCCGTCGAGCATGATCTCGCCGGTGGCGCGCTGTTCGGGATAAAGCGAGTAAATCCGGTTGAAGATGCGCAGCAGGGTCGACTTGCCGCAGCCCGACGGGCCGATCAGCGCCGTGACGTGCCGGTCCCGGAAATCGAGATTGATGTTCTTCAGCGCCTTGTGCTCGCCATAGTAGAAATCGAGGTTCTTGACCGCGATCCGCACGGGGGCGTCGGCATCGAGCGTTTGGGGGCTTAGTTCCAGCGTCGAAAGCATCGACTTTTTCCTTCAGATCGAACGCGACGAGGGTTCAGTTTCACTGCTCACTTGGAACCGCGCACAATGCGGCGGGCAACAATTGAGAGCAGCAGGATCGACATGGTGATGATCAGAGAGCCGGCCCAGGCGAGCTGCTGCCAGTTCTCGTAAGGCGCCGAGGCGAACTGGTAGATCGTCACCGGCAGGTTGGAGACGCCGCCCGAAAGGGTGGGCGAGAACCAGAAATTATTGTTCAGCGCGGTGAAGATCAGCGGCGCCGTCTCACCGGCGATGCGGGCCAGCGCCAGCAGAATGCCGGTGACCATGCCCGACTTCGCCGCCCGCCAGGTGATCGCGGTGATGACGACGGAAGGCGGCGCACCGAGAGCGGCGCCAGCCTCGCGCAGCGGGCCGGGCACGAGACGCAGCATGTCCTCGGTGGTGCGCACGATGACCGGGATGGCGATGATGCCGAGTGCGACGCCGCCGGCCCAGCCGGAATAGCCGCGGAACGGCTCGACCATGATGACGTAGACGAACAGGCCGATCAGGATCGACGGCGCCGAGAGCAGGATGTCGTTGATGAAGCGGATCAGGTTCGCGAGCTTGGATTTCTTGCCGTATTCGGCAAGATAGGTGCCGGCCAGCACGCCGACCGGCGTCGCCACGGCGATGCCGAGGAAGGTCAGCACGATCGAGCCGACGATGGCGTTGGCGAGACCGCCGCCTTCCGAGCCCGGCCCCGGCGTGATCTGGGTGAAGGTCGCGACGGAGAGCCCGCCGAGACCCTTCACGATCAGCATGCCGAGGATCCAGAACAGCACGAAGATCGCGAGGAAGGTGAAGCCGGCGGCCGTGACCTTCATCAGGCGGTCGGCATTGCGGCGCGACTGACGCACGCGGCCCCAGGTCGCAGGGGGCAGTGCGCGGACGGTGGAGGGGGTCGTCAGGCTCATGATCCGCTTGCCTTATCAGTAGCTCTTGACGCGCGAGACGAGGATGCGCGCGATGATGAGGACGACGAAGGTGACGAAGAACAGGATGCAGCCGAGCGCGATCAGCGCGTTCAACTGCAACCCCATGGCCTCGTTGAACTCGTTGGCGATGCGCGACGCGATGGTCGAGCCCGGATCCATGATCGAGGCCGAGAGCCGGTTGGCGTTGCCGACGACGAAGGTCACCGCCATCGTCTCGCCGAGCGCCCGGCCGAGGCCCAGCATGATCGCGCCGATGATCGAGACGCCGGCCTGCGGCACCAGCACATGGCGTACGACCTCCCAGGTCGTCGCGCCGATGCCGTAGGCGCTCTCGCGCAGCACGGAGGGAATCTGCTCCAGCATGTCGCGGGTGATCGAGGCGATGAAGGGGATGATCATGAAGGCCAGGATGAAGCCGGCCGTCAGGATGCCCAGCCCCGAGGGCGAGCGCGAATACAAGACCGTGCCGACGATCGGGATGCCCTCGACGATGTTCGAGAGGGGGATCTGCACATAGGCGGCAAACAGCGGCACGAAGACGAACAGGCCCCACATGCCGTAGATGATCGAGGGCACGGCGGCGAGAAGCTCGATGGCGGTCGAGACCGGCTGCTTGAACCAGGGCGGCGCCAGCTGGGTGAGATAGACCGCGATGCCGAGCGAGAGCGGCACCCCGATGACGAGCGCGATCAGCGCGGTCGACAGCGTGCCGACGATCGCCGGCCAGGCGCCATACTGCTCGTTCTGCGTGTCCCAGACGCTGGAGGTGATGAAGCCGAGGCCGAATTCGCGGAAAGCCGGCCAGCCGCCGATAACCATCGACAGCATGATGCCGGCGAGCAGCACCAGCACGAGCAGCGCCGCCAGGAGACTGGCATTGCGGAAGACGACGTCGAATGTGCCCTTGGGAGTCTTGCGAATGACGGGGGCGGCAGGCCCGGTCATCGTGTCGGTCACGGCAGCCATCCGTGGGTACTCCGGTCGCGAAAGCAGGGATACGGGAAAGCAGAAAGCACGGTCAAAGAACCTGTGTCGAACCCTCAGCCCTGATCCCGAGGAGCGCGCTTCGCGGGATCAGGGCTGAGGGGAACTGGCGAGGCAGGGGAAACCCCGCCTCGCCAGGGACGTCGTGGCAATCAGAAGATCGGCTTGCCGGCCGGGTCGGTCACGCCCTTCCAGGCGTTGCGGACCTGATCCTTGACGTTGGCCGGGAGCGGCACGTAGTCGAGGTCGAGGGCGAGCTGGTCGCCGCTCTTGTAGGCCCAGTCGACGAATTTCAGCGCAGCCTGAACCTCTTCCGGCTTCTCCGGCTTGGCGTGGACCAGCAGGAAGGTGGCGGAGGTGATCGGCCAGGCCTGGGCACCCTTCTGGTTGTTGAGCGAGATGCCGAAGCCGGGAGCCTCGTTCCAGTTGGCGTTGGCGGCGGCGGCCTGGAATGCCTTGTCATCCGGAGCCGGGAAGTTGCCGTCGGCGTTCTTGACGAGGGCATGGGCCAGCTTGTTCTGCTTGGCATAGGCATACTCGACATAGCCGATTGAGTTGGCGACCTGCTTCACCGAAGCCGACACGCCTTCATTGCCCTTGCCGCCGATGCCGACCGGCCACTGCACGGCCGTGTTGGTGCCGATCTTCGTCTTCCATTCCGGCGAAACCTTGGAGAGGTAGTCGGTGAAGACGAAGGTCGTGCCCGATCCGTCCGAACGGTAGACGGGGTTGATGTTGGCGTCGGGCAGGGTCACGCCGGCATTGATCGCCGTGATCTTCGGGTCGTTCCACTTCTTGATGGTGCCCAGATAGATCTCGGCGATGATGTCGCCCGAGAGCTTGAGCTGGCCCGGCGCGACGCCGGCGATGTTCACGGCCGGGACCACGCCGCCCATCACGGTCGGGAACTGGATCAGGCCGTCCTTGGTCAGGTCCTCGCCCTTGAGCGGGGCGTCGGTGGCGCCGAACGCGACCGTCTTGGCCTTGATCTGGCGGATGCCGCCACCCGAACCGATCGACTGGTAGTTGAGACCGATATTGGTCTCCTTCTTATAGGCCTCGGCCCACTTGGCATAAATCGGGAAGGGGAAGGTGGCGCCGGCGCCGGTGATGTCGGCAGCCTGGGCCACGCCGGACAGACCGATCGTGGCGGCCGCGAGAATGAGAATTTTGCGCATGAGATGTCCTCTCTGGATCGCACGTTTAGCGAGCCGTTCAGAACACCTTCTGCATGACAGCTTCATGACACATCGTCACGCACTCTGTCATAAAGCTTTCATTAAGGCTTTCGTCACGGCTTTCTTGGCGGCGCTCCGAAGCGCGGCAGCACGGCCCGGAAAGTCGCCCCCTGCCCGAGCGCGCTCTCGATCGTCAGCCGGCCGCGATGACGCAGGACGATGTGCTTGACGATCGCCAGCCCCAGCCCGGTGCCACCCGCCTCGCGGCTTGCCGCCGTATCGACGCGGTAGAAGCGCTCGGTCAGACGCGGCAGATGCTCGGGCGCGATGCCCGGCCCGTCGTCGCGGACGCCGACGCTGGCCTCGAGCGGGCCATCCTCGACATCGATCACGACCTCGCCGCCGCGCTTGCCGTATTTGATCGCGTTCTCGACCAGATTCTCCATCAGCCGCAGCAATTCGTCGCGGTCGCCGGCGACTCTGACCGGCTCGGGCGGCGCGCGCAGCGTCAACGTGACCTCGCGCTCGCGCGCCATCAGCGTCAGCGAATCGACGATCTCGCGCGAGATGCCTGCCAGATCCACGGGGGTCTCGGGGGCCAGGTGGGCGCGCAATTCGATGCGCGACAGCGAGAGCAGATCGTCGACGAGCCGCGCCATGCGCAGGCCCTGCTCGCGCATGATCGCGAGGAAGCGGTCGCGCGCGCCGGCATCGTTGCGCGCCGGGCCCTGCAGCGTCTCGACGAAGCCGAGCAGCGAGGCCAGCGGCGTGCGCAGCTCATGGCTGGCATTGGCGACGAAATCGACGCGCATCCGCTCGGTGACGCGCTGTTCGCTCAGATCCTCGAAGGTCAGCACCACGGGTAGCCGCCAGCCAATGCCGGCCAGCGCCGCGATATGGATGCGGAAGGTGCGTTCGACGGGCACGCGCTCGATCAGTTCGATGACCTGCCGGCCACCCTGGCGGGCGACGCCGTCGATCGCCTCGATCAGATCGGGATCGCGCATGACGAGCGTCAGCGGCTGCCCGGTCTCCAGCGCCGGCATCAGCGCGCGCATGGCCGGGCTCAGCACCTGCGCCACCCCCTGCCCGTCGAGCAGGACGACGGCCGAGCCCATCGCCTCGATCAGCGCATGCGTCGCGGCGGCGTTGGGATCGACGGCATCGGGCATCGCTGGCGCCACCTTGACCTGCTCTGCCGTCACGATCCTCTTGGCACGATCCTGTCGCGGGACAGGGCGAGACCGGGGACGCGGCAGGCCGCCTTCCTGATCGGATCGGTTGCTTCCGTCAATTCCCTTCCGCGCGACGCGCCGCCGGATTCCCGAAGTCCGAGGCATTGCCGACGTGAAAACGGGTTCCCACTTTTTCACCCAATGCTCTAGCGTGGCATCCGATACAGGAACGATGCCATGGCTAAGACCTCCTCCGGCAAGAAGCCGAAGCATACCCGGGCCGCCGGGCGCGCGGTGAAGGACACCCTGCCCGTCGCGCCCGACGACCCGAGGCCGACCCGCACGGAACGCAAGATCTTCGACATCGAGGCCGCCTCGCTGCCCGAGCCGATCGTCGCCGCCGCCTTCCGCAGCGGCGGCTTTCCGTTCTCGAGACGGATGAAGCGCAAACCTTACGAGCGCGAGCTCGCGCCGCTGCAGATCGAGTTGCAGAAGCTGCTGCGCTGGACGCGCGAGACCGGCGAACGCATCGTCGTCGTCTTCGAGGGACGTGACGGCTCCGGCAAGGGCGGCACCATCGCCCGCTTCACACAGCACCTGAATCCGCGACAGGCCCGGGTCGTGGCGCTGCCGAAACCCTCCGACACAGAAAAGGGCCAATGGTATTTCCAGCGCTATGCGGCGGAACTGCCCACGGCCGGTCAGATCGCCTTCTTCGACCGCTCCTGGTACAACCGGGCTGGCGTCGAGCGCGTGATGGAATTCTGCACGCCCGAGCAGTCGGACGCGTTCCTGCGCGAGGCACCGGCCTTCGAGGGCATGCTGGTGCGCGACGGCATCCGGCTGATCAAGATCCTGATCGATGTCGGGCGCGAGATGCAGATGACGCGATTGCATGCGCGTTGGCACGACCCGCTCAAGCGCTGGAAGCTCTCGCCGATCGATTTCCAGGCGATCCCTCGCTTCGACGGTTATTCGCAGGCATTCGGCGAAATGCTGGAGCGCACCACGACGGACTGGGCGCCCTGGCATGTCGTGCGCGGCAACGACAAGCTGCGCGCGCGGCTCAACGCCATCCGCCACGTCCTCCTCTGCGTCCCCTATGAGGGTCGGAACGAGGCGGCGATCGGCGAACTCGACCGCAAGGTCGTGGTCAGCGCCGAGGATTATCTCCGCAAGGATAGCGAGAGCTGAGCACCGATCCGACCCGCCCCTCAACCGTCGTCCCGGGCGGCCGCAGGTCGTCCCGGGATCCATCGGAGGGCTCCGGAGCCTTGCGATGGACCCCGGAGCGGCGCGGCTTGTCCGGGATGACGATGCGGTTCCGGCCGCATTGATCCCGTTTTCGAATCCACCGCCACAGACCAACGACGAGGCACCACGATGAGCAAGACCATCCTGATTTCGGGCGCGACCGCCGGCTTCGGCGCCGCCACCGCGCGGCGCTTCATCGCGGCCGGCTGGCAGGTGATCGGGACCGGGCGGCGCACCGACCGGCTCGACGCGCTGAAGGCGGAACTCGGCGAGCGCTTCCACGGCGCAGCCTTCGACATCACCGACGAGGCGGCGATGTCCACGGTGCTGGCCGCCCTGCCCGAGCCTTTCAAGGCGATCGACGTACTGCTCAACAATGCCGGCCTTGCGCTCGGCACCAAACCGGCACCGCAGACCTCGCTCTCCGACTGGAAGACGATGATCGGCACCAACGTCACCGGGCTCGTGACGCTGACGCACCAGCTCCTGCCGGGGCTGATCGCGCGGCGTGGCGTGATCGTCAACATCGCCTCGGTGGCGTCGAACTGGCCTTACTCCGGCGGCAACGTCTATGGCGGCACCAAGGCCTTCGTGCGCCAGTTCTCGCTGGGCCTGCGCTCCGATCTGCACGGCAAGGGCGTCCGCGTCACCTCGATCGAGCCCGGCCTCTGCGAGAGCGAATTCACCCTCGTCCGCAATGGCGGCGACAAGGCGGCCTATGACGCGCTCTATGGCGGGGCCGACCCGCTGCAGCCGCAGGACATCGCCGAGACGGTTTTCTGGGTCGCGACGCAGCCGGCGCATGTCAACATCAACAGCCTGGAGATCATGCCGGTGAGCCAGTCTTTCGCCGGCTTCCAGATCCACCGCAACGCTTGACGCGCCGGGCCGTCATGAAGCCCAACATCCTGCTCGTGACGGCCGACCAGTGGCGCGGTGACTGTCTCTCGGCGCTGGCGCATGCATGCGTCAGGACGCCGAATCTCGACGCGCTGGCAGCGGAGGGCACGCTCTTCGCCCGCCATTATGCCGGGGCGGCGCCGTGCTCGCCGGCACGCGCCAGCCTCTATACCGGGCTCTACCCGATGAACCACCGGGTCTGCCAGAACGGCTCGCCGCTGGATGCCCGCTTCGACACCCTGGCGCGGCTCGGCCGCCGCGCCGGCTACGACCCGACCCTGTTCGGCTATACCGACACCGCGCCCGACCCGCGCGGCATGGCGCCGGGCGATCCGCATCTCACCAGCTATGAGGGCGTGCTACCGGGCTTCAGCGTCCGCCGGCTGCTGCCCGAGCATGAACGGCCCTGGCTGTCCTGGCTGCGCGAGCGCGGCCATGCCGATGCCACCGACCGCTCGGTTCACCGCGCGCGGGGACAGGTAGCCGAGATCGGCAACGGCCCGCCGGCCTATGGCCATGACGAGACCCAGACCGCCTTCCTGACCGACGAATTCCTGCGCTGGCATGGCGAGCAGGACGAAGCCTGGTTCGCGCATCTCTCCTTCCTGCGCCCGCACCCGCCCTTCGTCGTGCCCGGGCCCTACAACGCGATGTTCTCTCCGGAAGACGGACCCGCTTTCCTCGGTGCGGGCGACCGTGCGACGGAACGCGCCCTGCATCCCTATCTGGCCTGGCAGATGGCCGGGCAGACGAAGGGCAGCTTCGTGCAGGATGCCGACGGCCGCGTCGAGGATTGGGACCGGGCCGACTTCGCCGCCCTGCGCGCCGTCTATTACGGCATGATCGCCGAGGTGGACGCGCAGATCGGCCGCATCTGCCAGACCCTGCGCCAGCGCGGCGACTGGGAGAACACGCTTGTCGTGTTCTGCTCCGACCATGGCGAGATGGCCGGCGACCATTGGCTGCTGGGCAAGGGCGGCTTCTTCGAGGCGAGCTATCATATCCCGCTGATCATCCGCGATCCGGCAAGCGCCGCCGAGGGCGGCCGGCAAGTCTTTGCCTTCACCTCCGCCGCCGACATCCTGCCGACGCTCGCCGCGCGCCTCGGCATCGCGCCCGGGAACCATCAGGACGGCGCGTCGCTGTTGCCTTTCCTGAACGGCGCGGTGCCGGCCGGCTGGCGCGACGCCGCCTTCTGGGAGTTCGACTTCCGCGACATCGCGCAGGGCCGAGCCGAGGCCCATTTCGGGCTGGCGTCCAACGCCTGCAATCTCGCCGTGATCCGCGACGAGGCGTGGAAATACGTGCATTTCGCCGGGCTGCCGCCGCTGCTCTTCGACCTCGCCAACGACCCCGGCGAGACGCGCAACCTCGCCGGCGACCCGGCCCATGCCGGCATCAGGCTGGCCTATGCCGAGACGCTGCTGTCGCTGCGGGCGCGCCATCTCGACCAGACGCTGGCCTATACGCATCTCGGCGAGAGCGGGCCGGTGACGCGCCGGCCGGGTGCATAGACCCGGCCAGCCTTCTCGGAAACGCACCGCCGGGTCCTTCCATGGCCCGGCTAAAGGCCTCACCCGATGGCGGCCTGTCCGGCCGCGAAGCACAACCCTGTCCACCAGATGCCAGACCACGCCCGGCCGCGCCGGACGTGGCGCCGATCTTGCTTGGTTCCCGGACAGACCAATGGCGGCCCGACAAGGCCGCACCGGGCATCCGCCCGGCCACGATACCGAGGCCTTTCGACCAAGAAGCCAGCAAAACAACAGGGGATCACGATGTTCAAGACGCAGAGCAGGGGAACCGTCGGCCGCCGTGACTTTCTGAAGCTTGCCGCCGCCGCCGGAGCGGGCGTCGCGATGCCCGCGATCATCAGCAGCAGTGCGCTCGCCTCGTCCGGCGAGATCAACATCATGATGTGGTCGGACTATCTGCCCGAGAGCTTCGTCAAGGCGTTCACCGCGAAGACCGGGATCAAGGTCAACTTCACCGGCATCGGCTCCAACGACGACATCCTCAACAAGATGAAGGCCAGCAATGGCCAGGGCTTCGACATCGTGACGCCGACGGTGAACCGCAGCCCGCTCTGGGCCGATCTCGGCCTGCTGCAACCCTTCGACATGAAGAAGGTCCCGATCGAGAAGGTGAACCCGGCGATGGCGCTGGGCGAGACGCACTGGAACTTCGGCAACAAGGGCGTGCACTGGCTGCCGCATATCTGGGGCACCGAGGGCGTCTCCTGGCGCACCGACAAGTTCACGCCGGCCGGTCCGGCGCCGAGCTATTACGACGTCTGGGACGACGCCAACGCCGGCAAGACGATGGGGCGCGGCCATTCGATGATGCTGGGGCTGGGGCTCGGCCTCGAGCGGCGCGGCGAGATGGCGCCGGGCTCGATCTGGGAGGCCTACAAGACGCCGGAAAAGATGACGGAGGTCTGGACCAAGCTGGCCGAGATCGCGATCAAGAAGAAGAAGAACATCAAGCTGATCTGGAACGATGCCGACGCCCAGAAGAACGGCCTGCTGAACGAGGGCGTCATCGTCGGCCAGACCTGGGACGGCCCGCCGATCGCGCTCAAGACCGCCGGTGAGCCGGTGATGTACCGCGCGCCGGTCGAGGGCGCGATGGCCTGGGTCGACGGGCTTTCGCTGCCGATCGGCGTCAAGAACGTCGACCAGGTCTATGCCTTCATCGCCGCGGCCTATGACGCTCAACTCGCCGGCGAGGCGATCAAGACGCATGGCTACAACTCGCCGGTCGTCGGCGCCGACAAGTTCGGCGGCGAGATCTACGCCAAGAACTTCGCCGACGCCTATCCGGGCGATGCGCTGGCCAAGCTCAACCCCTGGCCGGCCGAGGCGCCGTGGTACGCCGCCAAGCGCTCGGAGTTCGTGAACAAATTCATGAGCGCCTGAGCGAGACATCGGTCGACGCGCCTTCAACGACCGCCGCCGTCATCCCGGGCCAGCCGCGAAGCGGCGCCGCTCGGGGATCCATCGCAGAGCGCAGTTCCCTGCGATGGATCCCGGAGATCCGTTTCGCTGCGTCCGTGATGACGGCGCGGTGAACCGGAAGCGGTGCGCCAGGCAGACCGGCTCACCACCCCCAGACCCTGATCCGATCCAGGACCCGCATGACGAAGGACGTCGTCCTCGAACACGTTTCGATCCGCTTCGGCGGCTACACCGCCGTCGACAACGCGCATCTGACGATCGCGGGCGGCGCGTTCTTTTCCTTCCTAGGCCCGTCCGGCTGCGGCAAGACCACGCTGCTGCGCTGCATCTCGGGCTTCGTCTCGCCGACGCAGGGCCGCGTCCTGATCGGTGGCGAGGACATGCGCAATGTCGGGCCCAACAAGCGACCGACCGCGCTGATCTTCCAGAATCTCGCGCTCTTCCCGCTGCTGAGCGTCGCGGAGAACATCGCCTTCCCGCTCGAGGTCCGCGGCATCGGGCGAAAGGCCCGCCGCAAGCGCGCCGACGAACTGCTCGAGATGATCGCGCTGCCCGGCACCGGCGACAAGAAGGTGCACGAGCTCTCGGGCGGCCAGCGCCAGCGCGTCGCGATCGCGCGCGCCCTGGCGGCCGAGCCGGACATCCTCCTGCTCGACGAGCCGCTGTCGGCGCTCGACCTGAAGCTGCGCCAGCACATGCGCACGGAACTGCGCGCGATCCAGCAGCGCGTCGGGCTGACCTTCATCTACATCACCCATGACCAGGGCGAGGCCCTGACCATGTCCGACCAGGTCGCGGTGATGAATGCCGGCGTCGTCGAGCAGATCGACGATCCCGAGACGATCTACAACCGGCCGAAGACGCCCTTCGTCGCCGCCTTCGTCGGCGAGACCAACGCGATCCCCGGCATCGTGCTGTCGCAGACAGGCAAGCTGGCGACGCTCGACACCCCGCTCGGGCCGCTCACCGGCCAGGCGGCGGGCGGGCGCAGCTACCAGCCGAAGGAGCGCTGCACGCTGTTCGTCCGGCCGGAGCAGCTCGTCATCTCCGAGACAGCACCGGAAACGAACGCGATCAAGGCGAAGCGCGTCAGCGAGCAGTTCGAGGGCTCGGTCCGCACGCTCCATCTCCAGGCCGGCGGCGAGACGCTTCGCCTCTACCATATGAATGCCGCCGTCTCGGCTGCGCTCGCCTCCGGCGACGGCGCGGTCACGGTCTCGTTCCTGCCGGAACAGGCAACAATTCTGCCGACGGACCCGGCTCCGAGCGGCTGACGCGATGACAGGTCTCGCCCACTTCTTCCGCGACTTCAGCAGCCGGCACGGCACCGGCGCCGCGAGCTTCGTCGGCGCAGCCGTGCTGTTCTGGATCGTCTTCCTGATCCTGCTGCCGCAGCTCGCGATGCTGGACGTCTCCTTCCGCCACAACCTGCCGCGCCCCGAGATCGGCGGGCCCAAGGACGTCCACACGCTGGCGAATTACAGCTATTTCCTGTTCGGCGGCAGCGGCGGCGCCGCACTGAACACGCTCGACATCGGCGTGCTGGCGAAGACGCTGGTCGCAGCCGTGCTGGTGACGCTGCTCGACATCCTGCTGTGCTATCCGATCGCCTTCATCCTCGCGCATTCGGCCAGTGGCGCGGGCGCCAGGCTGATGGTGATCGGGCTGATCGTGCCCTTCTGGATCAACGACATCCTGCGCGCCTTCGCCTTCCGCATCCTGTTCGGCGCCACGGGCGTGATCAACGGCGTCGGGCTGGCGCTCGGGCTGTGGAGCGCGCCGATCGACTTCATCCGCGCCGATGTCGCGCTCTATGCCGGCCTCGCCTACACCTATGTCCTGCTGATGGTGTTCTCGATCTACAACGCCGTCGAGACGCTCGACCGCAACCAGATCGAGGCGGCGCGCGACATGGGCGCGAGCTGGTGGCGGGTGCACTGGCGCATCGTGCTGCCGGTGGCCAAGCCCGGCATCGCGTCCGGCGCCACCATGGTGTTCATGCTCACGGCCGGCGCGCTCGCCGCCCCGCAGATCCTCGGCGGGCCGTCGAATCTCTGGTTCACCCAGTTGATCTACCAGTGGTTCAACGATGCCGGCGACTGGCAGCGCGGCTCGGCCTACGCCACCATCCTGCTCGTCGTCTGCCTCGCCTTCGTCTTCCTGATGATGCGGATCTTCCGGGTCTCGATCGGAGCGATCGGGCGATGACGCGAGGTCTTCTGCGATGACGCGAGGTCTTCTGCAATGACGCGTCTTGGCGGCGGCCTCTTCGCATTCAGCTACACCCTGCTGTTCTTCCTGTTCCTGTTCGGGCCGCTGATCATCATGGTGATCACGGCGTTCAACTCCTCGGCCTTTCCGAGGGTGGTGCCGTGGGAGTGTTTCACCACCGACTGGTTTCGCGTGCTCGTCGGCAACGAGCGGCTGATGACCGGGCTGTGGACCAGCCTGGCGATCGGCATCGCCGTGGTCGCGATCGCGGTGCCCTTCGGGCTGGCCGGGGCGCTCGCGCTCGCCGATATCGGGCCGCGCCTGCGGGCCGGGCTCTATGCCGTGCTGATCACGCCGATCCTGATCCCGGGCGTCGTGCTCGGTATCTCGACGATCGTGTTCTGGAGCCTGATCGGGCGCGGGCTCGGCGCCGGCTACGACACCATCTTCTATAACGGCCTGTTCCTGACCCTGCTCGGGCAGGTCGCCTTCATCGCCTCCTACGCCATGCTGATCCTGAGCGCGCGGCTGCAGCGCTTCGACCCGACGCTGACCGAGGCCGCACTCGACCTCGGCGCGACGCCGGGCCAGGCCTTCCGCAAGATCCTGCTGCCCTTCCTCAAGCCGGCGCTGGGCTCGGCTGCCTTCATCACCTTCCTGGCCTCGTTCGAGAACTACAACACGACGGTCTTCACCATCCTCTCCGGCAACACCTTCACCACCGCGCTGGCCTCGAAGATCAGGCTCGGCACCGACCCGTCGCTGTCGGCGCTCGCCGTCATCATCATCGCGCTGACCCTGATCGGCGCGATGGTGCAGGAGGCGCATCACCGCAGACGGGACCTGCTGCGCAGCGGCAGGCCGGAGCGCTCGCGGCTCTACGCCAATCCGCTGACGCGGCTCCTGACCCATCCCGGCGCGGTGCTCGCAATCCTTGTCGCTGTCACCGGCGCGATCATCTGGCAGGCCGGCCACCATGATGCAGAGGCCTGCCGCACCGGCATCCTGATCG
This sequence comes from Bosea sp. 124, assembly GCF_003046175.1. Classification (NCBI taxonomy): domain Bacteria; kingdom Pseudomonadati; phylum Pseudomonadota; class Alphaproteobacteria; order Hyphomicrobiales; family Alloboseaceae; genus Allobosea; species Allobosea sp. 124. Next base: position 1,278,185 of record NZ_PZZM01000001.1, read on the forward strand.
AAAAGCAGCGCGTGCAGGAAAGGCTGCTGCAGGAGCAGCAGGAGCGGATGCGCCAGCGCCAGAGCGAGACGCCGGCCGCGCCCGCGGCACCGGCCGCACCGCGCAACAACCCCTCGCCTTTCGGCGGCGCCTTCAATCCGAACGCGCTGGCGCCGAAGTAGGCGGCCCCGTCAGCGCCCCATCACCAGCTTCGGAAGCCAGGTCGTCAGCGGCGGCCACAGCGTGATCGCGACGAGGACGGCGAGCAAGGGCAGCAGCCAGGGCACGATCGCCCGCGACATCGCCTCGAAGCTGATCTTCGCGATCTTCGAGGTGATGAAGAGCACGACGCCGACGGGTGGCGTGATCGTCCCGATCATCAGGTTGAGCACGAAGATCAGGCCGAACTGGATCGGATCGATGCCGAACTGCGCCGCTGCCGGCGTCAGGATCGGGATCAGGATCAGCATGGCGGCGAGCGCCTCCATGAAGCAGCCGACGAAGAGCAGCAGCAGATTGACGATCAGCAGGAACATCAGCGGGCTGCCGGCGAGATCGACCAGCATCGGGCCGACGACCTGCGGGATGCGCGAGATCGACAGGCACCAGCCGAGCGCCGCCGCCGTCATCACCAGCGCCAGCACGACGCCGGTGGTCTCGACGGTCTGGACGACGAGCTCCGGCAGGTCGTCGAGGGCAAAGCTGCGATAGACAAAGAGCCCGAGCACCAGCGCATAGGCCGTGGCGACGGCAGCGGCCTCGGTCGGCGTGAAGATGCCGGCCATCATCCCGCCGAACAGGATGACCGGCGTCATCAGCGCCCAGTGCGCTTCCTTGTAGGCGATCCAGAGCTGCGCCATGCCAGGGAAGGGATGACGCGGCAGATCACGCTTCTTTGCGACATGGACGACCATCGCCATCAGTGCGCCAGCCATCAGCAGGCCGGGGATGACACCGGCGAGGAAGAGACCGCCGATCGAGACATCGGCGGAAACGCCGTAGATCACCATCGGCAGCGAGGGCGGGATGATCGGGCCGATCGTCGCCGAGGCCGCCGTGATCGCGGCCGCCGTCTCGGCATCGTAGCCCTCGTCCTTCATCGCCTTGATCTCGAGCGTGCCGACGCCGCCGGCATCGGCCACCGCCGAGCCCGACATGCCCGCGAAGATCACGCTGGCGAGGATGTTGGCGTGGCAGAGCCCGCCGCGCAGCCAGCCGACGCAGGCCGTGGCGAAGGCGAAGATCCGGTCGGTGATGCCGGCCGAATTCATGATGTTGCCCATCAGAATGAACAGGGGCGCCGCCAGCAGCGGGAAGGAATTGGCCGATTGCGCGATCTTCTGCGGCACGATGCCGAGCGGGAAGCCGCCGAGGAAGGCAAAGGCGATCGCCGCCAGCCCCATCGAGACGAAGAGCGGCACGCCGATCAGGAGCGCGGCGAACCAGACCGGCAGGATCTGCAGCATGATGTTCGTCATAGCGGCTGGCTCCCGGGCTCCGGCGCCGCGAATTTGCGGCCGGCCACCACGTCGGCGATCTCGGCTGCGGCCTGCAGGATCAGAGCGAGGCCGGCCAGCGGCATGACGACATAGAGCGCCGCGCTCGAGACCGGCAGGGCGATCGATTCGACGTCCCAGTTGCGTTCGATCAGCCCGAAGGAATAGCGGATCAGCACGGCGGCAAAGACGATGATCGCGATCTGCGTGACGACCTCCAGCACGCGTCCGGCGCCCGCCGGCAGCTTGTCGGCGAAGACGGTGATGCGGATATGCGAACGCCGCCTTGCCGCGATGATCCAGCCGACGAAGCCGGTCCAGACCAGCAGATACTGCGCGAGTTCATCCGTCCAGGCCAGCGGCGCATTGAGCTGGCGCGAGAGCACGCCGAGCAGCACCGCCGCCAGCAGCGACAGGAGCAGGGCGACGGCGGACCAGCGCACGAGGCGGTCCGAGAGGTGGAGCAGGGATTTCATCGGCGTCCGTCCGGAGGCGCGGGGAACCCCTCTCCTGCATCGACGTCGGTATACCCGACTTCGACACTTTGGATACTGACCTCGGGCAAGCCCGAGGTCAGTGAGAGGGGCAGGGGGGAGGTGTCGGCCGTTGGACCAGTCGAGCACCGGATGCGCGGGTGCGGCGGGAAGATCGCGGCTACTCGCTAAGCGGCCGACCCCTCACCCTGCCCTCTCCCTACGGGAGAGGGTTCCCCGCGACCTTTACGGTTAGAGTACAGCCCTTAAAGCGCTGCGAGCGCGTCCCAGGTGCCCTTGCCCCATTTGGCTTCGAACTGCTTCGGCAGCGTCGCAAGGACCGGCTTCGAGAAGCTTTCGAGGTCGGGCTCGGTCACGGTCATGCCGGCGGCCTTCAAGGTCGCGACCAGGCTGCCCTCCTGGCTGGCGAGTTCCGCGTCCTGCCAGGCGACGCCGTCGGCAATGGCGGCCTCCAGCAGGCTCCGGTCGGCATCCTTCAGGCCCTTCCAGAAATCGCTGTTCACGATGACGAGGCGCGGCGTGATGATGTGCCCGGTCAGGATCAGGTGCTTCTGCACCTCCTGCAGCTTGGCCGAGTGGATCGTCGGCAGCGGGTTCTCCTGCCCGTCGACGGCGCCCTGGCTCAGCGCCAGATAGAGCTCGTTGAAGTTCACCGGCGTCGCCTTGGCGCCCCAGGCCTCGACCATGGCGCGGAAGGTATCGACCGGCGGCACCCTGAGCTTGAGACCAGCCACGTCGGCCGCGCTCTTCACGGCCTTCGAGCCGGTGGTGAGGTGGCGCTTGCCGTAATAGGTCACGGCCGCCATGCGCATGCCGCGCTTCTTTTCGAGATCGGCGTTCATCTGGGTGAAGACCGGGGCCTTGGCGACCTTCGCCATATGGGCGGCATCGCGCCAGAGATACGGCGCCTCGATCACCGAAAGCTGCGGCAGGAAGGAGCCGAGCGCGGCCGCCCCGTCCGTCGTCATGGTCAGCGCACCGGACGCAACCGACTCCATCATGTCCTTGCCGGAGCCGAGCTGGCCGGCCGGGAAAGACTGGATATCGACGCGGCCGGAGGTCTTCTCCTTCACCTGTTTGGCGATGCGCTCGACCATCTGCACCTGCGGATGGGTCGCCGGCAGCATCTCGCCCCAGCGCAGCACGGTCGCCTGCGCGCGCAGGATGGTCGGCATGAAAACGGCCGCGCCCGCGGCGGCGGATGCGGTCAGGAAATCGCGCTTCGTCAGCTTCGTCATGGTCGTTTCCCTCCGGGGTACGGCCGGTTTTCCCGGCTCGCTGAAAGTCTAGGGGTGATGATGGGTCGCCTGCCTCGTCAGTAGGTCATGGCCCGCGTCCGGGCGTTGCCGATATGCATGCTCATCGCCTCGGCGGCGCGGATCGGGTCACGGTCCTCGATGGCGCCGATGATCCGCAGATGGTCCTGCATCACCGGCACGATGATGCTGTTGTGGATACGCGTCTCGTATTGCCGGATCAGCCTGATCTTGAGCCAGGTGACGCGAAACGCCTTCGAGACGATGTCGTTGTCTAGATGATCGATGATCGCCTCATGCATCAGCCGGTCGACGTCCTCGGCCTCCTCGATCAGCGTCGGGTCGCCGCCGGCCTCGGCACGGGCAATGATCGCCTCGTGCCGGGCGCGCTGCTCGGCGATCTCGTCATCGGTCGCATTGGCCGCATAGAGCGCGGTCGCCTCCTTCTCCAGGAAGAGCCGGAACTGGAAGGCGTTGCGGATCAGGTTGAGGTCGACATGGGCGACCTGCATGCCCCGCTGCGGCACGGTCTTGATCAGTCCCTCGGCCTCGAGCCTGGGGATCAACTCACGGATCGCGCCGAGCGGCAGGCCGGTCAGCGCCACGAGCTCGCGCTGGGTGACGAACTGCCCGGGCTTGATCTCGCGTGCCAGCAGCCGCTCGGTGAAGGAGGCATAGGCGCGCTCCCTCAGCTTCAGCGGCTCAGCCTCGCGGGCATCGGGCTCGGGCTGGTTCAAGACTTGTTCTCCTCTCAGGCGGCCTTGTCAGGCGGCCCTGGTCAAGCTGCCTTGGCCTGCGTGATCCTGTCGAAGGCAGCGAAGAGCCGCTTGCGCGTGGCTTCGTCCAGTGCCTCCAGCGGCGGGCGCATCGCGCCGTAGCCGGCATCGCCATGCAAATGCCCGACCAGCGCCTTCACCGCCGGCAGCACCGGATGCGAGCAGATCTCGTCGACCAGCGCGTTCACCACAGGAGAGTCGGTGCCCTCATAGACCATCGGTCGCAGGAGATGGGGCACGAGATTGGCGACACCGCAGATCGAGCCCTGCGCGCCGTTGCGCACGGCCTTCGCCAGCTGGCGCTCGTCGCCGACGAGAATGGCGAGTTCGCCATGGGCCTTCAGCAGCGCCTCGGTGTTGGCGTAGCTGCCCGACGAATCCTTGACGCCGGCAACGATGCCGGGGAACGCCGTCTTCAGCCGCTGGACGAGGTCGACGCTGATGTCGACGGCGGTCACGGACGGGATGTGGTAGAGAATGACGTTGCGGACCGAGGGGCCGAGCTTCTCGAAGAGCTGCGAGAACCAGCGATAGAGCCCCTCGTCGCTGACGCCCTTGAAGTAGAAGGGCGGCGCGACCAGTAACCCCCTGGCCCCGGCATCGAGCGCCAGCCGGCCCTGCTCGACCGACTCGTTCAGCGAAGCGGCGGCGACGCCGGCATAGACCTGGCTGGCCGGGTCGATACCGGCACCGATCAGCGCGCCCATCATCGCGCCGCGCGCCGGCAGGCCGAGTGCAGCACCCTCGCCAGTGGTGCCATACAGCGTGACGCTGTCGCAGCCCTGCGCCAGCACATGCAGCGCGTGCTTGACCAGGCGCGGCAGGTCGACGCTGCCGCCCTCCTTCATCGGTGTGGTGATGGCGCAGGACAGGCCGAAACGGTTCGGATCGAGGGGCATGGAACTGGTCTTTCGGAAGGATGCGGCAACTGACATGTTAGAGCGATGATAGAGGCTGAAACAAGAGCGGGATGCAGGCTTCAGCCATCCTTGAGCCCTCCGGCGGAGAGCCCGGCGACGATCTGGCGCTGGGCCAGCACAGTCACCAGCAGCACCGGCAGCGTCACCAGCAGCGCGGCGGCCGCCAGCGGTCCCCAGGAGATCTGCTCGAAGGTCAGCGAGTTGTAGACGGCCGAAGGCAGCGTGCGGCTGTTCTTGCCGCCGAGCACGACCGAGAAGATGAAATTGTTCCAGGAGAAGATGAAGGCGAGGATGCCGCCGACCACGATGCCCGGACGTGCCAGCGGCAGCGCGACATGACGGAAGGCCTGCCAGGTGGTGGCGCCGTCGATGCGGGCTGCGTCCTCCAGTTCGATGGGAACGTTCTCGAAATACCCGATCATGATCCAGACGATGATCGGGATGGTGATGACGAGATGGGTGATGACGAGCGCCGTGATGGTGCCGACCAGCCCCGTCATCTGGAAGAGCAGGAAGAGCGGGATCAGATAGGACAGCGCCGGCGTCATCCGCGCGACCAGGATCAGGATCGCGAACTTGGTCGCCTTGCCGCGCGCGATGCCGTAGCCGGCAGGCACGCCGACGCCAAGGCCAATCAGGACGGCGCCGCCGGTGACCAAGATCGAATTCCAGAGGTAAAGCGCGAAATTGTTCTGCGCGAAGACGTCGACATAATTCTTCAGCGTCGGCGGGTTCGGAATGAAGACCGGCGGGAAGGCGGTGTTGTCGAGTTCGTTCTTGAAGGACAGCGAGATCATCCAGAGGAAGACCAGCACCGCCGGCGAAACGAGCACGAAGACCGAGGCGTAGAAGCCGAGCTTGGTGGCGAGGCGCTTCATGGGAAGGCCCTCGTCCCGTTCGCGATCCCCTCACCGTCATTCCGGACAAGCGGCACCGCCGCGCAGCTCCGGAATCCATCGAAGGGCGCCAGCGCTCTACGATGGATTCCGGGTCGCCCTTCGGTCGCCCGGAATGACGTGGAGGGTGTGAGTGCGCGCAGAGACATCACGCGTTCCACTTCGACTTCTGCCGCGCATAGAGCAGGAGCAGCGAGAGCATGATGATGACGACGAAGAAGATCACCACCACGGCCGAGGCGTAGCCGATCTTGTAGAACTGGAAGGCCTGCAGATAGAGGAAGATGTTCAGCGTCTCGGACGCCGTGCCCGGCCCGCCCTGGGTGATGACGAAGATGGTGTCGAAGGCCTTCAGCGCGTCGATGGTGCGGATCACGATCGCCACCATGATGAAGGGCCAGACCAGCGGCAGCGTGATGTGACGGAACATGTGCCAGGCATTGGCGCCGTCGATCAGCGCGGATTCGTAAGGCTCGCGCGGCAGGCCGGCGAGGCCGCCGAGCACGATCAGCATGACCAGCGGCGTCCAGTGCCAGACCTCGACCAGGATCAGCGTCGGGATCACGGTGTCGGGCGCATAGACCCAGGCCTGCGGCCCGATGCCGACGAGCGAAAGCAGGTAGTTCAGCACGCCGAGCTGCGGGTGGAACATCATCGTCCAGACCAGCGCGACGGCGACCGGCGTCGCCATCATCGGCATCACGAAGATCGTCCGGAGCAGGCCACGAAACGGGAATTCGCGGTGGAAGACCAGCGCGGCGGCCGTGCCGAACAGGATGGGGAGCACCACGGCCAGAATGGTGAAATAAAGCGTATGCCCCATCGACTCGATGAAGCGCGTATCGCGCCAGAGCTCGGCGAAGTTCTGCAGGCCGACGAATTCCGGCCCGCCGCCGATCTTCCAGTCATGGCCGGACATGTAGAGCGTGAACAGCCACGGGAAGACGATCACCGTCGCCACGACCAGCACGGCGGGCGCTGCGAACAGCCAGTAGCGCGGCGTGAAATCGGCCGAGTGGATGAAGGGCGCAGGCTGCGGCGGGGCGGCCGAGGTCGCCGATGGAAATGCTGTGGCTGTCATTCTGTCTGCCCGAGCCACGTCGTCATGCTCGGCCTTGTGCCGAGCATCCACGACTTGAACACCGCCTTCGATCGACGAAGACGTGGATGGTCGGCACAAGGCCGACCATGACGGCGTTGTCGCTTACCCCTGCTCGCTCTTGGCGAGCACCGGGGCGAAGGTCTCGGTCGCCTTCTTCAGCTCGGCTGCGACATCGGCACCGCCCAGCGCATTGGTCAGCGCCACGCCGAAGACGTCGCGGAACTCCGTCACCGGCACGATCTGCGGCAGCGCCGCGCGGGCGACCTTGGCCGAGCCGAGCAGGCAGTCGAAATACTGCTTGCCGAATTTCGACTGCGCGATCGTCTCGGTGTCGAGATAGGCCGAGGCGCGGCCAGGCGCGCCGGCACCGGCCTTGAGCATGGCGAGTTGCTGAGCCTTGCTGGTCATGAACTGGAGATAGAGCCAGGCGGCCTGCTTCTTCTGGGAGCCGCGCGAGATGCCCATGCCGTCGGCGAACATGCCGGCGTGATGCGCCTTCGGTCCCGGCGGCGTGATGCCGTAGCCGACCTTGCCGACGATGCGCGACTTGCTGGGATCCTCCAGCGGCGTGGCAAAGCCGATGCCGTCGAGCCACATCGCGGCGCGGCCCTGCATGAAGGTGGTCTGGCACTCGTTCCAGTTGAAGCCGACCTGGCCGACCGGGCCGGAGTCCTTGTTGAGCTTCTTGTAGAGTTCGCCGGCCCAGACGGCCTCCGGCGTGTCCGTCAGCAGCTTGCCCTCGGGCGAGGTCGTCTCGATGCCCTGGCCGAGCACGAGGCTGGCCCAGACCGGGACATTGGCGTTCTTCAGGCCGCGCGAGACGAAGCCGGCGATGCCCTTGGCAGGATCGTGCAGCTTCGCGGCGACGGTGGCCATCTCGTCCATCGACTTGGGGTAGGCCACGCCCTTCGCGTCGAAGATCTCCTTGTTGTAGTAGACCATCCAGTAGTCGACGAAGAACGGAATCGTATCGAGCGAGCCGTCGGCCTGGCGCGCATAGGCGACGGGGCCGGCGCCGAAATCCTCGAAGTTGAAATCGGGCGCGGTCAGCGAGGCGTCCTTGATATAGGGCGTCAGATCCTCGAACCACTTGCCCTTGGCGGCCATGCGCTTCTGGACATGCAGCGAGATGCCGCTCACATCGAAGCTCGGCTTGCCCGAGGCGAATTCGATCACCGCCTTCTGGCGTTGCTGCTGCTCGGGCACCTGCTCGGCCGAGACCTTGATGCCGGTGAGCTCGGTAAATTCCTTCTCGGCGGCCTGCATCAGGTCCGAACGCGGGTTCTTGACGAGCAGCACGTCGATGGTCGTGCCGGAGAAGCGCTTCCAGTTGAAAGCCGCCTGGGCACGCACCTCGCGCAGCACGAGCGGCGAGACGATCGCGCCCGTGGCGCCGAGCGCCGCGGCACCGCGCATCAACGCCCGACGGGTCGGCTTGAGTGGGGTCTCGCTCATCGACTTGTCCTCCCTGGACTTCATGATCCAGCCCTTTGCGGGCCTGTTGACGCGGCAGGCAGCGCCGGATTTCATCCGGTCGAGCCCACCATCTTGGGGTCGACGCTAATCCGGTTCGAAGACGGTTGCAAGCTAACATGTTGGTATGCACATAGTGCTGCCAACGATAACGGAAACGCCCCTATGCCTGCCGTCACCGCCCTCACGCTGCGCCGGCTCGGCCGCAGCGGATTGCCTGTCTCGACGCTCGGTTTCGGGGCCGCGCCGCTGGGCGACCTCTATGCGAGGCTCGACGAAACGCGGGCCGTCGCCACGGTGGAGGCCGCGATCTCGGGCGGCGTCACGCTGATCGACACCTCCCCGCTCTACGGCCATGGCCTGTCCGAGCATCGCATCGGGGCAGCGCTGCGCCGCGCCGGGCGCGAGGGCATCGCGCTCTCGACCAAGGTCGGCCGCGTCGCGGAGCCCTTCGCCGGGCGCGGCGACGGCTCCGGCTATCGCGGCGGCCTGCCGCATGGCTTGCGCTTCGACTATTCCTACGATGGCGCGATGCGCTCGCTGGAGCAGTCGGCCCTGCGCCTCGGCGTCGACCGCATCGAGATCGTCCTGATCCACGACGTCGATGTCTGGACCCATGGCGCCGCGATGATCGAGCAGCGCTTCTCCGAGGCGATGGCGGGGGCTTATCGCGCGCTGGAGAAACTGCGCGCGTCCGGCGCGGTCAAGGCCATCGGGGTCGGCGTCAACGAAGCGGAGATGTGCGAGCGCTTCGCCCGCGCCGGCGACTTCGACACGATGCTGCTGGCCGGGCGCTACTCGCTGCTCGAGCAGCCGGCGCTGGCCTCGTTCATGCCGCTGGCGCAGGAGAAGGGCATCGGGCTGATGCTCGGCGGCGTCTTCAACTCCGGCATCCTCGCCACTGGGCCGGTGCCGGGCGCGACCTACAACTACAACCCGGCTCCGCCTGCAATCGTCGCCCGCGTCGGCGCGATCCAGGCCGTCTGCGAACGCCATGACGTGCCGCTGCGCCGCGCCGCGCTGCATTTCCCGCTCGGCCATCCGGCGGTGGCGAGCCTCGTCATGGGCGCCGTCTCGCCGGCCGAGGTCGAGGACCAGATCGCGGAGCTGTCGAAGCCCGTCCCGGCCGCGCTCTGGGCGGAGCTCAAGGCCGAGCGCCTGCTCGGCGCCGATGTGCCGGCGCCGAGGTGACGCCGATGCGGATCGACGCCCACCAGCATTTCTGGCAGATCGCGCGCGGCGATTATGGCTGGCTGACGCCGGCGCTGGGCCAGATTCACCGTGATTTCGGCCCCGAAGACCTCGCCCCCCTGCTCGCCCGCCACGGCATCGCGCGCAGCATCCTGGTCCAGGCCGCGCCGACGCAGGCCGAGACGCGCTTCCTGCTCGACATCGCGGCGCGCACGCCCTTCGTCGCGGGCGTGATCGGCTGGTGCGATTTCGAAGCGCCCGGCGCCGCCAGACGGATCGCCGCGCTGGGCGCGAACCCGCTCCTGCTGGGCTTGCGGCCGATGGTCCACGACATCGAAGACGAAGGCTGGCTCGCGCGGCCTGCGCTCGCACCGGCTTTCGACGCGATGATCGCCCATGATCTCGTCTTCGACGCCCTGCTGAAGCCGCGCCATATCCCGGCCACGCTCGCCCTGCTCGACCGTCATCCCGCGCTTGCCGTGGTGATCGACCACGCCGCCAAGCCCGATCTCGTGGCGGGCGATCTCGGTCTCTGGCGCGACGGCATCGACGCGCTCGCCGCCCATCCGCAGGCATCCTGCAAGCTCTCCGGCCTCGTCACGGAGGCTACCGCCGGCTGGACGATCGAGACGCTGGCCCCGGTGGTCGAACATCTCCTCGCCCGCTTCGAGCCGCAGCGCCTGATCTTCGGCAGCGACTGGCCGGTCGTGACGCTGCGAGCCGACTATGCCCGCTGGTTCGAGATCGTGACCGCGCTGCTCGGCGGCTGCAGTCAAGCCGAGCGGGAGGCCATCTTCGGCGGCAACGCCGCGCGCATCTATCTCTCCCGCCGGGGACGGCGATGATCCCGGCTCTGCGCTTCGCTCCGCCCGGGATGACATGCGCTCCAGATGTCAGGACGACGCCGCCATGCTGAAGAACCTCGACCCCGTGCTGTCCGCCGACCTGCTCTGGGTGCTCGCCGCGATGGGGCATGGCGACGACCTCGCTCTCGTCGATGCCAACCACCCGGCCGAAACGATCGCCCGCGCCACCACCAGCGGACGGCTGGTCCGCCTGCCGGGGCTGACGATGGAGCGGGCGGCACGGGCCATCCTGTCGGTGCTGCCGATCGACGATTTCGAGGCGGATCCTGTGCGTCGCATGCAGGTCGTCGGCGATGCCGATGCCATTCCGGCGGTGCAGGCCGCCGTGCAGCGCGAACTCGACCACGCGCGGGGAGCGCCCGCGCCGCTCGCCGGCATCGAGCGCTTCGCCTTCTACGATGCGGCGCGCGCGGCCTTCGCCGTGGTGCAGGTCGGCGACCCGCGGCCCTATGGCTGCTTCCTGCTGCGCAAGGGCGTCATCGCCGGCGAGCCGGGCTAATTGTGCCCTGCGTTCCGCGAGGCTAACCCTCCGCCTTCGCCACGGCCTGCCGCAGCCGCGCCAGTGCCTCGGTCGCGCCGGCCTTGAGCGTGACCTCGGCGGATTCGGCGTCCTTCGCGATCAACTCCGTCAGCGCAGCGACGCTGATCGTCTCGCCAGCGGCCGTCAGCTTCAGCACGGCGTTGGCGATGATGTTGGGCCAGAACGCCGCACCGCCCTTGGCCAGCCCCTTGGCCTTGCGGCCCTCGAATTCGCGAGCGAGCTGTTCGGGGGTCTTCTTCGCCATGATGGGGCTCCGTCGGGATCGAAGCCGCCCGGTTAGCACATCGCGCCGACGCGCGCCTGCCATTCTCCGGGGCCGGGCGAATTTCGCGCCGCGAGACGGAGGACCCGGCAAGGGTCGCGGGCCATCGCTCTACTGGCCCGGCGGGGGGCGGCGACACCCTGTCATCGGACGCAAACCGTGAGACGCCATGAGGTGCTGAGGCAGGGGCGCTGATCGGCCATCTCTCCGGCGGGTTCCATCCGGCAAAGCATGGCCGCCAGACCCTGCTTGCTTGTCCTGCCTCTGGTGCATGGCTTTGGGTACTTATAGACTGTGCACCGCACAAAGACGCACGGACAGGCGCTGGATTTGATGGACAAACGGGTCGAGACGCAGGCGCATCAGGCGCCGATCGGCGCCGCGCCGCTGACCCATGAGGACATCCGCAGCATCCTGTTCGGCATCATGCTGGCGATGTTCCTGGCGGCACTCGACCAGACCATCGTCGCCACCGCGATGCCGACAATCGGGCGCGAACTTGGCGACGTCACGCATCTGTCCTGGGTGGTGACCTCCTATCTGCTGGCCTCGACGGCCGTGACCCCGCTCTACGGCAAGCTCGCCGATATTCACGGCCGCCGGGTCGTGCTGCTGTCCGGCATCGTCGTCTTCATGCTGGGCTCACTCGCCTGCGCGGTCGCACCGTCGCTCTGGCTCCTGGTGCTGGCGCGCTTCATCCAGGGATTGGGCGGCGGCGGGCTGATCGCGCTGGCGCAGACCATCGTGGCCGACATGGTCTCGCCGAAGGAACGCGGGCGCTATCAGGTCTATATCGCGACCGTCTTCATGTCGTCCTCGCTGCTCGGACCCGTTCTGGGCGGGGTGATCGCCGAGCGGCTGCACTGGTCGGTGATCTTCTGGATCAACCTGCCGCTGGGCGCCGCCGCCTACTGGATGACGAGTTCGGCGCTGAAGCGGCTGCCGCGGCATGAGCGACCGCACAAGCTCGACGTGCTCGGCGCCGTGCTGATCACCAGCGCGACGATGACGCTGCTGCTTGCGCTGTCCTGGGGCGGCACGCGCTACCCCTGGACATCCCCGCCGATCGGAGGGCTGGTCGGCCTGTCACTCGTACTCTGGCTCGCCTTCGCCCGGCGCCTCCGGACGGCCGATGAGCCGCTGATCCCGCTCGACATCCTGGCCAATCCGGTGGTCCGCATGGGCACCATCGCGGCCGGCTTCGGCATGGGCACCTTCATCGGGCTGACGATCTACCTGCCGGTCTATTTCGAGACGGTCGTCGGCCTTAGCGCCGCCTCCTCGGGGCTCGGCCTGCTGCCCCTGACCTGCGGCACGGTGTTCGGCGCGACGATGTCGGGCCGGGCGATGACGCGGCTGACGCATTACAAGCGCGTGCCGGTGATCGGGCTTTCGCTCGCGCTGGCCGGTGTCGCCCTGCTCACCGTCTATGCCGGGCGGATGCCGCTGGTGCCGTTCTGCATCCTGCTCGGACTGATCAGCATCGGGCTCGGCACGATGCTGCCGGTCTCCACTGTCTCCATCCAGAACGCCGTCGCCCCGCACCAGCTCGGCACGGCGACGGGAACGGCCAATTTCTTCCGGCAGATCGGCGGGGCGCTGATCGTGGCGGTGTTCGGGGCGATCGTGCTCGGCGGCGTCGGCGCCTCCGGGGCGGGCCTTTCGCATGAGGCGGTGAAGCTCGACGCCGTCGACCGCGACACGATGATCCGGCTCTTCCAGTACGTCTTCGGGGCGACCTGCATCGGTTTCGCCTGCGCGCTGTTCTTCCTGCTGCGGATGAAGGAACTGCCGCTGCGCGGCGGCGCGGTGGAGGCGGCAAAGGCGGCGGCCGGCGATTGAGAGACATCAAGACGTCCATCGCGCTTTGATCTAGCTTGCCACGTGCCCGTCACGAAGCGGGTCCAGGTCCTTACTCCTCAACCTCTTTTCACGCCTAACCCTGGCAGGAGAGCCCCATGTCCGATCTCGTCGTCATCGTCTATCCGACCGAAGCGCGCGCCGAGGAGATGCGCCAGAAGATCTTCGCGCTGCAGAAGGAATACCTGATCGAGATCGGCGACGCCGCCATCGCGGTGATGCATGAAGACGGCAAGGTGAAGCTGAACCAGCTCCTCAACACCACGGCGATGGGCGCCGTCTCGGGCTCGTTCTGGGGCCTCCTGATCGGCGCGATCTTCCTAATGCCGCTCGCAGGTGCCGCCCTCGGCGCGGCGTCCGGCGCACTCGGCGGCGCGCTGACCGATTACGGCGTCGACGACAAGTTCATGAAGGAACTGTCGACCAGCCTGCAGCCGGGCAATGCCGCGCTCTTCGTCCTGGTCAAGCGCGTGACCGGCGACAAGGTGCTGGAAGCCATCAAGGGCACGGGCGGCGTGGTGCTGAAGACCTCGCTCGACCACACCCGCGAGCAGGCGCTGCGCGATGCGCTGGCGGGTGCGACGACGGTGGCGCCCGAAGCCGGCGCGCCGACGCCGGTGGGCTGAGGAATACGCGTCATGGTCGGGCTTGACCCGACCATCTCGGAAACCGGCGCCTTCTCGTCCTGAGATTCTCGGGTCGAAGCTTTGCTTCGCCCGAGAATGAGGCGATGGCTCAATCGCGCAGCAGCTCGTTGATGCCGGTCTTGGAGCGCGTCTGCGCATCGACCGTCTTGACGATGACGGCGCAGGAGAGCGAGGGGCCCGGCGTGCCATCCGGGAAGGGCTTGCCCGGCAGCGAGCCCGGCACGACCACCGAATAGGGCGGCACCTTGCCGATGTGGACTTCGCCGGTGGCGCGGTCGACGATCTTGGTCGAGGCCGAGATGAAGACGCCCATCGAGAGCACCGAGCCCTCGCCGACGATCACGCCCTCGACGACCTCGGAGCGGGCTCCGATGAAGCAATTGTCCTCGATGATGGTCGGGTTGGCCTGCAGCGGCTCGAGCACGCCGCCGATGCCGACACCGCCGGACAGATGCACATTCTTGCCGATCTGGGCGCAGGAGCCGACCGTCGCCCAGGTGTCGACCATGGTGCCGGAATCGACATAGGCGCCGATGTTGACGAAGGACGGCATCAGCACGACGTTCGGGGCAATGAAGGAGCCCTTGCGAGCGGCGGCCGGCGGCACGACGCGGAAGCCGGCGGCGCGGAAGCGGTTCTCGCCCCAGCCCTCGAACTTGGACGGGACCTTGTCCCAGAACACGCCTTCGCCCGGGCCGTTGGCGATGATCATGTTGTCGGTCAGGCGGAAGGAGAGCAGCACCGCCTTCTTCAGCCACTGATGCACGGCCCAATCCGCGCCATGCTTTTCGGCGACGCGGGCCTGGCCGGCATCGAGCATCTCGATCGCCTGCTCGACCGCCTCGCGCACCGCGCCTTTGGTGTTGATGCCGATCTCGGAGCGGGCCTCCCAGGCGGCGTCGATGGTGGCGGCGAGATCGGTCAGCGACATGGCACGGCTCCGGCGGTTACGAAAACGCCGGAGCGATGGCGGAAGGCGGCGGCGACGTCAAGCATCGCGCGCCGGGCAGGCGATGCGCCAACGGCGTTCCCGGGGAACGACGGCGCCTGCAGTGTGTTAGGATGAGACCGCAGCCAGAGGTTCGCAGGAGGCCATCATGACGCGTTTCACCCTGTCCCTGATACTGGTGCTGGCGAGCGGCGCCGCGCTCGCCCAGCCGCGCCCCTCGACCCTCGACAGGACCTGCAACGTCAACCGGCAGAGCGTCGCCGCCAGCGGCGCGATCGTGCTCGGCACCGGCGGGCATACCTTCGACCGCTTCGTGCGCGACCGCGGCTTCTGCTCGCATGGCGACTTTCTCGAACCGGCCTGGGTGCCCAGTCGCGACACGCCGAGCTGCTTCATCGGCTATCGCTGCAAGGTCGATTCGCCCTGGGACTGAGGGGGCCCAGCATTTTATCCCCTCAATCCTCATCAACTCGGCCGGAACAGATCATGCGCCTCTGGATCAGGAATCCGCTCGGCATCGTCGCGGAGGCGGCCGGCGGCGGCGTCGTGGTCGAGGGCTCGCGCATCGTCGAACTGGTTCAACCCGGGCAGGCCCCCGCCCGGCCGGTCGACGACATCTTCGACGCCTCGAACCATGTCGTGCTGCCCGGGCTGATCAACACCCACCACCATTTCTACCAGACGCTGACGCGGGCCCACCCGGCCGCGATCGACCGCGAGCTGTTTCCGTGGCTGACCGCGCTCTACCCGCTCTGGGCCAGGCTCAACCCCGACGATCTGCGGCTGGCGGTCAGGGTCGCGCTGAGCGAGCTTCTGCTCTCGGGCTGCACCACGGCCGCCGACCACCATTATCTCTATCCGAAAGGGCTGGAGAGCGCGGTCGACATCGCGGTCGAGGAGGCGCGCACGCTCGGCATCCGCGCGACTATCTCGCGCGGCTCGATGAACCTGTCCCAGAAGGATGGCGGCCTGCCGCCCGACAGCGTGGTGCAGGACGAGGACACGATCCTCGCCGACAGCGAGCGCGTGCTGAGCCTGTTCCACGATCCGGCGCCGGGCGCGATGATCCAGATCGCGCTTGCGCCCTGCTCGCCCTTCTCGGTGACGCCCGCGCTGATGGCCAGGAGCGCGGAGCTGGCGGCGCGGTTTGACGCGCCGCTGCACACCCATCTCGCCGAGACCAGGGACGAGGACGCCTATTGCCTCGAAACCTATGGCAAGCGCCCGCTCGACCTGCTGGAGGAGACCGGCTGGATGCGGCCGAAGACCTGGCTGGCGCATGGCATCCATTTCTCCTGCGAGGAATGCGAGCGGCTGGGCAAGGCCGGGGTCGGGGTCTGCCACTGCCCAACCTCGAACGGCGTTCTGGCCTCGGGCTTCTGCCGGACGCGCGAGCTGGAGGCGGCCGGCGCACCGCTGGGCCTGGGCGTCGACGGCTCCGCCTCGAATGACGGCTCGAACCTGATGGAGGAGTTGCGCCACGCTCTCCTGATCAACCGGCTGCGCTATGAGAGCGCGACCGCGGTGACGGCGCGCGACGTGATCCGCTGGGCCACCGAAGGCTCGGCGCGCTGCCTCGGCCGCTCCGACATCGGGCGGATCGCGCCCGGGTTGGAGGCCGATCTTGCGCTCTTCCGGCTGGACGAGCTGCGCTTCTCGGGCGCGCATGACCCTGTCGCGGCACTGGTGCTCTGCGGCGCCAGCCGCGCCGACCGGGTGATGGTCGCCGGGCGCTGGCGCGTCGTCGACGGCGCGGTGCCGGGGCTCGATGTCGCAGCGCTCAGGCTGGCGCATGGGGCGGCTTCGCGCCGCTATGCCTGAGGCTCTTTCTCAATCTCGACGCATTTGCGGCCTTGGCTGTCGCGATGCCACGCCAAGCCGAAGGATGACGGGACATGAAGATCGCAGCGATCGCCGCCCTGGCCCTTTCACTCCTGGCCGGCGGCTGCATCACCATCGAAGAGCGTCGCGCGCTCGATGCCGAGCAGTGCCGCGGCTATGGCTTCCGCACCGGGACCGATGCCTTCGCGCAATGCCTGCAGGAGATCGATCTCGACCGCGCCGACAGGCGCCGAAGCTATGGCTATCAGGATTTCAGCGGCCCCTATGGCGGGTACGGCTTCGGCTACGGTTACCGGCGCTGGTGACAGGGGCGATGGCCCGGCTGCGCCTCACTCGCCGGCCCCGAACTGCCGCAACTCGGGCAGGCGTGCATGCAGCCGGCGCAGGAAGCCGATCAGTTGCGTGCGCTCCTGGGGCGTGAAGTCCTCCAGCATCAGCCCTTCGCGCGCCGTGGCCAGCGCGATCAGACCGTCATGCAGGGCATAGCCGCTCGGCGTCAGCTCCAGCAGCAGGCGGCGCGCATCGCGATCATCCGCGCTTTCCGCGACATGGCCGGCCGCGACCAAAGCCGCGACGCCACGGCTGACCGCGCCCTTGTCGAGCCCGATGACCTCGCAGATGCGCTGCGCCGCGATGCGGGGTTCGATGGCGAGCTGCGAGATCACGCGCCATTCGGTGACGCCGACGCCGAAGCGCTCCAGATAAAGCCGCGACGAGCTGCGCGACCAGGTGTTCGAGATCGCCGTCAGGAA
Organism: Bosea sp. 124; assembly: GCF_003046175.1. Taxonomy (NCBI): domain Bacteria; kingdom Pseudomonadati; phylum Pseudomonadota; class Alphaproteobacteria; order Hyphomicrobiales; family Alloboseaceae; genus Allobosea; species Allobosea sp. 124. The sequence continues at coordinate 1,295,487 of NZ_PZZM01000001.1, forward strand.
ATAGGGGACATAGCCGCCGAGATCGAGAACATCCCGTTCTTCGCCGCCGTCTCCGGCGGCCCTGTTGCGCTTCGTCGAAGGCATGGCTCGTCCTGCAATCCGTGGCGCGCATCTCACATGCGGCCGCCGCACGGGGCAAGCGGCGGCTTCCTGCGTCGGCGGAGGCGCAGGACCAGCGGCCGATCCTCGTCACCGCGCGCCCCAACGCAGACCGCCTCGCATCCGCTCGCGAGTCGGCCCGACGATCCTTTTCAGTATCTGCGGCGCCTCGTCGATGAGGCAAGATAGCCCAGCGCCAGCATCATGGCGGAGACCGAGAGGCCGACGCTGATCACGCCTGCCGGCGTGATCCTGGCACTGCCCTGCAAGGTCATGTGCCTGCCCAGGCGCAGTTCGAAAGCCGACCTGATTTCCTCGGGATGCGAGGGGACCGGGGCTGAAGGCTCGTCCGGAACAACCGACATTCTGAAACTCCCCATCGCGTGGGCCACCGCTCGCAGGAGCATGCATCCGCGACCGAGCCACTTGGAAGCCCCCATGATTCACCCGGGCCTTAAAGGCGCTAAGCCTCGCGACGCCGCAGCAGATAGGTATCCATGATCCAGCCATGCCGCTGGCGCGCCTGGGCGCGGACCTGTTCGATCTCGCCCGCTACATCGGCGAGGCGGCCCGCGATCAGGATTTCGTCCGGCGTTCCGAGATAAGCGCCCCAGTAGATGTCCAGATCCCCGGGCGCGATCCGGGCGAAGGCCTGCTCGCCATCGAGCATGACGACGACGCTGTCCTGCCCCGCCGGGAAGCCGGCAGCGAGCTTGCGCCCGGTGGTGATCATGACCGGCTCGCCGATGCGGTTCAGCGCGATCCTGTGACGCGCGGCCAGCACCTGCACGCTGCTGATGCCGGGAATGACCTCCCAATCGAGCGCCAGACCGCTGGCGCGGACACGCTCGACGATGCGCAGCGTGCTGTCATAGAGGGCGGGATCGCCCCAGACGAGGAGCGCGCCATGCTGGCCCTCCGCCAGCTCGGCGCGGAAGAGGCGCTCGTAGTTTTCCGCGATGCGCGCATGCCAGTCGTCGACGACACCGCGGTAGTCGGACGCAGCCGGCGCGCGCTGCGGCGTCTCGACCGTGACCGTCTTGCAGGGCTTCTCGATGAAACGCGCGCAGATCTCCTCGCGGAGATGGCGCAGCGCCGCCTTCTCCTCGCCCTTGTCCGGCAGGAAGACGACATCGGCCCGGTTCAGCGCCCTGATCGCCTGGACCGTCATATGGTCCGGGTCGCCTGCGCCGATGCCGACGATCAGCAGTTTCCGCATCCGCGCCTCGCGATCTGTCGTGAAACGGGCCGCATAGCATGCCGCGCCGCGCGAAGGGATAGGGTTCAGGCGCGGCCGGCGACCTCGGCGCGGGCGAGGTCGATGCCGGGCGGCGGCGCAGCGATCAGCGTGAGCGCCGCCTGAAGCGTCGCCAGATCCGCCGGGAGGCTCGGATGCCAGCCGCAAGGGCATGGCCGATCGCCGAGATGAGCATCCGCGACCTCCCTGTAGATCGAGCCGACCGCCTCGGCGGCGAGTTCGAGAACCGCGATCGGCGGCAGCCGCGTGGCGTGCAGCACGCCACAAAAGGCGCTCATCAGCGCCTGCCGGATTTCGAGACGGGCCGCGTCGAACGGCATCCCGGCGTCGGGCTCACGCCGCATGGCGCGCCGTCCCGTTCTGCCGGCCGAAGCCATGGCGCGAGGGCAGGCGCTCGGGCTCGGGCAGCGCGACCATCAGCAGATCGACCAGCCGCTGCATCCGCGGCGGCAGGGCGCGGCCGGCCTCGACACCGAGCGGCTGCCGCGCCAGCAGGAGCGCGCGGCGCAGCTCGTGGCGGCTGGCCTCCGTCCGGACGACCTCGCGGATGATGATCTCGTCGATGCGCCCGATCGCGGCGGCGACATCCGCTTCACTGACTCCGCCCATCGGCCATCTCCATCCGTGCTGGTGAATCGGATCGGGCGAACAGATAGGCGCGAATGAACGCGTCAGCAAGTCTTTGTTTTTATTAAAGAAATAGAACTATCCGAATGCACGGACGCCCACAGGCCGGGCCAGTTCCGAGCGCTCGCGCGCGACATGGCAGCCCTGCCCCGGCTTGCCGGCCAGCGCGCCGTCGCGCACCACGACCTGCCCGCGCAGAATCGTGGTGACCGGCCAGCCCGTCACCGCGATGCCTTCATAAGGGGTGTAGTCGCTGCCGTGATGCAGCAGCGACTGGCTGATCGTGACCTCGCGCTTAGGGTCCCAGATCGCGATATCGGCATCCATGCCGATCGCGATCGAGCCCTTCTTCGTCAGGCCATAGGTCTTCGCGTGATTGGTCGAGGACAGGGCGACGAACTGATTGAGCGTGATCCTGCCCTTGGCCACCCCCTCCGAGAACAGGATCGGCAGCCGGGTCTCGACGCCGGGAATGCCATTGGGCACCCAGCGGAAGGAGGTGCGGCCCTTCGGCGTCAGCTTGCCGGCCGGATCGTCATAGCGGAACGGGCAATGGTCGGAGGAGAAGACGCTGAAGATGCCGTTCGCCAGCCCCTCCCAGCAGGCCTGCTGCGATGCCGTATCGCGCGGCGGCGGCGAGCAGACATATTTCGCGCCCTCCATGTTGAGGCCGTCCATGTCCTTCTCGGTCAGCACGAGATATTGCGGACAGGTCTCGCCATAGACCTTGAGGCCGCGCGAACGGGCCCGCGCGATCTCCTCCATCGCCTCGCGGTTCGAGACATGGACGATCATCACGGGGACGTCGACGAGTTCGGCGAGCGAGATCGCGCGATGCGTCGCCTCGCGCTCGACCGGGATCGGCCGCGAGGTGCCGTGGAATTTCGGCGCGACATGGCCGCCGCGTTCGAGCCTGTCGGTCAGGAAGCGGATCGCGTCATCATTCTCGGCATGGACCATGACGAGTGCGCCGGTCTCGCGGGCGACCGACATCACCTCGAGCATCTCGCGATCATTCAGGGCGAGCCCGTCATAGGTCATGAAGACCTTGAAAGAGGTGTAGCCATCCTCGATCAGCGCCGGCAGGTCCTGGCCGAGCACCTGCTCCGTCGGGTCGCTGATGACGAGGTGGAAGGCGACATCGGTGTAGCAGCGGCCGTCGGCCTGCCTGTGGTAATCCTTCACCGTCTCGCGCAGGCTCGTTCCCTTCTCCTGCATGCAGAAGGGCATCACCGTGGTGTTGCCGCCGAAGGCGGCCGAGAGCGTGCCCGAGGCAAAGTCGTCGGCCATGACGATGCCCTCGCCGCTCGGCTGGGCGATGTGGACATGGCTGTCGATGCCGCCGGGCAGGACGAGCAGGCCGCTCGCGTCGATCGTCTCCGCCGCTGCGCCGAGATCATGGCCGAGCGCGACGATGGTGCCGCCCCGGATGCCGATATCGCAGGAAAAGACGTCTGAGGCGGTGGCTATCGTGCCGTTGGCGATGATGAGATCGTAAGCCATGGGATGCCTTGAAGTCTTCCGGTTGTCGCTCTGCGCCAAGGCGGCAGCCCCATCGTGATGCAAGCGATGGGCCTGAAACAAGTCACGGACCTGAAACAAGCCATGCGGTCATTGACGCCGTCATTCCGGGCCAGGGAAGCGCAGCCCCGGAAGCCATCGTAGCGTTCGGCCCCTTACGATGGATTCCGGATCGGCGCGGCTTCGCCGCTTGTCCGGAATGACGGTGCATGTGGTGGCGCGCCCCTCACAGGGCCTTGACGATCTCCAGCCTGGCGCCATGGGCGAGCGCCCGGTCGAGGCAGCGATCGGCGGGGCCGAAGAAGGATATCGCATAGGCGCCCTGCCCGCGCCGGCCGAGATGGCGCGTCAGGCTCTCGCAGGCATCGCTGCGCGCTTCCGTCAGCGACAGCACCTGCCGGCCGAGCCTGAACTGGGCGAGGCCGAAGCCGAGGCCCGGCACGGTGCCGCAGGCGACGGGCTCGAGCCCGGTCAGCGCACGATAGCGCGCGACCGAGGCCGCGAGGTTGCGCACCGCGACCGTGACCCCGGCAACGCCGGTGACGCCATTGGCATGCTTGCGCGCCTTGCCCTCTGGCACGCGCAGCGCGCGCGGCGTGACATCCTCGCAGATGAAGGGAATGTCGGGCTCGGGCGGGCGAGCCGAGCGCCAGGCGATGCGCGTGCCGTCCGGCTGCAGGCGCTCGCCATCGATCGGGCCTTCGATCTCGATGCCAGCCGCGCGGGTGCGGGCGAGATCGAGATCGAGCGTGTCGGCCGGCAGCAAGGCGTAGTCGACGAGGCCGCTGCCGGCCTCGTCCAGCACCTTCCACCAGCGAAAGCTTGGCACCGGCCGCGCGAAGGCGATGATCTCGAGATAGGCGCCGTCCGCCAGCACCACGAGCGCATTGCGCGAGCCGCGCGGATGCTCGCCGCCCGGCAGCACGGTGAAGCCCAGCGTCTCGTAGTCGCGCACCGCCTGGTCGAGATCGGCGACGGCGATGACGATATGGTCGATGGACTGCGGCATGAATGTGGTTCTCCGGATGCAGACAGGGTGGTGGGTTCAGGCGCCGGCGGCGATGGCCTCGATGCGGTCGAGCCCGCCGAGCTTCGACGCGAAGGCGGCCCAGACCTTGCGGGCGCCGGCCTCCCAGGCCGGCCGGTCCTCGGGTTGCGCGACCTTGCCGCCCTCGGCGGCGGCCTTCGCCATCGAAGCCTCCTCGTCGGTGACGATCAGTTCGTCGAAATAGCTGGTTCCCTCGGCGGCAGCAGCGGCAAGCGCCTCCCTGTCGCCGGCCGAAAGCCCCTTCCAGAACGCGGCCTGGACCATGATGACGCCGCTCGCCCAGATATGGCCGGTCTCGATCAGCCAGGGCACGACCTCGTGCAGCCGGAAGCCGACATAGGCCGATTCGGTCAAATCCATGCAGTCGACCACGCCGGTCTTCAGGGCGTTGTAGGTCTCGGGGATCGGGATCGGCGTCGGATAGGCGCCCAGACCCGACCAGAGCTCGGTGTGGAGCGGGCTCTGGATGACGCGGATGCGCTTGCCCCGAATGGCGGCCGGCGTGGTGAGCGGCTCCTTGGCGAGGAGATGGCGCGCGCCGTAGTTGATGAAGCCGAGCACGACGAAGCCCTGCGCCTCGTATTTGCCCTTCAGTTCGGCGCCGAGCGGCCCGGCCAGAACGCGCTTCAGATGGCCCCGGTCGCGGAAGAGGAAAGGCAGGTCCAGGAGCTGGCCATCGGGCACCCACCCCGAAAGCGCCGAGATGGTCGAGAGCGAGGCCTGCACCGAGCCGAGCCGCATGCCCTCGGCGACCTCCTTCTCGCCGCCGAGCGCGGCATTGCCGACGATGCGCAGATCGAAGCGGCCGGGCGCCGTCCGCTCCAGGATCTGCGCCATGCGCCGCCAGATCCTGGTCTCCGGCTTGTCCTCGCCGAAGAGCGAGGCGACCGTCACCGGCCGGCCGGCGGCCTGGCCCGTGCGGGCGGCGAGAAGGGCGGGGGCGGCCAGCAGGCCGGCACCGACCATGCGGCGGCTCGGAAACATCACGGGAACTCCTCGGCAGGGCCGCTGAAACGCCTGAGCGGGGCCACTTCCTGCCTCGGCCGGAATGCGCCCCACCGCAAGATGGGCCGACGCATCGCTGGAATGTAAGGGCGCAGCTTGACGCAGCCATCCCCAGCCAAAGCAACAGACAGCGCGTCCCAAGGGCGGCAGCACAAAATCTCGTATTGATACGATTCGCGAAGAGTCGATAGTTTGATTCACTGATTCGCGTTGGCGTTCCCGAAGCTCCTCAAGCGCGATTTTCGAGGCCCTCACTTGAACGCCCTCCCGGTTGCCCGTTCGAACGATTGGCTGGGCTCTCCCTCGCTGCCCGAGGCGCAGCCCGGCGGGTCGTCGGCATTTCCGGACGACGCCAGCCGCCCGGCGCCGGAGGCCGGCAGTTTCGCGCAGGATGCCGACCCCATCCACAGGCTGTCTGCGGCGCAGCAGGCCTTCCTGGAATTGCGCCTTGAAGCCGCGCTCGGCCGTCTCGCGGCGACGGAAACCCTGCTCGGAGCGGAGCGGCTGCATGCGCGCGAGACGCAGGCGGCGCTTGGCGTGGCCGAACGGTCCCTGCAACGCCACCGCGAGACGATCGTCGCAGCCGATCAGCTCCGCCGCACGGCCGCTGCGGAGATCGAGCGGCTGAAACAGGGCCTGCACGAGGCCGCCCTGGAGAAGACCCGGCAGGACCATCACATCGCCGCGCTGGCCGCAGCGCTGGCCGGCAAGACGGCCGAGATCGAAGAACTGCGGAACGCCGGCGCCGCCGTCGAGAGCGATCTGCGCGCGAGCAGGACGAAGCACAGCGCCGCCTCGGACGCGCTGCAGCGGGAGTGCCTGCGCCTGGAAGAAGCCTTGCAGGGCGAGCGTCGCGACACGCTGCTGCTGCAGCGCGCGCTGAATCTCGCCCGCGCCAACCGGCGCGCGCTGGAGGATCAGATCCGCCTGCAGCCGGTCCTGCTGCCGCCGCCGGAGCCGAGACTGGCCCTGCGCGGGCCGGCTCGCCTCGATGCCATTCCGGCGCATCTGACCGCTCTGCCTTCCCCGCAATCCCTCGAACACGCGGCCGCCGATGCGGCCGTCCTGCTCGGCTCGAACGGAGCACATCATGCAGCCTGCCGTTAGCGACCTCGCCACCGTCACCACCCTGCCGCGACAGAATGCGCAGTCATCGGACTCGTTCCTGAACGCCTCGGACAAGATCGCGGCGTTTCCGGCCGCGCTCTCGGCGCCGCAGGACATGCTCAGGCCGGCTTCGCTGCCGACCACGGCGACCACCCAGCAGCGTGACTGGCCGTCGGCGCTGGCGCTGATCGAGGAGACCAGCGAGGCCATCCGGATCAGCGATCTCCGCTATGCCCAGCTCGAGGAACGGCTGCAGCAGACGATCACCCAGGCGGCGGTCAACATGCGCGAGCTGGAAGCGCAGATCGCGACAGCCAACGAGATGCTGTGGCGCTCAGAGGAACGGGCCCGCCAGGCCGAGGCCCGCGCCGTCGAGGCCGAGGCCTGGCTCGCCCGCCTGCACGACGCCGTGACCACCTCCTTCGCACCGGCCAACCGCCCGCAGTCGCGCGGCTGACCGTGACACACAACATGCCCAGCCTGAGCCGCGCCATGCTTCGGTCGCCGGGCTGGCGAGAGACTTCGGACAGGACTGTGCCTTCGCCGCCTTCAGCGTCGGCACCGCGCGCCGAGATGCGCCGTGCGGCGGGCCGGCCGCATCCGCAGGATACCCTGGCCCTGGTGGAGGGCGCGGGCGAGGCCTTCGAGACACTCCAGTTCCAGTTGCTGTCGGTCCTGCAGAAAGCGAAGAGTTCGCTCCAGGACGCCCAGGCGGAGAACGCCCAGCTCCGCGAGGACGTCGCGGCACTGGCGCAGGAGAAGGACGGCTGGAGCGAGCGCGCCCGGAAGGCGGAGGCGACTCTCGACCGCGCCAACCAGGTGCTGCAGACGCAGCAGAGCATTCTGGAAAAGGCCCTGCTGCGCGAGCGCGAGGCGGTCCAGCGCGCCTATATGCTCGAGCTGAGACTGCGCCAGAACGGGGCGGCGGCACGGCCGGCCTGACCGGCTCCGGGCGGCATCCTCGCCGGATCGCCGCGGCCATCGCGCTCTCGCCTCGACCACGTCCAAAGAAGTTGTTCGCAACTCATCAAAATCGACGTTCGGAGATTGCCATGCAGCGCGCCGCGCCGTCTGCTTGCGCATCGCCTCCCGTACTGCCCTGAATGCCCCAGCGGCCGGGCTGCCGGAAGGCGACACGTCCCGCGTCAATCGGGGCAAAGTGGGGTGGCTTAGATGATAGGTGCAAGTCTGAGGCGTCTCATCGGCGGACGCAGCGAGGAGCGTGACGTGCGACCGTCACCGGCTTTCCACACGCCTGACTTCGCCGCCAACGAGCCCGGCGAACCGCCCGCCACTGTCCATGAGGAGCGCCCCAAGCAGAGCAGCTCGCATGAGGTCGGCCAGCTCATGGCCGCGATCAGCGACCAGTCCAACGAACTCCAGACCGAATTCGCCAAGATCTCGAACTGGTCCCTGCAACTCGACCTGCTGATGACGCGCACGGCGACGATGCAGCAGATCCTGCCGAAGTTCATCCAGACGTCGCAGGACCAGGCCACGCAGATCGAGGAGCTCGCCAGCGCCTGCAGCCGGCAGGATCGCGAGATCGCCGGCCTGCAGACGGAGCTCGGCCATTACCGCCCGCTGGCGCTGCGCTACGAGGAAGAGCTGCACCGCAGCCGCGCCACGCTCGACCAGACGCAGACCTCGCTCTCGACGCTGGAAGCCGAGCACGGCAAGTTGCAGGGCGAGTTCAACGGACTGCTGCAGCGGCTCTCCAGCACCGATTCGCGCGTCCAGCGGCTCTCCGAGGAGCGCCAGGTCGTCGACCAGAAGCTGCTCGAGAAATCAGCCGCGACGCAGAACCTGTCGAGAGAGGTCGCGATGCTGCGGTCCGATCTGGTGGCCGCCGACGGCGAGAACCAGCGCCTGCAGCGCGACATCGCCGCACTGACCGAGAAGATGATCGGCGAGCGCGAAGCCGCCAACGAACTGGCGAGCCAGGCGCAGGCGCGCATCGTCGTCGCCCTGCAGACGATCAAGGAGCTGGAAGCCCAAGCGATCGCGGCGGCCGAACGCGAGCGCAAGCTGGCCGAGGATCTCGCCCGGCGCGACAAGGGCGTCTACGATCTCGAGATCAAGCTCTCGGCCCTGCAATCCAAGGCCGATTTCCTGACGGGCGTGAACCAGCAGCTTCGCAACGACCTGCGCCACCATATCGACCATGTCGGGACGCTGGAGCATTCGAACCGCCAGCTCATCGACGCGATGTCGCGCAACCGCCAGGCGACCGAGGCCATCGGCCCCGACGGCTATGACGCCCCGCCGCTCAAGGCCGCCGCCGGCGAGTGAGCCTCGCGGCATGGTCTCTCCACACTCCACAGACGAACGGCCGCTGAATAGCGGCCGTTCGCGTTTTCGCGGGTACAGGGCGGGCGTTGCCGGCCCGGCGGACCGGCTTCAGCCTGCCGCGTCGAGTTCGGCGAAGGCCTCGCGCGCGATGCGGAACGAGTCCACGCCCGCCGGGATGCCGGCATAGATCGCGACCTGGAGGAAGACCTCGCGGATCTCGTCCTTGCTGACGCCGTTCCGGAGCGCGCCCTTGACGTGCATTTTCAGCTCATGGGGGCGGTTCAATGCGCTGATCATGGCGAGGTTCAGCATCGAACGCGTCTTGCGCGGCAGGCCGTCGCGGCCCCAGACGGCGCCCCAGCAATACTCGGTCGTGAGTTCCTGCATCGGCATGTTGAATTCGTCCGCCGTCGCCAGCGACTTCTCGACGAACTCCCTGCCGAGCACGTCCTTGCGGATGGCGAGACCACGATCGAAGACGTCCTTGCTCATGTCATTCTCCAGGTTGAGCGGGCAGTGATGCCCCGGGCGGCGCCCGGGGCGGGGGCGGCCGGCCTGTGAGAGCCAGCCGCGATCGGCGTCATATGATCTGCGTCACTTCTTGGACCAGATGGCCTGGCTGACCGCGAGATCGGGCGGGAAGACGGTATTGGGCACGCCGCTTTGCCACTGCACGATGGTCAGGCCGGCATTCACGCGGCGGCCCTTGTCGTCGAACTTGATCAGGCCGCCGGGGTAGTATTTCGACGGGCCGAGATCGAGCGTGCGCAGCGCCTGGGCGACGGCTTCCTTGTCGGCCTTGCCGGCCTTTTCGAGGGCCGCGGCGACGACCCACATATCGGCATAGGTCGAGATGCCGTTCTGGGTCATCCACGGCTCGCCATATTTGGCCTTGAGCTCGGCGATCAGCGGCTCATGGCCCTTGGAACCCCAGCTGCCGACGCAGGTCATGACGCCCTGCAGCATGTCTGCGCCCATCGTCTTGAGGATTTCCGGCTCGGCGATGGCGATGCCGAAGGAGATCATCGGAATACGCGCCTGGCCGAGGCCGAACTCGTTCATCTTCTCCATGATGAGCTTGCCGTCGGAGATCACCGTCGGCAGGAAGAACAGCAGGTCGGGCCTGGTCGCGCGGACCTTCTGGATGAGCGGCGTCGCATCCGACAGCGGCGGGGTGAAGGTCTCGTCGACGACGAGGGTGAGCCCATGCTCCTTCAGCAGGCGTTCGCGCATCGGCTTGACCGAGGCGACAGAGGCGCCGGTGTTGTCGGTGATGATCGCGACCGTCTTGGGCCGGACGCCGGTCGCCTTCTCGGCGACCTTCATCACCTCGGGCAGGCACTGCTCGGCCTGGGAGGCCGCGGTCGCCGAGGTCTGGAAGACGTATTTGAAGCCGCGATCGGTGATCAGGTCCGAATAGGACAGGGTCAGCATCGGCAGACTGGCGCGTTCGGTGACTTCGGTTGCGGCCAGGGTGAAGGAGGAGAGATACGAGCCGCTGGCGGCGACGAGATCGGTCTCCTGCGCGACCATGCGCTGGGCCGCGTTCTTGGCCTTCTCGACCGTGTCGCCGGAATCGAGCAGGACGAGCTTGAGCTTGGCGCCACCGAGCGCCTTGATACCGCCCTGCGCGTTGATGTGCTCGATCGCCATCTCGGCGCCCATCTTCATGACCTGGCCGGGGCGGGCATAGAGGCCCGACAGCGGCACCAGCAGGCCGACCTTGACCTCGGCCGGGTTTTGGGCGGCGGCAGGGAAGGCCAGTCCGAGGGCCGCGAGCGCGGGCAGAGCGGCCAGATTGCGGGTCAGGGAACGTCTCGTCGTCATGGTTTCGTCTCCTCCAGGGTGGTGCCGCTGTCGCCGCGGCTTTCGGGTCTTCGGTGTGGCTCGGTCAGATGGCCGGACAGGCCAGATGCCGAGAGAATGTCACATGCCCAGATAGGCCTGCCGGACGCGGTCATCCGCGCGCAGCGTTCGGTTGTCGCCTTCGAGAACGACGCGGCCGGCCTCGAGCACATAGCCGTGGTCGGCCGATTCCAGCGCCTCGGCGACGCGCTGCTCGACCAGGAGAATGGTCAGCCCCGTGTCGCGGCGGATCTCGATCAGCTTCTCGAAAATGAAATCGGCGATGGCGGGCGCGAGCCCCATCGACGGCTCGTCGAGCATCAGCAGCTTCGGCGAGGAGGCGAGCCCCCGGCCGATCGCGACCATCTGCTGCTCGCCACCCGAGAGCGTGCCGGCGAACTGGCCGCGCCGCTCGGCCAGCACCGGCAGCCAGGTGAAGATGCGCTCGATGTTGCGCTTCCAGTCGCGCTGGCCAGCGGCCGTATAGGCGCCCATCTCGAGGTTCTCGAGCACGCTCAGCGAGGGGAAGACCTGCCGCCCCTCGGGCACATGCGCGATGCCAAGATGGGCCCGGCCCGAGGGCGGGACGCTGGCGAGATCGATGCCCTCGAAGGTGATGCGGCCCTGGCGCGGCCGCAGGATGCCCGAGATGGTCTTGAACAGGGTCGTCTTGCCGGCACCGTTGGGGCCGACGACGGCGACGAACTGCCCGGCATCGACCGAGAGCGAGACATCGCGCAGGACGGGGATGGCCGAGTAGCCGGCCAGAACAGTCTCAAGCCTGAGCATCGACCACCCATTTCTTGCCGAGATAGGCCTCGATCACGCGCGGATCGCGCGTCACGGCGGTGGGCTCGCCATCGACGAGGACGGCGCCGTGATCGAGGACGAGGAAATGATCGACCAGCTTCACCATGGCCTGCATGGTGTGCTCGATGATCACGATGGTGACGGAGTCGGCCGCCAGACGCCGGATGACGGCGACAACCTCATCGGCCTCGCCATGGCCGAGGCCCGCCAGCGTCTCGTCGAGCAGCAGGAGCTTCGGCTGGCCGGCGAGCGCGCGCGCCAGCTCCATCAGCCGCAGCTCCTTGGTCATCAGTTCGCCGGCGAGCTTGTCGGCGACATGCGAGAGACCAACGCGCGCCACCGCCTCGGCGGCGAGGCGCTTCGCCTCCTCATCGTCGGGTGTCGCGACATAGGCGCCGAGCACGACGTTCTCGGCGACGGACATGCGCAGGAAGGGGCGCATCACCTGGAAGGTGCGGCCGACGCCGAGCGCGCAGATCTGGTGCGGCTTCATGCCGACCGTTTCGCGGCCATAGACCTTGACCTCCCCCTGGTCAGGCTTGAGGAAGCCGTTGAGCAGATTGAACAGCGTGGTCTTGCCGGCGCCGTTGGGACCAATGATGCCGAGGATCGCGCCCTCGGGCACGTCGAAGGAGATGTCCCGGTTGGCCTTGAGCCCGCCGAAGGACTTCGAGACATTGCGGACGCTGAGCGCGACCGGGGCATCCTTAGCCGGCTTCGTGCGCGCTGATGCCGCAACGGGCTCCGAGACGGCGGGGAGGATCGCCACAGCGCCGGCGCGCCCGCGCTTGAGGACGCGGTCCCGCAGTTTCCAGTAGACGCCCTCGGGCGCGATCAGGATGACGCCGATGATGGCGAGGCCGTAGACGACGCCCTGAATGCCGGGAAAGCGCGAGCCCAGCTCCGCATGCAGGATTTCAGCAACGGGGATCAGGAAGGCCGCGCCGATGACCGGGCCCCAGACCGAGCCGATGCCGCCGAACATGGCGACCGTCAGCGCCTGCGCCGAAACCAGCATGCCGAAGACGGATGGCGGCGTCACGACCAGCAGGACGATGGCGTAGAAGCCGCCGACCATGCCGGCGATCGCGCCGGAGATGGCGATGGCCTTGAGCTTCCAGGCGAGTGTGTCGATGCCCGCGGCTTCCGCCGCCGCCTCGTTCTGCTTGATCGCCATCAGGGCGCGGCCGAAGCGCGAACGCTCGATCCATTGCGAGAACAGCATCACCGCGACGAGCAGCCCGAGCGCCAGCAGGGTGTAGACCCTGTGATCGGCGAACTGCATGTAGGCGGCCGGGTTCTCGCGCTTGATCGGCAGCGTCAGCTCCTGATAGCCGAGCCATTCAAAGACGTAGAGCAGCGCCAGCGGGTAGGCGAGCATGGCGAGCGCGAAGTAATGCCCGCGCAGCCGGAAGGTCGGGAAGCCGACGGCAAGACCGGCGAGACCGCCAACCAGCGCCGAGACCGGGATCATCAGCCAGGGCGTCAGGTCGAAATGGATCTGACCGAGGGCGGTCGTGTAGGCGCCGAGCCCGAAGAAGGCGGCGTGGCCGAAAGAGACAAGGCCCGTATAGCCGGAGAGAACGTTCCAGGAGAGGCCGAAGCAGGCCCAGACCAGCACCAGCGTCAGCATGAGCTGGTAATAGGAATTGGTCACCAGCAGCGAGAGCAGCGCATAGGCCGCCGCAAACGCCAGGACCGGGACGAGAGAGGACAGACGCATGTCAGGTCCTCTCCACGACGCGGCCGAAGAAGCCCTGCGGGCGCAGGAACACGATCAGCAGGAAGACCACGAAGATCGCGGCATTCTGGAGCTGCGTCGGCAGGATCAACGTCGAGAGCTGCTGCACGAGGCCGATGGTCATGCCGCCCCAGAAGGCGCCGACGATCGAGCCCATGCCGCCGAGGACGACGCCGGCATACATGACGATGACGTATTCGAGCCCGATATAGGGCTGGAACGGGTAGTTGGTGGCGAGCAGGCCGCCGGCGATGGCGGTGATGCCGACGCCGAGCGCGAAGGCAATGCGATGCGCCTTGTCGACGTCGATACCCATATAGGTCGCGGCCTCGGGATTGTCGGCCGCGGCGCGCAGCGACTTGCCGAGCCGCGAACGGGCGATCATCAGCGCCAGCACCGCGATCGTCGCGATCGAGAACAGGGCCGCGATGCCGCGCGACTTGTTGACGAAGATGCTGACGAAATCGCCCCAGAACGGACCAAGCTCCCAGGCGCTGCTGGAGAGCGGCGTGCGGATCGAATGCAGCTCGGAGCCGAAGACGATCATGCCGCCGTTCTGGAGGACCAGCGCGATGCCGAGCGTCAGGATGAGCTGGGCGTAATGGCCCTCGCCGTCGAGCTGGGCAGTGCGCGTGCCGGTGACCTTCGAGATCAGCGCCTTGTGGATGCCGTAGCCGAACAGGAAGAGCAGCGGCCCGGCCAGCAGGATCGCGATATAGGGGCCGATGAGGCTGCCCGCGAGCGCCTGGATGCCGAGCGCGCCGAAGAGGAAATAGGCGGCATACATGCCGAGCATCATGAAGTCGCCATGGGCGAAATTGATCACCCGCATGACGCCGAAGATCAGGCCGAGGCCGACGCACATCAGCCCGTAGATCGCACCGGCGAGCAGCCCCGCGGCGAGCGCCTGCAGGATGTTCTCGATCAACTGCGCCGTCATCGCACGGCCCTCCGGGCGGCCGCGCCCTGCGGTCGTCTGGTCACGACAGGCATTCCTCACTCCCCATTCGTTCACGCCGGATCGTGTCGCCCGGCCTTCGTCTTCCGCACGCCCGATGGGGCGCGCGGTCAGCCTTTCGCGGCTGCCCGTCTGGTGCGGGCCGGGACGGCGCCGTCGCCGGCCAGGCAGAGCCGGCCGATGCGCCCGGCATCGGTCAGGGTTTCGAGCCCGTCGATCAGGGCTTCGATCTCGTCGGCCCGGCGCAGGCCGAGGCGCTCGCCGGCCGAGGCGCGGAAGCGCGCCCGGATTTCGGATTCCGTCGCCGGCACGACATCGGACAGGCGGTGATTGATGCGCGTGCCGTTGCGCAGCGTGACGGCGACCTCGGCGCCCTGACGAGCCGGGAAAGCGGCCGTGAAGCCAGCATCGCGGCGCAGGCTGGCGAGACGCGCCAGATGCAGGATCACCGGCTCGTCGAGGCGGGCGTAGTTCGCCTCCTCGACGACGCCGCGCCGGAGCGCGGCGGCGACACCGTACTGGATGCTCATCTTGGCCTGCAGCGCATGGGCGAAGGGGCCGGCGAAGTCGCAGCCGGGATAGCGGATCGCGGCGTCGGGCAGATCCACCGTCAAGGTCTCGATCTCGCCCGGATCCTCGATCTGGTCGGCGACGCGCAACGCCGCCTGACAGGCCGTCTGGGCGAAATTGCACGCGGGGACGGGCTTGTTGTAGACGGCAAGAATCTCGGCCTTGCCGTCGGCAAAGAGCGCGACGGGCGCGCGCGGCGGGCCACGGCGGAAGGCGGCGAAGAGCCCGGCCTCGCCTTCGAGGATCGTCTCCGAGGCATAGGCGCCGGCCGCCGCCAGCTCGACCGCGGTGACGGCACTGCGCGCAGCGAAGCCCGGATGGAAATACATGTCCCCGGCGCCGGTATGGGGCCACTGGTTGAGGCCACCGGAGGTGTTGGCGGCAAGACCGAGAGCGGCGACGATCTCGTCCTCGCTCAGGCCGAGCAGGATGGCGCCCGCGAGCGCCCCGCCGATCGGCCCGACCGTGCCGGTCGGCCGGAACAGGCGCGCCAGATCAGCGTCGAACAGGGCACGCCCGAGACGGGCGCCGCCCTCATAGCCGACCAGCGCCGCCTTGAGCAGGGCGGCACCCGAGCAAGCCTGATCCTGGCTGGAACGATCCTGGGCCAGCGCCAGCAGCGTCGGCCAGACGACGACGCCGTGATGGCTGATGCTGCCGGCATGCATGTCCTCACGGACGAGGCCATGGCCGGTCGTGCCATTGGCGAAGGCGGCCTCGCCCGGTGTCGCGAGGATGTCGGAGCCGATGATGGCGGCCCCGTCGGCGCGCGATCTGGCGATCGCCCGCGCCTGCCGACTCGTCGGCAGGTCGTAAGCCTCGAAGCAGCAGGAGAGGAAGTCGATCAGGCAGATCTTGAGCTTGGCCTGGACTTCCTCGCCGAAGCCGGCGGGCTCGGCTGCCAGCGCGGCCCGCGCAAGCATGCGCGTCAGCGAGGCGGCCGGTCCGTGCGACGGTTCTGGCATATCGGCGTGGACAGCGGCCATGGCGCGCTCCTTCCGAAACCGGCCTGATCGGGAGCAGGGTCAGCCGCGGATCTCGACCCCGGCCCATTCCTCCAGCACCTTGGCAATGCTGGTGAAATCCGACTGCGCGCCGAACTTCGCCTGCGTCACCGCGAGCATCTGGCGCACCGCCGCGCCGACCACCATCGGCACGCCCATCGCCTCGGCCTCGTCGACGCAGAGACGCACGTCCTTGTAGGACAAGCCCGTCGCGAAGCCGAAATCGAAGGTGCCCGGCAGGACCGAGCGCGGGAACTTGTCCTCGCTGGCGCTGTTGCGGCCGCTCGACACGTTGATGATGTCGATCAGGACCTTGGCATCGAGCCCGGCCTTGACGCCCATCGCCATCGCCTCGGAGGTGATGACCAGCGCGGCAGCCGCCATCAGGTTGTTGGCGAGCTTGGCGGTCTGGGCCAGACCCGGCTTCTCGCCGGTGAAGAAGATCTTGCCGAAGGTCTTCAGGATCGGCTCGAGTTCGTCGAAGGTCGCCTTCGGGCAGGAGACCATGACGGCGAGCGTGCCGTTGGTCGCGCCCTTGATGCCGCCACTGACCGGGCTGTCGACCGAGATGATGTTCTTCTTCGCCAGGCCTTCGGCGACGACGACCGCAGCGCCCGGGCCCGAGGTCGAGAGATCGACCATGACGCGGACGCGCTTACCGTCGCTGACGCCATCGGGCCCCAGCGCCACCGCCTTGACGATGTCGGGCGTCGGCAGGCTGACCAGAACGATCTCGGCTTCGTCCGCGACCGCCCTCGGCGAAGCCACGACCTTGGCGCCCTTGGCGGCAAGCGCATCGGTCGCCTGCTTCTGGGTGTCGAAAATAACGAGCTGGTGCCCGGCCTCGATGAGGCGGGAGACCATCGGTCCGCCCATGCGGCCGACGCCAACAAAGCCTAGAACTGCCATCCCTGATCTCCCTGCGCCGGACGCTGCGGCCCCGGCGTCTTCATTCGTTGTCACTACGCTAGCGAAACCGTGCAGCCGGCGGCATCGCCAAGGGTCGAATATCAGTCATGTCGTATCCGTCATGCCGAGCGCGGGCCGGCCGGCGGTTCGCCTCAGCGGCAACCGTTCCGCTCAACGCCCCTTGGGCAGCCAGAGCCCCTGCTCGGTCAGGCTGCGGACCTCCTGGCGCACCATGGCGACGAGCGAGCGCATCGCGGGCGTGGTCGGGCGCTGGCTGGAGGTCGCGAGGATGAGCTGGCGGGTGATGCCGGGCTCGACGATGCGCCAGGCACGCATGCGGCCGGCCTGCACGCGGGCATGCGCCGTCGAATAGGACAGGATGGTGTAGCCGACGCCGTTCTCGACGAGGCCGAGCGTGGACGGCATCGCCTCGACCTCGATCTCGACGCGCGGCACGATGCCGGCCTCGCCCAGCATCGAATCAACCAGCATGCGCAGGCCGTGCGGGCGCGCCGGCAGGATCAGCGGAATCTCGGAGAGCAGGCGGGCAGTCACGCTTTCGGCGTCCGGCACAATACCGCCCTCGGCCGGGCCGAGCAGGAAGAGTTCGTCGGTCAGCAGCGGCTCGGCCCGCAGGCTGCCGGTGCGCGGCGCGTTGTAGAGCACCGCGACGTCGATCTTGCCGGTGAGCAGCCATTCCAGCACATGGCCGCTGAAGCCCTCGATGACGCGCAGCGAGATCAGAGGGAAGGCCTCGCGGAAATGCTGCACCAGCGGCACCGTCAGCACGATGCCGACCGAGGGCGGCAGGCCGATCACGATGGTGCCGCGCGGGCTCGACTTCAGCGCCATCACCTCGCTGGCGGCGCGGTCGACCGTCTCGACCAGGTTCTTGGCATACTGGTTCAGGACCTTGCCGGCCTCGGTCAGGACCGTGCCGCGGCCGTTGCGATAGAACAGCTCGACGCCGAGCTCCTGCTCCAGCGCCTTGATCTGGCGGCTGAGAACCGGCTGGGCGACGCCGAGCACGCCGGCCGAGCGCGAGAAGCTGCCGAACTCGGCCAGCGTCGAGAACGCCTTGAGTTGCTTCAGGTCGATCATCGCCCGCCTGCTCCGAAGCCAGTTCCGGCATAACAGCTAGCACTCCCGCGACGGCGGACAGTCCGGAGCCGCTGTGGCAGTTTCAGCGCCGAGGAACGTTCACGAGCGGGGCGCCGGAGGCGAACCCGCCGAAGGAGAGAGACATGACCGTCGAGAACACCCGCACCGTCCTGCTGACCGGCGCTGCCGGCGGGCTGGGCCGCGCCTTCGCCAAGGCTCTCGTCGCCAGCGGCCGGCGCGTCATCCTGGTCGACCGCAACAAGGAACGGCTCGAGGAACTTGCGGCCGAGCTTGGGCCCTCGACCTGTCCGATCGTGCTCGACATCAGCGACGCGGCGGCGGTCGACGCCCTGCCCTCGAAGATCCCGGCCGAATTCCAGCCGGTCGACGTGCTGTTCAACAATGCCGGCCACGACATCGGCGGACGCACCGCCTTCGCAGAAGGCTCGCCGGATGACTGGACCGCGATCATCGAGACCAATCTGATCGGCCTGATGCGCGTCACCCGCGCCATCCTGCCGGCGATGATCGCGCGCAACCGCGGCCATGTCCTCAACATCAGCTCGATCAACGCGGTGCGGATCGTCCCCGACATGACCGCCTACAGCACCAGCAAGGCGGGCGTGCACATGTTCACGCAGACGCTGCGCGGGGAACTGGCGGAGACGGCGCTGCGCGTCACCGAGTTCCAGCCGGGGCTCGCGCGCACCGGCATCATCGTGACGCGCTATCGCGGCGACACGGAGAAGGAGAAGGCGTATTTCGACCAGTTCAAGATGGCGCTCGACCCCGAGGATGTCGCCCGTTGCGCGCTCTTCGTGCTCGACCAGCCGCCGCATGTGCAGATCGCCGAGATGATGATGCTGCCGGTCAACCGGTTCTAGCACCCGCTCGAATGCAGGGAGCATGATCGCGAACGTTCCAGCCCCCTTGCATCGGGGGCTGGACGATCGTGGCCTTGCTGACCGCTCCCGGATCATTCCGGCTTGACGCCGGCCTTGGCCATCACCGCCGACCACTTCTTCAGCTCAAGGCCGAGGAAGTCGGCCAGCGCCTTCGGGGTCGCCTGCTCGCGCGTCACGGGCTCCATGCTGAGATCGGAGAAGCGCTGGATGGTGACGGGATCGGCCAGAGCCGTCTGCAATGCCGCCGTCAGCTTGGCGATGACGGGCTCTGGCGTTCCCGCGGGAGCGTAGAGCCCGTACCAGGTCGAGACCTCGAACCCCGGCAGCCCGGCCTCGTCAGCCGTCGGCAAATTCGGCAGCGTCTTGAGCCGCTTCTTGGTGGTGACGGCATAGGCCTTGATCTTGTCGGCCTGGATCAGCGGCGTCGTGCCGGTGGCAGGGTCGCAATAGATATCGATCTGACCCGACATCAGATCGTTGACGACCTGCGAACCGCCCCGATAGGCGACCCAGGTCAAAGGCTTGCCGAGCGCATCCATGAACAGCACGCCGCACAGATGCGCGGCCGATCCACGGCCGTTGTGACCGAAGGTGACCTTGTCGCCACGGGCCTTGAGATCGGCGACCAGTTCCTGGAGGTTCTTGGCGGGGTAGTCCGGCCGGCCGACGAGCGTCATCGTGACATCCGTCACGAGCCCGATCGGTGCCAGGTCCTTCGTGGGGCTGAAGGGCAGCTTGTCGTAAAGGGCGGGCGCCGTGGCAAGGCCGGTGTGCATGAGCAGCACGGTGTAACCGTCCGGAGCGGCCCTGGCGGCGCGCGCGGTGCCGGTCGTGCCGCCAGCCCCGAGTGCGTTCTCGACGATGACATTCTGGTTGAGCGCCGACTTCATCGCCACACCCAGGAGACGCGCGATCGTGTCACCGGGGCCGCCTGCGGCGAAGGGCACGACAATGGTAATCGGTTTGGCACTGGGGAAGTCCTGCGCCACGGAGGCGCTTGCCGCGGCGAGAGCCGCAGCCATAACAGCGATCTTCAGCATCCTATCCTCCCGTTGCAGCCCCCCGCGCCTCAGCCGGCAGCGGTCTTCATGGATTTCGAGAAAGCGGCGATATCCGCCTCAGCCGGCGGCGGTCTTCTTGCGCCTCAGCCGGCGGCGGTCTTCCTGGGTTTCGAAAACGGATCGACCTCCTGCTGGGAGGTCGGCTTGTAGGGGATCTCGGCCGGCAGGCCGGCGAGTTCGCGGATGACCGGATAGATCGCGGTGTAGTCCTGGGCACCGCGCCCGAGCGAGCGTGCGACGGAATAGCTCTGCAGCGCCGCTGCCCCCATGAAGACCGGGACGTGGTTGCGTGCGGCGAGTTCGATCGCGAGGCCGAGATCCTTATGGGCGAGATCGACCTGGAAACCGGCCGAGAGATCGCCGCGCAGCACCTTGTTGGGATAGGTGATGCTCATATGGCCGAGGCCGGCGATGGTGCCGCGCATGACGTCGAGCGCGAGCTCGATGGTGATGCCCGCCGCTTCCGCCAGCGTCAGCGCCTCGGCGGTGAGGGCATTGAGCGAGATGCCCATGAAGTTGTTGACGATCTTGGCGCGCGAACCGCCACCGAGCGCACCGCAATCGACCGTCTGGCTGCCCATGACGTCGAAGGCGAACTGCGCCTTGCGAATGTTCTCCGGCTCGCCACTGGCGAGGATCAGGAGGGCACCGCGCCTGGCCTCGATCGCCGAGCGGCCGACCGGCGCATCGAGCATGCGCAGGCCGCGCGCCTTCATGTCTGCGGCGAGAGCATCGGTCTCCTGCGGCAGGATCGTCGACATGTTGATGAAGACGGCATCCTTGCCGAGCGTGTCACTGATGCCGAGCGGACCGAGCAGAGCGCCGCGGACATGCGAGGCGTTGGGCAGCATGGCGATGACGATGTCAGCCCCGTCCGCCGCCGCGGCCGCCGAGGCCGCGATGCTTCCGCCCGAGGCGGAGAGCGCCTGGCAGGCCCTGGGGGCCAGGTCGAAGCCCGTGACCCTGAAGCCGGCCGAGACGAGATTCTCGGCCATGGGCAACCCCATCGTGCCCAGTCCGACGAAGCCGATCCGCTTCTCTTGTGCCATCGCGTTCACTCCCGTCGTTTTTTCCGGGACCGCTTCAGCGGCCCTCGTCGATGTCCTTGAAGACCTCGACCGCGACCTTCATGCAGTCGAGCGCGGCCGGCACGCCGCAGTAGATCGCCGCCTGCAGCACGATCTCTTGGATCTCCTCGCGGGTGACGCCGTTGTTGAGCGCGCCGCGGACATGGAGCCGGATCTCGTGGGGGCGGTTCAGCGCGGTGAGGAAGGCGAGGTTGAGGAAGCTGCGGGTGCGCCGGTCGAGCCCCGGACGGCCCCAGACCTCGCCCCAGCACCATTCGGTGACGAGCTTCTGCAGTGGCGCCGTCATGTCGGTCGCGCCCTGCACGGACTTGTCGACATAAGCCGAGCCCAGCACCTCGCGGCGGATCTCGAGGCCTTTCTGGAACTGCTCACCTTGGAATTCCGGGCGGGTCGTCATGAGGGCTATCCTGTCTGGGCTGGTCCGGCATGTCGGGCAGCGGCGGCGTCTGCCGCCATGCATAAGGCAGAGATCGGCCGAGCGTCAATTATTGTATGATGGTATTATTGTGTGCTGATATGAAGTCCGCGCGGCGATGCGGAGACAGCGCCAGCGGCGATGACGGGAGGAGAAGGCCAGAATGACGACGACGCAGCCTAACCGGGCCGGCGCGCCCGAGCCCTTCGCGCTCTATGCGCTGCGCTATGCCAACCATGGCGGGCGCAAGGCCTGGGACAACATGATCGGCGGCGACCCGCATGAGGCGGGCTCGGATCTCGATTACTTCGTCTGGGTGGCGCAGCGCTCCGACCGGACCTTCGTCATCGACACCGGCTTCGACACCGAGCAGGCCGTCGCCCGCAAGCGCGACCTGATCCGCAAGCCGCATGAGGCGCTCGCCCTGATCGGCATCGACGCCGCGAAGGTGGACGAGGTGATCCTGACCCATCTGCACTACGACCATGCCGGCACGCTCAGCGCGTTTCCGCGGGCCTGCTTCCATGTCCAGGATTCGGAGGCCGCCTATGCCACCGGGCGCTGCATGTGCCACGGCTTCCTGCGCCACCCCTTCCATGTCGAGGACGTGGTCTCGTTCGTGCGGCATGTCTATGCGGGCCGCGTCGCCTTCCATGACGGCACCGTCGAACTGGCGGACGGCCTGACGCTGCATCGCACCGGCGGGCATTCGGGCGGGCTTCAGGTGGTGCGGGTCTGGACCAAGCGCGGCTGGGTCGTGATCGCGTCGGACGCCTCGCATCTCTACATGAACATGCAGAAAGGCCTGCCCTTCCCGGCCGTGCACGACGCCGGCGCGATGATGGAGGGCTACCGCACGATCAACCGGCTGGCCGATTCGCCGCAGCATGTCGTGCCGGGCCATGATCCGCTGGTGATGGCGATCTATCCCCCGGTTTCGGCAGAGCTCGCCGGCATCGCGGTCAGGCTCGACGAGACACCGAAGGAGCTGCCATGACCGGCGCGATGCTGGCGGGGCGGCACGCGCTCGTCACCGGCTCGGTCGCAGGGCTTGGCTATGCAATGGCGCGCGGGCTGGCGCTGCAGGGGGCGGCGGTCACCCTGAACGGCCTCGCCGCGCCTGGCGTCGGCGAGGCCGCCGCAGCCGCGCTCGCCGTAGAGGCGGGCGTTCCGGTCGCGTTCGACGGCGCCGACCTGAGCCAGGTCCCACAGATCGAGGCGATGATGGAGGTCGCTGAGAAGCGCTCCGGGCCGGTCGATATCCTGGTCAACAATGCGGTGATCCGGCATTTTCAGCCGATCGAGAGCTTCACCGCTGTGCAGTGGGACGCGTCGCTGGCGGTCAACCTGTCGGCCGCCTTCCATGCCGTGCGCCTCGCACTGCCCGGCATGAAGGCGAAGGGCTGGGGCCGGATCGTCAACCTGTCCTCGATCTATGGTGCGCGCGGGGCCGAGAATCGCATCGACTACGTCACCACCAAGACGGCGCTGCTCGGCATGACGCGCGCGATCGCGATCGAGACGGCGCGCACCGGCATCACCTGCAACGCGCTCTGCCCCGGCACCGTGCCCTCGCCCGCGATCCTCGACCGCATCGCCGGCATCGCGCGCGAGCAGGGCGTCAGCGAAGCGCTGGCGGCGCAGGACTATATCGCGCCCCGCCACCCGACCGAGCGCTTCGTCGCGCTGGAGAGCGTCGCGGCCATGCTCGTCCTCCTGTGCGGCCCGGCCGGGCAGGACATCACCGGCACGACGCTGCCGATCGACGGAGGCTGGCAGGCGCGCTGAGACGCTCTGCTCTTTGGTTTCGCATCGGCATTTTCCGAAAATCGCATTCCACTTTTTCGGGCCGATGCGTCAGCCGAAGGCCGACAGCGCGATGACGCGGCCTGCATCGGGGGCCTCGTCGAGGTTCCAGAGCGCGGCGAGCAGCGGCTCGGGATCGAGGCCCGGGCAGCCATGGGCGGCGAGCGTCCTGAATTTCTCCGAGATCTCGGCGTCCGACAGCGGGTTGTCGGTGCTGCCGCGGGCCGCCTTCACGACGCGGTCGAGCACCGCGCCGTCAACGAGCGTGATCTCGACGCGCGCGCCATCGACCGTGTGCCCCACTTCCTGGCCGACCGTGACCCTGTCGCGCAAGGCCAGGACGTCTGGCGCCCTGACGCGCTCGTCGCTGAACTCGGTGACCCCGGCGCGCCCTTCGATCCAGGCGACCGCGACCGCGTGCTGGGCGCTGACCTGCGCCTCGCGGCCCGTGGTGACGGCCGGGCGGTCGGCCCGTTCGCCGAGCAGGGGATGGCCGAGTACGCGGATGCCGGAGATGCGCTCCGGCGGCACATAGCCCTGCTCCCGGAGTGCGAGCACGGCATCGACCACTGGGTTCAGCACGACGCCGCAGGGATAGGGCTTGTAGGTGTTGCGCAGCAGCTCCCAGCGCTCCCCCAGCCCCGCCGTCAGGCCGGCGAGATCGGGATCGCTGCCCATGACCTGCAGGAAGCCGCGCGGCCCCTCGAGCGGCAGCTCCGGCCCCTCGACGCCGTTCTGCGCCAGCAGGGCGGCGAGCAGCCCGCCCCGCGCCGACTGGCCGACGCCGATGCTCTTGGCCATGGTGCCGAGCGTCTCGACCAGCCCGGAGGACTGGGCCGAGGCATTGCCGAGCGCCCAGAGCATGTGCGTCTCGTCGAGGCCGAGCACCTTGCCGATGGCCGCCGCCGCGCCGAAGACGCCGCAGGTCGCCGTGATGTGCCAGCCTCTCTTGTAGTGGAAGGGCGAGACCGCGTTGCCGAGCCGGCACTCGATCTCGACGCCCAGGATGAAGGCGTGGAGCAGGTCCGCGCCGCTCATCGGCCGCCGCTGCGCGAAGGCAAAGAGCGGCGGCGCGACCGGCGCGGAGGGGTGGATGATCGTGCCGGGATGGGTATCGTCGAAGTCGAAGACATTGCCGGCGAGCGCGTTGACGAAGGCTGCGTCGAGGCAGCTCATCTGCTCGCGCCGGCCGATGATGGTCGCCTCGGCCGGCGCCGAGAAGGGCGCCAGCGTCAAGGCAGTGCGACGCGTCGCAGCATCGCTGGAGCCACCGAGCGCCGTGCCGATGACATTGACGACGGAGCGTTTCGCCTCGTGGCGCAGGGCCGCGGGCATATCCCGCCACTGCGAGTCGACGACGAAGCGGGAGAGGCTGCGGGAGATCATGCTTGTGCTCTCGATCAAGGGGGCGTCGCTCACTCAGCCGACCTGCTGCGGCAGCCAGGTGACGATGCCGGGGAAGAAATAGAGCAGCCAGATGAAGCTGAGCATGACGAAGATGTAGGGGATGACGCCGTAGGAGATGTCGCGCAGGGACACATCGTTGCTCATGCCCTTGAGCACGAAGAGCACGAGCCCCACCGGCGGCGTCACCAGCCCGATCTCGACCAAAAGCACCAGCACGACGCCGAACCAGATCGGGTCGAGGCCGATCGAGACGATGACCGGGAAGGTCACGCTCAGCGTCATCAGCATCATCGCGATCGATTCGATGAAGCAGCCGAGGATCAGGTAGATGCCGACGATGATCGCGAAGACGAGCCAGGGCGCGAGGTTCGCGTCGGTGACGAGCTGCACCATGGCGCGCGGCAGGCGCAGATAGTCGAAGACCCAGCTCATGATCGCCGCGCCGACGACGATCAGCATGATGAAGGCTGTGACCTTCACGGTGTCGATCAGGCAGGCATAGAAGGCGTCCCAGTCGAGCCTGCGGCGCTTCAGCGCCATGCCGAGCGCCGCGACCGCGCCGATCGCACCCGCTTCCGTCGGCGTGGCGATGCCGAGATAGAGCGAGCCGAGCACGGCGGCGATCAGGACCAGGAAAGGCAGCACGCCGACTGTAGAGCTGAGCTTGCGGCTCCAGGCGTAGGATTCGCCCTTCGGGATCGCGCTCGGCGAAACGAGGCCCCAGACGAAAACCGTGACCATGAACAAGGCCGAAAGCAGCAGGCCGGGAATGATGCCGGCGAGGAAAAGCTGCGTCACTGCGACGCCGACGACGTTGCCGTAGATGATCATCGCGATCGAGGGCGGGATCAGGATGCCGAGCGTCGCGCCGGCGGCGACGACGCCATAAGTCAGGCGCGGGCTGTAGCCGCGCCGGACCATCTCGGGCGCGGCGACCGAGCCGAGCGTCGCGGCCGTGGCCAGGCTGGAGCCGCAGACGGCCGCGAAGGTGGCTGAGGCCGCGACGCTGGCATGGGCGAGGCCGCCCGGCGTCTTGCCGAACCAGGTGACCAGCGCATCGAAGAGTTCGGTGGTGATGCCGCTGCGGACCAGCAGCGCACCCATCAGCACGAAGCTCGGCACGGCGGTCAGCGTGAAGCTGTTGATGCTGGTCCAGGAGCGGTCGGCCAGGACTGGCAACTGCGTCTGCGGCAGCAGGAAATAGAGGCCGAGCAGACCGACGAGCCCCATCGCGAAGGCGACGCGCACTCCGGCGAAGAGCAGCACCAGCAAGGTGAGGCCGAGCAGGCTGCCGAGCCAGAGCAGCGAGGTTCCGCGCGAATAATAGAAGATCAGGGCCAGTCCGCCGAAGGCGATCACGGTCGCCGCCGCGATGCGCCAGCCGCTCCAGGCGACCATTGCGACGACGATGGCGGCGCAGATCAGGATGGAGCCCCAGTCGAAGCGGGTGCCGGGAATGCGCCAGTCCGACCGGCCCATGAACGCGAGGGCGAGCATCAGCGACAGGGCCACGGCGGGGACGATCCATTGCGCGGCGACCGAGCGCGGCGGCCGCAGTTCGTGCAGGTCGCGCAGGATCGCAGCCGCGAACAGGATCAGCCCCAGCGTCATCGGGATCTGGGGCATCCATTGCGGCGTGCCGAGCAGGCCCCAGTCGCGGGCGCCATGGACATATTCGAGGAAGGTGAAGCGCGCCGTGTGCCAGGCGGCGAAGACGACGAAGACGAGGCCGAGCCAGAGCGTCACCAGTTCGAGGCGGGTGCGCCAGGGCTTCGAGACAGAATCGACGAGAATCTCGACCTGGATATGAGCGTTGGCGCGCTGGGCCGGCGCCATGCCGAAGAAGACGATGGCGACGAAGAGATAGGTGCCGATCTCAGTCACCCAGCTCGTCGGCTCGTTGAAGACATAGCGCGAGATCACCTCGAAGACGACGATGCCCGTCATCACCACGAGCGCGAGCGCGCCGACGAAGCCGCCGAGATCGGAGAGCCGGTCAATGCCGCGGATCACCGGGGAGCGGGGTTCCGCAGGGGGGTGCAACATTCCCGTCGCCACCATCGCGTCGGCCATAGGCGTATCTCCCGAAATCCTTGTTGGGATCGCGTTAGCACAGCGTCTGATTGACATGCAATCCTACTGTCATATTGTATGATTGGATGACGGGTCGCAAGATCGATGATCGATCGACCGGCGGTCAGCCACAGGCGGGCGCAACGTTCCGCCGCCGAATTTCGTATCCACGGGAGGATTTTATGCTGATTTCCACTCAGGCGGCCGAGTCAGGCCGCAGCCGTCGCCTGCTTGCCGCGCTTCTCGGCGCGGCCTTCACCTTCGTCGCCCCGGCGCTGGCCCAGGCCCCGAAGATCGACCTGACGATGGGCATCATCGTCTCGCCGGGCGATGCCTATTCGGCGATGACCGCGAGCGTGCCCGAGCGCATCGCCAAGGCAACGAATGGCCGCGTCTCGGTGACCGTCAGCGATTCCCTCGTCGCCCCGGCCCAGATCGCATCCTCCGTGCGTGACGGCCGCCTGCCGATGTCGGCTGCGCTCCACACCTATCTCGCCGCCGACGAGCCCCGCATGGGCATCTTCAACCTGCCCGGGCTGATCAACAATATCGAGGAATACCAGAAGGTGCGCGACGCCTTCTGGGCCAAGGACGTCGCCAGTATCTGGGCGGAGAAGTGGGGTGCGGTGGTGCTGGCGGAGGGCGCCTGGTGTCCGACCCGGCTGTTCTCGAAGACACCGATCCGCACCGTCGAGGATTTCAAGAACAAGCGCCTGCGCGTGCACAACCCGCAGACGGCTGCCCAGATGAACGCGCTCGGCGCCAAGCCGACGCCGATGGCGCCGACGGAGATCATGCCGGCGCTGGAGCGCGGCGTCATCGACGGCGTCTTCATCTCGACCTGCGTCGGCGGCGCGATGGAGTTCTGGCGGCTGGCCAAAAATGTCCAGGACTGGGGCGTCGGCGCCATCACCGGCTGGGCCATCCTGATCAACAAGGCGGAATGGGAGGGCATGCCGGCCGATGTCCGCGCGCAGGTGAAGGGCGCCATGGACGGCCTGCAGAAGGACGCCTTCGGCACCTACAACGCCTTCGTCCAGGCCGCGCTCGACAACATGAAGAAGAACGGCGTCGAGCCGTGGACCGCCTCGGAAGCGGAGCGGGCAGCGCTCAACGACCCGAAATTCGCCAAGGCGGCCTATGACAGCTGGCTCGGGCGCGCCAAGGAGGTCGGCTTCGACGGTCCGGCCTATGTCAACCAGGTGCGGCAGGCGCTGGGCAAGCCGGCGCTGTAATCGGCCAAGATGAGCCCGGTCGGGCATGGGCCTCGCGCCCGTGCCCGACCGCTCTGGCGGCGGGCAGGCCCGATGACCGGCCCGCTTGGGATCACGATCCCGAAAACGGCGGCCGCCGTTCAGCCGGGCTCATCACCTAAGTCATTGTTCTGGAAGCCGTTTCAGATTTTAACGCGAAACGTTCCAAATCGTCCGGCTAGGATATTGCTTGCGAATGTGACAATGGCTTTTGGAGCGTCGGGACAGGAGCATGTCAGCGGTGATGAATGATGCGGCGTTTCCGGAGCGTGACTTCCGCGTCGAGCGCGTGGCTGCACCGCTGCGCCACAGCGTTACCGAGAACATCCGCTACGCCATCGCCACCGGGCGCTTCAAGGGCGGCGAACGCCTGCCCGAGCGCGAACTCTGCGAACTGACGGGCGTCAGCCGCACCCTCATCCGCGAGGCGCTGCGCCAGCTCGAATCGGAGGGGCTGATCGAGGTCGTGCCGCATCGCGGCCCGGTCGTCGCGACGCTCTCGGCAGACCAGGCCCGCGACATCTACGAGGTCCGCATCCTGCTCGAAGGGCTGGCCTGCAAGCTCTTCGCCGAAAAGGCGACCGAGGCGCAACGCACGGCGCTGAAGCAGGCGTTCGAGCGGCTGCGCGCCTCCTTCGACATCCCCGACCCGATGGCGCGCCTCGACGCCAAGAACAGGTTCTACGACGGCCTGATCGAGGGCTCGGGCAATGGTGCGCTGGGGCTGAGCCTCAAGATGCTCAATGCCCGGATCATGCTGCTGCGGGCGACATCCCTGCAGGCTCCCGGGCGCAGCCGCGAGAGCATGCGCGAACTGACCGAGCTGATGGACGCGCTGATGTCGGGCGATGGCGAGGCCGCCCGGCTGGCGGCGACGCGGCATGTCGAAAGCGCCGCCCGCGCCGCCATGGGCTTCCTCAAGGGCTGACGGCGCGGTTGCGCGCCGAGCCCGCCCACCTCAGGCCGCGGCGAATGCCGCGTTGATGAGCGCCTGCGCCTCGTCCTGGATGCGGCGCAGATGGGCGTCGTCGCGGAAGCTCTCGGCGTAGATCTTGTAGACCTCCTCCGTCCCGGAAGGCCTTGCGCAGAACCAGCCGTCAGCCGTCGCCACCTTGACGCCACCGATCGCGGCGCCATTGCCCGGCGCCTCGTTGATGACGGCCGTGATCGGCTCGCCGGCGAGCGTCCCGGTCCTGATCTGCGCACGCGACAGCGTCTTGAGCACCGCCTTCTGCTCGCGGGTGGCCGCGGCATCGACGCGGGCATAGCGCGGCTCGCCCAGCTGCTTCGTCAGCCCGGCATAGCGCTGGCCGGGATCCGAGCCGGTGACGGCGGTGATCTCGGCTGCGAGCAGACCCAGGATCAGACCGTCCTTGTCGGTGCTCCAGCTCGTGCCGTCATGGCGCAGGAAGGAGGCGCCGGCGCTCTCCTCGCCGCCGAAGCCGAAGCTGCCATCCGAGAGGCCGTCGACGAACCATTTGAAGCCGACCGGCACCTCGACCAGCCGGCGCCCGAGCTTGGCCGCGACGCGATCGATCATCGCGCTGCTGACGACGGTCTTGCCGATGGCGGCGTCGCTGCGCCAGCCCGGACGGTGGGTGAAGAGATAGTCGATCGAGGTCGCGAGGTAGTGGTTCGGGTTCATCAATCCGCTGCTGCGGGTGACGATGCCATGCCGGTCGGCGTCGGTATCGTTGGCGAAGGCGACGTCGAAGCGGTCCTTCATGCCGATCAGGCTGGTCATCGCATAGGGCGAGGAGCAGTCCATCCGGATCTTGCCGTCCCAGTCGGCGCTCATGAAGCCAAACGTTGGATCGAGCGTGGTGTCGACCACCGTCGCGTTGAGGCGGTAGCGCTCGATGATCGGCGCGTAATAGTCGAGGCCGGCGCCGCCGAGCGGATCGATGCCGATGCTGACGCCGGACGAGCGGATCGCCTCCATGTCGACCACGGCGGCGAGATCCTCGACATAGGCCGCCAGATAGCCGTGGCGCCGGACAAAGCCGGAGGCCAACGCCTTCGCATAGGGCATGCGCCGGATGCCGGCGAGCCCGCCCGCCATCAGCTCATTGGCCTTGCGTTCGATCCAGCCGGTGGCGTCGGTATCGGCCGGCCCGCCATGGGGCATGTTGTATTTGAAGCCGCCATCGGCCGGCGGGTTGTGCGAGGGCGAGATCACCACGCCGTCGGCGAGCCCCGCGCCGCGGCCGCGATTGTGCCCGATGATGGCGTGCGAGATCACCGGCGTCGGTGTGAAGCGCAGATGCTCGTCGACCATGGCGACGACGCCATTGGCGGCGAACACCTCGAGTGCCGTCTCGAAGGCAGGGCGCGACAGCGCGTGCGTGTCGATGCCGAGGAAGAGCGGGCCGTCGATGCCGTTCTCCGTGCGGTAGAGGCAGATCGCCTGGGCGATGGCGAGGATATGCGCCTCGTTGAAGGAGAGCAGGAAGGAGGAGCCGCGGTGGCCGGAGGTGCCGAAGGCGACGCGCTGCGCCGCTTCCGCGGGATCGGGCCGGTCGAAATAGGCTTTCGTCAGCTTGGCGACATCCACCAGCAGGCTGGGGTCGAGCGGCTTGCCCGCAAGCGGGCTGATGGTGGACGTCATCAACTTTCCTCAACAACACATCGGCTTGCCGGCTTCTACGACACCCGAATGAAGCATCCGTTCCGGTTTCGCGATCTTGGGCCAGATACGGCCGCGCGTCACTCACTGCGCAAACAGGCTGTCGATCTTGTGGCACAGGGACGACGA
This sequence comes from Bosea sp. 124, assembly GCF_003046175.1. Lineage (NCBI taxonomy): Bacteria > Pseudomonadati > Pseudomonadota > Alphaproteobacteria > Hyphomicrobiales > Alloboseaceae > Allobosea > Allobosea sp. 124. The sequence continues at coordinate 1,326,145 of NZ_PZZM01000001.1, forward strand.
ATGAAGGCGCGCGTTTCGCGGGTCGCGATCAGGCGGTGCAGGAAGGGCCGCCCTCGCCTGCCGGCCGCGCCCGGACGGCGCAGAACTTGAATTCCGGAATCTTGCCGATCGGATCCAGCGCCGGGTTGGTCAACAGGTTCGCCGCAGCCTCGGCGTAGCAGAACGGCATGAAGACCATGTTCGGCGGGACGTCACGGTCGGAACGCACCTTCACCGCGACGGCACCGCGACGCGTCTCGAGCCGAACGAGACCGCCGGGCACGAGGCCGAGCCGCCCGAGATCGCGCGGCGACATCAGTGCGACCGCTTCCGGTTCGAGCTCGTCGAGGATGCCGGTGCGCCGCGTCATCGAGCCGGTGTGCCAATGCTCCAGCACCCGGCCGGTCGACAGCACCATCGGATAGGCATCGTCGGGCAGTTCGTCGGGCGGCACGATCTGCGCCGGCACGATCCGGGCGCGGCCGCTCGCGGTCGGATAGCCCTGCGTGAAGATGATCTCGTTGCCGGGCTGGTCGGGTCCGTCGACGGGGTAGGTGACCGCGCCTTCGCGTTCCAGCCGCTCCCAGGTGATGTTGCGGAGCGAGGGCATCACCGAGGCCATCTCGGCGAAGATGTCGGCCGGGCCGTCATAGCGCCAGTCGCAGCCCATTCGCCGCGCGATCTCCTGGATGATCCACCAATCCTGCCGCGCCCCGCCCCGCGGCCGCACCACCTGGCGCGCCATCTGCACGCGCCGGTCGGTGTTGGTGAAGGTGCCGACCTTCTCGGCGAACGCCGAGGCCGGCAGCACGACATCGGCGTGGAACGCGGTCTCGGTGAGGAACAGGTCCTGCACGACGAGATGCTCCAGCCTGGCCAACGCGCCGCGCGCATGGGTGAGGTCGGGGTCCGACATCGCCGGGTTCTCGCCCTCGATATACATGCCCGTGATCTCGCCGGCATGGATCGCGTTCATGATCTCGACGACGGTGAGGCCCTTCTTCGGATGGAGAGCCTGGCCCCAGAGCTCCTCGAAGATCCTGCGGGTCTCAGCCTTCTCGACCGGCTGATAATCCGGATAGACCATCGGGATCAGGCCGGCGTCGGAGGCCCCCTGAACGTTGTTCTGGCCGCGCAGCGGGTGCAGCCCCGTGCCAGGCCGGCCGATCTGGCCGGTGACCATGGCCAGCGCAATCAGGCAGCGGGCATTGTCGGTGCCATGGATGTGCTGGCTGATGCCCATGCCCCAGAAGATGATCGAGGCGCGCGAACGGGCATAGGCACGCGCGACCTCCTTCAGCGTCTCCGCCGGAATGCCGCAGACCGGCGCCATCGCCTCCGGCGGGAAGGCCTGGATGCTCTCCTTCAGCCGCTCATAGCCCTCGGTATAGCCGGCTATGTACTGCTCGTCGGTCAGCCCTTCGTTGATGATGGTGTGCAGCATCGCATTCAGCATGGCGACGTCGCTGCCCGGCTTGAAGGCAAGGTGTTTCCAGGCATGGCGCGACAGCGCCTGCCGCCGCGGGTCCATGACGACGAGCCTGGCGCCTTTCTTCACGGCGTTCTTGATGAAGGTCGCCGCGACCGGATGGTTCACGGTCGGATTGGCACCGATGACGATGATGACCTCGGCGTCGAGCGCGGCCGCGAACGGTGCCGTGACGGCGCCGGAATTGACGCCTTCCATCAGCGCCGCCACCGAGGATGCGTGGCAGAGCCTCGTGCAATGATCGACATTGTTCGAGCCGAAGCCGGTGCGCACCAGCTTCTGGAAGAGATAGGCCTCCTCGTTCGAGCCCTTGGCCGAGCCGAAGCCGGCGAGCGCCTTGCGACCCTTGCCGTCGCGGATGCGGCTCAGCCCCTGCGCCGCGAAGTCGAGGGCCTCTTCCCAGGACGCTTCGCGGAAATGGGTCCAGGGATTGGCGGGGTCGACCTGGTCGCGCGCATCCTTGGGCCTGTCCGGCAGGCGCAGCAGCGGCCGCGTCAGCCGGTGCGGATGGTGGATATAGTCGAAGCCGAAGCGGCCCTTGACGCAGAGCCGGTTATGATTGGCCGGGCCGTCGCGGCCTTCGGCGTAGACGATCGTCTCGTCCTTGACGTTGTAGGTGACCTGGCAGCCGACGCCGCAATAGGGGCAGAGCGAGGCGACCTTCCGGTCCGGCCAGACGGTGCGGGTCTGGTTCTCGTCGAGGAAGGCCCGCGGCATCAGCGCCCCGGTCGGGCAGGCCTGGATGCATTCGCCGCAGGCGACACAGCTCGACTGGCCCATCGGATCGTCGAAATCGAAGACGATCTTCGAACCGGTGCCGCGCCATGCCATCCCGATCACGTCGTTGACCTGGACCTCGCGGCAGGCGCGGACACACAGGCCGCACTGGATGCAGGCGCCGAGATTGACGCTCATCGCCGGGTGGCTGGTATCCGGCGGCGAACGCCCGGCCGCAGGGAAGCGGCTCTGCATTACGCCGGTCCTCTCGGCCCAGTTCCAGAATTTCGAGGTCGGGTCGTGCGACGTCGCGCGCGGCGGCTGGTCGGCGACGAGCAGCTCCATCACCAGCCTGCGGGCCTTTTCCGCCCGCCCGGTGCCGGTCTGCACCTTCATGCCGATGGCGGGCTTGCGCAGGCAGGAGGCGGCGAGCACGCGCTCGCCCTCGATCTCGACCATGCAGGCACGGCAATTGCCGTCGGCGCGGTAATCCGGCTCGGGCGAATGGCAGAGATGCGGAATCGCGATGCCGAGCCTCTGCGCGACCTGCCAGATCGTCTCGCCGGGCCCCGCTTCGACGCGCTCGCCATTCAGCTCGAAAACGATGCCGTGGCTCATGGCTGCGCAGCCCCCGTCATGAACGCCTCAGGGAAGTAACGCATCACGCAGGCCAAAGGGTTCGATGCCGCCTGCCCGAGGCCGCAGATCGAGGCGTCGCGCATCGCCTGCGACAATTCGCCGAGCAGGTCCTGGTCCCAGACCGGACGCCGCATCAGCATGACCGCCTTCTGCGTGCCGACGCGGCAGGGCGTGCACTGGCCGCAGCTCTCATCCTCGAAGAAGCGCATCAGGTTCAGCGCGGCGGCGCGGATGTCGTCATGGTCGGAGAGCACCACGACCGCAGCCGAGCCGATGAAGCAGCCATGTTTTTCGAGCGTGCCGAAATCGAGCGGGACGTCGTCCATCGCGGCCGGCAGGATGCCGCCGGAGGCCCCGCCCGGCAGATAGGCGAGGAAGCAGTGCCCGTCCTGCATGCCGCCGCAGAATTCCCCGATCAGCTCGCGGATGGTGATGCCGGCCGGGGCAAGCTTGACGCCGGGCTCCCGGACGCGGCCGGAGACCGAATAGCTGCGCAGGCCGCTGCGGCCGTTGCGCCCCTGCGCGCTCCACCAGCCAGGGCCGTTCTCGACGATGTCGCGGATCCAGTAGAGCGTCTCGACATTGTTGATCAGGGTCGGCCGGCCGAAGAGCCCGACCTGGAAGGGATAAGGCGGCTTGTGCCGGGGCAGCCCCCGCCTGCCCTCGAGGCTTTCGAGCAGCGCGGATTCCTCGCCGCAGATATAAGCCCCGGCGCCGCGCCTGAGATGGATTGCCGGACCGCCCGGCGGCAGCCTGGCGATCTCGCGGGCCAGGATCGCGCGGGCGGCGGGATATTCGTCGCGAAGATAGACATAGACCACGTCGGCCTCGACCACATGGGCGCCGATCAGCATGCCCTCGATGAAGCGGTGCGGGTCGGTCGTCAGGTAGTGCCGGTCCTTGAAGGTGCCCGGCTCGCCCTCGTCGGCATTCACCGCCATCAGCCGGGGGCCGGGTTCGCCGCGCACCGCCCGCCATTTCCGTCCGGTCGGGAAGCCCGCGCCGCCGAGACCGCGCAGCCCGGCCTCGTCGAGCAGCGACAGGATCGATTCGACGGCGCGCGCACCCGATCGCAGGCTGCCGAGCAGCTCATAGCCCCCGGCCGCGCAATAGGCGTCATAATCGACATGGTCCGGGATGTGAGCATGCGTGTCGCCGGCCGCGATCGCATCCAGCACCGTCTCCGGCGTCGCCTCATGGATGAAATGGTGGCCAACCTCCGCCACCGGCGCGTGATCGCACAGGCCGAGACAGGGCGCCCTGACCACGCGCACCCCCGGACCGGTCAACCTGTCGAGCCCGTCATGCAGCGCCTGAGAGCCATGCATCTCGCAGGTCAGGCTGTCGCAGACGCGCACGGTCAGCGACGGGATCGCCGGCTCGCCTTCCTTCACGATGTCGAAATGGGCGTAGAAGGTCGCCGTCTCGAAGACCTCGGCGAAGGACAGCTCCATCAGCTCGGCGAGCGCCGCCAGATGGGCGGCCGAGATCTGGCGATAGCGGTCCTGAATCAGGTGCAGATGTTCGACCAGCAGGTCGCGCCGGCGCGACTGCAAGCCAAGCAGGTCCTCGACCTCCTGCAGGGCGCGCGGCTCAACCTGCCGGCCCTTGGGCGTCGATCGGGCGCGCTTGCGCCCCAGCCCGGGATGCCCGAACCGCTGGACGTCATGACTCTGCTGATCCTGTGCGCTCATCGGCCCGGCCTATCCTCCCTCGTCGGAGTTCCAGGCTCCGCTCGCGCGCCGTTGTCCGGCTTCAGGATGGACGGTACCCGAAAGATCCGGGTCCGCCAGTCCGTGACAGGCAAAATGCCGGATCCGCGATGCGTCCAGCCCGGTGGCATGCGACGCCCCCCTCCTCGCAGCCCGAACCTTGGACAGGGTCATTGATCGCGATCAATGCGGGCGCGGACGGGTTTGCCGATCAAGGCTGCGCAGGTTTCCGGGCTTTCCCGCTCCTGCCACCCATCCGACCGGATGGACCAAACCGAGGAAACCGACATGCAACTGCCACATGGCGCCGTCATCGCCCTGGTCGACGGAAAGTGCTTCGAGCTGTTCCGCAACAGCGGCAATGAAGCCGGCCCCGTCCTCGCGCCGATGCCGTCGCCCGATCTGGACGAGCACGACAGGGCTGGCGGTGCAGGCCGCGATTCGAGCTCGGCCAACCCGACCGGCCACCAGATCGACGAGGATGCCCATGCGGCTGCCGCCGTCAGATGGTTGAACCAGCAGGTTCTCGGCCACAAGATCGAGCGGCTGGTGATCGTCGCCTCGCCCCGGACCCTGGGAGAAATGCGGCGGCACTACCACAAGCAGTTGCAGGCCGGCCTCGTCGCCGAATTGTCGAAGGATCTGATCGGCAAGAGCGGCCCGGACATCCTCGTCGCTCTCAGGAGCAAGTGAGGCGTCGCGGCAGCGGGCGCGGGGCGGAACACCCGGCGCCGGCGCCGCAGACAATGATCCGGAGACTCGGCGCAAGTGGCCGTTGACCTCGATCAAGGCCGCGGCGCGCCGGCGGGAGCACACAGGTCGTCAACGACCTCGCATGCGAGAGCAGTGATGGCGACCATGACCACTCTGGCCGGCAGGCCTCCTCCGGCGCCGCAGTTCGTCGCGCCTGGCCGGGCGCGGATGATGACGCGGATCGCGACCATACGGTCTCTCGTGATCGCGCTCGCCGCGATCTGCGCCAGCCAGGCGGCAATACAGCCGGGCCAGGCCATGCCCGCCGATGCGCAGCGGCCGGAGAACGCCGCGAGCGCCAGGATCGGCAAGCGCGTGGCGCAGCAGCACTGCGGCGGCTGCCACGCGGTTGCGGCGACCGGCGCCAGCCCCAATCCGAAGGCCCCGCGCTTTCCGCTGATCGCCGAGCGCTACCCGGCCGGCAACCCTGCGCCCGTCCTGATCGACGGCACCGTCGTTCGCCATCCCGGCATGCCCGAATTCAACCTGCTCGAGAACGAAACCGACGGGCTCGTGGCCTATATCAGGCGCGTGTCGCGCCGGTGGAAACCCACGCCCTGAGGCCAGGGGCTTCGACCAGAGGGAGCACGGCGACGATGACGGCGATCAGGATTTGGCGGCAGAAGCGCGCGATCAGATTTCGCGACGGGTTGAGGCTGCTGGCGCTCGGCGCGGCCCTGCTCGGGGCGGAGGCCACTCTGGCACAGAGCGTCGGCGATGCGCGCGCCGGCCGGGAGGTCGCCACGTCGCTCTGCATCCAGTGCCATCAGATCGACGGCTCCGGCCGCGATCCCGGCCGGGTTCCGCCCGGTTTCGGCGCGATCGCCGACATGGCGTCGCAGACCGAACTCTCGCTGCGCGTCTTCCTGCAGACGCCACATGGCAACATGCCGCGCTATCAGCTCACGCGAGACGAAACCGACGACGTCATCGCCTATATCATGAGCCTCAGAGCGCGTTGACTTCGGGGCGTGGCGGGCCTCCGGGGCCGGCTCGGACTTTGCGTCCCCACGACGGCCTCGGCCCTTGAGGCGAAGGAGCGTGAGTTCGCCATAGCCGGCGACCTGATCGAGCGGAATCCCGTTTTGACCAGCCAGCCCCGCGAGCGTAGCGTCGGAGCACTGTCTCAATTTTGGAGCGGGCCAATGAAGCGTCTGATCGTTACCTGTACCGCCCTTCTCGCAATTGTTTCGCCCACGATCGCACAGGAGGTGCTGAAGAAGGAGCCTGCCGCCGGTGTCCTCCGGTATGGCGAGAAAGTTCTCGTCGAGAGCCGGAAATGCTCGAAGGGTCAGGTGATGGAGGTCACCGGGGGCCGTATGCCGAGCCGCGGCACAAGAAATACACAGGCTCCGTCGACGCCCCGGGAGCGACGCTGCGTGCCGCGCGCCTGATTGCGAGCCACATTCGCGGCGACCCGACACGATTCGAACCTGCGACCCTGGCCCCTGGACCTGACCCGGCACAAATCCCTTGCCGCCGGAGCGATCGCGATCGGCTGGATGGAGCGGCGTCCTCCGAAGCTGGCTTCGAGCACCGAAGGCGTAAAAACTCCTTCTATTTATCAGATAGTTACGGGACACCCATTGGCTTGAAGAGCGATCTGAATCGGGGCAGGCAGGGCCGCGGCGCCGGCCAATTGACCCCGCCGCTTTTCCGCCTTACTCGTAAACGAGACGGTTCCCTCACGGGATCAAAAGGGAACGCAGTGCGGATGGTTCGCCATTCTATGCTGCGGCTGCCCCCGCAACTGTAAGCGGCGAGCCTTATCGCCACACGCCACTGGGACCTCGGCCCTGGGAAGGCGGTGACAAGGCACTGACCCGCGAGCCAGGAGACCTGCCGTCAGTCGTGGTCACACGCGAACACGTTCGGACGGGGTGTTTCGATCGCTGCTCGACTGTCTGCCCCCTGACCGGGGCAAACGGGAGATCGCGTTCGCGGTGACGTGCCACAGACGTCAACGCCCGAGGTCTCATCGTGATCCGTATCCCCAAGGCCGCCCAGCGCGGTCCTTCTTCCGTTATCCGCTGTTCTCTTGCTGCCGCCGGCATCGTGCTGTCTCAAACAGCCCATGCCCAGTCGCCGACCGAAATCATCGCGCTCGACCAGATCGTCGTCAGCGCGACCGGCACGCCCACTCCCGCCAGGGAGGTCGCCAGTTCCGTCACCGTCATCACGGCCCGGGAGATCGAAGTCCAGCAGCGCCGCACCCTTCCCCAGGCACTCGCGGCCGTGCCGGGGCTCAACATCGTCCAGATCGGCGGCCCCGGCGGCCAGACCTCGGTGTTCATGCGCGGCACCAACTCCAACCACGTCAAGGTCATGATCGACGGCATCGAGGTCAACGATCCCTCGACGCCGAACCGCTCCTTCGATTTCGGCTCGATGCTGACCAACGACATCGAGCGCATCGAGGTGCTGCGCGGTCCTCAGAGCGGTCTCTATGGCGCCAATGCGCTGGCCGGCGTCATCTCGATCACGACCAGGCGCGGCGAAGGGCCGCCGAAGGTCACCGCCTCCGTCGAAGCGGGCTCCCACGGCACCTTCAACCAGGCGATCAGCCTGAGCGGCGGCGGCGACCGCTTCAACTACTCCTTCAACATCGCCCATTTTAGATCCGAGGCAACGCCGGTCACGCCGCCCGACCTCGTCCCCGCCGGCCGGCGCATCAACCCGAACTCCTATGACAACTGGAGCTATTCGGCGCGGCTCGGCTTCAAGCTGACCGACACCGTCAGCCTGAGCTGGATCGGACGCTACAGCGACGGCTACCTGCTCTCGACCGGCGATTCAGGCTTTCCGAGCCGCCCCAACGGCTTCCGCTCGAGCCAGGACTACAAGCAGGCCTTCACGCGCGGCGAGATCGTCTGGGACCCGCTGGACGGCCGCTTCGTCAACCGCTTCGGCATCGCCTACACCAACCAGGATCGCAGCAACCGCACCGCAAACGCTGCAGGCCTTCTCGGCACGCCGACACCCAATCTCGGCGAGCGCACGAAGTTCGACTGGCGCGGCGATCTCAGGCTGACCGAAGGGCAAATGCTGGTGATGGGCCTGCAGCACGAGAACGAGCGCTATGAATCGCGCACGCTCACGGCGTCCACCGGAAACACCGGCGCCTTCGTCGAGCTGCAGTCGAACTGGACCGACCGCTTCTTCACCGTCGCCAACATCCGCTACGACAACGACGAGGAGTTCGGCGGTCACACGACCTACCGCCTGGCGCCGGTGTTCATCGTGCCCGGCACGGAGACCAAACTGAAGGCGAGCTACGGCACCGGCTTCAAGCCGCCGACGCTGAGCGAGCGCTTCAGCGATTCCAGGCCTGCCTTCAATTTCTTCGGCAATCCCAACCTGAAGCCCGAAGAGAATTGCGGCTGGGATGTCGGTTTCGAACAGCCGCTGCTGAACGACCGCGTCCGCTTCGGCGCGACGTATTTCCACAACGACATCGAGAACCTGATTACCACCAACCTCACGCGCGATTCCTACGCCAATGTCGGCAAGGCCACGACCAAGGGCGTCGAGGCTTTCGCGGCTCTGGAACTGACGCCGGAGTTCAAGGTGCGGGCCGACTACACCTTCACGCTCGCCAAGGACGAGATCGCGCGCTGGGAACTCCTGCGTCGGCCGCGCCACAAGGCGAGCGTGACCACGACCTGGACACCGATCGAGAAGCTCTCGCTCTCCGCGACGCTGATCTATGTCGGGGACCGCGTCGACGGGAACCGCGACTTCTCGATCTCGCGGATGCGGGCGACAGGAGCAGCGACCGTCAACATCGCCGCGGAATACAAGGCGACGGAGCAGCTCACCGTCTTCGGCCGCGTCGATAACCTGTTCGACAAACGCTACGAGAACCCGGTCGGCTTCCTCGCACCGGGCCTCGGCGCCTTCGCCGGCTTGCGGGCGACGCTGTGATCCTCGGCCTTGTTCCAGCTGGCGGCCGTCAAGCCGCCCGCGCCTTCCTGCTCGGCTGCCTTGCCGTCATCACAAGCGCCGCGTGCGCAGCCGCCGAGGAGAACCCGGCCAAGCCGCGCCGGATCGTCTCGCTGAACATGTGCACCGACGAACTCGTGCTGCGCCTTGCCGACCGGCAGGCGATCACATCGGTCACCTGGCTTTCCCAGGACCCGCGCAACGCCAACATGGCGGCGATCGCCGAAACGATTCCGGCCAATCACGGCCTGGTCGAGCAGGTGCTGAGCCACAAGCCCGATCTCGTCATCGCCGGCGCCTACACGACGCGGACCACCGTCGCGCTGCTGAAGCGCGTCGGTGCGACGGTCAGGGAGTTCGGCGTGCCGCGCAACATTGCCGCGATGCGCGCCCAGATCGAGGAGATGGCAGCGCTGCTGGGAGAGCCGGCGCGCGGGGCCGCGCTGGTCGCCGAGATCGACGCGCGCCTGGCCCGCCTGGCGGCCGAGCCTCGGCCGTCCAGAGCGAAAGCGCTGGTTCTGCGCCCGAACGGCTTTACCGTCGGGCGCGGCTCGCTCGTCGACGAGATTCTGACCCGAGCCGGCCTGGTCAATCGCGCGGCCGAGCTGGGCATCGACAATTACGGCCAGATCGCGCTGGAAACCGTCGTGCTCGGCGAAGCCGATCTGCTGATCCTGAATACGACTCCGGACGGCCCGCCCTCGCTGGCGCATGAAATCCTGCATCACCCGGTGCTCATGGCGCTCGGCAGCCGGGTCAAGCTCGTCGCTCTGCCGTCCAGGCTCTGGACCTGTGCCGGGCCGGCGGTGATCGACGCCATCGAGCTGCTGAGGCGCGCTGCCGCCGCCGATGGCGAGGGCTCATGACCGCACGGCCGTCCTATTCAGGCCTTGTCGCCCTGCTTGCCATCGCGGTGCTCGCCATGGCCGGTATCTCGATCGGAGTCGGCTATGCGCGGCTCGATCTGGGCGCGGCATTGTCCGATGCACTCGCCGGTCGCCAGAGCCTTTCGACGCTGGTGCTGGTGGAACTCCGTCTGCCGCGCGCGCTTCTCGGCGCGCTCGTCGGTTTCAGCCTCGGTATGGCAGGCGCCGCGATGCAGGGCCTGCTGCGCAACCCCCTGGCCGAGCCGGGCATCCTCGGGATTTCGAGCGCGGCGGCATTCGGAGCCGTCGTCGCGTTCTATTCCGGCTTTGCGGGCCTGTTCGCGCTGGCGCTCCCGCTGAGCGGCATCGCCGGGGCGATGCTGGCGACGCTGCTGCTCTACGGCTTCGTCGGGCGCGGTGCGGGCACGATGACGCTGATCCTCGTCGGCGTCGCCATCAACAGTTTCGCCGGCGCGATGACCTCGCTCGCGCTGAACCTCGCGCCGAACCCCTATGCGGCGCTGGAGATCGTGTTCTGGCTGATGGGCTCGCTGGCTGACCGAAGCCTGACCCATGTCTGGCTGGTCTTGCCGCTGATGCTGCTCGGCTGGGCACTGCTTTTGTCGAGCGGCCCGGCGCTCGACGGGCTGACGCTCGGCGAGGACACGGCGCGCAGCCTCGGCTTCGATCTCGCCAGGTTGCGGGCGCGGCTGATCGCGGGGGCCGCACTGTCCGTCGGCAGCGCGGTCGCCGTCACCGGCGCCATCGGCTTCGTCGGCCTGGTCGTGCCGCATATCCTGCGGCCCTTCATCGGCCATCGCCCCGGCAAGCTGCTGCTGGTCTCCGGGCTCGGCGGCGCGATCCTGACGCTCGCTGCCGACACCGCCTTGCGGCTGCTGCCGATCCGGCCCGAGCTCAAGCTCGGCGTCGTCACGGCGCTGATCGGCGCGCCCTTCCTGTTCAGCCTGATCCATCGCCTGCGACGGGAGGTCTGATGCAGATCGAAGCGCAAAACCTGACCGTCGCGCTTGGCGGAAAAGCGATCCTGCAAGGCATCGACCTGTCGCTCCGGCCGGGTGAACTCGTCGGGCTGATCGGGCCCAATGGCGCCGGCAAGACAACCCTGCTGAAGGCACTGGCCGATCTGCTGGCTCCGGATACGGGCCAGGTGCTCTACGAGGGCCAGACCGCGCACGCTTTCGGCCGGGGCGAACTGGCGCGCAGGATCGCCTTCCTGGCGCAAGGCGGCTCGGTGCATTGGCAGATGCGTGTCGAGGCTTTGGTCGCGCTCGGTCGCCTGCCGCATCGCCGGCCGTTCGCGGACAGCGCCGTCACCGACCGCGATGCGATCGCACGCGCCATGGCGGCCGCCGACATCACGCAGTTCCGTGGCCGAACGATCGACACCCTTTCTGGCGGCGAGCGCATGCGCGTGCTGCTGGCGCGGGCTTTGGCGGTCGAGGCCGCGATGCTGCTCGCAGACGAGCCGCTGGCGGCGCTCGACCCGCTGCATCAGCTCGAAGTGATGAGCCTGCTGCGCGCCAGTGTCACACCGCAGACCGGCGTCGTCGTCATCCTGCACGACCTGACATTGGCCGGCCGTTTCTGCGATCGCCTCGTGCTGATCGACAGAGGGCGTGTCGTCGCCGACGGGCCGCCCGCGACGGTGCTCAGCGATACGAACATCGCGGATGTCTTCGGCGTGACGACCGCGCGCGGCCAGCAGGCCGGGCAAGGTTTCGTGCTGCCCTGGCAACCCCTCCCCCCAACGCGCGAGCATGAGGCGGGCGCAAAAACCGCCTGACGATGCGCAAGCGAGCCAGCCCGCGCGCGGCGATCACGTTCCCGGGAAATCTGTTCGGACACGACGCTCGCCCGCAAAAATGCCGCAATGCAGCATATACTAAGCCTGCTTATGATGAGGAGGCGCTGCGTTGAAGACGCGCCCGCTGCGCCGCGAAATGATCTTCCAGCTCGTCGAGACGGCGCGGCTCATGCGCGGTCATATCGACCAGCGTGCCCGCCAGCGCGGGACCACCCGCGCGCAATGGGGCGTGCTCTCGCGGCTGCGCCGCAACGAGGGGATGAGGCAGGCCGAGCTCGCCGACATCCTCGACATTCAGCCGATCTCGGTGACGCGCATGATCGACCGGCTGGCACAGCAGAATCTGGTCGAGCGGCGGCCCGACCCAAGCGACCGCCGCGCCCATCGCCTTTACCTGACCAGCGAGGGGCTCGCTCTGGTCGACGATCTCGACCCCTTGCGCCAGGACATCGCCGATCACCTGCTCGCCATGGTCGATGACACGACCATCGCCACCATGCTGGCAGGGCTCGCCAGCATCCGCGAGCGGGCTCGGCCGACCGATTCCGAAACCCTTCCCGCCATTGAAACAGCCGCGTGACATCGAAGCCCATGAAGACCTCGAAGCCCATGAAGACCTCTCGACTCCTGCTCATCCCCTTCGTCGCCGCGGCAGCCGCGGGCGGCATCTGGTTCAGCAGTTCGCGCGGAGCGACCGAGTCCTCAGCACCGCGTCAGGCTCGCGGCGCCGACGGCTTTCCCGTGGCCGTGGTCACGGCGGCGGCCGAGGAGGCCGACATGCCCGTCGTGAAGCGCGCCATCGGCTTCGTCGAAACGCCGGCGAGCGTCGTGATCCGGTCGCGCATCGACAGCCAGATCCTCGAGCAGCACGTCACGGACGGCCAGTTCGTCAAGAAGGGCGACCTGCTCTTCACGCTCGACGATCGCGACATCAAGGCCCAGATCGCCAAGGACGAGGCGGCGGTCGCGCGCGACGAGGCGCTCCATACGCGCAGCGAGAGCGATCTCTCCCGCTACCAGCAGTTGATCGCCCGCAATGCCGGCACGCAGCAACAGCTCGACCAGGCCACGGCCGACGAGCGCTCGAGCGCGGCCACGATCCAGTCCGACAAGGCGACGCTCGAGGCGGACCGGCTGAAACTGGGCTACACGCGCATCGTCGCGCCAATCGACGGGCGCGCCGGGGCCGTGCAAGTCACGCCCGGGAACCTCGTCTCCGCCAATGCGTCCGGCACGGCGCTCGTCACATTGACCCAGATGAAGCCGCTGCGGGTCAGCTTCACACTGCCCGAGCGTGACTTGCCGGCGCTGCAAGCCGCGCTCGCCCGCGGCGCGCCGGTCCCCGTGCTCGCGCGCATTCCCGATACCGACCGGAAGGCCGCCAAGGGCGTGCTGAATTTCGTCGACTCCAGCATCGACATGACATCCGGCACGATCAGCGCCAAGGCCGCCTTCGCCAATGACGATCTCTCGCTCTGGCCGGGGCAGTATGTCGAGGTGGAGGTCGATGTCGATGTGCTGCGGGATGTCCCGCTGGTCGCCACCGTCGCGGTGCAGCCCGGCCAGAAGGGCCCTTACGTCTATGTCGCCAAAGGCGACGGCACAGTCTCGCTCCGGTCGGTGAAGATCGCGCTGGCCGATGGCGGACGCACCGCGCTGAGCGAGGGCGTGAAGCCCGGCGAACGCGTGGTCATCGATGGGCAGCTGCGGCTGAAGGACGGCGCGAAATTCCGCGAGCGCGATCCGCAGATGCCCACTGCCGCGCCCGGCGCCGCAGCCGTCGCCGAAAGAAGCGCGCCATGAACGTCTCGGCCTTCTGCATCCGCCATCCCGTCGCGACGATCCTGATGTCGGTCGCGCTCGTGCTCGCCGGGAGCTTCGCCTATCGCGTCCTGCCCGTGGCGGCCTTGCCGCGCGCGGAATTCCCCGTGGTGAACGTCTCGGCGCAATTGCCCGGCGCCTCGCCCGACACGATGGCGACCTCCGTCGCCACGCCGTTGATCAAGCAGTTCGCGACGATCGCGGGCATCGACAGCATCTCGACGACAAACTCGCAAGGCGCGACCTCGATCGCGATCCAGTTTGTGCTGACCCGCAACATCGACGCCGCCGCAGCGGATGTGCAGGCCGCGATCGCGCGCGCGCAACGCCAATTGCCGCAGGAGATGACCACCGCGCCGAGCTATCGGAAGGTCAATCCTGCCGATGCGCCGATCATCCTGATGGCGCTGAAGAGCGACGTCATCCCGCTCTCGCAGCTCGATGCCTTCGCCCAGCAGGTCATCTCGCCGGCGCTGTCGACCGTCGACGGCGTGGCGCAGGTGCTGATCTTCGGCAGCCAGAAATATGCGGTGCGCATCCAGATCGACCCGGTGGCGCTCGCCTCGCGCGGCATCGGCGTCGACGAACTCCAGGCCGCGATCACGGCGAGCAACGCCAATACGCCGGTCGGCACGCTGCAGAACACCGCGCAGCAACTGACGATCCAGGCGCGCACGCAGCTCGCCAACGCCAGCCAGTTCGCGAACGTCATCATCGCCACCCGCAACGGCAAGCCGGTGCGGCTCGGCGATGTCGCGAGGGTGATCGATTCCGTCGAGAACGTGCAGACGTCGAGTGCCTATGACGGCACGCCCGCGATCGTGCTTGCCGTCCAGCGCCAGCCCGATGCCAACACCGTCGAGGTGGTCGATCGCGTCAAGGCGATGCTCCCGACCTTCGCCGGGCAGATGCCGGCAGCGGCCTCGATCTCGTTCCTGAACGACCGTTCGACCTCCATCCGCGCCGCCGTCGAGGACGTTCAGTTCACGCTGGCGCTGACCATCGTACTGGTCGTGATGGTGATCTTCGTCTTCCTGCGCCGGCTCGCCGCGACCTTCATCCCGGCGATCGCCGTGCCGATCTCGATCGTGGCGACGCTGGCGGCGATGTATGCCTTCGGCTTCGCGATCGACAACATCTCGCTGCTGGGCCTGACGCTTTCGGTCGGCCTCGTCGTCGACGACGCCATCGTGATGCTCGAGAATATCGTGCGGCACATGGAAGAAGACGGGCTTTCGGCTTTCGACGCCGCCCTGAAAGGCTCCTCCGAGATCGGCTTCACGATCGTTTCGATCTCGCTCTCGCTCGTCGCCGTGTTCATTCCCGTGCTGCTGATGGGTGGCGTGATCGGCCGCATCTTCAACGAATTCGCGATCGTCGTGACGGTCTCGATCCTGGCCTCGGCCTTCGTTTCGCTGACGCTGACGCCGATGCTCTGCGCCCGCCTGCTCTCGGGCTATGGCAAGCATCACCGCGAAAACGCCCTCGGCCGCGCGCTGGAGCGCGGGTTTTCGGCGCTGGTCTCCGGCTATGACCGGACACTTGGCTGGTGCCTTCAGGTGAAGCCGCTGATGCTGGCATGCTTCTTCGCCACCATGGCGGGATCGGTCTGGCTCGTGCAGAGCGCGCCGAAGGGCTTCTTTCCACAGGAGGATATCGGCCAGCTCCAGGTCTCGACGGAAGCGCGCCAGGATATCTCCTTCGGCGCGATGAAGGAGCTTCAATCCAAGGTCGCCGAGATCTTTCGCCAGTCGCCCTCTGTCGCGCATGTCGTGCAAAGCGTCGGCGGCAGCGGCCCGGCTTCCGCGGCACTCAATGCGGGACGGCTCTTCGTCGAACTCAAGCCCAAGGACGAGCGGCCGCCTCTTGCCAAGGTGCTCTCCGATCTGCGCCGCGAACTCGCCCAGGTCGCCGGCATCACGGCCTTCATGACGCCGGTGCAGAACCTCAACATCGGCGCGCGTTCCTCCAAGAGCCAATACCAGCTCGTCGTGCAGGGGCTGGACCAGGGGTTGATGAACGAGTGGGCCGTGAAGCTCGCCGACGCGATGGGCCAGGACCGCGCCCGTTTCATCGACGTGACGACCGACCTGCAGAACAGCGCCTCCGAGGCGACGCTGGTGGTCGACCGCGACAAGGCGAACCAGCTGCGGATCGGGGCCGACACGCTGCGCTCGACGCTCTACTCCGGCTTCGGCGTGCGCCAGGTCTCGACGATCTACACGGCCGGCGACAGCTACGAGGTCATCGTCGAGTTCGATCCGCGCCATGGTTGGTCCCCGGACAAGCTCGACCAGATCCGCATCCGCGCGGGCAACGGACAATTGGTGCCGCTGGGCTCCTTCGCGCGCGTCGAGCGCACGGTCGGGCAGCTCACGGTCAACCAGCTCGGCCAGATACCGGCCGTGACGGTCTCCTACAACCTGCCGGCCGGTGTCGCGCTCGGCGACAGCGTCGCGCGCATCGATGCGATCAAGAGTTCGCTCGGCTTCCCGACCGCGCTGTCGACGACGCTGGCCGGCACGGCCAAGACCTTCCAGGATTCGCTCGGCAACCAGGGCATCCTGATCGCGGGAGCGATCCTGACGATCTATATCGTGCTCGGCATCCTGTATGAGAGCTTCATCCACCCGCTGACGATCCTGACCGGCCTTCCCTCGGCCGCGATCGGGGCTCTGGGCGCACTCAGGCTCTTCAACCTCGACCTGTCGGTCATCGCGATGATCGGGCTGCTGATGCTGATCGGCATCGTCAAGAAGAACGCGATCATGATGATCGACGTCGCGCTCGTGCTGCAGCGCGAGGGCGCCACTGCGCAGGATGCGATCCACCGCGCCTGCGTGATGCGATTCCGGCCGATCCTGATGACGACGCTGGCGGCACTGATGGGCACGCTGCCGATCGCCCTTGGCGCTGGCGCCAGCGCGGAACTGCGTCAGCCGCTCGGCATCGCCGTGGTCGGCGGGTTGCTGATCAGCCAGGTGCTGACGCTCTACATCACGCCGGTGCTGTTTCTCTATCTGGACAAGCTCGGCGACGCAGCGTCACGACTGTTCGGCCGGCGCGCCGCGACGCCCGCCGCCCTCCCCGCGCCGGCGGAATGACGGGGCGGTTCTTAACGACGCGCGGCCGAATCGCGTTCACGAAAAAACTGATTGTGGAGCGGAACCATTTCGCGAGGCGTTCGCGTTCCGCTGGGCCGTGGAGATCGTTGTCCAGAGATTTTGCGTCCAGGAAGTCGCGATAAGGCAACAGCCGTAATGCGACCATTGCCTCCTACGCGCTGAGGCGCTCACAGGCAGCGTCGTCGCATTCCTCGCGAAACCCAACTCACGACATCGCCGAGTCAGCCGGTGATCCGAACGTGTGGCAGCTGCCACTCTGAACCTTGCTCCTTCGCAAAATACCGCATTGAGCGTGTAGAGATCCAGGGCCAGCACGTGCTCATCTCAGGTCCAGTCAATGCGAGCTGATCGGCGCGCGAGAGGAAAGCTTTAGGCCGCAAAAGCCGGCAGAATCGGCACGCCGCGACTGCGCAGTTCGGCCTTGACGAGGTGCCGAAACCAGCGATCAATGGGGTTGGACGAAGCGACGAAGCAGGAGGCTGCCATGCCGGATCGCCTTCCTCCCTTACCGCATCTTCAAGGCGGCAACTTCCTGGCTGATGGCGGACTTGAAACCACGCTCGTCTTTCTGGAAGGTATCGATCTGCCTTCCTTTGCGGCGTTCCCGCTGGTCCTGACCGAGGCCGGACGAGAGGCGCTGGCTCGCTACTTCGGACCTTATCTGGCCGAGGCGAGGAACCGGGATGTCGGCTTCATCCTCGACACTCCCACGTGGCGAGCCAATCCTGATTGGGCAGAGAAGCTGGGCTTCGGCCTTGGTGATGTGCTCGAGGCCAATCGCCGGGCAGTCGCTTTTGCCGCACGGCTACGGGACGAAGTCGACGATCCGTCGATCCCGATTGTCCTGAACGGCGTGGTCGGTCCGAGGGGAGACGGCTACGTTGTTGGCGCGACCATGACCGAGGACGAGGCCGCACGCTACCATCGTCCACAGATAGAGGCGCTTCGCGACGGGGGCGCTGACATGGTGAGCGCGATCACCATGACATATGTGGAGGAGGCGGTGGGCATCGCGCTCGCTGCGCGCGCCAGCGGCGTGCCCGTCGCAGTCTCCTTCACAGTCGAGACGGACGGGCGACTGCCGTCTGGGCAGGACTTGAAGGCCGCGATCGAGGATACCGATGCGGCAACGGGCAAGACGCCAGCCTACTACATGATCAACTGCGCCCACCCGGATCATTTCCGGGAGGCAATTGCCTCCGGCGAACCCTGGCTCGACCGCATCCTCGGAATCAGGGCCAACGCGTCCCGGAAAAGCCATGCAGAGCTCGATGCATCGACCGAACTCGACATCGGCGATCCGACCGAGCTAGGCCGGCAGTATCGGGACTTGCGTTCCCAGCTGCCAAGCCTTCGCGTCTTCGGCGGCTGCTGTGGCACGGACCATCGGCACATCGCGGCCATATGCGAGGCGTGCCTTTGAGAAAGTCGGTCGTGAGGCTGCGCCGCAATCGATGCCGACGCTGCCGAGCCGCCATCTCGTCTGGCAGGGTTGCGGCCCGGCTGCCCGTTGCTGATTGGTCTTAGGCCTTAGTCTGGAGACTGCCGCTAGAACCGCCGTCGCATTTGCACGAGCACCCATCCCGCCACACCCGCGGCGCGCCTGACACGATCCGAACGTGTGACCGCTGCGCCGACCCAGCCCCTCGCTTCGTCGCAAATCCCGCATTGCCGAGCGAGCCGCGATCGGCTATCCACCTTTCACGGTTTGCGCCCGTAGCTCAGCTGGATAGAGCGTTGCCCTCCGAAGCTGGGTTTCCGCCGAAAGCGCTGCCGAAAAACCCCTACATAAACAGAAGCTTACGCGGCTGATAAGCACCTTAAACCCGATCACAATTAGGTTCGGCACAACCACGCCACAACCACTCGATTTCAGCACCAAGCCACGCTCGCTAAGATCTGAGCAGAATTTCGACGAAGCGCGATGCGAGCCGTGACAAGGGCCGGCTGCGCACTGTCATCAGACAGATCGTGATCGGGATCTCCGGGGTCACCAAAAGCCGCGCCAGACCGTCGAACCGTTGCGCTTCGATCAGAAGGCTATCGATCAAGGTCACATCGCCTTTCTGCGCCATCAGATGCGCCGCCGAGATGCTGTAGGGCACGGTCATGAACGGCGCATAGTCGAGCCCCACGTCTTCATGCGCGCGGGCGATCAGCCAGCCCAACGGCGACTTCTCCCGGTCGAAGCAGATCAGTCGCCGGTTCTTGATATCGTTGAGGCTGACAGAGCAACGCTGCGCGAGCGGATCGTCATTGCGAACCAGCGCGATAATCGAGGCCTGTGCCAGAGGCGTCAGGGCGATGTCGTCGGTGACGCGAGGCGAAAACATTACGCCGATATCAGCTGTGCCCTGTGACAGTTCGGTCGGCGCGTCGCCCATGATCAGTTCGATTCGCGCCAGCGGATACTCGGTGACGAGTTGTCGAAGCGCCTGCGCGATCAGACCCTGGCCGATGCTCGGCGTCGAGGCGATCCGCAGCGGCAGGGCGCGCCCAGACCGGAGTTCGCCGACAGCTTGGCGCAGGTCGCGCCATTCGTCCTCTACGGCGCCGAGAGCCCGCATCAGGGCGCGTGCCTGCGGCCGCAGCACCAGGCGGCCGTCTCGGCGCTCGAACACAGCGACTCCCAGACCTGCCTCGCTGCGGGCGATGATCTTGCTGACGGCCGATTGCGTCAGGTTCAGTTGCCTGGCGGCCTCGACGGTGGTGCCGAAGCAATCGACCGCACGCAGGACGCCGGCATGGAAAGGCGTCAGCCCACTCATGCCGCCGCCTCGGCCAGACGGTCCAGCAGGATGCGCGCGGCGCGGTCGAGCGGTGCACCATCGCGGTGATGCGCATACGCAGTCACAAGCGGGCTGGCCGCGAGCGGCCGGATGGCAAGGCCTTCTGTCAGTCCGCTGCTGATCACGAAGCCGTCGACGACGGCAATGCCCACGCCCTCGCGCGCAAGATGGCAGGCGGTGTCGGTGTGGCGCACCGTGATCGCGATACGGTCGGCAAGACCGCTTTGGGCGAGCGCGGCCTGGAAGCTGTCCGAGCGGCTGACACCATCCGGCCCGTAGCTAATCAAACGCTGGCGATCGAGATCGGCGCGCGCGAGTGCCTCGCGATTGGCAAGCGCATGCTCCTGTCCCAGCACGCAGACGAGCGAGCTGCGGCGCAGTTCGACATCGAGCAGCCCGTCGATCGCCATGGGACCGTAAGAGATGGCGAGATCGACATCGTCGGCGACCAGATGATCGCGGACATGATCGAAGACCACCTCAACGGCCGCGCTGTCAGCCAGGGCAAGCCGAGCGCTGGCGATCGCAGGCGGCAGGATGCTATGCGCGAGCCCCGGAACGGTCGCGATGCGCAGCCGGTCCGCCATGCCGACGCGGATCATGTCCGCCTCGTGTAGCGCGCGGCGCAGTGAGCCAAGGGCTGGCCGCGCCAATCGGGTCAGCTCGATTGCCTCTGGCGTTGGTGTTAGCCGCCCCTGGACGGTTGCGACGAGGCTTAGATCAAGTTCCTGCTCGGTCTGATGCAGCGACTTGATGACGGCGGACTGGCTGATGCCGAGTCCCTGCGCCGCCTCACCGGTTCCACCCAACCTAACGAATGCGTTGATCACATGCAGGGCGTTGAGCTTCATCGCGCCTATTCCATTCGGTTGACGAGCTTACCGAATGTTTCATTGGCGAGACTAGACCCGACCATGTGAGGTTGCAACATGCCGCGGGACAGCGGCCAAGATCAGGGGATCTGCATGACCACATTCCGCTCCATGGTATCTGCCGCCGCGCTTAGCCTCGCGATTCTTGCTCCATCGCTGACCGTCGCGCCGTCTCCCGCTTTCGCCAAGGGCATTCTGAAGCTCGCGCAGACCCAGGATCTGGTCTCGCTCGACCCGATCGCGACCAGTGACAATGCCTCGATCTTCGCGCAGCTCCTGGTTTTCGACACGCTGCTGCGCCCGAGCAAGGACGCGACCAAGCTCGAACCTGGCCTGGCGGAAACCTGGCAGGTCAGCAGCGACGGCCTGACCTACAGTTTCAAGCTGCGCGAGGCGAAGTTCTCGGACGGCACGCCCGTCACCGCGGGCGACGTCGCCTTCTCGCTGAAGCGCGCCGGCAGTGACGGCTCGAACTGGAAGCGGTTCTTCGCCGGCATCGACACCATCGAGACGCCCGACGACCGCACCGTCATTCTCAAGCTGAAGAAGGTCTTCACCCCGCTACTCAACAATCTCGCGCTGTTCTCCTCGGCGATCCTGCCGCAGAAGGCGTTTGAGGCGTCGTCGGGCAGCTTCTTCGAGAAGCCGATCGGCTCCGGACCCTTCACGGTCGCGGCGTGGAACAAGGGTCAGGGGCTCTCGCTCCGGAAGAATGCGAACTACTGGCAGGCCGGCAAGCCCGATCTCGATGGTGCCGAGCTGCTGGTCATTCCCGAAGGCAACAGCCGCGTGCTCAAGCTGCAGGCCGGCGAGATCGATGCCGCGCTCGAAATACCCCTGAACCAGATGCAGAGCCTCGGCCGGGCGGGCACCATCAAGACCGCCGTCGCCAATGTGCTCCGCACCGACTTCGTCTTGCTCAACACCAAGAAGAAGCCCTTCGACGACGTCCGCGTCCGCCAGGCGCTGAACTACGCCATCGACAAGGAGGGGCTGGTCAAGGCGCTGCTCTACGGCGCGGGCAAGGTGTCGAATTCGCCTATGCCGCCGATGGCCTATGCCGATCCGGACTTGAAGCCCTATGCCCATGATATCGCCAAGGCCAAGGCCCTATTGAAGGACGCCGGCTACGCCGATGGCTTCAAGACCTCGCTCCTGGTGCATTCGGGCCGACCGCTCCATCGCCAGCTCGGCCAGGCATTGCAGAGTGCGCTCGCGCAGATCGGCGTCACTGCCGAGATTCGGCTCGTCGAGGGTGGCACACACTGGTCGACCACGAAGGCCGGCGACTACGAGATGGCGGTTTCCTACGCTTCGAGCGACACGATCGATCCCGACCAAATGGCGGGCTTCCTGATCGTCAATCCCGAGCGCGCCAATGCCTACCATACCGAATGGAAGAGCGAGCGGGTCAACGAGCTCTACGAAAAGGAGCGCGCCACCAATGACGGACCCGAGCGCGGCGCGATGTTCAAGGAGATGGTCAAGCTCGCGCATGAAGGAGCGCCATCGATCTTCCTGTTCTATCCCGGCACGTCTTACGCTTATCGCAGCAACGTCGAGGGTTTCGAGGTGCTGCCGACCTCGAATTTCCGCCTGGAGGACGTCAAGCTGAAGTGAGGGTCTGGGCAGCTTCGGCCGCCCAGCTTCCCGGCTGAAGATCATGCTCTCTTACATCCTCAAGCGGCTCGTTCAGCTGGTGCCGGTGCTTTTCGGCATCACACTGGCCTGCTTCTTCCTGCTGCGGGCACTGCCGGGGGACCCGGCGACGCTGCTGCTCGGCGCGCGTGGCGGGCCCGACGAGATCGCGCTGATGAAGCAGCGGCTTGGTCTCGACCTGCCGCTCTGGCGGCAATATCTGCTCTTCCTGGGAGACATTCTGTCGGGCAGCCTCGGCCGCTCGGTCGTTTACGGCCAGTCCGTCACAACCCTGGTGCTGGAGCGCCTGCCGGCGACGCTGTCGCTCGTGGCCTACTCCACGATCATCGCCGTGGCGCTGACCATCCCGCTGGCGTTGCTGTCGGCCGTCAAGCGCGACCGGGCGGCGGACGTCCTGATCAAGCTTGTTTTCACGGTCCTGCTCGCGATCCCGTCCTTCTGGCTCGGGCTCGTGCTGGTCGTCGTCCTGGCGATCTGGGTGCCATTGTTCCCGACCTCGGGCTATGGCACCGGCATCCTCTCGCGCCTGCACCACCTCACGCTGCCGGCCTTCGTCATTGCACTGGCGACGGCATCTCTGACCATACGCAGCCTGCGCAGCGGCATACTCAACGTGCTCGGCTCCGACTACGTCACCACCGCCCGCGCCAAGGGCAATGCGACGGGCCGGACCATGCGGGTCCATGTGCTGCCGAACGCGCTGATCAGCTCGATCTCGGTGCTCGGCGCCCATACCAGCTGGGTGATAGGCGGAACGGTGGTGATCGAGACCGTCTTCGCCCTGCCGGGTCTCGGTTCGCTGTTCGTCGAATCCATCTTTGCCCGCGACTACCCGCTGATCCAGGGGCTGACGATCGTGTTCGCGGTGCTGGTCGTGCTGATTAATCTCGCGACGGACATCGCCTATGCGCTGGCCGACCCGCGCATCCGGCTGGATTGAAGCGATGGGCACGCGCCGCCTCGACCCGACGCTCATCGTCGGCCTCGCCATGCTCCTGCTGCTGTGCGCCTTCGTCGGGCTGGGGCAGGTCTGGACGCCGCACGATCCGTTCTTCGTGGACTACGCCAATACGCTGCAGCCGCCCTCACCGAGGCATTGGTTCGGCACGGACGATCTCGGCCGCGACGTCGCCTCGCGGGTGATGGCGGGTGGGCTGGTCGATCTGCGGGTCGCGCTGGTCTGCGTCATGGCGCCCGCCATCCTCGGCATCGCGATCGGCGCGCTGTCGGGCTTTATCGGCGGGCGGGTCGACACGGTGATCATGCGCATCACCGACATTTTCTGGGCCTTTCCTTTCCATGTGCTGGTGATCGCCATCGTCGGCGTGCTTGGGCCCGGCGAGTCCAATCTGTATCTCGCCTTCCTGCTGGTGAACTGGATCTCGTTTGCCCGGATCACGCGCGGCGAGGTGCTGGTGCTGCGCGAGCTTGAATTCGTGCAGGCCGCTCGCAGTTTCGGCTCTACCAACACACGCATCGTCGCAGTGCATATCCTGCCCAACGCCGTGACGCCCGCGATCGTTTTCGCGATGGCCGACATCGTTCTAACGATTCTCGCGGTGACCTCCCTGTCGTTCCTGGGCCTCGGCATTCAGCCGCCGACGCCGGAATGGGGGCTGATGATCTCCGACGGGCGGCAGTTCCTCTTCGACGCCTGGTGGATCGCGACCTGTCCGGGCCTGGCCATCATCTTCACCGGCGTCACCTTCGCCCTGATCGGCGAAGGTCTCGACACCGCGCTCCGACCCAAGGGCTGAGGCGCCTCCCCTTCTCAACCGCCCCAATGCGAGACGAGATCATGAGCTTCTTCACCGAGAGTTCCGAACTGAAGCGAATCGGCACGCTGATCGAGGCTCATGCCGCCCCGATCTATGCAGCCCGCGGCATCCCGTCGGAGCAGTTCGCGTATGTGCTGACGCGGCCGGGGCAGGACAGCGGCAGGCCCGAGGGGGCCGCGCTGCGGGCGGACTGGCGCTGTTATCCATGCTCGCTGGTGAAGGTGTTCCACCTCGTCGCCTCCCAGTTGCGGCTGGAGGATGGCCGCCTCGCCGCTCACGGAGAACTAGACCGGGCCATGCGCGACATGATCCTATGGTCGTCCAACTCCGCGACGAACTACATCATCGACCTGCTGACCGGCACGACCGGCGACACGCTGCTGGACGACGAGGCGATGGCCGGCTGGCGCGAGCGCCGCGAGGAGATCAACCGGATCTTCGCCGCGCTGGATTGGCCAGAGTTCGTCGGCATCAACCTCAACCAGAAGCTGATGGACGATCTTCGTTATGGCCGCGAGAAGGTGGCGCTAGATCTCTCGCCTGCCGGGCATAATTGCCTGACTCCGATCGCCATGGCGCGGTTGATGAGCGAGATTTTCGGCGAGACCACCCTGCTTACGCTAGATCGACGCGCGATCGTCCGCGATCACCTCGCGCGAGATCCACAAAGCCCCTATCGGGGTCGCGGCGTCTACCAGTTGCTCGGCTATCTCGGCGACGCGCTGCCCGAGGGAACACGGATCTGGTCCAAGGCCGGGCGGACACGCTGGCTCGGCGACGAGCGAGCTGCATTCCGCCGCCACGATACCCTGCGCGCCATCCTGCCGGGCGGTCAGGAATTCCTGCTCACCGTCTTCACGCAAGGCGAGGCGATCGCCGAGGACGACAGCTTCCTGCCTGCGATCGGTTCGCTGGTCGCGACCGAGCTGCTTTGCGAATGACGCTGCGCCGTCAAAGGAGCGTTGCCGTCGGAAAGCACACGGTTGAGGGAGCAGGTCCCTCCGAAGCTGGGTTTTCGCCGAAGGCGTTTCCGAAATATCCCTACATTCACAATAGGTTGTTCAGAACGATCGCGCGAGCGATCGCATCGCAGCTCGGTTCGGCACACCCGCGCCACAGGCCCGTCATGGGATGAAAGTGCCTCGCTCGTTTGCCTCTTGAAAACCTGATCTGACGCGTCCAAATCGGCGCCATCAATGAAGAGGTTCGAGAACCGCTATGTCGACCGCGACCACTGAGAACCGCAGCTTCGAAGCCGACGTCTCACGCCTCCTGCACATGATGGTGCATTCGGTTTATTCAGACCGTGACGTCTTCCTGCGCGAGCTGATTTCCAACGCCGCCGATGCCTGCGAGAAGTTGCGCTATGAGGCTATCGCGACGCCGGCGCTGATCGGGGACGAGGGCAAGCTCGCCATCACCATCGCGGCCGATCCGGAGGGAGGCACTCTCTCGATCAGCGACAACGGTATCGGCATGAGCCGCGACGAGATGATCGAGGCTCTCGGCACGATTGCGCGCTCTGGCACGCGCGCCTTTATGGAGCAGATCGAGGCGGCAAAGGGCAAGGAGGGCGCTCAGCTCATCGGCCAGTTCGGCGTTGGTTTCTATTCGTCCTTCATGGTCGCGGGCGACGTCGACGTCGTGAGCCGCCGTGCCGGTAGCGACGAGGCCTGGCGTTGGACCTCCGACGGCAAGGGGGAGTTTTCTGTTTCTCCCGTCGCGCTGGAAGATGCGCCCCCACGCGGCACGCGGGTGACGCTCAAGTTACTGGATGATGCGAAGACCTATGCCGAGCGCTGGACGCTGGAGCGTATCGTCAAGGCTCAGTCGGGCCATGTTCCGGTGCCGATCACACTGGTGGAGAAGCCCGGAGCGGAGCCGACGTCACTTGCCGATGGCGCAGCGCTCTGGACCAAGCCCAAGAGCGAGATTACCCCTGCGGAATATACCGACTTCTACCGCAGTCTGGCTGCCCAGTATGACGAGCCAGCGGCGACGGTGCATTTCCGTGCGGAAGGGCGCCAGGAATACACGACGCTCGCGTTCATCCCTGGCAGCAAGCCGTTCGACCTGTTCGATGCCGAACGCAAAGGCCGGGTGAAGCTCTACGTGAAACGCATCTTCATCACGGACGAGGCCGAGCTGCTCCCGCGCTATCTGAGATTCGTGCGGGGCCTGGTCGATACGTCCGATCTGCCATTGAACGTTTCGCGCGAGATGATCCAGGAGAGTCCGCTGCTGGCTGCGATCAAAAAGGGCGTAACCAGCCGCATCCTGTCGGATCTTGGAAAGTTGGCCGAGAGCGAGCCAGACACCTTCGCGACGATCTGGGAGAACTTCGGCGCGGTCGTCAAGGAAGGCCTTTACGAAGATTACGAGCGACGCGATCAGTTGCTTGGGCTGGCGCGTTTCAGAACGACCGCCTCGGGCGAAGGCCTTCGCAGCCTTAAAGACTATGCTGGCGCTCTTAAGGAGAACCAGACCGCGATCTATTACATCGTCGGTGACGATCTGGCGCGGATTTCGGACTCGCCGCAGCTTGAAGGCTTCCGTGCACGCGGGGTTGAGGTTCTGTTGCTGAACGATCATGTCGATAGCTTCTGGGCGTCGAGCGCGCCGGATTTCGAGGGCAAGCCATTCAAGTCGATCACCCAGGGCGCAGCCGATCTCGGGCTGATCCCGCTCGTCAACGGCGACGCCCCGCCTTTCGCCGAGACCTCGCCCCAGGTCGACGCGCTGGTCGAAGCGCTCAAGCAAATACTTGCTGCCGATGTCGCCGATGTTCGTGCGTCCGATCGTCTAACGGACAGCGCGGTCTGCCTCGTCGCGCCCGACAAGGGACCTGACAGGCAATTTGAGAAGCTGCTCTCAGCTGCTGGCCGACTCGATAGCCCAGCCAAGCCGATCCTCGAAATCAACCCGCATCATAGTCTCGTGGCCAGGCTCGCAGCGTTGGAAGACGATGCGATGCGTGACGACTTAGCGCACCTTCTGCTCGACGAAGCTCGCATCCTCGACGGCGAGCGCCCCTCGCATGCAAAATCGTTTTCCGAGCGCCTCGCGCGCCTAATTGCCAAGGCTCTCGCGTAGGCTCTACGGAACCAGCGACTCCAGAGCGTTCGGCACGGCGGGTCCGCTCCTACAAACAGCGGCCCCACCGAGCAGATCCTTCGCGTCATGGATGACAATCAGGCGCGAGAAATCACATCGTCAAGGACATCGAGAAAGGCAGGATCATAATCCTCGCCAACATGGTTCTGGTTCCACAGGCCGGACTGGTGCACCTTCTTCCGGCTTGACAGTCTGCCGAGCCATATGTCCGACGGCGGGTCCAGTGGCGGTCGATCGAAATTGCTGAGCAGCGCTATCGAATTGCGCTCGATTACGCCCCGCAGGCTGCCTGGGCCGGGTTCGTCATCAATCGAAAGCCAGAGGAAAGGCATCGCCCTCAGATACGCGCTAACGGCGAATTCAACGGGCGCTTCCGAAGCCGATAGCTCGGTTCGGCTCGCGTTGACCGAAGCTGCGTCCTTACCGAAATCGCCTTTGACCCCCCAGGACAGACAGGATGGACAGGCACCGCGGGTCAAAAGTGCCTCGCCAACAAGAAGACGGAAGATCGAACCGCGGTGATTGCCCCCTCCTGCCGAACCGCCGCCATGCTGACGCAAACGCTGGCGCAGGGTCGATCGGGCGCCAGCCCCCAGAGCATGGGTCCCAACCCGAACCAAACGGGGTCCCGTTCCACTTTCGGATCTTTCTTCGCCAGCTTCAAAGAAGAAGTAGACCCCGCGGCGGGGCCAGTCTCGCGTTGTTCCAAGGCTTTCCAGCGTCCGTTTCCCGCCAGCACTCTCCAGTCGGCCGAGCAGGCTGTAAAGCCGGGCTAAATCCTCCGATCGGCTCATTGATGGGCACCAAGCCAGGAGAGTTGCTCGACTCGTCGACCGGTGCTTAGAACTGGCCCGACAGCCGTGCGGGCGGGCAGAATATACTTCTCCATAGCGGCCTGGCGTATTCGATCAGCCTGTCTCATTTCTCCCACCTAGCGTCGTAAGCCATGACCCTGTCAAGAATCCCTGTCCGCAGCGAAATTTTGACAAGACGCATTCGCCACAGACTTGCCGCAAGCCCCAAACGGGCCTCGCCAGTCAATCGAGGATTTCTGCTGGTTTCGAAGCCCGACAGCGCAGTTGCCATGCTCGCAGCATCTTCACCACAGCTTGGGCCCACGCGTGATTTGACCGCCCGATCTGATTGAGGGCCTCGGCATACTGCCGCACTTCGAGCTGGTTATGTCCCACCACACGAGACCACGATATTCAGTCCGAGAAATTTCAGCGCGGCCCATCCTCGCTGGATGATATCCTTGCTATCGAATCGACGACGTAGGCACGGAGACTCCGACCTTGAATAGCATTCCAAGCGGACGCTTTGTCGTGCTCGATTTCGAGACGACCGGACTCAGCCCCGCGATGGGCGCGCGGGTGATTGAGGTGTCAGCTCGCGAAGTGGTGGATGGCCGAGCAGGCCACGAGTTCGTTACGTTCGTCGATCCAGGCGTCCGCGTGCCGGCTGAGATAACGCAGATCACCGGCATAACCACCGGGATGCTAAGCGGCGCACCGACCTCGGCCGTCGCTATGCGTCAATTGACGTCTTTCATCGGATCATCGCCGATCGTTTGCCACAACGCGGGCTTCGATCGTAGATTTTATGAATACGAGGCAAGCGAGTTCCGCGGTGGGCAGTCCGTCCGCGCGTTCTGCACTCTGCTGTTGGCTCGTCGCCTATTTCCAGGCCGGAGAAGTTATCGATTGGGTGGCCTTATCGACGAGATGGGCATCACGTCCCCTGGTCGCCTTCATCGGGCGAGTGCGGACACGTTTGTCACCGCCCAGCTGTTCGATCGCATCTGCGCCGACGCACGCTCTCGCTGTCGTCCCGAACACTTTGATCACGACGTGCTGCACCGGCTGCAGCGGATCCGGATTGCTTCAGCACATGATTGGCTGGCAGCGTTAGGCGACCAGACCGCGACGAAATCGCAAAGCAAGTCTGAATCGGCCGGTAGCGCTTCGCAGAACATGAGTTCGGTAGATTGAGGGGTCGACGCTCATCGCGAGCCCACCGGCTGCACACAGCGTTTGAAACAAACCTATACTGCCAGCGCTTGACCAGCCCCCGTGGTCATTTGACAAGAGCGAGGAGCTGGGATGCGGACAATTGATTGCTACTGAATTCACGCTAGATCGGACGTTGTCGCACACTAGCCGACTATCAATTGGAATTATTTGATGAAATTAATTTTTAGCCGGAAGGGCCTTGATAGCAGCTCTGGTGGCGCACCGTCACCAATAATAGACAATAAATTGATCAGCATCCCAATTCCGACGAGCCAAAGAAGCGTAACTACTTACGGTAATATTGGTCTTGGATTGATAATAGAAAATCAGACCAACAATAGATTCAATAGAAATGATTTGTGTCACGCTGATCCACTGTTTTATGAGAATCAATGTGCATTCGGCCAAACGGGAGCTTCCCAGTCTCATCTAGAAAAAAACGGCATTGGCATAGGCGACGTATTTCTTTTTTTCGGCCTATTTCAACGGCCTGGCGGGGCGAGAGAACACTGGATATACGGATATCTACAAGTCACGGAAATTCGACGACTTGGACCCGATCCATCGCCGACTCAATCACCGGCCCTGTCTCCATACCAACACCCGCACACCATTGGACAATGGAATGCCAACAACACGCTTTACTTGGGGAAGGGCGCGAAAGCATCGCATGCAAATAGCGCACTCAAATTGACTGCCGACAGTGCAATGACATCAATCTGGAAGGTTCCACCCTGGCTGAGATACGCCGGCCTAACATATCACTCTCAAGAAGATAGATGGACTGACACAGACAAGCTTCGCATTGTAGGTCGAGGCCAGGAATTCGTGGCGGATATTAAACGTATTCCTGAAGCTTCCCTCTGGGTCAAATCGATTATTGAGGCGATTGTAGAATGAACCGGTTCTTCCGCTATATCCTTGTGACTGACAATGGAACGGCACCCAGCGCTGATGATGAGCTGCTGAGCCTGGCGACGTGCAAGCCTTCCATTAGGCGATCGGCCAAGCCTGGGGATTGGGTTGCGGGTTTCATGCCGCGACCGTTCGAACGTGGGCTCATCGTATACGCGGGCCGGGTTGGACAGATATGCGAATGGACGGATTACGCACGCGCTTATCCGCAGCGGCGAGACGCGGTCTATGCGCCAGATGGCGCAGGCGGCTTCAAGAGATTAAAGCCCTCGTATCATAACGATCCGGAACTCATACGCAAGGATCTGTCTGGCCCGGCTCTTGTTTTCGAAAAGGAGCGTTCCTGGTATTTTGGCAGTTCGCCTTTGGCATTGCCGCCGGCCCTCGCCCATCTCGCTCCTTCAGGTAAGGGTCATCGGGTGAACGGCGCAGGACCAGCGGATATCCTGACATTCGAATCTTGGTTGCGTGAGCAGCGGGCTCCAGGAGCACATGCGCCGCCGAGGCACGCGCATTAAGCAGTCGCAGCTTGCAAGTCTCCCCAGGTCCCGAGCTTCAATGGACGTTCGCCGGTTGTGAGCGGAAGTGACGCCATTCCGGCTGGATCGAAAGGGCGACGGAAGAGCATTGCCTATGCAAGGCAGTTGAGATCGGCTCACCGGCGCTCGTAAGTCCTTGATCCTGCTGAAGACGTTCTCGCGCCGACCATGTGCCGAGCGTGCCGCGGCACAATCGCGCCACATCCGCTCCGGGATTTCCTGTGCCGCCTCCGGAAACCTCCTTGGCACCGAGCGACCGGCGTCCTGTAGTCGTTGGACAAACGGGACTGATCCGCAATGGCGACCATCCGAAAGCTCAGAGACAGATGGCAAGCGCAGGTGCGCAGGCGCGGAATGGCGCCGCGCGCCAAAAGCTTCGACCAGAAAGCCGATGCGGAGAAGTGGGCTCGATCGCTTGAAAGCGAACTTGATCGTGCCGGCATGCTGCCAGACACGCGTGTCGCTGAATCTATGACCCTGCGCTCGGTCCTGCAGCGCTACGTGACCGAGATCTCACCCAGGAAGCGCAGCGCCCATACCGAGATTTCGCGCATCAAGGCGCTGATGCGTCGTCCGCTCTGTCACCGGACGCTAGCACTGCTATCGACATCGGATCTGGCGACCTACCGGGACGAACGCCTTCGCTCTGTCTCACCATCGACCGTGATCCGCGAACTGAACACGATCAGCCACGCCATCGACACCGCGATGCGCGACTGGGACGTGTATTTGCACCGAAATCCTTGCAAGCTCGTGCGCCGTCCAAGTCCGCCTCGAGGGCGTAACCGTCGTCTGCGTGACGACGAAGAGCAGCGCCTGCTCGACGCAGCAGACTCCGGAAGAAACGTCCACATGCGCGATCTGATCGTGCTCGCCATCGAGACAGGCATGCGACGCGGTGAGTTGCTGTCACTCGACTGGCAGCACATCGACTTCGAAACTCGGATCGTGCATTTGCCGATGACGAAAAACGGAGAGCCGCGCGACGTTCCGCTGTCGACCCGTGCGCGAGACGTGCTGTATCGACTCTGGGAGGCCCAGGAGCGCCCTTCGGCAGGGCGTCCGCTGCTCACCACCGAGTCCGCGGTCGTCCAAGCCTGGGGGCATCTATGTGCCCGCGCGGGCATCAACGGTTTGCACTTCCACGATCTGCGACACGAAGCCGTTTCGCGCCTCTTCGAGAAGGGCCTCAACGTCGTCGAAGTGTCGACCATCAGCGGGCACAAGGAACTCCGCATGCTCGCCCGCTACGCGCATCTCCGAGCTGGGGATCTTGTCGCTCGACTGGGGTAGCCCGCTGCGGAAAGCGAAGTCCTAGGTCGACACGTTTATGCCCTGGGGGATGCAGGCAATCTGCCGGCTCCCAGAGCGCTATCCTTGCCTATCTCGATCCGGTGAGATGGCGAAGTAAACCCAGCACGGCCGTGTTCACCAGATGCAGCTTCATCGTGTCTCGTCTCCTATAGCACGCGCCCGATAGGCAATTCGCCCGACCTTGGCCAAGAAGCAGACCTGGCTCGCGTTGACGATGCTTACCGGCGCACCATGGAGATCGACCGATCCCACCTGTTTTCCTGCCACGCTCGTAGCAACCGCCAGCCGTTCCGATAGATGCGAGTGCTCGTTCATCGGAGCCAGTCATGACCCTCGCAAAGCCGGCCGCTCTGGCCATCATCGCCCTCCTGACACAGCCCCTCGCCGGTCCAGCCCAAGCCCAGGAGTTCACGCGTCTGGACGTGCTGGCGCTCGTCAACCGCGATGCCAGGAACTGGCTGCTGAACGCTGACGACGTCCGCCTCGACATCGAGACCGTCCGCATTCCCAGAGCCGCGGGTGAGCAGGGCAAGGTCTGCGGTCCCATCGTGTCACTGCGCCGGAACGCCGATCCCAGATCGCCGAGATCCTATTCCGCAACGCTCTGGATCGAGAAGGGGCAGCTTGTCGTCGGAGGTATGTCGACGTTCTTCATGGGCATCAAGGAACTGGTCGCCAGCGAGGGTTGCATCTGACCCCCGCAACGGATCGCAGACTCCTTCAGATCAAGATCCATCCCGGCTCTTCGGCGTCGGGAAGGATTCTTCCTGCGCCGCGACTGGGCCACAGCAGCGACCCCACCCGTCCGGGGGCAGTGAGAATAGGCGGGGTATTGCATCAGTCGCTCGGCGATAGCGGGCGGAGCCCGCATGCGCCGGACGATGTTGGAATCGCCCTCCTGTTCTCTTCAATCATTATTCCTGACAGCCAGTTCGTGGACCGAGGACCGGGACAGGGGACCACGACAGGATTGTAACGCTCTCCGAACATAGATTATACACTACAGTATATGTATATATAATATATAGGAAAGCGTTACATCTGTTTTTGGCATTGTTTCATCCGGCTTTGGCTGAGGCCTCGGAATACGTTACATGCGAAGCCTCAGCCTTCCTCGGCTCGGATTTCGATTTCGCGCGGAAACGTGCAACGCGTTCCCGACCAGCATCACGCTCTCGCTGCCTGACGGGGTCAGTCGATCCGAACCTCTTTGTAACGTGATCCAGCATCCCTTGCTGAGCAGCGCCGCAGTGATCTCGGAAATGGCATCCGATGCATTCTGCAGAACCGGCGTCATACGCGTGCGGAACGCAGGCACAAGCTGGCACGAAATCATAGCTGGTCAGGCTGGGCATATCAGCAGGCTCGCACGACAAGGACGCAGCCTTTGCCATCTCGACGCGCTCCTCCCCGAAGGCACCCAAGGCCTCCGCTTCGGGCAGAACGCGCATCTGATAGACAAGCTTCGCGATCTGGTAGGGCGCCCCGTGCTTGAGCCCCAGAAGATCCACGCACCAGCGGATGTGCCTGGCCTGCGCAGACGCACCTCGGTCAGCTTCAAGCCGAAACTGAGTTAGGCTGGGATAAATCGTATTCGCGGCACGCTGCTCGTCCCACGCCAGCCTGATCGCCTCCGCGAGCCGATCGCGCCAGCGTGCACTGTAGAGCTGGTTCGGTTGCGGCAGACGCTTCATGCCGGCGTCAAGAACGAACCGAAAGGCAGTGCGACAGAAAAAGTCGTATGGCACGCCCAACTCGTCAGCGAACTGCCGGGCTTTCCAAAGCCCGGTCAGAACACGCCGCTCCTTAGCCGTTGGCCGCGGGTTGGCGAACGACGGAGTCTTGAACAAGCCACGACGGTTCCGGCTCTCCGCCACATCGAAGTTTCTCGCCCAGGCGGCGCGGTAAGCATCGACGTAGCAGTCGGCAAACAACTTAGTCGCAGTAGCCGGACTCATGAAACAGTAATCAAACCACTTTGTGCTGCTGAGCGCGCGCTCAACGATGAGATCGTTCGGTTTGATGACATTTGCAGCGCTAATCAATTCCCTCAGTCGCGATCTGAACCTTCTCGGCCCGGCTTGCGTGCGGTCGACCTGACCTTCCATCGTGCTACTCCTCTTGGGGGACGCAAAGCGAACGACGGTTCGCACCAAGAGATGTCCGACGGCTCCTGACGACAGCCCCATATAGCGGGTTGCGAGCGGGTTGCGTTTCAGCAATCGACACGGCTTGCTGCGATCAACTTCCGTCACCAGCTGCAAACCCATACCGACACATCGGTGACGCGAAGAGCGAAGCCATCGATCTTCTCGACCCCGAAGAGCTCCAGGCGCTTGCGGCGATGCTGGATGAGCAGGAACAAGCAATAAGGCGTCGACCGTCCGGTCAGTGATGATCGACCCGCGTGTGGGTAACCAGGGTGGAGCGTAAAATCGGCGACGGCTTTAGCGCAACCTGATTGGAAGGCACCGATCTATAGGACAGCACGATGGGGATCGGCGGATCG
Source organism: Bosea sp. 124 (assembly GCF_003046175.1). NCBI lineage: Bacteria > Pseudomonadati > Pseudomonadota > Alphaproteobacteria > Hyphomicrobiales > Alloboseaceae > Allobosea > Allobosea sp. 124. The sequence goes on from NZ_PZZM01000001.1 coordinate 1,360,514, forward strand.
GTGCGGCTACCTCGGAAAGCTGGATCTGGTTGACCTGGGTCAATCACGGGCACGATTTAGGTCAACTTGAGGTAAACCATCACGCCCCCTACAGCCAGAAATAGCTATTTCTCGGCGTCTGCAGGTCAACCACAATGGCCCGAAAACCCTGTAAAAGTGCCAATAAGTTTACCGTAGGTTGCCCCTAAGTTGACCAAAACAGCCTTAAATTTTTTTTTGGGGAGATTCGAGCGCTTTTCTTCGGCGTATTGTCCAACCAGCCATCGCAGCGGTCGATTGTCGAATCGGCGTTACGCCTGCCCATAATGAGCTGTGACAGTGGCTGGATCTTGTTTTGAGGCGCCCGCGACCGCGCTCGCGATACATGATCTGATCATCGGATAGCTGCATCGATACAGCGTCATGCTCAGAAATTTCCCCGCTGGAGAATCGCCGTCGAGTTTGGTCGTCGGATCGACGAGAATCTCGCAGGGGCTCTCTCTGACAGCGTCGGCGCGCAGGACTGTGCTTGCCCTATCGGCGGGGCGCGGACCGCGTCAGGGACTCTGCCTGTTCGTCTATGCACCCGCGCCGCAACAGCCGCAGTCTCGGCGGCATGAGAGCAGACGATAAGGTTGAGGTTCACTCCCGTCGAGATACCCAACCGATACCGCTCTGCGGACGGTCGCTGGTGACGATCAGCCAGCCGGAGCGCAGACTCGCACGGTCCGACCGAGAGGCGTTACATCGCAAGTAGATCCTGGATCTTAACACGGAGGAAGGCGCGGTCGGCGGGGATGTGGATCGGATTGCCGGCGCGATGCCCGTAGATCGAGGGGATGGGTGACAACTCGGCGGAGCGGGCGTTGACCAGCAGTGGAAGCTCATCGGCGTTATCGTTCGCCTGGAAATAGCTGTCGGTCGCACCCGGCATCAGGAGCACCCGTGCGGTGATGGCAGCCAGCGCCTTGGACCGATCACCACCGAAACGCGCGCACGCGCTGACATCGCCATTCTGCCAGGTCGCGATCTGCGCAAGCAGATCGTCGCCGGCTCGTCTCGCGAATGCGCCATCCCAGGATCGCGTGAGGAAATCCTCCAGCGACTCGAAGCCCAGCCCCCTCCAGGCTTCTTCATGATAGAACGCATACGACAAGGCCCAGCCGGCGTAGACCCGCCCCATGGCCCGCATGCCCACCGTGGGCTGCGACACGAACCTGCCGTTCTGGAACGCAGGGTCCGCGTGGAGAGCGGCTTTCACGCCCTCGAGGAAGACGTGATTGAAGGGTGCGCATCTGGCGCTGCCGCAGACGACCGCGACGCGCTGGACCATGTCGGGGTGAAGTGCGGCCCAATGGTAAGCCTGCATGCCCCCCATCGACCAGCCATAGACGAGCGCGATCTCGTCGACATGGAGCTGCTCGACCAGGAGCCGGTGCTGCACCGCGACGGCGTCGTGGTAGCTCACGAGCGGATAGCGACCGTCCGCCCATGCATCGGGCGAGTTCGATGGCGATGAGGACAGCCCGTTGCCGAACAGGTTCGGGATGACGATGAAATAGCGATCGGGGTCGAGCACACCGTCTGGGGAAATCAGCCACTCGGTGTCGAAATGCTGCGCGCTGAACGAGGTCGGATAGACGACGACGTTGTCGCGGGCGGCATTGAGCCTGCCATAGGTTTTGTAAGCCAGTTTCATCGAGCGGAAGACCTGACCCGATGCGAGCTGGACATCGCCGGCATCGAAAATGGCGCAATTCGCGGGTTCAGTCATGGGCGCACCTTGGGTCTGTTCGCTGCTCGATACCGTTAGCCGCGATGCGCGCTGAGAGCGACCAGGCGCTCGCAGGCTGCGTTGGCGCTGAGCGACAGCGGCAGGTGCTTCGAACGCCACGAAGCCAGCCAGTGACTCTCCCTGAGCTTCCTACGATGCTTCTGCATTGGGCTCTGCGCGATCGTGCTCGCTAACCGCGGCAACCAGGGGCTTCTACTGCGACCAGCTCCCGAAGGTCGTTGACGCTCGGCAGCGCCTTCTTTCGGTGAAACTCGCAAGCACCCGCATTTTACAACACGGTGATCCCACATTTCCTGTGGACATCGCCCGCCGTCATGCCGGATCTTCGTCGCCTGCGAATCCGAGGCGATGAAATGACAAACCTTCTCGATAATATTGCCGAGTTTAGAGCGTTTGTGTGGGATCACTCCCTTGACGCATTCCAGGCTCAGTTTGATGAGCGCCGATTTTTGAACGACCATGAAACTAGTTCACTAGTAAAAATTGCACGCGCCTCGATGAGTGAGCCGGAGAAATTTGGAATAATACTGAAATCATCAATTTACGATGACGCCGCTATCCTGTCGCTTGTATTACAAATTTGTGGGTTAACACGCAATAAAATACTTCAGGATTTAAAAGCCTCCGCTGATCTCAACAAGAACGGCATTCAAATACCAGGCAAATATTCCGCCCTTCCAAATTCAAGGGCTTGGCCAGCAGCATCGAGTTATATTGCATCTCGCATGAGAAAGGTTTTTCATTCATTTGCAGACCAGTCAGACGACGCGCTGGGATCCGCCATCGAATCGCTGAATCAAGCGACTTGGCCTGGATACATTAGGCAAGAACGCGCCAAACGTAGCGGTCACGAGGCTGAGTATAGGCTGGCGACACTAATGTTTAACTGCAACATACCGTTTGAGCCAAAAATGAAAGCTGAAAACCCACTTTGCGCCGATGCGCAGATAAGTGGTGTTTCTTTTGACTTAGTGGTTCCATCAGTTTTAAAGCCAATTTTGGTATTTAAATCCACTGTTCATACAGCCAATATCGGACAATACGGCGAATCAAAAGACGATCTCGAAATAAAACATGCGAGAGCAATGATAGAGAGCAAATACTCCTCCCAAAGGCCGATTCTTATGGCCTTTATCGACGGGGTTGGATTCTATTCCAATAAGAGTGGCCTTGAAGGTGTATTAACTGGCAGCGACGAGTTCTGTCAATTTAGAACGATATGGAAGTCTGCTGCAATCGCACTTACTCAACTGAGACGCAATTTTCGGATTTATCTATCTGAACAAGACATGATCTCATTTGAACCTTTTTTAAAACGTCGCGGTTGCATCGATAGCGTCGTCATCAAAACGACTGCCGACTTAGACGGGAGCGAAATTGAGGCAGGCGATGCTTTGATCAAAATTTTCTGATGATCTATTTGGCATTGGCAGCAGCATTTGGAGGTCTTATCAGGAGCGGAGCGCTGATCTGCCGCAATTCATTCTAGTCGTCTTCAAATAATCCGGGCCCGCCTTTTGCAATCTTTGCAAAGTGTGCCTTGCGAGGACCGACGGGCTTGGTGTCGTTGGTTGCCGAATGGAGCACGTCGAGTCGCTTCCAATCCGGAACGTCCCATAGCTCTTCAATGCGAGCGCGAACCAATGGTTTGAATTCTGGATTCAATTCGTATCCTATCCCTACTCGCCCCATAACGGATGAAACTTTCAATGTTGTTCCGGAACCCAGAAATGGATCAAGAACAACATCCTTCTTATCCGTGTAGCATTCAAGAAAAAATGAAACGAGCTCTTCAGGAAAAGCAGCAACATGATAGTTCATTTTCTTGATATTAGGCGGACGATAAGCAGGTATTCTTAAAACGTTGCCGAGGCAACGACCCTTCGAGTTTTTATTCGCGCGCGGATCAGCTGACATATATTTCTGTGGGACGCGCGGCTTGTGGAATTTATAGTCTGTGTTGCCGTTCTTTGTAAAAACCAAGACATACTCGAACTTATTATCGAGCAGCCTTTCGATATAAGCATTTGGCTGGGGTAGAGCGTTAGGAATATACCATGTCACGTTATCGTGCAGCTTCCAGCCCTTCATTAATCTGACGATATCAAAGGCTATAGGATAAAATTGCTTCAAATGACGTCTTGAATTTACATTGATAACGAGGACGCTATTGTTCTTTCCGACTCTATAGCACTCCTGCCACACCTCATTCATTTTTTCGAGATAGAATTCATAATTTCCTTGACCGATCTCGTCCGGCGATCCGTAATTTTTGAGGTTCCAGTATGGTGGGCTCGTGATAAAAAAATCCACGCTATCATCTGCTACGTTTTTCATGTGGGCAGACGAAGAAAAATAGGCGGTCTGACCTTTGAGCTTGAGCGTCTCGATAGCCGGCATTTTTGTGATTCTACCCATGTTGGAAGGGTCGCAACATACAGACCCGGCCTATGGCGCCAAGGCGCATTCTTGGGTTTTTGTCGCCCTTCCACAGATGCCTGGACCTCATCCTTCAGCCACACCCGCGGCGCGCCCGACACGCTTCGAACATATGACCATTGCCTGCCGGGCCCTTCGCTCCTTCGCAAAATCCCGCATTGCCGAGCGAGCCGCGATCGGCTATCCACCTTTCACGGTTTGCGCCCGTAGCTCAGCTGGATAGAGCGTTGCCCTCCGAAGGCAAAGGTCACACGTTCGAATCGTGTCGGGCGCGCCACTTAACTATCTGTTTAGATTGGCTTTTTTGGATTACGGACTCGGCCGCAGCGAGTGATCCATTCTGCCAATAGCCACCAGATAGCCACCGCTTGCCGTTTCTCGCCGCTGCTGCGACCCGCTCAGCCTTGATATCGATAGCTTGCCTGCAGGAGCCGCTGCCTGATCGGGCGCTTACGATCGTCAAGCGGGGGCAGAAGTGGGGTGACGTCCCAGGATTCTTAGGGGAAGGTTGGCCCATTGCCGACATCCGAAGCGCCCAGTTCCGGGCGATCCCGGTTGGCGACGAGTTCCGCAGCCGAGGCTGGCTTACTGGGTGTTTTGCGATAGTCGGCTTCGGCGGATTTCGCTCACGCCTGCAGCCCAATGTCTTTCGTTGCGCGGGCTCGCCCCTGCGTCAAATGCCGCCTGGTTGCCGACAGGCAGCATCGAGGAGCACGATATTTGCCCTTCAGGCGCTGCCGGCTTTCGGTTGTCCGCTGACCCCACCGGTCAGGCCGTCGAGCCAGGTGTCGGTCTCGGCGAACTGTCGCCCTGCCTGGACGACCTTCCAGAAGGTCACGTCGGCCCAGTGGACGATCGTGTTTTCGAGACTGCGCTCGAGCAGCTCGCCCTCGGCCGAATGAGCCGCTGCGATATGGGCGACCGCTTCGGGCAGATCCATGCTGAAGCAGATGAAGACGCCGTAGCCGGGGTGGCGGATCGAGGGGAAGCCGACAGCGTAGGGATCGGCCTTCCAGCGCTTCACATTATCCGGCTGGAACTCCCAGACCTTGCCGATGTCGTGGCACAGCGCGCCGGCGATCAGGATATCGCGGTTGTAGCGGAAGTTCGGGAAGAGCGCGGCCATCTCCTCGGCGGTTTTCACCGCCAGGCGACAGACCGAGCGCATATGGTCGCATTGCGTGCCGGTCAGCAAAGGGTAGGAGTCATAGTTGCCCGAGGGCTTCATCTCGCCGATCTGCGTGAAGCCATGGGCCTCCAATGCCGCAACCCAGGCGTCGATGACCTTGTCGCGCAGATCGCGATCCTCGATCCAGTCGATCTCCGGCATCTCGGCGATGCGGGCGGCGCGCTTGGCCTCGGTGATCTCGATCGACTGGCCACGCAACGTTACGGTTCGGGGATAGGTCACATGGGTCTCCGAATGTCAGATGATTTGGCCATGGTCACTGCGCGCCGATCAGGCGTGGCAGCCACATCACGATGCCGGGCGCCGCAATGATCAGGACGATCATGACGAGCAGGCTTCCGATGAAGGGCAGGACGCCGAGGATGACGTCGCTTATGACGCCGCGCCCTCTGACGCCCTGGACGACATAGAGGTTGACGCCGACGGGCGGCGTGATCATCGCGGTCTCGCAAAGCAGGACGACCATGATGCCGAACCAGACCGGATCGAACCCGGCCTGGACGATGACGGGAACGATGATCGGGATCGTCACGATCATCATCGGCAGCGGCTCCATGAAGCAGCCGAGGATCAGGTAGAAGATGATGATCGCGACCAGCGTGCCCATCGGCCCCAGCCCGAGCCCGGTGATGAAGCTGTTCAGCGCGCCGACGAGGCCGATCGCCGACAGCACGAAATTCAGGAAGAAGGCCGAAGCGACGATCAGCATGATCATCGCCGAAGTCCGCATCGTTCCGTCCAGCGCCTCGAGGATCATCCGGATCGAGAGCCTGCGATTGATCGCTGCCAACCCGATGGCGACGACGACGCCAAGTGCGGCCGATTCCGTCGGTGTCGCGAAGCCGGCGTAGATGCTGCCGATCACGATCAGGAAGATGATCCCCGGCGGAACGAGGCCGCTCAAGCTTGCGACACGCTCCTTCCAGGAGGTCTCGATGCGGCGCCCGCGCCATTCGGGCCGGATCAGGCAGCAGATCAGGATCGTCGCCATGAAGATCAGGCCAAGCACGATGCCGGGCACGAAACCGGCCAGATAGAGCTGCGGCACCGAGGTCTGTGTCAGCCAGCCATAGATGATCAGGTTGATCGAGGGCGGGATCAGGATGCCCAGCGTTCCGCCGGCGGCGACCGTGCCGAGAAACAGCTTTTCGCCATAGCCATAGGTCTTGATGACCGGGGTCGCGACGGTTCCGATCGTGGCGGCGGTTGCCACGCTTGATCCGGACGTCGCCGCGAACACCATCGAGGCACCGATATTGGCGTGCATCAGGCCGCCCGGCAGCCAGGCCAGCCAATGACTCATCGAGCTGTAGAGCCGGTCTGCCATGCCTGAGCGCAGCAGGATCTCGCCGAGCAGCACGAAGAGCGGCACGCTGACGAGGATGGCATTGGTCGAGGCCGACCAGATCACCTCCCCCATGGCGAGATAGATCGGCATCGGCGAGAACGCCGCCCCGAGTGAGAGCGCCAGCAACAGCAGCGCCGCACCGACGGGAATGCTGAGGCCGAGCAGGACAATGAGGAGGCCGAGCGAGGTTGGGACCATGGCGGCTACCTCGGCATCACGGGCTGGGCATCGACCGCGTCAAGCGCCTCTTCGATCTCGTCGGCGACGTCGGGCGTCGTGACGATCGCGGCAGCCGCAGCGCTGTTGCCGCGCATCAGGGCGAGCGCGACGAGGCCGAGCTGTTCCACGCAGACGAAAGCAAACCAGATCAACCCGACAAACCAGAGCCCTTGCGGGATCACGAGCAGCGTCCCGAGCGAGGTGTTCTCGCGCGCGCCCAGGGTCCAGGATGTATCGACCGTGTCCCAGGCGAACCAGGCCATGATGAGGGCGACGGCCCCGAGCGAGCCGAGCGCCAGAACATCGAGGCCGAACCTGACGGTGGGCGGCGCCCAGTTCCGGATCACGTCGATCCGTACATGCGCGCGATTCAGGAGAGCGTAGCTGAAGGACCAGCTGGCGGAGATGGCGAGTGCATAGCTCGACAACTCCGTGCCGACGCTGAAGGGAATGTGGATCACCTTGCGCGCCAGGATTTCCATGGTGATCACCACCGAGGCTCCGACGAGCATCAGGCCGCCGATACGGGCCATCCACAGCGAGATGGCCGCGACGATTGCGTGAAATCGGGTCATGGCGATCCGCCTCGCTGGAGCCGACGGCTACTGCGCCGTCGCCTCGACGCCCGCGACCTTGCCGACCGTCGCGTTCCACTCGGCAACGCATTCGGGGCCGCAGCGCTTGGCCCAATCGGGCAGGACGCGCTCGCGCAGGATCTTCTGCGCGGCAGCCTTGTCCGGCTCGGAAACCGTCACGAACTTCATCTTGGGATTGGCTTCGATGCCGTCCTTGCAGGGGCCCAGGCCAGTGTTGCAGTTCACACCGTCCTGGATATCGCTGCCGGCCTGCGTCCACATGCGGTCTTCCAGCTCGGCGAACTGCTGTTCGAGAAATGCACGGGTTTTTGCATCGAGCTTCGACCAGCTGCTCAGATTGGCGCCGAAGAAGGTCATCGACCAGCCCATCGGCAGGGCATAGAGGTGGTCGCTCACCTCCCACCAGCGCGCCGTATTGCCGGCTGACGTGCCGGTCACCGCGCATTGCGCGACGCCGCGCTGCATCGCCGGGATGACCTCGGCGAAGGGCACGTTCACCGAGGAGCCGCCAGCACCCTCGACCATCTGCGACATGGCGCGATTGAAGGTGCGCACAGCCTTGCCGCGCAGCGAGTCCAGGCCGAGGACCTCGCCCTTGCAGTAGAACATCTGCGCCGCGACCGGGCTCATGCTCAGGAGCTTGGTGTTGTATTTCGTCTCCAGCGCCTTGGCGAGCGCGGGGCGGAAGGCGTCGGCGGCCTTGCGCTGGGTGGCGATATCGACGGTGACGCCGGGCAGATCGAGGCCGTCGAAGCGGGAATCCTCGCCCGCCATATAGCTCATCGTCGCCTCGGAGATGTCGAACACGCCCTGCCGCAGCAGGCGCAGCACCTCCGGTCCGCGCAGGCCGAGTTCTTCCAGCGAGCCGAAGGTCGTCGTGATCGCGCCATTGGTGCGCGCGGCAAGCTGCTCGGTGAAGAACGGCTTATAGATCTTCTGGAACAGGTTCTGGGTCTGGTTGCCGCCAGAAACCTTGAGATTGATCTTCGGGAAATCCTGCGCCTGCGCGCCGAGCGCAGAGATTGCAAAGGTCGCAAGAAAGGCCAGAGCCCGAACCGGTCGCTGCATCACACTCTCCCCTGAAAGGTCGATTATCCGACTTCTGGGAGGCAGCGTAAGCCGCATTGCAATCGCAAATCCAATTGGATTATCTCGTCCAACAACATTGGGAATTTCAATGCGCCCGACGATCGCGGAACTGGAGGCCTTCGTCTGGACCGCGCGGCTGGGCTCGGTTCAGGCCGCTGCCAGGCACCTGTTCCTGGCGCAGCCGACGGTCTCGCTGCGGCTGAAATCGCTGCAGGACGAGCTGGGTGTGAAAGTCTTCGAACGCTCCGGTGCCGCATTCAAACTCAGTCCCGAGGGCGAACAGCTCTTCGGCCACGCCATCTCGATCATCGAGGAGCTGGGGCGGATGCGCGAACGAGCGGGGTCGACCGGCGCCCTCCACGGCACGGTGAAGGTCGGCATGCCGGAAACATTCGCCGTTGCCTGTCTGCCCCGGATTCTCAAGGACCTTGCATCGCTCTATCCGCTGCTGCGCCTGGAACTCTCGGTCGCGACGAGTTCCAGGCTCGAAGACGAACTGCGCGAGCATCGGCTGGACCTCGCCTTCCTCGTCCGCCCCAGCGACGGGGCGGCCATCAGGCTTGTCGAGCTCGGGCGTCAGGAGGCGGCCTGGGTCGCAGCCAGCAGTCTCGGACTCGGGCCGATCGTGCGTCCCGCCGATCTGCAGGACTGTCAGATCCTCACGAATCCGCCGCCTTCCGCGATGCATCGGCAGATCACCGACTGGTTCAGCGCGGCCGATGTCAAACCGCGCCGCCTCGATTTTTGCACCGGCCAGATGGTGATTGCCCATCTGGTCCAAGAGGGTGTGGCAGCCGCCTTCCTGCCGGTGAAACTGATGGAGGCCAGTCTCGCCGGAGGGCGTGTCGTCAAGCTGCGGTCCGTGCCGGATTTCCAGCATGCATCGCTCTGCGCGGGTCACCGCGTCGGCGGAGGGACGGCCGAGATCGGGGCCGTCATTGCCGCGGCGCAAAGAGTCCTGGAGCAGGTGCCGTTCCTGCTGCCTGCTGCCGGTGCAGCATCGCATTCCGCAACCGGCTGATCCCGGCGGCGGTCAATCACAACGCTCCATCCACCTTGAGATAATCGATCGCGTCGAGCGACTTCTGGATCGATTTCAGCATGGCGCTCACCGGGCCGGTGAGCCCTCCCTCCGGATAGCTTGCATAGACCCTGCCATGGTTCAGCTCCGGGATGGGGTGCAGGACATCGACAAGCCCGGCTCGCACCTCCGCCTCCATCATCCGGGCCGGCAGGACGCCCAGCGCGACGCCCGAGGATACGAGGTGGCCGATGACGGCGACGCTGTTGCAGAGATCGTGGCGGACCGGCTCGAGGCCCGCGGTGGCGAACCAGTCCTTGATTTGCCGAAACATCGCCGATCGCGGCTGGTTGCTGACGATGGGAAGCCGATAGAGATCGGCCGGCCTGACCTCCGGCCCAAGCTTCCATTTGGTCGAGGCGACCCAGGCGGTGTCCTGCACGCCGAGCGGCACCAGCCGCATGCCCGGCCTCCCGATCGGGTTGACGAGGACGGCGAGATCGAGATGCCGGTCGTTGAGCTCACGCTCCAGTTCATAGCTGATCGAGACGACGTATTCCGCCTTCAGCAGCGGATAGTCGGCGCGCACCGTTTCCAGCAAGGTCGGTAGGCAGGTCATGGCGAAGCCTTCCGCGAAGCCGACGCGGATGCTTCCTGTCACGACCTCCGGATCGGTCTGGAGCATGATCTTGTCTGCTTCCTCCAGCAGCGCCGCCGCGCGCGGCAGAAGCGCGAGGCCATCCGGCGTGGCAGCGAGGCCGCGCCCGTTGCGCTGGAAGAGCTTGAGGTTGAGCGCCTGCTCGAGGTCCCGCAGACGCAGCGAAATGGTCGGCTGCGACATGTGCAGATGGCTGGCCGCCTTGCTGAGCGAGCCCAGGCGGACCGTCCAGAAGAAGGCCTCGAGCTGCGCGATAGTGAACCTCATGCTCACTCCCATCTCATATTTGAATTCCTGATGAATACCGCCGTAGATAATCAAATTGGATTAGCGATGGCAAAGCTGATCTACGATGGCTTCCCTGTCGAGACCCGAAGCCTCTTATGCTTTCAACGCCCCCCAGGATCGTCCGCATCGACGGGTTCGAGCTATCCGCCCGGCTCAGCGAGACCGTCGGCAATTCGCGGCAAATGTTTGACCGCCGTGGCGCGCTGCTGCTGCGCGTCGTCAGCGATGCGGGCGCTGTCGGCTGGGGCGAGAGCTGGGCCTATCCGGGTGCGGCGGCCGCGCTGGTGCGGGAGCATTTCGCGCCCGTGCTGCTCGGCCATGACGCGACCCTGCCGCGTGCCGGGTGGCAGTCCATGGCGGCAAGGCTCGGTTACGACCGGCGCGGCATTTCGACGATGGCGCTGGGCGCCCTCGACGTCGCGCTGTGGGATCTCGCCGGACAGATCGCTGGCAAGCCGGTGCATGCCCTGCTCGGCGGCCAACTGCGCAACCGGATCCCGGCCTATGTCAGCGGCCCGTTCATGAAGCCCGGCAGCGACCCCTACCGGGATTTCGAGGCCGATATCGGCAGTTATCTCGATGCCGGTTTCCGGGCGATCAAGCTCCGGATGGGCACCGATCCGGCCCGCGACGGGGCAACAGTGCAGAAGGTCCGCGCGCAGATCGGCGATGCGATGCCGCTCATGATCGATCTCAACGAGGGCTTCACCGTCGAGGGCGCGCTGGCCATCGCCCGCAGGCTGGCCGAGGTTGACCCGGTCTGGCTCGAGGAGCCGATCGCGCATGACGACCTGCCGGGCTATCGCCGGTTCGCCGCCAGTTCACCGATGCCGCTGGCGGGCGGCGAGGCGCTGTTTGGCCTGCGTGCCTTTCGCGACTACCTGACCGCTGGCGTGTTCGACTTCATCCAGCCCGATCTCGGCCTCTGCGGCGGCCTGTCGGAGGGGATGCGCATCTCGGCACTATGCGAGGCCTTCGAAGTCGCCCTGGTTCCTCATGTCTGGGGCTCGGTCGTCAACTTCCAGGCCTCGCTGCATTTCGCCGCCTGCCTGCCGGAGCGACGCGGCCGGTTGCGCTGGCCGCTGTTCGAGTATGATCCGTCGGAAAATCCGCTGCGCACCGCCTTCGCGAGCCACCCGCTCGATGCCGACGGCGCCGTCACCGTGCCGGACGCGCCGGGGTTGGGTCTCGACCTGACGCCGGAGAGGCTCGAACCCTTCATCGCCCATCATTGGACCATCGAATAGCCGGCTCGTCGGATTCAACCGCGACCACATCCCAGAGGAGACGACCATGCGACTGAAATCCATCCTTCGTTCCGCGCTCGTCGGCGCAGCCTGCCTTGCCGGGCTCTCATCCGCCCAGGCGCAGCAGCCCAAGGTTTTGAACCTCGCCTTCGTCGGCCGCGCCACGGCGCCCGAAGGCATCGCGATGACCGCCTTCGCCGAGGAGATCAAGGCCAAGACCAATGGCCGCATCGAGATCCGCCTGCATCCGGGCGGGGCGCTCGGCGGCGACCGCGAGGTGCTGGAAGGTCTGCAGATCGGCACGGTCGATCTGACCGTGCCTTCGACCTCGGTCATCGCCAATTTCGTGCCCGACGTTCAGGTCTTCGACATTCCCTTCCTCTTCCGCGACTTCGACCACGCCCAGGCCGTGCTCGACGGGCCGATCGGCCAGGAGATTCTGGCCAAGTTCAAGGCCAAGGGGCTTCAGGGCCTGGCTTTCGGCGGCATCGGCTTCCGTCAGCTCACCAATAGCCGCCGTCCGGTCAACGGGCCCGAAGACGTCAAGGGGTTGAAGATCCGCACCCAGGAGAACCAGATCCATCTCCAGGTCTGGCGCGCGCTCGGCGCGCTGCCGACGCCGATGGCCCTGCCGGAGGTGTTCACGGCGCTGCAACAGGGCGTCGTCGACGGGCAGGAGAACCCGATCGGCGCGATCCTCAACAACAAGTTCGGCCAGGTGCAGAAATACCTGACCATCACCAACCATGCCTTCACCCCGGTCGGCTTCGTGATGGCTCCGCGCGCCTTCGAGGCACTTTCGCCCGAGGATCAGAAGCTGTTCGTCGAGGCGGGGCGCCGCGCCATGGTGATCTGCAAGGACGAGGTCGGCAAGGTCGAGAAGACCGGCGTCGACGAATTGCGCAAGCTTGGCCTTCAGGTCGTCGAGAAGGTCGACACCGCGAAGTTCCAAGATCTGCTGAAGCCGGCCTTTGCCGAACTCGGCAAGCGCTTCGGCGAGGCGACCATCGCGCGTATCAAGGACCAGAAGTGAGCGCGCAGCCGAACCGGGGCGTCGCGCTCCTGCTCGCGACCGAGCGCCTCGTCACCGGGGCGTCTCTGGCGCTGGGCTGCGCCGCCATGACGATTGCAGCCTGCGCCGGGCTGTTCCAGGTCCTGACCCGCTTCATCCTGCAAGAGCCGGCGACCTGGTCGGAGCCGCTGATCCGGATGATGCTGATCTGGATGGCATATCTCGGCCTGGCGGCGGCGGTGCGGGCGGGTTCGCTCGTCTCGGTCGATCTGCTCTATCGCCTCGCGACGGGTCGTAGCCGTCGCTTGCTCCAGGGCGTGATCGCACTGGCGACGCTGACACTGCTCGGCATCCTGTTCTGGTTCGGCCTCGACTTGACCCAGCGGGTTCGCTTCCAGAATCTTGCCGGGCTCGAAATCCCGGTAAGCTATGCCTATGCCGCGATTCCGACCGGAGCGCTGGTCTCGATGCTCGCCGTGCTCGCGCATTTCTTCGATCCGCGGCGCGAAGAACTCGAAACTGCGGTCTGAAGGACCATCATCATGACCGCCACCATGCTCGTCACGATGTGCGTGCTGTTCCTGTGCTCGGTGCCCGTGGCGATCGCGGTCGGCCTGGCAGCGGTTGCAGGCCTCGGCCTGTTCACCTCGCTGCCTCTCGTGCTGGTCGCGCAGCAGGCCTTCGCCTCGCTCGACAAGTTCCCGCTGGCGGCCGTGCCGTTCTTCATTCTCGCCGGCAATCTGATGGGCGAGGGCGGGATTTCGCGCCGCCTGGTCGATTTCGCCAAGAGCCTGGTCGGCGGCGTCCAGGGCGGGCTCGCCTGCACCTGCATCCTGACCTGCATGATCTTCGCCGCCGTCTCCGGTTCGAGTGTCGCGACGACCTTTGCCATCGGCGCGATCCTGATCCCCGCCATGGTCAAGCATGGCTATCCCATCACTTTCGCTGCGTCCCTCCAAGCGAGCGCCGCCGAACTTGGGGTGATCATTCCGCCCTCGATCCCGATGATCCTCTATGGCGTCGCAGCAGAGGTCTCGATCGGCGAGCTCTTCGTTGCGGGGTTCGGCCCCGGCCTGCTGATCGCTGCGGCGCTGATGCTGTCGGTCCTGGTCTGGTGTCGCCTGCGCGGCTACGGCAAGAACGACCGCGAGGGGCGGCTTTCGCCCTGGCCCGCGACGAAGGCGGCGGGCCTTGCCCTGATGATGCCGGTGATCATTCTGGGCGGCATCTATGGCGGCGTGTTCACGCCGACGGAGGCCTCGATCGTCGCGGTGTTCTACGCGCTGGTGGTCAGTTGCTTCATCTATCGCGAACTCGATCTGACCGGCGTCGTCGCGATCCTGCGCAAATCGGTGGTGTCGTCCTCGGTGATCATGCTGATCATCGCGATGGCCGGGTTGTTCAGCTTCCTGCTGACGCGCGCCGGCGTGCCTGCCCAGATCGGCGCCTATATCACGGCGACCTTCGACAGTGGCTGGTCCTTCCTGCTTGCGGTCAACCTGTTTCTGTTCGTGATCGGCATGTTCATCGAGACATCGGCTGCGATCATCGTGCTGGCGCCGATCCTGGCTCCGGTCGCAGCGCGCTTCGGCATCGACCCGGTGCATTTCGGCATGGTCATGGTAGTCAATCTGGCGCTGGGCATGATCACGCCGCCCTTCGGCGTCAACCTCTTCGCCGCCTGCGCGGTCGCCAGGATTTCGCTCGACCGGATGACCAAGTCGCTGCTGCCCTTCATCGGCGTGGTCTTCGCCTGCCTGATGCTGATCACCTACATGCCCTGGATTTCGCTCGCCTTGCGGGATCTCGTCTATCGCTGACCTATGCCGCCGAGAGGCGGTTCACGAACAATGACCGCGAATGCGGCATCAACCATCCTTGGGAGGATACCATGCGTCTCATCACTTTGACTGCGCTCGCAGCGCTTGCCACCTCCATGACCGCCGCCCGGGCTGCGGATGTGGAGTGGAAATTCTACACCTACTTCGCCGCCAACGATAAGCCGACCCTGCTGCACAAGGCCTTCGCCGAGGATATCGGCAAGGCCAGCGGCGGACGCTTCAAGATCAACGTCTTCGCCTCCGGCGAACTGCCCTACAAGGCGGCCGACGTGCTCCGCGTCGTCGCGCAGAACCAGGTCGAGATGGGCGATGTCGCCTTTGGCTTCGTCGCTGGCGACGTGCCTGCGCTGAATGCCCTGTCGATGCCGTTCTCCTGCACCTCGATGGACAAGTTCTACGACAAGGTCGCTCCTGCCATCGCGCCTGCGATCGACGATGAACTCGGCAAGCGCTTCAAGGTCCACAGCGCCATGCAATGGGTAATGCCGCCGCAGCAGCTCTGGCTGACCAAGCCGGTGGAAACGCTCGACGCCTTCAAGAACCTGAAGGCCCGTTCCTGGAATCGCGAGCAGAGTGAGATGATGCGGCTGCTTGGCGGCTCCGGCGTGTCGATCACGCCTGCCGAAGTGATTCCGGCCCTGCAGCGCAAGGTCGTCGACGGTGCCTTCACGGCGGCCGTGCCAGCGCTCGACTGGAAGTTCAACGAGGTCACGCCCTATGCGCTGATGCTGAACCTGACGCTGGCGCACCAGATCGTGGCGGTGAACCAGGCGGCGCTCGACAAGCTGCCGGCCGATCTCAAGCAGCTCCTGCAGGCCAAGTCGCAGGAATGGGCCGGCCGCTACCGCACGGAGCTGATCCAGGCCGACAAGGATGCGCGCAAGACCCTGGCCGAGAAGGGCGTGAAGCTGCGCGAGGTCACCGCGGCGGAAAACACCCAGCTCCAGCAGACGGTCAAGCCGATCTGGCAGGAATGGACCGACAAGAACGGCGCGCCGGCCAAGGCGATGCTCGACGTCGCCGTGGCTGCCTGCAACTGAGGGGAGCGCTGCCTCGGCGGCGAGCAACGGTCATGCTGACCCGGTTTTTCGACCAGCTTGACCGCTGGCTCATCGCCGTGGCCGCGATCATTCTGATCGGGCTCGGCACCCTGATGAATCTCGAAGTCGGGGCGCGCACGCTGCTGTCGCGCTCGACCCAGGTATCCGACGAATTCTCCGGATACGGGCTTTGCGCGATCACCATGCTCTGCCTGGTTCCCGCGATGCGGCGCGAGCGCTTCCTGCGCGTCGACGGCATCGTCGAACGGTTGAGTCTGCCGCTCCAGCGCGCCGCCGAAACCTTTGGTGCGCTGATCGGGCTCGCGGTCAGCGCGGTGCTGTGCTGGGCGACCGGGAAACTGGCCTGGACGAGCTTTCAGTTCGACTCGCGCTCGATCGAGATGTCGCAAACGCCGCTCGCCTGGCCCCAGGCCTTGATGCCGCTCGGCTTCGCGCTGCTGGCGCTGGCCTTCGCCGAAACCGCCTGGCGCAAGTTGCGCGGCACAGCGGCCAGCCGCGCCGAGGAGCGGTCATGAACTGGACTGATCTGCTGCTGATCTACCTGGCTCTGCTCGGGGGCTGCCTCGTCGGCGGCGCCAGCATCGGCGCGGCAATGGGCTTCGTCGGCATCGTCGGCGTCTCGCTGGCGTCAGGCACCATGCTCTGGCCGAGCTTCGGCGACATCATCTGGAACACTGCGACGAATTTCACGCTGGTCTCGATCCCGCTCTTCATTCTGATGGGCGAACTCATCCTTCAGGGCGGCATCGCGACGCGCTTCTACACCGGCATCGCGCCGCTGTTTCGGCGCATTCCAGGCGGGCTTGCCCAGACCAACATCTTCGGCTGCGCGATTTTCTCGGCGATCGCCGGCTCGTCGGTGGCGACGGCGCTGACAGTCGGCACGGTGGCCGTCGGCGAAATGCGCGCGCGCGGCTACGATGATCGGCTCACGCTCGGCACTCTGACGGCCGGCGGCTGCCTCGGCATCCTGATCCCGCCCAGCATTCCGCTGATCGTCTACGGCTCGATCACACAGGCCTCGATCGTCGACCTGTTCATGGCCGGCGTCGTACCCGGCATCCTGCTGGCACTGATCTTCTCGGTCTATGTCGCGATCCGCGTGACCCTGTCGCCGCAACTGATGCCGAGCCGGGAAGTCGTGGCGGCCGAGGTGGCGGGCCAGCCGATCCGCGATGTGCTGCCGGTGGTGCTGCTGATCTCGGCCGTCATCGGGGGCATGTATTTCGGCATCGTCACTCCGACCGAGGCCTCGGCTTTCGGCTGCCTAATCGCGCTCGTCATGTCGCTGCTCTATCGCGAACTCAGCGCGGCCCGCTTCCGCAAGGCCGTGGTCAACGCGCTCCTGACCAGTGCCGTCGTGATGTTCATCACGCTCAACGCGCAACTGCTCAATTTCGCCATCGTATCGTCCGGCGTGGGGCGCGGTCTCGCCGGCTGGCTGGCTGCGCTGGACGTCCCGGCCTTCGCATTCTTCTGCATTCTGCTGCTGATCTATCTCGTGGTCGGCATGTTCATCGACGGCCTCTCCATCGTGCTGCTGACGGTGCCGCTGCTCTACCCGGCGCTGCCCGCGCTCGGATACGATATCGTCTGGTTCGGCATCATTCTGGTTGTGTTCATCGAACTCGGCGCCCTGACGCCACCGATG
Organism: Bosea sp. 124; assembly: GCF_003046175.1. Lineage (NCBI taxonomy): Bacteria > Pseudomonadati > Pseudomonadota > Alphaproteobacteria > Hyphomicrobiales > Alloboseaceae > Allobosea > Allobosea sp. 124. The sequence goes on from NZ_PZZM01000001.1 coordinate 1,377,947, forward strand.
GGGCTGAATCTGTTTGCGGTGCAGTCGATCGTGCCGGACCGCAAGCTCTCGGATGTGGCCTGGGCGTCGTTGCCCTATTGCTTCCTGATCATCGGTTTCGCCTTCCTGCTCTATTTCTTTCCCGGCATAGCCTTGTGGCTGCCGCAGACGCTGAAGTGAGATGATATGTTCGCCCCGCCAGCCATTGTGACGACACGGCTCATCGCCAGACTGCCCGACCAGTTCCGCAAGCCTGCGGCAACCTCGGAATGGCACCAGAGCCAGCCGGGCAATCTCTGGGGCCATTCGCTGCTCGAAGGTCCCGTTCTGGACGGCACAGGCGGGTTGTACTGCGTCGATATTCCATGGGGCCGCGTCTTCCACGTCGCGGCCGGTGGCGAGTTCAGCCTTGTCGCGGAATACGATGGCGAGCCCAACGGCATGAAGCTTCTGCCGACCGGCGAATTGCTCATCGCGGACTACAAGAACGGGCTGGTGCGTCTCGACCCAAAGACGGGCGAGATCATTCCCCACCTCAGTCGGGTCAGGTTGGAACGGCTGAAGGCGCTCAACGATCTGACCATCTCCCGCAAGGGCGAGGTCTTCTTTACCGACCAGGGTTTGACCGGCCTGCACGATCCGACCGGGCGCGTCTTCCGCCAGCGGGCGGATGGCCATGTCGACTGCCTGATCGACAACGGGCCAAGCCCAAACGGCCTGGTGCTCTCGCCGGATGAGAGCGTGCTCTATGTCGCGATGACGCGCGCGAACGCCGTCTGGCGTGTGCCCCTGATGGCCGACGGTACCGTCGCGAAAGTCGGGGTCTACGTCCAGCTCTCCGGTGGAGGCGGCCCCGATGGCCTCGCGATCGACAGCAAGGGCCGGCTCGCCATCGCGCATATCGGGCTGGGTGTCGTCTGGCTCATGAGCGCGCGCGGCGAACCGCTCTATCGCATCGAGTCCTGCGTCGGGACCCATACGACCAACATGGTCTTCTCGGCGGACGAGAAGCAGCTCTTCATCACCGAATCCGAGACAGGCTCGATCCTCGTGGCGGATATTCCTGACTGAGCGATGCTCGGGCCGCATTGCTATAGGCGCGGGTGTCGGGTGGGATCCCGGTCGGAGCGCTGCGTGGCAAGGACCTGCTTCCCTCATTTGTCTCCGGCGACTGGAACGCGAGCTGCGGGTTGAACCGAACTTGCGCCAGAATGCTCATCTCGATGGAATTCCATCTCTGATCCTGCCGGAATCGGCCAGCGCCTGGAGCTTCTGGAACGAGGTGCACTTTGCGGAATCCGTACTCATCGAGGCCGACGGCGGGGACGCCCTCGTGTCCGCCGTCAGCGCTCGCGAGACCATTTAGGGGTTTTCGGGAAGGGAGGATTTCTGGATCATCGCAGCCATTCAGGAGCGCAGATGAGACAGAAATCCGGGCCGGAGAAAGCACCGGCAGAGCAGGTCGTGAAGGATATCCGGCGAGCGACGCGCCGGCAGTTCTCGGCCGAAGAGAAGATCCGCATCGTGCTGGAAGGCGTACGCGGCGAGGAGAGCATCGCCGAGCTGTGCCGGCGCGAGGGGATCGCCTCGTCGATGTATTACGGCTGGTCGAAGGAGTTCCTCGACGCCGGCAAGCGCCGTCTCGCCGGTGACACGGCCCGCTCGGCGACGTCGGACGAGGTGAAGGAACTGCGTCGCGAGGCGCAGGCACTGAAGGAGGCCGTGGCCGATCTGACCCTGGAAAACCGCCTGCTCAAAAAAAGCATGCTGGCGGATGGGGAAGACGACACATGAGATACCCCGCATCCGAGAAGGCCGAGACCATTCGCCTGGTCGAGGCCTCGCATCTGCCGGCGCGACGCACGCTGGACAAGCTTGGCATTCCCCGCGCCACGTTCTATCGCTGGTACGATCGCTATCTCACCGGTGGGATCGAGGCGCTCGCCGATCATCGCTCTCGGCCCGACCGTGTCTGGAACCGGATTCCTGACCCAATCCGGGCCGAGATCGTCGAACTGGCGCTACGCGAGACGGAACTCAGCCCGCGCGAGCTGGCAGTGCGCTTCACCGACGAGAAGAGGTACTTCGTCTCGGAGGCGTCGGTGTATCGGCTGCTGAAGGCGCGTGATCTGCTCACCAGCCCGGCTTACATCGTCATCAAGGCGGCTTCCGAGTTCAAGGACAAGACGACGGCGCCGAACCAACTCTGGCAGACCGACTTCACCTATCTGAAGATCACCGGATGGGGCTGGTACTATCTCTCGACCGTACTGGACGACTTCTCCCGCTTCATCGTCGCCTGGAAGCTCTGCGCCACGATGCGGGCAGACGACGCCACCGCCACGCTTGATCTCGCGCTGGCCGCATCGGGGCTCGACCAGATCACGGTCGCCCACCGGCCGAGGCTGTTGAACGACAACGGCTCGTCCTACATCTCGGCCGACCTCGCCGCCTGGCTCGACGGCAAGGGCATGCAGCACATTCGCGGCGCGCCCTACCATCCCCAGACGCAGGGCAAGATCGAGCGCTGGCACCAGACCCTGAAGAACCGCATCCTGCTGGAAAACTACTATCTGCCCGGCGACCTCGAACGGCAGGTCGCCGCCTTCATCGAGCACTACAATCACGGCCGCTATCACGAAAGCATCGAGAATCTCACCCCGGCCGACGTCTACTTCGGCCGCGACCAGGCCATCCTCCTCGAACGCGAAAGGATCAAACGCCAGACCCTGCAGCAGCGCCGCTTGCAGCACCACGCCAAGGCCGCCTAACCTCAAACCAAGATGAGCCAGAACCTCCGTTCCTGAGAAACCCAAACGGTCTCAAACCATCTGACGACGAACAGTCTGCCAGAGGGCATCAATCGCATCCGAAACAGGCATTGAGTAATCGGGATCAAGATCCCTCGCCTCTTCGAGCTTCTCAGTCATTTTCAAGCGCAATAGGTTGGCGGGTGTGAAATGAAACAGGTCGAATCCCAAGAGAGCTGGCTCGGTTTGTCTGAACATTTTGCGGGCTGTTGCTAAGTGGATTTCGGCCTTGGTCATGCTGCCACCGGGATTGTCTGCAGCGCGTTGAAGTAGGCTTGGTCGGGCGTCTGCCGTCCCAGACTCTGGTGAGGCCTCCTGCCGTTGTAAAAGGCGAGATATCGTCCGATCGAGGCGCGCGCGTCGGACACGCTGGTGTAGGCGCGCAGGTAGACCTCCTCGTATTTGACGGATTTCCAGATGCGCTCGACGAAGACGTTGTCGCGCCAGGCACCCTTGCCATCCATGCTGATCTGAATGCCCGCGCCGATCAGCAGGCCGGTGAACTCACGGCTGGTGAACTGCGAGCCCTGGTCCGTATTGAAGATATCCGGCTTGCCGAAGCGGGCCATCGCCTCCTCGACGGCCTCGATGCAGAAGGCGACGTCCATCGTGATCGAGAGCCGCCAGGCCAGAACCTTGCGGCTGAACCAGTCTACGACGGCCGTCAGATAGACGAAGCCCCGCGCCATTGGGATGTAGGTGAGGTCCATCGTCCAGACCTGATTGGGACGCGTCACCGGCAGCTTGCGCAGCAGGTAGGGGAAGATCTTGTGCCCCGGCGCCGGCTTCGAGGTGTTCGGCCGGCGGTAAAGCGCCTCGATCCCCATGCGCTTCATCAGCGTCGCGACGTGAAGACGTCCAGCCTAATGACCATCGGCCCCGAGAAGCCCCTGCAGCATGCGGCTGCCGGCGAAGGGATATTCCAGATGCAGCGCGTCGATCGCACGCATCAACGCCAGGTCGGCGGCAGGAACCGCGCGGGGCAGATAATAGACGCTGCCCCGGCTGATCCCGAGCACCTTCGCCTGCCGGTTGAGCGGCAGATCGTGCAAGCGGTCGATCATCGCTTTGCGCTCAGAAGGCCGGCCTTCGCCCAAGCGCGCCGGACAAAAAATCATTCTCCAGCGCCAGCTCCCCGATCTTCGCATGCAGCGTCTTCACGTCGATCACGGGCGTGGTGGCTTCCGACTTCCCATCGGACCCGAAGACGCCGGCAGCCCCGTCAAGAAGTTGGCTGCGCCACTGCGTAATCTGGTTCGGGTGGACGTCGAACTTGTGCAGGGCGGTGACAAAACCATCCAATGAAGCGCCGTCGTTTGTGCTGGCGCGGGCGGCGTAAAAGCCATCCATTTGGATAGGCTGATCCCTTTTGGGGTTGGCGGGGATGTTCGCGGTGGAGGTCTACGCGGCGGTTCGGCAGTTCGTGTTCAATCAGGGGAAGAGCCGCCGGGAGGCGGCGCGTGTTTTTGGTCTGAGCCGCGAGACGATTGCGAAGATGTGCCGGTTCTCGCTGCCGCCGGGGTACACGCGAACGAAGCCTGCCGGGAAGCCGAAGTTGGGTCCGTTGCTGCCGGTGATCGACGCAATCCTGGAGGCTGACCGGAGCGCGCCGGTGAAGCAGCGCCATACGGCCAAGCGGATCTTCGAGCGCCTGCGCGACGAGCATGGTTTCGCTGGCGGCTACACGGTGGTGAAGGATTACGTGCGGATCGGCCGGGCGCGTGGGCGCGAGACCTTCGTGCCGCTGGCGCATCCGCCGGGACACGCCCAGGTGGATTTCGGCGAGGCGATCGCGGTGATTGGCGGGGTTCGGCAGAAGATCCATTTCTTCTGCATGGACCTGCCGCAGTCGGACGCCTGCTTCGTGAAGGCCTATCCCCGCGAGACGACGGAAGCGTTCCTGGACGGCCATGTCTCGGCCTTCGGCTTCTTCGAAGGGGTGCCGCTGTCGATCCTGTACGACAACACGCGCATCGCGGTGGCGAAGATCTGCGGCGACGGCAAGCGCGAGCGAACCCGCGCCTTCACCGAGCTGGTCAGCCATTATCTGTTCCGGGATCGCTTCGGCCGTCCAGGCAAGGGCAACGACAAGGGCAAGGTCGAGGGCCTGGTGAAGTACGCCCGCTCCAACTTCATGACGCCGATCCCGGTGGTGGCAAGCTTTGAGGCGCTGAACGCCAGGCTGGCTGAGCGTTGCCGTCTCCGGCAGGGGGAACGAGCCGGGCGGCATGCCGGGACGATCGGAGAACGGCTTGTCGCCGATCTGGCGGCGTTGCGCGACCTGCCGGCCGTGCCGCTGGAGCCGTGCGAGAAGCGCAGCGCGCGGGTCTCCTCGACCGCATTGGTGCGCTACCGCTCAAACGATTACTCCGTGCCCACAGCTTACGGCTTTCAGGATGTCGTGGTGAAGGGCTTCGTCGATGCGGTCGTGATCCTGTGCGGTGGCGCCGAGATTGCCCGTCACCCGCGCTGCTATGGCGAAGGCGTGTTCGTCTCCAACCCACTGCATTATCTCGCCCTGATCGAGACCAAGCCCAATGCGCTCGACCAGGCGGCGGCGCTCCAGGGCTGGGATCTGCCCGAGGCCTTCCAGCACCTGCGCCATCTGCTGGAGGCGCGCATGGGCAACCGTGGCAAGCGCGAGTTCATCCAGGTGCTGCGGCTGATGGAGGCGATGCCGCGAGATATGGTGACCTTCGCGGTGACCGAGGCGATCCGCCTCGGTGCCATCGGCTTCGACGCGGTCAAGCTGATCGCGCTGGCGCGGATCGAGCGCAGGCCCGCCCGTCTCGACCTGTCGGCCTATCCCCATCTGCCGAGGACGACGGTCAGGACAACCGCGGCCGCCGACTATGCCGTGCTCCTGCCGGAGGAAGCGGCATGACCAGTAACACCAGCGACGCGATGCCGGCGGGAACGACCAGCGGCACGCCGCAGGTCCTGCTGGCGCATCATCTCAAGCAGCTGAAGCTGCCGACGGTGCTGCGCGAGTACGACAAGGTCGCCCGCGAATGCGCGCGCGATGGCGTCGATCATCCGCGCTATCTGCTGCGCCTGATCGAGCTCGAACTGATCGACCGCGAGCGCCGCACGGTCGAGCGGCGCATCCGGGCGGCGCGCTTCCCGGCGGTGAAGAGCTTCGACACCTTCGACTTCGCCGCCATCCCCGACCTCAACAAGATGCTCGTCCTGGAGCTGGCACGCTGCGGTTATCTCCTGCGCCGGGAGAACATCATCGCGCTCGGCAATAGCGGCACCGGCAAGACCCATGTCGCGCTCGCACTTGGCCTGGCGGCTTGCCAGAAAGGCTTCTCCGTCACGTTCACGACGGCGGCTTCTCTGGTCAACCAGTTGCTGGAGGCCCGCGACGAGCGCCGCCTGCTCAAGCTTCAGCGCGATCTGCAGGCGGTCAAGCTGCTCATCGTCGACGAACTTGGCTACGTGCCGTTGTCGCCGACCGGAGCCGAGCTCTTGTTCGAGACCTTCTCGCAACGCTACGAGCGCGGCTCGACCATCGTCACCTCGAACCTGCCCTTCGAGGACTGGACCTCGGTCCTGGGATCGGAGCGTCTCACCGGCGCACTGCTCGACCGGCTCACCCACCACGTCAGCATCCTGGCCATGAACGGCGACAGCTACCGGCTCAAACAATCCGCCGGCCGACGCCGCGCTATCGCCGCGGCGGAGCAAAACCAGGCCACCGTCGAGCACATCGATCCAAACACCGGCGAGATCACCGAAAGCTGATCAGAAACGAACGCGACGATAAGCCAAGGGCCCCGATCGGGGCCCTTGGCTTATCGTCCTCCGGCGCCATCGCTGGCCTGGTTTTGCTCCGCCACGCTGGCCTGGAAACCGACCGCCGTTGACACTACAAGATCCAACGTCAACCCGCCGGCATAGCCGGCCTCGGCCAGCAGTCGTTTGGCGGCCGCCGGATCATAGGCGATCTGCGAAACGTCCTGGCTGCAGCCGAATTGCGTGCGAAAGCACGGCGCCTTCACCAGGCTCGACCCCTCGCCAATGATGTGCTTGACGATCGTTTCGCGGTCGATGGCATGTGCGATCGCCCGCCGCACCCTGATATCCTTGACCGGATTGTTGCCAGCCATGTCACGCATGTTGAACGACAGGAAGCTGATGCGCATCGTCTCGTCGGCGCGCACGGTCAGCCGGCGCAATGCCTTCAGCCGGACAGCCTGATCGGGCGGCACATACCAGATCCAGTCCAATCCACCGCTGAGCAGCTCCGCCATCTGGGTGGATGGATCCGGGATCGTGCGGTAGCGAATTTTCTGGATGGCGGGTTGCCCTTTCGGGCCGCCGCCAAAGTAGCCGTCGAAGCGCTCGACGTCGATCGATGCGCCCGGTGCAAAGGCGGTCAATCGGTAAGGTCCTGTGCCGACAAGGCGACCATTGCCCCCGGCGACCCCACCTGCACCATAGAAATCCTTTGGCAAGATCGCCAGCAGGCTGGCGAAGTATTCCAGCGCCGGCGGGAATGGCGCTTTGAGATGCACGATAAACGAATATGGACCGGTCTTCTCGGCGCTCTTGATCCAGTTAACGTTGCTCTGGACGTTTATCTTGTTGTCTGGATTGGAAATATAATTGAACGTATAGACCGCGTCGTCGGCGGTAAGTCCGATTCCGTCATGGAATTTCACATCGTCTCGCAGTACGAATTCGATCGTGACATTGTCCTTCCATTGCCACGACTTGGCAAGGAGCGGCACGTAGTCGGCGCTTTCGGGATCGCGATAGACGAGCGTGTCCCAGACAAGCTGACCGTTGAGGATGATCGCCTCCCGGTGCGCGTTGTAATAAGGGTCGACCGCGGTGATCGACTGAATACTGGCGCAGCGCAGCATGTTTTGGCTCTTCTGCGCCCATGCAGGGGCAGCCATCATGGTTGCGCCCATCGCCGCTAACCCCAGGAATTCCCTCTTCAACATTGCGGTCGTCCCTTCTCTGCCTTGAAGCGCTATCCGTGACGTTCAATTTGATCTTGTCGCGCCGGGAACCGACGCGCTTGCGCCAGTCTCCGATGCCAGAGCCGAGTCTTTCGCCGTTCCGACGCCATCGCCCTGTCGTGAATTCCGCAGCAATGCAGTGCCCAATCCTGGCCTGTCTCAAGCTCACCCTTGCCTCCCCGATGGCTCCAGCCCCTAGCCTCAAGGGGTCGACGCAGCCGGCGGGACGTGCAAGAGCAGTCGCTGTCAACACAGTCTCGATCACTCGCCGCTTGAGATTGATGCAGGGAGCGAGACGCTGACAATATCCCCAAGGGGCTATGGAATCGGTGCTTGGTGACGCCGGCGGGCACACCTACGCATGTGCGTTTTCGCAAGGCTTCAGGACGGAAGGCAGGTGGCATGACGCATGGTTCCCGGCCCGATGGCCTGCCTGACATGGAGCGCCTGGCGACATGGCATGAGGATGCAGCCGACATCATGGCTCACCTCGATTCCCCCGAACTTACCGGAGTCCTCGATAGCGCGCTGCAACGCCTGGTCCCTTTCGATCTCAGCGTCATCTTCGCCTATCCTGCCGAAGCCCGTCCTCTCTATCTGTTCAACGGTTTTCGCAGCCACAACCCTGGCGATGCGCTCGACAACTATCTGAACGGTGCATATCTACTTGATCCATTCTACACCGCCTGTGCCGACAGAATCCGGCCAGATCTCTATCGGATGCGGGATTTGGCACCCGACGAGTTCTTTACCAGCGACTACGTTGACAGCTGGGAAGTGCACCCATGCATCTCGATGCAATCGGGTTCGCTCGCCGAGGAAATTGGCTATCTTCTTGAATTGCCAGGCGGATTAATGGCGATTTACTCACTCATGAGGAGCAATGGCCGCTCGCCTTTCTCGGACGCCGAACTTGCGCGACTGCGGCTGGTCCAGCCTATCGTCCGTCAAGCTTTGCGTCATCATTGGCGCCAGTTGCAGACACCGGCAACCAGCCGGTCCGCCCCCGCTCCCGCTCCCCAGGAGCCAGACGGCGATGTCATGGAGCGGGCATTCCGGCGCTTTGGCAGCGACGTCTTGTCTCTGCGTGAACGCATGGTCGCCCAATTAATCTTGCGTGGCCATTCAGCCGGGTCGATCGCGTCAAAATTAGATATAACAGAAGGGACCGTCAAGAACCACCGCAAGAGTATTTATGCAAAACTCTCGATATCGAGTCAACAGGAATTATTTTCAATGTTTATATCTATAATAATAGGATATAAGTAGAATAATATTACGTACATATACGTATTTTATTAATATTTATCTAAATATCTTGTTTATTTATGAATATAAATATTGCATTAATTTTACATCGAACAGACTCGATCTACAGATAATCGCGAACATAATATCAAGCTCAAAGCTATCTCATTGCCGAGTCCGCGCAGAGACCGGCCGCAAAATGATGGCAGGGCGGCCGATCCTCTGCCCCCCTCGCAACCCGTCAAACCGGGCGATTGCGCCGCGTTGCTTGGACTTCCAAGCTCTCGCCTTAGCCGGGTTTCCCGCACGTTTGGGCCTCGGCGACCGCCAGCCAGAATGCACGAGCGCAGCACGTGGGCCTCTCCAACGAGTCAATCCAAAAATTAAATCGCGATTTCAATGCAGTACGTGTTCGCAGTTTTGTCCTGAATGGCGCGCCAATTTCTCAATAAAACAATAAGTTGAACGTGTCTGGCCGATACCCTGACGCGACAATGCGGTGTTGGTTCGCTTCATCTTGGCCGCGTCAATCGCTGCCAAGACTTGTGGCCTCTTCCGTAGTTGCGCACCCTGTTCATTCGCAGTGTGACCGCGGCATCCCGCGCGCAATTCCGCCTTGGCCGCGTTCAGATCAACGAGATATTCGCTGACAAAGCCATGCTGTTTCGGCGTGAGCATTGAATGATGTGGCCATTTTTACGCGAAACCGAATTTCGCGAAGTCACGGCCGCAATGGTTGCTGGCCCCACCACATCGGAAAATGGACGCACGCAGACATTCAGAGCTTTGCTCTACCTGCCATGGCCCGGCAGATGACGCAGAGACGCGGAAGCGCTTGCTAGGACCGCTTAATCAACCCCTGTGCTACCTCAGCGTTCGCGTGAGATAGTTCTAGTCAAATATCAATTTCGGTGCTGATATCAGCAAACAGACAGGAAATTAAATCCATGAAAAGACTGAGTTTGATTTTTTTGATATGGACACTCGCGGCAGATACCGGGCTCGCTTCTACAGTTTGCAACACTAGCGGCGTCGGGGCCGAGCGTTCGAAATTCAGTCTGCCAAACTGTGAAGGTTCTCTCGAAACTCAGGAAGCTATAGACTGCGTAAATCGCATGGCTACGGAGGTAACAAAACAACGCCAGCGAGCGGCGAGAGCATTGGTTCAGGCGGAATGCCTCTGCAAAGCGCTCAATGAGGCTGCAGGAGGCCTCGGCCGTTATGATCGGGTCAACGGAAGGTGTTCTGTCGAGAAATAGGCGCGAGCATGGGGCTGATGACGCCAGCAGGAGAATTGCGCCATCCGGTTCGTGCAGACGACCTGCTTGGACATGGACGACGACAAGCGCCTCCTTATCGCGCTGATCAGCGACACCGGGCTACGGCTGGCCGAAGCTCTGGAACTGGCGAAGACAGACATGACGCTGCTCGCGACCGTTCCACACATCGACTTGAAGCCGCGTCCATGGCGGTTGCTCAAGACTGCTTCGAGCACTCGGACCGTGCCGCTGGCCGGAGCGTCCTTGTTGGGAGCACAGCGCCTTGACCCATTCGTCGTCTTGCTCGTCATAGCCCCATCCTCTCAGCAGCTGGAGCTGCCGACAAAACCGGAGCGGTTCAAGGCCGAACCTCGCCGGTCGGATACGCCACGTCCAGACATTCCGCTCGGCTCCGAAAGCGGAGGCCGCGCTGCCGTGACGAACACAATTCGCCCGTCATCTACGAAACGGGCAGATGCGCAAACTATGGCGTGTTCATGCGGAGCATTTGCCCGTGCGCGTCTTGCGCGCTTTATTTCGGGCGCCCTAGGATCGGTCGGCTGACATCGCGGCGACGCTGGGGCACCCCGCGACCATTCCATCTGCTCGAACGGAAGGTCTCAAGGCATGAAGCGTCGTACATTTCTGGGCGTTGCGGCTGGCGCCGCCGCATCCGCGATCGCCAGGCCCAGCCTCGCGCAGCCCGCAAAGGTCCTGAAATTCGTTCCCGAGGCGGATGTCGCGATCGTCGATCCGGTCTGGACGACGGCGACGGTGACCCGCAATCATGGCTATCTCGTCTTCGATACGCTCTACGGACAAAACGCCGACTATGGCTTCGAGCCGCAGATGGTGGCCGGCCATACCATTGAGGATGACAGCAAGACCTGGCGGCTGACGCTGCGCGAGGGCCTGCGTTTCCACGATGGCGAGCCGGTGCGGGCGCAGGATGTCGTGCCGAGCATTCGTCGCTTTTCCGCCCGCGATGCCTTCGGCCGCGCGCTGATGGATGCGACGGACGAATTGTCGGCCGAATCCGACCGTGTCGTGAAATTCCGCCTGAAGCGGCCCTTCCCGCTGCTGCCGGCGGCGCTCGGCAAGACCGGAACCTCGATGCCCTGCATCATGCCGGAACGTCTGGCTGTCACCGATCCCAACAAGCAGGTGACGGAGATGGTCGGCTCGGGTCCGTTCCGCTTCAAGACCGACGAGCGGGTGCCCGGCGCATTGACGGTCTATGAGAAGTTCGCGGGCTATGTTCCGCGGCCGGATGGCTCCGCGACCTTTACCGCCGGCCCCAAGAACGTTTTCTTCGACCGTATCGAATGGCGCATCATGCCCGACCCTTCGACGGCGGCCAACGCGCTCAGTGCCGGCGAGGTCGACTGGTGGCAGAGCCCGACACCGGATCTGCAGGGTATCCTGAAGGCCAAGGCGGGACTGAAGGTCGAAGGGCTCGATCCCGCCGGCGGCATCGGCTGCCTTCGCTTCAACAGCCTCCACCCCCCCTTCGACAATCCCGCGATCCGGCGTGCTCTGCTCGGCGCCATCGACCAGATCGAGTTCATGACTGCGGTCGCCGGCGACGAACGCTCGCTGTGGAAAGACCATGTCGGCGTGTTCAGCCCGGACACACCGCTGGCGACGATGGCCGGAACCGAGGTTCTGGTCGGCAAGCGCGATTTCGCGGCGGTGAAGCGAGAGCTCGCGGCAGCCGGCTACAAGGGCGAGCGCATCGTGCTGCTCGATCCGACCGATTACCCCTCGACGCATGCGCTGGCGATGGTCGCGGCGGATGCGCTGCAGAAATGCGGGATGAACGTGGATCTCGTCTCGACCGACTGGGGCACCGTCGTCCAGCGTCGCGCGAGCAAGCAGCCCAACGACAAGGGCGGCTGGAACATCTTCTTCACCTATCTGAACGGCACCAACAATTTCGATCCCGCAAGCCAGCTCGGTATCCGCGGCAATGGCGATCAGGCCTGGTTCGGCTGGCCGAAATCGCCGCGCCTGGAAGAGCTGCGCCTCGACTGGTTCTCGGCCAAGGACATCGCCGCGCAGAAGGCGATCTGTGCCGAAATCCAGAAGCAGTTCTTCGTCGACGTGCCCTATATCCCGCTCGGTGCCTATTACGAGAAGACGGCCTATCGCGGCTTGACCGGCATGCGCATCGGCTTCTCGCAGTTCTACGATGTGAAGCGAGCGTAATGAGCCAGACGATCCGTATCGCCGTCCTTCAGTTCGCTCATGAGACGGTGACCTTCCTGCCCAACGACACCACGCGGCGGGACTTCATCTATCCGGGTTCGCCTGCCAGCGGCGAGGCCCTGCTCGCGACCGACCCGAAGGGCTATATGGGCGGCTTCGTTCAGGTCGCGCGCGAATATGACGATGTCGAGTTGATCGGCATCACCTCTCCGCTTTGGCCGCTCACCGGCACGGGGTCCGGCTGGATCACGCAGGATGCCTACGAGCACTTCCTCGGCATCATGATCGCGGAACTGAGGGCGCAGCCAAGGCTCGACGGCGTCTATCTGGCGCTTCACGGCGCGCTGGCGGTGCGCGGCGTGCCGCGCCCCGAGGCCGACATCGCGCGGCGCGTCCGCGAGATCGTGGGCAGCAACGTCTTCATCTCGTCGACCTTCGATCCGCATGGCAACGAGGACGAGGCCTTTCTCCAGCAGGCCGACATGGCCTTCTGCGTCAAGTACTTCCCCCATTACGACATGCACCTGCAGGGCGAGCGCGCGGCGCGCATGCTGGTCAGGGCGATCCGCGGCAGCTTTCGGCCCGTGCATCGGACGCTGCGGATTCCGATCATCGCTCCGACGGTCGTGATGTGGACCGGCGCCTCGCCCTGGTCCGACCTGATCCAGCGCGCACTGATCTGGGAGGCGCGCGAGCCGGATGTCTTCGTCAATGTCTTCTTTGGCTTTCCCTGGTCGGACGTTCCCGATGCCGGGATGGGATTGCAGGTCCTGACCCATGACGACCCGGAACTGGCCGAGCGCGTGATCCGCGACATGGCCGAGTGGATCTGGCGGCGGCGCGAGGCGCTCCTCAACACCGTCAGGATCCACCCGATGCAGCAGGGCGTCGCGCTGGCACGTGAGGCGGTGGAGGCCGGCGCGTCGCCGGTCCTGCTCGCCGACTACAGCGATCGCTCGGGCTACGCCACCTGGCTGCTGCAGGAGATCGTCGCGCAGAAGCTCGAACGCACCCTGATCGCCACCATCGCCTCGCCCGACGCCATCCGTGCCGTGTCGGCGGCCGGGGCGCGGCCGGGCGATGCGTTCGACGCTGAGGTCGGCGGGCTGTTCGATGAATCGGCCGGGGAGGCCGTGCGCATCGTCGGCACGATCCGCGATATCGGTGCGGCCACGACCGCACGCGGCCAAGGCAACGAGTGGATTTGCGTCAACTTCGGCAGCGGCAATGTGCTGGTGCTCAGCCCCTATCTGGTCCAGATCATCGAGCCATCGGAACTCTGGCAGCTCGGCCTCAAGCCCGAGGAGTTCGACGTGATCGCGATCAAGTCTCGCGCCCATTTCCGCCGAGGCTTCGACGACAGTGGCTTTGCGCCGACGATCCTCCTGGTCGAGCCGCCGCAGCCGTTCATGGGCACGGTGCATCTCGAAGCGCTGCCCTACGCCAATCTCACGCTGACGGACTACTATCCGTACGGCAGCCCGCGCTTTCAGCCGGAGACGAGCGGACATCTCTGAGCGTCATCTCGGAGTCCATGCCGGATCGATGACCGCCGGCGGGCACGGACGTCCTGGACGCTCCGCGCCGGACGCCGGCCCTGGCTGACCACCGACAGACGAATAAGCCGGCGGATTCTCGAACCCGCCCGCATGGCAAGGCTTGGCGCATCGTCGTCACACTGCCCGCCGTCAGCACAGCCGGTTCAATTTCGACGAATCCGGACGCAAGTCCCTGAACCCATCTTCCGCCGTAGGTCACCGGCACCGGCGCGCTTGACATCAGTGTAACGTTTTAGTGTAAGGTTTCACTAGCCGCATCAAAGACGGTCGCTGATAAAATTCGGGAAGGAACGTCCATGATCATTTCACGCCGCGCCCTGTTGGGTGGCGCCGTCGGCGGCGTCGCCACGGCTATCGCCAGCCCCTCGATCCTGCGGGCCCAGGCCCCCGTCGCCTTTCGCGTCTCGTCGTCGATGCCGGCCGACAGGAACGCGGCCCATTTTGTCTGGTTCGAACGCTTCCAGGCGCTGGTGAAGGAGCGTGTCGGCGACAAGGTGAAGCTCGACTATTTCGCCAACAGCCAGCTCGGCCGCGAGGCCGATGTGGTGCAGCAGGTCGTGCTCGGCTCGACCGACATCATGATCACCGGCTCGTCGATCTGGGCGACCTCGGTGGCCGAATGGGGCATGCTCGATCTCGGCTATGTCTTCGACAGCCAGGACCATGCCGTGAAGGCGATCGATGCCGGGCTCGGCGATGCGCTGGGCAAATTGCTGCTCGAGCGTCGCGGCGCCGAGGTGCTGGGCTGGGGTTTCCATTTCGGCGCCCGCAACGTCTACACCAAGGCCAATGTGAAGAGCCTGGCAGATCTGAAGGGCGTCAAGCTGCGGGTGCTGCCGGCGCCGGCCTTCATCGAAACCTTCAAGATCATGGGCGCCGTGCCGGTGCCGATCCCGTTCAACGAGCTTTACACCGCGCTGCAGACCGGCGTAGTCGACGGCTTCGAGCATGACGCCGCCAGCGTCATCGCCAACCGGCTCTACGAAGTCACCAAGCATTGCTACCAGACCGACCATCTGTTCAGCCCGATGGTCGCCGTGATCGGCAAGCGCGGCATGAGCAAGGTCCCCGCCGAGGTCAAGGCCGCCTTCCTCGCCTGCGCGCAGGAGGCGACGACGTTCCAACGCGCCGAGGCCGCGTCGAGGGGCGCCGGCGCGATCCAGGAATTGAAGGGGCTGGGCATCTCCTTCACGCCGATGCCGAAGGAAGAGCGGGCCGCCATCCTGCAGCCGATGTCGGAGAAGCTCTATGCCGACTTCGCCAAGCAGTATCCGCCGACCAAGGCGCTGTTCGACATGGTCGCCAAGGCACGCGGCTGAGGTCTGACACTGCACTCGGGCAGCCGGCCGCCGCGCGCGGCGCCGGCTGCAGGCCCTCCTGCTCGCGGTCACAATCAATGCATGCTTCAAATGCGGGCGTCGCGCCCATGCTCTACCCCGGCTTCGGCTCGACCGGCCGGACCTTGCGCGGAATGCTCCACATCATGGAGGCGCTTGCCGCCTTCGCGCTGGCTGTCAACGTGCTCGTGGTCTTCGTCTCGGTGATCTTCCGCTATGCGCTGCACGAGCCGCTGGAATGGGCCGAGGAGATCGCGCGCGCCATCATGGTGCTGCTGGTCTTCTTCGGTGCCGGCACGGTGCTCGGCCGGGGGCGGCATGCCGGCGTCGACGTCGTGCGCGGGCTGCTGCCCGTGCATTGGCGGCCGGCTCTGGTGCAGATGTGCTGCTGGGTCATCGTCACTGTGGCGCTGGCCTTGTGCTTCACCTCGGTCGGCCTGACGATCGAGACCAGTGACCAGACCACGCCACTGGGCCTGCCGCAGGCGATCTATCTCTGGCCCGTGGTCGCGGGCAGCCTGTTCATCGCGATCTTCGGCGTCGCGAATGCCTTGGAGGGGCCGCCCCGCCTGGTCTGGGGCACGCTTGCTGCGGGGCTCGCCATCGTCGCGGCGGTCTATGCCTGGAACCATCTGCTGATGCCGGGGCTGGCGTTGACGCCGCTCTGGCTCCTGATGCTGTCCTTCGTCGGCAGCGTCGTGATCGGCGTGCCGATCGCCTTTGCACTGGCCTTCGCGGCACTGATCTACTTCCTCAACGATCCCTCGCTGCCGCTGGTGATCTATGCCCAGCAGATGGCGTCGGGCGCCGACCATTTCGTGCTGCTCGCGATCCCGTTCTTCGTCGTCGCGGGGCTGGCGATGGAGGCCAATGGCATGTCCGTGCGGCTGATCGAACTGCTGCTGCGCATGATGGGGCGGCTGAAGGGCGGCCTCAACCTGATCAGCATCGTCGCGACCGCGCTGTTTTCCGGCATCTCCGGCTCGAAACTCGCCGATATCGCAGCGGTCAGCGGGATCATCATGCCGGCCGTGCGCAAGACCAAGCAGGACCCCAACGAGGCAGCGGGGCTGCTCGCCTGCACGGCGGTGATGTCCGAAACCATCCCGCCCTGCGTCAACATGATCATCTTCGCCTTCGTCGCGAACATATCCGTCGGGGGGCTGTTCATGGCCGGCCTCGTCCCGGCCGGCGTGCTGGCGCTCTGCCTCGCGGCCGTGGCGATCTGGTTCGGCAACAGGATCGACCCCTCGGATGTGACCAGCGGGCGGACCCTGGCGCAGCTCATCGGCGGTTCGCTGATCGCGCTCGTGATGGTCTTCATGATCGGACGCGGCGTGACCTCCGGCGTCGCGACCTCGACCGAGATCTCGGCCTTCGCCGTGGTCTATGCGATCGTCATCGGCGGGCTCGCCTTCCGCGAATTGACGCTGCGCTCCGTCGTCGCGCTGTTCGTGCAGTCGGCCTCGATGGCGGGCGGCATCCTGTTCATCGTCGCCGCCGCCTCGAACTTCGCCTTTGCCCTGACCATCGAGCAGATTCCCGCCGCGCTGTCGCATTCGCTGGTCGCGTTCGGGCAGGCCTATGGCAGCGTGATGTTCATCGCGCTGGCGGCCGTATTGATGGTGTTCTTCGGCGCCGTGCTCGAAGGCGCGCCGGCGCTGATCATCTTCGGGCCGCTGCTGACGCCGATCGCCCTGCAGCTCGGGGTCAACCCGCTGCATTTCGGCACGATCATGGTGATCGCAATGGGGCTCGGCCTGTTCGCGCCGCCAGTCGGGCTCGGCCTCTTTGCGACCTGCGCCATGACAGGTACCAGGATGGAAGATGTCGCGCGCCCGATGGCGAAATATCTGGCGGTGCTGGTGCTTGGCCTTATCCTGCTGATCCTGTTCCCGTCGCTATCGCTGTGGCTGCCGACGCGCCTCGGCCTGAATTGAGTTCAAGAGAGATCGTGTCGACCATCATCGACGTCGCAAGGCTGGCCGGAGTTTCGATCACGACCGTGTCGAACGTGCTGAACGGGCGCGCCGACCGGATGAAGAAAGATACCCTGTCGCGCGTCGAGCGGGCCATGGCGGAGCTCGGCTTCCAGCCCAACCGCGCGGCACGCCAGCTCAAGACGGGGCAGGCCGAACTCTTCGGCCTGCTCGTGCCCTCGCTGGCCAATCCGAGCTACGGCATGCTGGCGCGCGAGATCGAGGCCGCGGCGCGCGCGACCTATGGCTATCGCGTCATCGTCGCCAACACCTATCGCGACCCGGAGCAGGAGCGTGCCTTCCTCGACGATCTCTGGTCGCATGGCGCGAGGGGTGCGATCGTGGTCTCCTCGCTGGCCGATGAACGCCATTTCGAGGAGCCGATCGCGCGCGGCATGGTCGTGGTCAGCTATGACAGCCATGCCAAGCGCGGCGCGCTGCCGATCCTCGACTATGTCTCGGTCGACAACGCCGCCGCCGCCGATCTTGCCACCGAGCACCTGATCGCGCTCGGGCATCGTACCATCGCCTTCGTCACGCCCTCCGGCTGGACCTTCAGCCGCGCCGCCAAGCGTCAGGGCTTTCTCGACGCCGCCGCAAAGCACGGCGTCGAGACCGTCATCATCGAAGGCGCGACGGCCTCGATCTATTCCGACGCGGAGATGGCCGAGCTTGGTCAGGCGCTGGCTGGCGAGATCATCCAGCATCCGGCCAAGCCGACGGCCGCAGTCACGATCAACGACATGATGGCGATCGGGTTGATCGCGGGGTTGCGCGAGGCCGGTCTCGCCGCGCCTGACGACATGTCGGTCGTCGGCTTCGACGCCCTGACGCTGGGCGCCTATATCGCACCGGCCCTTACCACGATTCGCACCCCGCTGACCGCCATGGCCCAGACGATGGTGAACCGCATCGTCACTCGGCTCGAAGTGCCCGGCACGCCGCTGGGCGAATTCCGCTTCGCCCCCGAACTTCTCATCCGCGGTTCGACATCCGCAGCCCCTCGCGACCACGGCGCCGCGCAAGCGCGGGTACAGCAGCAGATATGACGATGCGCGTATTCCTGACGCACACTCCGCATATGCGCGCGAACTATTACGGCGAGGCGGCGCTCGCGGGCCTGCGCGAATTGGCCGAGGTCCGGCTCTACCAGAGCGAGACGCCGCTCGACACCGCCGCCCTGATCGCGCAGGCCAAAGGCTGCGACATCATCATCTCCGACCGCCAGACAGCCGGTGAGGCGGCGCTGTTCGAGGCGTTGCCGGATCTCGTCGCCTTCCTGCGCTGCGCGATGGACATCCGCTCCGTCGATGTGCCTGCGGCGAGCCGTGCCGGCGTTCTCGTCACCCGCGCGACAGCGGGCTTCGTCGACGCCGTCGCCGAACTCGCCGTCGGCTTCATGGTCGACCTGTCGCGCGGGGTTGGTCGTGCTGCCGCGTCCTACCGGGCAGGCGTGTCGCCCGCGATCGAGATGGGCGTGCAATTATCGACAGCGACCGTCGGCATCATCGGTTTCGGCGCAATCGGCCGGCGTGTCGGGATCGTTTCCGCTGCGCTGGGTATGCGCGTACTCGCCAGCGATCCCGCACCGATCGCGCAGCCGGGCGTCGAGCAGGTCGGCATGACCGAGCTGCTGGGCCACTCCGATTTCGTGATCTGCCTCGCACCGGCCACGCCCGTCACCGAAAACCTGATGAACGCGCAGACTTTTGCCGCGATGCGCAAAGGCAGCTTCTTCATCAACCTGGCCCGCGGCGAACTTGTCGACGAGGCGAGCCTGATTGCGGCGCTCGACAGCGGCCATCTGCGCGGCGCAGCGCTCGATGTCGGCCGAGCGCCGGACCAGATGCCGTCACCCCTGCTGGCCGGGAGACCCGACGTGATCGCGACGCCGCATATCGGCGGGCTGACGCCGCAGGCGACCCAGCATCAGGCCTTCGACACGGTCGAGCAGGTCGCGGCGCTGGTGCAGGGCCGTCTCCCGCCCGGCACCGTCAACGCGGACCATGGCGCAAGGTTCGAGCGCCTGCTGAAGAGGGCTTCATGATGCATAGTCTCGTGCCGCGCGGCGCCTGCGACTGCCATGTCCACATCTTCGATCCCGCTCACCCCTTGCCGGGCCGCCCGCCTCGGGAGACGCCTGATGCCACTCTGGCGGCGTATCGCGCTGTCCAGCACGCGACCGGGCTCGAGCGTGTCATCCTTGTCCAGGCCAACGGCTATGGCAGCGATAATCGCTGCATGCTGGAGGCGCTCGCCGCGCTCGGGAAAAGCACGGCGCGAGGCGTCGCGGTGGTGGCGCCCGATGCGCCGCGCGAGCTCCTCGTCGAACTCGACGCGCAAGGCGTCTGCGGCATTCGCTTCCATCTGCTGCCCGGCGGCCTGCTCGGCCGGGAGGCATTGCCGCGATTGTCGCGGCTCGCTGCCGATCTGGGCTGGCATGTCCAGGTCCAATGCGACGGCCGTTTGCTGGCGGAGCATGCGGAACTGCTGGCCGGGCTGCCCTGCCCCATCGTGATCGACCATATCGGCAAATTTCTGGAGCCGGTGCCGGTCTCGCATACGGGTTTCGTCAGCCTGCTCAGTCTGCTGGAGCGCGGCGATGTCTGGGTGAAATTGTCGGCGCCCTACGAAGTTTCCCGCTCGGGTCCGCCCGATTATGCCGATGTCAGCGTCCTGGCGCGCGCTTTAGCCGATGCCGCTCCCGAGCGCATGGTCTGGGCGAGCAACTGGCCTCACCCATGGTTCGCTTCGCCGCCAAGCGAAGCCGCACTGATCGCGTTGCTGGCGGCATGGGTGCCCGACGAGAGCCGCCGGCGGGCGATCCTCGTCGACAATCCGGCCCGTCTTTACGGCTTTGACGCGGGCTGAGCACAGCACATGTTCGCGATGATGAAGCGGCGCGCAGCTTGACCCGTCCAATCCGGCGGCGATCGAGCACCTGATGGCCGCATCGAACGACTGCACTGCTTTGGGCAGTCACAATGCGAGTGCGGGGAACCACATCAGGAGAATGACCGCGAGAAGATAGACCAAGACGAACGGCATGGGTTCATCCTCCCGGGCACAGCCGTGGTTTGGCGGCGCGGCTGTCGTCGTGGACAGGCGGCCGTCAGGGCAGGTTTTCCCGCAGCACGATCTCCGTTCGCGGTCGCTCGACCCCTTGCGATGCGGGTCGGCCAGCGCGCAGATTGGCGAAGATCGAGACGCAATCCATCATCGCGGCCTGGGGGTTCTGGGTGATCACCGCATCCATCGCGCCCTCGACCAGCAGGCTGCGCGTATCGGGCGTCAGGCCATGGCCGACGAAGACGACGTCGTGCTGGCGCCCGGCCTCCTTCAGCGCCCGCGCGATGCCTTCCGGACCGCCGCCGATATTATAGATGCCGGCGAGGTCGGGATGCTGCGCCAGCAGCGTCTTGGTCTGGCGGTAGTTCCGCGCTTCCTCGTCATGACCTTCGCGCAGGCCCACCACCTGGATCGCCGGAAACAGGTCCTCGAACAGATGCAGGAAACCCATCTCGCGCTCTTCATGGGCGCGGTAGCTCAGGCTGCCGGCGATCATCGCGACCTTGGCGGGCTTCGGACCGATGAACCGCGCCAGCAGATAGCCGGCCGTACGCCCCGCCGAACGATTGTCGAGCCCGACATAGGCGACGCGTTTCGTGTTCGCGATGTCGGAGATCAGGGTCACCGCCGGCACGCCCCGCTCGGCAAGCCAGTCCACGGCCTCGCGCACCGTTGGATGTTCCAGCGCCATGAAGGCGATGCCGTCGATATCCCGCCCGGCCTTCTTGAGGTGCTGCGCGAGGAGCTCCGGCTTGAAGCTTTCGATGGTGTCGACCCGCGCCCGCATGTTGAACGAGGCGAGCTGCGCCTGCGAGCCGCCGATCAACCGCCCCAGCATGCCGAGAAAGCGGTTTCCGCCCGCCGGCAGCAGGAAGGCCAGACGCAGGGGCCGAAGCGCGCTTGCAGGCTGCGTGTCGTCGATCACATAGCCGATCTCGCTGGCCGCCTTCAGCACGCGCTGGACCGTGACCGCGCGCACACCGGGCCGCCCGTTCAGCACGCGGTCCACGGTTGCGGTTGAGACGCCGGCGCGCTCGGCGACATCGTCGATCCGTGTCGAGCGGCGGCGGGCGGGGCGGCTCTCAGGCTTGTCCAGCATCAATCGAAAACCATCAATAAATGAGTTTGACGCCCATCATGCCTGCTTCCTATCGTCAAGGGAAGAACACCACAATCAATCAGATCGCATAGCGATCCAGGGAGGTAGAGATGACCGTTCTAACCCGCCGCACGGTGCTGCGCACCCTTGCCGCCACGCCTGCCATTTCGCTGATCGGCATGCCGCATATCGCCCGCGCGGCCGAGTTCGAGCTGAAATACGGCAACAACCTGCCACTCAGCCACCCGCTCAACGTGCGCGCCCAGGAGGCGGCCGAGCGCGTCGCCAAGGAAAGCAACGGCCGGGTCGAGATCAAGATCTTCCCGAACAACCAGCTCGGCGGCGACACCGACATGCTGAGCCAGGTCCGCAATGGCGGCATCACCTTCTTCACCCCCTCGGCGCTGGTCATCGCGACGCTGGTGCCGGTCGCCGCGATCAACGCCGTGGGCTTTGCCTTCGCCGATTACGATCAGGTCTGGAAGGCGATGGACGGCAAGCTCGGCGCCCATGTCCGCGAGGCGATCTCCAAGGTGAACCTCTTCGCCTTCGAAAAGATGTGGGACAACGGCTTCCGCCAGATGACGACCTCGGGCAAGCCGATCGAGCAGGCCAAGGACATGGCCGGCCTCAAGATCCGCGTGCCGGTCAGCCCGCTCTCGATCTCGATGTTCAAGGCGCTCGACGCCGCCCCGGCCAGCCTGCAGTTCTCGGAAGTCTATTCCGCGCTGCAGACCCGGGTCGTCGACGCGCAGGAGAATCCGCTGCCGATCATCCAGGTCGCCAAGCTGTTCGAGGTGCAGAAGAACTGCGCCATCTCGAACCACATCTGGGACGGCTTCTGGTTCATCGCCAACGGCCGCGCCTGGCGCGGCCTGCCGGCCGACATCCAGAAGATCGTCGGCGACGCCATCAACGACGCCGGCGTCAAGCAGCGCGGCGACATCAAGGCGCTGAACGAGACCGTCCAGGCCGACCTGCAGTCCAAGGGGCTCGCCTTCAACAAGACCAACCCCGAGACCTTCCGCGCCAAGCTCCGCGACGCCGGTTTCTACAAGGAGTGGCAGGAGCGTTTTGGCGCCGAGGCCTGGGGCCTGCTCGAAGGGGCGGTCGGCAAGCTCGCCTGAGCGGCCTTTCGAGCCTACACGGCGCAAAGACCCATCACGAGAAAGCGCCGTAGCCATGGACGCCCACACCGCGACACTGGATGCCACCCCGCCGGTTCCGACAACCGGGATCGGCCGGATGGCGAACCGTCTCGACCACGTCGTCGGCACCGGCGTCGAGGCCATTGCGGCGGCGCTCGTGCTCGTCGAAATCTGCATCCTCGCGGCGGGCGTCACCGCTCGCTACGTCTTCCACGCCCCGCTGGTCTGGTCGGACGAACTGGCCTCGATCCTGTTCCTCTGGCTCTCGATGCTGGGGGCGGTCGTCGCGCTCCGGCGTGGCGAGCACATGCGCATGACCGGCCTCGTCAGCCGCGTCTCGCCGGCCACGCGCGCCCTGCTGGAGGCGCTGGCGATCACCGCCGCCATCGCCTTCCTGCTGCTCATCCTGCCGCACGCCTTCGAATATGCCGAGGAAGAGAGCTTCATCGTCACCCCGGCGCTCGAGATCACCAATGCCTGGCGCGCGGCGGCGATTCCCGTCGGCATGGGACTGATGCTGCTGGCCGCGAGCTTCCGGCTGCTGCGCTTCGGCTCGCTCAAGCCCGTCCTGCTCGCCATCGGCATCACAGCGGCGCTCGTCCTGCTGTTCTGGCTCGCAGGCCCCGCGCTCAAGCCGCTCGGCAAGCTCAACCTGATCGTCTTCTTCGTCGGCGTCGTCGCACTCAACGTCTTCTCCGGGGTGCCGATCGCGTTTTCCTTCGCGCTCGCGACCTTCGGCTATCTCGCCTGCACGACGACGACGCCGATGATCGTGATGGTCGGCCGGCTCGACGAGGGCATGAGCCATCTCATCCTGCTCGCCGTGCCGCTGTTCATCTTCCTCGGCGCGCTGATCGAGATGACCGGCATGGCCAAGGCGATGATCCAGTTCCTCGCCTCGCTGCTCGGCCATGTCCGCGGCGGCCTGTCCTATGTGCTGGTCGGCGCGATGTATCTGGTCTCGGGCATTTCCGGCTCGAAGATCGCCGACATGGCCGCCATCGCCCCGGTGCTGTTTCCCGAGATGAAGAAGCGCGGCGCCAAGCCGGGCGATCTCGTCGCCCTGCTTGCGGCCACCGGCGCGCAGACCGAAACGATCCCTCCCTCGATCGTGCTGATCACCATCGGCTCGGTCACGGGCGTCTCGATCGCGGCGCTGTTCACCGGCGGCATGGTGCCGGCACTCGTGCTCGGCATCGCGCTCTGCTTCGTCATCTGGTGGCGCAATCGCGGCGAAGATCTTGGCCATGTCATCAGGCAGTCCTGGCGCGATATCGGCAAGCTCAGCCTGATCGCGCTGCCGGCCATCGCCCTGCCCTTCGTCATCCGGGCCGCCGTCGTCGAGGGTATCGCCACGGCGACCGAGGTCTCGACCATCGGCATCGCCTATTCCGTGCTGGCGGGCCTCTTGCTCTACCGTCAGTTCGACTGGCGCCGCCTGCCTCGGATGCTGGCCGACACCGCCTCGCTGACCGGCGCGATCATCTTCATCGTCGGCTGCGCCACGGCCATGGCCTGGGGCCTGACGCAATCGGGCTTCTCGCAGGATCTCGCCCGCGCCATGGCGGCCGTGCCCGGCGGCACCTGGGGCTTCCTGGCGATCTCGATCGTCGCCTTCGTCATCCTCGGCAGCGTGCTCGAAGGCATCCCGGCCATCGTTCTGTTCGGCCCGCTGCTGTTCCCGATCGCCAAGCAGATCGGCGTGCACGAGGTCCACTACGCCATGGTCGTGGTCTTCGCGATGGGCATTGGCCTCTTCGCTCCGCCCTTCGGCGTCGGCTATTACGGCGCCTGCGCGATCAGCAAGGTCAATCCCGACGAGGGCCTGAAATACATCGGCGGCTACATGCTGGCGCTGTTCCTGGGGCTGCTCGTCGTCGCCGCCGTGCCGTGGTTCTCCACCGGCTTCCTGAAATTCTGACCTCCCAGCAACCGACCATCACAAGGGTATTCCCATGAGCCGCTTCTTCGGCCAGATCCGCCAGGCGGGCTATGTCGTCCCCGACATCGAGGCGGCGATGGATTACTGGAGCCGCGTGCTCGGCGTCGGGCCGTTCTTCTACAATCCGAGGGTCCCGATCAAAAACTACCGCTACAGGGGCGAAGCCTACGAGCCGCATAATTCGGTGGCGCTGGCCAATTCGGGCCCGCTCCAGATCGAGCTGATCCAGTGCCGCAACGCGGTGCCGTCGATGTACAAGGACTTCACCGACGCCGGCCATAGCGGCCTGCAGCACGTCGCCTACTGGACCTCGGACTATGACGCCGATCTCGAGCGGCTGACGAAGCAGGGCTTCAAGGCGGTGATGTCGGGCGAGGTCGGCGAGCGCGGCCGCTTCGTCTATTTCGATACGCATTATCATCCCGGCACCGTGATCGAGCTGTCCGAGGTCGCCGGCCCCAAGGGCGAGATGTTCCGCCTGATCCGCGAGGCGTCCGAGACCTGGGACGGCAGCGACCCGGTGCGACCCTTCCCGGATCTCAGCAAGCTGTGATCTTGTTCTAGGCGCGTCATGGTCGGGCTTGGCCCGACCATTTTTGACATCAGCGCCTTACGGTCATGAGATTCTCGGGACGAGCCCGGGAATGACGCCGCACACGCGGCCAGGACGAAGACAGATGACCCCAGACCGCTTCGAGGCCACCTATCTGATCGAGACCCCGCTCGCTCCGGCGAAGGTGGCGGAGGTCATGGCGGGCGAACAATCGAGCGGCACCTTCACCCGCGTCGCGGGCGAGACCGACGAGTTGCGCAGCCGCACACGCGCGGTCGTGACCGCCGTCGAAGAACTGGAGGCCGTTGCCGCGCCCAGCCTGCCCAATGCTTGGCTGGCGAAGAAGGGCGTCTCCGGTCCATGGCGCCGGGCCCGCATCGCCATCTCCTTCCCCGTCGACAATGTCGGCGCCAACCTCGCGACGCTGGCCTCGATCGTCGCCGGCAACCTTTACGATCTCGGCGAGGTCACGGGCCTGCGACTGGACACGATCACCCTGCCCGCTGCATTCCGCAGCCGGTTCCAGATGCCGCGCCAGGGCATCGCCGGAACGCGCGCGCTGACCGGCGTGACGGAAGGCCCGATGGTCGGCTCGATCATCAAGCCCAATGTCGGCCTGAGCCCGCAGGAAACAGCAGCACTGGTCACCACGCTCTGCGAAGCTGGGCTCGACTTCATCAAGGATGACGAGATTTCCGCCGATCCGGTGCACGCGCCGCTCGCGCAGCGCGTGCCGGCCGTGATGGCGGCGGTGCGGCGTCATCAGGATCGCACCGGCAAGGCAGTGATGATCGCCTTCAACATCACCGACGAGACCGATGCCATGAAGCGTCACGCCGATCTGGTGGCGCGCGAAGGCGGGACCTGCGTGATGGCGAGCCTGAACTGGTGCGGCTTTTCCGCCGTCGAGACGCTGCGGCGCTCGACCGATCTCGCCTTGCACGGCCACCGCAACGGATTCGGGGCGCTTTCGCGCCATCCGATGCTCGGCATTTCCTTCCAAGCCTATCAGACCCTCTGGCGCCTTGCCGGCGTCGACCACATGCATGTGCACGGCTTGCAGGGGAAGTTCGCGCAGGAGGACGCGGAGGTCGTCTCTTCGGCCAAGGATTGCGTCACGCCGCTGAGCCAAGGCCTCGTCGAGGAAGGCATCGACGACCGGGTTCTGCCGGCCTTCTCGTCCGGCCAATGGGCCGGCACCGCCCAGCCGACCTGGGACGCCATTGGACATGCGGACCTGCTGTTCATGGCCGGCGGCGGCATCCTCGCCCATCCCGGCGGCCCGGCCGCCGGTGTCGCCAGCATCCGCCAGGCCTGGGCGGCCGTCGCCGCCGGCCAATCGCTGACGAATGCAGCAACGACGCATCTTGAACTGCGCCAGGCGCTCGATTTCTTCGGCAAGGTCGCGGGATGACCCCGGCCATGGCGGCGACCAGCCCCTTCTATGGCTGGTATGGCGACGACTTCACCGGCGCGACCGATACCCTCGCCTCGCTGGCGGAGCGTGACATCCCGGCGCTGCTCTTCCTGCGCATCCCGACGCCAGAGCAACTTGCGGCCGCCGGCCCGCTCGACGCGATCGGGATCGCTGGCGCGACCCGCTCGATGGCGCCGGACGCCATGACGAGGGAACTGGCCGTCATCGGTCGCTTCTTCGCCGAGACCGGCGTCGACATCCTCCACTACAAATGCTGTTCGACCTTCGACAGCGCACCGCATGTCGGCAGCATCGGCGCGGCCCTGCAGGCACTGCGTCCGGATTTCCCGAATCCGTTCCTGCCTATCGTCGGTGGGCAGCCCAATCTCGGGCGCTACTGCCTGTTCGGCCATCTCTTCGCTGCGGCCGGCAGCGGCGGCCCGGTCCACCGCATCGACCGCCATCCCACCATGAGCGTCCATCCGGTGACGCCGATGGCCGAGTCCGATCTGCGCCGGCATCTGGCCGCTCAGGGACTGGAGCGCATCGATCTGGTCGATTACCGCAGCTATGAAGGCGCGGAGACGCAAGATGCTCTCGCTGCCCGTCTCGAATCCGATCCGGGCGTGGTTCTTCTCGATGTGGCGCGAACCGACGACCTCGCCGTCATCGGCCGATTGATGCGGCGGCAGATGGAGAATGGCGCCATGCTCGCCATCGGCCCGAGCAGCGTGGCCCAGGCGCTGGCGACGTCATGGCCGGTCGCACACCGAGCGCCCGCCATCCCGGCACCGGCCACGCCGCGTCGCGGCCCGGTCCTCGCCCTCGTCGGCAGCCTCTCGCCCGTGACGCGGGCGCAGGTCGAGGCGTCATCGGGCTATGAGCGCATCGGCATCGACACGGCGAGCCTCCTCTCCGAGCCGGCCTATGGCGTCGCGCTCGAACAGGATGCCAACATCAGGCTCGCGGCGGGCCGGCACGTCATGCTCGTCACCGACCGGCCCTCGCAGGCACCGGGCAATGCCGAGAACGTCGCGCTGGCGACCGGCCGGCTGCTGCGCGGCATCATGGGCGCAGCTCCGGTCCGGCGCCTCGTGGTCGCGGGTGGAGACACTTCGAGCCTCGCGGTCAGGTCACTCGATATCTGGGGGCTGTCCTATCGCGCTGCGCTGGGTCCCGGTGCCCCGCTCTGCCGCGCGCATAGCGACGACCCGCGCCTCGACGGGCTCGATCTCGTCCTGAAGGGCGGGCAGATGGGCCCGATTGGCTTCTTCGACGCGGTTTCTGACAGTCCCTGACGCGTGACGGCGAGCCCGTCAGCACCGCGCCGGATGCGGGCAGCGGGCCGTTGCCCCAAGAGCGGACAGGCTCAAAGGGGCTGGCGCGAGGCCGTCACCTTGCCCGCCTGCATCACCAGACGGACATCGCGCAGTGCGGCGAGGTCGGCGAGCGGGTCGGCGCTGACCACGAGCACATCCGCCGCCAGGCCGGGCTTCAGGGTGCCGGTCTCGTCCGCGAGGCCGATGACCCTGGCTGCATAGCCGGTGGCGGCAACCAGCGCCTCCATCGTGCTCATGCCACCTTCATGCATCATCGCGATCTCGAGCGGCAGGTCGTCGATGCGGGTGAAGCGCCAGCCGGCATCGGTGCCGGCGACGAAGCTGACACCCGCCGCGCGAAGCTTGCGGAACTGGGCCATGTTGTCGGCCGCCATCTTCTCCCAGCGAGCGAGGAAGGCCTGGTCTGCCGGCGTCAGCACGGTGCGGGCGCGCATCTCGCGCAGCACCGCCCCGCCGACAGCCAGCGTCGAGGTGACGGGGATGCCGGATTTCGCCAGCCGCTCGGCCACGGCAGGGTCGTAGACCTGGTTGCCCTTGCGGTCAGCGATGAACCCGGCATGCTCGATCTGGTCGAAGCCGGCGGCAATGACGTCGTCGATCGACTGGGCGCAGAGGCAGTGCGCGGTGGCGAGCCGGTCGAAGCGATGCGCCTCGTCGGCCAGAGCATGCAGCTCGCCCGGCGTGAAGGACGGCTTCCAGGACTGGGTGCCGACCGTGCCGCCGCCGCTTGCCATCACCTTGATGAAGTCCGCGCCGAGCTTGACCATCTCGCGGACCTTGCGCCGGACTCCGTCCTCCCCGTCGGCCTCGCCGCCGAAATACCAGGTGTGACCGCCGGTAACGGTGATCGGCTGGCCGCAGGCGAGCACGCGCGCACCTTCGCCATGGCCGAGCTGGAGCGCGCGGCGCAGGTCGATCGCTGTGCGTTCATGGGCGCCGACATCGCGCACCGTGGTGATGCCCGCCGCCAGCGCCTTGCCGACCGCAAAGGTCGAGGTCGCCATCAGCACGCCCGGCGTCTCGCGCATCGCCTCTTCGAGGAGCGTGCCGTCGCCGGGCAGGTTGAGATGGACATGGGTGTCGATCAGCCCGGGCAGGATCGTCGCGCCGGGGCAGTCATGGATCTCGGCGTCTGCAAATTCGGCAGGCACCGTGCCGGACAGGATGGCTTCGACCTTGCCGCCGGCGATGACCAGGATCGGGTCCTTGACCGGGGCTGCGCCCGTTCCATCGATCAGTCGGGCGGCTTTGATCAGCGTCTTCACGGCATGGCTCCCGCAGCATCGTATCGAATCTGGAAGGAAATCCGGAGGGAAGCGGAGCCGCCCGGGCGGCTCCGCCGGGTCGTCAGTCGGCGAGCGAGGCCGCGCCGAGATATTCGAAGCCGCCACCGGAATAGGTCACGCCGGTCAGCTTCTTCGAGGTCATCACGAGATCGATGTTCTGGCGGATCGGCAGCATGACCGCCTCATCCATCAGGAGCTTCTGGATCTCGTGATAGATCGGCAGACGCTTGGCCGCGTCGGTCTCCTCGCGGCCCTGCTTGAAGAGCGCGTCGAGCTTCGGGTTCGAATAGTGGCTCCAGTTGAAGTACTGGCCCGCGGTGAACCAGCCCGAGAGCGCGTCGGCATCGACACCGATGTACTGCAGCGGTGTCAGCGACATGTCGCCATTGATGTTGGCGGCAAGCCAGGCCGGCGAGGCGAGCTGCTGGACATTCACCTCCATGCCGATCTTCTGGAGGTAGTTCTGCATCGCCTGGGCGAGCAGCGGATAGGAGGTCGAGGTCGAGATCGCGGTGATCGTCAGGGTGAGGCGCTTGCCGTCCTTCTCCCAGAAGCCGTCTTTCTTGGTCCAGCCGCCGTCCTTGAGCGTCGCCTCGGCCTTGGCCGGATCATAGGGGTACATCGCCTCGAGCGACTTGTCGTAGGCCGTCATCGACGGCTGCAGCGGCGTCAGGCTGGGCGGAATCGCGCCGGCCTCGGCCAGTTGCACCACGCCCTTCTTGTCGACGGCGTACTGGATCGCGCGACGCACGGCGATGTCGTCGGTCGGGAATTTCTTGGCGTTGACCGGCGCGAAGATGCCGAGCCCGGTGATCGGCACGGGAAGCGCGGTGAAGCGATCCATCTTCTGCATCGCGTTCCAGTGCACGCCCGGAGTCTGCTGCATCATCTGCGACTGGCCGCTCTGGAACTGGCTGACCCGAGCCTGCGCATTCGGGACGATCTGGAACTTGATCTCGGCAATGTTCGGCGGGCCCTTATGGCCGACGGATGCCGGGTTCCAGGCATAAGCCTCGTTGCGCTTGACCACGAGGCTCTGGTTCGGCTCGTAGCTGACGAAGGCATAAGGGCCGGTGCCGGTCGGATGCAGGCCGAGATCCTTGCCGTATTCGGCGATGGCCTTGGGCGACTGGATGCCGAGATAAGGCACCCCGAGCTGGGTCAGCAGCGGCGCGTAAGGCGTCGCGCATTTGAGATCGACCGTGTACTTGCCCGTCGCCACGGCCTCCTTGCAGGGGCCGAGCAGCGCGATCGAGACCTTGGCCGGGGTCTCCTTGTCGGTGATGTACTTGACGTTGGCGACGACGGCCTCGGCATCGAAATCGGTGCCGTCGTGGAACTTCACATCATCGCGCAGGACGAAGCTGTAGGTCTTGCCGTCCGGAGCGACGCTCCAGGACTTCGCCAGAAGGGGCTCGACCTTGAAGTCCGGCGTCAGCCAGACCAGCGTGTCGAAGATGTTGACCAGCAGCGGGCCCTGGTTGCGCGCGCCGGTTGTGGCGGGGTTGAGCGTGTCGATCGGCTCGGCCCAGCCGACCGTCAGCTTGGCCTGCTTGTTGGGCGCCTGCGCCTGTGCGCCCGCGATCGCGAGGGCCGAGAGGGCCGTCGCTGCCAGCAATCCACGAAAGGTTACGTTCATCGCCTTGTCCCTCTGTTCTGAGCGGCTTCAGCCGCGGTTGAGTGTCGGATCGAGCTCGTCCCGCAAGCCATCGCCGACCAGATTCACGCCGACGACGAAGAGGGAGAGGAAGAGGCCCGGGAACACGGTGATCCACCAGGCGAGCGTGATGTAGTTCTGGCCGTCGTTCAGGATCGCGCCGAGTTCCGGCGTCGGCGGCTGCACGCCGAGCCCGATGAAGCCGAGTGCCGTGATCCAGAGCGCGGCGATGCCGAGCCAGGTCGTGGTCAGGACGATGATGCCGGACATCACATTCGGCAGGATGTAACGCAGGATGATCCGCGCCTGCGAGGCGCCGGCGCAGCGGGCTGCCTCGACATAAGGCAGGTTGCGCACCTCGACGGTCGCGCCTTCCACCAGCCGTGCGAAGACCGGCACCAGGATCGCGGCGATGGCGAAGACGCCGTTGACGAGACCGGGGCCGAGGATCGCGGTGACGGTGAGCGCCAGCAGGATGCCGGGGAAGGCGAGCAGCAGGTCGATCAGGCGCATGATGCCGAAGCCGAGAGCGCCGCCGAAATAGCCGGCGACCAGCCCGACGGCCGTGCCGACGACCGCGCCGAGCACGACCACGGACAGGCTGGCCAATATCGTGGTGCGCGCGCCGATCAGGACGCGGGCCAGCAGGTCCCGCCCGAAGGCGTCCGTGCCCATGAGATGCGTGGCGGTCGGCGGCGAGAAGGTCGCCATCGGATCCTGCGCGATCGGATCGACCGGCATGACAAGTGGCAGGACGAAGGCGAGCAGCGCCAGTACGAGGCAAATGACAAGGCCGAGCGAGAGGCTGCGATGGCGGAGCGCGCGCAGCAGGGCGCGACGGCGCGACCACTGCCGCGACGCGACGACGGCAGGGTCGGGCTCGACTGCGAAGACAGCCGGAAGGGGGGCGTTCGCCGTCATCGTGCGATCCGGGGGTCGAGCACGGGGTAGAGGATGTCGACGATGAAGTTCGACAGCGCATAGATCAGCGCGATCATCATGATCAGCGCCTGCACCGTCATGTAGTCCTTGGCGAGGATCGCCTGGATCAGCAGGCGCCCGATGCCCGGCCGCGAGAACACCGTCTCGACGATGACCGAGCCGGAGAGGAGCTGGCCAATCTGGAGGCCGGCGATGGTCAGGATCGGCAGCAGCGCGTTGCGCATGACATGCCAGGCGAAGAGCCTGACCTCAGGCACGCCCTTGGCGCGCGCGGTGACGACATGCTGCTGCGTCAGGGCGGCGATGACACTCGAACGGATGAAGCGGGCATTGAAGCCCATCGTGCCCAGCGCCAGCGTGACGGCCGGCAGGACGAGACCCTTCAGCCCGGTTCCACCGACGACGTCGAAGATCGGCCAGGTCACCGCGAATGCAAGGATCAGGAGCAGGCCGAGCCAGAAGCTCGGGATCGACATGCAGATCAGCGCGAAGCCCATCCCGAGCGTGTCGGCCGCCCGGTTGCGGCGGAGCGCCGCGACGATGCCGATGGCCGAGCCGAGGACCAGCGAGATCGCCAGCGCCGCCAGTGTCAACTGGGCGGTGGCGGGAAAGCTCGACGCGATCAGCGAGCTGACCGGCTGCTGGTTGGCATAGGAATAGCCGAAGTCGCCGCGCAGCACATGGCCGATCCAGACGAAATACTGCTCATGCAGCGGCCGCATCAGGCCGAGCTGCTCGCGCAGCCGCGCGATCATCTCCTTGTCGCCCGCCCCGGTGCCGAGCATTGCGATGACCGGATCGCCGGGGATCAGGCGGATGATCAGAAAGGCGACGACGGTGATGCCGAAGGTCAGGGCTATGATCGCGACCAGGCGCTTGAGGACATAGCCGCCCATGGTCAGGCCACCCCGGACGCGCGGCGGGAGGCCGCCGCGACACAGGTCAAGCTTGAGGCTGCGATCTCGAAGTGTACCATAGCGCTATAACAGTCTCACGCGTTGCGGCCAGCGTCAATCGGTTCCATACGGGACGACTTCCCAGCCTGGACGGATGGCGAGCATCGCATGGGCAGGTTGGGGCGATAGGACGGTCTTTTCGAGGACGCATGGCATGGACTTCACGATCGACAGGGCCCTGCCCGTCCCGATCCGGCGGCAGCTCAAGGGCCTGATCGAGTACGCCGTGGCCTGCGGCGACCTTGCCCCCGGAGAGGCCCTGCCCTCGGTGCGCGATCTCGCGCTGGCGCTCGGCGTGGCGCCGATGACCGTGAGCCAGGTCTATGCCGACCTGAAAGGTCTCGGGCTGATCGAGACCCGCGCCGGCTCCGGCACCTTCGTCGCGGAAAACAGCGCCGATCACGCGCGCTCGCAACAGGATTTTTCCGCCCTTCACGACCGGATCGACGCTCTGATCGACGAAGGCTTGTCGCTTGGCCTGCGCACCTCGGACCTGGCTTCGCTGATCCATGCGCGCCTGGCATCGCGGGCTCGGCATGGTCGCCGGAAGAGCGTCGCCATCGTGGGGCTGTTCCAGCGTACCACCGCCCGCTACGCCCGCCTGATCGCGGAGCAGATCGGGCGGGGGGCCACCGTCGAACCGGCAACGATCGACGCCATCCAGCGCGACGCTGCCGTCAGGGCCAGGATCGCTTCAGCGGACCTCGTCGTGACCTTCGTGAACCGGCAGCGCGAGGTTGCAAGTCTGCTGCCAGGGGCCCGGGTGACCTCGATCCGCTTCGTTCCGGCGGAGGAGACGCGGCATGCGCTCGGGGCGGTCGAACCGGGAGCCCGGCTGCTGCTGGTCGCTCGCGTGCCGGAGTTCCTGCCGATCATGAAGGCAGGCGTCGCGCGTTTCGCGGCCCATGCGGGCCCGCTCCACTCCACGGCGGGGAATCCGCGCGAAATCGCCGATCTCGCGGCGGAGTCCGATGCGGTGGTCTACGCGTCGGGCACAGAAGACAGCCTCATCGACATTCCCCCGACGCTGCCGATGATCGAATACACCCATATCCCCGATCCCGCCGATATCCAGCGCAGGATTGCGCCCCTGCTCAAGAAGGGAAGCTAGAACCGGCCTTCGCTGGATCGGATCAGGCCCTGAAGCGTCCGG
This sequence comes from Bosea sp. 124, assembly GCF_003046175.1. Classification (NCBI taxonomy): domain Bacteria; kingdom Pseudomonadati; phylum Pseudomonadota; class Alphaproteobacteria; order Hyphomicrobiales; family Alloboseaceae; genus Allobosea; species Allobosea sp. 124. The sequence continues at coordinate 1,411,861 of NZ_PZZM01000001.1, forward strand.
TTGCAGGCCCATGCCGCTGGTCGTCGCCCGGAGATCAGCCAAGCCCCAGCATCCGGCGCGCCAAGGGCGGATCGCCCCCACCGGCGAAATCGTCGAAGGCGTGATCGGCGACGCGGCGCGAGGAACATGCTCCAGGGCACGGCAGCGGCAGAGGTAAATTCTAAAAAGCGATTGGCATAGCTGAATATTGTTCTCTTTACTTCATGATGCCCGGTTTTAGGTTGTACTCAGGGGCCAAGCCCCATCAAGTAGTCGGCTCAGACCGACGTTTACTGGGGATCGAAACGCCATGATCGTGAATCGCCGGACGCTGCTGGCTGGTGCCGCGGCATCGCTTACCCTTCCCGCACCCGCCGTTTGGGCCCAAACCAAACCGATCACTTTTGCGATCCAATATGGCCTCCCATACCTGAATTTTATCGTTGCGGAGCGCCTCGGCCTGTTCACCAAGGCGGCCGAAAAAGCCGGCGTACGCGACCCCAAGATCAACATCGTGCGCCTGAGCGGGCCCACCGCGATCTCCGAAGGCCTGATCAGCGGCAATGTGCAGATCGGCGCGCTCGGCACGCTGGGCCTGCTGATCGCCCATGAGAAGACACGGCGCGCCTATGATCTCGGCGGCCTCAGCGCCTACTGGAAGGGCGTCTATACGCTCTATGCCAACGATCCCGCGATCAAGTCGCTCAAGGACATCCGGCCCACAGACAAGATCGCGACGCCGGGGCCGACAAGCTCGCAGGCGATGATCCTGCGCCGCGCGGCCGAACAGATCTTCGGACCGGGCCAGGCCCTTCGTTTCGACAAGCAGATCGTCTCCCTGCCCCATCCCGACGCGGTCGCCGCGCTCACGACCGGCAACATCGTGCAAGTCTACTTCGCGCTGTCGCCCTTCTCCGAGTATCTCGCACGGCAGCCGAACGTGCATGTGATCGGCACGACGACCGAGTACAACCCGCCCAACATGACCAACGGCGTGGTCGGCGTGCTCAGGAAGTTCGTCGAGGAGAACAAGGAGCTCTCCGCTGCGGTGGTCGCGGCGCTCGACGAGGCCGGACGCTTCATCCAGAGCGAGATCAAGGAAACCGCCAAGATCTACACGGCGGCAGAGCCGAGCAAGCTCTCGGACGAGGAGATGATCAAGGTCATCGAGAACAACCGCCTCCAATACACGACCGAGCCGAACGGCATCATCGATACCGCCAACTTCATGGTCAAGCTGGGCCAACTGAAGGCCGCGCCGGCCCGCTGGCAGGATGTGTTCTTCCCGCCCGTGAACCAGGGCGCCGGCAGCTAGCGCCATGGCTCTGGCAATGGCGCGCGAGGTGATGGACGCGGAGCTGCAACAGGTCGTCACCCCCCTGCTGAGCGTCCGTGACGTCACGCTGCAGTATCAGACGCGGCGGCAGATCGTCACGGCGACCTACCGGGTCTCCTTCGACGTCAGGCGGCACGATCGTTTCGTGCTGCTCGGACCATCGGGTTGCGGAAAGTCGACGCTGCTCAAGGGCATCGGCGGGTTCATTACTCCGGTCGAGGGCGAGATCAACCTCGGCAGCCGGCAGATCACCGGCCCCGGCGCCGATCGGATGATGGTTTTCCAGGAGTTCGACCAGCTCCTGCCCTGGCAGACCGTGCTCGGCAACGTCATGTTCCCGATGCGCAAGACCGGTCGTTTCCCGCGCTCGGAATGGAAGGACCGTGCGATGCGCGCGGTCGAGAAGGTTGGGCTCGCGAAGTTCGCCGACAGCCATCCCCATACCCTGTCGGGCGGCATGAAGCAGCGCGTCGCCATCGCACGCGCGCTCGCCATGGAGCCGGACATCCTGCTGATGGACGAGCCCTTCGCGGCACTCGACGCGCTGACCCGCCGGCGCATGCAAGACGAGCTGCTCGAGCTCTGGAACGACATCCGCTTCACTCTCGTCTTCGTGACGCACTCGATCCAGGAAGCGATCATCATCGGCAGCCGGATCGTGGTGATGACCCCCCATCCCGGCCAGATCCGCGCCGAACTCGATGCCACGCCGTTCAAGCAGGAGAATGCCGGCAGCGAGGACTTCATGGCGTTCAACCGCAAGATCAACGGCATGCTCTTCGGCGAGGAGAAGATCGCACATGGGTAGTCAGATCGATGGCTGACGCGATGCACCCCACGCGAGCCCGCACCCGCTTCACCGAATTGCCGGGGCGCCCGAGCATCGAGCACAAGACGCTCGACGCCGCCTCCATCGGCGAAATCGTGCGCGATGTCGGGCTCTGGCAACGCGCCCTGGCGCATACGCCGCTGCGCCGCGGGCTGGTGCTGATCGCGCTCGGCATCCTATGGGAAGTCTACGCCCGCTTTGCCGACAATCCGCTGATGTTTCCCTCGCTCAGCGAGACGCTCACGGCCTGGGCCACCGACATGTCGAGCGGCGTCCTGCTCTCGGCCGTCGGAAATTCAGTGCGCGTGCTGCTGATCGGCTACGGCACAGCCGTGCTGCTAGCCGCCGTGCTGACCACGCTTGCGATCTCGACACGGATCGGGACGGACCTGCTGGCGACTCTGACGGCGATGTTCAACCCATTGCCGGCGATCGCGATCCTGCCGCTGGCGCTGCTGTGGTTCGGCCTCGGGATCGAGAGCCTGATCTTCGTGATCGTCCATTCGGTGCTGTGGGCGGTCTCGCTCAACGCCTTCACGGGCTTCCTCTCGGTGAGCCAGACGCAGCGCATGGTCGGCCGCAATTACGGGCTGGGCGGCGTGCGCATGGTGATCGCGATCCTGATACCGGCGGCGTTTCCCTCGATTCTCGCCGGGCTGAAGATCGGCTGGGCCTTCGCGTGGCGCACGCTGATCGCGGCCGAACTCGTCTTCGGCGTATCCGGCAGCTCGGCCGGTCTCGGCTGGTACATCTTCCAGAACCGCAACGCGCTGGAAACCGCGCATGTCTTCGCCGGCCTCTTCACGGTGATCGTTATCGGACTGATCGTCGAGGGGGTGGTTTTCCGGAGCATTGAGGCGGCCACGATCCGGCGCTGGGGCATGCAGGCCTAGGCGATGACGGAGCTTCCCGCCAAATCCCGCCAAGAGTCAGAAAGGACCGATATTTTGGACAGGCGAACCTTCCTCGGCGGCATGACCACCGCATGCGCGGTGCTGAGCCACGGGCTCGCGCAGGCGCAGGACTATCCCGCTCGCCCGGTCACCATCCTCGTTCCGTTCGCAGCGGGCGGCGGCCAGGACATCTTCATGCGCCTGATCTCCCAGGGCGTCAGCGACGCGCTCAAGCAGCCGCTCGTCATCGATAACCGCGTCGGCGGGGCCGGCAACATCGCGGCAGGCGCCGTCGCGCGCGCCGCGCCGGACGGATACACCCTCCTGCTGGGCACCGCCGCAACCCACGGCATGAACCAGGCGCTCTACAAGACGCTCAATTTCGACGCGCAGACGAGTTTCGAACCCGTCGCCATGCTGGCGGAGGTGCCTCTCGTCCTCGTCGTCAACCGCGATGTTCCCGCCAAGGCGGTCGCCGAGCTCGTCGCCTATCTCAAAGCCAATCCAGGCAAGATCAACTACGGCTCCTCCGGCGTCGGCGGGCCGCTGCATCTCGCCGGCGAGCTGTTCAAGACGGCGGCCGGGGTCGAGGCCGTGCATGTGCCGTTCCGCGGGTCGGCGCCGGCGATTACGGAGCTGCTCGCCGGACGCCTGACCTTCATGTTTGATACCTTCGCTGCCACCGAACCCTATATCCCGGACGGCAGCCTGCGGCGCCTGGCGGTCGCGTCCGGAACGCGCGCCTCCAACGCGCCGGACCTGCCGACCATGGCCGAGGCCGGCACTCCGGTGGAGGCCTATTCCTGGAGCGGCGTCTTTGCGCCGGCAGCAACCCCGAAGCCGATCGTCGAGCAACTTCGCAAGGCCTTCAGCGACGCCGTGGCGAATCCGGCGCTGAGGTCGCGCCTGTTCGAGATCGGCTTCCTGCCCACGCCCGGCAATCCCGACAGCCTGCGCGCACGGGTCGGCACCGAACTCGTCAAATGGAAGCACGCGGCCGAGACGGCCGGGCTCAAGCCCCAGTAGCGCGAGAGCCAGGCCTCCCCCGAGGACTGCTCTTCAAACGCAATGCGAAAATCCGGACCAGCATCGGCCGGACCATGATGCCCAGGAGATAGCGATGTCGTCATCCCATCCAGCGCTCGATCCCGAGCTCGTCCCGTTCGAACACCACCAGGTCTCGACGCTGTCGGACGCGATGTTCGCGCTCGGCCTCAAGGACACCGCACTCGGGCCGACCGTGCGCCTGCTCGTCGGCAAGCGCATTCTAGGCCGGGCGCGGACGATCGGTCGTGTGCCCCTGCCCTCGAATGGCGGCCAGCAGGAGATCAAGCCCGAGTTCTCGCTGGCGATCCAGGAGGTAATCGACGGTTGCGGGCCGGGCTCAATCATGGTGATCGCGACCCAGGGCATCGCCACGCATGCGAACTGGGGCGGCAACATGGCGACGCGGGCGAAAGCCGTCGGGGCGCTCGGACTCATCACCGACGGTGCGATCCGCGACCTCGAGGAGATGGAGCCGCTGGGCATGACGATCTTCGCCCAGGGTACCTCCCCGCGCGCCGGTCATTTCCGCTTCGCCACCGCGATCAGCAACGAGCCGGTGATCTGCGCGGGTGTGCTGATCCGCCCCGGCGACATCATCGTCGGCGACGCGGACGGCGTCATCGTCATCGATCCGGCCCAGGCCAGCGCGATCGCGGCAAAGGCCGGCGAACTCGTCAAGATCGAGGAGGAAATGCAGGCCTTCATGCGCACGGGCGCCCAGCTTCAGGAAGCTGTGCGCCGGTACAAGGTGCGCTGAAAATGACCCTTCAGCGCGCGCGGGGCGGGGACGGCGCGGGCTCATCCTGCCGGCGCCAGCGGGGAAGCCCGAAGTCGCAGGCTTCGCGCGCCAGTTCGGCGATCCGGCGGCTGACGGCATCATTGCGATGAACGGCAAGATACGCGAGCGGTGGCAGAACGAGGTTGGTCCGGACCGGCCTCAGATAGCCCTCCTCCTGATAGGAGGAGAAATAGGCCGTCGGCAGGTAGGTGATGCCGAGCCCGGCGCTGGCCATCTCCGCAAGGGCGATCATGCTGTTGCAGGTGATGGTGTTAGCCGGCTTGATTCCGATCGCGGCCAGCGCCTGCAGCAAGTTGAGGTGCAGCAAGGAGCCCTCGGCATAGGTGAGCAGCGGCAGTTCCATCAGGCGCTCGATCGACACGATCTCTCGCGACGATCTGATCAGCGCGGGATTGCACATCCACTCCGACTCCAGGAAGTCGAGCTGAACCGTCGGGAAGGCGTTGTCGCTCTTCGGAGCGGGGCAGATCACCATGTCGAGGCGATGGGTGACCATCTGCTGGCGCAGATTGATCGTGAGGTCGATCTTCGGCTCGAGGATGATGTCCGGGTAGAGGTGCTTGATCTCGGCGATCAGCGCCGGCAGCCAGGTCAGCGCAACCATCTCCGTCACGCCGAAACGGAAGCGGCCGGCGTAGGAAACGTCGCTGCCGACGCGGCGCACCACGTTCTGCTGCAGATCGAGCATCTGGACGAAATCGTCGATCAGCTCCCGCCCCTTGATGGTAAGCTGGGTCGTCTTGTTGCTCCGGTCGAAGATCTCGATCGACAGATACTTCTCGAGCTCGGCGATCCGCTTGGAGACCGTCGACTGGGTCGTGTTGAGCCGCTTCGCCGCAGCGTGGAAGCTGCCCAGCTTGCTGATCCAGTAGGCGGCTTCGATCTGCTTGAAGGTCAACATGGCCAGTCCCTTTTTACCCCGCGCCGGTCGAATAGAAAAAGCAATCGATCAAGTCAATTTCGTTTGCGTTTTCGAGCGCGCTTCGTGGGCCACATGGCTTCGTTTTATCGATTTATGAGCCAGATTACAGAGCCAAGGACCAAGAATCCGCAAGCGCTTTCATCATGCAAATTTGCGATCGATAATCCTGAATTAAATTCCCTTTATGACATGCAACCGGCATGTCATAGACCGGTCCACCCAATCAAGGCGTTCCTGGCGGCATGACATCCACGATCGAGACGGAACTCGCCGCCTATGAGGGGCGGCTCCTGGGGACGATCCCCGTCGATCGCATCCACGCGATCGCGTTCGAGCGGCCCTCGGCGGATCTGGTGGCGCGCTTCCGGAGTCTGCCCGACCTGACCTCCGCAATCGCCGACATTCTCGATGAATACGGCGTCGATTCGGCGATCCCGACAACGGCTCTGCCGCCGATCGCGGCCGGTCAGCGCATGGTCGGCCCTGCCGTCACCGTCAAGCATGGCGCGGCCAGGCTGACGAGCGGCTACAATATCGCGAACAAGACCTCCCCCCGCCTCGGTGCGCTGGATGCCGTGACGCTGTCGCAGCCCGGGGACGTCATGGTGATCGACGGCAGTGCGTGCCCTGCCGCCTCGAACATCGGTGGCATCATGGCGACCGCTGTGGCCGCGAACGGTTTTGCCGGCGTCGTCGTCGACGGCTGCGTCCGCGACACCGACACCATGCGCCGCATGGGCCTTCCGGTGTGGGCCCGCGGCGCGACGCCGCGCACCGGCAAGCACCGCTTCGAACTGCTTGCCTTCAACGGCGTCGTCGAGATCGCCGGCGTCCAGATCCGTCCCGGCGACCTGATGCTCGGCGATTCAGACGGCGTCATCGTCGTGCCGCTCGCGATCGCCGCCGATGTCCTGGCGCGGGCGGAAGAGGTTGCGGCGAAGGAGAAATCGCTGATCGACGCGCTCAGCACCGGCGCCTCGGCCGCAGAGACGGCCGCCATCGTGGCGCCAGAGAAATGGTGAGCGCGGCAGGCTCCGGTTACCGGCTCGGCTTCGTCGGCTTCGGCGAGGCGGCCTTCTCGATCGCGAGCGGGCTGCGCGAGGCGGGCCTCGACGGCATGGCGGCCTTCGATGTGGCAGCAGACCGCGAGCCTTTCCGGACGCGCATACACCAGCGCGCGAACGAGGCCGGGGTCACGCTTCTCGATGGACCCGAGGGCCTCGCCAGGGCCGAGACGGTGTTCGTGCTAGTGCAGCCCTCGGCTGCGATGGCGGTGGCGCGAAGCTGCGCAGCCCATGTCGGGCCGGAAGCGCTCTATGTCGATCTGACCTCGCTTGGGCCGACCGACAAAGCGGCCGTCGGCGCGCATGTGACCGCTGCCGGCCGCCGCTTCGTCGATGCCGCCATCCTCGGCTCGGCACCGGCCTCGCGCCACCGCGTGCCGATCGTCGCGGCCGGGCCGCAGGCGGAGGAATTCGCCCGCCGCTTTGCTCCCTACGGCATGGATATCTCGCCGGTCGGCGAGCGCTTCGGCGCTGCCGCCGGGATCAAGATCGTCCGCAGCGTGCTCGCGAAGGGGCTCGAGGCTCTCTATGTCGAAGCGCTGATCGCCGCCCGGCGCATGGGTGTCGAAACCGAAGTCCTGCAGAGCTTCTGCGCCTTTCTCGATGCCCGTCCCGCGCTCGACACCGCCGCGATGCTGGTTCGCTCGCATGTCCCCCATGCCGGCCGCCGTGCCGACGAGATGCGCATGTCGCGCGCTGCCGTCATCGAGGCGGGGCTCGACCCGCTGATGACCGACGCCATCGTCCGGCTGATGGAGCGGACGGCCGCTACCGGTGTCGTCGAGAGCAGCGGCGGGAACCAGCCGCCGACCCTCGACGCCGCGCTCGACATTCTCGACGCGGCCCTCGTTTCCGCGACCAAGCCTTCCGTTTCCTGACGCCACTGCGAGAGCCACTCATGTCCACATCCGCTCCCCTCCCTCGCCGCGTCTCCCAGGAGACCTGCCAGGCGTTGCTCGCCTATGGCTCCGCCACCGTTTTCGAGGCTCAGGGGCGCCGCGGCGCCTTCGCCTCGGGGATCAAGCCGGTCGACGACGCCATGACGATCGCCGGAACCGCCTTCACCTGCGAGTGCCCGCCGAACGACAACCTCACCCTGCACGCCGCCCTCAAGATGGCGCAGCCTGGCGACGTGCTCGTCTGCGATGCGCATGGCTGCACCGAGCAAGGCATGTTCGGCGACGTGATGGGGAGTTGCGCCGTGGGCGCCAAGCTCGCCGGCCTCGTCACCGACGGCGGCGTGCGCGACTCGGCCACGATCTGCGAGGTCGGCTTTCCGGTCTTCGCCGGCGGCATCTGCATCAAGGGCACGATCAAGGAGACGCTCGGCACGCTCAGCCAGCCGATCGTGCTTGGCGGCGTGCTGGTCCGGCCGGGCGACGTGATCATCGGCGATGGCGACGGACTGGTGGTGGTGCCGTTCGAGACGGTCGATGCCGTGCTCGTGGCCTGCAAGGCGCGGGCCGACAAGGAAGCCGCGATGAAGCAGCGCTTCGCCTCGGGCGAGACGCCCTGGGATGTCTACGCCCTTGGTGACCTGGTGACGCGCAAGGGGCTCTCCTCCCCGGTCTGACCGCCCCTCAGAGCCGCCGTCCGGCGCTGCCGGCGGCGATAGATCCGAAACGAATGAAGGACTGGACATGAGCGGGGCCATCATCCTGCGGCAGCACGGCGGACCGGAGGTGCTCGAATGGGTCGCACTCGACCCCGGCCGGCCCGGCGAAGGCCAGGTTCTGCTTCGCCATACCGCGATCGGTCTGAACTTCATCGACATCTATGTGCGCACGGGTCTCTACAAGATGGGCACGATGCCCTGCTCGCCGGGCATGGAAGCGGCCGGTGTGGTCGAGGCAGTCGGGCCGGGCGTCACCGGCCTGGGCGTCGGCGACAGGGTGGCCTATGTCACCGGAGCGCCGGGCGCCTATGTCGAGCGCCGGGTGATGAGCGCGGCCGCGCTGGTGAAATTACCCGACGACATCTCGGAGGACCAGGCTGCCGCTCTGATGCTCAAGGGCATGACGGCCGAGATGCTCCTGTTCCGGATGACGCAGGCCAAAGCGGGCGATGCCGTTCTGATCCACGCTGTCGCCGGCGGGGTCGGTCTTCTGCTCGCCGCCTGGGCGAAGTCGCTCGGCTGCCAGGTGATAGGCGCAGCGTCGAGCGACGAGAAGGCGGCCAAGGCACGTGCCGCCGGCGCCGACCATGTCATCGTCACCAGCCGGGAAGATGTCGCGACCCGCGTGCAGGAGCTGACTGGCGGCCGCGGCTGCCGCTGTGTCTATGACGGCGTCGGCAAGGACACGTTCGAGACCTCGCTCGCAGCAGTCGCGGAATTCGGCCATGTCGTCAGCTACGGCAATGCATCGGGGCCGGTCCCGCCATTCGCCATCGCCGGACTTGCGCCGAAATGCGCGACGCTGTCACGGCCCTCGATCTTTCCCTTCATCAAGGACCGGGCGCGGCTCGACGCTATGTCCGGCAATCTTTTCCAGGCGATGCGGCAAGGCGTGATCAAGGCGGAGATCGACCAGGTCTTCGCCCTGAAGGACGCCGCCGCCGCCCAGTCGGCACTCGAAAGCCGGCAGACCACCGGTCAGACGATCCTGCGACCCTGATACCCAATACGGAGCTGGCGATGAAGATCGCGCGTATCGAAACCTTCTTCTTCCATCCAGGCAGCGGCAAGAACCTGCTGTTCTGCCGCATCGAGACCGATGACGGGCTCTATGGCTGGGGCGAATCCTATGTCGGCGTCAAGAAGGAGAAGGTCGTCGACGACTATATCCGTGCCATGGCGCCCTACTTGATCGGGCGCAGCCCGCATAATATCCGCCATGCCGCGCAGGTGATGTTCGACGACTTCGCCATCCGGCGTTCCTCGGTCGACTTCTTCTGCGCCTGGAGCGCGATCGAACTGGCGATGTGGGACATCGTCGGCAAGAAGGCCGGGCTGCCTCTCTACAACCTGCTCGGCGGCGCCTCGCGCGAAAAGGTCCGCGTCTACGCCAATGGCTGGTGGTACGGCGTGACCAATATCGAAACGACGGTGGAGCGGGCGCTCCAGGTCAAGGAGATGGGCTACACCGCGCTGAAATGGGACCCGTTCCCCGGGCCGTGGCGCACCTTCATCACCCGCGAGGAAGAAGATTACGCGGTCGCCAACGTCAAGGCGATGCGCGAGGCGCTCGGCCCCGACATGGACCTGCTGATCGACGCCCATCGCCGCGTCGCTCCGCATCACTCCATCCGGGTCGCAAAGCGGCTCGAGGAGTACGGCATCTTCTGCTATGAGGAGCCCTGCCTCTCCGACAATCTCGACCTCGTCGCGGAAGTCCGCCGCTCGATTTCAACACCCGTCGTCACCGGCGAAACCCTCTACACCAAGGAGGATTTCGCACGGGTCTTCGAGAAGCGCGCGGCCGATATCCTCAATCCGGACATTTGCGCCGTCGGCGGCCTCCAGCAGATGCTCGACATCGCGGCGATGGCGCAGCCGCATGCGATCGCAATCAGCCCGCACAACTACAACAGCACCATCGTCGGGCTGGCTGCGACGGTGCATCTCTCGGCGATCATCCCGAACTTTCTCATCGCCGAGTGCTTCATCAACCTGACCGAGGCCTGCGACGAGATCGGCTCGCCCGGCCTGACCGTGAAGGACGGCTGGGTCGACCTGCCGACAGCCCCCGGGCTGGGGGTCGACATCGATGTCGAGCGCCTGCGCAAGCGACCCTACAAGGATTTCCCGCACAAGGACATGCGCCAGTACTGGGAAGAATTCCCGCGCAAGAACTACGTCTGGGGCACCGCCAACGTCACCCGATGAACCTTCTCTTACCGGACAATGACCATGACAAATCTCAGCTATCTTGAAGATTACGCCTCCGTGGCTTCCGCCACCGCCCATGAGGCCATGGAGCGCCGCGGTGCGCTCGATTCCGCCATCAAGCCCGTCCGGCGCGGCATGAGGGTGCTGGGACCGGCCTTCACCTGCGTCTGCCCGCCGGGCGACAACCTGACCTTGCACGCCGCGCTGAAGATGGCGAAGGCGGGCGACGTCATCGTCTGCGCCTCGGCAGGCTTCACCGAGCAGGGCCTGTTCGGCGACGTGATGGCGAGCTGCGCCAAGGGCAAGCAGATCGCCGGCCTGGTGGTGGACGGCGGCGTGCGCGACGGCGCGACCATCGCCGAGATCGGCTTTCCGGTCTTCGCGCGCGCGCTCTCGATCAAGGGCTCGGTCAAGGAAACGCTGGGCGCGCTGAACAAGCCGATCGTTGCCGGCGGGATGCTCGTGGAACCGGGCGATCTCGTCATCGGCGACGACGACGGCGTCGTGATCGTGCCGCAGGCGGAGATCGCGGCCATCGCCGTGGCATCCAAGACGCGCGAGGAGAAGGAGGCCCGTTTCCGCCGCGAACTGCTGCAGGGCAAGACCACCTGGGACATGCTCAACCTGAGCGAGCTGCTCCGCAAGAAGGGCATCCAGCTCGACATCTGACGCGGCCCAGCGCCGCCCGACCTTGCCGCGACTGCACCGGAGACAAGCCATGAGCCGACTGAAGCCGATCGAATACGCCGATGCCTCGGCGGCCGTCCGCGCGGTCTATGACGACATCAAGACCTCGCGGAACCTCAAGGACGTGAACAATTTCTGGAAATACCTGGCGCATGATCCGGCCACGTTGCGCCGGACCTGGGAGAGCGTGAAGGAGGTGATGGCTCCGGGCGCGCTCGACCCGCTGGTCAAGGAAATGATCTATGTCGCGGTCAGCACGACCAATAGCTGCGCCTATTGCATCGCCAGCCATACCGCCGCCGCCCGCAACGCCGGAATGACGGACGCGATGTTCGGCGAGGTCATGGCGGTGGTCGGCATGGCCAACGAGACCAATCGCCTCGTCAACGGCTACCGTGTGCCGATCGACGCGTCACTCGAGTGAACGGCTTCGCGCGAGTGAAGGCATTTTCGACCGCCGTCCCCGTCGCGCGAGCGCCCGGGGCGGCAATGCCGGCGGATGGATTGCGATCATGAGCTATGGCGACACCGCGACCGTCGTCCAGGATCTCCGCGCGCATTTCGGCGAGCGGATCTCGACGGCGGAAGCGATCCGCCGGCATCATGGCGAGGATCTCTCCTATCTGCCGACGATGCTTCCGGATGCCGTCGTCTTCGTGGAATCGACCGCAGAGGTGCAGCGCGTCGTCGCTGCCTGCGCCAAGGCGCGGGTGCCGATCGTGCCCTACGGCGTCGGCAGCTCGATGGAAGGGCAAATCCTCGCCGCTGCCGGTGGCGTCAGCCTCGACATGTCGCGGATGACCCGGATCGTCGCCGTGCACGAGAGCGATTTCGACGTGGTGGTCGAGCCCGGCGTGACGCGCAAGAGCCTCAACGAACATCTGCGGCATACCGGCCTGACCTTCCCGGTCGACCCCGGCGCCGACGCCTCGATCGGCGGCATGGCATCGACGCGCGCCAGCGGAACCAATGCGGTGCGCTACGGGACGATGCGCGAGAACGTGCTGGCGCTGGAAGTGGTGCTCGCCAATGGCGAGATCCTGCGCACCGGCAGCCGCGCGCGCAAATCCTCGATGGGCTACGACCTCACCAAGCTCTTCGTCGGCGCCGAGGGTACGCTGGGCGTGCTGACCGAAATCACCCTCCGGCTCCACCCGGTGCCGGCGGCCATTTCCGCAGCGGTCTGCCCGTTCGACAGCCTCAACGGCGCCGTCGATACCTGCATCGCCACGATCCAGAGTGGCGTGCCGATCGCCCGGATCGAATTCCTCGACGACATCGCGATCCAGGCCTCGAACAGCTATTCGAAGATGAACCTCGTCGTCGCGCCGACCCTGTTCCTGGAGTTCCACGGCACGGAAGCCGGCATCCGCGAGCAGGCCGAGATCGTCGAGGCCATCGCGGCGGAAAACGGCGGGCGCGGCTTCCAGTGGGCGACGCAGCGCGAGGAGCGCGAGCGCCTGTGGAAGGCGCGCCACGACTCGAACCCGGCGACGCGCGCGATGCGTCCAGGCGCAGCCATGTTCGTGACCGATGCCTGCGTCCCGATCTCGGCGCTGGCGGACAATATGGCCGCGGCGCGCGCCGATGCCGACGCCTCGTTCCTGAAATTCAAGATCAACGGCCATGTCGGGGACGGGAACTTCCACGTCGCCTATCTCGTGATGCCCGATGCGCAGGACGAGATTGCCGAAGCGAAACGCCTGGCCGAGAATGTCGTGATGCGGGCTCTGGAATCGGGTGGAACCGCGAGCGGGGAACATGGCGTCGGGCTGGGCAAACTCAAATACATGCGCCGCGAACATGGCTATGGTGTCGAGGTCATGCGCAGCTTGAAACAGGCGCTCGACCCCCACGCCATTATGAACCCGGGCAAACTCGGCATGAGCGCCGAGGCTGCCTGACGGAAACGAGACCATCATGCTGATCACGCCCGAGCAGCCGACCGTCACCACGCATTGGGGCGTCTATCGCGCCCGGATGAAGGATGGATCGGCGGTCGCGCTCGAGCCCTATGAGCACGATCCCGACCCCTCTCCACTGGGCGGCGCGATGATCGGCGCGCTCGACGATGGCTGCCGGATTAGGCGACCTTCGGTCCGGGCCTCCTTTCTTGCAAAGGGCGCGGCGGCCGGCGGCGCCGGGCGGGGCGGTGAAGCCTTTGTCGAGATCGACTGGCCGCAGGCGCTCGACCTTGTCGCGCGCGAGGTCGCACGCGTTCGCTCGACCCATGGCAATGGCGCGATCTTCGGTGGCTCCTATGGCTGGTCGAGCGCCGGCCGCTTCCACCATGCGCAGAGCCAGGTTCATCGCTTCCTGAACACTGTCGGCGGCTATGTTCGTTCGATCTCCAATTACAGCTTCGCCGCCGCCGACGCGATCCTGCCGCATGTGCTCGGCGACAAGCGGGGCCTGGACGCCGGGCACACCACCTGGCGCATGCTCGCCGGCCATGCCGAGCTGATCGTCATGTTCGGCGGGACGCCGCATAAGAACGCCCAGGTCGGCTCGGGCGGCATCAGCCGCCATCTGCTGCGCGAGGGCATGACCGCCTGTCGGGACAAGGGGGCCTCCTTCGTCTGCATCAGCCCGATCCGCGACGATGCCATGGCGGAACTCGAGGCGCGCTGGATCGCGCCGCGCCCCAACTCGGACGTCGCGCTGATGCTGGCCCTGGCGCATACCATGATCGCGGAAGGCCTGCAGGACAGTAAATTCCTGGCGCGGTACACGACGGGCTTCGAGCGATTTGCCGGCTATGTAACCGGCGCTACCGACGGCTTGCCGAAGACGGCCGAATGGGCGGAGGCCATCTCGGGCATCCCCGCACAGACGATCCGCTCGCTGGCGCGCGAGATGGCGAAGCGACGCACGATGATCATGATGTCATGGTCGCTGCAGCGGGCGGAGCATGGCGAGCAGCCTTACTGGATGGCGATCGCTCTGGCGGCGATGATCGGCCAGATCGGCCTGCCCGGAGGCGGCTTCGGGTTCGGCTATGCTTCGGCCAACGGTGTCGGCAATGCCGTCTATCCGTTGTCCTGGCCAACCCTGCCGCAAGGCAGCAACGCCATCGCCGACTCGATCCCGGTCGCACGGATCGCGGACGCGCTGCTGCATCCAGGCGCGCCCTACGACTTCAACGGCGAGACGCGGCGCTACCCCGACATCAAGCTGGTCTACTGGGCCGGCGGCAATCCGTTCCACCACCATCAGGACATCAACCGGCTGATCGGGGCCTGGCGACGGCCCGAGACCGTGATCGTCCACGAATCCTGGTGGAACGCCACGGCGCGGCATGCCGACATCGTCCTGCCCGCCAGCACCGCCATGGAGCGCAACGACATCGCAAGCTCGGCGCGCGACCGCATGATCGCGGCCTGCCATCCGATCAGCGCGCCGATCGGCGAGTCACGCAGCGACTACGACATCTTCGCCGACCTCGCCGACCGGCTGGGCAAGCGCGAAATCTTCACCGAAGGCCGCGACGAGGAGGGCTGGATCCGCCATTTCTACACGGTCGCGCGCCAGCGCGTTGCCGAGTACGGCATGGAACTGCCGGATTTCGAGAGCTTCTGGAAAGCCGGCATCGTCACGCTGCCGGAACCGCCGGAGCAGCAGCCGCTCCTCGCCGACTTCATCGCCGATCCGCAGGCCCACCCGCTGAAGACGCCGTCCGGCCGGATCGAGCTCTTCTCGCAGACGATCGCCGATTTCGGCTATGATGACTGCCCCGGCCATCCGAGCTGGCTTGAGCCGCGAGAATGGCTCGGGGCGCCGCTCGCCAACCGCTTTCCGCTGCATCTGATTTCCAACCAGCCGGCAAGCAAGCTGCACAGCCAGTACGATAATGGCGCGCTGTCCCGCTCGACCAAGATCGAGGGTCGCGAGCCGCTGCGCATCCATCCTGACGACGCCCGGGCGCGAGGCCTGCGCGACGGCGACATCGTCCGGGTGTTCAACACGCGCGGCGCCTGCCTCGCCGGAGTGATCGTGTCGGATGCGATGATGTGCGGCGTGGTGCAGATGGCCACGGGCGCCTGGTACGACCCGCTGGAGCCGGGCCTCGTCGGCTCGCTCGACAAGCACGGCAATCCCAATGTGCTGACTCAGGACCGAGGCTCGTCGCGGCTCGGCCAGGCGACGATTGCGCATTCCTGCCTCGTCGAGGTCGCCAAATACGACGCAGAACTGCCGCCGATCACCTGCTACGCGCAACCGCCACTGCTGCCGACCCCTGTGAAGCCAGGCGTCATCGCCAAGACCGGCCTCGAATGAACCGCTGACGGGCTCTGGAGAGCCGGCTCGGGAAAACACGGCAGCTCGGATACGCATATGCGTCCGAGGCATCCGGCCCGGAGCTAGATCGCGCGCGTTGATCGGCCAAGGCCTGCCGGACGCGGCCGTCAACGCAGACCGGCCAGGACGCTCGCCAGCAACGCGACGCCGCGCCGCAAGGTATCGCTGTCGAGCGCGGCGTAGCCGAGGATGAAGCCTGCCGTCTCTGGCTTGGGAGCCTCCGGATCATAGAGCGGCGACACGGGGTGGAGACCGAGCCCGGCCGACCGTGCCGCCTCGACGATCTCGATCTCGCGGTCCGCCGCGACGCCGTTGATCCAGACGACGACATGCAGGCCGGTGTCGGCTCCCTCGACGGACACGGACGCACCGCACCGCGCCGACAGGGCCTGAAGCAACACCCCGCGGCGCTCCGCGTTCTTCCGGCGAATGCTACGGACGTGGCGCTCATAGGCGCCGCTGGCCAGCAGATCGGCCAGCGCCTCCTGCTCCAGCAGCGGCGCATGCCGATCCGTGACGCGCTTCGCCTCGGCGAACACCCGGGCGAGGCCAGCGGGCAGGACGAGATAGCCCAGCCGCAGCGTCGGCGACAGCGTCTTCGAGACCGTACCGACATAGATCACGGATTGCGGGCCAAGCGTCTGCAAGGGTGGGATCGGGGCAATGTCGTGCCGATACTCGCCATCATAATCGTCCTCGACGACATGGGCCCCGGAGGCCACCGCCCAGGCCAGAAGCGCGCGCCGCCGCGTGGCGGAAAGGACGCCGCCGAGCGGAAACTGGTGGGACGGCGTGACGTAGACGAGGCGGCCCGGGGGCATGGCGTCGGTGCACAGACCGTCGGCGTCGACGGGAATGGGCACAGCCCTCCCACCGGCCGCGACGAAAGCGTGCCGCGCCAGCGTGTATCCCGGGTTCTCCATCAGGAACGGATCGCCGGGATCGAGCAGCAGCCGCGCGCAGAGGTCGAGCCCCTGCTGGGAGCCGTTGACGATGACGATGTCCTCCGGCGAGCACAGGATGCCACGTGCCCGCCAGAGATAGCCCTGCAGGGCCGCGCGGAGGTCGAGAGCCCCTTGCGGATCGCCATAGCGCAGCCGCTCCCTTCGGCTGAGCGTGACCCTGGTCAGGGCGCGCCGCCAGGGCTGAACAGGAAAGTCGGCGCCGGCGAGGTCGCCATAGCGTAAGTCGGCGACCTTGAACGAGCGTAACGGCGCCGGTGGCGGCAGATCGAGCAGACGCCGCGCGAAACCGGAGAGCCGATGGACCGCTGCGACCGGCGCCGGCGTCGATGTTCCCCTAACCGACAGACCATGCGCCACGACCGGACGGGCCCCGGCCCGCGTGACCAGATAGCCCTCGGCGATGAGCTGGCCATAAGCGGCTGTGACGGTCGTGCGGGACGCGCCCCATTCCGCCGCGAAGGCACGGGTCGATGGCAGGCGATCCCCCGGCTGATAGGCGCCGCTGTGGATCTGCTCCTTGATCGCCGCGATAATCCGGCGTCCGACGCCTTCCAACTGGACCACATCAATCTCGTAAAACTGGCTATTCCCTGCAAGCCAGATTGCCGGCATTGATCCCGCAAACGCAAGGAGATCCGCGATGTACACGCCGCCCGCCTTCCGCGACGACGACAGGGACAGCGTCCTGGCGACGATCCGTGCAGCGCGTCTCGCCCATTTCGTCACGACCACTCAAGACGGCGTGCTGGCCACGCCGCTACCGCTCTACATCGACGCGAACGAGGGCGAGCATGGCGTGCTTTACGGCCATCTCGCCAAGGCCAACCCGCAATGGCGGACGCCCGCCATTGCGGACGGGCTGGCGATCTTCATGGGGCCGGACGCCTATATCACGCCGTCCTGGTACCAGACCAAGCAGGAGACCGGGAAGGTCGTGCCAACCTGGAACTATGTCGCGGTGCATGCCTATGGCCCGGTCGAGTTCTTCGACGACGCCGCCCGGCTGCTGGAGGCAGTGGCGCGGCTGACCGGCATCCATGAGGGCGAGCGCGCAGCGCCCTGGGCGGTGTCCGATGCGCCTGCCGATTTCATTCAGGCCCAGCTTCGCGGCATCGTCGGGCTGCGCATGCCGATCAAGCGGCTGGAGGGCAAGCGCAAGATGAGCCAGAACCGGCCCGCCGGCGACCGCGCCAATGTCGCCGCCGGCCTCGCTGGGAGTTCGCGGCCGACGGAGCGGGATGCCGCGTCACTCATCCCGATCGACTGATCCACTCGTCGGTATCCATTCCCTTCCCCGGTCAGGTCCCATGCCCGATTTCGCCCAGCTCGCCTTGTATATCGCCGCGGCCCTCCTCCTCGCGGTCACGCCCGGCCCCGGCATCTTCTACGTCGCGGCCCGCACGCTTGCCGGCGGTCGCGGCGAGGGCATCGCCTCCAGCTTCGGCACCGGGCTGGGCGGCATGGTCCATGTCCTTGCCGGCAGCCTCGGCGTCTCCGCAATCGTGCTGGCGAGCGCGGAGCTCTTCACCGCGCTCAAGCTGGTCGGGGCCGCCTATCTGGTCTGGCTCGGGTTCCGCACCTTGCAGGCGGCCCGGCGCGATGCGGCGAACACCTTGAGCGACGGCATGGTCGAGCCACCCATCGGACCCCGGAAGGCGTTTCGCGAAGGCGGCGTCGTCGAGGCGCTGAACCCGAAGACCGCGGCCTTCTTCCTTGCCTTCATTCCCCAGTTCGTCGACCCCACGGGCAGCGTGGCGTTGCAGTTCGTGGTGCTTGGCTTCATCTCCGTCCTGCTCAACACCCTGGCCGATGTCGTGGTCGCCATCGCGGCGAGCAGCATCCGCGATGGTGCGTCCGCCCGCCCCGGCCTCGTCAAGCGCCTGCGCGAGGCCTCGGGCGGCGCGATGATCGCGCTGGGCGTCGGCCTGGCCCTGGCAAAGCGGCCCGGCGCCTAAGCGCGAAGACCGCCCGCACGCCCCCACCCGTGTTACTGCGAGCCCAAGCCGTTTGCGCGACTTCCATCGTCTATGAGACTTCCATCGTCTGTGAGACTTGCGGCGAGGCGTCGATCACATGATCGTTCGCTCTCACTCGTGAAGGATTCGCCCTCACGAGGGGTTCGCGGTTGCGGGCCGGCGTCGCGGCGCCGGCAGGAGGCGCCGGAGACGAGATGAGACCGCACGCCGCTCTCGACGCCATCCCCGTCCCGATCCGCCGGGCCGCCTGTGCCTTTCACGAGGCCGGCCACATTCTCGTCGGCTGGCATCACAGGCGATACATCACGCATGCCTGGCTGCGGCCACCTTACGGCTTCAGCGGCGAGACCTGTTTTGTGCCCTATCACAGGGGGTTCGCGACAGAACGGAAGGACGATCTCGCCCGCGCCGAGGTGGAGGTCACGATCCTCTCTGCCGGATATTGCGGGGAGATGATCTACTGGAACGAAGGCGAAGGCCTGAAATGGTATCCGGGCGAGATCAACTCCCATGATGACGACCTGCAGCAGATGCTGCCCTATATCCGCTTCCTGCGCCCGCAGGACGAAGCAGCTTTTCGCCAGCGCTGCGCCCGGGCCGCGACTGCGATCCTGTACGATTCCCGCATGATCGCGGCACAGAAGGCCATCGCCGGGGTGCTGTGCGAAAGACGGCGCATCGAGCCCGACGACGTCGACGACATCATCGGGCGCGGGAGCGCGGGCTGAAGGCCGACCGCGCGGACGCGATGCGGCGCTGGTTCACGCTCACGGCAAGCCCGTATCCAGCTCGCCCGAAAAGGCTCTAGAACGGATGCGAATCGACAGGACCGAGGAACACGACATGACCAGGAAAGTGGCGATCGTCACGGCCGGCGGCAGCGGCATGGGAGCGGCGACGGCGCGCCGCCTCGCGAAGGACGGCTACGAGGTCGCGATCCTGTCCTCCTCGGGCAAGGGCGAGGCGCTGGCGAAGGAACTCGGCGGCATCGGCTTGACCGGCTCGAATCTGTCGCAGGACGACGTCATGCGCCTGGTCGAGCTGACGGTCGCGCGCTGGGGCCGCGTCGATGCGCTTGTCAACAGCGCCGGTCATGGGCCGAGGGCGCCGATCCTCGACATCACCGACGAGGACTGGCATCGCGGCCTCGACGTCTATTTCCTGAGCGCCGTGCGCGCGATCCGGCTGGTGACGCCGATCATGCAGGCGCAGAAATCAGGCGCGATCGTCAACATCTCGACCGCCTGGGCCTTCGAGCCTGATGCAATGTTTCCAACCTCGGCGATGGCACGGGCGGGGCTCGCGGCCTTCACCAAGATCTTCGTCGACAAATATGCGCCCGACAACATCCGGATGAACAATGTCCAGCCGGGCTGGATCGACAGCCTGCCGGCGACCGACGAACGGCGCCAGCGCGTGCCGATGCAGCGCTACGGCACCAGCGACGAGATCGCCGGCACGATCGCCTTCCTGCTCTCGCCCGACGCCGGCTACATCACCGGGCAGAACATCCGCGTCGATGGCGGCATCACGCGCTCGATCTGAGCGGACGATTCCTCGCCAGCGGCCATGACAGGCCGTTGGCATGGCTTTGGCTTGTCACGAGCGGAGCAGAACCGGAGCGCAGGCCTTGGCGACGATCTCTCGACGTTACTCGCATGTGGTCTTCGGCGTCATCCAGGCCGGCCTGACCTCCGCCATCGCATCGGGCGTGGCCGTCATGTCCGGCCCGGAATCGAATGCCTCGCTGCTGCGCTGGGCCTCGTCATGGCTGCTGTCCTGGGGACTGATGCTGCCTGTCGTCATCTTCGCGGCTCCGTTCATCCGGCGCGCGGTTGTAGCCATGACCGGCGAATGAGCGGCCGCTCTGCCCAGCGTCCCGACAGCGCGCGGCACGCTCAGCCCGGCTTGCGGGCCGAGACGATGAAGCGGTCCTGACTCGCCCGCTCGAGCCGCTGGTAGAGCGGCATGAAGCGGCCCTGGGCCCGGTGGATGGCGCCGAGATCGCGATCGATCACCACGTCGACGAAGCCGGCTTCGGTCAGCAGCCGCGCGATCTCCTCCGGCCGGCAGCCTTGCGAGAAATAGACGCGCGAGACGATCTCCTCATGGGCGGCGGCATAGGCGGGCGCAGGCTTCGGCGTCGACAGGCGCCTGACGAGCTTCGCCAGAAGGCGCAGCGCCCGGCCGTTGCCGGGGCGCGGATTGGTCATGTCGACATCGACGATGCCGACGCGGCCGCCGGGCTTCAGCACCCGGTGCCACTCGCGAAAGGCGGCCGGCGGATCGGGCAGCGTCCAGACCAGATGGCGCGTCGCCACGACATCGTAGCTGCCCGCCTCCTCCAGCGTGTCCTCGGCATCGCCGGCATAGAGCCTGATCGGCTTGCCCGCCGTCTTGGCGCGGGCGCGGGCGAGCATCGCCTCCGAGAGATCGAGCCCGGTGACACCATAGCCGAGTTCGGCCAGCAGGAGCGAGATCACGCCGGTGCCGCTGGCGAGATCGAGGGCCTTTGCACCGGGAGCCGCGGCGCCGAGATGGCGGGCGAACAGCGCCAGCCAGCCCTGCCGCTCCTCGGGAGAGAAGATTTCGTGCCCGGGCTGGGTGTCGAAGGTTTCCGAGCGCATCGACCAGAAGTCGCGGATCTCGTCCTTGAGGCTGAGATTGTGGTGCAGGGCTGTCATGGCTGGGGAACACCTTGGCCGGGCGGCTTCTGGTTGGGGTGAGGCGGAGTCGAGAACCACGGAATCCGAACGGAAAGCAAGAGGCGCCACGCATCAACGGACGCCACGAAGGCAAGATGATGGCGAGGCATGTCCTTGTTTTTGTTTACAATAATTCCAGAACATAAACCTTGACCACCCACGGGGCCGGACCTACGAGCCAGCGACTTCGTCCGGAGGTCCATCATGCAGTTCCTGCGCGCCATCCTCGGCACGGCCATGCTCGCGGCGTCGCTCCTTGCAGCGTCGCTCCCCGCTTTTGCCGAAAAAGTCTCGGTCACCGATGTGCTCGGCCGCAATGTCGAGGTCGAGGCACCGGTCCAGCGCGTCATCCTCGGAGAAGGCCGGCAGATGTATTTTGTCGCCGCGCTCGACAAGGACGATCCCTTCAAACGCGTCGTCGGCTGGCGCGACGATCTGCCCAAGGCCGACCCCGACAGCTACAAGCAATATCTCGCCCGCTATCCGCAGATCGCCAAGCTGCCGAGCTTCGGCGGCATGAAGGAAGGCGCCTTCGACATCGAGCAGGCGATCGCGCTGAAGCCTGACGTGCTCTTTCTCAATGTCGAGGCGAAGGTCGCCAGCGACGAGGCGAGCCTGGTCGAGAAGCTCGCAAGCGTCGGCATCCCGGTCGTCTATGTCGATTTCCGTGAGAAGCCGTTCCAGAATACCGAGCCGTCGATGCGGCTGATCGGCAAGCTCTTCGGCAAGGAGAAGCTCGCCGAGGACTTCATCACCTTCCGCGCCAACGAGATCGCCCGCGTCACCGACCGGCTCGCCAAGGTCCCGAATCTGAAGCGCCCGCTCGTCATGCTGGAGCGCGCCGGCGGCTATTCCGACGATTGCTGCATGTCCTTCGGCAACGAGAATTTCGGCAAGATGGTCGAGATCGCCGGCGGCAAGAACTTCGCGTCGGACCTGATCCCCGGCACCTTCGGCACGGTCAATCCCGAAGCCATCGTCGCCGCCAATCCCGATGTCGTCATCATCACCGGCGGCAACTGGGGTGCCTATGTCCCCGGCGGTGCCTGGGTCGGGCTCGGGCCCGGAACCGACATGGTCGAAGCGCGCCGCAAGCTGACCGGGCTCGCCGCGCGGCCAGCCTTCAGCCAGACGCAGGCCGTCAGGAACGGCCGCGTCCATGCGATCTGGCATCAGTTCTACAACAGCCCCTATCAGTTCGTGGCGATCCAGGAGATCGCGAAATGGCTGCATCCGGAGCTGTTTGCCGATCTCGACGCCGACGCCACGCTGAAGACGCTGCATGAGCGGTTCCTGCCACTGCCCTACGAGCCCGGCTATTGGGTCACGGTCGCGCGCAAGTGACTCAGCAAGAGCATGTGAGCCGGCAATGACCGCCACGGCGACCCGCGAGGCACTGCCAGGCCGTCTGGCCTATCGCTCGCTGACACTGCGGCGGCGGCTGATTCTGCTCGGCATGTTCGGCCTGCTGCTCGCCAGCCTCGTCGTCGACATGATGCTGGGGCCGGCGCGCTACGATGTCGGCCAGGTGCTGCGGACACTGCTGAATCCGTCGGAGGCGCCGGCCGCGCTGCGCGTCGTGATCTGGGACATCCGCCTGCCCATCGCGCTGATGGCGGTCGTCACCGGCGCCTCGCTCGCGGTCGCGGGCGCGCAGATGCAGACGATCCTGAACAACCCGCTGGCCAGCCCGTTCACGCTCGGCATCTCGGCGGCGGCGAGCTTCGGGGCGGCGCTGGCGCTGGTCTTCGGCGTCGGTCTCCTGCCGGTCGCCGCCGACTATATCGTCCCGATCAACGCCTTCATCATGGCGATGGGCGCGGCCATGCTGATCCATCTGCTCAGCCAGTCGCGCGGCGTCACCACCGAGACGGTGATCCTGCTCGGCATCGCGTTGGTCTTCACCTTCAACGCGCTGCTGGCGCTGCTGCAGTTCTTCGCTTCCGAACAGGCGCTGGGCGCCGTGGTATTCTGGACGATGGGCTCGCTGACCAAGGCAAGCTGGCAGAAGCTCGCGATCACCACCGCCGTGCTCGCCTTCACCCTGCCCTTCTTCCTGCGCCGGGCCTGGGCGCTGACGACGCTGCGGCTGGGCGACGACAAGGCGGCGAGCTTCGGCATCAACGTCAGGAAGCTGCGGCTCGAGATCATGCTGCTGGTCAGCCTGCTCGCGGCCGTGCCGGTCTCCTTCGTCGGCACGATCGGCTTCATCGGCCTCGTCGGCCCGCATATCGCGCGCATGGTCATCGGCGAGGACCAGCGCTTCTTCGTGCCGGCCTCGGCGCTGGCGGGCGCCGCGATCCTCTCGGCCTCCTCGGTGGTCTCGAAGTCGCTGATCCCCGGCCTGATCTTCCCGATCAGCATCGTCACCGCGCTGATCGGCGTGCCCTTCTTCTTCAGCCTGATCATGACGAGCCGGAAGCGCTCATGGTGAAGCTCGGCTTGGCCGGCGTCGGCGTCGCCTATGGCCGGCGACGCGTGCTTGAAGACGTCAATGCCGCAGAGCTTCGCGGCGGCGAGGTCGTGGCCGTGATCGGCGCGAATGCAGCCGGCAAGTCGAGCCTGTTTCGCCGCATCGCGGGGCTCGCCTCCGGCGACGGCCAGATCACCATGACCGGGGAGAGCCGGATCGCCGGCCGGGCCACACCGCGCTGCTGCTACCTGCCGCAGGACACGGCGGTGAATGCCGTGCTGACCGTCTATGAATCGATCCTGCTCGCGCTCAAGCAGGGCGGTTCCTGGTCGGTCAGCGACGACGAACTCCACCGTATCGACCTCGTCCTGCGCGATCTCGAAATCGAGGATCTCGCTTTCCGAGGTCTCGGCGAACTCTCGGGCGGACAGCGGCAGCTCGTCTCGATCGCGCAGACGCTGGCCCGCGAGCCCGACATCCTGCTGCTCGACGAGCCGACCAGCGCGCTCGACCTGCACCGCCAATTCGAGGTGCTCTCGCTCGTCCGCCGGCTGGCGCGCGAGCGCGGCATGCTGGTGCTGATCTCGATCCACGACCTCAACCAGGCGCTGCGCTTCGCCGACCGGGTGATGGTGCTGGCGCATGCGCGCCTCGTCGCGCTCGGCGATCCGCGCCTGATCGTGACGCCCGCCCTGCTCGACGAGGTCTATGGCGTCCGCGCCCGCGTCGAGACGCTGGCGGGTGGAGAGCCTTTCGTCCTCGTCGAAGGATCGAGCCGGCAGATCGTCTGAGCGGCGGTTCAGGCGGCGAGGCTGCGCATTTCCTTGATCAGGTCGGACTTGCCCTCGAAGCCGATACCGGCCAAGTCCGGCATGACGATATGGCCGGCTTCGACCCTGACGCCGTCGGGGAAGCCGCCATAGGGCTGGAACAGGTCGGGATAGGATTCGTTGCCGCCGAGCCCGAGCCCTGCCGCAATGTTCAGCGACATCTGGTGGCCGCCATGCGGGATGCAGCGGCGCCAGGACCAGCCGTTTTCCTTCAGCATTTCCAGCGTCCGGAGATACTCGACGAGGCCATAGCTCAGCGCGCAATCGAATTGCAGCCAGTCGCGGTCCGGGCGCATGCCGCCATAGCGGATCAGATTTCGGGCATCCTGCATCGAGAACAGGTTCTCGCCGGTCGCCATCGGGCCGGGATAATGCTCGGCAAGCCTCGCCTGGAGGTCGTAGTCGAGTGGATCGCCCGCCTCCTCGTACCAGAACAGATCATATTGCCGCAGCGCCTTGGCGTAGGCGATCGCGGTCTCCAGATCGAAGCGGCCATTGGCGTCGACCGCGAGCTGGCAGCCGGCCGGCAGCAGCTTCAGCACCGTCTCGATGCGCTTGCAGTCGTCTGTGAGCGGGGCGCCACCGATCTTCATCTTCACGACCGTGTAGCCGCGATCGAGATAGCCCTGCATCTCGGCGGCCAGCCCTTCGAGCCCCTTGCCGGGATAGTAGTAGCCGCCGGCGGCGTAGACGAAGACCTTCGGATCGGCCGTGACGCCAGCGCGCTCCGCCAGCAGGCGGAAGAGCGGCTTGCCGGCGATCTTGGCGACGGCGTCCCAGACCGCCATGTCGATGGTGCCCATGGCGACGGAGCGCTCGCCGTGGCCGCCCGGCTTCTCATTGGTGAACATCGCGGCCCAGACCTTGGCCGGGTCGATATTGCCGCCCTGCGCATCGAGCAGGCTCTCGGGCGCGGCCTGGAGCACGCGCGGGGCAAAACGCTCGCGGATCAGCCCGCCCTGGCCGTAGCGACCGTTCGAGTTGAAGCCGTAGCCGATCACCGGCTTGCCGTCGCGGATCACGTCCGTGACGACCGCGACGAGACTGAGCGTCATCTTCGAGAAATCGATGAAGGCGTTGGCGATGGGCGAGGCGATCGGGGCGGTGCGCTCCCTGATGTCGACGATACGCATGAGTCGAATGATGTCCTGTGGGTCGGGCTTCTTGTCGCGCCGGATCATAGAAAAATCGGCCGCCTTGTCAGCCATCTCTGGACTGGTCTTTTTTCACGCTAGCCATTCCGATATGAGATGGTTGAGCGGCCCCCTCGGGAGAATCCATGCGCAGCTTCGATCCGGTCTCGCTGCGGCTCTTCATCGCCGTCTGCGAGGAGCGCAACATCGCCGCCGCCGCGAGACGCGAGGCGATCGTGCCCTCGGCCGTCAGCAAGCGCATCAGCCAGATGGAAGACGAGGCCGGCGTCGCCCTGCTGGAGCGCGGCCGGCGCGGCGTCGCCCTGACGCCGGCCGGCGAAACGCTCTGCCGCTATGCGCGCGACATGCTGCACCTACTCGACCGGATGCGGGCGGAACTCGGCGCCTTCGCCGAGGGCGTGCAGGGGCATGTGCGCGTCTTCGGCAGCAAATCCGCGGTGGCGCAGTTCCTGCCGCAGGATATCGGCGTCTTCGCGCAGCGCTATCGCGAGGTGCGCGTCAGTCTCGAGGAGCGCGAGATCTGGGAGGTCGTGCGCGGCGTCGAGGAGGGCCGTGCCGATATCGGCGTCTGCTGGGATGCAGTCGATCTGCGCGGCCTCGACGCCCTGCCCTACCATCGCGATCGTCTCGCCGTGATCGTGCATCCGGACCATCCCCTGGCAGGGCTCGATCAGCTCGCCTTCGAGGACACGCTGGATTACGAGCATGTCGATATCGTCGGCCGCAGCATCATGACGACGACGCAGCGCAATGCGGCCGCAACCGCGGGCAAGCCGTTGCGGCATCGCATCCAGGTCTCGACCGTCGATGCCGCCTGCCGCATCGTTGCAGCCCAGCTCGCCCTGGCGATCGTGCCGCGCGAGGAGGCCGGCGCGATCCAGGAGGCCCTCGGCCTCAGGATCGTTCCGCTCCGCAACGGCTGGGCGAAACGTCAATTCGTCATCGCCACGCGAAGCGCCGGGCTGAGCCTGCCGGCGCAACTGCTCGTGCAGAGCCTGCGTGACTCAGCTCTGGCGGTGCCGGACGGCGCGCCCGTGCCCTAGCCGGTGAGCTCGACGCCGCGCTGTGCCGCCGCCCCGGCCGAGGCATAGGCTTGAAGCGTGTCGAAGAGCTTCTGCGGGATGGTGATGCCCTGTGCCGCCATGCGCTGACGGGCCGAAGTCCGCCGGCTGCCCGGCAGGCGCGCGCCCTCCTGGCCAGTGATCGCACCGAAAAGCCGTTCCAGCCGCTCAGTCGAGCCATCGCCGGCGAGCGCGCCGGTGTCGATCGCGATGAAGAACTGGCCGGTGCGGGGCGAGCCGCCGAGATTGTCGGCGAAGGAGGAGGCGTCGATCGAGAGATTGGCGCCGGTGAGCCAGGCCGCGAAGATCTCGACGATCAGCGCGAGTCCGGCGCCCTTGTAGCCGCCCGCCGGGACCATGGTGCCGCCTGCCAGCGCAGCTTTGGGGTCGGTCGTCGGCTCGCCGTCCCGGTCGAGCGCCCAGCCGAGCGGGATCGGCTCGCCGCGCTGCTGGTGGACGACGATCTCGCTCTTGGCGACGACGCTCGACGACTGGTCGAGCACGAGCGGATCGAGGCCTGCGCGCGGCACGGCGAGCGCGATCGGGTTCGTGCCGAAGACGGGCTTCGTGCCGCCCATCGGCGCGATCGAGGCCGGGGCGTTGACGAAGGCCAGCGCAAGGAGGCCGTGCTGCGCGATGCGCTCGACATGATAGCCAACGACGCCGCAATTGTACGAGTTGCTGACCGCGAGCGCGGCGATGCCCTGCGCCTTTGCCGCCTCGCACAAAGCCGGCAAACCAAAATCGATGGCCGGGTGGGCGAAGCCACCTTTGGCATCGACGCGGACGAGGCCCGGCCTCGGGCTGTCGAGCACCGGGCGCGCCTTGCCGTCGATCTTGCCGACCCGCGCATGCTCGCAATAGGTCGGCAGGCGGGCGAGGCCATGACTGTGGATGCCGTCCGCCTCGGCGGCGACGACGGAGGCCGTGATCGCGCCCTCGTTGCGCGGATCGACGCCGCAGGCGAGCAGGGCCCGGCGCGTCAGTTCCTCGACCTCGGCGAGGCTGAGCCGGACGCCGCCGGCTGGCTGATGGTCGCTCATGCCGCCACTCCCGTTTGCGCCGATGCGCCGTAAAGCGAGACCGCCTTTTCGGGGCTGACCATGCCGTCGGCGAGATCCTTGGCAACGCGCTGCGGGTCGCGCTTCAGCGGATCGCCGAAGCCGCCGCCGCCCGAGGTCTCGATGGTGACGACATCGCCGCACTTCAGCGGGATGCCGGAGATCTTCGAGCGCAGCGGCGTCCGCGAGCCGTCGGGATGGGTGATCGTCATGCTGCTCAGCGAGCCGGGCTGGCCGCCCTGGACGCCGTGCGGCGGAAAGCGGAAGCGCTCGAAATGGGCGCCGAGCTTGCCCGCATCCGCCTCCAGCCGCCATTCGCGGACGAGACCGAGACCGCCGCGGAACTCACCCGCGCCGCCCGAATCCGGGATCAGCCCATAGCGTGTGAAGGTGACGGGGTATTTCGCCTCGACCATCTCGATCGGAGCGTTGGTGTTGTTGTGCAGGCCGCAGGATAGCGCGCTGGCGCCATCGCCGCCGGCATGGCCGCCCCAACCGCCGACCTCGATGTCGAAATAGACCTGGCGCTTGCCTTGCCGGCCGACGGTCTGGAGGGCGTAGACATAGGAAATGGCGTAGTAGGCCGCCGGGATGCGCTGCGGCGCGATCTGGGCGAGGGCTCCGAAGACCGCGATCGCGATGCGATGGTTGATGACCATGCGGCCGGCGACAGGAGCCGGAAAGACGGCATCGACGACGCTGCCCTCGGGAAGGGTGACGCTGACCGGCCTGTAGCAGCCGGAATTCGCCGGGATGTCACCGCCGAGTGCGGCGAGCAGCGCGTAGTAGACGGCCGAGCAGGTCATCGCGCGGGTGTTGTTGATCGGCCCGCTGACCTGGGGGCTGGAGCCCGCGAAATCGAGCGCGATGCCGTCGCCCGTCTTGACGATCCTGACCGCCAGCCGGATCGGCTCGTCGGATTGGCCGTCATCGTCGACGAGCTCGACGAAGGAGGCCTCGCCGTCCGGCAACGCGGCAAGCCCGGCGCGCATCATCGCCTCGGAGCCGTCGAGGATTGCCGCCATGGCAGCGGCCAGCGAATCCGCGCCATATTTGCGGGCCATGCGCGCGACGGCGCGCTCGCCGATGCCGAGCGCCGCGATCTGCGCGTTGAGGTCGCCGCGCGTCTCGTCGGGCTGGCGGACATTGTGCAGCAGCATTTCGAAGACGCCGCGATTGAGGACGCCCCTGTCGACGAGGCGCAGCGGCGGGATGCGGATGCCTTCTTGGAAGACCTCGGTCGCAGCCGCATAGTAGCTGCCGGCCGCCGCGCCGCCGACATCGACATGGTGGCAGAGCGTGCCGACGATGCCGACGCGCTTGCCGTCCACGAAGACCGGCCGGAAGGTCTGGATATCCGACAGGTGTTGGCCGCCGGAATAGGGATCGTTGGTGACGATCACGTCGCCATCGTTCCACTCCTGCAGCGGGATGAAGCGGTCGAGGATGGTGCGCAGGCAATCCGACATCGAGTTGAGATGGACCGGGATGCGCGCCGACTGGGCGATGTTGTTGCCAGCGGCGTCGAAGACGGCGGTCGAGAAGTCCAGGATCTCGCGCACCACCGTGGAACGGCTGGTGCGCCAGATCGTGATGCTCATCTCCTCGGACGCGGCGACGAGCGCATTGCGGATGACTTCGAGGCGGATCGGGTCGATGCCCGTCTGAAGATCGGTCATGGCTGATGGCCTCAATGGCTGGCGCTGCGGTCGGCGATCAGGGCACCCGACGCATGGGTCAGGACCGTCCAGCCGGCGGGGAGATAGATCGAGGTGTAGGGCTCCTCGACGATGGCGGGGCCGGCGAGCGGATCCGTACGGCTGATCGCGTCGCGGTCCCGGACGGGCGTTGCGACCGCCCCATGCCGGCCATGGACCGGCCGGTCGCGGCGGGCGGTGCCGGGGCCGGCGTCAATGCCTTGCGCCGGGACCGGCTTGGCCAGCCCGCCGACGGCCTTGAGCCGGAGCGCCACGATCTCGACGGGAACGTCCGGCTCGTCATAGGAGAAGCGCTGGCGGTGCAGGGCGTGGAAGGCGGCCGTGGCCCTGGCGACGCCGCCGGCCGAGAAATCCGTCCCGTCGAGCGCGACGCGCAGGTCGAAGGCCTGCCCCGCATAGCGCAGATCGACCGCCCATTCGACGCGCCGCGCCGCCTCCGGCACGCCGTCCTCGTCGAGCAGCGTCCAGGCTTCCGCGACGAGCCGTTCGGCCGTCTCGGCAAGGCCTGGAGCGAGATCGGCGAAGAGGCCGATCTGGGTCGCGCCGAGGTCATGGGCGATGTCGGACCAGAGGATGCCCCAGGCCGAGAGCGTCGAGGCGTGGGCCGGAAAGATCACGCGGCGGATGCCGAGTTCCTCGGCGACCTCGCAGGCATGGACGCCGCCCGCGCCGCCGAACGACAGCAGCGCGAAATCCTCGGGGTCCATGCCCTTCTCGAAGAGCGAGAGCCGCGTCGCGGTCGCCAGCGCGGAATTCGCCACATCGATGACGCCCGCCGCGACCTGATCGACCGTGAGCCCGAGCCGGTCGGCGATCTCACGGGCTGCCCTGTGCGCGGCGTCACGGTCGAGCGGCATGGCCCCGCCCATGAAGCTCGCCCCGTCGAGACGGCCGAGCAGGAGGTTCGCGTCGGTGACGGTCAACTTCGCGCCGCCCTTGCCGTAGCAGGCCGGTCCGGGATCGGCACCCGCCGAGTGCGGGCCGATGCGCAGGCGCCCGCCCTCGTCGACCCAGGCGATCGAGCCGCCGCCGGCACCGATCGTCCGCATCTCGACCATCGGCAGGCGCACGGGCAGGCCGTCGACCTCGCCCTCATTGACCATCGAGACCTCGCCGTCATGGACGACGGAGACATCGAAGGAGGTACCGCCCATGTCGACGGCGACGAGATTGGGCTCGGCTAGTTCGGCCGAGAGCCGCCGGGCCGCAGCAGCGCCGCCGCTCGGCCCCGACAGCAGCAGGCGCGCCGGCTCGCGCCCGGCCTTGGCGAGGCCGGAGACGCCGCCATTCGACTGCACCAGATAGACCTGCGCCTCGGGCAGTTCCTCCTTGAGGCGACCGGCGAGCCGGTCGGTGTAGCGCTGCACGATCGGCACCAGCATGGCGTTGAGCGCCGTCGTCGACATGCGCTCATATTCGCGAATCTCGGGCGAAATGTCGGAGGCGAGTGTGATCGCGACACCCGGCAGCAGATCGGCGAGGATCGCGCCGATGCGGCGCTCATGAGCCGGGTTGGCATAGGCGTGGAGCAGGCAGACGGCGACCGACTTCACGCCGGCCCTGGCTAACTCGGCCGCGACCTTGCGCACGCCGTCCTCGTCCAGCGGCACGGTGATCTCGCCTGCGGCATTGATCCGTTCGCGCACGCCGAAGCAGAAACGCCGCGCCACCAGCGGCTCGGGCTGGGCGAGTGTGATGGCATAGACATCGGTGCGGCCATGCCGGCCGATCTGCATCACATCCTCGAAACCGGCCGTGGTGACGACCGCGCCGAGCGGCAGCTTGCGCTCAAGCACGGCATTGGTCGCGATGGTGGTGCCATGCAGCAGGTACTGCACCGCAGCCATGGGGAAGCCGAAGCGCTCCGACGCCTGCCTGATGCCGGTCAAAAGCCCGATCGACGGATCGGCCGGCGTGCTCGGCGTCTTGATCTGGTGGATCGCGCCGGAGGCCGCATCGAGAATCTCGATGTCGGTGAAGGTGCCGCCGATATCGACGGCGATGCGGATGTCCTGATCCATCAGGCAATACTCCAGGGTTCCTGCTCGCGAGCGGCGAGCGGGTCGGGACGATCGAAAGTCTGCGGTCTCGGGTCGGCTAGATCGGCTTCAGTGTCACGGGCTGGAACCACGCCGTCATCCTGGGCGAAGCGAAGCTTCGTTCCGGGATCCATCGTAGAGCGCTGGTGCCCTCCGATGAATCCCGGGCCTGCGTCGCTGCGCGGCCGGTCCAGAATGACGCGTTGGTTCCGAGGAAAGTCTTCATGGGCATCATTTCACGAAGGTCCTGGCGAGGCCCGATGTCCGGTCCACCACGAGCACGACGAGAAGGGTGAGCACGACGAGCAGCACGGAGAGCGCCGCCACCAGCGGGTCCGCCTGCTGCTCGACATGGTGATACATTGCGACCGGCAGCGTCTGGATGCGCGGGCCGGTCATGAAGAGCGAGAGCACGACCTCGTCGAAGGAGACCAGGAAGCACAGGGCCGTCGTGCCGATCAGCCCGGATTTCATCATCGGCAGGGTGATGCGACGAAAGACCGTGAAGGGCGAGGCGCCCAGCGTCGCAGCGGCCTCCTCGACCGGGATCGGCAGGGTCGCCAGCGCGGTCGCCAGTATCCGCAGCGCATAGGGCAGCGTCACCACGAGATGCGCCGCGACGAGGCCCGGGAAGGTCGCAAGCAGGCCATAGCGGGCGAAGACGATCAGGATAGCGAGGCCAAGCACGATCGTCGGCAACAGCAGCGGCGCGGTGAAGAGGCTCGACAAGGCCTCGGCGCCGCGCGGCTTCAGCCGGACCAGCGCATAGGCGGCCGGCAGCGCGATCACCAGGCTCAGGGCCGTGACGACGCAGGCGAGCAGCAGGCTGGTCCAGAAGGCGGACGTCATCTTGCCGTCGGCGAAGATCGCCGGATACCATTTCAGGCTCCAGCTCGTCGGCGGGAACATCATGTAACTGTCGCCCGAGAACGAGATCGGCACGACGACGATCAGCGGCGCCAGCAAAAAGGCGAACATCGCCAGCGCGACGAGCTTAAGGGTGAGCGAGACGGGACGTTCATCCATGATCTGCATCCATGACGGCCCCCCTCACATGATCGCGCGCAGCGCGCGGGTGTAGAGCACCAGCGCGGCGCCGAAGATCACGAGCACGAGGATCGACAGCGTCGCGGCCAGCGGCCAGTTCAGCGTGACGATCGCCTGGTCGTAGATTTCGGTAGCGAGCAGGAAGACGCGGCCGCCGCCGAGCAGCTTCGGCGTGATGAAGGACGAGACCGCGAGCACGAAGCAGAGCAGGCAGCCGAGCGCGATGCCGGGCAAGGTCAGCGGCAGGATGATGCGGCGGAACACCGTCAGGGGCGGCGCGCCCAGCGTCGATGCGGCCTCCTCGATCTGGCGGTCGAGCCGCCCGAAGCCGGCGAGCAGCGCCAGG
The DNA here is from genome assembly GCF_003046175.1 of Bosea sp. 124. Taxonomy (NCBI): domain Bacteria; kingdom Pseudomonadati; phylum Pseudomonadota; class Alphaproteobacteria; order Hyphomicrobiales; family Alloboseaceae; genus Allobosea; species Allobosea sp. 124. The sequence goes on from NZ_PZZM01000001.1 coordinate 1,444,860, forward strand.
ATCATATAGGGCATCAGGATCTCGGTCAGGCCGATGACGACGCCGGTCTCGTTGAACATCAACCGCATCCGCTCCAGGCCAAGCGCCGCCAGCGCATTGTTGACCAGGCCGTTCTCGGACAGGATCGCGATCCAGCCATAGGTCCGCACCACCGCCGAGGTCAGCAGCGGCGAGATCACCAGCACGAGCAGGATCGTCTTCCAGGTGCCGCTGGAGCGGTGGAGATAGAGCGCGATCGGATAAGAGCAGACCAGCGTCAGCAGTGTGATGCCGAGGCTGACCGTGACGCTGTTGAAGATGAGCTCGGCATAGAAGCTGTCGGCCACGACCTTGGCCCAGGTCGCGAGCGAGAAGGCCTCGCGCATCGCACCCGTCGGCTCGACCTCGTAGAACGACATCCGCGCGAGATTGAGAACCGGCACAAGGAAGCCGAAGGCATTGACCAGCGCGATCGGCGCGATCAGCGCGACGACGAGCGCAAGCCTGCGATTGCGGACCTCCGCCACCGACGCGGGCGCGGCCATGGCAGCTACCGCGCTCACGCCGCAGCCCCATAGACGAAGATGTCCTGCGGGCGCCAGGCGAGGGCGACCATCGTTCCCGGCGCCAATACGGTCTCGCCGCCGCGCGTCGCGAGTTCGACCGAGACCGTCTGGCCTGCAACGTCGACGTCGTATTGCAGGATGTCGCCGGCGAAGATCGCTCGCATAACGGTGCCAGTGACGCCCTCTCCGCCGACGGAAGGCGCCAGCGTCACGCGATGCGGCCTGACCATCACCTCGACCGGGCCGGAAAGCCCGGCGGGCGCGGCGATCCGCAGCCCCGCGAATTCGGCGACGCCGTCCTTCGCGACCGCCTTGAGACGGTTGGTGCGGCCGACGAAACTCGCGACGAAAGGCGTCCTTGGCCGCTCGTAGAGATCGACCGGCGTGCCGATCTGCTCGAGCCGGCCCTGGTTCATCACCACGACCTTGTCGCACATGGTGAGCGCCTCGCTTTGATCATGCGTCACGAAGATCGCGGTGATGCCGAGGCGCTGCTGGATGTCGCGGATCTCGTTGCGCATCTCGTCGCGCAGCTTGGCATCGAGATTGGAGAGCGGCTCGTCGAAAAGCAGGATCGAGGGCCGGATCACCAGCGCGCGCGCCAATGCGACGCGCTGCTGCTGGCCGCCCGAGAGCTGGGCCGGCCGATGCTCCTCCTTGCCGGAGAGATGCACCAGCGCGATCGCCTCCCTGACGCGTTTGGCGATCTCGTCCTTGGGAACCTTCCGCATCTCAAGGCCGAAGGCGACGTTCTTCGCCACGCTCATATGGGGAAAGAGCGCGTAGCTCTGGAAGACCAGCCCCATGTCGCGGCGATGCGTCTGGACGGCGGTGAGGTCCTGCCCGCCGACGACGATCTGGCCGGCGGTCGCCGGCACGAGGCCGGCGATCATCCGCAGCGAGGTCGTCTTGCCGCAGCCCGAAGGTCCAAGAAACGCGACGAGCTCGCCCCTGGGAACCTCGAGGTCGAGGTTGTCGACCGCCGTGAACCCGGCATAGCGCTTGGTCAGCCCCCGGAGGGAGAGAAAGCCCTGGCCTTGTGCCATGCTGGGATCGGTCATGACGCTTGTGTCCTTCCGGCTCAACGGCTCAGCGGGATCACCTTGCGGCGCCACTGCTCCATGATCGGCTCGCGGACCTTGGCGAGCGCGATCCAGTCGATCGGGATGACCTTGTCCATCGACTTGACGGCGGTGCGGGCGATCGCCGCGTCCGAGATCTGCGCCTTGGCGTTGGTCGGGGCGTAGAACATGCTCTCGGTGAAGGCCTTCTGGGCCTCGGGGCTCAGGGCGTAGTCGATGAACCTGGCGCCGGCATCCTTGCCCGGGCCGTTAGCGACGTAGTTGATCGTGTTGATCTGGAAGGCCGAGCCCTCCGTCGGCAGCACGGCCTGGAGCTTGCCGTTCGAGGTGTCGGTGTTGACCTGGGCGCGGGCGTTCCAGCCGGCGCCGACCGTCGCCTGACCGGAAATGATGGTGACGTAGACCTCGGGCTTGGGCTCCCAGGTCTGGACGTTGGGGGCGATCTCGCCCAGCGCCGCGATGCCCTTGTCGACGCTCTTGAGATAATCGGTGCCGCCGCGGGCCCTGTCCATGATCAGGACGAGCGAGAGGCCCTGGATGTCGGGCATGCCGGGGATCGCGACCTTGCCTTTGAATTCCGGCTTGGCGAGATCCATCCAGCTCTTGGGAGCCTCCTTCACCGCATCGGTGTTGTAGAGCATGACGAGGTTGTCAAAGGTCACCGCGACGCCGTCGACATCGGGGATGCGGGCGTTCGGATAGAGATCGGCGACGTTCTTCGAGACCTTGTCGTCGATCTTGTTGAGCAGCTTCTCGTCGGTTGCGGCCTTGGAGACAGAGACGTCCATGATCACGACATCGGCCTGCGGCGCGGCCTTCTGGGCGCGCAGATTGCCGAGCATCTGGGCCGAGTTCGGCATCGGGAAATATTCGACCTTGATGCCGGGATTGGCTTTCATGAAGGGCTCGACCACGGCCTTGGTGTAGCGCTCCTGGAACAGGCCGGAATAGGCCATGACCGTGACCGTCTGCTGCTGGGCGAGAGCGCCTTCTGCGGACAGGCCGCTGGCCAGTGCGACGGCAATGGCGAGCTTGGTGGATGTCTGCATGTTCAATCCCCTCTGTTGTTGCGCGGGCGGTGATCCGTCCGTCGTCAGGCCTAGTCGCGATTCCGTCACGTACGAGTCGATGGCGTCACTCAGGATCTGGCGAGCTTGGCCTCGACCAGCGCGGTTGCGCCGGAGATGTCGGGCAGTTTCTCGCCCTTGCGCAGGCGCTCGAGCAGGACGATCTCGCGCTCCTGCATCTCGATGGCGCGGCGCGCATAGGCTTCGGCAGTGGCAGCCTTCAGCACCACCACGCCGCTCTCGTCGCACAGCACCGCGTCACCGGGTTCGATCGTCTGGCCGCCGACACTGACGGGCACGTTGATCGCACCTTCCGTGCCAAGGATCTTGGTCGTGATCGGCGAGGGGCCGCGGCACCACATCGGCATGTCGGTCTTGACGATCTCGGAGAAGTCGGTGGCCGGGCCGTCGATGACGCCAGCGGCGACGCCGGCATTCTTCATCGCATGGGTGACGACGCCGCCCCAGCAGGCGTGCTTGGTGTCGCCGCAGCGGTCGATCACCACGACATCGCCGGGGCGGACCAGCTTGGTCAGGTAATGCAGCGCAGTCGAATCCGCGTGCGGGATGCGGATCGTCACCGCCGTGCCGGCGATGCGCTTGGTGGGCAGAACCGCCCTGATCTCACGGTCGACGAAGCCCGAATGCAGGACATGGCCGATGGTCGCCACCTCGCATTGCTGCAGCAGGGAGACCAGTTCGCCGGAGATCTGCGCCGGCATGGGATTGACGATGAACATGGGGGTGCTTTCCGCTCAGGCAATGACGTGGTGGTTGGCGACCGGCACGGCCGCGCGGACCTTCGCCGTGTAGTCGAAATCGAGCCGGCCACTGGTCGTGCCGACGCCGTCCGAAGCCTGCGCGGTGACATGGCCCCAGGGGTTGATCACCATCGAATGGCCGTAGCAGGCGTTCTTGCCCTGGGCATGGGCTCCGGTCTGGCCGGTGGCGAGAAACCATGTCTGGGTCTCGCAGGCGCGCGCCCTCGCCAGCAGTTCCCAATGGTCCTTGCCGGTCATCAGGGTGAAGGCGGCGGGCAGGACAATAACGTCGGCGCCGGCATCGCGCAGCTTGCGGAACAGCTCGGGGAAGCGGATGTCGTAGCAGATCGCGCAGCCGACGGTCGCCTCGCCGACCTGGTAGGTGACGACCTCCTGCCCACGCGAAACCATGTTGGACTCGCGGTAGCTGACGCCGCCGGGCGCATCGACGTCGAAGAGATGGATCTTGCGGTAATGCGCGATCTGCCGGCCGTCGGGACCGAAGACGATGGTCGCATTGAAGTAGTCGTCGCCATCGCGCTCGGCGACGCTGCCGGCATGAATGGTGACGCCGTGCTTTTCCGCCAGCCCCGACATCAGGCGATAGCTCTCGCCGTTCGGAAAGGTCTCGGCGCTCTCGCGCATCGCGGCCGCGCTGCCGTCGAGGAAGGCGTAGTATTCAGGCAGGACGATGAGATCGGGCCGGTCCTCGGCGACGACCTTCTCGACCATGGCGCGCGCCGTCTTCAGGTTCGCGGACTTGTCGTCCTGCGAATTCATCTGGATGAGCGAGACCTTCACCGGCGTTCTCCCTGCTGACTGCCTCGCAGGAGATCAAACCAGGGCCAGCCCGGCAAACGCGAAATTCTTGTTCGCTCCGACAAGAATTGCTTATGACAGCGCCGTGACCAGCCCCTGCCTCTTGTGAGGGCAGTCAGTCGGAGCGGGCCGGCAGGCTCAGGACGCCGCGATTTCAGCCGCCATGTCGGCGATCAGGGCCGGCAGGGCATTTCCGGGGTTGTCGTTGAAGACGGCGTGGAAATGCAGCGCCGGCAGCGTTGCCTCGACATCGAGCACGTGCAGCTCGCCGGTATCGAGGAATTCCTGCACCACCGCCCGCGGCAGGGTTGCCACGCCGACGCCATCGCGGATCAGCCGCGTAATGGTGGCAAGCGAGTTCGAGTTGAACACCCGCACCGTCTCGATGTCGATGCCCGAGAGTTCGATCGCCCGCAGCACCGAATGATGCGGCTGCGAGCCCTTCGAATAGGCGAAGATCGGATAGTCGGTGAGATCGGCGATGGCGAGCCGGCCGGGTTTCAACGGCAGCTTCGGCGACGCGATCCAGAGACAGTCGAAGACGCAGAGTTCGATGTTGCGGATATGCGGTGCCACGACCGGCCCCATGATCAAGCCGAGATCGATCTGGCCATCCTGGACCTGCCGGGCGAGGTTGAGGCTGGTGTCAACGTTCAGATCGATCGCGACGTTGGGATAGGTCTCCTTCACCCGCTCGATCAGGCGCGGCAGCCAGGCGTAGACGACGGAATCGACGGTGCCGATCATCACCGTCCCGCGCATCTGGCCGGCATCGCTGATCGAGCGCTCGAACTCCGCCACCATGCGCATGATCGCCTCCGCCTGCGGCAGAGCGCGCTGGCCATGCGGCGTCAGGCCGACATTGCGCAGGTCGCGCTCGAACAGGCGCACGCCAAGCTCGCGCTCCAGCGTCGCGATGCGGTTCGAGACCGCGGCCTGCGTGGTGCAGAGCTTCTCCGCCGCGACCGAGAAATTCCGCAGCCGCGCGACCCAGACGAAGGTTTCGAGGAATTTGAGGTTCAATGTGGCCGCAAGCTTCGCTGGATGCGCTTCTGGCGCGGGATGTGCCGACCCTACCCCCGTTTCGCCTGCCGCGTGAAGCCGTTACGATACTCGGCCTCCGCGACAGCGCCGGCCCCGGCTAGCGGCACCTCGCGGAACGGCGGAGCCCCCTTGCCGGCCTCCGCGATCCGGACAATATAGCCCGGCGTATGGCAGCAGCGGCGGAGCTTTCTGGAATGGCGCAGGACGAGCCCGTCGCGCGCTGGATCGACCCGCTCGATCCCGCTGCCGGTCCGCGCTACCTCCAGATCGCGGACCGCATCACCGCAGCCGTCGCGACCGGCGCGCTGCGGCCCGGCGACCGGCTGCCGCCGCAGCGCAGGCTGGCCGAGTTGCTCGATGTCGACCTGACCACGGTGACCCGCGCCTATGCGGAGGCGCGCCAGCGCAACTTGCTCGACGCCGTGACCGGGCGCGGCTCCTTCATCGCGGCGCGGCCGGAAGCCTTGGGACCACCGGTCGATCTCAGCATGAACATCCCGCCGGCGCCGAAGGGGGTGCGGCTCGCCGAGCTGATGCAGCGGGGCATCGCCGAGGTGCTGGCGCGCTCCAGCGCCGATCTGCTGATGACCTATCATGTCGGCGCGGGCTCGCTGGCCGACCGGGCGGCAGGCTGTGCCTGGCTCGAACCGATGCTCGGGCGGATCGAGCCGCAGCGGGTGGTCGTCGCACCCGGCGCACAGCCGGCGCTCGTCGCGCTCCTGACCGTGCTGGCGCGCCCGGGCGAGACGCTGCTGTGCGAGCCGCTGACCTATCCGGGGCTGCTGGCGGCGGCCCGGCTGCGGGGATTGAGGCCGGCGCCTGTCCCGAGCGACGATGAGGGCTTGCGGCCCGACGCGCTGGAGACCACCATTCACGCGTATGGCGCGAAGCTGCTCTGCCTGACCCCGACGATCCAGAATCCGACGGCCATCACCATGCCGGAGCGGCGCCGGCGCGAGATCGTCGCGCTCGCACGGGCGCATGACCTCACCCTGATCGAGGACGACCCCTACAGCCTGCTCGCGGGCGACGCGCCGCCGGCCATCGCCACATTCGCGCCAGAGCGGACCTATCATGTCGCGACGCTGTCGAAGGCGCTGACGCCGGGCCTGCGGACCGCTTTCGTCGTGGTTCCCGACGGCACGGCGCCCGATGCACTGGCACGCGCCCTGCGCGCGATCACGCTGATGCCGGCGCCGCTGATGACGGCGCTGGCGACGCACTGGATCAGGGTTGGCGCGGCAGGCGATCTGCTCGACGGCGTGCGCAGGGAGGCTGCCGCGCGGCAGGCGCTGGCGCGCGCGATCCTGCCGCTCTCGGGCCGGAGCCATCCGAACGGGCTGCATATCTGGCAGCCGCTGCCGGCGCATTGGGACCGCCACCGCCTGATCGAGGCCGCGCGTCGCGAGGGGCTGGGGGTGACGCCGTCCGATGCGTTCAGCGTCGAGGGACGAGCGCCGGATGCCGTGCGCATCTCGCTCGGCGGCGTGCCCGACAGGGCGCGTCTCGGCGAGGCGCTCGCAACGCTGGCCGCGATCATCGGCCATGAACGCGTGGCGGATCACTCGGTGGTGTGAGGGCAGGCCCGGCGGGCCGCGCCTCCGCTCAGCCTTCCGGCTTTTCCCGGGCGATCGGCTTGGCCAGACGCCCCTCCTCTGCCTTGTGGAAGAACTGCGCGGCGACGAGCCAGCCCTTCAGCGGCTGGAGCGGCGGGATGCAGGTCAGCAGGATCAGCGGCAGCGTCGTGACGAAATGCACCCAGGTCGGCGGCTGATAGGCGAGTTCGAGCCAAAGCGGAAAGGCGGCGGCCGGCACGCAGACGAACATCATCACGAAGAAGGCCGGGCCGTCCGCCGGATCGGCGAAGGAATAGTCGAGCCCGCAGACCTCGCAGGACGGACGCAGCTTCAGGAAACCCTGGAACAGATGGCCCTTGCCGCAGCGCGGGCAGCGGCCGCGCAGACCCGTCTGCAGCGGCGACAGAGGCGGCCATTGCTCGCCGGACATGACGGTCTCCCGAAAGCGCGCCGCGTCATCGGCGCGGTCTTCACATGGGAGCAGATGAAGACAATGTCAATATTGTATGCATGCGACATAGAAGCCACCAGACGCGCCTGGAAGCAACAGCCCCATGCTGAGGCGCCGCGCGATCGCGATCAAATATGGATCGCATGCCCGAGCGCCTTGAGCGCCGCCTCCTGGAAACCCTCGCCTTGTGTCGGATGGGCGTGGATCGTGCCGGCGATATCCTCCAGCGTTGCACCCATCTCGATGGCGAGCCCGAAGGCGGTCGAGAGTTCGGAGACGCCCGAGCCCACCGCCTGGATGCCGAGGACGAGCTGCGTCTGCGCCTGGGCGACGATGCGGACGAAGCCCTGCTCGCCGTCGCGCGTCATCGCCCGGCCATTGGCCGCGAAGGGAAACTGGCCGATCCTGACATCGAGTCCGGCGCGCTTCGCTTCGTCCGGCGACAGGCCGGCCGAGACGATCTCGGGATCGGTGAAGCAGATCGCCGGGATGCAGCGCTTGTCCCAGGCACGCGAGAGGCCCGCCGCGATCTCGGCGACCATCTCGCCCTGCGCCATGGCGCGATGGGCCAGCATCGGCTCGCCTGTGACGTCGCCGATGGCATGGATGCCGCGCATCGAGGTCTCGCACTGGTCGCCGATGCGGATAAAGCGGCCATCCATGTCGAGCACCAGTTCGTCGAGACCGAGACCAGCGGTAGCCGGCGCCCGGCCAACGGTGACGAGGATTTTGTCGGCAGCGATGCGGCGCTCCTGGCCGTCCGCTGTCTCGACCAGCAAGGCGTCGCCCTTCGGCGCTGCGCCCCGCGCCTTGGCGCCAAGCAGGACTTCGATGCCGAGCAAAGTCAGCCGCTTCGCGACCGGCCCGGTCATATCGGCATCATAGAGCGGCAGGATGCGACCTTGAGCCTCGACGATCGTGACCTGGCTGCCGAGCTTGGCGAAGGCAATGCCGAGTTCCAGCCCGATATAACCGCCGCCGACGACGGCTAGGCGCCTGGGCACCTCGGCCAGCGCCAGCGCCTCCGTCGAGGAGATCACCGGGCCACCGAAGGGCAGAAAGGGCAATTCGACCGGGATCGAGCCGGTCGCGATGACGATCCTCTCGGCGCGGATCACCTTCGGGCCGGTCTCGGTCTCGACCACCACCGTCTTGCCGTCGCGGAAGCGAGCGCGGCCATGGACGATCTTGACCTTGGCCTTGCGCAGAAGCGCCGCGACGCCGTTGTTGAGGCGCGCGACGATGCCGTCCTTCCAGGCGACGGCCTTGCCGAAATCGAGCGCCGGTGCGCCCGCCGTCAGTCCAAAGGGCGTCTTGCCAGCGGCGGCATGGGCCACCTTCTCGAACTCCTCGGCGACGTGGATCATCGCCTTGGAGGGGATGCAGCCGACATTCAGGCAGGTGCCGCCGAGCTTGCCACTCTCGACGATGACGGTGTCGAGGCCGAGCTGGCCGGCCCGGATGGCGCAGACATAGCCGCCGGGACCGGCGCCGATGACGAGCAGCTTGCAGATGATCTCGGTCATGACTGAACTCCGCCCCAAACGGGGAAGGCTTTCCTTTTGAAACGCGCCATCGTCCCGGGCGACCGGAGGGAGACCCAGGACCCATTCCGGAACGGCTCAGGAATGGATCCCGGATCTCCGCTTCGCTGCGTCCGAGATGACCCGGTAAAGGTGATGAGGACAGACACCATCGCCTCAGACATCGATGAACAGCGTGGCCGGGTTCTCAAGCAACTCCTTGAGCCGCTGCACGAAGACGGCCGCGTCCCAACCGTCGACGACGCGATGGTCGAAGCTGGAGGACAGGTTCATCATCTTACGCGGGACGAAGGTGGTACCGTCCCAGACCGGACGCACCATCATCTTGTTGACGCCGACGATGGCGACCTCGGGATGGTTGATGACCGGCGTCGTTGCAATGCCGCCCATCGCGCCAAGCGAGGTGATGGTGATGGTCGAGCCGGTGAGTTCGTCGCGGGTCGCGGTGCCGTCGCGGGCGCGATCGGCAATGCGGTTGAGTTCAACGGCGCAGCCCCAGATGTCACGCGCCTCGGCATGTTTGACCACCGGCACCATCAGCCCGCCCGGCGTCTGCGTCGCGATACCGAGATGAATGCCGGCATGCTGGCGCACGATGCCGGCCTCGTCGTCATAGAGCGCGTTCAGGTTGGGCTGCTCGGCCAGCGCCTTGACCATGGCGCGCATCAGGAACGGCAGCAGCGTCAGCTTCGGCCGCTCGGGCGTCGGCTTCCGGTTCAACGTCGCGCGCAAATCCTCGAGCGGGTTGACATTCACCTCCTCGACGATGGTGATGTGCGGGATACGCGCTTTCGACAGCGCCATCTTCTCGGCGATCTTGCGCCTGAGACCGACGATCTTGACCTCGGTGACACCGCTCTTCTCGGCAAGGCCGGGCGTGTGGCCCGGCTCCGGGCCGCGAAGCAGGAAGGCGTCGATGTCCTCGTGCAGGATGCGGCTCGCGGGCCCCGTGCCCGTGACCTGGCGCAGATCGATGCCGGCTTCGCGCGCCTTGAGACGCACCGCCGGCGAGGCCAGCGGCTTGTCGCCAGGCGCACGGCGCGGGGCAGCCGGTGCCTGAGGCGCCGCCGTCGCGATCGCCCGCGTGGGCTTAGGGACTGTCATGGCGCGGGGCGGCTCGGGGGAAGCCGCGGCCTTGGCCGATTCCGGCACGGCGGATTTCGGCGTCTCGGATTTCGACTCGGCCTGCTCTGGCTCCGGCTCGGCCGTATCAGCCGGCGGTTCTTCGGCTCCGGCCTCGCCGGCGATCTTGAGCTTCACGATCGCCGAACCGATCGCAACCGTGTCGCCAACCTCGGCGCCGATCCAGGTGACCTCGCCGTCGACGGGCGCCGGAATCTCGACCGTCGCCTTGTCGGTCATCACGGCGGCAAGCAGGTCATCCTCGCGGATGATGTCGCCGACCTTGACGTGCCACTCGACCAGTTCGGCCTCGGCGATGCCTTCGCCGACATCGGGAAGCTTGATGATGCGCTCGGCCATCAGCGGCTCTCCATGATCTCGGCAAGCGCCTGGCCGACGCGGGCCGGGCCGGGGAAATAGGCCCACTCCTGGGCATGGGGATAAGGCGTATCCCAGCCTGCGACACGCCGGACCGGCGCCTCGAGATGATAGAAGCAGGTCTCCTGAACGAGCGCGGCCAGCTCGGCGCCAAAACCCGACGTCAGCGTCGCCTCGTGCAGCACCATGCAGCGCCCGGTCTTGGCGACGGAGGCGGTGATCGTGTCGAGGTCGAGCGGAACGAGGCTGCGCAGATCGATCACTTCGGCGTCAATGCCGGTCTCCTGCGCCACGGCCTCGGCGACATGCACCATGGTGCCATAGGTGACGATGGTGCAGGCCGAACCCTCGCGTCGGATCGCGGCCTTGCCGAGCGGCAGCGCGAAATGGCCATCGGGCACCTCGCCGAGCTCATGCTTCGACCAGGGCGTCACCGGCCGGTCGTGATGGCCGTCGAAGGGACCATTATAGAGGCGCTTGGGCTCCAGGAAGATCACAGGGTCCGGATCCTCGATCGCGGCGATCAGCAGCCCCTTGGCGTCGTAGGGGTTGGAGGGCACCACGGTCTTCAGCCCCGAGACGTGGGTGAAGAGGGCCTCGGGGCTCTGGCTGTGGGTCTGGCCGCCGAAGATGCCGCCGCCGGTCGGCATGCGGATCACGATCGGGCAGGTGAAGTCGCCATTCGAGCGATAGCGCAGCCGGGCGGCCTCGGAGACGATCTGGTCATAGGCCGGATACATGTAGTCGGCGAACTGGATCTCGATGCAGGGCCGCAGGCCATAGGCAGCCATGCCGATCGCCGTGCCGACGATGCCGGCCTCGCTGATCGGTGCGTCGAAACAGCGGTTGACGCCGTATTTCTGCTGCAGCCCATGGGTGCAGCGGAAGACGCCGCCGAAAAAGCCCACATCCTCGCCATAGACCACGACATTCTCGTCGCGCCCCATCGAGACGTCCATGGCGGAGCGGATCGCCTCGATCATCGTCATGCGTGGCATGGTCAGCGGCCTCCGAAAAAGAGAGGGGCGGACCACATCGTCATGGTCGGGCTTGTCCCGACCATCCACGTCTTCCTCTGGCGAGGGCCGTGTTCAAGACATGGGTGCTCGCCACAAGGGCGAGCATGACGGCGGAGGTTCATGTGCCAGGAAGCCATGCGTCTCACACCCCCAATTGCTGGCGCTGGCGGCGCAGATGCGGCGGCAGCTCGGCATAGACGCCCTCGAACATGTCGCGCGCCGAGGGCTTGCCGCCGGAATGCAGCGTGCCAAAGCTCTCGGCCTCCTTCTGGGCGGCAATCACCGTCTCCAGGATCTCGGCCTCGGCCTGCTTGTGGCGCTCCTCGCTCCAGGCGCCGACCGCGATCAGGTGCTCCTTCAGCCGCATCAGCGGGTCGCCCAGCGGCCAGCCATCCGATTCATGCTTGGGCCGATAGGCGGAGGGGTCGTCCGAAGTGGAATGGGCGCCGGCGCGGTAGGTGACGTATTCGACCAGCGTGGGACCCAGATTGCGGCGCGCCCGCTCGATCGCCCATTGCGCCACCGCATAGGTCGCGAGGTAATCGTTGCCGTCGACCCGCAGCGCCGGGATGCCGAAGCCGAGTCCCCTCGCCGCGAAGGTGCCCGAGCCGCCGCGCGCGATGCCCTGGAAGGTCGAGATCGCCCATTGGTTGTTGACGACGTTGAGGACGACGGGGGCCTTGTAGGTCGAGGCGAAGACGAGCGCAGCGTGGAAATCCGATTCCGCCGTCGAGCCGTCGCCGACCCAGGCTGCCGCTATCTTCGTGTCGCCCTTGATCGCCGAAGCCATAGCCCAGCCGACCGCCTGCACGAACTGCGTCGCCAGATTGCCGGAGATCGAGAAGAAGCCATGCTGCTTCGACGAATACATCACCGGCAATTGCCGGCCTTTCAGCGGGTCGCGCTCGTTGGAATAGATCTGGCACATCATGTCGACGAGCGGATACTCGTCGGCGATCAGCAGCCCGGCCTGGCGATAGGTCGGGAAGTTCATGTCGCCGGGCGCGAGCGCGATGCGGAAGGCGCAGCTCACCGCCTCCTCGCCGGTGTGCTGCATGTAAAACGAGGTCTTACCCTGGCGCTGGGCCATCTGCATGCGGGCGTCGAAGGTGCGCAGCGTCATCATGTGGCGCAGGCCGCGGATCAGGTCTTCCTTGGAGAGGTCCGGCACCCAGGGGCCAACCGCTTCGCCCTCGCGGTTGAGGACGCGGATGATCGAATAGGCGAGATCCCTGATCTCCTTGGGATCGACGTCGACGGGCGGACGCTCGACCGTACCAGCCTTCGGGATCACGACATGGGAGAAGTCGGGCTTCTCGCCCGGCCGGCTCGCCGGCTGCGGCACATGAAAGCGAAGGGGAGTGTCAGACGTCATGGCCGCGCTCCAGTCTTCCTACAGGCATCGCCCTGGCTCCCCAGCATTCCGCCGTCCGCCCCGGACAGCAAGCCGTATCGTCGTCACGGGGCCCGGTTCCGCGCCATGCCGAGCGGCAGGGCCGGCCCGTCCCTCTTGCCGTCAGGCTAGCCCGACCCTGAAAAAGAGTTCTCTCGAAATTGGTTGCGGAAGGAACCGACAACGGAAATAATTTCTGCCCCATGACAATTTAACAGGATGATTTGCCGTGATATCGCGAAGCAGACGAGGAGACGAGCCCGATCAGACCGATCTGCGGATTCTCTCCGCCCTGCAGGAAGACGGCCGGCTGACCACCAATGCGCTGGCGGAGAAGGTCGGGCTGTCACCCTCGCCGTGCTGGACGCGGGTGAAGCGGCTGGAGGAAAGCGGCGCGATCGAAAAATATGTCGCCGTGCTCGACCAGAAGGTGCTCGGCTTCAACAATGTCGTCTTCGTCGAGATCACCCTCGACAAGCATGACGACAAGATCCTCGACCATTTCGGCGAGGCGCTGACGCGCATCCCCGAGGTGGTCGAGGCCTATCTGGTCACCGGCGAATACGACTATCTCGTCAAGGTCGTGGTCAGCGGCACCGACCATTACGAGCGCTTCCTGCGCGAGATGCTCTACCGCATCCCCGGCATCCGCCAGACCCGCACGACCTTCGGCCTCAGGACGCTGAAACGGGCGATCTCGATCGACCCGCTGAAGATGCCGAAGCCTTGAGGGTTTTGTCGCAGTGACGAAGCGCGCCGTCGTCCCGGGCGTAGCGTAGCGAAGACCCGGGACCCATTCCGGAACCTCTATCGGAAAGCCTCCGGCATGGCTCCCGTATCAGCGCCGCTGACGCGGCTTGTCCGGGACGACCGGTCCCTTTGATTGCTCAGTCGAGCAACGCGGCCTCGCCAGCCAGCACAAAACCATCGTCCTGCGCCGCCATCGCGACAGCCGCCTCGAGCTCCGGCCCGGCCGAGGCGTGGATGATGAAGAGCGCCTCGCCTGCCGTCACGTCGTCGCCAACGCGGCGCAGCAGGTCGATGCCGGCGCCCTTGTCGAAGGGCGCCCCGGCGCGTCGCGCGATACCGGCGATGCACCAGCCGTCGATCTCGCCGATGCGGCCGGGCCGAAGCGCCTTCACCGTATGGGTCAGAGCGGCCGGCTTCGGCACGATCTCCCGCCGCCCCTGCGCGGCGACGATTGCGTCCAACGCCATGCGCGCCGCGCCCGAATCCAGGAGTTCGGCAGCGCGCGCCCGGCCGCGTTCTGGCGTCGCGACGGCGGGGTCCCAGGACAGGATGCGCCCGGCAAAGGCAAGCGCCTTCTCACGCAGGTCGGCGGGGGCCTCAGGCTGGCCTTCCAGCACCCAGAGCACGTCGCGGACCTCGAGCGCCGGGCCGATGCCGCGCCCGATCGGACCGGCGCCGCAGGTCGCGACGGCCTCGACATGCAGGCCGACCGAGCTCCCGACCGTCTCGAACAGGCGGCCCAACTCTTCGGCTTCGGCCTGGCTGCGCAGCTTCGCCCGCCGGCCGTAGGGCAGATCGACGGCGACATGGGTCGAGCCCGCCGTCAGCTTCTTCGAGATGATCGAAGCCACCGACCAGCGATTGGAATCGATGCCCAGCGGGCGCGTGATCGCGTTCATCACATCGTCCACGGCGGAGTGGTTGAGACGCCCGTTCCAGGCGATGCAAGCGCGGGCCTCTGCAACCGTGCGGCGGACATCGTCGACCGTGAGATCGACCTTCGCCAGAACCTCCATCGCATCGGCAGTGCCGGCGGCCGAGGTGATCGCACGCGACGAGGTCTTGGGCATGGCGAGGCCATGGGCCGCGACGATCGGCGCCACGATCAGCGTGATCCGGCTGCCGGGAATGCCGCCCATCGAATGCTTGTCGACGACGATCGGCTCGTTCCAGCGCAGGGGCGTCGAGAAGGAAGCGCGGACGCTGGCCAACGCGCCAACCTCGGCATCGCTCAGCGAACGCGTGGCGGCAACGAGAAACGCCGAGATTTCGCCTTCGGGGTAGCGCCCCTCGACGATGTCGCGCAGCAGCATGGCGTATTCGGACGCGCCGAGCTCATGGCCTTGAATCTTGGCGCGAAGCGCATCGCGGCTGTGCTGCGGCGGGGTGCGCGTCAGCGTGATCTCGCTGTTTTCCGGCAGGCCGAGTTGCGCGAAGGCCTCGCGCGACAGGCCGATCTCGTCCGGCGCCAGCAGCCAGCCCGGCTCGACGACATTGACGCGGGCGCGGATGCTGCGGCGCTGCCCGCTCGCATCGGCCTGTCCGGCCACGTCGACCTTGCCCGGCCCGTCGAAGTCCTCGACGCCGAGCATGCTGTCGCGCGGCAGATAGGCGATGTTGTCGCGCCAGGCGTCGATCGACACGGGCTTCAGCGCGAGCCGGCGCGTGGCGGCGTCGATCGCAGCGAGGAAATGCTCGATGCCCTCCTCGATCGCGCCGTTGTTCTCGACGACCAGCGTCTCGATCCCGGCCGGCAGTTGCGGCGGCCGGCGCGCCAACCTTGCCGCGATGTCGTCCGCCGTCTCGCGACCGCGCGAGGCCAGCCGGGCGGCAAGGATTTCGGGCGAGGCGGTCACGTTGATGATGATCAGGCGCGGGACCGCGCCGGCCAGCGTCTCCAGCACGCCGCGCGAGCCATTGGCGACGATGTGCCGGCCCGCCACCAGTTCATCGCGCAGCGAGGCCCGCAGGCCGTAATGCAGGCCATGGGCGTTCCAGGAGACGAGCAGCCCGCCGGAGGCGGCGAGCGCTGCGAAACCCTGATCGTCGATCGCCTCGTGATCCTCGCCACCGGCATCGGCCGGCCTGGTGATCAGGCGCCGGGCAAAGCCGAAGCGACCGCCATCGGCCAGCGCCTTGCGGGCGCCGTCCATCAGCGTGTCCTTGCCGGCGCCGCTCGGGCCGACGACGACGAAGAGGATGCCTGGCCGCATGGTTCCGGTGTTGCCTCAGGCCTCGTCGAGCCCGATGTCGACGGCGGGCGCCGACTGGGTGATCTTGCTGGTCGAGATATAGTCGACGCCGGTCTCGGCGATGGCGCGGATGGTCTCGTAGCGAATACCGCCCGAGGCCTCGACCTTGGCGCGGCCCGCGACATAGGCCACCGCCTCCTTCATCTCCGGCACCGGCATGTTGTCGAGCATGATGACGTCGGCGCCGGCCGCGACCGCATCGCGGACCTGCTCCATCCGGTCGCATTCGACCTCGATTTTGGTCAGCACCGGCAGCCTTTTGCGGGCGCGCTCGACTGCCTGGGCGATGCCGCCGCAGACCGCGATGTGGTTGTCCTTGATCATCACGCCGTTATCGAGGCCGAGGCGGTGGTTGAGGCCGCCACCGCAGGCGACCGCATGCTTCTCCAGCATGCGCAGGCCGGGCGTGGTCTTGCGGGTGTCGATCAGACGCGCCGAGGTGCCCTTGATAATGTCGACATAGCGCGCCGTCTCGGTCGCGATGCCGGACAGGCGCTGCACGATGTTCAGTGCCGTGCGCTCGGCGGTCAGAATGCCCTGCGCCGGCCCCTCGACCAGGATCAGGGTCGCGCCCTTCTCGACGCGGTCGCCATCGGCAGCCTCGACCTTGACCGACAGCGCCGGCTCGTAGCGCCGGAACACGGCGGCGGCGACATCGATCCCCGCCAGCACCATCGGCTCGCGGGCATTCATCCGGAAGCAGCCCGTCTCGGTCGGCTCGATCATGAGCTGGACGGTCAGGTCGCAGGAGCCGATGTCCTCCCTCAGCCAGAGGTCGATCAGCCGCTCGGTCGCGAAACGATCATACATGCTTCAGCCCCTGACACGCGCTCCCGCAGCCTTGGCGCGGGCTTCGCCAGGGAGAGCGAATAGCATGGACGGCCCGATTTGATTACCGTTTGTGTACCAACGATGCGGAGAGCGCTGCAGACTGTCAAGCAAGGAATAGATCAGGGGGCCGCCGTTTTCGGGCTGACAGTGCAACCATGCCTAAATCCGGGCCAAACCCATGGTTGCAGCGCTTATTTCGCAAGCAATTGCTGCACTGCAAGCGGTCAGATTGAGCGAAGACCAGCATTGACAAGCCATATGCATACCAACAAACTTCGCCTCGTGCTGCGCAGGGCTTTGCCTGACAAACAAGACATGCACGCGACGAAGCGGCTTGAAGCCGCCGGGGATAGACAGCTACGGCAGATCGTCGGGCGCAGGTTGCGACCGACGAAGTATGGGTTTGCGGCCCGTCATGCGGGCCATCTCTCGACACAGGCCTGGGAGGGCAATCATGAAGAGACTGGCTATCGCGTCCATCGTGGCGGCATCGCTCGGACTCTGCGCAGGCCTCAGCCTGGCGCAGACCGCTCCGACCAAGAAGATCACCCTGACCGGCGGCTCGGTCGGCGGCGCCTGGAGCGCCATCGGCAATGCGATCGGCGAGACGATCCGGCGTGAATCGCCCGGCGCCGCCTTCGGCTACGAGCCCGGCCGCGAGGCCGCCAATATCCAGCTCGTCTCGACCGGCAAGGTCGAACTCGGCATCGCCCATGCCCAGCTCATCAAGCGGGCGCAGGCGGGCGAAGATCCGTTCAAGGCGCCCGTCACCAACCTCAAGGCCATCGCGCTGATCGATCCGCAGGCCGCGGTGCAGATCCTCGTCCGCGAGGATTCCGGCATCGACAGCTTCGAGAGCATCCTGGCCGCCAAGAAGCCGGTGCGCATCGCGCTCAACCAGCGTGGCACGCTGATGGCGGTGACCGGCGAGGAGGTCTTCAAGGTCTATGGCATCACCGCCAAGGACATCGAGGGCTGGGGCGGGCGCATCCAACATGTCGACTACAATGCCGGCCTGGAGATGATGAAGAACGGCCAGGTCGACATCATCATCAACATGCTCGCCTTTCCCTCCGGCCAGATCAACAGCGCGACCCGCGAGATGAAGGTCAAGATGCTGGGCATCAGCCCGGAGGCGACCGCCAAGCTCGGCGCCCAGCTCGGCACCGCGGCGATCACGGTTCCAGCCGGCACCTATCCGTTCCAGCCGCAGGCGATCCCAACCGTCACCGGCAGCGTCGTGCTATTCGCGGCCAGCGAGATGAAGAACGAGGATGCGGCGGCGATCGTCGAGGGGATGCTGAAGAACTTCGACTATCTCAAGCAGGCCCATGCCACGATGGCGCGCCTCGAGCCCGTCAACCTCACCCAGACCGCGCCGCTAGCGCTCCATCCGGGCGCGGAGATGGCCTATCGGAAGGCCGGCCTGATCAAGTGAAAGGTGCCGTGCGGAGCTGATCGATGCCGATTTCGCGAGGTGCCCCGATGCCGCTCCTGCTGAAGCTCCTCGCGCCGGGACAGTCGCGCCGGCTCGACGCCCCCGAGCAGTGGACCGTCCACATCGTCGGCGTCGCGGCCGGCCTGCTGCTACTGGCGATGTCCTTCGGCTGGTATGTCAACCGCGAGATCGCGCTGTTCCTCTTCCTCGGAGCAGTCCTGTCGCTGGCCTTCCTGACCACGACCGCCAATCCGCTGCGACAGACCGGCCGCTCCTGGCCGGCCTGGGGTTTGGTCGCACTGTCGGTCGCCTCCTGCGGCTATTTCATCGCGATGCATCCGGTGCACGAGTTGCGCCTGCCGATGATCGACGAGCTCTCGACCCTCGACATCGCCGCCTCGATGGTCCTGATCGCGCTGGTGATGGAAGCGACGCGACGCTGCATCGGGATGATCCTCGTCGTCCTCGTCTCGACGTTCCTCGCTTATGCGATCTTCGGCAACAGGCTGACGGGCTCCTTCGCCCATCGCGGTTTCAGCACGCAGGAGATCGTCGACCATCTCGTCTTTTCGACCAACGGCCTGTTCGGCCCGGCGCTGGAGGTGGCGGCCTTCCTCGTCGTCGTCTTCGTCATCTTCGGCGCGCTGCTGGACCGGATCGGCGGCGCCGACTTCTTCTATGACGTCGCCAACAGCCTCGTCGGCAAGCAGGTCGGCGGGGCGAGCAAGGTCGCGGTCGTCTCGTCGGGCCTCTACGGCTCGATCTCGGGATCGCCGACGGCCGACGTCGTCACCACCGGCTCCTTCAGCATCCCGCTGATGATCCGGACCGGCGTCAGCCGCACCTATGCCGGCGCCATCGAATCCGCGGCATCGACGGGCGGTGCGCTGCTGCCGCCGGTGATGGGCTCGGCGGCCTTCCTGATGACCGACTTCACCGGCATTCCCTATGCGACGATCGCCCTGTCGGCGCTGGTGCCTGCCCTGCTCTACTACCAGTCGGTCTTCCTTGCCGCGCATTTCCGGGCGCATCGGGATGGCCTCCAGCCGATGTCGCATGGCGAGGCTCCCTCGATCCTGACCGTGCTGCGGCGCGACTGGCTGTATCTGGTTCCGATCGGCCTTCTGGTCTGGGGCGTGCTCAGTCTCAACCGGCCGTCCTTCGCCGGTGCCATCGCCTGCGCCGCGCTGCTGCCCGTCGCCCTGCTGCGGCAGAAGAACCCGGTTCAGCTCGTCAAGACGCTGTTCTTCGGTCTCAGCGACGGCATGCGCGGCATGATCGGCGTCGGTGTCGCCTGCGCCATCGCCGGGCTCGTCGTCGGCACGCTCTCGATGACCGACCTCACCGGCAAGATCAGCTCGGGCCTGTTCCACATGGCCGGCGGCAGCCCGATCCTGACGATCATCGTGGCTGCCTTCGTCATCATCGTGCTCGGCATGGGCATGCCGACGCCGGCGGTCTATGCGCTCTCGGCCGTGCTGGCGGCCCCGGCGCTGATCGCGCTCGGCATCGCGGTGCTGCCGGCGCATCTCTTCATCGTCTATATCGCCTCGATGTCGGCGATCACGCCGCCGGTCGCCGTTGCGGCCTTCGCGGCGGCCTCGATCGCCAAGGCCAATCCGGTGATGATCGCGCTCGTCGCCTGCCGGATCGCGATGGTCGCCTTCATCCTGCCCTTCGTCTTCATGTACCAGCCCGCGCTGCTCATGATCGGTTCGCTCTGGCAGATCATCGCGGCCGTCGGAGCGGTGGCGCTCGGGGTGCTGGCGCTCAATGCCGCGTTCGAGGGCTACTACATCGTCATGCTCGACCTGACGAAGCGCGCCCTGCTCTTTGCAGCCGGCATCGGCCTGTTCCTGCCGTTCCAGAATTCACAGATCGCGGGAGCCGTCCTGCTGGCTGCGGTGACGGCATGGCTCTGGACCGGCCGCCGGGCCGCGCAGACGGCGCCCCGAATCGCGTAGAGTCGGCGCGCTCAGTTCCCGAGATCGCGGGCGACGCGGAAGCCTGCAACCTGATCGCGGATGCCGGGATCGCTGACGATCCGGGCATCGAGCGTGCGCATCGCCGGCGGATCGGCCCAGGAACCGCCCCTGAGGATGCGGCCCTCGACCTCGTTGCAGACAGGTGGCGGAAAGGGTTGACCGGGAACCGACGGATCGGGCGGACAGGTATCCACCCACTCCCAAAGATTGCCGCTGAGATCGGAGATGCCCCAGGCGGTCGCGGCGAAGCTGCCGGCCGGTGCGGTGTTGCGGAAGCCGTCCCGGCAGGGTGCGACCGTCCAGCCCGGATTGCCCTGCTTCGCGCTCTCGTCGGCGCCGTTGCCGATGGCGCAGAGCCGCGCGGGATCGGCCATCTCCTTCGCCGAACCGGCCGCGACATGGTGCCATTCCGGGTCCGAGAGCAAACGGTAGCGCTGGCCGCTGCGCTTCGACAGCCAGGCGAGATAGGCCCTGGCGTCGCCATGACTGACGCAGGCGACGGGGTCGCTTTCCGTCTGAGGGTAGCCCGGATCCTGCCAGGACAGGGTCGGATCGAGCTTCCAGACCGGCGCGCGGACGTGGCAACCGATCTCGACGACATGGCCCGACTGCGCGACGAAGGCCCGATACTGCGCCCGCGTAACCTCGAAACGGCCAACGGCGAAGGGTTGCGGCAGGCTGGCCTCGACGATCCGCGGCGTGGCGCCGGTCGAGAGCTGGATGCGGACATCGCCCTCGGGCACGAGGACGAGTTCCGGGCAGTCGGCGCAGTCGCGGAAGGTCTCGCCCGAGCCCGGCTTGAGCCAGAGCCGCGTGCTGCCGGCGGCGAGATCGACATAGCCCAGAGCCGTCAGCCGCGCCGCGATCCTGGCCTTGTCCACCCCGGCGGCCATGAGTTCGAGCAGCGCCGCGCGGTTGGTGGTGGCGGCGATGCGCTCGGCCAGTTCGACGGCCGGATCCTTCGGCGGAGCCAGCGGGATCAGCTTCAGCGTGGGAGCTACAGCACCTGCCTGGGGCGGCTTCGGCTGGGCCAGGGAGTGGGACGCCGTCATCAGCAGGGCGATTCCGGCCGCGATGGCCGGGAATGCGGTTAGCAGCAGGGGCGATTTCGGCTGCCGGTTTGCTCCCGACAGGCAGCGACGCAGCCGGCCCGGAGCAATGCGAGACCAGGTCATGCGCAGGGCGCCGTCTTGAATTCGACGCGGCGATCGACCGCCGTGCTGGCGTCGTCGCGCGGCAGCCCGACCAGCGCCTCGCGATAGCCGACACCGGAAGGGCGCAAGCGTTGGGAGATGCCCGGCGCCTGCCCGGCCATCAGCGAGGCGATGCGCTCGGCACGGTCGCGGGAGAGCCGGTCGTTCAGATCCTCCGGGCCGGTGCGGCTGGCATGGCCGACGACCTCGAGGCAGACACCGGCCCTGGTGGCGCGCGATGCGATCTCGCGCAACCAGGCGGGATAGCTCGCCGACAGCTTGCGATCGGCGTTGAAGGCCGTCGAGTTCGGCTCGAACAGGAACTTCACGCCGAGCTGGCCGAGCGAGAAGCCGCGTTCGACCATCTGGCCAAAGGTCTGGTCGGCCTCGCCGGTCTCGCCCAGCGCGGTATAGGACAGATAGAGCCCGTTCAGGACGCGGAGCTGGTCGCCGCCTGGTTGATCCTTGGCCTCGCGGTAAAGATCGCGCGCCTTGCGGTGATCGCCAGCCTCATAGGCAGCAGTCGCCTCGCGGATGCGGGCGGCGGCCCCGAGCTGATCGAGATAGGCCGGTGCTACGGGCGTGCCCGGCTGCGACTTCTGGCAGGCCTCGATATAGGCCTTCGTCGCAGCGTCCATGCCCCAGACCGGGCTGTCGGAATAGGAAGCGGCCGGAGCGATGTCGACATTGCCGATGAGGGCGCGCGAGACGCTGCGGGCATAGACGGTCCTGGCCTCGCGCTCGACCAAAGCGAAGCAGATCCAGAAGGCATCCTTCTCAGCCCCCGGCTGGCCGGCATTGTTGATCGTGTTGAAGGTGCCGATGAAGACGAAGCGCGCCCTGGCGACGTTCTCTGGCGTGAAGGCCAGGACCTTCACATGCGGATAGCGCTCGGCGACGAGTTCGGCGATGCGCCTGTCGAAACCGCGTGTCGCGGCCGACTGGATGCCGGTGACGCCGTCGATCAGCGGATCGATCACGATGGTGACGTCGCCGGCGCCGACTGGCACCTTTGCAAAGAGGTCGGTCGCAGCCTTCATGAAGGCCTGTTCGAGCGGCACCAGCGCCGGCGCCATGACCGCCGCGGCGGGCTGGGCGATCGCGGCAGGCGCGCTGCCGACGGCAGCGAGAGCCAGCATGACGGTGGTGGTCAGCACGCGCAGTGTCACGCGGCGGCGGCAAACACCGTCACGGCCGGGCCCGGCATCCCGATGCTGACGAACGAGGATTGAAGCCTGGACCATAACGTCATCTCCCTTTGAGCGATCCGTGCACCGGGCCAACCGGAGCAGCGCGTGCCGTAAGAATGTACGAAAATGGCTAACCTGCCTGTCCCGCAGGGAACAGCCGCATCACGCGGCCTCCAGCGCGGTGAAAACCTCGACCTCGCCCAGGCCACGCAGTTCGACGCGAGCGAGTGGGCGAACGCGCTGCGGCCCACACCGCTCCGCCGCCACCGGCCCGATGCAGATCGAGGAGTCGAGCTCCTTGTTGAGCGCTTCGAGCCTCGCCGCCATATTCACCGCATCGCCATGGGCGGTGTAGTCGAGCTTCGCGCCGACACCGACATCGCCGACGATGGCAATGCCGGCCTCGATGCCCTGGCGGGTGCGACCGAGCCTGACCGTCGCGGCGAGGCCACGGGCACGATAATCTTCCGTCCAGGCCAGGATCGCGACTGCGCAGGCGACGGCACGCTGCGGGTGGTCAGCGAGGTCGAGCGGCGCGTTGAAGAAGGCGTGCACCGCGTCGCCAACGAGCTTGTCGACCATGCCGCCATGCTCGCCGACGATGCGCGTCACGCCCTCGAAATAGCCGTCCAGCACGCTGACCAGTTGCTCGGGACCAATGTCGCGCGTCATCTGGGTGAAACCCTCGATGTCGGTGAACAGGGCGGTGATCTCGCGTCTCTCGCCGGAGAGCCTGAGGCTGGCAGGGTTGGCGATGATGCGCTCGACCACCCCCGGCGCAAGGTGCTGCTCGAAGCGACGGCGCAGACGCGCCTCGCGCAGACGTGTTTCCGAGAAGCCCGCCAGCGAGGTCGCGAGGAAGGCGGCCGCGCCCGAGGCCGCCGGCGTCAGCGGATCGAGCAGCAGGTCCGCCGCGGCGAGCCCGAGGGCGCCGAGGATGAGGCAGAGCAGAAGCGTCGCTAGCACGGGTGCGGCCGATGCCGGCCGCAGATGGCGTCCGACCGCGGTTGCGGTCAGGACCACCAGGAGCGCAGCCGCGATCTCCCAGGCCCAGCCCTGGACGGGCCGGCCCGGCATCACACCGGCCGCAATCTGGCGGACGGCATCGGCCTGAAGCAGCGACGACGCGGTAAGCGGATCGCGCGCGCTCGCCCGCAACGCGCCGAGTTCGGGCGCGAAACCGCCGATAAAGACGATCGCTCCGGCAAGCGGCGCGAGATCGGCGCCGCCATTCAAGATATCGGAGGCGCGCAGCGTCGAGACGGCTGCCGTGCCGGGCACCAGACGCAGCAGACCGTCCGATGGCAACGGGCGCGACAGCGGTCCGAGACTGAAACGGGCCGGATCGGCCGAGAGCAGGTAGCCCGAGGCGCCGACGGCGAGGCGCAGCGCCTCGAGCGCCAGGCCGGGGCGGATGCCGTCGCCGACCGCGACGAAGAGCGGGACGCGGCGGACCATGCCGTCCTCGTCGCCCGGAAGGGACAAGGTGCCGGCGCCTGCAGCCTCGGAGGCCAGCACGGCCGGCGGTCCGGTCGCGCCGTTCTCGCGCCAGAGGGAGCCGAACCGCACGCCTTCACGCATCAGGACCGGAATCTCGGCGACCTCGTCGCGCCCACGCGGATCGAGGACCCAGCCGAGCGCGACGGAGCCCGCAGCGACGGCCTCGGCCAACGCCTTGTCGCCATCGACGAGCGTCTGCGCCAACACACGGAACTCGGCGCGACCCGTCTGTGCGGCGAGCTGGCGGGCGAGTGCGGCCGGGGAGCGCGTATCCTCCCCCGCCAGCAGCATGTCGAGCGCGACGGCCGCCGGTTTGGCGGCATTCACCGTGGCAATCAGGCGGGCGAGCGTCTCGCGCGGCCACGGCCAGGGGCCGATGGCTTCGAGGCTGGCGGTGTCGATGGCGACGATGGCGAGCCTGGTGTCGG
Source organism: Bosea sp. 124 (assembly GCF_003046175.1). Classification (NCBI taxonomy): domain Bacteria; kingdom Pseudomonadati; phylum Pseudomonadota; class Alphaproteobacteria; order Hyphomicrobiales; family Alloboseaceae; genus Allobosea; species Allobosea sp. 124. The sequence continues at coordinate 1,469,229 of NZ_PZZM01000001.1, forward strand.
GCGCGGCTCCGCGCCAGCCGGCGACACCGCGCAGCATTGCGTCGAAGACGCGTTCGCGCAGTGTCTCGCGCCAGGCCGCCGGCGCGGCGAGCGACAGCACCAACACGCAGAAACCGGCGAGCAGGCCGGCAAGCACGGGCCGCGACAGCCACCGCCATCGTTCAGACATCGCCGATTCCGGCGCATTTCGCCAAGGCATCGGGATCGCAGAAGATGCGGTCGGAGGTGCGGCGGATAGCGCCGGCCTGTTCGAGCGCGCCGAGCGCCGCATTGACCTTGGGGCGGCTGGCGCCAAGCAGTTGCGCCAGCTCGCCCTGGGAGAACGCCATGTCGAGCGGCAGGCGTTTGCCGGGCGACGGCCGGCGCCCACCCAGCCCGACGAGCAGGAAGCGCGCCAGCCTGACCTCTATCGAATAGAGCGCGATGCCTTCGAGCTGGTCGGTGGTCTGGCGCAAGCGCCGGCAGAGGAAGGCGATGATGCCTGCGGACATCTCGGGATAGCGGCCGGCAAGCTGATCGAGCTGTGCCCGTCTCAGCCCATAGGCAACGACAGCCGTCAGTGCGACAGCATCGGCGCTGCGTTCGCCGCCATCGAGCACCGCGATCTCGCCAAGGAGCTCGCCCCGGACGGCATGGCGGACGCTCAGTTCGCGGCCATCCTCCGTCGTCACCGCCAGCCTGACGCGGCCCTCCCCGACGAGAATGAGCTGGTCGCCGCGGTCCCCGCGAGAGAACAGCATCTGGCCCTGCTCGAAGCGCTGCTCGCGGAATTCCCCGGCACAGGCCGACAGAGCCTCGGGCGCGAGCCGCGCGAAGAACGCGGCCTCGCCCAGCATCGCGGCGATGGCGGCATGGTCCATCGAGGCCCCTCCGGCTTGCATCAGGAGCGCTTCGTCACTCGACCTGCGCCAGCGCCGCGCGAATGCGCGCCTCGCCCCAGGCGCGGGCCGGCGTCGGCATGGCGCCCCGCCGTGCGATATCGGTGCCCTCGCCCGCCGCGAGCACGACCTCGCGGCCGGCGGCACGCACGGCGACCTCGCCGCGCAAGACCAGCACGCCGAAGACGCCATTGCTCGGCCCGGCGAAGAAACGCGTGCCCCGCACCGCGATCAGACCATATGAGGAGCGAACGCGAATCCGGCCGGCCTCGCTGCCGGGCGCCTTATCGACCAGTAGCGCGCCGGCACCGAGCGTGATGGTGCCGCCGGCATCGACGATGAAACGATCGATCGTGATCCGTGCCTTTTCGCCGAGGCGAAGCTCGGTCGCGCGGCCGAGCCGGAAACCGGCCCGGGCGCCGTCGCCGGTCTCGACCCGGTCCCCGACGAAGACCGGGCCCTCGGCGGCAAGCATGCGCCGCGCCTCCCTGAGCTCCGCGACTGCGTCGCCGCGCACATCCGTCACCAGACCCGCCGGAATCTGCCCAGCCGCCGGGGCCTGTGCACCCGCCGAGGCCTGTGCGAAGGCCGCGGCGGGCAGGCCAGCCACGCCGAACAGCGACGCCGCCCCGAGCAGGCGGCGCCGGTCGATGGCCCAGCTCTCATCGCAACTCATTCATGCCTCCGCTGCCCCATCTTTTCCGTGGCCTCCGCTTCGGCGCACATCCCGGTGGCTCGTACCGTAGGGTCAATTCATGCCCGCATGAAGGGGGCACGCGATCTGTCACAGCGGAAACAGCGTCGGATCGCCGACCGGCCGCCATTGGCCGCGCTTCTCCTGGCGGACGTCATCGCCCTGCGCCGCTTGCGTCTCGCCCCCGCCATTGCGGGCATGGCGGCGACGCGCCGCCTGCGTCATCCTTCGCCATTCCAGCCGGCATGCCCGACGGGACCGACAAAGAGCGCCGCATGCGCCGTACAGGGAGGGATTTCATGACCCAGGACGAAAGCGACCTTCCCGGTCCCATCGACTTCACGGTTCCGACCGCTGACGGCGCGACCCTGCAAGCCTTCGCCGAAGGCCAGGGGCGGGTTCTGCTGCTGGTCAGCGGTCTCGGCGGCACGGCCGCGTTCTGGACCAGCATCTCGGCGACGCTGGCCCGCTCCTTTCGCGTCATCCGCTTCGACCAGCGCGGCATCGCGGCGAGCACGCGCGGCAAGGCCGCCTGCAGCATCGACGAGCTGGCACGGGACTGCCTTGCCCTGCTCGATCAGGCCGGGGTCGAACGCGCGATGGTGCTGGGTCATTCGACCGGAGGCTGCATCGCCCAGGCGCTGGCGCGACAGGCTCCAGAGCGCATCGACGGGCTGATCCTGAGCGGGGGCTGGCTGAAACCGAGCCGCTACATGGCCGGATATTTCGGGGCGCGCCGTGCCATCCTCGAAAGCAATCCCGAAGCCTATGCCGCCAGTTCGGTGCTCTGCGCCTATCCGCCGGCCTGGATCGAGGCGAACTGGCATGTCTTCGAGGCGGCGCTGGCCGCGGCGCCGGCCACCGCGCAGGCGCAGGCCGCGATGCGCGAGCGCATCGACGCGCTGCTGTCCTTCGACGGCTCCGCCGAGGCCGCAGCGCTCGCCATGCCGATCCTCGTGCTCGGCGCGCGCGACGACATGGTGGTTCCGGCTTTCCTGCAGGAGGAGCTCGCGGCCGCCCTTCCCGGTTGCAGCAAGACCATGCTCGACACCGGCGGCCATCTCTTCCCGGTCTCGCGACCGGACGCCTTCACCGCCACCGTCGCCGACTGGATCGGCCGTCTCGGCTGATCGTGCGGGCGAGGCCGCCCGCGTCGAATTGGCTCATAGGCGCCGCGCTGCGTTGCATTATTCCAGTTCAAGGACCTGATGCCATGCCACCGGGTCCGGTCCCCGAACTGGACCAATGCCGCAGCAAGGATATCCCATGCACGCCATCGCCCGCATCGCGCTTTTCGTTGCCCTCGCCGCCCCGGCCCTCGCCACCCCGCTGCCCGCCTTCGCACAGGACATCGCCGCGGGCGAGCGCTCCTGGAACAAGTGCCGCGCCTGCCACCAGATCGGCGAGACGGCGAAGAACCTCGTCGGCCCCCAGTTGAACGGGCTGATCGGGCGCCATTCCGGAGCGGTGGAGGGCTACAGCTATTCCGCGGCCAACAAGAACTCGGGCATCACCTGGGATGAGGCCGTCTTCGCCGAGTACATCAAGGATCCCAAGGCGAAGATTCCAGGCACCAAGATGATCTTTCCGGGAATCAAGAACGAGCAGGAAATCAAGGACCTGACCGCCTTCCTCAAGCAGTACGACAAGGACGGCAAGAAGCTGTAACCGGCGCCGCACCTCACCCGCTGCCCACAGCCTATCCGAGGCATAGATACAGCCTATTGGACCGCGCGCGGCCTTCCTTCCTATCGTCGCCCTGGCATAGCTCTCCCGCCTCGGCCGAGGCGGGAGACGACCAGAGGCCGAATGGCCCGGATTTTGCCGGACAGAATGGCGCGCTTCGCAGGACAGCAATGGCTGTGCGGCGGCGCCGGGCTGTGATCTATTCGAGCCGGACGGTGCCTGAGGGGGCCCGCCGATGATGCGACTGTTCCAGGTTAACGGGAGAACCACGATGACTTCAGCGATCCGCCGACAGCTTGCCCTCAAGGCGACCTTGGCCCTGACGACGGCGCTCGCCTTGGCACCGCTGACCGCGCTGGCGCAGACGCCGAAGTCCGGCGGCACGGTGCATGTCGTCGTCCAGCCCGAGCCACCGATGCTGATGCAGGGCCTCAACCAGAACGGCCCGACCAACATGGTCGCGGGCAACATCTACGAGTCGCTGCTGCGCTATGACGAGAAGCTGACGCCGATCCCCTCGCTCGCCAAGAGCTGGGAGATCTCGGCGGATTCCAAAGTCTATACGTTCAAGCTCCAGGAAGGCGTGACCTGGCATGACGGCAAGCCGTTCAGCGCCGACGACGTGGTGTTCTCGCTCGACAAGTTCCTGCGCGAGGTTCACCCGCGCTGGCGCCCGGTCGCCAACGGCCAGATCGAGAAGATCGAGAAGGTCGACGACCTGACCGTGAAGATCACGCTGAAGCAGCCCTTCGGTCCGCTGCTGCTGGCGATGGAAGCCGCCGGCGCGCCGATGATCCCGAAGCACATCTATGACGGCACCGACTACCGCGCCAATCCGGCCAACAACACCCCGATCGGCACCGGCCCGTTCAAGCTCAAGGAGTGGAAGAAGGGTTCCTACATCCACCTCGTGAAGAACGAGAGCTACTGGCAGAAGGGCAAGCCCCATCTCGACGAGGTCTACTGGCAGATCATTCCCGACGCCGCTGCCCGCGCCGTCGCCTACGAAACCGGCAAGATCGACGTGCTGACCGGCGGCTCGGTCGATGTCTACGACGTCGCCCGGCTCTCGAAGCTGCCCAACACCTGCGTCACCACCAAGGGCTGGGAGATGTTCGCTCCGCATGCCTGGCTGACGCCGAACATCGCCCGCGGCGGGCCGCTCGCCAACAAGCAGTTCCGCCAGGGCATGATGTATGCGATCGACCGCGAATTCGGGAAGGACGTGGTCTGGGGCGGCCTCGGCAAGCTGCCGACCGGGCCGATCTCGTCCAAGACGAAGTTTTACTCCGCCGACGTGCCGAAATACGGCTACGACGTCGCCAAGGCGAAAGAACTGGTCAAGGCCTCGGGCTACAAGGGCGAGCCGATCAAGCTTCTGGCGCTGCCTTATGGCGAAGTCTGGAGCCGCTGGGCCGAGGCCATCAAGCAGAACCTGACCGATGCCGGCATCAACGTCTCGATCGAGACCACCGATGTGCCGGGCTGGACGCAGAAGGCCAGCAACGGCGACTTCGACATGACCTTCAACTATCTCTACCAGCTCGGCGACCCGGCGACGGGCGTGGCGCGCAACTACGTCTCGACCAACATCATCAAGGGCAACCCGTTCGGCAACCAGGGCGCCTATATCAACCCCGAGGTCGACAAGCTCTTCGCCGATGCCGCGATCGCGCCGACCAACGAGGCCCGGCAGGAGCTCTACACCAAGGTGCAGAAGATCATGGCGGAAGAGGTGCCGGTGCTCTGGCAGCTCGAGATGGATTTCCCGACGATCTATCGCTGCAACGTCAAGAACCTCGTCACGACCGCGATCGGCGTGAATGACGGGTTCAGGGATGCGTGGAAGGACTGATCAGCGAGAACACGTCATGCTCGGGCGAAGCGAAGCGCAGACCCGAGCATCTCTCCCAGGAGATTCCCGGCTCTCCGCTTCGCTCTAACCGGGAATGACGGGCTGCACCGAATGAACCTCCTGCATTTCCTCTCCGGCCGGCTGGTGAAGGGCATTCTCGTGCTCTTCGCCATCGCCGTGCTGAACTTCTTCCTGATCCGTGCTGCGCCGGGCGATCCGGCGCAGGTGCTCGCCGGCGAGGCCGGGGCGGCGGATGCGCAGCTGCTTGAACAGCTGCGGGCGCGTTTCGGGCTCGACCAGCCGCTCACGACGCAGCTCTGGATCTACATCAAGGGCTACATGACCTTCGATCTCGGTTTCAGCTACCGGCAACAGCAGCCGGTGCTGACGCTGGTGCTCGACCGGCTGCCGGCGACTCTGCTGCTGACCGGGGCCGCCTTCGTCATCTCGCTCGGGCTCGGCGTGATCATGGGCGCGCTCGCGGCGCGCCGCGCCGGGCGCTGGTCCGACAGCCTGATCACCACGCTGTCACTGGTCTTCTACGCGACGCCGCTGTTCTGGATCGCGCTGATGAGCCAGATCGTGTTCTCGCTGAAATTCGGGCTCGTTCCGAATGTCGGCTACGAGACCATCGGGGCGAACTACACCGGGCTGGCCCGGGCGCTCGACATCGGCCACCACCTGATCCTGCCGGCGATGACGCTGGGCCTGTTCTTCACAGCCCTGTACGCCCGGATGATGCGCGCCTCGATGCTCGAGGTCGCAGGCGCCGATTTCGTCAAGACGGCGCGTGCCAAGGGTCTGTCTCCGGGAATCGTCTCGCGGCGGCATGTGGCGCGGAACGCGATCCTGCCCGTGGTGACGTTGGCCGGTTTGCAAGCCGGCCAGCTCGTCGGCGGCGCGGTACTGACCGAGACGGTCTTCGCCTGGCCCGGCATCGGCCGGCTGATGTTCGATGCGTTGGTGCAGCGCGATTATTCGGTGCTGCTCGGCGTGTTCTTCATGTCCTCGGCCATGGTCGTCGGCTTCAACATCATCACCGATCTGGTCTATCGGATCGCCGATCCGCGCATCGAGGCGACGTCGTGAGTTTCCCGGCATGAACTTCCTCAAGCGCTTCTGCCGCAATCGCGGCGCCGTGCTCGGCCTCGTCATCCTGCTGGCGGTCGTGGCCTTCGCGCTGCTGGCGCCGACGCTCTATCCGCAATCGCCGTGGCGGCCGGTGGCGCGGCCCTTCCTGGCGCCCTTCACCATGGAGCGCTTCCCGCTCGGCACCGATACGCTTGGCCGCAATCTGGCGGCCGGCCTCGTCCATGGCGCGCGGGTCTCGCTGATGATCGGGGTGGTCTCCACGCTGGTAGCGCTCTTGATCGGTGTGCCGCTCGGTGCCGCGGCCGGCTATGCGGGCGGCTTCGTCGATGACGCGCTGATGCGCTTCACCGAATTCTTCCAGACGATTCCTTCCTTCGCGCTGGCGATCGTGATGGTCGCGATCCTGCAGCCGGCGCTGGGCTCGATCGTGCTCGCCATCGGCGTGGTGTCGTGGCCGCCCGTGGCGCGGCTGGTGCGCGGCGAGGTGCTCTCGCTGAAGACGCGCGAATATGTCCAGGCAGCGATCACCATCGGGCAATCGACGCCGCGCATCATCTTCAGCCAGGTGCTGCCCAACACGATCGCGCCGATCATCGTGATGGGCTCGCTGATGATCGGCTCGGCGATCCTGCTCGAATCCTCGCTGTCCTTCCTCGGGCTTGGCGACCCGAACCTGATGAGCTGGGGCTATATGGTGGGCGCCGGGCGTACGCGCCTGCTCGACGCCTGGTGGATCAGCTTCTTCCCGGGGCTGGCGATCTTCCTGACCGTGCTTGCCCTCAACCTCGCGGGCGAAGGCCTGAACGACGCGCTCAATCCGCGCCTGGCGAGGGGCCGCGAATGAGCCAAATCTCGCCTCAAGTCGCGCCTCCGGCCTCGCCCGTCCTCTCGATCGAGACGCTGACGCTCGCCCTGCCCGCGCTCGCGGACCGGGCCCATGCAGTGGAAAACATCACGCTCGCCATCGCGCCCGGCGAAACACTCTGCGTCGTCGGCGAATCCGGCTCGGGCAAGTCGATGATCGCCCATGCCGTGATGGGCCTGCTGCCGAAGGCGGTGAAGCCGGTCGGAGGGGCGATCCGGCTCGCCGGGCGCGACCTGCTCGGGCTCTACGAGGCGGCGATGCAGGATGTGCGCGGCCGCGAGGTCGGCATGATCTTCCAGGAGCCGATGACCTCGCTCAACCCGGTCATGCGGGTGGCAGACCAGATCGTCGAGACCTTCGAGGCGCATGGGCTGTTCGGCCGCTCGGAACGCTACAGGCGGGCCGTCGATCTGCTGGCCGAGGTCGGATTGCCCGATCCACCGCGCCTGGCACGCGCCTATCCGCATGAACTCTCCGGCGGCCAGCGCCAGCGCGTGATGATCGCGATGGCGCTCGCGCTCGAACCGAAGCTGCTGATCGCCGACGAGCCGACGACAGCGCTCGACGTGACGACGCAGGCGCAGATCCTCAAGCTCATCGACAATCTCCGCCACAAGCACGGCACCGCCGTGCTGTTCATCACCCATGACATGGGCGTCGTCGCCGAGATCGCGGACCGTATCGCCGTGCTCGAAAAGGGCGTCCTGGTCGAGGAAGGCACGGCCGACCAAGTGCTGGGCGCACCCCGCCACGCCTATACGCAGAAGCTGCTCGCCGCCGTACCCTCGCTGATCCCGCCGAAGCGGCCGCCGCTGCCGGCGACAGCGCCTGTTCTCAGCGTCGAGAAGCTCGGCAAGGTCTATCGCAAGCGCGCCTTCTTCGGTGCGACGCGCGAGGTCAGGGCGGCGGACGAGATCTCGTTCTCGCTGGTCAGGGGGGAGACGCTCGGCCTCGTCGGCGAATCCGGCTCCGGCAAGTCGACGGTCGGGCGCTGCTGCCTGCGGCTGATCGAGCCCGATACCGGGCGGATCACGCTGAGCAGCGAGAGTGCCGGCGACCTCGTCCTCAGCGACCTGAAGCCGTCGGCGCTGCGCGAGCAGCGCAAGCGTATCCAGATGGTGTTCCAGGACCCGTTCGCTTCGCTCAATCCGCGCCAGACGGTTGGCCGGATCATCTCGGACGGGCCGGTGGCGCATGGCACCTCGCGCAAGGACGCACTGGCGAAGGCGCGCGAACTGCTCGAACTGGTCGGCCTGTCAGCCAATGCGATCGACCGTTACCCGCACGAGTTTTCGGGCGGGCAGCGCCAGCGCATCGGCATCGCGCGGGCGCTTGCGCTCGAACCCGACGTGCTGGTCGCGGACGAGGCGGTCTCGGCGCTCGACGTCTCGGTACAGGCGCAGATCCTGACGCTGATCAAGGAGATCCAGCAAAGGCTCGGCCTCGCCATCCTGTTCGTGACGCATGATTTGCGCGTCGCGGCCCAGATCTGCGACCGCATCGCGGTGATGCAGCGCGGCCGGATCGTCGAGACGGGACCGACGGCGGCGCTCTTCGCCAACCCGCAGCACGCCTATACGCAAGCCTTGCTGGCGGCTGTCCCGGGCGGCGGCCGGTTCGGGCATTGATGGCGGTTTTCCCAGCCGTTCGTCATGGTCGGGCTTGTCCCGGCCATCCACGTCTTCCTTCATCCGCGTCGCAAGGCGTGGATGCTCGGCACAAGGCCGAGCATGACGGCATCGCATCCGGAGACTGAGTCCATGCCCCTCGACCCCGCCCTTCGCGACAAGATCCTCGCCTCCGTCGAGGCCGGGTTCGCCGAGCAGACCGCCTTCACGCAGGAGCTGATCCGCTTCCCGTCGCTGCGGGGCGAGGAGCATGCCTGCCAGGACTTCGTCTTCCGGGCGCTGAAGGACCGCGGCTTCACCATGGACCGCTTCAAGATGGACGAGGCCGCGATCAAGGCCCATCCTGGCGGCGCGCCCTTCTCCGAGTTCCATTCCGACGCGCCGATCGTGGTCGGCATCCATCATCCGCGCGCGGAGACCGGCCGCTCTCTGATCCTGCAGGCGCATGTCGACGTGGTTCCGACGGGCCCGGCCGATCAGTGGACGCATGCGCCCTTCGACCCCGTCATCAAGGGCGACTGGCTGTATGGCCGCGGCAGCGCCGACATGAAAGCGGGCGCCGCCGCCAATGTGTATTGCCTCGACGCCCTCAAGCGCATCGGCCTGCAGCCGGCCGCGACGCTCTATCTGGAATCGGTGGTCGAAGAGGAGTCGACCGGCAATGGCGCGCTGATGACCCATTTGCGCGGCTACCGCGCCGGGGCCGCGCTGATCCCGGAGCCCGAATACGAGATGCTGGCGCGGGCCAATGCCGGCGTGATCTGGTTCCGGTTCGAGGTGCGCGGCGTGCCGGTGCATGTCCGCGAGATGGGTGCCGGCGCGAACGCGATCGACGCCGCCTATCGGGTGATCGCGGCGTTGCGCAAGCTCGAAGAGGAGTTCAACGCCGAGAAGGCCGGCCGCGAGCATTTCGAGGACCAGGCCCATCCCATCAACCTCAATATCGGCAAGATCGAGGGGGGCGACTGGGCCTCCTCCGTGCCGTGCTGGTGCAAGGTCGATTGTCGCGTGGGGCTTTATCCGGGCGTGCCCGCGCAGGAGATCGCGCGCCGAATCGAGGATTGCATCCGGGCGGCGTCGCGCAGCGATGCCTTCCTCGCCAACAACCCGCCCAAGGTCACCTTCAACGGCTTCTGGGCCGAGGGCTACGTGCTGCAGCCGGGCAGCGAAGCGGAAGCCGTGCTCGGCCGCGCGCATCAGGCGGCGCTCGGCAACCCGCTCAAATCCTTCATGACTGCGGCCTATCTCGATGCCCGCGTGCATGCGCTCTACGACAAGATCCCGGCGCTCTGCTACGGCCCGATGGGTGAGAACATCCATGCATTCGACGAGCGCGTCAGCCTGGCCTCGGTGAAGAAGATCACCGGGGCGATGGCGCTGTTCGTCGCCGAGTGGTGCGGCGTGGAAAGCCTGTCCGGCTGAAGGCGGCGCGGCGGCCGTCCACCGCGCTCGCCATTTCATCGGCAGCAGCCCTTAATTGCGACACCGTGTTGTGTGGAATGCTCTTTCCATATCGTCGTATCGGCGCAATATTTGAATCGCTGGAAGGTCGAGCGAATCGGCCTAGGCGGCAGCCGCTGGAGGCAAGGGCACCACCCATTGATGAAGAAGACGAAGCGCGCCCCCGGCGAGATTCGGGCACAGATCGCGGCTATGCCGATCCGGCGCCTGGCGGACGGCTTGACGGAAATCCTGCTCGTGACGTCGCGCACGACACAGCGCTGGATCGTGCCCAAAGGCTGGCCGATCAAGGGATTGACGGCGCCAGAGGCAGCGGCGCGCGAAGCCTTCGAGGAAGCTGGCGTCGTCGGCCGGATCGTATCCGAGCCGGCCGGCCGCTACACCTACTGGAAGCGGATGTCGGACCATTTCACCCTGTGCGAGGTGACGCTCTATCTGCTGGAGGTCGAACGCCAGCTCTCGACCTGGGCGGAGCAGGGCCAGCGCCGCAGCCAATGGTTCAAGCTCGAGGATGCGGCAGACCTCGTCGACGAGCCCGAACTCGCGACCGCGATCCGCAGCTTACCGGTCGCCCTCGCCGTCTGAGGGCACAGCGCTTGGCTCAGTGGCCCGTCTGCGGCGTGGGCAGGAGCATTTCGCGTTCCTGACGCGCTCTCGCCTCCTTGGTCTCCATCAGCCGACTCTCGCGCAAGGCATTGGCGCTTTCGAGAATCGGATAGCCGATCGAGGCGATATGGCCGTGGATGCGCTTGAGATCGCGGATGATGTCGAGATGGATCGCGCTGGTCTCGATCGATTCCGGCCGGCCGCTACGCAGCCGCTGGAAATGGCTTTCGGTGGCGCGCCGCTCGGCATCACGCATCGTTGCCTTCTCGGCGAAGAGCTGGCGTGCCAGCGCTAGGTCCCGCGTCGCGAAAACGTTGAGCGCCAGGACGAGTCCCGACGAGACGCGCTGGTGGAACTCGCGGATCTCCGCCAGGCCCTCGGGCGAGAAGGCATAGCGCTTGCGGATCTTCTTCTCGGCGAGTTCGCGCAGGTTCTTGTCGATGATGTCGCCGATATGCTCGAGATTGGTGATCAGCGTGATGATCTCGAGCAGGCGGCGGCCTTCCTCGTCGCTCAGTTCGTTGCGCGAAACGCGGACGAGATAGAGCTTGATCGATTCATGGATCGTGTCGACGCCGTCATCCGCCTCGGCGATGACGCGCGAGAGCTTCAGCTCGTCTTTCTCCAGCAGCGTCATCGTGTCCCGCAGCATTCCCTCGACGCGATCTCCGAGATGCAGCGCCTCGCGCATGGCGCAGGCGAGCGCCTCGGTCGGGCTGTCGAGGATGTTGGGGTCGAGATAACGCGGCGTGACCTCAGTCCCGGCCGACTCCTTGCCGGGCATAAGCCGCGCGACGAGCGTCGAGACGGGCGTGACGAAGGGCAGAAAGAGCAGCGCGCCGGCGAAGTTCAGCGCGACATGGAATTCGATCGCCAGGCGCGCATCGACGGAGGGCAGCGCGAGCATCCAGCCCGACAGCGGGCCGACGAAGGGCAGCACCACAAGCGCGAGGACGACCCGCGTCACGAGATTGCCGACGGCGGCGCGGCGCTGGGCGGCGGGCGCGCCGATCTGGTCGAGCACTGGGATCAGGGCATTGCCGAGATTGGCGCCGATCACCAGCGTCAGCGCGGTCGCGGGCGGAAACAGCCCGGAGGCGGCGAAGGTCGCGATCAACAGAATGACCGCGATGCTGGAATGGGTCAGCCAGGTCGCGGCGATCGCGACGAGCGCCGCCAGCAAGGGTTCGCTCGCCAGCGCCCCAAGCAGGGTCCGGAAGGTCGGCGACTGGGCGAGCGGGGCGGCCGCAGCGTTGAGTTCGATCAGGGAGAGCAGGATCAGGCCGATGCCGACGAGGACGCGGCCGATATTGCGGGCGCGGTCCATCGCCTCGTGGCCGAGATAGAGCGCGACGCCGAGCGCCATGCAGACGCCCCAGAGCCAGCCCAGATCCATCGAGATGACGAAAGCCGCCAGAGCCGTGCCGAAATTGGCGCCGAGCAGCACGGCCAGCGCCATCGCCGGCGCGATCAGGTTGCGACCGGCGAAGGAGGAGACCAGCAGCGTCGTCGCAGTCGAGCTCTGCAGCACCATCGTCACCGCGGCGCCGCTGCCGAACGCGGCAAAGCGGTTCTGGGTGAAGGTCTGCAGCGCCTGGCGCAGCGAGGAGCCGAAGGCGCGCATCGCCCCCGTCCGCACCAGCCTGACCGACCAGATCAGCAGCGCGACGCCGCCGGCCAGGTGAATCAGGATCGTGGTCGCGCTGTCGCTCGTCGTCATCGCCGCTGCATCTCTCTCCGTCTCACCAGGCCAAGCTAACGCCGAATCGTCGCTTTTTCATTAGCCAACTTATTACTCATGCGCGCAAAACATGCTGATTTTGCGGCAGGACGGTCGGTTTTTACGCAGATCCAGCACGTCGCCGGGTCAGGCCGGCGGAATCAGCGTCACACCCGAGCCGGCAAAGGTCAGCCGCACGGGCGTGCCCGGCTCAAGCATGGCGTGATGGCCGTACTGGACGACGAAAAGCTCGCCGACCGGGGTCTCGACCATGATATCGAGGTGATTGCCGAGATAGGCGCATTTGGCGACCGTCCCCGGCAGCGAAGGCGAGCCGGTCTCGCCCGACAGCAGCAGGCTTTCCGGGCGGATCGCGACCTTGGCTGGGCCGGGGCCGAGCCCCCGCGCCGGCAGGGAGACGGTGGCGGGCCCGACCGCGACCTCGGCCCGGCCGTCGGCCACGGCCTTGACGGTGACGTCGATCAGGTTGGCGTCGCCGATGAAATCGGCGACGAAGGCATTGGCGGGCTCCTCATAGAGCGCGCGCGGGGCGCCTTGCTGGGCGATCTTAGCATTCGACATGACGATGATCTTGTCGGAGACGGCGAGCGCCTCCTCCTGGTCATGGGTGACATAGGCGACGGTCAGGTTGAGGTTCTGCTGCAGTTCGCGGATTTCCTCGCGGACCCGGCGGCGCAGCTTGGCGTCCAGATTGGAGAGCGGCTCGTCGAAGAGCAGGACCTGCGGCTCCAGCACGAGCGCACGCGCCACGGCGACGCGCTGTTGCTGGCCGCCGGAGAGCTCGGACGGGTAGCGGTTCTCGAAGCCCTTCAGGCCGACCAGCGCGAGCTTGTCCAGCGCCATCTCGCGGGACTTCTCCTTGCCCAGGCCCTTCACCGTCGGGCCATAGGCGGCATTCTCCAGCACGCTCATATGCGGGAACAGCGCATAGGACTGGAACACCATGCTGACGTCGCGATCGGCGGCCGAGAGCTTCGTCACGTCCTGTCCGCCGATCAGGATCTGTCCGTCGCTGGCGATCTCGAGGCCGGCGATCATGCGCAAGGTCGTCGTCTTGCCGCAGCCGGAGGGGCCGAGCAGCGTCACCAGCTTGCCCGCCTCGACGGTGAAGCTGACATTGTCGACCGCCGTGACGGCGCCGTAGCGCATGGAGACGTTACGGAATTCGACGGATGCGGGCCCGGCCTTCGTCAACTTGCTGCTCCCTGGCTGATGGGGTCGGACACCGAACTGGAGAGCGCCACGGCTTTGCCCCGGCCGGCCTGGCGCCGGCCAAGCTTGCGCTCGCCGACACCGAGCTGGATCAGGCCGATGCCAAACGCCATGAAGACGATGAGGACGGAGGAATAGGCGATGGCGAGGCCGAACTCGCCCGCCTCGACGCGCCCGACGATATAGGCCGTGGCGAGGTTGTATTCGGCCGAGACCAAGAAGATCACGGCGCTGACCGCCGTCATCGAGCGGACGAAGGAGTAGACCAGCGCCGAAACCAGCGCCGGCCGCAGCAGCGGCAGCACCACCCGCCAGAGCGTCGTGAAGCTGCGCGCCCGCAGCGTGGTCGAGGCCTCGTCCAGGCTCTTGTCGATCTGCGACAGGCCGGCGATGCCCGAGCGCACGCCGACCGGCATGTTGCGGAAGACGAAGGCGATGATCAGGATCAGGCCCGTGCCGGTGATCTCGATCGGCGGGACGTTGAAGGCGAGGATATAGGCGACGCCAAGCACCGTGCCGGGAATGGCGAAGGAGAGCATCGTCGCGAATTCGAGCATGCCGCGCCCGGCGAATTTCTGCCGCGTCAGCAGATAGGCAGTAAGCAAGCCGATCACCGCCGTCAGCGGCGCAGAGATCGCCGCGACCTTGATCGTGGTGAAGAAGGAATTCCAGGCCGAGCCCTGGAAATAGATGCCATTGCTGAAATCGATCGCGAAGCCCGTCGCGTAGTGCTCCAGCGTCGGGGTGTGATTGCGGCCCATCGATTTGACGAAGCCGCCGACCAGAATGACGAGATAGATCACGAAGGTCAGCGCGACCCAGGGCACGATCGCCGCCGCAGCCAGCCAGGTGATGCGGCGCGGCAGCGGCGTCGGCAGGCCGGAATCGCCCTTGCCGGTGACGGTCGTGTAGGATTTTCCGCCAAGCCAGCGCTGCTGCACCCAGAAGGCGCCGAGCGTGAAGGCGAGCAGGATGATGGCGAGCACCGCCGCCTGGCCCTGATTGTAGGCGGCGCCGACCACCGCGAAGAAGATCTTGGTCGAGAGCACCTCGAAATTGCCACCGAGCACCAGCGGATTGCCGAAATCGGCCATGCTCTCGACAAAGCCGAGCAGGAAGGCATTGGCGATGCCGGGCTTGAGCAGCGGCCAGGTCACGGTGCGGAAGGTCTGCCAGCGCTTAGCGCCGAGCGTCTGCGAGGCCTCCTCGAGGCTCGGGCTGATGCCCTGTACGACGCCGATCAGCACGAGGAAGGCGATCGGCGCGAAGGCCAGCACCTGCGCCAGCAGCACGCCGGGCAGGCCATAGAGCCAGCGCGAACGCGGCACGTCGAACCATTCGTAGAGGAAGGTCGAGATCACGCCGGCGCGGCCGAAAAGCAGGATCAGCGCCAGGCCGATGACGAAGGGCGGGGTGATGATCGGCAGCACCGTCAGCGCCCGCATGACGCGCTTGCCAGGCATGCCAGTGCGCAGGATCAGCAAGGCGCAGGCGAGGCCGAGCAGCGTCGTGATGACGCCGCAGAGCACGGCGAGGACCAGCGTGTTCCAGGCCACGCCGCAATTGACGTTGGCGCTGAGGCAGCCCAGCCCCCAGATCGAGGAATCGAAGAAGCGGGCGACGAAGGCGGACGGTGCGAAGGCGCCGCTCTGGTCGACCAATGCGCTCTTCAGGATCGTCGAGACGGGATAGAAGATGAACAGCCCGATCAGCAGGATGACGATGCCGATCGAGGAGGTGGTGAACACATCGCCCCGGCAGATTCCGCGATAGGCGAGGCCGTGGCAGAGCAGGAGCAGCAGCGAAACCACGACGAGAAAGGCACCGCCGCCCATGCCGCGCTGGACCGCGCCGCCGCCGCCGAGCAACGCTGCGAGCCAGGGGATGCCTTGGCCCTCGAGCGCGATGGCGAAGCCCTGGGCGAAAAGCAGCGCGAGGCCGGCCGCCCCCGCCCAGATCAGCACCCGCGCCGTCTTCGCCGCATCGCGGCTGGCGACAAACGCCGTCGCCGCCAGCAATGCCGCGCCGATGGACAAAAGCCAGGGCGCCTGCCCGGACAGGCCCAGCGCCAGCGCGCTGCCGGCCTTGCCGAAGGGATAGCCGACGGCCCAGTCCAGGCGCGTCAGGCTCATGCCCTCGACGAAGTACCAGGGCAGCACGGCATAGCCGAGCCAGCCAAGCAGCAGCACGAGCTTCGTGGCGGCGCGCATCGTTGCGTTTCCCTGGCCTGAGCTGCGGCTTACTTCGGCAGCGCCTTCACTTCCTTGTCCCATTTGGCGAGCAGGCGGGTGCGCTCGGCCGAGGAGCCGTATTTCACGAAGTCGTAGTTGATGAGCTTCATCTCGCTCATCTTGGGCGACTGCGGCGGCACGGAGGAGCTCTTGTTCGACGGCACCTGATAGGACTTGGCCGGGGCGGCGAGCGCCTGGGCGGCCGGGGTCAGGGCCCAATCGTAGAACTTCTTGGCGTTGTCGAGATTGCGCGCGCCCTTGACGATCGACATCGAGCCGATCTCGTAGCCCGTGCCCTCGCAGGGCGCGACCGGCTTGATCGGGTCGCCCTGCACGGCGAAGACGACCGCGTCATGGATGAAGACGATGCCGACCGCGGTTTCACCGAGGCTTGCGGCCTTGGCGGGCGCGGCGCCCGACTTGGTGTACTGGCTGACGTTCTTGTGCAGAGCCTTGAGATATTCGAAGCCCTTGTCCTCACCCATCAGCTGGATGACGGTGGCGAGCAGGTTGTAGGACGTGCCGGAAGAATTCGGGTCGGCGACCTGAACGTCGTCCTTGAGCTTGGCGTTGAGCAGGTCGGCCCAGCATTTCGGCTCGGGGATACCCTTCGACTTGATCTGCTCGGTATTGAAGCCGAAGCCGAGCGCGCCGGCATAGATGCCGATCGAGCGCTGCTTGGCGGCGTTCCACTGGTTCAGCGCCCAGTCATGCAGGTCCTTGTTGACGGGCGAGGTGTACTCTTGGGTGAGCCCCTCCTCTGCCGCCTGGAGATGCGGATCGCCGGTGCCACCCCACCAGATGTCGCCGCGCGGGTTGGAGGACTCGGCCTTGAGCTGGGCATAGATTTCGCCAGCGGATTTCCGCGTCATCGCGACCTTGATGCCGGTCTCCTTCTCGAAGGCCCCGGACATCGCCCGGCACCACTCCTCCTGGACGCCGCAATACATCACCAGCGAACCCTGGGCGCTGGCGGGGGCCGTGGAGAAGGCGGTGGCGGCGGCAGCCGCTACGGCGAAGAGGCTCGCCTTGAGCCTGGAACTGGTGTGCATCGTAACCTCCCTGATGAGAACGTTCGTTCTTCTGTGATTGCTATGAAACTGAGACGACTTTCGCCGAAAGATCAACGCATATCGCGCTGGCTAACGATGCCGGTGATCGTCGCGAGATCCTTCGCCAGCCCCGGCGTGCAGCACAGCACGGGATTGCCTTTCGCAATGCCTTCGCCGGCAAAGAAATCATTGACCGCCGCACCCGCTTCCCGGGCGATGACGAGGCCCGCCGCAACGTCCCAGGCGTTGATATGGAGCTCGGCATAGGCTTCGCTGCGGCCGATGGCGACGTGGCAGATGCCGAGCGCCCCGGAGCCCGAGCGCTTCATCGAGGCGCCGGCGGTGTAGCCGCGCTCGATCACCGCGAGATAATTGGCCGCCGGGACCCGGGTCGACCAGCCCAGCTCGACATAGGCACGGGTGATGTCGGTCGCGCCCGAGACCTTGATCGGCCGGCCGTTCATGGTCGCGCCCTGCCCGCGCCGCGCGCAGTAGACTTCTTCCATAGCCGGCGCGGCGATGATGCCGATCTCGGGCACTCGGTTCACGAGGAAGCCGATCGAGATGCACCAGTTGCGGTCACCGCGCGCGAAATTCGAGGTGCCGTCGATAGGGTCGATGATCCACACCGCGTCCGAGGCCTCTCCCCCGCCCTCCTCGCCGATGATCGCGTCGG
Organism: Bosea sp. 124; assembly: GCF_003046175.1. NCBI lineage: Bacteria > Pseudomonadati > Pseudomonadota > Alphaproteobacteria > Hyphomicrobiales > Alloboseaceae > Allobosea > Allobosea sp. 124. Next base: position 1,486,906 of record NZ_PZZM01000001.1, read on the forward strand.
AGGGAAACAGCACGGCGAGGCGCTGGCGCAGGAAATCCTCGACCGCGCCGTCGGCAACGGTCAGCCAGTCCTGCGCACCCTTCATGGTGATGCCGAGGCTGTCGCTCCGGTTGAAATAGTCGAGCGCCATGCGGCTGGCCTCGCTGACCAGGCCGAGCACCGCGTAATGGCGCAGTTCGAGTTCCGCGGATGTCATCGCTGCCTGCGTCATGCTCAAGCCTCCGTCAGCGAAACGGCGACCGGCTTGCCGGTCCTGGCCGATTCCGTCGCGGCGTCCGCGAGGATTTGCGCCCTGAGCCCGTCAAGGCCCGACGGTGCCGGCGCCTTGCCGCCCTTGCAGGCGGTGAAGAAGGCGTCGAGTTCGGCACGATAGGCAGCGGCGTAGCGTTCGAGGAAGAAGTTCTGCACGGGATCGGCCCGGAAGCCCTGCCCTGTCGCACTCTCGACCGTGGTCTCGTGGATATTGCCGGCGCGCAGCATGCCCCTGGAGCCGTGAACCTCGATGCGCTGGTCGTAGCCATAGGTGGCGCGGCGGGAATTGGAGATCTGCGCGATCTTGCCCGAGGCCGTCTTCATCAACACGGCGGCGGTGTCGACGTCGCCGGCCTGCCCGATCGCGGGATCGACCAGGGCCGAGCCGAGCGCGAAGACCTCGACCGGCTCCTCGGCGAGGAGGAAGCGGGCCATGTCGAAGTCGTGGATCATCATGTCGCGGAAGAGCCCGCCGGAGCGTTTCACATAGTCGACCGGCGGCGGCGACGGATCGCGCGAGATCACGCTGACGATCTCGATGGCCCCGGCCTCACCGGCGCGCAGCCGGCTTTCGAGCGCCGCGAAATTCGGATCGAAGCGGCGATTGAAGCCGATCATCAGCGGCTTACCGGACTTTTCCACCGTCTCAAGGCAGCGGCGAATGCGGGCCGCGTCGAGATCGACCGGCTTTTCGCAGAAGACGGCCTTGCCGGCCGAAACCGCGGCCTCGATCAGATCGGCATGGGTGTCTGTCGGCGTGCAGATCAGCACGGCATCGATGCTGGTATCCGACAGGATGGCCTCGGGGCTCGTCGCCTTCGCGCCGCTGGCCGCAGCGAGCGAGGCGGCGGCGTCCTGCATCGCATCGGCGACCGCGACGAGTTGCGCATCGGCGCGCGCCACGACGTTCAGCCCATGAATGCGGCCGATCCGCCCCGCCCCCAGCAATCCCACCCGCATTCTCGTCTGTCCCGTCGTCATCTCGTGGATCGTCCTCTGGGCCGCAGTCTCGCAGGCCGTCGTGTCAGTCGTGCGCGCCCAGAATCGTCTGGTCGAAATCGATGTTGGAGCCGGTCATAAGCCCGGATTCGGCCGACGCCAGATAGGCGACGGCGCGCGCGACCTCGCGCGGATCGAGCAGGCGCCCGAAGGGCTGCGAGGCGGCAGCCGCGTCGAGCCAGCCATCCTGGGCGCCATGGCGCTTGCGCATGATCGCATCCTCGCCCGGCGTCGACATCCAGCCGATGTTGAGGCCGTTGACGCGAATCCTGTGCGCCAGCAGGCCATAGGCGGCATTGCGGGTCAGCGTCGCCAGCGCTCCCTTGGAGACACTGTAGGCCGAAAGGAAGGGCTGCCCGCCATGGGCCGACATCGACTGGATATTGACGATGGCGCCGGCTATCCCCTTGCGGCGCATCAGCTCGGCCGCATCCTGGATGAGGAAGAAGGGCGCGCGCAGATTGACCGCCATGATGCGCTCGTAGAGCTCCGGCGTGGTGTCGAAGACGGTGCCACGATCGGTGTCGCCAGCCGCATTGACGAGGATATCAAGGCGGCCGAAGGCGCGCTCGGCCGCAGGCACCACCGTCCTGACGGCGGTAAGATCGGACAGATCGACGGCGTGGAAGCGGGCATCGCAGCCCTCGCCCTTCAGACTCGCGGCAACTGCCTCGCCGCGCTCGCGGCTGCGCCCGGTCAGCAGCAAGCCGGCGACGCCGCGCGCCGCAAGCTCGCGCGCCACGGCCTCTCCGAGCCCCTGGCCCGCGCCGGTGACGATGGCGATCTGGCCGGCAAGAGCCCGGCTGGCGGATGTAGGTTCAGACACCTGACGCGCTTCTCCCAGAGCGTAAACGGCATGTTTCTTTGATTTTTATTCTTTATGGAACAACCATTCCATTTTTCGAGTCAGCAAGTCAAGGCGGACCACGGCCTTCGACGGGGAATGCCCACCGGCCCGGCGGCGGCTCCAAGCTGCTTCAGCGCACGGGTTTCTCGCGTTCGGCGCGGGGAGGATGCCCGAAGCGGCGGCGATAGCCGCGCGAGAAATGGCTGGCGCTGGCAAAGCCGCAGGCAAGCGCGGTCTCCAGCACCGAAAGCGAGGTCTGGCGCAGCAGGTCGCGGGCCCTGTCGAGCCGCAAGCCGAGATAGTGTTCGCCGAGCGAGCGGCCGAGATGGTGACGGAACAGGCGCTCCAGCTGGCGCAGCGAGACATTGGCCGTGCGCGCCAGCTCCTCGCGCGAGATCGGGTTCTCCAGGCTCTGCTCCATGCGGCCGACGACGCGCAGCAGGGGCGCATGGCTGATGCCCAGCCGTTCGCGCAGCGGCATGCGCTGCGGCCCCGCCCCCTCGCGGACGTGGGTCTGCAGGAACCATTCGCTGACCGCGAGGGCGAGTTCGCTGCCGTGCTCGCGGGCGATGACCGCATGCATCATGTCGAGCGGCGCCGTGCCGCCGCTCGAGGTCAGGCGGTCCCGGTCGATCTCGTAGAGCGAGCGCCGCAGGTCGAGATCCGGATAATCCTCCAGGAAAGCCGGCGCATGCTCCCAGTGGATCGTGAAGCGGTAACCGTCGAGCACATTGGCCCGCGCGAGGATATAGGGCCCGCCGGAGACGCCGCCGAGCCTGACCCGGTGCCGCGCCAGATGCCTGAGCCAGGCGAAGGTCTGGGGATGCTGGAAGATCGCCGGATTGCCGCCCGCGCAGACGATGACGTAGTCGAGGCGGGTCTCGGTCCCGACCGCGTGATCGGCGCGGATGCTGACCCCGTTCGAGGCGGTCGCCGGCCCACCGTCGATCGAGACATGGCTCCAGTGATAGAGATCGCGGCCGGAGAGCCGGTTGGCGGCGCGCAGCGGCTCGACCGCGGAGGCATAGGCCAGGAGCGCGAAGTCAGGAATCAGCAGGAAGCCGACATGGGCCGGCCTTCCTTCGCCATCCTTGTCGCCAGCAGGCAAGCTCTTGTCGCGCAAGGTCATGTCCGGCAGCCTATGTCGGCCAATCTGCCGGTGACAAGGCCGTTGACGCTTTCCCGATCCGGAACCGGACCCCCGATGCGCTACTCCGTCTTCTCGCTGCTCGCCCAGACGCTCAAGGGCCACAAGGGCTGGCAGCCGACCTGGCGCGACGCCGCGCCGAAACCCGAATACGACGTGCTGGTGATCGGCGGCGGCGGGCACGGGCTGGCGACCGCCTATTACCTCGCGAGCCGGCACGGCATCCGCAACATCGCGGTGATCGAGAAGGGCCATATCGGCTCGGGCAATGTCGGGCGGAACACCACGATCATTCGCTCGAACTATCTGCTGCCGGGCAATACGCCGTTCTACGAGCTCTCGATGAAGCTCTGGGAGGGGCTGGAGCAGGACCTCAACTACAACGCCATGGTCAGCCAGCGCGGTGTCCTGAATCTCTACCATTCCGACGCGCAGCGCGACGCCTATGCCAGGCGCGGCAACGCCATGCGACTCGCCGGCGTCGATGCCGATCTGCTCGAGCGCGAGCAGGTGCGCGCTATGGTGCCCTTCCTGGACTACGACAATGCGCGCTTCCCGATCCAGGGCGGCCTGCTCCAGAAGCGCGGCGGCACGGCGCGGCACGATGCCGTCGCCTGGGGCTACGCCCATGCCGGCGACCGCAACGGCGTCGACATCGTCCAGAACTGCGAGGTCACGGGCCTGACGCTCGATAACGGCCGGGTCACCGGGGTCGAGACCACGCGCGGGCCGATCCGGGCGAAGAAGGTGGCGCTCGCGGTCGCCGGAAACTCCTCGCGGGTCGCGTCGATGGCGGGGTTGCGGCTGCCGATCGAGACCCATGTGCTGCAGGCCTTCGTCTCGGAAGGCGTGAAGCCCTTGATCGACACCGTCGTCACCTATGGCGCCGGCCATTTCTATGTCAGCCAGTCGGACAAGGGCGGGCTGGTCTTCGGCGGCGATATCGACGGCTACAATTCCTACGCCCAGCGCGGCAACCTGCCGGTGATCGAGGATGTGATGGAATCGGCGATGGCGCTGTGGCCGGGCGTCGGCCGCATCCGCATGCTGCGGCACTGGGGCGGCGTCATGGACATGTCGATGGACGGTTCGCCGATCATCGACCACACGCCGGTGCAGGGCCTCTATCTCAATGCCGGCTGGTGCTATGGCGGCTTCAAGGCGACACCGGCGTCCGGCTTCTGCTTCGCGCATCTGATCGCGAAGGACGAACCGCACCCGGTCGCCGCCGCCTACCGGCTCGACCGCTTCGCGAGCGGCCGTGTGATCGACGAAAAGGGCGCCGGCGCCCAGCCGAACCTGCACTGAGGCGGATGATGCCTACGCTTCCTCTCCCGTCATGGTCGGGCTTGCCCCGGCCATCCACGTCTTCCTTCGGCGAGACCTGTGTTCAAAACGTGGATGCTCGCCACAAGGGCGAGCATGACGTGGTTGGCACACGCTGCTTTCAACGCAGGGGCAACTGAACCATGCGCATCACCTGCCCCCATTGCGGCGCCCGCGACGCCCAGGAATTCAGCTATCTCGGTGACGCCAATCCGAAGCGTCCCGACGGGCTCGACGCAACGGAAGCCGCCATGCACGACTATGTCTACCAGCGCGACAATCCGGCTGGGCGGCATCGCGAGCTCTGGTATCACGGCGCCGGCTGCCACGCCTGGCTGGTGGTGACGCGCGACACGCGCAGCCACGCGATCGAGGCCGTCGAGGTCGCCAGCACCGTCAGGTCAGGAGCGGCGGCATGAGCACGCAACCCTTCCGCACCCCCGCCGGTGGCCTGATCGACCGGACCCAGGCCCAGACCTTCCGTTTCGACGGCAAGCGCTTCGAAGGCTATGCCGGCGACACGCTCGCCTCGGCGCTGCTCGCCAATGGCGTCAGGCTGGTCGGGCGATCGTTCAAATATCACCGCCCGCGCGGTATCCTCTCGGCCGGGCCGGAGGAACCGAATGCGCTGGTCGAACTCAGGGCCGGCGCGAGGCGCGAGCCGAACACCCGCGCGACGGTTGCCGAGCTCTATCATGGCCTCGAAGCGCGCAGCCAGAACCGCTGGCCCTCGCTCGCCTTCGACCTGCTCTCGGTCAATGGGCTGGTCGCGCCGACGCTGGTCGCCGGCTTCTACTACAAGACCTTCATGTGGCCAGCGGCATTCTGGGAAAAGCTCTACGAGCCGCTGATCCGCCGCGCCGCAGGCCTCGGCCGCGCAGCCGGGCATGAGGACCCCGACCATTACGAGAAGGCCTTCGCCTTCTGCGACCTGCTGGTGATCGGCGGCGGCCCGGCCGGGCTGTCGGCTGCGCTCGCGGCGGGCCGGGCTGGCGCCCGCGTCATCCTCTGCGACGAGGATTTCCGCTTCGGCGGCAAGCTGCTGGCCGAAAAACGCGAGATCGATGCGCGTGCCGCCAGCGAATGGATCGCGGATGCGCTGGCCGAGCTTGCCGGCATGCCCGATGTCACGATCATGCCGCGCAGCACGGTCTATGGCGTCTACGACCATGGCATCTACGGCGTGATCGAGCGCGTCGCCGACCATCTGCCGGTGCCGCCACCGCATCAGCCGCGCCAGCGCGCCTGGCGGATCAACGCGAAGCGCGCGATCCTTGCCGCCGGCGCGATCGAGCGGCCGATCGTCTTCGCCGGCAACGATACGCCCGGCGTGATGCTGGCCGGCGCGGCGCGGACCTATCTCAACCGCTATGGCGTCCAGCCCGGGCGCGAGGCCGTGGTGTTCACGACCGGCGACGATGGCTGGGCAACGGCACGCGACCTCGCGGCGGCCGGCGTAACCGTCGCCGCGATCGTCGACCCACGCCCGGGGGTCGATACCGCACTTACCCTGCTCGCAGGCAAGATCGGCGCGCGGGTGCTGACCGGCGTGGTCGCCAGTGCCTCGGGCGGCCGGGCGCTGAGATCCGTCACGGTCCGGGACGCCGCGGGGCGCGAACAGAGCATCGCCTGCGACCTGCTCGCCGTCTCGAACGGCTGGAACCCGACGCTGCACCTGACCTCGCATCAGAACACGCGGCCGGTCTGGGATGCCGGCATCCACGCCTTCGTGCCGGACGCGCTGCCGGCCGGGCTTTTGGTCGCGGGCAGTGCCGCCGGGCGACTGACGCTGCGGCAGGCGCTGGAGGATGGCGCGCGGCTCGGCGCCGAGGCCGCGACGGATTGCGGCTTTGCGCCAAGACCCGCGCCGCAGCCGCCGAAGACAGATCCGGAGGGCGTCGCGCTCTCGCCGGTCTGGCGCGTCAGCGGCGGGAAGGGCAAGGCCTTCGTCGATTTCCAGAACGACGTGACCGATATGGATATCGAACTCGCGGCGCGCGAGGGCTTCAAGCCGGTCGAGCATCTCAAGCGCTACACCACGCTCGGCATGGCGACCGACCAGGGCAAGACCTCGAACCTCAGCGGTCTCGCCATCATGGCCGAGCAGACGGGGAAGACGATCCCGCAGACCGGCACGACGATCTTCCGGCCGCCCTATACGCCGGTCGCGATCGGCGCGCTGGCGGGCCATCATCGCGCCAAGGATTTCCGACCGGTGCGGCTCAGCCCCACGCATGAATGGTCGAAGCAGCAGGGCGCCGTCTTCGTCGAGGCCGGGCAATGGCTACGGGCGCAGTATTATCCCAGGCTCGGCGAGAGCGACTGGCTGACGACAGTCAACCGCGAGGTCCTGGCGGTGCGCGGCGGCGTTGGCGTCTGCGACGTCTCGACGCTCGGCAAGATCGACATCCAAGGGGCCGATGCGGCCGAGTTCCTCGAGCGCGTCTACACCAATCGCTGGAAGGCGCTGCCAGTGGGCAAGGCCCGCTACGGGCTGATGTTGCGCGAGGACGGCTTCGTGATGGACGATGGCAGCACCTCGCGGCTCGGCGAGACGCATTTCATGATGACCACCACCACGGCCAATGCCGGCAAGGTGATGCAGCATCTCGAATTCTGCCACCAGGTGCTCTGGCCCGATCTCGACGTGGCGATGGTCTCGGTCTCCGAGCAGTGGGCGCAGGCCTCGATTGCCGGGCCGAAGGCGCGCGTGGTCCTGCAAGGCGTGGTCGATCCGCAGCATGATCTCTCGAACGACGCCTTTCCCTATCTGGCGGCGCGCACCGTCACGGTCGGCGGCGGCCTTCCGGCACGGCTGTTCCGGATCTCGTTTTCCGGCGAGCTCGCCTATGAGCTCGCCGTCCCGGCCGATCATGGCGACGCCATGATGCGGGCGCTGATGGCGGCCGGGGCAGCGCACGGCATCACCCCTTATGGGACCGAGGCGCTCGGCGTGATGCGGATCGAGAAGGGGCATGTCGCCGGCAACGAACTCAACGGCCAGACCACGGCGCGCGATCTGGGATTAAGCAAGATGGCATCCTCCAAGAAGGACTATGTCGGCCGGCTGATGGCGAAACGCGCGGCGCTGGTGGAGCCGGAGAGGCCGATCTTCGTCGGCTTCCGCCCGGTCAACCGCGGCGAGCGGCTGCGTGCCGGGGCGCATTTCATCGCGATCGGCAAGGCGGCCGTGATGGAGAATGACGAGGGCTACATGACCTCCGTCGCCTATTCGCCGAATCTGAAGCACTGGATGGGGCTCGGCCTGCTAAAGAACGGCTCAGCCCGCATCGGCGAGCGCATCCGCGCCGTCGATCCGGTCCGCAATGGCGATATCGAGGTCGAGATTTGCCATCCGGTCTTCCTCGATCCGGAAGGAGCACGCCTCCATGGCTGACGCCGCGACACCAGCGAACTGGACACCCCGCGGCGCCTGGGCCGGCATCCTGCAGGACGGTCATCTCGGCGTGGCCGGCACGCCCGGCGTGCGGATCGCAGCGCGCGACGGGCTCGGTATCGCCAGCCTGATCGCGCCCGGGACCGGCGCGGCCGCACTGACCGCGGCCGTGAAAGCCCGTTTCGGGCTCGACCTGCCGACGAAGCCGGCGATTTCGCACAGCGCGACGCATGCGGCCGTGTGGGCCGGACCCGGCCAATGGCTGCTGCTGGCCGAAAACCGCGATGGTTTCGATGACGCGCTGCAGGCGGTGGTGGGTCTCGGCGCCGTCGCCGAGCAGAGTTCCGGACGCGCCGTGCTGCGCCTCTCCGGACCGAAAGCGAGAGAGGCGCTGGCCAAGGGCTGCATGCTCGATCTCCACCCGGCCGCCTTCCCGGTCGGCATGGCGGCCTTGACAAGCATCGGCCATATCGGCGTGCATCTCTGGCGGGCCGAGGATGGCCCAGAGGGCGCAGTCTTCGAGATGATGGTGGCACGCAGCATGGCCGGCAGCTTCTGGTCCTGGTTGTCCGGCGCGGTGGCGGAGTTCGGCTGCCAGGTCGTCGCGACCGAGGGTTCGACCGGACGAGGTTGAAAGCGGCGCGGCGCGCGCACGCCTCTCCCTTGCCGTCCGTCTTCCACCCGTTTCAAGCGAAGGGCCGCCCGATCCGGCGGCGTCAGCCATGTCCGACCGCAGCGCCATCCTGACCCTGTCCTGCCCCGATCGTCCGGGGATCGTTGCCGCCGTCTCGACGCTGCTGTTCGAGGCCGGCTGCAACATCCTCGACGCGCAGCAGTTCGACGACATCGAAACCGGCCGCTTCTTCATGCGCGTCGTCTTCGCCCGGCTCGACGACGCCCGGTCGCATGACGCCATCGCGGCCTCGATCGGCGATCTCGCCCAGCGCTTCGGAATGGCCTTCACGCTGCGCGAGCGCGCGACAAAAAAGCGCGTCATGCTGCTGGTCTCGAAATTCGACCACTGCCTGACCGACCTTCTCTATCGCTGGCGCATCGGCGAATTGCCGATGGAGGTGACGGCGATCGTCTCCAACCATGGCCGCGAGCATATCGCCTCGACCGATCTCGGCGACCTGCCGTTCCACCATATTCCGGTGACGCGGCAGACCAAGATGGAGCAGGAGGCGGAAATCTGGCGGCTGGTGCAGGAGACCAAGACCGATCTCGTCGTGCTGGCGCGCTACATGCAAATCCTGTCAGACGGCTTTTCGGCCAAGCTGCTCGGGCGCTGCATCAATATTCATCACTCCTTCCTGCCGGGGTTCAAGGGCGCCAAGCCCTATCACCAGGCCCATGAGCGCGGCGTGAAGCTGATCGGCGCCACGGCGCATTACGTCACGCCCGATCTCGACGAGGGCCCGATCATCGAACAGGACGTCGAGCGCATCTCGCATCGCGACATGCCCGACGATCTCGTGCGCAAGGGCCGCGATATCGAGCGGCGGGTACTGGCGCGCGCCGTGCTGCACCATCTCGAGGATCGCGTTGTCCTCAACGGAAAGAAAACGGTCGTCTTTCCGGATTGACCCGCATAAAATTGCGAACTCTCGACCGTCGAAGACAAATTCATTCATTTGCCCCAGACGCCGGGCCGCCCGCCCTGCGATGGGCGCACATTTGCTCTGCGCTGCACAGTTGACGCTTTCGTTGGCACATGGCTTGCTGAGGGCGACCGAGAGGGAAAACGGCGCAGCAAGCGCCGGACGACCGGCATTGAGCTTATGAGTGGAGACATCCCCATGAAAGACCAGGAACTGGGCCATCTGATCGCCCGCGTGAAGGAAGGCGCCCTGTCGCGGCGCTCCTTCATCAAGAAGGCGGCGGCCATCGGCCTGGCTGCACCATTCGCCAATCAGCTTCTGGCCTTCAACGGCGTCGCGATGGCGCAGAGCAAGTATGAGTACAAGCCGACCAAGGCCGGCGGTGGCGGCCCGCTGAAGGTGCTGCTCTGGCAGGCGCCGACCCTGCTGAACCCGCATTTCGCCAGCGGCACCAAGGACCAGATCGCCTCGCGCATCTTCTTCGAGCCGCTCGCCGGCTGGGACAAGGAAGGCGTGCTCACGCCGTGCCTGGCGGCCGAGATTCCCTCCAAGGCCAATGGCGGTCTCTCCGCCGACGGCAAGGAAGTGATCTGGAAGATCAAGCCGGGCGTCAAATGGCATGACGGCAAGCCCCTCACCGCCGACGACGCCGTCTTCACCTGGGAATACGCCGCCGATCCGGCGACGGCTGCCTACACGACGGGCGCCTACAAGGACATCAAGGTCGAGAAGGTCGACGAACTCACCATCAAGGTGATCTTCCCACAGCCGACGCCGTTCTGGGCCGACGCCTTCGTCGGCGTCACCGGCCAGATCCTGCCGAAGCATCATTTCGGCGAATACAAGGGCGCCAAGTCCCGCGAAGCTCCGGCCAACCTGAAACCGGTGGGAACCGGGCCCTACAAGTTCGTCGACTTCAAGCCGGGCGACATCCTGACCGGCGAGCGCAATGCCGACTATCACATCAAGAACCAGCCCTTCTTCGACACGATCGAGTGCAAGGGCGGCGGTGACGCGGTGTCGGCAGCGCGCGCCGTGTTGCAGACCGGCGAATACGACTATGCCTGGAACCTTCAGGTCGAGGACGAAGTCCTCAAGCGCATGGAGACCGGCGGCCGCGGCAAGATCAGCGCCGTGGTGTCAGGCGACATCGAGTTCATCATCCTCAACACGACCGATCCGTGGACCGAGGTCGATGGCGAGCGCTCGAGCGCCAAGACCAAGCATCCGACGCTGTCGGATCCGAAGGTCCGCGAGGCGATCAACCTGCTGATCGACCGTGACTCGGTGCAGAAGTTCATCTACGGCCGCGGCGGCATCGCGACCGCGAGCTTCGTCAACGAGCCCAAGCAATTCAAGTCGCCGAAGTTGAAATACGAGTTCAACATCGACAAGGCGAACAAGATCCTCGACGACGCCGGCTACAAGAAGGGCGCTGACGGCATCCGCGAGAAGGACGGCAAGAAGCTGAAATACGTCTTCCAGACCTCGATCAATGCCCCGCGCCAGAAGACCCAGGCGATCATCAAGCAGGCCTGCCAGCGCGCCGGCATCGACCTTGAGCTGAAGTCGGTCACCGCCTCGGTGTTCTTCTCCTCGGACGTGGCGAACCCCGACACCTACACCAAGCTCTATGTCGACATGGAGATGTATACGACGACGCAACCGCAGCCCGATCCGGAGCGCTTCCTGAACCAGTTCACGTCCTGGGAGGTCGCCAACAAGGAGAACAAGTGGCTTGGCCGCAACGTCTCGCGCTACACCGACAAGGCCGCCGACGAAGCCTATCAGGCGGCCCAGAAGGAACTCGACCCTGCCAAGCGGGCCGCGCTGCTGATCAAGGTCAACGAGATCTTCTGCGAAGCCAATGTGATCCTGCCGCTGCTGTCGCGGACACGCGTCGCCGCGTCCCTCAACAACATCACGCATGATCACAGCGGCTGGGACGTCGATACCTGGAACATCGCTGGCTGGTATCGCAGCTAAGATCCGGGGGAGCGGGCGGCTCCGCGTGGCCCAGCGCCGCGCGGGGCGGCACCGCTCCCTCTTCGTTTTGACGACGCAAAACCCGCCGCCGTTCCGGTGGCGGTGTTCTGCGGCTTGTGGCGGTTAGAGTCCGCGTTCGAAAGAAGTCTGTTTGATGGGCGCTTACCTGCTGAGGCGACTGCTGATCGCTATTCCGAGTCTGCTCGGTATCAGCCTGATCCTGTTCACCGTGCTCGCCATGGCGCCGGGCGATCCGTTTTCGGAGATGGCGACCAATCCCAACGTCCCGCCGGAGGTCCGCGAGGCGCTGCGTGCCAGCTTCGGCCTGAATGATCCGATCATGGTGCGCTATCTGCGCTGGCTCGCCGCCATGGTGCAGGGTGACTGGGGCTTTTCCTTCGCGAGCCGCATCGATGTCGACAAGCTGATCCTGCAGCGCGTCCCGACGACGCTGTTCGTCGTCGGCTCCTCGCAGATCCTGGCGCTCTGCATCGCCCTGCCGGTCGGCATCTTCGCCGCGACGCGGCCTTATTCCATCTTCGACCAGGTCGCCAACACGCTGGCCTTCGTCGGCTTCTCGCTGCCGACCTTCTTCACCGGCCTGCTGCTGATCCTGATCTTCTCGGTCGGGCTCGACTGGTTCCCCTTCGTCTATCGCTCCGACATCGCGGCGACCGGCTGGCGCTGGTACTGGGAGATGTTCCGCCAGGCGATCATGCCGATCACGGTGCTCGGCCTGTTCCAGGCGGCATCCTACACGCGCTATGTGCGCTCGGCGGTGCTCGACGTCATTCGCCTCGACTACGTCACCACGGCGCGCGCCAAGGGCCTTGGCGAAAAGACCGTGACGCTACGCCACATCACGCGCAACGCGTTGATCCCGGTCGTTACCCTGGTCGCCCTGCAGATGCCGGCGGTGTTCGGCGGTGCCATCGTCACCGAGCAGATTTTCCGGATTCCCGGGATCGGCTCGCTCCTCATCGACGCGATCCTGGCCAACGACACCCCGGTCATCATGGCGGTGACCTTCGTCTTCGCCTGCCTCGTCGTCCTGTTCAATCTCATTGCGGATCTGCTTTATGGCTGGCTCGACCCTCGCATCTCCTTCGGCTGAGCCCGTGACGGGTCCTGCCCAGACGAGCGCTGCGACCTCGCCCGGACGCGAGACGTGGAAGCGTTTCCGCCGGCACAAGCTGGCGATGGCGAGCAGCTTCGTGCTCGCCTTGCTGATCCTCGGCGTCGTCGTCGGGCCCTGGCTCTGGCCGGTCGCGATCAACGACATCGACTTCTCGGCGCAGCTCCAGACCCCGTCCTGGAACCATCCCTTCGGCACCGACGATCTCGGTCAGGACCTGCTGGCGCGGATGATCTATGGCGGGCGGATCTCGCTCGCCGTCGGCCTCGCGGCGATGTTCGTCGCGACCTTCTTCGGCATCGTCATCGGCGCGATCGCCGGTATGTCGCGCGGCTATATCGATAACTTCCTGATGTGGGTGACGGACCTGTTCCTGTCGCTGCCGCAGCTGCCCCTGCTGCTGCTGGTGATCTATTTCTTCCGGGAACAGCTGAAGGCCGCCTTTGGTGTCGAAGGCGGCGTCTTCGTGCTGATCGTCATCGTCATCGGCGGGTTGAAATGGATGCCGGTGGCCAGGCTGGTCAGGGCGCAGTTCTTCTCGCTGCGCGAGAAGGAGTTCGTCGAGGCGGCCAAGGCGTCGGGCGCGACGAAATTCCGCCAGATGGTGCATCACATCCTGCCGAACGCGATCGGCCCCGTGATCGTCGCGGCGACGATCGAGGTCTCCTCGGCCATCATCGCCGAATCGACGCTCTCCTTCCTCGGCCTCGGCTTCCCGCCCGACATCCCGACCTGGGGCCGGCTGCTGTTCGACGCCAAGGACCATCTCGACTCCGCGCCGCACTGGGCCCTCTTCCCGGGCGCCGCGATCTTCCTCACCGTGCTCTCGATCAATTTCATCGGCGACGGACTGCGCGACGCGCTCGATCCGCGCCGTGTGATCTGACGCAAGAAGTCATCTGACCCAAACCCTCGGAAGGCAATCGCATGACCACACCCATCCTGTCCGTCAGCAACCTCACCACCTCCTTCCGGGTCGAGGGGGCGTGGAAGCAGGTCGTCCGCAATGTCTCCTTCGACATCGCGCCGAAGGAGACAGTCGCGGTCGTCGGTGAGTCCGGTTCGGGCAAGAGCGTGACCGCGCTGTCGATCATGCGCCTGACACCGCCCGGCTCGAGCAAGATCGAGGGCTCGATCAAGCTCAACGGGCAGGAGTTGCTGACACTGCCCGAGCCGCAGATGCGCAAGATTCGCGGCAACGACGTCGCGATGATCTTCCAGGAGCCGATGACCTCGCTGAACCCGGTGCTGACCATCGGCTTCCAGATTGCGGAAGCGCTGATCCTGCATCGCAACATGTCGCGTTCGGAGGCCGAGGCCGAGACCGTCCGCCTGCTGGAAAAGGTCCGCATCCCGGCGGCGAAGTCGCGCTTCCACGAATATCCGCACCGCTTCTCGGGCGGCATGCGCCAGCGCGTGATGATCGCGATGGCGCTGGCCTGCAAGCCCAAGCTCCTGATCGCCGACGAGCCGACGACGGCGCTCGACGTGACGATCCAGGCGCAGATCCTGCAGCTTATCAAGCTGCTGCAGGAGGAAGAGGGCATGTCGGTGCTCTTTATCACTCACGACATGGGTGTCGTCGCCGAGATCGCCGACCGCACGGTCGTGATGTATAACGGCCAGGCTGTGGAAACGGGCGCGACGGAGGACATCTTCGCCCGCGCCCAGCACCCCTATACGCGCTCGCTGCTCTCGGCCGTGCCGAAGCTCGGCTCGATGGAAGGCCGCAAGCGGCCGATGCGCTTCCCGGTCGTCGACCGCGCGACGGGCGAGTCCGACGTGCCGACCGAGACGCCCGACACCGTCAAGGCGGCCGAGCGGCCGGTGCTCGAGGTCTCCAACCTGACCACCCGCTTCGAGATCCGCTCGGGCCTGCTCGGCTCGGTGCAGGGCCGCGTCCATGCGGTCGAGAACGTCTCCTTCAGCGTCCAGGCCGGCGAGACGCTGGCGCTGGTCGGCGAATCCGGCTGCGGCAAGTCGACGACCGGCCGCTCGGTGATGCGCCTGATCGAGCCGCTGTCCGGCTCGGTGCTGCTCGACGGCGTCGATGTGCTCAAGCTCAACCAGAACGACCTGCGCGAGCAGCGCAAGCGCATGCAGATGATCTTCCAGGACCCCTTCGCCTCGCTGAACCCGCGCATGAATGTCGGTGCGGCCATCGCCGAGCCGCTGCTGATCAACAAGCTCGCGACGCGCTCCCAGGCGCGCGACCAGATCGCCGAACTGTTGCGCCGCGTCGGCCTGCAGCCCGACATGGCGAGTCGCTTCCCGCACGAGTTCTCGGGCGGCCAGCGCCAGCGCATCTGCATTGCGCGCGCACTCGCCGTCGAGCCCCGGCTGATCGTGGCGGACGAAGCCGTCTCGGCGCTCGACGTCTCGGTCAAGGCGCAGGTCGTCAACCTGATGCTGGAACTGCAGGCCCGCATGGGGCTCGCCTATCTCTTCATCTCGCATGACATGGCGGTGGTGGAGCGCGTCAGCCACCGCGTCGCGGTGATGTATCTCGGCGAAATCGTCGAAATCGGTCCGCGCGAGGCGATCTTCGGCAATCCGCAGCACCCCTACACCAAGCGCCTGCTGGCCGCGGTGCCGATCGCCGATCCGACGCGCCGCCACGAGAAGACCCCGCCCTCCAACGACGAGATCAAGAGCCCGGTGCGCGCACCGGACTTCGTCCCGCCGATCCGCCAGTTCCGCGAGGTCTCGCCTGGCCATGCCGTGATGATCTGGGGCGAGGAGTGGGAGAAGCCGGTGATCGAGGCCGTCGCCGCCTGATCCGTCGACAGCGCATGCCGGCTCTCGTCACGAGGGCCGGCAGGGGCACTTGCAAACGCACCATCACCGCTCGCTTGCGGGTCCCGGATCGACACCGCCAGAGGCGGCTTGTCCGGGACGACAGCGCCTCATGATATCCCCGATGTCGGCCGGGCCGACCGGCTCAGATGGGACGACGTCTCACGGCTTCGGCAGATCCGGCACGCGATAGGCCGTCGTCGACTTGATCCGCTCCATCGCGAAGCGTGAGGTGACGTTCTTGAGCGGGATCGTCTCGATCAGCTTCTTGTAGAACGTGTCATAGGCCGCCATGTCGGCGACGACGACGCGCAGCATGTAGTCGACATCGCCGGCCATGCGGTAGAACTCCATCACCTCCGGCATCGACGAGACCATCTGCGCGAACTTATCGAGCCAGGGCCCGGAATGGTCGGCCGTCTCGATCTGCACGAAGACCGTCAGCCCCAGTCCGATCTTCTCCGGCGCCACCAGCGCGACGCGCTTCAGGATGACGCCCGACTGCTCGAGCTTCTGGATCCGCTTCCAGCACGGCGTCTGCGACAGCCCGACACGATCGGCCAGTTCGGCGATCGAGATATTGGCATCCGCCTGCAGCACCGTAAGGATTTTCCGGTCGATCGCGTCCATTCTCTGACATCCGCCTTGAAGAGAAGATTGATGCTGCTCATGCAGCATTTGAAGAATAATTATCTTTTTAACCGTCGCTACTTGCTTTCAGATAGAAAATCCTTTTCTCAATCTGTCAAGGGCGCCCTCTCCGGCGCCGTCGTGACACAGGATTTGACCGATGGATCGCCGCCAGTTCCTGCTTGCCGGGTCTTCGCTGCTCGCCGCCGCGCCCTTCGCACCGGCCCTGGCCCAGGCGCCCGTTGCCGCCCGCATCGGCTATATTCCGATCATCGGCACGGCTCCGGTCTTCGTCGCGCATGGCGAGGGCTGGCTGAAGGAGGCCGGCATCGCTCCGACCTTCACCGTCTTCGAGTCGGGCCCCAACATGATCCAGGCCTTCGCCTCGGGCACGATCGACTTCTACGTCGCCGGCATCGCGCCGCTGGCGGTGGCGCGCTCGCGCGGCGTCGATGTCCGCGTCGTCGCCGCAACCGCCATCGCCGAGAACGTCTTCGTCGCGGCGCCGGCGCTCGCCAAGTTCTTCACGCCGGGCACAGCACCGGCTGCCGCCTTCAAGGCGCACAAGGCGGCGACGGGCAAGGCCGCGCGGCTGGCGACGCAGCCCGCCGGCTCGGTGCCCAACACCGTGCTGCAATACTGGCTCTGGGAGGTCGCAAAGGCCGACAAGGGCGATATCGAAGTGGTGCCGATGGGCATCGACGCGACCCAGCAGGCCGTGCTCGCGGGAGCCGTCGAGGGCGGCATCGTGCGAGAGCCGGCGCTGACCATCGTCCAGACGCGCAATCCCGGCATCAAGCTGATTGCCGGCGGGCAGGAGCTCTTCCCCGGCCAGCCGGGCACCGTCGTCGCCGGTTCGGGAGCCTTCGTCACCAGGAATCCCGAGGCCGTGCAGAAGCTGGTCAACAGCCTGGTGCGGGCCGCCGACCTGATCGCGAAGAATCCGGACAAGGCCGCGCCCCATGTCGGCGCCGCGCTCGGCAAGGGCATCGTCGACCCCGAGCTGATCCGCAAGGCGCTGGTCTCGCCGGCCTCGACCTTCGAGATCGACCCGCGCAAGATCATCGAGCCGTCCCGCGCGATGCAGGCCTATCAGGTCAAGCTCGGCTCGCTGGAGAAGGAGCTGCCCTTCGACGGCCTGTTCGAGACGCAGTTCTACGAGCGTGCGGCCAAGGCTGCAGGCTGAAATCCGTCGATCTCCGATCCACAGCCCTCATCCTGAGGAGCGGCCCGCAGGGCCGCGTCTCGAAGGATGTTCCAGCTTGGCTCCTCCCGCGCGTCCTGAACCATCCTTCGAGACGCCGCTTTGCGGCTCCTCAGGATGAGGGCTGATTGACTTGACCTTGACCTCGCTCCGGGCTCCTGCCCTCGCCTTTCTCGGCCTCGTCGTCTTCCTGCTGCTGTGGGAGGCGATCCCGTTCTTCGGCATCGTCAACCCGGCTTTCCTGCCCGGACCGAGCGCGCTGCCGCGCGCCTTCGCCGCCGAGGTCAGGTCGGGGGCCTGGCTCTCGGCGATCCTCGGCTCGCTCGGGCATTATTTCACCGGGCTGATCCTCGGCTCGCTCCTCGGCGCGGCGCTCGGCGTCCTCGTCGGCATGTCGCGGACGGCCGAGGAGGCGACGGCCTGGGTCGTGCGCGTGCTGCGGCCGATCCCCGGCCTCGCCTGGGTTCCCTTTGCGATCATCTGGTTCGGCGTGAACCCGTCGGCGGCGGTGTTCATCATCGCCATCGGCGTGTTCTGGATCGTCTTCTTCGCGGCGCAGGGCGCGATCCGCGGCGTCGACCGCGACCTGATCGAGGTGGCGGACGCCTTCGGTTTCCGCTCGCCCTGGCAGCGACTGAGCAAGATCCTGCTGCCGGCGGCGATGCCCGGCATCCTCGTCGGCGTCAGAACGGCACTGGGACAGGCCTGGATGGCGGTGGTGGCGGCCGAGATCTTCGGCGTGGCCGGCGTCGGTCAGCGCATGATGCAGGCTTCCAGCCTGCTCGCGACCGATATCGTGGTGATCTACATGCTGACCATGGCGGGGCTCTACGGCTTCCTCGACACGCTGTTCGTCGCCTTCCAGAAATGGGTGCTGCGATGGAAAGCGTGATCGACATCAGGGGCTTGTCGCTGACCTTCACCCGAGACGGCGAAGCGACGGAGGTTCTGCGCAAGCTGGACCTTTCGGTGGCGCGCGGCGAGTTCCTCGCCATCGTCGGCCCCTCCGGCGTCGGCAAGTCGACGCTGCTGCGCGTCATCGCCGGGCTCGCCAGCCCGAGCGGCGGCGAGGTCACGATCCATGCCGCCGACACGACGCGGCGCCCCGTAGCGCTGGTCTTCCAGGATTCGCGGCTGCTGCCCTGGCGCAAGGTCGCCTCCAATGTCGGCTTCGGCCTCGAGGGCCAGGCGCCGCGTGCCGCCCGGCAGGCGAAAGCGCAGGAGATGCTCGATCTCGTCGGCCTCGCAGCGCAAGCACAGCGCTGGCCGCACCAGCTCTCCGGCGGCCAGCGGCAGCGCGTCTCGCTGGCGCGCGCGCTCGCGGTCGATCCCGAGATCCTGCTGATGGACGAGCCGTTCTCGGCGCTCGACGCGCTGACGCGCGAGAATCTCCAGGACGAGCTGATCCGGGTCTGGCAGCGCACCGGCAAGACCGTGCTGTTCGTCACCCACGATATCGACGAGGCGGCCTATCTCGCCGACCGGGTGGTGATCCTGTCGGGGGCACCGGGTCAGATCATCGCCGAGCATCGCATCACGGCGCCACGCCCGCGCCGGCGCGGCGCGGCGGCCGAGGCCGAGATCGTGCGGGCGGTGAGACTGGGGCTCGGTGCCGATACGGTGAGCGACGGCGCAGCGATCTGAGCGGCGCCGGACGGCCCGTCACGGCCGCCCGGCCGGGACGCCCTCGCGAATCTTCGCGGAGAAATCAGGGTCGTCGAGCGACACGGCCCTGGCCCTCTCGCCGATCCGGGCCCGGCGCACCAGCTCGTCGAGCGGAATGTCGGTCCTGACGGCGCCGATGCGCTGGAGATAGCCCGGCAGGAGACCCGAGAGCAGCACCCGCGGATCGAGCGGCAGCGAGAACTTCCAGGCCGGCGCGACCGAGCCGACCAGCGTGTAGACCACGGTGGTGCAGTTGGTCGTGAGCGTGTTGTACCAGCGCGGCCGGGCCGCCAGCTCGTTGACGTCGGCGACATAGGCGAGCAGCACGTCGCGCGCCTGGGCCGGCGTCGCCGCGATCCGGAAAAGCCGCACATCCTCCTTGCGCGCATGGCTGCGCAGGCCGACGAGGTCGCGCTCGGGTGCGGCGACATAGGCCATCTCGTAGCTGCGAAAGAAGCCCGCGAGCGCCGACCATTCCTCGCCCTGCTCGCGGCGTACCTCGATCGAGAAGGTCAAAGGCGGCTGATCGGCGAAGGGGAAGCTGACGAGCAGATGGGCGATGGCCTCGCCCGACCAGTAGGAGAGGAAGAGGTCTATGCCCTCGATCTTCGTCAGATCGTAGCGCCGCGTCTCCCAGCGCTCGTCATAGTCGCTCTCGGTGCGCCAGTTGAAATTGCGCAGGTTCGAGACGGTCAACATCTCGCCCTCGCGGGCGATCGAGGGCAGGCGGGCGAGTTCGGGAATCCATGCGCGCTGGTGCGAGGGCATCAGGCCACTCCACCAGCCAAGCAAACCGATGAAGACCACGGCGAAGGAGAGGGGCAGTCGCGCCGCGCCGGTCCACAGCCCGATCACGCCGGCGAGCCCGGCGACGCCGAAGCCGACCGCGGCGACCTGCGCCGTCATGCCAGTCAGGCGAAACAGCAGCAGGCCGGAGCCCCAGGCCGTCGCGCCGAGGAGGACGAGCGTGGCGACAAAACGGAAGGCGAAGATCAGGATTGCCACGCTGTCAGCATCCTGTCGTTCGAAGAGTTGGCGCGGGGAACCCTCTCCGGAAGGGAGAGAGCAAGGTGAGGGGCCGAAGGTCTGAGTTCCAGCCGTGACCTTATCGGTGCCTTGGGCCGGAGGCGAGACCCAATTGGTCGAACGGCCGACACCTCTCCCCTGCCCCCTCACAAGAGAGGGGTTGCCCGCGCCTCGATCTGAAGACGCCGAAAGCCGATCACGCCGCCAGCGAATTGACCGGCGCCGCCGCCTTCACCGCATCATCGACATGGTCCTCGAAGCGCTTGAAGTTCTTGGCGAACATGCCGACCAGGTTCTTGGCGGTCTCGGCGAAGGCCGCCTTGTCCTGCCAGGTCTTGACCGGATAGAGGATGTGCGGCTCGACGCCTGGCACCGAGGTCGGCACCGCAAAGCCGAAATAGGGGTCGCGGCGGAAATCGGCGCGGTTGAGCGAACCGTCGAGGGCGGCCGTCAGCAGGCGGCGCGTGACGCGGATCGGCATGCGCCGGCCGGTGCCATACTGGCCGCCGGTCCAGCCGGTGTTCACCAGCCAGCAATCGACATGGTGTTTGGCGATGAAATCACGCAGCAGGTTGGCGTATTCAGACGGATGCCGCGGCAGGAAGGGCGAGCCGAAGCAGGTCGAGAATTCGGGCTCGACGCCGACGAGGCCGCGCTCGGTGCCGGCGACCTTCGCGGTGTAACCCGAGAGGAAGTGATACATCGCCTCGGCCGGGGTCAACTTGGCGATCGGCGGCATCACGCCGAAGGCGTCGGCCGTCAGCATCACGATGTTCTTGGGGGTGCCGGCGCGGCCGGTGCGCGAGGCGTTGGGGATGAAATCGAGCGGATAGGCCGAGCGCGTGTTCTCGGTCTTGCTGCCGTCGTCGAAATCGACCTCGCGCGAGATCGGATCCATCACGATGTTCTCGAGCACCGTGCCGAAGCGCAACGAGGCGGCATGAATCTGCGGCTCGGCCTCAGCCGAGAGCTTGATCGTCTTGGCGTAGCAGCCGCCCTCGAAATTGAAGATGCCGTCCTTCGACCAGCCATGCTCGTCGTCGCCGATCAGGGTGCGGTCGGGATCGGCCGAGAGTGTGGTCTTGCCGGTGCCGGAGAGGCCGAAGAAGATCGCGGAATCGTCGCGCGAGCCGACATTGGCCGAGCAGTGCATCGGCACGACGCCCTTCGTCGGCAGGACGAAGTTGAGATAGGTGAAGACGGACTTCTTCATCTCGCCGGCATAGGCAGAGCCGCCGATCAGCACGATCTTGCGGGTGAAGTCGATCGCGATCACGGTCTCGCTGCGGCAGCCATGGCGGGCCGGATCGGCCTTGAAGCTCGGCAGGTCGACGATCGTCATCTCGGGCGCATAGCCGGCGATCTCCTCGACGGCCGGGCGGATCAGCAGGTTGCGGATGAAGAGGGAATGCCAGGCCATCTCGGTGTAGACGCGCGCCTTGACGCGATGAGCCGGATCGGCGCCGCCATAGAGGTCCTGCGCGAAAAGGTCCTTGCCCTCGGCATGAGCGATGAAATCGGCCAGCAGCGTCTCGAACTGCGCCGGCGTCATCGCGTTGTTGTTTTCCCACCAGACCGAGGTCTCGGTCAGCGCATCGCGGACAGTGAACTTGTCCTTGGGCGAACGGCCGGTGTGGGTGCCGGTGTCGGCCGTGATCGCGCCGCCCCGCGAGAGTTGAGATTCGCCGCGCCCCAACGATTCCTCGTAGAGCCGCGCCGCCTCAAGGTTCCAATAGACGGTCTTCAGATTGCGAAAGCCGAACGTCTCCGCCCCGTGGGCGGCGTTGAACTGACCGATGGTTTTCACAGGAACCTCCCGAGGCGGTGTGGGATGTCGCAACCGCCTGATCTGCAAGATGCGCGCGAGCCGGGGCCGCGCGGATGAACCAAGTATCGTCGATAACCGTCCCTTAAGGCCATGATGGCGCCGGCTCAAGGCATCGGGAAGACCCCGGCACGAACAATCTCGCCTAAATCGATTGAATCGAATCAACTTGGTAAATCAGTGGGCTAGCCCGTCTTGCGTGCCGCGGCCGCGAGTTCGACCAGAATGCTCCGGAGTTCGCCTGGCGTTGCGACGGGCGCGGGGAAGGGCAGTCGCAGCGCCTGGTCGCCCCTGGCGAGGTCGGCGCCGTCGGGGTCGAGCCCGGTCAGGCGCCAGGCGCCGTCGACCGCCCCCAGCAGCGCCGTGGCATAGTGCCTGACGGCATCGGCATGGTCCTCGTTCATATGGGCGACCGCGCCCTCCTCCATCCCGGCGAGAGCGCTTGCGGCGACAGTGTCGCTGAGCAGATCGGAGGGCGTCAGCTCATAGGCGCGACCGAAGCCGCCATTCAGGCTCGCCGCCTCGAGATCCAGCGCGAAAAAACAGAAATCGCCGAAGTCGGCATAGAGCGCGGCCTTGGGCTGGCGCGCCAGGAAGCGGCGGCGGATGCGGGCGCCGGCCTCGCTCGCGCGCTCGATCTGGCGGGCGCGCAGCTTGAGCGTGATCCGCGCATGGGCCAGCGGATCGCCCTTGCCGCCCGGCGCCAGCAGGAGCGAGCAGCGCGGATCGGCCTTCAGGTTGCCGGTATGCGACGACAGTGCCGAAACGAGGATCAGCGGGGTCCCGTCGATATCGGTGGCAAGGCTGACCAGACTGGCCGAAGGATGGCCGTCCGGCCCCAGGGTCGCGAGCGAGCCGAAGCGGGCGCCGCGCAGGAGTTGTTTGCCCAGCGCACGCGCCTGATCGTCGGTCGGCCGGATCGGATCCGTGCGCCGGTCTGCCGGGGGCGGCGTCTGCATTGGGGGGGTCGTCATGGAACCTGCGGCCTCTTCGGGTCTTTCTGTGACGGGGACATAGGCAAACCGCCATGGCGCAGCTAGATTGCGGCCACGGTTTGGCCTCTCTCTCGCGAGAGTGACCCAGTTATTGCAACGCGGCCAAGAGACAAAGAGCTGATGCCAACCATTGCGCTGGTCGATGACGACCGCAACATCCTCACCTCGGTTTCCATTGCGCTCGAAGCCGAGGGCTATCGCATCATGACCTATACCGACGGCGCCTCGGCGCTGGACGGGCTGAAGCAGAATCCGCCGGACCTCGCGATCTTCGACATCAAGATGCCGCGCATGGACGGCATGGAGCTGCTGCGGCGGCTGCGCCAGAAGTCGGACCTGCCGGTGATCTTCCTGACCTCGAAGGACGAGGAAATCGACGAGCTCTTCGGCCTGAAGATGGGCGCCGACGATTTCATCCGGAAGCCGTTCTCGCAGCGCCTGCTGGTCGAGCGCGTCAAGGCGATCCTGCGCCGCGCCGGCGCCAAGGACCCCGCCGCCGCCCCGCGCAGCGAGGACGCCAAGGCCCTGGAGCGCGGGCTGCTCCGCATGGACCCCGAGCGCCACACCTGCACCTGGAAGGGCGAGCCGGTGACGCTGACCGTCACCGAGTTCCTGATCCTGCAATCGCTGGCACAGCGGCCGGGCGTGGTGAAGAGCCGCAACGCCCTGATGGACGCGGCCTATGACGACGAGGTCTATGTCGACGACCGCACCATCGACAGCCACATCAAGCGCCTGCGCAAGAAGTTCAACCAGGTCGATGTCGATTTCGACATGATCGAGACCTTGTACGGCGTCGGCTACCGGTTCAAGGAAGGCTGACGCAGTCGTCTCTTCGCAGCCCTCATCCTGAGGCGCCGCGGAACGCGGCGTCTCGAAAGATGCTCCAGCGATGTCCGTAGCCTCCTGAAGCATCCTTCGAGACGCGGGCTGAAGCCCGCTCCTCAGGATGAGGCTGCGGGAAAGCTAACGAGGCAGGCGTTCCAGGCTGATGGCAACGATCGACGACGAGCGCGGGACGGAGGTCCGCAGGAGAGAGAGCGGGCCGACGCTGCGCCAGCGTCTCCGCGCCCTCACCCGCCGCACCCTGCGCGCGATCTCGTCACGTGCAGCGTCGAGCCTGACGCGGCGCATCGTCGTCCTCAACCTCGGCGGCCTCGTCGCATTGCTGGTCGGCTTCCTCTATCTCAACCAGTTCCGCGAGGGGCTGATCGAGTCCCGCGTGCAGAGCCTGCTGACGCAGGGCGAGATCATCGCGGGCGCGATCGCTGCGTCCGCGACCGTCGAGACCGATGCGATCACCATCGACCCGGACAAGCTGCTCCAGCTCCAGGCGGGCGAGAGCGCCGGGATCGCCGAGGATCCGCTCGATTTCTCGATCAATCCGGAAAAGGTCGCGCCGCTGCTGCGCCGGCTGGTGACACCGACCAAGACGCGGGCCCGCATCTACGACCGCGACGGGCTGCTGACGCTGGATTCGCGCAGCCTGTATTCGCGCGGCGATGTGCTGAGGCTCGACCTGCCGCGCGTCGGGGAGCCGGACGAGGCGCCGCTGCTCGAGCGCACCTGGAACCTGCTGCGCAACCGGCTCGGGCGGGCCGACATGCCCACCTATGACGATTTCGAGAACGCCAACGGCAAGTCCTATCCCGAGGTGGCGCGCGCGCTGAACGGGATGCCGGCCAGCGTCGTGCGGGTCAACACACGCGGCCAGACCATCGTCTCGGTGGCCGTGCCCGTGCAGCGTTTCCGGGCCGTGAAAGGCGCGCTGCTGCTCTCGACGCAAGGCGGCGACATCGACACCGTCATCGCGTCGGAGCGCTATGCGATCCTCCAGGTCTTCGCGATCTCGGCGGTGGTGATGATCCTGCTCTCGGTGCTGCTCGCCGGCACCATCGCCGAGCCGATCCGCAAGCTCGCCGACGCCGCCCAGCGCGTGCGCAGGGGCGTGAAATCGCGCGAGCAGATCCCGGATTTTGCCAGCCGGCATGACGAGATCGGGCATCTCTCCGGCTCGTTGCGCGAAATGACCAAGGCACTCTACAGCCGCATCGAGGCGATCGAGAGCTTCGCCGCCGACGTCGCCCATGAGCTGAAGAACCCGCTGACCTCGCTGCGCAGCGCGGTCGAGACCCTGCCGCGGGCAAAGTCCGACGAGTCGCGCGGGCGCCTGCTTGCCGTGATCCAGCACGATGTGCGCCGGCTCGACCGGCTGATCTCCGACATCTCCGACGCCTCGCGGCTCGACGCCGAACTCGCCCGCAACGATTCCGCGCCGGTCGATCTGGCGCAGGTGCTGGAAGCCGTGGTCTCCGTGCAGAACGAGACCCGCCGCGAGGGCCAGCCGCGGATCGAACTCATCACCGAGCGGCGCAGCCAGCGGCCCGGCGGGCGCGACGGCTTCCTGGTGATCGGCCATGATTCCCGGCTCGGACAGGTCCTGGTCAACCTGATCGACAATGCCCGCTCCTTCTCGGCGCCCGACAAGCCGGTCCGCGTCACGCTGTCGCGCGTGGCCAATGATGTGCTGATCACCGTCGAGGATGACGGGCCGGGCATCGAACCGCATGCGCTGGAGCGGGTCTTCGAGCGCTTCTACACCGACCGGCCGAATGAGGGCTTCGGCCAGAATTCGGGGCTCGGCCTGTCGATCTCGCGCCAGATCATCGAGGCGCATCGCGGCACGATCCGTGCGGAAAATCGCCTCGGTCCGCCGGGGCCCGATGGCGAACAGCCGCGACTGGGCGCGCGCTTCATCGTCTGCCTGCCGGCCGCGACGCCGGTGGCCTGAGCGCAGATCATGAGCGACAGTGCCATTCATGCGACGACCGTCGCGATCGGCGAAGCCGGTGTGCTGATCCGGGGCGCTTCAGGCGCCGGAAAGTCGGTTCTGGCGCTGGCGCTGATCGCCGAGGCGCGACGGGCCGGACAGTTCGCGCGGCTCGTCGCCGACGATCGCACCGCGCTCGGCGCACGTGGCGGGCGGCTGCTGGCGCGGCCCGTGCCGCCGCTGGAGGGGCTGATCGAGCGCCGCGGGCTCGGCCTGACGCCGGAACCCTATCTGCACGCCGTGGTCGTGCGGCTGATCGTCGATCTCAGCGGGACGGAGCCCGAGCGCATGCCGGAACCCGAGAACCTGGTCGAACGGCTCGCCGGAATCGACCTGCCGCGCCTGACGGTGATGGGGCGAGCGGGCGACGAAAGGCTCGTCCTGGCCGCGCTGACGCTGTTTATGGACGCGAATTAATCTTACATTTTAACAAGTTTCTGTCGAGCCGGCTTGCCTATCCTTCGCACCTGCCGCATAAACCGCGACCTTGTCCGGGCGCTTTCAGGCGCTCTCCGGTGCCATAGTGAATGATCGGACTGGTCCTCGTGACGCATGGGCATCTGGCCACGGAATTCCGTGCCGCGCTCGAACACGTCGTCGGCCCTCAGCAGAATCTCGCCACCATCGCCATCGCCCCCGATGACGACATGGAAGGCCGTCGCCGTGACATCATCGCGGCGGTCGAGCAGGTCGAGACCGGCAAGGGCGTCATCGTCCTGACCGACATGTTCGGCGGGACGCCCTCCAATCTCGCCATTTCGGTGATGGAGCCCGGCCGCATCGACGTCGTCGCCGGCATCAACCTGCCGATGCTGATCAAGCTCGCCAGCGTGCGCGAGGAAAAGACCCTCGACGAGGCGGTGACCAGCGCGCAGGATGCCGGGCGCAAATACATCACCGTCGCCAGCCGCGTGCTGGCCGGCAAGTGAATGCGGACGCGTTGAGCGCAGGCGGCGGGGCGGTGGGCTTCCAGATGGGCGAGAGCGAGGACGACTGCGACTGCCCCGAGGTCGAGATTCCGGCCGGCGCGCTTTATGGCGAGTTCCAGATCGTCAACAAGAAGGGCCTGCACGCCCGCGCCACAGCGAAATTCGTGCAATGCGCCTCGGGCTTCGACGCCGACGTGACCGTCACCCGCTGCGGCGAGACGGTCGGGGCGACCTCGATCATGGGCATCCTGACGCTCGGCGCCGGCATCGGCTCGACGATCACCGTCGTCGCCAAGGGCCGCGAAGCGAAGGACGCACTGCAGGCACTGCAGACGCTGGTGGCGGATCGGTTTGGCGAGGGCGAGTAGCCCCTACTCCACGCCCGCGACCCCCGACAGCACATTCGCCAGCACCCGCGTCGCCTGCATGAAATCGGCGATCTCCATGGCCTCGTCCGGGTTGTGGCTGCCCTTGTCATTGCGCACGAAGATCATCGCGGCGGGGATACCGGCATCGGCGAAGTCCTGCGCGTCATGACCGCCGCCGCTGGCCATGGTCAGGACCGGGATGCCGAGACCTTCCGCCCCGGCCTGCAGCGCCGAGACCAGTTCGGGCGCCATCAGCGACGGCATCGAGCGGTCGAAAGGGTCGAGGGTGAAGACAACGCCGCGCTGCGCCTCGATCCTGCGGGCCTGATCCCGCAGGAAGGCTTCCATTCCGTCCAGCGTTGCGCGGCTTTGGCTGCGGATGTCGAGCGCAAAATCGACCTGGCCCGGCACCTTGGTCAGGGAATGCCGGTCGGCCTCGGTCGCGAATTTGCCGACCGTGACGACCAGATCTTCGCCGCCGGCGCGGCGGCGAGCCCACTCGCCGTCGAGCGCCATGACGAGGTCGGCCATCGCGAAAACGGCATCCTGACGATATTCGTGCGGCACGGCGCCGGAGTGCGACCAGGCACCGAGCGCGCGGGCATTGCGGGCGCGATAGGCGCCGCGGATGCCGGTGACGATACCGACGGGAATCGCGCGGTGCTCCAGGATCGGCCCCTGCTCGATATGAAGTTCGACATAGCCTGCGTAATCGGCGGGACTCAGGATCGGCGGACCGGCCTCGATGCGGGCCGGGTCGAAGCCGGCCTCGCTCATCATCGCACGCAAGGGTCGGCCGGTCGCGACGTGGATGGCGCTGTCGAGTTCACCCTCCCAAAGCAGGCCGAGGGCGGCGCGGCTACCGAGATGACCGCCATGGCACCCGACGAACCAGGTGCTGCTCTCCTCGGCCCGAAAGGCCATCAGGACGATGTCGCGCTCGGGGCGGATGCCGGCGTCGATCATCGCCGCAATGACAGTGAGCCCGGCGATGACGCCGGCAGCACCATCGAAATTGCCGCCGATATGCACCGAGTCGAGATGCGATCCGACGATCCAGGCCGGCAGGTCTGGGCGGCCACCGGCGAAGCGGGCCGCGAGATTGCCCGCCGCATCGACGGACACGGCAAGGCCGAGATCCCGGGCGAGCGCGGCGATCCTGTCATGGGCGCGTTGTTCGCCCGCCATATAGGAGGTGCGCGTCACGCCGCGCCCGTCGGCGCTGTCTGCGCGCAGGGTCTCGAAGACGGAAGCGGCGAAGGCCTCGCGGGCGATGACGGCCACGTCGAGCGCCGGAGAGGGCCGGAAGGCAGCGGCAGAATGTGGCAAGGGAGATCTCCGGAGCGGACATGCCGCGACGAAGGCCGTGGCTCTCTTCCTCTGCCATCGGGCAAGATCGCGGCCAAGGGGCCGCGCCCGCCCGCATCGCTCGCGGCGAGAGCGGACATAAAGACATCTTTATATCTTTGATTGCACTTCGGCGCCGGCGCTGCTAAAGACCCGCCCGTCATTCAAGACCGACCCTTTGCCAGAACGAGCAGTGGAGCAGCCCCCGTGTCGAAATCCGATTACGTCGTCAAGGACATCAGCCTCGCGGATTACGGCCGCAAGGAAATCAACATGGCCCAGGACGAGATGCCGGGCCTGATGGCGATCCGCGCCGAGCACAAGGGCAAGTTCCCGCTCAAGGGCGCTCGCGTCGCCGGCTGCCTGCACATGACCATCCAGACCGCCGTGCTGATCGAGACGCTGACTGAGCTGGGCGCCGATGTGCGCTGGTCGTCGTGCAACATCTTCTCGACCCAGGACCATGCCGCCGCCGCGATCGCCGCGACCGGCGTGCCGGTCTTCGCCATCAAGGGCGAGACGCTGGAAGAGTATTGGGAGTACGTCCTGCGCACCGCGACCTGGGGCGATGGCGGCACGCCCAACATGATCCTCGACGATGGCGGCGACCTGACCATGCTGATCATCCTCGGCGCCGAGGCGGAAGCCGGCAAGGCCGAATTCCTCGACAAGCCGGGCAATGAGGAGGAGACGATCTTCTTCAAGCTGATCAAGCGCGAGCTCAAGGCCAATCCGGGCTGGTTCACCAAGACGCGCGCCGCGATCAAAGGCGTCTCGGAAGAGACCACCACCGGCGTGCATCGCCTCTACGAGCTGGCCAAGGCCGGTCGGATGCCGTTCCCGGCGATCAACGTCAACGACTCCGTCACCAAGTCGAAGTTCGACAACCTCTATGGCTGCCGTGAATCGCTGGTCGATGCCATCCGCCGCGGCACCGACGTCATGATGTCGGGCAAGGTCGCCTGCGTCGCCGGCTATGGCGACGTCGGCAAGGGCTCGGCCGCCTCGTTGCGCCAGGCCGGCTGCCGCGTCATGGTCACCGAAATCGACCCGATCTGCGCGCTGCAGGCGGCGATGGAGGGCTATGAGGTCGTCACCATGGAGGACGCCGCTCCCCGTGCGGACATCTTCGTGACCGCCACCGGCAACCTCGACGTCATCACCGTCGACCACATGCGCGCGATGAAGCACCGCGCCATCGTCTGCAATATCGGCCACTTCGATTCGGAGATTCAGGTCGCCGGCCTGAAGAACTTCAAGTGGGACAACGTCAAGCCGCAGGTCGACGAGGTCGAGTTCCCCGACGGCAAGCGCATCATCCTGCTCTCGGAAGGCCGACTGGTGAACCTCGGCAACGCCACCGGCCACCCGTCCTTCGTGATGTCCTGCTCGTTCTCGAACCAGACGCTGGCCCAGGTCGAACTCTGGAACCACCACGCCAAGTACGAGAACAAGGTCTACACCCTGCCCAAGCATCTCGACGAAAAGGTCGCGGCGCTTCACCTCGCCAAGGTCGGCGCCAAGCTGACCGTGCTCAACGATGCGCAGGCCAAGTATCTCGGCCTAGCCGCAACCGGCCCGTTCAAGCCCGAGCTGTACCGCTACTGACATCCGCGCCCACCGGATTTCGGAAAGGCCCGGCGTTCGCGCCGGGCCTTTTTCTTTGCCGGGACGCTGAGTCTTTTGAGCACCAGCCCCTACTAATAGAGCAACGACGCATGGCAACCGCTATCTCTTGATCGCAAAGGGCGTGGACCGGGGGCGGCGAAAAATCCGCCAAATTTACCAGCGATTAAGCACTTCCTGCCGGACTCGGCGGATGATTAGAGTGAAGCTGATTCGGCCCTCGGCGCCTTGCGCGAACCGGATCGACACACAGTGATCGGTGTCGTGGCAAGCGTGCGTCGGGTGCCCCCAGGGCGGCGTCCCAAGGCGGTGCCGTGCCATTCGACGCCCGGCCCAGAGTGCACGGGAACACCCGGCGGCCCTATGCCGCCCTCGAGGAAGACGGACGCGGGATGAGACGGTCGAGCCGACAGGAACGGGGCAGCGATGGCTGGCGCCGGCACGCGCTTCTCCCGGGGCTCGTGGCCAGCCAGGTTCCCTCCGTGGCGCTGGCACAGGGCGAGCTGCTCACCAGGCTGCGCCCCGAGCTGCTCGGCACCAGCGCGCTGTCCCTGATCTTCGCGGGCCTCACCGTCTTCGCCGCCACGACCTCGCTGGTCTATGTCCGCGAGCGGGCGCGCTGGCAGCGCCGCGAAACCGCGCTCGCGCGCGAACTCGAGGCCGCACGCGGGCAGCAGGACCGGCTGTCCGCGCTGCTCGCGGCCGATCCCCAGGTCGTCGTCAGCTGGAACGGCCGCAATGCCGAGCCGGTCTTCGAGGGCGACAGCGGGTTCCTCGGCGCGCCCGGCGCGACGCTGGCCCTGGCCTACGGCGCCTGGGCTCCGCCGGTCGAAGCCAAGAAGCTGGAGCTGGCGACCGACGCATTGAAGGAGCGGGGCGAGGCTTTCGGCTTCACCCTGCGCAGCAAGACCGGGCCGTTCATCGATGTCGAGGGCCGGCCCGTCGCCGGCCAGGCTGTGATCCGGTTTCGCGAGGTCACCGGCGAGCGGGCCCAGGTGCTGGCGCTGCGCGGCGAGCTGGAGCGGGTCAGCGGCGACCACAAGGCGCTGGCCGGCCTGCTCGCTGGCCTGCCGCAGCCGGCCTGGACGCGCAATCCCGAGGGCCGCCTGAGCTGGTGCAACGCCGCCTATGCCCGCGCGGTCGAGGCCGCCGACGGCAGCGAGGCGGTCAAGAACGGGCTCGAACTGCTGGACCGCAGCGAGCGCGAGGGCGCAGCCCGGGCGCGGCGCGAAGGACAGCCCTTCTCGGCGCGTGCACCGGCCGTGGTCGCCGGGCAGCGGCGTACGCTGGATATCCTCGAATTGCCGACGCCGACCGGCTTTGCCGGCATCGCCACCGATATGAGCGAACTGGAAGCGGTGCGGGCCGATCTGCAGCGCCAAATGGACGCTCATGTCCGCACGCTCGACCGGCTCAAGACGGCCGTCGCCGTCTTCGACGCCTCGCAGCGGCTGGTCTATCACAATTCCGGATTCGAGACGCTGTGGTCGCTCGATCCCAGCTTCCTCGACGGTCATCCGAGCGATGGCGAAATCCTCGACCGGCTGCGCTCGGAACGGCGCCTGCCCGAGCTCGGCGACTACCGGAGCTGGAAGGCCGGCGTCCAGGCTGCCTATACCTCGACGCGCGCCAATGAGGACTGGTGGTATCTGCCGGACGGGCGGACCATCCATGTGGTGGCGAGCCCCAATCCGCAGGGCGGCGTGACCTATCTGTTCGACGACGTGACCGAGCGGTTCACGCTGGAGTCGCGTTTCAACGCCCTGTCGCGGACCCAGCGCGAAACGCTCGACTCACTGCGCGAAGGCGTCGCCGTGTTCGGTTCGGATGGGCGGCTCAAGCTCTCCAACCCGGCCTTCGCCCAGTCCTGGAAGATCGAGGCCGATCTCGCCAGCGCAGCCCCGCATATCGACGAGGTGGTGCGGCTGTGCCGCCCGCTCTTCCCGCAGGACGAGATCTGGAGCGAGCTGCACAGCGTCGTCACCGGCGTTCGCGACGCGCGCGAGGACTATGGCTGCCGGATGGAGCGGCGCGACGGCACGGTGCTCGACTGCGCAGCCGCGCCGCTGCCGGATGGGGCGACGCTGATCAGCTTTGCCGATGTGACGGCGAGCGTGAATGTCGAACGCGCCCTGACCGAGAAGAACGACGCGCTGGAAAAGGTCTCGCGGCTGCGCGAGGACTTCGTCCACCACGTCTCCTACGAGCTGCGCTCGCCGCTGACCAACATCATCGGCTTCGCCCAGCTCCTTGGCACCGAGGCGATCGGCGCCCTGAACGAGAAGCAACGCGATTACACCTCGCACATCGTGCGCTCGTCCGGCGCCCTGCTCGCCATCATCAACGACATCCTCGACCTCGCCACGATCGACAACGGCGCGCTCACGCTGGAGCTGGAGGAGGTCGACGTGGCCGAGACCATCGCCCAGGCGGCGGCAGGACTGCATGACCGGCTGACCGGCAGCAAGCTCGATCTCAAGGTCGAGATCGCGGCGCAGACCGGCCTGCTGCGCGCCGACGGCAAGCGGCTGCGCCAGGTGCTGTTCAACCTGATCTCGAACGCGATCGGCTTCTCCTCGCCAGGCCAGACGATCACCGTCAGCGCCGCGCGCGATGGCGGCGATATCCGCATCACCGTCGCCGACCAGGGGCGCGGCATCCCGGCCGAGGTCAAGGAGAAGGTGTTCGACCGCTTCGAGAGCCATTCGCTCGGCTCCAGTCATCGTGGCGTGGGGTTGGGCCTGTCGATCGTGCGCTCGATCGTGGAGCTGCATGGCGGGCGCGTCGAACTCGATTCGGCGCCCGGGCGCGGCACCCGCGTGACGGCGGTGTTCCCGTCCGAAGGCGTGTCGATGTCGGACGCGGCGGAATGACCGAGGACGCCCGCAGGTCCGGCACGCATCGGCTGGTGCTGGCGGACGAGGCGGCGACGCTGCGCCTCGCCGCCGATCTCGCCGCGATCCTCAAGCCTGGCGACATCGTCGCTCTGTCGGGCCATCTCGGAGCCGGCAAGTCGATGCTGGCGCGCGCGATCCTGCGCGAACTCGCCGACGATCCGGTACTGGAGGCGCCGAGCCCGACTTTCACCCTCGTTCAGAGCTACGAGACGCCGCGCGGCGGCGTCCTCCATGCCGATCTCTACCGCGTGCGCTCACCCGACGAGCTCGACGATATCGGCCTTGTCGAGGATCTCGACCGGCTGATCGTACTGGTCGAGTGGCCGGACCGGGCCGGGACGCGCCTGCCGGGCGGACGCAGGCTCGACATCGTGCTCGACGTCGATCCGCAGAATCCAGAGACCGGGCGCATCGCCGATCTGTCGGGAGGCGTGCTCTGGCGCCAGCGGCTTGCAATCGCCATCGCGACGCGCCGGCTGATCGACGAGGCCGGCTGGGGCGAGGCGAGGCGCGACTACATGCAGGGCGATGCCTCGAGCCGCGCCTATGAGCGGCTGACGCGTGCCGACGGTCTCAGCGCCGTGCTGATGATCTCACCGCCACGGCCGGACGGTCCGGCCATCCGGCTCGGCAAGCCCTATAGCGCCATCGCGCATCTGGCTGAGACCGTCGATGCCTTCGTCGCCATGGATCGCGGCCTGCACTCGCTCGGCTATTCGGCGCCCGAAATCTATGCGCAGGACCTGTCGACCGGGCTGCTTCTTATCGAGGATCTCGGCAGCGAGGGCGTGATCGATAACGATGGCCCGATCCCGGAGCGCTACGAGGCGGCGGCGCGGTTGCTCGCCGACCTGCACCGCCATGCGCTGCCGACGATCCTGCCGGTCACCGAAGGGCGCGACCATGTCGTGCCGGATTACGACCGCGGCGCGCTGGCGATCGAGACCGAGTTGATCCTCGAATGGTATGCGCCCCATATCGCCGGCGTGACCCTGCCGGCGGTGACGCAAGCCGAATTCACGCGCATCTGGAACCGGCTTTTCGATGAAATCCTCGAAGCGCCTGGCACCTGGACATTGCGCGATTTCCACTCGCCCAACCTGATCTGGCTGCCCGCCCGCCAGGGCCATGCCACGCTCGGGCTGATCGACTTCCAGGACGCGGTGATCGGCCATCCGGCCTATGATCTCGCCTCGCTCGGGCAGGATGCGCGCATCGATGTACCGGCGGCGCTGGAGCTGCGGCTGCTCGCCGCCTACGGCAAGGCGCGGCGCGGCGACGACCCGGGCTTCGACCTCGCCGGCTTCGCCCGCGCCTATGCGATCCTCGGCACGCAGCGCAACACCAAGATCGCCGGCATCTTCGCCAGGCTCGACAAGCGCGACGGCAAGCCGGCCTATCTCAAGCATCTGCCGCGCATCGAAGCCTATCTGCGCCGCAACCTGGAGCACCCCGCGCTCGAAGAGCTGAAGGGCTGGTATCAGGCGCATCTGCCGAAGCTGTTCGAGGTCGGGTGAGTCTTCCGGCTTCGCCGTCACATCCTCCACCGTCATCCCGGACAAGCGGCGAAGCCGCGCCGATCAGGGATCCATTCCGGAGCGCTTGCCGGTGAGGTTCCGGCATGGGTCCCGGGTCTCCCTGCGGTCGCCCGGGACGACCGGCGCAGATGTCTGATAGGTTTGCCCAACCGAGGGAGATTCGCGTGACGCAGGCCAGCCCGACACCGATCCGCCGCGCCATGGTCCTGGCGGCCGGTCTCGGACAGCGCATGCGCCCGATCACCGATACGCTGCCGAAGCCGCTGGTCGCGATCGGCGGCAAGCCGATGCTCGACCATGCGCTCGACCGCCTCGCCGAGGCGGGCGTCGAGGAGGCGGTGGTCAATGTCCACCACCTCGCCGCGCAGATCGAGGCGCATCTGGCCTCGCGCGAACAGCCGCGCGTGACGATCTCCGACGAGCGGGCGCAGCTTCTGGAAACCGGAGGCGGCGTGAAGAAAGCGCTGCCGCTGCTGGGCAGCGAGCCATTCTTCCACGTCAATTCGGATTCGCTCTGGAGCGAGACGCAGCGCTCCAACATGAGCGCGATGGCGCAGGCCTGGGACGCCGACGGGATGGACATGCTGCTGCTGCTGGCCCGGCGCGAGGGCAGCGTCGGCTTCGACGGGCGCGGCGATTTTTTCCTCGGCGATGACGGGCT
This sequence comes from Bosea sp. 124, assembly GCF_003046175.1. NCBI lineage: Bacteria > Pseudomonadati > Pseudomonadota > Alphaproteobacteria > Hyphomicrobiales > Alloboseaceae > Allobosea > Allobosea sp. 124. The sequence continues at coordinate 1,521,933 of NZ_PZZM01000001.1, forward strand.
GCTGACGCGGCGCGGCACGGCAGCCAGCGCACCTTATGTCTATGCCGGCGTCGCCATCATGAAGCCCGAACTGTTTGCGGACACGCCCGGGGGCCCGTTCTCACTCAACCTGCTGTTCGACCGGGCAATCGCGGCCGGCCGCCTGCATGGCCTCGTCCTCGATGGCCAGTGGCTGCATGTCGGCACACCAGAGGCGATCGCGCCGGCAGAGGCAGCCTTTGCCGCCGTGACGGGGGTCCATGCCTGAGCTGAACCTCTTCAACATCCCGCCCGGCGCCCCGTTCCTGGAGGTGCTGGCGCAGGCGATGCTGGAGGGGCGCTTCGGCACCATCCACGACCCCGCCGACCCGTCGGCGATGGCGCGGGTCACGCTCTATCTGCCGACACGGAGAGCCGCGCGCGCCTTCGCCGCCTGCCTGTCGGAGAAGCTCGGCGGCAAGCCGCTGCTGCTGCCGCGCATCATGCCACTCGGCGATGTCGACGAGGCGGAGACGACGCTGATCGGCGCGGGTGCCTGGGCGCAGGAGCGTCTCGGACCGATCGACCCGCTGGCACGGCGCATGATCCTGACGCGGCTGGTCGATGCCTGGGGGCGAAGCGCCAATCGCAGTCATCTCAGGCTCGACCCATCCGAGCCCGCATTGGTGCCCGCGACGCTGGCGGAGGCTTATGGGCTCGCCGGCGACCTTGCCGCACTGCTCGACCAGATGCAGACCGAAGGCGTCGCCGTCGAAAGGCTGGGACGGCTCGACGCCACGCGCTTCGACCGGATCTGGCAGCTCAATGCGAGCTTCCTTGCCATCCTCGGTGAAGCCTGGCCGGCGATCCTGGCGGAGCGCGGCACCTGCGACCCGGCCGATTTCCGCAACCGCACGCTCAGTGCCGAACGCGAGCGGCTGCTGACGGGCGGTTCCCAGAGCCCGATCATCGCCGCCGGTTCGACCGGGACCGTGCCGGCCACGGCGCGGCTGCTGGCGGCCATCGCGCGCCTGCCGAACGGCGCCGTGGTGCTGCCCGGCCTCGATCTCGCCCTGCCCGAAGCGGCCTGGGACGCCATTGCCGACGAGCCCGCGCCGTCGCATCCGCAGGCGGCGCTGCACCATCTGATGGCAGAACTGCACGCGACCCGCGACGATGTCCGGGGACTGGCCGAACCGGATGCGGCCCGTACCGCCCGCTCGCGGCTGCTGCGCGAAGCGCTTTTGCCGGCCTCGGTCACCCAGAGCTGGGCCGATCTGCGCCAGCGCCTCGATGCCGACGAGGCCGGACTCGGCTTCCAGGGGTTGCGGCTGGTCGAGGCGGCCGACGAACGCCAGGAGGCCTTGGCCGTCGCCGTGGCGCTACGCGAGACGCTGGAAGAGCCCGGCCGTCAGGCAGCGCTGATCACGCCCGATCGCGGACTCGCCGAGCGCGTCACGGTCGAGCTGCGGCGCTGGGGCATCGAGGTCGACGATTCCGCCGGGTTGCCGCTGGCGCGCTGGCCAGCCGGCTCGCTGCTGCGGCTGATCCTCGAAGCCGCGCTGGCCGAGATGACGCCGGCTGCGCTCGTGCCGCTGCTGGCGCATCCGCTCTGCCGGCTCGGGCTGGCGCGCGGGCAGGTCGAGCACGGTGCCTCGGCGCTGGAGATCGGGCTGTGGCGCGGCGAGGCTGTCGGCCGGGGGCTGGCGGGGCTGCACGACAATCTCGGAAATTGGGCCAAACTGCACAATGCCCGGCATGCGCCAGGCCCGCGACGCCGGCTTGACGAGACCGACGAAGCGGCGGCGACCGCCGTGCTGAATGCTATCGGCGAAGCGCTTTCGCCGCTGCTGGAGGCACTTTTCCTGGAAGAACCTTCGCTCGCCCGGGTGACGCAGGCTGCAAGGGCCGCGCTCGATGCGGTCAGCCGCGACGAGGACGGCCATGCCCGTGCCTTCACCGGGCATGACGGCGAAACGCTGGCCGGCCTGTTCGACGATCTCGGCGCGGCCGAGCCCGAGATGCCGGCAGGCGGCCGCGCGCCGGATTTCATCGCCATCCTCGACGGCCTGCTCGCCGAGCGGGTCGTCCGCCGGACGGGCGGCGGCCATCCGCGCGTCAAGATCTGGGGCCTGCTCGAAGCCCGCCTGCTCGAGGCCGACCATGTCGTGCTCGGCGGGCTGAACGAGACGGTCTGGCCACCCGAGACGAAGACGGATTCCTTCCTCAACCGGCCGATGCGGACCGAACTCGGGCTTTCGCCACCGGAACGGCGCATCGGCCAGACCGCGCATGACTTCGTGCAGGCGCTGGGCGCCGAACGCGTGACGCTGACGCGCGCCCGCAAGGCCGGCGAGGCCGAGACCATCGCCTCGCGCTTCTGGCAGCGGCTGAAGGCGGTGACGCCTGCGCCGGTCTGGGCGGAGGCCCTCGCCCGAGGCACGCGGCTGACCGGGTTTGCGTCCGCGCTCTCGGTGCCGGCCGCGACCTTCCCGGTTTCGCGGCCCGCGCCGAAGCCGGCACGCGCGCTGCAGCCGCTTTCGCTCAGCGTCACCGATGTCGAGACGCTCTACCGCGACCCCTACCAGATCCATGCCCGCAAGATTCTGAAGCTCGACGTGCTTGCCCCGCTGATCGAGGATCCCACCGCGCAGGATCGCGGCAATCTGCTGCACGACATCGTTGCCCAGTTCGCCGAGACCTATCCCGATCAGCTGCCGGCCGATGCGCTTGGCCGGCTGATCGAGATCGGCGCATTGAAGTTCCGGCAATTCGACGATGCGCCGGAGGTTCGGGCCTTCTGGTGGCCACGCTTCCTGATCACGGCCGGGCATTTCATCGCCTGGGAAGGGCGACGCCGCGGCGACCTCGCGCGGATCGGCGTCGAACTCGGCACCGGCACAACCTTCACGCTCGCCGATGGTGCACAGTTCCGGCTCAGTGGCCGGGCCGACCGGATCGAGCTGACCCGCGAGCCGGCCTTGCGCATCATCGACTTCAAGACCGGGGCGCCGCCGAGCAAGGCGCAGGTCGAGAAGGGTTTTGCGCCGCAACTGACGCTGGAAGCAGAGCTCGCGGCGCGGGCGGGCTTTCCGCCGCTGGCCGGCCCGACCCCAGTCGAGGCACTGCTCTATCTCAAGCTCCACCATGACCCGAAGGGCTGGGCGAAGGACAAGCCGCTGGATTTCGGCGATGAAACGCTGACGGATGTCGCCGCCCGCCATCTGGACAGGCTGCTCGCGCATCTCGATGCGCTGCGCAGCGGGCGCGAGGCCTATCTCTCGCGCCGCGCGCCGGACTACATCAAATATGCCTCCGCTTACGACCATCTCGCGCGGGTCAAGGAATGGTCGGCCGCCTCCGAGAGCGACGAGGGGGGCGAGGCATGAAACCGGGCTGGATCGTCCCGCCGCTGACCGACCAGAACCAGGCCCTGGCCGCTCATCCGCGCCTCAGCGCCTGGGTCTCCGCCAATGCCGGCTCCGGCAAGACCCATGTTCTGGTCAACCGCGTGCTGCGGCTGCTGCTCGATGGCGTCGCGCCCGGCCGGCTGCTCTGCATCACCTATACCAAGGCCGCCGCCGCCAATATGGCGAACCGGGTCTTCGCGGCCCTCAGCTCCTGGGCGACCCTGCCCGAGGCCGATCTCGTCGCCACGCTGACGAAGCTGACCGGGGAGGCGCCGTCGCTTCTGCAACGCGCGGCGGCACGGCGGCTGTTCGCGCAGGCGCTGGAGACGCCGGGAGGCCTCAAGATCGAGACCATCCACGCCTTCTGCACGCGCGTGCTGCAATCGGCGCCGTTCGAGGCCAATGTGCCGCCGCGCTTCGAGGTGGCGGACGATCTCGCCCAGGCCGAGATGCTGCGGCAGGCGCGACGCGACCTGCTGACGAGGGTGGCGGCCGATCCGCAGGGCGCCGAGGCGCGGGCGCTCGACCTGCTCGCCCGCCAGGCGGCGCAGGACACCTTCGACGCCATGATGCAGGAGGCGCTGCGCCAGCGCGCGCTGTTCAACGACGCGGACGGACGCGCCCGCGATGCCGGCGAGATGCTGGGCGGGATCGCGGCCGTGCTGGGGATCGTTCCAGAGCTCTCTGCTGCGACCGTGAAGGCCGATTTCCGCAGCGCGCTCGCGCGGATCGCGGGATTGGGGGCGCTGATCGAGGCGCTCGCCGCCGGCAGCCAGACCCGGCAGACTTTCGCCGCGACGCTGCGTTCCCTGCTCGCGGGCGTCGACGACGGCGACCCGGTCGTCTTTTGCCGGCGCGGCTTCATCACCGATGCCGGGACGATCAACGTCAATATCCGCGGCAAGGGCAAGTCGGAGTTCGAGCCCGCTTTGCTGGCGGTGCTCGACGAGCTCGCTGCACTTCTGCTCGCAGCCACGGACCAGCTCAACGCCATCGCGATCCGCGACCGCAGTCACGCGCTGGCGCTCCTGGTGACGCGCATGCTCGCCTCCTATCAGCGCCAGAAGAGCGAGCGCTCGCTGCTCGACTACGACGATCTGATCGCGAAGACACGCTCGCTGCTGACGCGGGTCGAGGCGGCTTGGGTGCTCTACAAGCTCGATGCCGGCATCGACCACATCCTGCTCGACGAGGCACAGGATACCAGCGAGGCGCAATGGGCGATCCTGCGCAAGCTCGCCGAGGAGTTCAGTGCGGGCGCGGGCGGGCGCGACGAGAGCCCGAAGCCGCGCACCGTCTTCGTCGTCGGCGACGAGAAGCAGTCGATCTACGGCTTCCAGGGTGCGGCGCCGGCAGCCTTCAACGAACAGAGGCGGCAGCTCGGGCGGCGCATCACGGAAGCCGAGCAGCGCTTCGCGTCGATCAGCCTCAACACCTCCTTCCGCTCGGCGCCCGACATCATGCAGGCGGTCGATGCGGTCTTTGCCTTGCCCGAGCATGCGCGCGGGCTCGTCTTCGACGGCTCGGAGCGACCGGAGACCCATGACACGGTGCGCCGCGCCGCCGCCGGCTGCGTCGACCTCTGGCCGCTCTGTGCCAACGACACGGCCGAACCGCCCGATGCCTGGACGACGCCGGTCGACGCTCCGGAGCGGCGCAGCGGCACCGCCAAGCTGGCGCAGCGCATCGCGGCGACGCTCGGGGAGTGGAGGCGCCGGGGGAGCGACGATCTCGGCAACCGCTTCGCGCCGGGCGACGTCATGATCCTGCTGCGCCAGCGCGGCGCCCTGTTCGAGAACATCGTCAAGGCGCTCAAGGATGCCGGCGTGCCAGTGACGGGCCGCGACCGGCTGACGCTGGCCGAACATCCTGCGGTGGAGGACCTCGTCGTGCTCGGGCGGACCCTGCTCCTGCCGGAGGACGACCTGACGCTGGCGACGGCGCTGAAGACGCCGCTGATCGGGCTCGACGACGACGACCTGTTGCGGCTCGCGCCCGGACGGAGAGGCTCGCTGCGTTTGGCGCTACGGGAGGCCGGAGCGACGGAGCCGCGCTATGGCGCGGTCGAAGAGCGGCTCACTGAACTCGCCGCCGAGGCCGGACGCTGCGGGCCCTTCCGCTTCTTCGCCGGACTGCTTGGACCGGGCGGCGGGCGCAATCTCGCTTTGGCCCGGCTCGGCGCCGAAGCAGGAGACGCGCTCGACGCCTTCCTCTCCGCCGCACTCAACCATGAACGCCGCTACGGACCCTCGCTCGCCGGCTTCCTGCAGCATGTCAGCGAGGCCGCGACCGATGTGAAGCGCGACCTGTCGGCGAGTGCCGGCGAGGTGCGCGTCATGACCGTGCACGGCGCCAAGGGGCTGGAGGCGAAGACCGTGATCCTTGCCGATCTGGCGCCGGCGCCCGGTGCCAAGCGTCTGCCCAAGATCCTGGCGATCGCGCCGCCGCGCCGGCAGGCCGTCCCGATCTGGCCGCCCGGCAGCGCCGAGGATGCCAGCGCCACGGCGGCGGCCAAGGCGCAGGTCATCGGCCAGATGGTCGAGGAGCATCACCGGCTGCTTTATGTCGCGATGACGCGAGCCGAGGACCGGCTGATCGTCTGCGGGGCGCAAGCCAAGGGCGAAGCGCCGGAGGGGAGCTGGTACGCCATGATCGAGGCGGGCCTCGGCGCCTCTGCGACCGGGCTTGCCGAGATCGGCGCGGGCGAGAGCGCGGTCCGGCGTTTCATGACCTCGCCGCCGCAGCCGCAGGAAACGCCCCCGGACGCGGATGCCCATCCGACCGAAGCCGTGCCCCGCTGGCTGCGGGAGCCTCCGCCGCGCGAAACCGAGCCGGCGCCGCCGCTGAAGCCCTCCAGCGCTCTCGCGGCAGCCGATGCGCCCGACCGGCCGGTGGACGGGCCGTTTCTGGCGGAGGCCGCCGCGGCCGGGCGCTTCGCCCATCTGCTGCTACAGATGCTGCCGGAGATCGCACCGGACCAGCGCGAGCCGGTGGCCCGGGCGCTCGGCCTGGCACGGGCCGGCGCGGTCACGCCTGCCCGGCGCGAGGCCATCATCGCCGACGCGCTCGCGCTGCTGGCCGATCCGGCGCTTGCCGGGCTCTTCGGACGGGGTTCGCTGGCGGAGGTGCCGATCACCGGCATGGTCAGGTTGAGCCAGGACGAAAGGCGCCCCGTTTCGGGCCAGATCGACCGGCTCGCGATCTCGGCCGCCGAGGTCGTCATCGCCGATTTCAAGACCGCTGCGCGGCCCCCTCGGGACGAAAGCGCCATTCCCGAGACGACGCTGGCCCAGCTCGCGGTCTATCGCGCCCTGATCGGGCAAATCTATCCGGGCCGGCGGGTGCGGGCACTGCTCGTCTATACGGCGACACTGACGCGTCTGGAGCCCGATCCGGCCCGGCTCGATGCGGTGCTCGCCCGCCTCGGTGGCTGACCGAGGCTCACCAACATGTGCCGGGGACAGACCCGACTCCGCATTCCGCGCGCCTTGACCCGGACCCTGGGCGTTCATAGCTTGCGCGACGAAGGCGGCGCTGCCGCCACACATGCATGAAAGGCGACACGCCATGGCGACGAGCAAGGTGACCGATGCGAGCTTCGAGGCCGATGTCCTCAACTCAGCTGAGCCGGTCGTGGTCGATTTCTGGGCCGAATGGTGCGGCCCCTGCCGCATGATCGGACCGGCGCTCGAGGAGATTGCCGGCGAGATGAACGGCAAGGTCAAGATCGTGAAGATGAATGTCGACGAGAACCAGGCGATTCCGGCCCAGTTCGGCATCCGCTCGATCCCGACCCTGATGCTGTTCAAGGACGGCAAGCTGGCCTCGCAGAAGGTCGGCGCTGCGCCCAAGAGTGACCTGTCGCGCTGGATCGCCGGCTCCGTCTGAGATCACGCACCCGATAAAAGAAAGGCCCGCCATCCCCTCGGATGGCGGGCCTTTCTCGTTGTTGCAGCCGTCAGACGGCGGAAGCGCAGGCGCCTTTGACTCAGGCGCGCTTGCGGTTGTCGATGCTGAAGGCGCCGGCGCCCGCAAAGACGAGATAGAGGAAGATGAAGCAGTAAAGGATTGCCGCATCGCCACCATTCAGCAGCGGATAAAGGCTGCGCGGCGCATGGAACATCCAATAGGCATAGGCCATTTCGCCGGCGAGGATGAAGGCAACCGGACGGGTGAAGACACCGAGCAGGATCGCAAGGCCGCCGAAGGCCTCAAGGACCGCGCCGAACCAGAACAGGCTGAACATCGGCGGCAGGCCACTGGCCGGCGCGGCCGGGAAGCCGAACAGCTTCTGCGTGCCATGGGCGATGAAGATCAACGCCGCGACGATACGCAGGATACCCAGCGCGTAGGGAGAATAGCGATCGAGGAAGTTGAAAGTCGGCATCAGGTCTCTCTTTTCGGTGGAATTGCAGGGCAAGGTCTTCATTCGGCCCGCAGGCCGGGATGTCACGGCGTTTCCCGTCACCATGGGCCTTCGCGGCATCGGCTTTCCAAGCCTGATGACGGATTGTCGCAGGCTTCGCAACACGAACAGGCGGCAGAGCGCATCTTGCAGGATTGCAACATCTTCACGTTGCCGCGACCGAATCCTCCGCAACGGGCCCGCCAGGCTTAACCACCCCTTAAAAGCGCCATGTTTCACTCCTGTCTGGAGCCTTGGCCGCGTGTTCCGGAACATGGTGGCAATCGGCGCGACGGGGCAGGATGAACGACCGGACGAGACGGGCTGAGCGGCGCGAGCCCTCCTTCGAACCAGGACGAGGCGAAAGCCGCGACGATTTCGACATGCGCCTCTCCGACGAAGACCGTCCCGCCCGCGGCCAGCGCGCTCCGCAGCGCCCGGAACCGCGCAACCAGCCCCGGCGCGACAAGCGCAGCGGTGGTGGCGGCGGCGGTCGACGGCGCGGTCGCAAGGGCCGCTCCTTCCTCGGCGGGCTGTTCTACTGGACGCTCGTGCTCGGCCTGTGGTGCGCGATCGGGCTCGGCGGGCTCGTCGCCTATCATGCCGCGCAACTGCCGCCGATCAACCAGCTCACCGTGCCGAAACGGCCGCCGAACATCGCGATTCTCGCCGCCGACGGCTCGCTTTTGGCCAATCGCGGCGAGACGGGAGGGCGCACCATCACCATCGGCGAGGTGCCGCCCTACCTGCCCAAGGCCTTCGTCGCGATCGAGGACCGCCGCTTCTACGACCATTTCGGCATCGACCCGGTCGGTCTGGCGCGCGCCATGGTCAACAACCTGCGCCGCAGCGGTGGCGTCCAGGGTGGCTCGACGCTGACCCAGCAGCTCGCCAAGAACCTGTTCCTGACGCAGGAGCGCACCGCCGCACGCAAGATCCAGGAGGCGATCCTGGCGCTCTGGCTGGAGCGGACCTATTCCAAGGACCAGATCCTCGAGCTTTATCTCAACCGGGTCTATTTCGGCTCCGGCGCCTATGGCGTCGAGGCGGCGGCCCAGCGCTACTTCAACAAATCGGCGCGCTCGGTCACGATCGCCGAGGCGGCGATGCTGGCCGGTCTCGTGCAAGCGCCCTCGCGCCTCGCACCGAACCGCAACCCGGAAGCGGCCGAGAAGCGCGCGCAGCTCGTGATCGCGGCGATGGCCGATCAGGGGCTGATCTCGCAGGCTTCAGCCAAGACGGCGCTGGTCGCCCCGGCCGAGGCGGCCGAGCGCATCGGAGCCGGCTCGGTGAACTATGCAGCCGACTATGTGATGGATGTGCTCGACGACTTCATCGGCGCGGTCGAGGGCGACGTCACCGTGCTGACCACGATCGACCCCAAGCTGCAGTCCTCGGCCGAGACGATCCTGGTCGAGGCGCTGAACGCGCAGGGCGCCAAGCAGGGCGTCGGACAGGGCGCGGTGGTCTCGATGGCGCCTGATGGCGCTCTGCGCGCGCTGATCGGCGGGCGCGACTACACCAAGAGCCAGTTCAACCGCGCGACCGCGGCAAAGCGCCAGCCGGGCTCATCCTTCAAGCCCTTCATCTACCTCGCCGCGCTGGAGCACGGGCTGACGCCGGACACGATCCGCGAGGATTCGCCGGTCACCATCAAGGGCTGGACCCCGGAGAACAACAGCCGGACCTATCGCGGCCCGGTGACGCTGCAGACCGCCTTCGCCCATTCGCTCAACACCATCGCGGTGAAGCTGAACCAGGAGGTGACGCCGCGCGAGGCGGTGCGCACGGCGCAGCGGCTCGGCATCTCCTCGGCGTTGCAGGCCAACCCCTCGCTCGCGCTCGGCACCTCCGAGGTGACGCCGGTCGAATTGACCACGGCCTATGCGACCTTCGCCAATGGCGGGCAGGCGGTGCTGCCCTATGTCATCCGCGAGGTGAAGTCGCTCTCCGGCAAGGTGATCTATGCGCGCAAGGGCACCGGCTTCGGCCCCGTGGTGCAACCGCAGACTCTGGCGATGATCAACTCCATGTTCCACGAGGTCATGGTCAGCGGCACTGGCAACAAGGCGAACATCGCGGGCTGGGAGGTCGGCGGCAAATCCGGCACGACGCAGGATTTCCGCGACGCGTGGTTCGTCGGCTTCACCGCCCGGCTGGTGACGGCCGTCTGGCTCGGAAACGACGACAACAGCGCGATGAAACGGGTCTTCGGCAGTGGCCTGCCGGCCGATATCTGGGCGAAATACATGCGCGCGGCCCATGCCGGCATGCAACCGGCCGCACTGCCGGGCGGGCTCTGGCACGGCACGCCGAAGTCGATCTTCGACGGCGGCGCGCCGGTCGCCGGCACAAGATCGCCCAACACCCAGACCGCCGACGGCGACCGGGCCTGGATTCCGCCGGCGCCGCAGGAAAAGAACTTCCTGGAACGGCTGTTCGGCGGCTAGAGCCTCGGCCCGAAAAGTGGAATGCGGTTTACGGGAAAAGTCGATCCCGTAGGCGCCAGCTTCAGGCCTTCGCCGCCCGCACCGCCGCGCTCACCTTGAACAGCACGAGCGCCGCGACACCGATCGCCGACATCACCAATGGCAATGGCAGCGCCCCGTTCTTCAGGGCATGGCCGACGAGCAGGCCGACGCAGGCCGAGAACAGCATCTGGCAGAGCCCGGTGAAGGACGAGGCGGCGCCGGCACGGTCCGGAAAGGGCATCATCGCCGAGGCCTGGGACTGCGGCATGGTCAGGCCGACGCCGCAGGCATAGAGCGCCATCGGCACGACGACGCCGAAGGGGCCGGCGAAGCCGGTGAGCACACAGAGCAGCATGATCAGACCCCCGCCGGCCAGGCAGCGCACGCCGAGTCCGATGACGCCGTCCATGCCGCGTCGTGTGACGAGACGCTGGGCGATGACCGTGCCGAGGATGAAGCCGAGCACCATGAAGCCGAAGGCCAGACCGTACTCGACCGGCGTCATGCCATGGATGCCGATCAGCACGAAGGACGAGCCGGAGATGAAGGCGAAGAGCCCGCCATAGGCCAGCGCCGTCAGCCCGACATAGACGCGGAAGGCACGGTTCTCGAGCAGCGTGCCGAAGCCGCGGATGATCGTCAGCAGAGAGAGCGGCTCGCGCGAGCGGGTCCGGACCGTCTCGGGCAGAAGGAGCACGACCACCGCCACCAGCGCCGCGGCAAAGGCCAGCGACGCCACGAAGGTCGAGCGCCAGCCGAAGGCCTGCTGAAGCACTCCGCCCAGCACCGGCGCGACCGCCGGCACCAGCCCCATGATCATGCCCATGCGAGCGAGTTCGCGCCCGGCGCGCGGCCCCTCGTAGAGATCACGCACCATGGCGCGACCGAGCACGATCGGCCCCGAGGCGCCCAGCGCCTGCACGGCGCGGGCGGCGGTCAGTGCGCCGATCGAGGGCGCGAAGGCGCAGGCCAGCGTCGCCACGATGAAGATGCCGAGCCCGACCAGCAGTACCGGCCGGCGGCCGAGCCGGTCCGAGAGCGGGCCCCACAGGATCTGGCCGGCAGCGAAGCCGAACAGGAAGGCTGACAGGGTCGCCTGCGCGCCGGCGACATCCGTCTGCATCACCCTGACGATGTCCGGCAGCGACGGCAGGTAGAAATCGGTCGAGAGCGGGCCGAGCGCCGTCAGCATGGCGAGGACGGCGGTCATCGCCAGCGTATCGGGGCGGAGCTTCATGGACAGGCGGCCTTGCGTGAACGGCTGGCGGCTGTCTAGGCCCGAGCCGTCGGGCTGTCGAGGCCGCGGCTCAACCGTAGGCGTGCAAGCTCGCGCCATGGCGCTTGAGCCAGGCCTCGGCCTCCTCCGTGCGCGGGCAGAGCCTGTGGGTCAGCGCCCAGAAGCGATGCGAATGGTTCATCTCCTTGAGATGGGCGACCTCATGGGCGGCGAGATAGTCCAGCACCAGCGGCGGAGCCAGGATCAGCCGCCAGGAGAAGTTGAGGTGTCCCTGCGATGAGCAGGAACCCCAGCGGCTGGTGGTGTCGCGGATCGTGATCTTGCGGGCGGGCATGCCGAGCGCGGCCGTGTGCCGGCGCACCGCCTCCTCGAGATCCTCCAGCGCGGCACGGCGCAGGAAATCCTTGATCCGGCGCGCGACATGGGCACTCTCGCCGGCGACCGCGAGGATCGGCGCGCCGTCCTGATCCTGCGTGGCATGGGTCAGGCCGCGCGCCTTCGACCAGTGCACGATGCGGTGCGGCTTGCCCCGGAACGGCACCGTTTCGCCGGCCTCGAACGGCACCGAAAGCGGGCGCTTCGCCACGCGCGCGGCGATCCAGCCGCCATGGTTCTCGGCGAAAAGCCGGCCTGCGCTGAAATCGGCGCGCTCCGGCAGGGTCAGGGTGATCTCGCCCGTGGCCTGCGAGACACGCAGCGTCATCCGGCGCGCGCTCGCCCGCCGCTTGACCGCCACGGGGTAGAGCATGCCGCCATGGGGCACCTCGATCCGCTCGGGATCGGGCTTGCGCTTGAACAGGGAGAGCCGCATCGGCGGCGATTGTGCGGGATTCGCGGCCGATGCGGAAGAGCCTTGTCGCCGGCCTGCGTCGGGTTCAGCCAATCCGGGCCTGCAGCGTCGCCGCGTCGAGGTTCGCCAGCGCATCGACGAGATGCATCGCGAAGCTGCCCGGGCCATTGCTGCGCTCGGCCGCGATCTCGCCAGCGATGCCATAGGCCGTCAGCGCCGCTCCCGCTGCCAGCAGCGGATTGTCCTCGACGGCGCAGCAGGCGGCGACGAGTGCGCTGGAGGCGCAACCCAGTCCGGTGACCTTCGCCATCAGCGCATGGCCATGACCGATCTCCAGCGACCCGCCCGGCGCCTCGATCCGGTCGATCGCGCCGGTGGTGACGCGGGTCGCGCCGGGAGCCGCGGCGAGCAGCGGTGCCAGCGCCTGCATCTCGGTGATGTTGCCGCGCACGACGATGCCGGGCAGGCGCAGGGCTTCCTCGGCCAGCCTCAGGCGCAGCGGCGAGAGTTCGACGAAGACGGGGTCGAGCACCAGCGGCTTGGCCTGCGCGCGCGCAACCTCCAGCAGCTTCGGCACGGCGCGCTCGCCCTCCAGGTTGATCGTGCCGAGATTGATCAGGATTGCGCCGGCGCCGGCCGCGACGGCTGCGACCTCGTCGGGATGGCTCGCCATCGAGGGAACGGCCCCGAAGGCGAGCAGCATATTGGCGGTGACGTTCTGCGCCACCGTGTTGGTGAGGCAGTGGATGCGCGGGCGGCGCTCTGCCACCCGCGCGAGGATCGACGCCACCATGGCGGCGTCGAGCTGGTCATTCATAATGCTCATTGCGCGGCAGGTAGATAGAGGCTGCCGCCCTTGTCGAGGAATTCCTGCGACTTGGCCGCCATGCCTTCGGATGCCATCGCTTCGAGACTGGCGCGCTCGTTGTCGCTCATCGCCAATACCTCGGCCCGCAGATCCTGCGTGATCTTCATCGAGCAGAATTTCGGCCCGCACATCGAGCAGAAATGCGCGACCTTATGGGCGTCCTTCGGGAGGGTTTCGTCGTGGTAGCTGCGCGCCGTGTCGGGGTCGAGCGCCAGGTTGAACTGGTCCTCCCAACGGAAATCGAAGCGCGCGCGGGAGACCGCGTCGTCCCTGATCTTCGCCGCCGGATGGCCCTTGGCGAGGTCGGCGGCATGCGCCGCGATGCGGTAGGTGATGACGCCGGTCTTGACGTCGTCGCGGTTCGGCAGGCCGAGATGCTCCTTCGGCGTGACGTAGCAGAGCATGGCGCAGCCATACCAGCCGATCATCGCCGCCCCGATGCCGGAGGTGATGTGGTCGTAGCCCGGCGCGATGTCGGTCGTCAGCGGTCCGAGCGTGTAGAACGGCGCCTCGCCGCATTCGCGGAGCTGCTTGTCCATGTTCTCCTTGATCTTGTGCATCGGCACATGGCCGGGGCCCTCGATCATGACCTGGCAGCCTTTTTCCCAGGCGATGGTGGTGAGCTCCCCCAAGGTCTCCAGCTCGGCGAACTGGGCGCGATCATTGGCATCGGCGATCGAGCCCGGACGCAGACCGTCGCCGAGCGAGAACGAGACGTCGTATTTCCGCATGATCTCGCAGATCTCGTCGAAGCGCTCGTAGAGGAAGCTCTCCTTGTGATGAGCCAGGCACCAGCGCGCCATGATCGAGCCGCCGCGCGAGACGATGCCGGTCACGCGCGAAGCGGTGAGCGGAACGTAAGGCAGCCTGACGCCGGCATGGATGGTGAAATAGTCGACGCCCTGCTCGGCCTGTTCGATCAGCGTGTCCTTGAACACCTCCCAGTCGAGCTTCACAGGATCGCCACCGACCTTTTCCAGCGCCTGATAGATCGGCACGGTGCCGATCGGCACCGGCGAGTTGCGCAGAATCCAGGAGCGGATGTTGTGGATGTTGCGGCCGGTCGAGAGGTCCATGACGGTGTCGGCGCCCCAGCGGATCGCCCAGACCAGCTTCTCGACCTCTTCGGCCGCGCCCGATGTCACGGCCGAATTGCCGATATTGGCGTTGATCTTGACCAGGAAGTTGCGGCCGATCGCCATCGGCTCCAGCTCGGGATGGTTGATGTTGGCCGGGATGATGGCCCGCCCGCGCGCGATCTCCGAGCGGACGAATTCGGGTGTCACGAAGTCCGGCACGCTGGCACCGAAGCTCTCGCCGTCGGCATGGCGCTCGCGGGCACCCTCCAGCATCGCGGCGCGACCAAGGTTCTCGCGATGCGCGACATAGATCATCTCGGGCGTGACGATGCCGGCCCTGGCGAATTCGTACTGCGTCGCCATCTGGCCATTGCGCGCGGTCAGCACCGGGCGCTCAGCCGGGCATGCCGGGACCATCTGGTCCGGCGAGATGTTGCCGTTGTCGGCCGCCGTCACCGCGCGGCCCGGCACGGTCTCGAAGCCTCGACGGCTGAGCCAGTCGCGCCTGATCTGGGGCAGGCCGGCATTCAGGTCGACCGCCGCATCCGTCTCGGTGAAGGGACCCGAGGGATCGTAGATGCGCACGGCCGGTTCGGTGTCGGTGGTGAGCTGCACCTCGCGAAACGGCACCTGGATCGAGGCGTCCTCGGGTGTCGGCACGTAGATTTTGCGCGAGCCGATGATTGGCCCGGTGGTAACGCCGGTCGGCGCGCCGAACTTGCGGGCGGCTTCGGCACTGCGTTTCGGTGGGGTGATATGGGTGTTCATGGGGATCTCCGCCTTGGTCAAAGGGTCAGGAGATCCGGCGTCGAAGCGGTTCAAGCGCTGTGATGCGGGCATGGTTGTGACCATGCCGCGTTCCAGTCCCTCCGCCGGTATGACCCGGATCAGGTTCGATGGGTTCGGCCTTGCGGCCATCTCAGCTCTTGCGAGCACCCCTCGGAACGATCGCGAGGTTAGGCGGGCGGACGGATTCGCGCAACCGTCTCAGGCGCTGATATCGACGGACTGTCCCTGCCCGGCCGGGAGGGTGGCCTGCATCTGGTCAACACCCTGCTGAAGCAAGGTGACGACGGCCTGGTCCGATGCAGCCTGCTGGCGCAGCATTTCCGTCTGCAGGGCCTGCTGCGTGGAGCTGGCCTGCATCGCTGCGAAGCTTTGCGCGATGGCAAGGGAATCACTCATGGATATGCGCCTCCTGCCCCAGCCATAGACGCCGAAGCTTGAGCGATGGTGAATCAAGACCGGCAAAACCTGCCTTGCCCAAGCCTGCCTTGTCCCTGCGTCTGCCGGAGCCGCAGATCAGGGCGCGATGATCGAACGCACCGGGCGCGGCATGGGCAGATCGCGATCCGCGCGCGGCGCGACCTGGGCCTGCTGGCGGTGACCGGAGCGCCCGGGATCGGCCGCGCGTTCCCGCGCGACGATGTCGGCATCGACCACCGACGGCTGCGGCGCCAGCGGGACGCCCGGGGCCCGCTGACGGGCACCCGGCTGCGACGACGCCTCCGGCTGGGCCGGCTGCGCCATGACTGAAGGGACGAAAACCGCGACCATCAGAAGGCCGCCGATCAGAGTGATCCGAGCGCGCATCGCAATGCTCCCTGTGCCCCCGCCCCTGGCCCTGGCCCTGAAGGAGCCTGTTTTACGCCAAACGGCGAGCATGGCGTTCGGGTTCCCACATGCGCATCAAAAAGGCCGCCTTCCGGCGGCCTTTTTCCGATGTCTTCGGGATTCTCCGCGATCAGCCGCCCTGCCCTGCCAGCAGCGGCGTGATGCGACGGAGCGTGACGCGGCGGTTCTGACGCTCCGCCTCCTGCGTCGCGACCTTGAGATACTGCTCGCCATAGCCCTGCGTCGTCAGGTTCTCCGGCGGCACGCCGAAATCCTTGGTCAGAATCTCGGCGACCGACTGGGCCCGGCGGTCAGACAGCGACAGGTTGTCGATGTCGGGGCCGACGGCGTCGGTGTGGCCCTCGACGAGGAAGACCTCGTTAGGCGAGCGCTGCAGCGCCTTGCGGATCGACTCCGCGATCACCGAGAGCCGCTGGGCCTGACCGGGCGCCACATCCCAGGAGGCGGTCTCGAAGGTCACCGTGTCGATGTCGACGCTGCGCATCCGCGCCCGCAGATCCGGCGAATAACGCACCTCGTCCAGCGTGTAGCGACGCGGGATCGGCGCCACCGGCGGCGCGATGATCGTCTCGTAGATCAGGTTTTCATCGGCCTGATCGGCATCGACGATGTAGCGCTCGCGCGGGATGCGCAGCGCCGGCCGCTCCAGCACGACGATCTCGTCGGAGAAGCGCTCGCGCGGCCGGTCGCGACGGGTGTTGTCGATGATGACGATCTCGCGCCCGTCACGGTCGAGCCTGGTGCGCCGGATCAGGCGGCCGTCCTCGTCGGTGACGGTGACGATCCGCGTGCCGTCGGCGCGCTCGAAGACGGTGCGGTTCTCGTCGCCGCGCCGCTCGGTGCGCCCCTCAAGGCCGAGATCGCGGAAGCGCTGCGTCTCGTCGCGCCGGATGATCGTGCGGTCATCGTCGCGGATGATGGTCCGGCCGGGCTCGCGGATGATGGTGACATCGCCCTCGCGACGCTCTTCGCGGCGACCACGCACATCCTCGAGGCGACCGGCCCCCTGCGTCGCCATGATGCCGCCGATGACACCGGCACCGAGCCCGATCGCAGCGGCGCCGCCGAGCCCGATGCCGCTGCGACGGCCCTGACGCTGATCAGGAGCCGGAATTTGGCCAGGTGCGGGCGGCTGGCCAGGCGCCGCGCCAGCAGGCAGCGGCGGGGCCGCCTGCGTTTGTCCGGGACGCTGCTGACCGTCACGCTGCGGGGGCGGTGCGCCGGGTGTCCGGCCGGCCGGCGGAGCCACGGGCGCGGCCTGCGGAACCGGGGCGGACGGAACCGCGGGTTGAGCCGGCGCGACGGGGACCGCCTGAGAAGGCGCCGACGGCGCGGGGGCCGATTGCGTCTGGGGTGCGGTACGGGGCGCAGCAGGAGCGCCCGGTTGCGCCGGCACCGGCTGCGGAACCGTTGTCGGCGCCGCGGGGGCCGACGGAGCGGGGGCGGGCGTCGGCGCACGCTGGGCCGGCGCCGGAGCCGGCGGTGCCGGACGCACAGGTTCGGCGCCCGGCGGACGCGGCGGCATCGGACGGACGGCCGGTTCGCCCGTCGCGGGCGGCATGGGGACCGGGCGGGCCGCGGGCTGGCCGGGTGCCGGAGCGGCCGGGGCTGCGGGTGGCGCCGCGCGCGGCATCGGCGGTTCGCGCCGGGGCTCGGGCGCCGCGGGAGGCGCAGCCTGTGCCGGCGCGGGAGGGCGCGGGGCTATCGGGGGAGCCGCAGAGGGAGCCGACGGCGCGGCCGGGCGCTGAAGCGCGGGCGGCGGACTGGCTGGCGACGGGGCCGTGGGGGCGGCGGCGCCGGGCGCGACAGGCGCTCCGGGGGCGCGCGGCACGCCAGGCGCGCGCTCGCGGCGCGGCTGGCCGGGCTCGTCGGCGGCGGGGGCCGGTGGTGCCTGAGCGAGTTCGAAGGAAGGGGGGAGCGCGGTCGCGGGAGCGGCGAAGCCGCCCTGCGACAGGACCACGGCGGGGAGGATGGTACCGACCAGAAGCCAGTTCTTGGTACGCGTCATGAGATCCGTTTTCCAGTTCAACTGTGGATGAGAACACGCCCGATGCGGTGAACCCGTCCTGAACCAAAAACGGCGGAAATCGGGCTCGGTTCCTCGCCTGATGCCATTTTCCGGGCCGCGCGCGGTCCCGCCCGGCGGCGCGAGGGACCGTCCCCAAGCGGTTTTGCGGCTGTCCCGCACGGAACAGTCAGGCGGTTCGCGGAGCCGTAAATCCTCGTTTCGACCGCGACGCCTCATTCCGGGGCGCGGGTCGTTCGAGGACCACGATCATGTATGCGTTCAGACAAGACGATTGCACGGGCTGCACCGGGCCGGCGCGGCAACAGTGCGAAGTCCGGCCCGCTACCGAGACCCTGTCCACCACGCTGCCGGCCGCGACAACCGACGCTTCAACGCTGCCCGGCGATCAGCTTCACGTCGAGGTCAACCGGCCTTTCGTCGCCGATAGCGGCGAGCCGGCACGCCCGGGCTGGATCGCCCGCCTCAAGGCCGGCTTCAGCGCATTCCGCGAGAGATCGATGCAGCGCCGGCGCAACCGCCAGATCGCGCTCGAGCTGTCGCGGCTCGACGACCGCACGCTCCGGGACATCGGCATCAGCCGGCCGGAGATCGAAGCCGCCATTGCTTACGCCCGGCGCAACGGGCGCTGAGGCGGCTCGCCGCTGCAGGCTTTCCAGACATTCACAAGGTATCCAGAACATGTTGTCCCAAGACCATCACGGCAATGCGCTTTCCGGCGCGAGCCACAGCTCCGCCGAGGCCTTCGCGCAGGCGGTTTCCCAGTTCGCGATCTTCTCGGGCGATCCGGTCGGCGCGGCCGAGACCCTGATGCGCGACGAGCCCGGCTTCGTCATGGCGCATGCGCTCCAGGCCTGGCTCTATCTGCTCGGCACCGAGCCGGCCGGCATTCCGGTCGCGCGACAGACGATCGAGCGCGCCCTGACGCTGCCGGCAACGGCGCGCGAGCGCGGCCATCTCGCGGCTCTCGCCCATCTCTGCGAAGGGCGTTGGCACGAGGCCTCGCGCGTCATCGAGGATGTCGCGATCGAGAACCCGCGCGACCTGCTCGCCCTGATCGCCGGCCACCAGCTCGACTTCTTCACCGGCCATGCGCGGCTGCTGAAGAACCGCATCGCGCGGGCGCTGCCGGCCTGGTCGCCCGACATGGCCTCGCACCACGCCATGCTCGGCATGCACGCCTTCGGGCTGGAGGAGAACGGCGAATACGCGCTGGCCGAGAGCCAGGGCCGTGCCGCGCTCGCAGCCGCACCGGCCGATGGCTGGGCCCGCCATGCCGTCGCGCATGTGCTGGAGATGCAGGGGCGTCACGACGAGGGCATCGCCTTCATGCGCAACGACATGGCGAGCTGGACGGAAGGCAGCTTCCTCGCCGTCCACAACTGGTGGCATCTGGCGCTGTATCATCTCGAACTCGGCCAGATCGACGAGGTTCTGGCGCTGGTCGACGGACCGATCTGCGGCGGCCTGCCGGTGCAGATGCTCGAGCTGATCGACGCCTCGGCCATGCTCTGGCGGCTGCATCTGCGCGGCATCGATGTCGGCGAGCGCTGGAACCGGCTGGCGGAACACTACCAGGCACGCTGGACGGCGGGGCTCTACG
The DNA here is from genome assembly GCF_003046175.1 of Bosea sp. 124. NCBI lineage: Bacteria > Pseudomonadati > Pseudomonadota > Alphaproteobacteria > Hyphomicrobiales > Alloboseaceae > Allobosea > Allobosea sp. 124. The sequence goes on from NZ_PZZM01000001.1 coordinate 1,541,415, forward strand.
CCTTCAACGACCTGCATGCGCTGATGGCGTTCATCGGCGCCGGTCGGGGCGACCTGATCGAGGCCGTGCTGGCGCAGCAGCCGATCGCGATGCTGTCCGCCAGCGACAATGCCGGCTTCAGCCAGGATGTCGGCTATCCCCTGATGAAGGCGTTCGCTGCCTTCGGCGAAGGCCGCTATGCCGAGGCGGTCAAGCTGATCCGGCCGGTGCGGCACATCGCGGCGCGCTTCGGCGGCAGCAACGCCCAGCGCGACGTGATCGAGCTGACGCTGATCGAGGCCGCGCTGCGCGCCGGGGACGAACCGCTGTCGCGCGCGCTCGCCGGGGAACGTCTGGCCGCCAAGCATGAAAGCCCGCTGGCGCGGCTTTTCGCGAAGCGTGCGGGGCTGACCCTCGCGTAAGCGGCGCAGGCGGCTTAAGCCGTCCCGATCAGCTTATACGCGCCGTCATCCCGGACGCAGCGAAGCGGAGATCCGTGATCCATCGCAGGGAACTGCGCTCTGCGATGGATCACGGGTCAAGCCCGGGATGACGGCGTGGTTTCGAGCCAGAACAACCGGCCTCAGATTCCGGACTGCTCCTTCACGAAACCGGCGATCTCGGCATGGCTGGCGAACCAGACATCCGGCATCTCCTTGATATGCGCGATCAGCTTTTCGAGGATCCAGATGCGCGAGCGGTAGGTGATGACATGCGGGTGCATGGTCAAAAGGAACAACCCGCCCTCCTCATAGGCACGGTCGAATTCACGCCTGAAGATGTCGAACACGGCTTCGGGCGCGGTATAGGGCCGCAGCGCCTGGAAGCGGTTCATGTTGAAATAGACCGCATCGTCGCGAATCCATTCGACCGGCAGCTCGACCATGCCGGTCGGCTCGCCCTTCTCGACAATCTCGTAGGGATCGTCATCGGCGAAGAGGGAGGAGTCATAGAGCAGCCCGAGCTCGCGCTCGATGGCGAGGGTCACCTCCGAAAAGTCCCAGGAAGGCGTGCGCATGCCGACCGGCCGAACGCCGGTGATCTTTTCGAGCGTATCGGCAGAGCGCAGATGCAGTTCGCGCTCGGCATCGGGCGGAACCGCCGTGTTGACCTCGTGAATCCAGCCATGGAGGCCAATCTCGTGACCTTCCGCGATGACGCGACGCTGCTCGTCTGGATAGAGCAGCGCGGTCACGGCCGGGACGAAGAAGGTCGCCTGGATGTCCTCCTTCTTCATCAGGTCGAGGATGCGCGGCATGCCGACGCGGTTGCCGTACTGGCCCCATGACAGCCTGCCAACCGACTTGCCGCCGTCGCGCAACTCGTTGGTCTCATGGTCGACGTCGAAGGAGAGCGCCACCGCACAGCGCGCGCCGTTCTTCCATTTCGCCGGCTTCAAGTTGCGGCCGGCGCGAACGCGATCGACCTTGGCGCGCCAGGTCTCTTCCGGCCACTGCCAGGGGAGGAGTTCGGGTTCGGTCATGGTCGTCTCCTTGATTGAGCTCGTCATGCTCGGGCTCCACCCGAGCATTTGTGGCAGGAGATTCTCGGGTCTGCGCTTCGCTTCGCCCGAGAATGACGCAGCGCTACGACGCAGCCACCGGCAGCACCGGCACCGCTGCCAGCAGCCGCTTGGTGTAGGCGTCGCGGGGGTTGTCGTAGACCTCGCCGGCAAGTCCGCTCTCGACGATGCGGCCGCGATGCATGATCGCGACGCGGTCGCAAAGATGGCGCACCACCGAGAGGTCGTGGGAGATGAAGAGCAGCGTCAGGCCAAGCTCCTGCCGCAGACGGATCAGCAGGTTGATGATCTGGGCCTGGATCGAGACGTCGAGCGAGGCGACCGGCTCGTCGCAGACCACGACATCGGGCTGCATGGCGAGCGCGCGGGCAATCGCGACGCGCTGGCGCTGGCCACCGGAGAACTGGTGCGGGTAGCGCCCGGCGAAGGCCGGATCGAGCCCGACCGCAGCAAGCCATTGCGCGACGTAGCCGCCTGCCTCGGCGCGGCTGACGAGGCCATGGGCGAGCGGGCCTTCGGCGATGCTGTCGCCGATGCGCATGCGCGGGTTGAGCGACGCGAAGGGGTCCTGGAAGATCGTCTGGATGCGCGTGGTGATCTTTCGGGGGCGATCGTCCTCGCTCATGACGCGTTCGCCATCGAGCAGGACCTTACCGCTGTCGGGCGCGTAGATGCCGGCGACCATGCGACCGAGCGTCGACTTGCCGCTGCCGGATTCGCCGACCAGCCCAAGCGCCTCGCCGCGCGACAGGGACAAGCTGACCGCATCGACCGCCTGCACCAGCGGCGACGGCCGGGCCAGCCCAAGTTTCTGAGCCAGCAGATGCAGCACGCCCGACTTGCGCTGGAAGCGCTTGCCGACGCCATCGATAACGACATAGGGCGTGTCGGCGCTGCGCCGGCCCGATTCCGCCTGACGCGGCAGGCGCGGCGGCGGCGCGGCATCGGTGCCAGCGCCGCGCGCCAGCAAGGCGCCGGGTTTCGCCCGCGAGGGCAACGCATCGAGCAGTCCCTGGGTGTAGGGATGCTGCGGCTTCGTCAGCACGTCGAGCACCGGGCCGGCCTCGACGATCTTGCCGTAGCGCATGACGCAGACATGATCGGCAATCGAGGCGACGGTGGCGAGGTCGTGGCTGATCCAGATCAGGGCCGTGCCGAGTTCGGCCACGAGTTCCTTCATCTCGGCCAGGATCTCGGCCTGGATTGAGACGTCGAGGGCCGTGGTTGGCTCGTCGCAGATGATCAGCTTGGGCCGGTGCAGCAGCGCGATGGCGATGGCGACGCGCTGGCGCATGCCGCCGGAAAACTGGTGCGGGTAGAAATCGATCTTGGTCTCGGGCTCGGGGATGCGGACCTGTGCCAGCGCCGCGATCGCCCGCTGCCGCCGCTCGGCGCTCGTGACACTCTCATGAGCTTCCAGCGCCAGGCCGATCTGCGCGCCGATGGTCAGCATCGGGTTCAGCGTCATCATCGGGTCCTGGAAGACCATCGAGATGCTTTTGCCCCGAATGGCACGCAGCTCGGCCGGCGGCAGGCCAACGAGTTCGCGGCCTTCCAGCTTCACAGTGCCGGATTCGATCCGGCCGGGCGGGTCGATCAAGCCGATGATCGAAAAGCCGGTGATGCTCTTGCCCGAGCCGGATTCGCCGACGAGACCCATGACCTCGCCGCGCTTGAGGCTGAAGGAGACGCCGTCAACCGCCTTCACCACGCCGGCACGGGCATGGAAATGCGTCGCGAGGTCGGTGACTTCAAGGAGGGGGGCGTCGGTCATGATCGGTCGCCCCCGCCGTCATGCCCGGCCTTGTCCCGAGCATCCACGTCTTGACCACCGCCCTCGCCGAAGGAAGGCGTGGATGGCCGGGACAAGCCCGACCATGACGGGAAGGGTCCGCGCCCGGCGCTCATCGCTTCAGCCTCGGATTGACCTGATCGCGGATGCGGTCGCCGACGAGGTTGATCGCGACGATCAGCATAATCAGCGCAAGGCCGGGATAGATCGAGATCCAGTAGCGGCCCGAGAGCATGTACTGGAAGCCGTTGGCGATCAGCATGCCGAGCGAGGGCTCCGTGACGGGTAGCCCGACGCCGAGGAAGGACAGGGTCGCCTCGAGCGCAATGGCGCTCGCCACCTGCACCGTCGCGACCACGATCAGCGGCGGCAGGCAGTTCGGGAAGATGTGCTTCAGAACCACGCGCCAGGCCGGCAGCGGCGTCGAAAGCACGGCCTCGACATAGTCCTTGCCGCGCTCGGCCGAGGCCGCGCCATGGGCTGTGCGGGCGAAATAGGCGTATTGGGCGGCTGCCAGCGCGGCGATCAACTGGACCTTGCCCTGACCGAGCAAGGCCGAGAGCACGAGCGCGAGCAGGATCGCCGGAAAGGCAAGCTGAAGATCGATGACGCGCATGATGAAGGCTTCCCAGCGACCGCCGATATAGGCCGCGCCGACCCCGAGCGTCACGCCGACGATGAAGGCGAGCGAACCGGCGATCAGCCCCATCTGGAGCGAGATGCGCAAGCCGTAGAGGATCGCCGAGAACAGGTCCCGCCCCTGCGCGTCGGTGCCGAGGATATGGGTGTAACCGGCCGTGCCGACATAACCCGGCGGGCGGCGGGCATCCATCAGGACGAGGTTGGCAAGATCATAGGGGTTCTGCGGCGCGACCAGCGGCGCGAAGATGGCGACGCCGAGCATCAGCACGACGACGGCGAGCGCAGCGACCGCGACTTTGCTTTCGCGGAATTCGGCCCAGAAGCGCGCGGCGGGCGAAATTTCTCTGACGGAGGATGGCTGGCTCATCGCGAGCCCGCCCGGCGCAAGCGTGGATCGAGCCCGACATAGGCGAGATCGACGAGGAAATTGATCGTGATGAAGACGAAGGAGACCAGCATCAGATAGGCCACCATCACCGGCCGGTCGAGCGAGGTGATCGAGTCGATGATCAGCTTGCCGATGCCAGGCCAGGAGAAGATCGTCTCGGTGACGACGGCGAAGGCGAGCGTCGAGGCGAATTCGAGCCCGAAGACCGTGACGAGCGGGATCGCGATCAGCCGCAGCACATGCCGGCGCAGCACCGTCCACTCGGAGAGGCCGGCGGCGCGGGCAAATTTCACAGTGTCCGACAGCATCGCCTCCCGGGTGCCGGCCCGTGCTAGCCGCGTCATCAAGGCCAGCTTGAAGAAGGCGAGGTTCGCCGCCGGCAGCAGCAGGTGGCTGAGGCCGTTGGCGGTGAGAAAGCTCCATTCGACGCCGAAGATCGCGACCGTCGCGCCACGCCCGCCGGCCGGCAGCCATTGCAGCTCGACGGCGAAGGCGATGATCAGCACGAGGCCGATCCAGAAGGTCGGCACCGAGAAGCCGAGGATTGAGATCGTCATGATCGCCTTGGCGGCAAGGCCGTCCGGCCGGTAGCCGGCATAGATGCCGGCGGGGATGCCGATCAGCGCCGCGCCGCAGACCGCAGCCAGCGTCAGCTCCAGCGTCGCCGGCAGCCGCGACAGGATCAGGTCCAGCACCGGCATGCCGAAAACGAAGGAACGGCCGAAATCGCCGTGAAGGATACGGCCGAGAAAGGTGAAATACTGGCGCCAGAGCGGCTGGTCGAGCCCGTAGCGCGCGATCGTATCGAGCCGGATGTCCTGGCTGACATCCGGGCCGATCAGCACGTCGATCGGGTTGCCGATGGCGTAGACGCCGACAAAGACCAGCGCCGACATGACCAGCATGACGACGAGCGCCTGCCCCAGCCTGCCGAGGATGTGGCCTAGCATCGCGGCCGCCCCGGCACCCTCACGGCCAGTTCTCCGTCATCGCGGCGCGCGTTTCCTCGACGCCGACCTGCCAGAGGCTGAGCATCTCGTTGTCGGAGCGCTCGTAACGGCCGTGAAAATTGCCGTCGCCGAGGATTTCGCGCCGTTTGGCCGGAGGCGAGGCCTGGTAAAGCGGCGCGTTGAAGGGCGGTTTGGCCGCGTCGGGCATCGTGATGCCCTCCAGCCGCGTCCAGGGGAAATTCTCCATCCAGGAGGCATGGGAGGCCGCCGGATCGACCGCCTGAACTGCCGCCTGGAAGCCGGGCCCGGCCCACCAATTGTGCAGCCGAACGCTGGCATCGCTGCGCCTGCCCATCCATTCGGTCGCGAGTGTCATGACCGGCGAATTGCCACCATGACCGTTGACCAGCACGATGCGGCGGAAGCCCGAGCGATAGAACGCCTCGAGCATATCCTCCATCACGGCGACGTAGGTGCTCATGCGGAGCGAGATCGTGCCGGGATAAGCCGCGAAGCTCGGCGTCATGCCATAGGCCAGCACCGGAAAGACCGGCAAGCCGAGCGGCCCGGCCGCATCGTTCGCGACCTTCTCGGCCAGGATCGCATCGGTCGCGAGGCTGAGATAGGCGTGCTGCTCGACGCAGCCCAGCGGCAGGACGCAGCGGTCGTCGCGCTTCGCCTGCGCCTCGATCTGCATCCAGTTCATCTCGGCGACGCGCACGGCCTGATCCTTGCTTGAAATAATTCGGCTTTCGGGACGGACGGCATCACGGGCTCCGCCTCGCCGATGCGGCGCCCGCTCAATCGCGGCGCCATCGGCAGAAACGGTTTGCGGGACCGCCAAGGCTCCATCATCCTCAACCCCTGCATCCTTGACTCTGGCCTTGGACAGCGTCAAGTTCCATTTGGAACTAAATGATGAGCAGGGAGGGCTTGGGCATGCGGCGCGCGCCGACCGCCCTTTCGAAGGTCGACCGCAAGCGCGAGCTCGCGCTGCGCGACCTCGACCCGCTGACCGTCACCAAGCTGTGGGATAATCCCTGCTGGTTGTCCTTCCGGCTGAATTTCATCGCCTTCCGGTTCAACGACCCGGTCTATCGCTGGATCGAGACGCGCTATGGGCTGGTCCGCCCCGAATTCGTCGCGCTCTATGCCGTCGGCCTGAAAGACGGGGTCGCCGCGAAGAACATCGTCGCCTCGTCCGGGCTGCCGAAGAACACGCTCAGCCGCTCGATCCAGAGGCTGCTGCAGCGGCGGCTGCTGCGGCGCGAGACCGACCGCGACGATCTGCGCAGCTTCGTCTTGTACCTGACGGCGCCCGGCCGCGCGATCTTCGAGGAAACCATGCCGCTGATGGTGCAGCAGCAGACGGCTCTGCTGTCGGCCCTCAGCGACGCCGAACAGCGCCAGCTCTGCGAACTGATGGACAAGCTGGTCATCGCATCTCCGACCTGGCCGACCGATCTCGAAAAAGAGGGAACTGCATCATGACAACCACCCGGATCGCCCGCATCGCCAGCCTGGCCCTGCTGCTGGGAGCCTCCGTCTCGACGGCGGCGCTCGCCCAGAACCTGACCATCGGCGTGCGCGCCGGGCCGGATTCGATCGACCCGCATTTCACCGCGACCGGCACCCATGCCGAGGCGCTGAAGCATGTCTTCGACACGCTGACCTGGTCGGGCGACAAGCTGCAGATCGAGCCGCGCCTCGCCACGAGCTGGAAGGCGATCGCCCCCGATGTCTGGGAGTTCAAGCTGCGCTCCGGCGTCAAGTTCCATGACGGCTCGGACTTCACCGCCGAGGACGTCAAGTTCTCGATCGAGCGCATCCCGGTCGTCTCCGGCCCCAACCCGACGACGATCTATGTCCGCCGCGTCAAGGAGGTGAAGATCGTCGATCCGCTGACGGTCCATATCGTCACCGACGGCCCGGCTCCGAACCTGCCGAACGACTTCATCCGCCTGTTCATCGTCTCGGCCAAGGCCGCCGCCGGCCTGACCAAGGACAATGCCAACGAGACCTTCAATTCGGGCAAGGCCGCGATCGGCACCGGCCCCTACAAGTTCGTCTCCTGGACGCCGAAGGACCAGCTCGTGCTCGACCGCTTCGACGGCTATTGGGGCCCCAAGGAGCCCTGGGCCAAGGTCGTCCGCAAGGAACTGCCGAACGACGCCGCCCGCGTCGCGCAGCTCAAGGCCGGCCAGGTCGACATCATCGTGCGCGCGCCGTCCTCCGACGTCGCGACGCTGAAGCGCGACCCGAAGCTGACGGTCGCGACGATCGACACTGTCTACGTCTTCAACATGGAGATCGACATGCGGGACAAGTCCCCGCAGGTCAGCGCCAAGGACGGCTCTCCCTTGGCCAAGAACCCGCTGCAGGACCCGAAGGTGCGCGAGGCGATCGACCTCGCCATCGACCGCCCCGCGCTGGTCGAGATCGCGATGGAAGGCCTCGGCGCGCCAGTCAACCAGCTCGTTACCTCGAGCATCGCCGGCTTCAACACGAGCCTGCCGCCGCTCAAGGTCGATATCGCCCGGGCCAAGAAGCTGCTCGAGGAGGCCGGCTACCCCAACGGCTTCAAGACGACCTTCTCCTTCACCAATGACCGCCTGCCCGGCGACCGCCAGGTCGGCACCTCCGTCGCACAGATGCTGGCGCGGATCGGCCTCGACGTGACCGCCAACGCCCAGACTGCAGCCGTATTCTTCCCGGCCCGCACCCGTGCCGAATATTCGCTCGCGATGTCGGGCTGGGGCACGCTGACGGGCGAGGCCAACTACACGCTGTCCTCGGTTGTCCACTCCAACGATCCAGCCAAGAAGCTCGGCGCCTTCAACGTGCTCGGCTACAAGAACGCCGAACTCGACAAGCTGATCGAGGACGCGGCGATCGAACTCGACGAAACCAAGCGCAACAAATTCCTCTCCGACGCCAACGCGATCGTCGCCAAGGATCGCCCGCGCCTGCCGATCGTCGCAGTCGGCTCGGCCTGGGCGATGCAGAAGGACAAGGTCACGATCGCGCCGCGCGTCGACGAGGATACGCTGGCAATGGACATCAAGCCCGCGAAGAAGTGAGGCGACCTAGCCTTCTTCCTTCTCTCCTCGGGGGAGAAGGTGGCAGCGCGAAGCGCTGACGGATGAGGGACGTCTTGCGCCGTCCCGCTTCCTTCCCTCATCCGTCTGCTCCGCAGACACCTTCTCCCCCGAGGGGAGAAGGGACAACGCCAAGGCTCTACCGATGACCATCGCTCTCGCCATCCATGGTGGCTGCGGCACATTGCCCAAATCCGAGATGACCGAGGCCGAATGGGCCGGAGCCCGGGCCGATCTCGCCGCTTCGCTCCGTGCGGGCTGGGCGATCCTCGCCAAGGGCGGGGCGGCCGTCGATGCGGTCGAGGCCGCGGTGCGGGTGATGGAGGATTCAGCCCATTTCAACGCCGGCCATGGCGCCGCCTTCAATGCCGAGGGCGAGCACGAACTCGACGCCTCGATCATGGACGGCGCGACCCTGGCGGCCGGCGCTCTCGCCGGCGTCAAGCGCATCCGCAATCCCGTGAGCGCCGCCAAGGCCCTGATGCTGCGCGGCGATCCGCTGCTGCTGGCGGGCCCGGCCGGCGACACCTTCGCCGCCCATGAAGGGCTCGACATCGTCGAGAATTCGTATTTCTCGACGGAGCGTCGGCGAGCGAACCTGTCTGCGATGAAGATCCGGGAACTGGTCGGCACCGCCTCTCAGGCAAGCGAGGCGGAAAAGCACGGCACGGTGGGTGCGGTCGCCCTCGATGCGCAGGGCCATCTCGCAGCCGCGACCTCGACCGGCGGCTACACCAACAAGCCGGTCGGGCGCGTCGGCGATTCCCCGATCATCGGCGCCGGCACCTATGCCCGCGACGGGCGCTGCGCCGTGTCCGGCACCGGCAAGGGCGAGTACTTCATCCGCTACTGCGTCGGCCACGAACTGGCATCGCTCATCGCCTATAAGGGCCTCGCACTGGCCGAGGCGAGCTGCACGGTTCTGGGCGAGCTCACCGCCCACAAGATCGGCGCCGGACTGGTCGCGATCGATGCCGACGGCACCATCGTCGCGCCCTACAACACCGATGGCATGTATCGCGGCTGGGTGACGCCGGACGGGCTCATCCATGTCGCGACTCATGGCGAGATCGAGATCGCGGGGCAGGCATGATGCGGCGCAGCTATTGGCGCAAGCTTTCTCCCTCCCCCCGTTTGCGGTGGGGAGGGCCGGGGTGGGGGGCCGCAAAGACAGAGCTACACCTTGCATCGTCTCGCCAAGCGGGACTGCCCCCCATCCCTGACCCTTCCCTACCGCAAGCGGGGGGAAGGGAACCCGTCGACGCTTCCGGAGCCAATCCATGACCGACGAACCCATCCTGATCTGGGGCGCCGGCGCGATCGGCGGTACGCTCGGCGCCTATTGGGCGCGGGCGGGCATCCCCGTGCTGCTCGTCGACATCGTGCCCGAGCATGTCGCGGCCTGCCGCACGACCGGCCTTGCGATCACCGGGCCGATCGAGAACTTCAGGCAAATCATTCCGGCAGTGACGCCAGACGAACTGACCGGGACCTACAACTGCATCGTGCTGGCGGTGAAGGCCGGCGCGACCGACGCCGCGACGGCGGCTCTCGCGCCCCATCTCGCCCCCGACGGATTCGTGCTCTCGGCCCAGAACGGTCTCAACGAGATCGCCATCGCCGCGCAGATCGGCGCGGAACGGACGATGGGCAGCTTCGTCAATTTCGGCGCCGACTGGCATGGGCCGGGCGAAATCCTCTACGGCAATGCCGGGGCCGTCGTCGTCGGCGAGATCGACGGCCAGATCACCCCGCGCGCGATCGCGATGCACAAGCTGCTGCTCACCTTCGAGCCGGCCTCGATCCTGACGACCAATATCTGGGGCTATCTCTGGGGCAAGCTTTCCTATGGCGCGATGCTGTTTGGCACTGCGCTGACGGGCGATTCGATGTCGGCCAATTTCGCCGATCCGGAGCGGCTCGTGGTCTGGCTGGCGCTCGGGCAGGAGGTCGCGGCCGTGGCGGCAGCGCGCGGCGTCTCGACACTGGGTTTCGGCGAGTTCGACCCGATGGTGTTCGCGCCGGACCAGCCGGAATATCCGCAGATCGAGACCATCGCCTGGCTTGCCGACTACACCTCGAAGACCGCCAAGACGCATTCCGGCATCTGGCGCGACCTCGCCGTGCGCAAGCGCAAGACCGAGGTCGATCAGCAGATCGGCATCATCGCCGCGCTAGGCCGCGAGGCGGGCGTCCCGACACCCGCGATCGAGACGCTGGTCACCCTGATCCACGACATCGAGGACGGCCGGCGGCCACAATCCTTCGACACCCTGAAAGTGCTGATCGACCGATGCAGATCCGTTTTGACAACCGCGTAGCCCTCGTCACCGGCGCGGCGCAGGGCATCGGCCGCGCCATTGCGACCGCCCTGGTCGAGGCCGGTGCCACCGTCCATCTCGCCGATATCGACGCGGACGGCGTCGCGGCGACCGCTGTCGAGATCGGGGCGACCCCTCATGTCGTCGATCTCGGCTCGGCCGAGGCCGCATCCACGCTGATCGACACGATCGTCGCGCAGAGCGGCGCGCTGGAGCTTCTCGTCCATGCGGCCGGCGGCGTGCGCGGGCAGGTCGGGCGGCCGATCGAGGCGATCTCGGAGGCCGACTGGCGCGTGATTTTCGCCGCCAATGTCGATGCCGCCTTCTTCCTGGCGCAGGCGGCCGCACCGGCGATGAAACGCACGGGGCATGGCCGGATCGTCACGATCTCGTCGGGCGCCGGCCTGCGCCCCAGCCTGACCGGCATTCAGGCCTATTCGTCGGCGAAACACGCACTGGTCGGGCTGACCAAACAGCTCGCCTGGGAGTTCGGGCCGCATGGCATCACCGTGAATTCGGTGGCGCCCGGCTTCGTGCGCTCCAACCCCGCGACGGAACGGCAGTGGGAGAGCTACGGCCCGGACGGCCAGAAGCGGCTCGTCGAGAGCATCCACACCCGCAGGCTCGGCACACCAGCCGACATCGCAACCGCTGCACTGTTCTTCCTCAGCGAGCAGGCCGGCTGGATCACCGGGCAGGTGCTGTCGGTGGATGGCGGACGGTCCTAGTCGCGTCCATCAATCTGGAATGCGATCGAGATCGGCGAGCCAGGCGGTAGCCGATGCATCGCTCGGCGCGCGCCAGTCGCCGCGCGGCGAGAGCGAGCCGCCGGACGAGACCTTCGGGCCGTTGGGCACGGCCGAGCGCTTGAACTGGCTCGTCTCGAAGAAGCGCCGGACGAAGACGCGCAGCCATTTCTTGATCGTGGCCAGATCGTAGGCGACCTGCTTGGCAGCTTCCATATGCGGTGGCCAGTCGCCGCGCGCCGCATCCACCCAGGCATGCCGGGAGAGGAAGGCCACCTTGCTCGGCTTGAAGCCATAGCGCGTGACGTAGAACAGGTTGAAGTCCTGCAGCGCATAGGGGCCGACGAAATCCTCGGTCTTCTGGCTTGGCCCCTCGCCATCCCCCGGCACCAGCTCGGGCGAGATTTCGGTCGCCAGGATGTCCTCCATCGCCGCCGAGGCGTCCGGCCCGAAGCGGTCCGACTGCGCGACCCAGCGGATCAGGTGCTGGATCAGCGTCTTCGAGACCGAGCCGTTGACGTTGTAATGGGACATGTGGTCGCCGACGCCATAGGTGCACCAGCCGAGCGCCAGCTCCGAGAGGTCGCCCGTGCCGAGGACGAGACCGTTATGCCGGTTGGCGAGACGGAACAGCAGCGAGGTGCGCGCACCGGCCTGCACGTTCTCGAAGGTGATGTCGTAGACCGGCTTCCCCTCGGCAAAGGGGTGGCCGATGTCGACGAGCATCTGCCGGCAGGCCGGCGTCATGTCGATCTCGGCCGCCGTGACGCCCAGCGCCCGCATCAGCCGCCAGGCATTGGTCTTGGTTCCGGCGCTGGTGGCGAAGGCCGGCAATGTGTAGGCGAGGATGTTCTCGCGGGGCAGGCCGAGCGCATCGACCGTATCGGCCGCGACCAGCAAGGCTTGCGTCGAATCGAGCCCGCCCGAAACGCCGATGACGATCTTGTCGACGCGAGTGCTCTCCAGGCGCTTGCGCAGGCCGTGCGACTGGATGTTGTAGGCCTCGAAGCACAGCTCGTTCAGCCTTGCATCGTCGCTCGGCACGAAGGGGAAACGCTCGACCTCGCGCATCAGGCCGAGATCGTTGTCGCGATCAGGCTCGAGCGCGAAGGAAATCCGGCGGAAATCGAGCCTGTCGCGCAAGGCATCGGCATTGTCGCCGAAGGTGTTCATGCGGATCCGGTCGAGTGCCAGCCGCTCCAGATCGATATCGGCGAGGATGAGTTGCGGCTCTGGCGCAAAGCGCTCGGCCTCCGCCAGCAAGGCACCGTTCTCGTAGATCATCGCCTGCCCGTCCCAGGCGAGATCGGTGGTCGATTCCCCCGTTCCGGCCGCCGAATAGGCATAGGCCGCGATGCAGCGGCCGGAATGGGCCTTGCACAGCGTATGGCGCCAGTCCGATTTGCCGATGGTGACGTTGCTGGCGGAGAGGTTCAGCAGGACCGTCGCGCCGGCCAGCGCCGCAAACGAACTCGGCGGCACCGGCATCCAGACGTCCTCGCAGATCTCCATATGGATGGTGAGATCGGGAACGTCGGAAGCAGTCAGCAGGATGTCGGTGCCGAAGGGTACGTCCTGCCCGCAGAGGCTGATCGACGCGATGCCGGCGCGCTCGCCGGAGGCGAACTGGCGTCGCTCGTAGAACTCGCGGTAATTCGGCAGATAGGTCTTGGGGACGACGGCCAGGATGCGGCCGCGATGGATCGCAACGGCGCAATTGAACAGCCGTCCCTCGATGCGCACCGGCGCACCGACCACGGCGACGGCGCGCAGGCTGCGGCTCTCCTCGACCAGCACCCCAAGCGCAGCCAGCACGGCATCGAGCAGAGCGCCCTGCAGCAGCAGGTCGTCGATCGCATAGGCCGAGAGGCCGAGTTCGGGAAACAGCACGATCGAGGCACCGCCTTCGTCCGCACGGCGCAGCAGCGGGATCGTCTCCGCAACGTTGAAGGCGGGATCGGCCACCTTGAGCCGTGGCGCGGCGCACGCCAGGCGAACGAAGCCGTGAGTATGGATGTTGGAGAAGGTCATCGCCGATCCGTATCGTCACGCACAAAGCGCGGCCCAGCGCTTATCGCGCGGAAAACGCAGGGCGGGCAAGGATTGAGCTCGGCCGACCTGGCCCGGCCCAACCGCCGGCCACCACCTCTGCCTCGTCTTGCTCTGCCTTAGTCCGCCCTGGCTTGCTCTGCCTGGCTTGCTCTGCCCGCGCCTGCCTCGTCAGCGCTCAGCGGAAGCAGCCCAGATGTTCACTCCGCCCTCGCCGGCGTGCTTGTCGATGAACTCCAGCTCCTCGACGCTGAAATCGGGCCGCTTCAGCGCGGCGACGCAGTCCTCGACCTGCTCGGGCCGGCTCGCCCCGATCAGCGCCGTGGTGACCCGGCCACCACGCAGGACCCAGGCAATCGCCATCTGGGCGAGGCTCTGGCCGCGTCCGGCCGCGATCTCGTTGAGGGCAGCGATGCGGCGGAGATTATCGTCGGAGAGGAAGCCGTCGCGGAAGGAGGGCGCCTTGCGAGCCGCGCGGCTGCCGTCCGGGACGCCACCGAGATATTTCGAGGTCAGCATGCCCTGGGCCAGCGGCGAGAACACGATCGAGCCGATGCCTTCCTGATCGAGCGTATCGAGCAGGCCATCCTCCTCGATCCAGCGGTTGATCATCGAATAGCTCGGCTGATGGATCAGGCAGGGCGTGCCGAGGCTGCGCAGGATCGCCGCCGCCTCGCGGGTGCGCTTCGAATTGTAGGAGGACAGCCCGACATAGAGCGCCTTGCCCTGACGAACGGCGGAATCGAGCGCGCCCATCGTCTCTTCCAGCGGCGTGCCGGGGTCGAAGCGGTGTGAATAGAAGATGTCGACATAGTCGAGCTTCATCCGCTTCAGGCTCTGGTCCAGGCTGGAGAGCAGATATTTGCGGCTGCCCCATTCGCCATAAGGACCCGGCCACATCCGGTAGCCGGCCTTGGTCGAGATCACCAGTTCGTCGCGATGCGCCGCGAAATCCTGGCGCAAAATCGTCCCGAACGCCGTCTCGGCCGAACCGGGCGGCGGGCCGTAATTGTTTGCCAGATCGAAATGGGTGATGCCGAGGTCGAAGGCAGTCCGGCAGATGCGGCGACCGACATCGGGAGCGGTCGTCTCGCCGAAATTATGCCAGAGGCCGAGCGAGACGGCCGGAAGCTTGAGCCCGCTGCGGCCGCAGCGGTTATAGGTCATCTGGTCGTATCTGGTTTCGCTGGCCATCGGCTCGTTCCGCTCCCTCGGATCATTGTCCGTGGGCGATCCTAGCCTGCAGCCATGCCCGCCGCACCCGTCATCGCGCGATGCCCGCATCGCGAAAGCGCGCTTGCGTGACTGACGCAACCGTGCCGATCAGACGCAGCGCGTGCCGGCAGCATCTCGGCCTGCTGCGGAGCGCCCATGCCGCCCGCCGGGAGGGCGAGGGCCGGCGTTTCGATCTCGATTTTCGAGTGGCTCTCAAACCCGCTCATTCGACGACGGCGATGCCGCGAAGACAGGACTCCCAGGACGCCGGCGCAGGTATTCTTCAGCGCGCGATGGTTCGCGCCGCCTGCAATTTATCCATCGCTTCCGATACGCACATCTGCTGCTTGATGCGATCCAGACCAACGCGATCGGGGGTCACGATAAGACAATTCCCCCGAGCGTCCCTGAGACACCATTCGGAACCGAGGCGTTCGATTATAATATTTTTGGACATTTTGAAAATTTCCTTCGATCTTATGAAGGATAAACTTTGGCCGATCTCAAATGTTCCGCTCCGCAATACAATGATTCCGGGATCGGATATTATCGCTGTATCGCAGCACCCAATTTGTGAAGCTCAACGCGCAAGTCGATCGGTTCGACGAAATGCACGGCCTTCATGCCGACACCGCGCGCCGCCTCGATATTCTTGGCGCTGTCGTCGACGAAGATGCAGTCGGCCGCCGCCAGGCCGTAGCGCCGCAGCAGGATATGGTAGATTTCCGGATCGGGCTTGATGACGCCTTCATGGGCCGAGACGACGACCCCGTCGAAGCTCTGCAGGAAGGGGAAGCGGATCAGGCATTCGGCCCATTTCTCGCGCGAGAAATTGGTGATGGCGTAGACCTGCTCGCCGCGCGCCTTGAGTTCGGCCAGCACCGCGACGCTGTCCTCAATGATGCCGGGCACCGCCTCGTGCCAACGCTCGTCATAGGCCCTGATCTGGCTTTCCCATTCCGGGTGGCTGGCGACGAGCAGGGCGACCCCTTCTTCCCAGCTTCGGCCGCGATCCTGTTCGATGTTCCAAGCCGCCGTGCAGACGTTCTGCATGAACCAGGCGCGCTTCTCGTCGTCGGGGATCATCTCGCGATACACCCGCTGCGGGTCCCAGCGGATCAGGACATTGCCGACATCGAAGACGACGGTGGGCGGCGTGGCAGGCATGGCTCGTTTCCATCGGCTGAAGGACAGCGGGGCGGCAGGCGCTCACGGCCTTGTGTGTGAGCCCGCGAGACAGAGGCGCGAACTCTCGCGTATCCGGTTGGGGGAATGCAATGATGGAGATCGGCATGCGCCAGTGGTTGAGGAGCCCGTGGTGGCCTTGGCTGGACCGGCAGGGGCGCGTCTCGGGCCTGCGCGCGGCCGCCTTCGGGCTCGTCCTGGTGCCGGCGCTGATGCTCGCCGCCGAGGCCTGGCTGGGGCAGCTCGGCTCGAAGCCCTGGACGCAGGCCGTGCACGACACCGGCACCTGGGCCGTGCGGCTGCTGCTGGTCACGCTCGCCGTCTCGCCGCTGCGGCGCATCCTCGACTGGGGCAAGCTCCTTGGAATCCGGCGGATGCTCGGCCTCTCGGTGCTTGCCTATGCCACCGGACATCTGGTGCTCTACTGCATCGATCTCGCCTTCGACTGGGGGCTGATCCTCTCCGAGGTCGTCAAGCGCTTCTATCTGATCGTCGGCATCACGGCGCTGGCGGGGCTCGTCGCGCTCGGCATGACCTCGACCGACGGCATGATCCGCCGCATGGGCGCGAAGAACTGGCAGCGCCTGCACAACCTCGTCTATCCGATCACGATGCTCGCCCTGCTGCATTTCGCCCTGCAGTCGAAGATCGATGTCACCCAGCCCGTGCTGATGAGCGGGCTCTTCGCATTGCTGATGGCCTATCGCGGGCTCGACCGCTTCAGGATCGCCCCGACGACGCCGGTTCTGGCCGCCACCGCGCTGGCGACGGGGCTCGCCACGGCGCTCTGCGAGACGGCCTGGTATGCCTTCGCGACCGGCGCCTCGGCCTGGCTGGTGTTCCAGGCCAATGCCGACATCGTGGTCTATCAGGACGTCGCATCGCTGCGCCCGGGTCACTGGGTCGCGCTCGTCGGGCTAGGCGTCGCGCTCGGCCGGGCGCTTCGCCGGCCGAAGCCACGACAGGGGCGCCGGATGCAGAGCAGCGCCACGGCGAGCGCCACGCCCTGACACCGACCGGCCCGCGCGGCTATCGCGGTCGGCATGCCTGAGCGCAGGCTCCCTGTATTCGACCCGAATACAACATTCGGGCCGAAGCGATATCGCCTTGTTTTTGCACTGGCTTTCTCGGAAATCAGGTTTCCCCTTTTCCGACCGATGCTCTAACCCTATGGCATGCCTGACGATCCGAATGCCCAGCCGACCGCCGACGTAGCCCAGGCCGAGCTCGCCTCGGAAGGCGTCGCGGCCGCTTCGGATCGCAATTCTCCCTTTGTGCCGCTGCGCCAACCGATTTTCCGTGCCGTCTGGTTCGCCAGCCTGGCCTCGAATTTCGGCGGCCTCGTCCAGATGGTCGGCGCCTCCTGGATGATGACCTCGATCGCAGATTCGCCGGACATGGTCGCGCTGGTCCAGGCGTCGACGACGCTGCCGGTGATGCTATTTTCGCTGGCCGCCGGGGCGATCTCTGACAATTACGACCGGCGGCGCATCATGCTGACGGCGCAGGGCTTCATGCTGGTCGTCTCGATCCTGCTCGCGGTCTCGGCCGGGCTCGACGTGATGACGCCCTGGCTGCTGCTCGCCTTCACCTTCCTGATCGGCTGCGGCACGGCACTGAACAATCCGGCCTGGCAGTCCTCCGTCGGCGACATGGTGCCGCGCCGGGACGTGCCGGCGGCTGTGACGCTGAACAGCGTCGCCTTCAACATCGCCCGCAGCGTCGGACCGGCCATCGGCGGCGCGATCGTCGCGGCGGCGGGCGCGGTCGCCGCCTTCGTCATCAACGCCTTCAGCTATATCGCGCTGATCACGGTGCTGGCACGCTGGCAGCCGCCACGTGTCGAGCGCCTGCTGCCGCGCGAGACTCTGCTGATCGCGATGAGTGCCGGAGTGCGCTATGTCGCGATGTCGCCCAATATCCGCAGCGTCATCCTGCGCTCCTTCGCCTTCGGCTTCGGCGGCATCGTCGCGCTGGCGCTCCTGCCCCTGATCGCGCGCGATCTGGTCAAGGGCGGACCGCTGGTCTTCGGCGTCCTGCTCGGCGCGTTCGGGGCGGGTGCGGTCGTCGGCGCCTTCATGAGCGCGAGGCTGCGCCGGATGCTGACGACCGAGGCGCTGGTGCGCGCGACCTTCGCGGCCTATGCGACCTCGGCCGCGCTCATGGGTGCCAGCACGACGATGTGGCTGACCATGCCGGCTCTCGCGGTCGCCGGAGCCTGCTGGGTGCTGACGCTCTCGACCTTCAACGCGACCGTGCAGCTCTCGGCCCCGCGCTGGGTCGTCGGCCGGGCCCTCGCGATCTACCAGATGGCGGCGTTCGGTGGCATGGCGTCGGGGAGCTGGGCCTGGGGGCAGGCGACGCTGCATTGGGGCGCCGAGCAAGCCCTCATGATCTCCGCCTTCGCCCTGCTGGCGGGCGCGGCGCTTGGGCTGCGCTACGAATTGCCGCCGCTGGAGGCGCTCAACCTCGATCCGCTCAGCCGCTGGCGCGAGCCCAAGGTCGCGGTCGACATCGAGCCACGCAGCGGGCCGGTGATCGTCACGATCGAATGGCTGATCCGCGAGGAGGACGTCGTCGAGTTCCTCAAGGCCATGGCGGAACGCCGGCGTATCCGCCGCCGCGACGGCGCCCGCCACTGGACCCTGCTGCGCGACCTGACCGACCCGGAACTCTGGGTGGAGCGCTATGACAGCCCCACCTGGGTCGAATATGTCCGGCAGGCGCAGCGCGTGACCCAGGCCGACGCCGAAATCAGCGACCGGGTGCGCGCGCTTCACAAAGGCCCGAACCCGCCGGTCGTCCACCGCATGATCGAACGCGAGACCGCGACCCTGCCGCGCGGCCTGCCGATGCAGCACCCGCACCCGCCGGAGCCGACGGGGCACAACGGCTGAGCCGGTCCCTAAGCCGGAGGCAGCAGGTCGTCTGGCAGACGGTCGGGCTCATAGGAGCCCGGCCTGGTTCAGAACGCGGCCTTGAGAAAGCCCGCGGCGAGCAATCCGCCCGCGAAGAGCGGCCATTCCTCCAGCCTCAGCCGTAGATCCACAGCCCCGCCAGGCCGAACAGCCCGACCACGATCCGCCACCAGGCGAAAACGGCAAAGCCGCGCTTCGAGACGAAATCGAGGAAGCTGCGGACCACGATCAGCGCCGAGAAGAAGGCGGCGACGAAGCCGATGGCGACCAGCGTCACGTCGTCGAAGGTCAGGGTCTTGTAGCTCTTGAGCAGATCGTAAGCGAAGGCACCCGCCATGGTCGGCATGGCGAGGAAGAACGAGAATTCGGCCGCGGCGCGTTTGCTAGCCCCCAGCAGCATGGCGCCCACAATGGTCGAGCCGGAACGCGACACGCCCGGAATCATCGCCAGGCACTGGAACAGGCCGATCTTGAAATACATCGGCAGCGGGAAGGTCGTGGCGTCCTGGTGCTTCTCCTCGAGTTCGAGATCATCGATCACGAGCAGGACGAGTCCGCCCGCGATCAGCGCGCAGCAGACGATGAAGGGGTTGAACAGCACGCCCTTGATGAAGCCGTGCAGCAGCGCGCCGATCAGCGCCGCCGGCAGGAAGGCCACCAGCACGCCGATGACGAAGCGCCGCGCCGCCGGATCGCTCGGCACGCGCCGCGCGATGTCGAGCAGGCGGCGGAAATAGACCAGCGTGATCGCCAGGATCGCTCCGAGCTGGACCAGGATCTCGAAGGACTTGCCGTTCGATTCAAAGCCGAGGAAATGCCCGAGCAGCAGCAGATGCCCCGTCGAGGATACCGGCAGGAACTCGGTCAGACCCTCGACGATGCCGAGGACGAGCGCTTCGACGAAATTTTCCATGGACGGCAGTTCCTCGTGAGGCCCGGGGCGTCGGCGCCGCATCCCTTAAGCCGCGCCCATCGATAACCCCAGCCCTTTGCAAATTGGTTACCAAAATCCCAACCGGATCGCGCGGAATCCCGCGCAATTCCGTGAGGCGGGTTGTGACGCCTCACGGGCAGCCTTATAGCGGGCGCCCAGCGCATATCGGGATGCGTTTCATCCTGTGGCCCCGCTTCGGCCGCACCTGCCTGCTTCATGAGTGCCATGGCGACCCTTCATCACTATCCGCTGTGCCCGCATTCGCGCTTCATCCGTCTCGTGCTCGGCGAATATGGGCTGGAGGCAGCGCTGGTCGAGGAGCGCGTCTGGGAGCGCAGGCGCGAGTTCCTCGAACTCAACCCGGCCGGCACGACCCCTGTCTTTCGCGAGGAGAACGGGCTCGCCGTCCCGGGCGCAGGGCCGATCGCCGAATATCTCGACGAGACGCGGGGGCTCGCTTTGGCCGAGCGACGCCTCCTGCCCGAGGGGCCGGGAGAGCGCGTCGAGGTCCGACGACTGCTCGACTGGTTCGGCCTGAAATTCAACGAGGAGATCACCTCCCCGCTCGTGCTGGAGAAGGTGATGAAGCGCTTCATGGGGCGCGACGAGGGCGGCGGTCCGCCGGAGATGAGCGCAATCCGTGCCGCGCGCGCCAATGTGCGCTATCATCTGCGCTACATCGCCTGGCTGACCGCCAAGCGGAACTGGCTGGCAGGCCCGGAACTGAGTTATGCCGATCTCGCCGCGGCGGCGCATCTCTCCTGCGTCGACTATCTCGGCGACGTGCCTTGGGAAGAGGACGAGGCGGCGCGCGCATGGTATGCGAGGATCAAGTCGAGGCCGAGCTTCCGGCCGCTGCTGAGCGACCGGGTGCCGGGCATGGCGCCGAGCGCCCATTACGACAACCTGGATTTTTGAAGACCGCTCGCCTTCCAAAGACCGAGCAGCTGAAGCGCGCCGTCGTTGCGCGCGCCCGTGCCGAGGGGTTTTCCGTCGCGCGCATCGCCTCCGTCGAGGCTATTCCCGAAGCGCCTGCCCGACTCGCCGCCTGGCTCGCCGAGGGCCATCATGGCGAGATGGGCTGGATGGAGGAGCGCACCGCCGAGCGCGCTACGCCGCGTCAGCTCTGGGGCGAAGCGAAGTCGGTCGTGATGCTCGGCATGAGTTACGCGCCCGACGGCGATCCGCTGGCGATCCTCGGCCAGCCCGACAAGGCGGCGATCTCGCTCTATGCCCGCAGGCGCGACTATCACGACGTCATCAAGGGCAAGCTGAAGAGCGTGGCCGGGCTGCTCGCAGCGCAGGGCGGCGTCGATGTGAAGGTCTTCGTCGACACCGCCCCGGTCATGGAAAAACCGCTGGCGCAGGCGGCCGGGCTCGGCTGGCAGGGCAAGCACACCGTTCTCGTCTCGCGCGAGCACGGCTCCTGGCTCTTCCTCGGCGCGATCTACACGACGGCCGAACTGCCGGCGGACGCGCCGGAGAGCGACCATTGCGGCTCGTGCCGGCGCTGCCTCGACATCTGTCCGACGGATGCCTTCCCGGCCCCCTACCAGCTCGATTCCCGGCGCTGCATCGCCTATCTCACGATCGAGCATCCGGGTCATATCGACGAAAGCCTGCGCGCCGGCATCGGCAACCGCGTCTTCGGCTGCGACGACTGCCTGGCCGTCTGCCCCTGGAACAAGTTCGCGGCAGCGGCGCAGGAAACGCGCCTGTCCCTGCGCGATGGGCTCGATGCGCTGCCGCTGGCCGAGCTCGCCCGGCTCGACGACCCCGCCTTCCGCGCGCTCTTCGCCGGCACGCCGGTCAAGCGCACGGGGCGCGACCGTTTCGTCCGCAACGTGTTGATCGCGATCGGCAACAGCAAACGGCCCGAACTGGCCGACAGCGCCGCCGCCCTCGTCGCCGACGCCTCGCCGCTGGTGCGCGCGATGGCCGCCTGGGCTTTGACCCGGCTCGCGCCGACACGAGCCCTCACGCTCGCTCCGGGCGCGCTGACCGTCGAGAACGACGCGGACGTCCGCCGCGAATGGCGGGCGCCCATGCCCGAACCGGAATCCGCCTCATGAAGCTCCTCGTCCTCGGCGTCGGTTATTCAGCCGGCTTTTTCGCCCGCGCCGCGCTCGCCCGGGGCTGGGAGGTCACGGGCACGGTGCGCTCGGCCGAGAAGGCCTCGCGCCTGAGCCGCGAGGGCATCCGCACGCTGGTCTTCGACGGCTTTGCGGTGTCCTCCTTCCTCGCGGCGGCGATCACCGAGGCGGAGGCCGTGCTGGTTTCGGTGCAGCCAGGCGAGGCCGGCGACCCGGTGCTCGGCCGCCTCGCGAAGGACCTAGCGACCGCGCCCGCGCTACGCTGGATCGGTTATCTCTCGACCATCGGCGTCTATGGCGACCATGGCGGCGCCTGGATCGACGAGACCACCGCGCCGCGCCCGAGCTTTCGCTCGCAGGTCAGGCTGGCGATCGAGCAGGACTGGCTGGCCCTGGGAGAGCGCAGCGGCAAGGCGGTGCAGATCTTCCGTCTGTCGGGCATCTATGGGCCGGGACGCAATCCGCTGGTCAAGCTCCGGCAGGGCAAGGCGACGCGGCTGGTCAAGCCCGGCCAGGTCTTCAACCGGATCCATGTCGACGACATCGCCGGCGTATTGATGGCCTCGCTGCAGCGGCCGCGCCATGGAGCGATCTACAACGTCACCGACGATGAGCCGGCACCGCCGCAGGATGTGGTGAGCTTCGCCGCCGATCTTGCAGGCATGGCGCCGCCACCCGAGACGCCGTTCGACCCCGCCAAGCTGTCGCCGATGGCGGCGAGCTTCTATGGCGAGAACAAGCGCGTGTCCAACGCAGTGGTGAAGCGCGAACTCGGCTACGCGTTCCGCTATCCGAGTTATCGCGAGGCCATGCCCGTGCTGCTGGCGGACGGGGATTGATGAAGCCGCCGGGCGGCATTCACGCCGCGTAGCGCTGCCCTTCATCGCCATAATAGGCGACGTAACGCTGGTCGATGGCGGCGACCGGGAGGATCACCAGAACGTCGGTGGTGCCGAACTGTCGATCGACCACCGCGCCGGTTCCGAAGCGGGCGCCGAGCCGGAGATAGCCCTTGAGCAGAGGCGGCATCTGCTTCAGCGCAAGCTTGGCGTCGATCATCTCCGCCGGCAAACGATCCATCGTAACGCGACGCTCCCGCCGCGCCTCGGCGCCCCATTCGCCGGCCGAGCGGGCATGGTGATGCAGGAAGCTCAGCGGCAAGGCGAGCGCATCGGGATCGGTGCCGTCGAAGCTGGCGCAGCCGAACATGGCGTCGATGCGGTGATGACGGATATAGGCCCAGATGCCGTGCCAGAGCAGCTCGACCGTCTTCTTGCTGCGATAAGGCTCAAGCACGCAGGAGCGACCGAGTTCGAGGAAGCGGCTGCCGGGATGGCGTTCGATCATCGGCGCAAGGTCGAACTCGCCTTGGGTGTAGAACCCGCCGAGCCGCGTCGCCGCGCCCTGGCGCATCAGCCGGTAGGTGCCGACGATCCTGGACTTCACGCCACCGAAACGCCCGCGCGCGGCATGGTCGATGACGAGCAGATGGTCGCAGGCAGCGTCGAAACGGTCGGCATCGCGGCGGAACATGCGCGACACCACGTCAGGCCTCGCCGACATTTCCTGATAGAAGACGCGGTAGCGCAAGCGCTGCGCGCGCCAGATCTCGCGCGGTCCCCGTGCCAGCCTGACCTCGAGCGAGCCGCTGCGGCCAAGCGTTCCGGCCAGAGGATCGGTCGCGCCCGACGGGCGGCCGAAGCGGCGGATGGTGTCGCCCGTGATCAACCTGAGCGGCGACAGCCGCGAGAACAGAAGGCTCCCCGCTGGCCGATGCCGAGCCGGCTCAACCGGAGATCCGTGGAGGTCAGGTGCCATGGCTCGTCTTGTCCCCCAGCCGGTCTTCTCTGGCAATCGGGAACGTGTGCGCGCAGCATTTTACAGGATCGCGACAAAACTGCGTCGGAGCGGTGACGGAGCGTTCAGGCGGAAAGCGCCCGGCAAGGCGACACGGTCAAGCCAACGCTGCAGCGCGGCACGGTCGAGAGGCTTAGCCAGGCAATCATTCATGCCCGCGGCCAGCGCGGCGGCCCTGTCGCCTTCTGCGACATTGGCACTGACCGCGACGAGCGGCAGCGGAACCTGGTCGGGGCCGACCCTGTCCCTTTCCATCGTCCTGACCGCGCGCGCGACCGCAAGGCCATCGAGCTCCGGCATGCGGATGTCGAGCAGGACAAGGTCGAAGGAGGGGCCGGCTCCGTTCAGCCCGGCCTCGATCGCAGCCAGCGCCTCGCGGCCATCGCGGGCCCAGACCGGAGCGCAGTTGAAGCGCTCAAGGGTGCGCGTCGCGAGCAGGGCGTTGATCTCGTTGTCCTCCGCCACCAGTACGCTGAGCCGTTGGCGCGACGCACGTTGGGGATGGACGCTCGACGCCTCGACGACCGGAGCCACGGGCGCGGGGCGGGGCGACAGCCGCTCATAAAGCGAGCGGGCGCGCACCGGCTTGACGAGGAACCCGGTGAAGCCGGCCTCACGCGGGGAGCCGAATTGCCGGCGCTCCAGCGGCGACAGCATGATCAGGCAATCGACAAGGCCGGCAGCGCGGATTTCTCCGGCAAGGGCGATGGCCGCGTCGCGGCCGATCGCCTGGTCGACCAGGGCGGCATCATAGGATACGCCGCCGCGCAGCCGCGCCATGGCCTCTTCGGCATCCGCAGCGAGCGTGGCGATGCCACCGGCCGCCGCGATCGTCTCGCGCAGGAAGCCCGGCCCGAAGGGCGCATCCGAGACGACCAGCACATGCTTGCTGCACCAGTCCGGCAAGGCAGGGACGGCAGCTTCCACAGCAACGGGCAGTGGCAGGCTGACGCGGAAGAGCGAGCCTCCGCCCTGCCGGGCCTCAACCCCGACCGAGCCGCCCATCAGGACGGCGAGGCGACGCACGATGGCGAGGCCGAGCCCGGTGCCTTCATGGCGGCGCGCGGCAGAATTGTCGGCCTGCTCGAACTCCTCGAAGATCGCCTGGCGGCGGTCCTCGGGAATGCCCGGCCCGGTATCGGCGACCTCGATCGCGATCAGGCCGGCGTCACGGCCGATGCGGATGCCGACGCCGCCATCGTCCGTGAACTTGATCGCGTTGCCGACCAGATTGAGCAGGATCTGACGGAGCCTGTCGCGGTCGCCGACCAGATGCGTCGGCAGGCCGGGCGCGAGATGGGCGGCGAGTTCGATGCCCTTGGCCTGGGCACGCGGGGCCATCAGTTCAGAAACCGTTTCGACGAGCAGTCCGAGGTCGAAGCGCTCGTTGGCGAGTTCGAGCTTGCCCGCCTCGACCTTGGCGAAATCGAGGATGTCGTCGACGAGGCCGAGAAGGGCCTCGCCCGAGGTCCGCAAGGCACGGACATAGGTCGCCTGCTCCGGATCGAGCCCGGTGTCGCCGAGGAGATCGGCCATGCCGAGGATACCATTGAGCGGCGTGCGGAACTCGTGGCTGACGGTGGCGAGGAAACGCGACTTCGCCTCGTTGGCGCCTTCGGCGCGCGCACGGGCCTCGACCAGCTCCTGCTCGCCGGCGATGCGGGCGGTGATGTCGCGGCCGACGCGCTGCAGCACCGTCCGGCCGAGCGTGACGGGCACCACGGTCTCGACCCAGGAAATCCAGCGCTCGCCTTCTGGCGTGGCAAGGCATTCGTCGAAGACGCGGGCGCCGCCATCGAGCGCCAAGGCGGGACGGCAGGCCACGAGGCGCGGCTGGGCGAGCGAGCCGACGATCTCCGCCTCGCCGAGCCCGAGCAGCGCGGCATAGGCGCCGTTGGCGTAGACGATGCGGGCGCCGTCGCGCCGCACGATGAGATCGCCCTGCGCCTCGATCAGGCTGCGGTAGTGTTCCTCGCTGTCGGCCAGCGCCCAGAGCCGGTCATTCAGCGTCTCGACATCGCCGGCCAGTTCGGCCGCCTGCCGGACGATGCGGTCGCGCTGGCGCAGCAGCGTCAGCGCCGCGATGCCCGCAAACAGCGCGAGCACCACAACCGAAACCGCAGCCCAGGGCGACGAGAGAGGATCCATGAAGCCACTCTAACAGCGGCCTGTTGAAGAAAGGTTGGTCGAAACGGCGAATGCGCCGGATCGCTTGGGGTGGTTCGTTAACCAGCCGGCGCGTCGGCCGGCACGACTTCAGGCGGCCTGCGCCATCTGGTCACCGCGCAAACGGTAGGACAGCGCCTCCGCCAGATGGATGCGGCCAACCTTCGGCTCGCCGTCGAGATCGGCCAGCGTGCGCGCCACCTTGAGCACGCGGTGATAGGCGCGCGCGGTCAGGCGCATGGCATCGGCCGCGTCGCGCAGGAGGGACAGGCCGGCATTGTCCGGCCGCGCAATCTCGTCGAGCACCGGCGCCGGGCAGGCGGCGTTGGTCGCGATAGTGGGCAGGCCCAAAGCCTCGAAGCGCGCGATCTGGAGGCGCCGCGCTGCGGCGACGCGGGCTGCGACCTCCGCCGAGCCCTCGCTCGCCGCCGGCAGGATCAGATCCGATGCCGTCACGGCGGGGACGTCGATGGTGATGTCGATGCGATCCAGCATCGGGCCGGAAATACGGCCCTGATACTGCGCCATGCAGCGCTCGTTCTGCTGGCGGCGGCAGGCGAAGCCGGGTTCGGTCGCCTTGCCGCAGCGGCACGGATTCATCGCCGCGACGAGCTGGAAGCGGGCCGGATAGACGGCACGGTGATTGGCGCGCGAGATCAGCACGTCGCCGGTTTCCATCGGCTGGCGCAGCGCATCGAGCGCCTGGGCCTGGAACTCGGGCAGTTCGTCGAGGAAGAGCACGCCGTGATGGGCGAGCGAGACCTCGCCGGGCCTGGCCTGCAGGCCGCCGCCGACGAGCGCAGCCATCGAGGCCGAATGATGCGGGGCGCGAAAGGGCCGCCTGTCGGTCAGCGCGCCCTCGGCAAGCTGGCCTGCGACAGACAGCACCATCGAGACCTCGAGCAGTTCGCGGGGGCTGAGCGGCGGCAGGATCGACGGCAGACGGCTCGCCAGCATCGATTTTCCGGCGCCCGGCGGCCCGCTCATCAGGAGGTTGTGCCCGCCGGCCGCCGCGATCTCGAGCACCCGCTTGGCGCTCTCCTGACCCTTGATATCGGCGAGATCGGGCAAAGGCCCCGACTGGCGCGTCACTGCCGGCTCCGGCCGTGCCATCACCTGCGTGCCCTTGAAATGATTGGCGAGCTGGATCAGCGAGCGGGGCGCGAGGATGTCGATGTCGGCTGCGGCCCAGGCAGCCTCAGGCCCGGAGGCGTGCGGGCAGATCAGCCCCTGCCCCCGGCCATAGGCCGCAATCGCCGCCGGCAGCACGCCCGCGACGGCAGTGATCGAGCCGTCGAGCGCAAGCTCCCCCAGCACGGTGTAGCCCGCCAGCGCATCGGCCGGGATCGCGCCGATCGCCGCCATGACGGCGAGCGCGATCGGCAGGTCGTAATGGCTGCCTTCCTTGGGCAGGTCAGCCGGCGCGAGGTTCACCGTGATGCGCTTGGCCGGCAGGGCGAGACCAGAGGCGATCAGCGCGGCACGCACCCGCTCCTTGCTCTCGCCCACCGCCTTGTCGGGCAAACCGACCAGGATGAAGGCGACACCGCCCGGCGTGACCTGGACTTGAACATCGACGGCGCGCGCCTCGATCCCCTCGAACGCCACCGTCGCGACCCGTGTCACCATTGCCCGCTGCCCCATGCCCCGGCGAAACCTAGACGAGCACGGGCGATCTGGCAAGAACATAGCATGAACTCGATACGAGCTTGCGTGCCACCTGGGCGCGGAGCTTCAGTCGCGCACTACAAGGGAAACGCACACAAATCAAATATATAAATTCATTCTCATTTGCTTCAAACGATCTCGATCTTGCGTTTTACAGTCACTTCCTTCAATTCAAGGCAAAACAACTTGTCATGAGAGCAGCTTCGTATTAGACGATTTCCATCTTGATTCAGCGATGTCAGCAAGTGCCGAGAATAATATTCTCTGCACTACCGCTAACTCATTGCCGTGAAAGGAGTCCGGCGACCTTTCTTTCTTGCAAGAGCGTCGATGCCATGGGCCCCGGGGGGCAAATCTCTCACATCAGCGGCGCGTCACGCGCCCACACGACAGGAGATTTCCATGCCTGACACTAAAAACTTGCCTGACACCGACACGTTGCCGCCCGTCACCAAGGCAGGCACGAGCCTACCCGTCACTTTGCTCAAGGCGGCAACGGCCAAAGCCAATGCCGTCAAGGTGACGCCGGGCCACGGCGTCGCCGGCCGCCACGCCACACGCGAGGTGCTCGATGCGCTCTCGGGGCACAAGGACCCCGGCATGTTCGGCCGGATGTTCCCGAAGCTCCCACCGCTCCAGGTTTCGGATGCCAAGCTCGATGCACTGGCCGTAGCGATGCTCGACGCCGACCCTGCCGACAAGGCCAAAGACAACCCCAATATTCCGGCTGGCTTCACCTATCTCGGACAATTCGTCGACCATGACATCACGCTCGATCTGACCTCGCTCGGCGACAAGCAGAAGGACCCGCTCGGCGTCGAGAATTTTCGGACGCCGAGCCTCGATCTCGATGCTCTCTACGGGCTGGGACCGGACGGCTCGCCGCATCTTTATCAGCGCAGCGGCCCGAATTTCTCAAAGCACGGGCCGAAATTCGTCATCGGCAAGAACATCACCGTCGGATTCGGCGGCATCACCGGCGATTTTGCGAACGACCTGCCGCGCTCGCCCGAAGGGATGGCGCTGATTGGCGACCATCGCAACGACGAGAACCTGCTGGTGGCGCAGACCCATCTCGCCTTCCTGAAATTCCACAACAAGGTTTGCGATATCCTCGCCGGAGGGGCCAATCCGCCGGCGGATCTCTTCGCCGAGGCGCGCCGGCTGGTGACCTGGCACTACCAATGGATCGTGCTGCATGACTTCGTCGAGCGCCTGACCGAGCCCGGCATCGTCGCGAAGATACTGCATGACGGGCGCAAGTTCTACCGTTTCAAGCGCACGCCCTATATGCCGGTCGAGTTCTCCGCCGCCGCCTATCGGCTCGGCCACAGTATGGTCCGGCAGCGTTACAGCCATAACCGCGTCTTTACGGACATCGGCTTCGACCTGCTCTTCGGCTTCACTGGCCTGTCCGGCCAGATCATCGGCGATTTGATGCCGAACCCGCCGCCTGGCGGTCCCTTGCCGGTCGCGAAGCTGCCGAGCAACTGGATCATCGACTGGCGGCGCTTCTACGATCTGGGCACGGCGGCGGGCACGCCGAATTTCACCTTCAACCCGACGCGTCGGCTCGATCCGCTGCTGGTCAAGGAACTGCACAATCTGCCGGGCGGCGGCGGCAATCTCGCCTTCCGCAACCTGAAGCGGGGCGTCATGCTCGGCCTGCCCTCAGGGCAGGACGTCGCGGCCCATCTCAGGATCAAGAACCCGCTGACCGCGGCCGAGATCGCGACCGGGCCGGACGGGCTGGCCGCCAAGCAGCAGGGCCTCGATAGAGCAACCCCGCTCTGGTACTATATTTTGAAGGAGGCGCAGGTTCGCAAAAACGGCGAACGGCTTGGCCCCGTCGGTGCGACGATCATCTCCGAGGTCTTCGTCGGTCTCGTTCATGGCGACCCGCAATCCTATATCTGGCGCGAGAAGGACTGGAAGCCGACCTTGCCATCGACCAAAGCCGGAACCTTCACTATGGTCGATCTGCTGAAGCTGGTCGACGACATCGACCCGATCGGCTGATCCTCTGCCCGGAAAGGGCGGCCTGGCCGCCCTTTCTCCCGATTACATTCAAGCGGTGGCAGAGGCTGCCTTTCGCGCCATGATCTGCCGCAGCAGGACTGGCGAGGCGATCACCAGGCCAACCAGCACGCTGGTCGGCGTCGCCAGAATCATTGGCAGCGCGGCCAGCGCGATCACCAGCCGCTCCCACATCGCCAGCGGCGCCAGGAACCAGCCGGCAAATGCCGCCGAGAGGAAGGTGATGCTGGCGATGCAGGAGGCTGTCGAGCCGACCAGTTCCGTCCAGGAGAAGCCCGGCGCCATGATCAGCATCGAGGGCGAGAACACGAAGACGAAGGGCACCAGAACCTTGCCGAGCGCCAGCCGGAAGGCGGTGTTTCCCGTCTTGAACGGATCGGCGCCGGCCATGCTCGCCCCGGCATAGGCCGCGATCGCGACCGGCGGGGTGATGTCGGCGAGCACCCCGTAATAGAACACGAAGAAGTGCGCCACGAGCGGGTTGACCCCGAGCATGCCGAGCGCCGGCGCCGCCACCGTGACCATGATGATGTAGTTCGCCGTAGTCGGCACGCCGCAGCCGAGCAGGATGCAGACCACGCCCGTCAGCAGGAGCGTGAAGAACAGCGTCGCGCTCTTCAGCTCGAAGGGGAAGAACGGGATCAGGTCGGACACGCCCCTCGCCCACTGGTCGGCGAGCGAGGTGACGATCCAGGAGATCTTGAAGCCGACGCCGGTCAGCGTCACCACGCCGACGATGATGCCGACGGTCGCCGCCGCAGCCCCGACGCCGATGGCGTATTTCGCCCCGAGAATGAAGGCGTCGATCATGTCGTCGACACGCTTGCGCCCTTCAGCAGAGCGCATCAGCACCCCATGGGCCATGACGGCGAAGGCACTCAGCGTGAAGGCGAGGTTGACGCCCGGCACACGCAGGAACTCGCTCGGCGCGGCGATGCCGATCGCCAGCGCGAAGGCCAGCGCAGAGGCGGCACGATATTGCGCAAGGCCGACCAGCATGCAGCCGGTGATGCCCCAGAAGGCGGCGAGATACGGCGTATAGCCGGTGAACAGCACGAGGATCAGCGCAAACAGCGGGGCGATCGTCGGCCAGTCGCGGGCGAAGACCTCGCGCAGCGTCGGCGCGTCGGCATCGGACATGCCTCCCATGCCGGTCCGCTTCGCCTCGAAATGGACCTGCATCAGCACGCCGAAGAAATGCATGAAGGCCGGGATGATCGCGGCGATGATGATGGTCGCGTAGGGCAGGTTGAGGAACTCGACCATCAGGAAGGCGGCCGCGCCCATGATCGGCGGGGTGATCTGGCCGCCCGTCGCGGCGGTCGACTCGACCGCGGCCGCGAAATGGCGCCGGTAGCCGAGCCGGATCATCATCGGGATCGTCAGCGAGCCGACCGTCACAGTGTTGGCGACGGACGAGCCCGAGATCATGCCGAACAGGGCCGAGCCGAAGATCGAGACCTTGGCCGGGCCGCCGGCATAGCGCCCGGCGACCGCCGCTGCGACACCGAGGAAGAGTCGGCCGAGCCCGATGCGGGTCGCGAGCACGCCGAACAGCACGAAATGAAAGACATAGGTCGCGACGACGCCGAGCGCGACGCCGTAGACGCCCTGGCTGGTGAGATAGAGATGGTTGATCAGGTTCGACCAGGTCGAGCCCGGATGCAGGAAAATGCCCGGAAACCAGTTGCCGAAGATGGCATAGACCATCGCGAAGATGGCGATCAGCGGCAGGCCCCAGCCGATGGCGCGCCGCGTCGCCTCGATCATCAGGATGATGGTGATCGAGCCCATCACCACGTCGAGCGTCGAGGGATTGCCGACCCGGAAGACCATGTCCTCGAAGATCCAGGGGACATAGAGGCTGGAGACCGCCACCGCGACGGCGAAGATCCAGTCGTAGAGCGGCACCCCGCCAGGCCGCAGCAGCGTCGAGGGATGAACCGTGCGCGCCTCGCTCTTGCGGGCCGAGAAGACCAGGAAAATCAGGCCGAGCACGAAGGCGAGATGGACGCCGCGATGCGTCGTCTCGCGCAGCAGGCCGAAGCCGGCGGTGTAGTAATGGAAGGCCGAGAGCGCGAGCAGCAGGCCACCGACGATCAGCGCCGTGCCATGCGGCACCTTGCGGAACTGCATCTCGGGATCGAGTTCTTCCTCGAGCTTCGCGAGTTCGGCGGCGGAGGGCGTGGCGGTCATGACGGGGGCTCCGGGGCCGGGCGCGAACCGTGCGAAGTACGGAATCAGCCCAAAATCAAGCGCACCGTCATCCTGGCCGCAGCGAAGCGGAGCGCCGGGATCCATCGTAGGGCGCGATCTACGATGGATCCCGGGTCGACCTACGGTCGCCCAGGATGACGGTGGAGGTTTGCGTATGGTCTCAAGGCAGGCG
Source organism: Bosea sp. 124 (assembly GCF_003046175.1). Lineage (NCBI taxonomy): Bacteria > Pseudomonadati > Pseudomonadota > Alphaproteobacteria > Hyphomicrobiales > Alloboseaceae > Allobosea > Allobosea sp. 124. Next base: position 1,573,364 of record NZ_PZZM01000001.1, read on the forward strand.
TGAGATGCCCGGGCAAGCCCGGGCATGACGCTGTCGCCTTACTTCAGCAGGCCGGCTTCCTTGTAGAAGCGCTCGGCGCCGGGGTGGAGCGGCACGCCGAGCAGGCCCGATAGCGCGGTCGCCTTCTGGATCGCCTTGCCCTTGGCATGGCCGGAATCGAGCGCCGCGCGAGCCTTGTCGCTCCAGAGCGCCTTGGTGACCGCATAGACCGTGTCGGCCGAGACCTTGGACGACGTCACCCAATGGGCGCCGACGGCGACGGTCTTGACCGCGCCGACATCCTTGTAGGTGCCGGCCGGAATCTCGTCCACCGCGAAGAAGGGGAAGTCCTTGGCCAGCTTCTCGGCGGGAGCGCCGGTGATCGGCAGAATGTCGATGCCGGAGCCGGTCGAGGCCAGTTCCGAGATCGCAGCCGCCGGGAAGCCGCCGGTGAAGAAGAAGGCATCGACCGAGCCGTCCTTCATCTTCTCGGCAGCCTGGTTGGGCTTGAGATATTCGGCCGTGATGTCCTTCTCGCCGACACCGAAGGCAGCAAGGATCGCCTTGGCGTTGAGCAGCGTGCCGGAACCGGGCTCATCGAGCGAAACCTTCTTGCCCTTGAGGTCGGCAACGCTCTTCACGTTCGACGCCTTGCGCACGACGAGATGGACGCTTTCGGGATAGAGATTGGCGATCGAGCGCAGTTCCTCGACCTTCGGCTTGCCCTCGAAGACGCCCGTACCGGAATAGGCCCAATAGGCCACGTCAGCCTGGACGAAACCGGATTCGGCGGCGCCGCCGACGATCGCGTTGACATTGGCGACCGAGCCGTTGCTGGCGACGGCGGTCGAGACCAGTTGCGGCGGTGCCGAGATCGCGTTCGCGATCAGGCCACCGATCGGATAATAAGTGCCAGCCGTGCCGCCCGTCCCGATGCGGAAGAAGGCGGGTGCCTGCGCGAAGGCGAGGCCGGCAGCGAGCGCCGCAGCGCCGAGCGCGAGGCCGGCAGCGGCGAGTTTCAGTCGAAAATGCAAGGACATCGGCGTCAGTCTCCCATGAAGGGAGCTACTGTCTTGAGCTTTCCTGCGACGATCAACCGAAAAATTGTGCCGCGCCTCCGCGATCCCGCATGCTCCACAGCTCCCGCTGTCATACGAAAGGCCCCGCCGTGGAACCGGCGGGGCCTCGTTTCAGATGCGCCAGACCATGGCTTCAGGCCGCGACGCCGGTTCCGATCGGGCAGCTCACGCCGGTGCCGCCGAGTCCGCAATAGCCCGCCGGGTTTCTGGCGAGATATTGCTGGTGGTAGTCCTCGGCGAAGTAGAAGTCCGGCGCATCGAGGATCTCGGTCGTGATCGGGCCATAGCCGCGCTGCTGCAGCGCCTGCTGGTATTCGGCCTTGGAGCGCTCGGCAACGGCGCGCTGGGCTTCGTCCTGGACATAGATGCCTGAGCGGTACTGCGTGCCGACATCGTTGCCCTGGCGCATGCCCTGCGTAGGGTCGTGGTTCTCCCAGAAGGCCTTGAGCAGCATCTCATAAGGCAGCAGGGCAGGGTCGAAGACGACCTTCACGACCTCGTTGTGGCCGGTCTGGCCGGAGCAGACCTCTTCATAGGTCGGGTTCGGCGTGAAGCCGCCAGTGTAGCCGACAGCGGTGATCCAGATACCCTCTCCCATCTGCCAGAACTTGCGCTCCGCGCCCCAGAAGCAGCCGAGCCCGAAGATCGCCGTCTGCAGGCCCTCGGGATAGGGGCCGGCGAGCGACCGCTTGTTGAGAAAATGCCGCTCGGCGGTCGGGATCGGGTTCGCCCGGCCGGACAGGGCCTCGGCGGCCTCGGGCAGGGCGGTCTTCTTGCGCAGGAAGAACATGTCGGACTCCGTTGCTGGTTTCGATCGCGGATATAGGCATTCCTCGCCCGTTTTGACAGGTATGAGCCGGCCTGCCGCGCTTCACCGTCTCGTGACGATGCCGATCTTCGGTTCCGGCGGCGCGCCCAGCCTGAGCAACAGGAAGCCGAGCAGAAACGCGATCAGCGCCGCTGGCGCCAGCATGAGAGAGAGTATCACCGGGTCCCACAGCAGCGGATGGATGCCGCGTTCGATCATCGGCTGGAGCCCCTTGATGCGTTCGCCGACCAATGTCGAGAGCGCCAGCTCCAGCGGCGTGTACTGCAGGGCGGAATTGGCGATCGAGCGCGCGCCATCGATGACGAGCGAGACGAATCCGGCCGCGACGAGCAGATAGCCGAGCAGCCGCAGCAGGAACCGCACCATCCGTTCTCCTTCATCGACCCTTCGGCCTCGCCCCGATGTGCCCATTCGGCTGTGGCTTTGCAACCGCGCCCACAGCCGATTTCGCGCGATCTGACGAAGCGCACCAGATCGCCCTTGAAAGAAGCCGGCTCGGCGGTCATAAGCAGCGCGCCGGACAGGTGGCCGAGTGGTTGAAGGCGCACGCCTGGAAAGTGTGTATACGGGAAACCGTATCGAGGGTTCGAATCCCTCCCTGTCCGCCATTTCTATTCAAATAAGCGATTGATTTCTATGTGTTTTTCATGATGCCATGGATTTGGCACCCCAACGGCCTCGTCTGATTGATCATCGGCGGTCGAGTTGCGCCAATAGCAGAGGTTGGTCTGCCTCCCGAAAGCGGACATCTGTCGGTCGGCGGCTATGCGGCATCTCTGATCACGTTAGAGCTTTCATGACGATGGACCGGGCGCACTAGCGCCAGCATTGTGAGCCGCTAGACGTCAGCAACGATCACGTGTCCGATGACACTCGAAAGAGCCGTCAGCGCTGGCAAGGCTTTCGCCTTGTCGTCCGTCACGAGAGCCGAAACCCGATCGAGCTCACAGAAGCGAACACGACTGGTCACGCCGATCTTCGAATGATCGGCGATGAGCACGACGCTGGCCGAATTGACCACCATTGCTCGCGCAATCTCCGCGGTGTGTTCAAAGAAATTGGTGGCAGCACCGTTGATATCGACGCCAAAGGGTGAGAGCAGGGCCAGGTCCGCCTTGAACCGATAGATGTCATTGATGGTCGATGCACCGCCAGTCTCCGGGGGTTCATGGACGATCTCCCCGCCGAGCAGAAACACTCGGCTCCCTGTCCTTTGCTGCGTCGATGCCATCGTCGTCGCGACCTGCAGGGAGTTCGTCAGGATCCTCAAATCGGGCACGGCCTTCAATTCCTCGGCCAAGGCCGCCGTGGTTGTCCCGCCGTCCAGAAACAGGCACTGGCCGCTCTTGATCAGGGACATCGCAGCAAGAGCGATCGCACGCTTCTCCTTCAGGCGGACGGTGGAGCGGGCCCCGTAAGACGCGTCCTGCTCGGCAGACACGCTGACCGCCCCGCCATGGACCCGCCGCAGGAGACCGCCCTGCTCCATCGCAAGCAGATCCCGGCGGATCGACTCGTTCGAAACGCCGAATTCGTGAACAAGCCTGTCGACCGAAACGCTGCCGAACGTTTCGACCAGCTCACGGATACGCTGCTTTCTCTCGCCCCGCCACATGCGCCGCGCCCTCCCCCGAACCGTTTAACTGCACCACATGCGATAGCGGTTCAATTGCCATGCTCGCATAAACGGTCATTAATCCACATTGCCACAAATACACACAAGTGCTAAGCCGGCTTTATCGAGCTCGTGAGGAGGGTCGGATGCGTACCGACGAGGATCAAGCGGAATGGCTGGATTTCGCCCTCCAAATGGCCGCGGAAAGCGGCGCCATTCTCCGAGAGGCAGAAGCCGTTCGCCCGGACCTCGAGGTCAAGCCTGACAAAAGCTTCGTCACCGCGCTCGACGCACGCATCGAGCGCCGGCTCCGTGGAATGATCGCGGATCGCTTTCCCGCGCATGGCGTCATCGGCGAAGAGGAAGTCCCTTCCGATATCGATGCGGATCTCGTCTGGGTGCTTGACCCTATCGACGGCACCGCCGCCTTCATCGCCGGCATGCCGGTGTACGGGACGCTGATCGCGCTGATGCGCGAGGGCGAGCCGATCCTCGGCATCATCGATCATCCCATCACCGGCGAGCGCTGGCTCGGCATCAAGGGACGCCAGACACTCTACAATGGCGAACCCTGCCGCACGCGGTCCTGCGGCGGCCTCGGCGAGGCCATCATGTCGGCGAGCAATCCGGATTTCTTCGACGACGAGGAGCAGCCGGCGCTCGGCGCCATGCGCGACGCCACGGCCTGGCGCATCTGGGGCGGCGCCTGCATGAGCTATGGCCGCATCGCATCGGGTCGCATCGACGTGGCGCTCGATACGCGTCTCAAACTGTGGGATTTCGCGCCCTTCCGTCCGATCATCGAAGGCGCCGGCGGCGTCATCACCGACTGGCAGGGCGCGCCGATCACCCAGGCGACCGGCCAGCGCATCCTGGTCGCAGGCGATCCGGCACGGCATCGCGAAGCATTGGCCCTGGTCGAAAGCGTCATGAAAAGCTGACCGCATTCCGCTCCGAGACGGCGACGATACGCCGGGGCTCCATCACCGAGGGGGTGTCATGGGTATCACGATCAAGGATCTGGCCGTCGCCTATGGCGGCACCCGCGTGATCGACGGACTAGCTCTGACGATCGAGCCTGGCTCGTTCTTCACGCTTCTGGGGCCGAGCGGCTGCGGCAAGACGACCTTGCTGCGCACCATCGCCGGCTTCGTGCCGGCCGAGCGCGGGCATCTGCGTTTCGGCAATACGGAGGTGACGCATCTGCCGCCGCACCGGCGCGACATCGGCATGGTCTTTCAGGACTATGCGCTGTTTCCCGACAAGACGGTCTTCGACAACGTCGCTTACGGATTGCGCGCCCGCAAGCAGCCCGACAGCGTGGTCAGAAGCAAGGTCGGCGCGGCGCTGGAGCGGGTCGGGCTCGGCCATCTCGGCGCCCGCCACCCGGCCGCCCTCTCCGGTGGCCAGCGCCAGCGCGTCGCCCTGGCGCGCGCCCTCGTCATCCAGCCGCAGGTGCTGCTGATGGACGAGCCTCTCTCCAATCTCGATGCGAAGCTGCGCGTCCAGGTTCGCGAAACCATCGTCGAACTCCAGCGCGAGGCGAAGATCACGACCGTCTTCGTCACTCATGATCGCGAGGAGGCGCTCGCCATGTCGGATCGCATCGGCGTGATGAACAAGGGGCGGCTGGAGCAGGTCGGTTCGCCGGCGGCGATCTATCGCGAGCCGGCAACCGGCTATGTCGCCGATTTCGTCGGCGGCGCCAATCTGGTCGAGGTCGAAACCGGCGCAAGGCAGGCCGGCGAGATCGGGCCGATCGGCTTCGACGGCGTCGCGATCGCGGCCCGGACGCCGGCTGCGCTCGGGCCTGGCCGCGCCATTCTCGTCGCGCGGCCGGAAGATATCGCCATCGCGGAACCGGAGGCGCAAGGCGCGCTCCCCGCGACCATCGCGCACCGGCAGTATCTCGGCGGCAAGACAAGCTATAAGCTCACCCTGGCCAGCGGCCGCGTGCTTGCGGTCGACCTGCAGAGCGGCGCGCATGACCGTTTCGAGCCGGGCGCCAGCGTCGGGCTGGTCTTCGATCCGGCCAAAACCCTGGTCCTGGCGTCATGAGCGCACAACTCCGCTCGGTCTGGTTCTGGTTCTCGGCGGCGGCGCTGGTGATGCTCGCCGTCTTCCTGCTCTATCCGCTGTTCAACGTGCTGACCGGCAGCTTCGGCGGCGCCAGCGGCCGCTCCGGCTGGATGGTCCTCGCAGGCGACCCGAAATACGCGGCCGCCATCACCAACACGATCATGCTCGGCCTCGCCGTGACGCTGACGACAACGCTGATCGGTGTGCCGCTGGCCTATTTCACCGCGCGTTTCGAATTCCCCGGCAAGGGTATCGTCGCGGTACTCCCGCTCGTCACCCTCGTCATTCCGGAGGTGATCGCCGCCCAGACCTGGCTGATGATGCTCGGCAATAACGGCTTCATCACCCGCTGGCTTGGCGCGCGCGGGATCGACATCCCGAGCTTCTACGGTTGGCCCGGCCTGATCACGGTGATGACCTTCACCTACTACACCTACGTCTACATCGGCACGCTGGCGGCGATCCGCGGTTTCGACGTGCAACTCGAGGAGGCGGCGCAAAGCCTCGGCACCTCGCCTTCCCGCTCGCGTCTGAACGTCATGCTGCCGGTGGTTCTGCCCGCGGTGCTGGCCAGCGCCCTTCTCGTCTTCACCCTCGTCGTCGGCAATTTCGCGACCGCGACCATCCTCGGCAGCCGCGTGCCCCTGCTCTCGGTTCTGACCTACCAGGCGGCCGTCGCCGAAGGCGGCTCCGATCCGGTGATGCAGTCGACGCTCGCCTCCGTCTCGATCGCGCTCGTCATGATCGTGCTGTTCGTCCAGCGCTGGATCGTCTCGCGCGGCCGCCACGAGGTCACGCAAGGGCGCGGCGCGCGCGCGCAGAAGTTGCGTGGCGTTCCCGGCCTCGTCACCGGACTGCTCGCGGGACTTCTGGTCATCGTCTCGCTGCTGCCGCTCGGTTCGATCGTCATCGGCGCCTTCACGGTCTCGCGCGGCCCGGTCATGCGTTGGGGCGAATGGACGACCGTCCATATCGAGCGGCTCTTCCGCATAGCGCCCGACCCGGTGCTGAACACCCTGGCCTACTCGGCGGTGGCAACCGTGATCGGCATCACCTTCAGCGCGATCGTCAGCTACCTGATCGTCAAGAAGCGCAACATTCTGACGCCCGCGCTCGACTATCTGACGGCGCTGCCGCTGGCGCTGTCGGGCACCATCATCGGCATCGGCCTGCTGATGTCCTTCAACACCGGTTTCCTGCCCCTGACGGGCACGGCAAGCATCATCGTGCTGGCCTATATCGTGCGCCGGCTGCCTTTCGGCATTCGCAACGCCTCCTCGACGCTCTACAACATCCCGAACTCGATCGAGGAGGCCTCGATCAGCCTCGGCGTCCCGCCGGTCGCGACCTTCTTCAAGGTCGTGCTGCCGCTGATGGTGCCGGCGATCGCCGCCGCCGCCGTGCTCACCTGGACAACCACCGTGGCCGAGCTTTCGGCCTCGATCATCGTCTATTCCGGCGGTCGCGAGACCATGCCGATCCAGATCTACAAGCTGATCGACTCGAATCTGATGGCACCCGCCTCGGCCTATGGGCTGGTGCTGGTCGCGGTGATCCTGATCCCGATCATCGTCGCGACCCGCATCTTCAAGGTCGATCTGTTCTCGTCGAAAAGCTGAGCCCACGCATCACCAACCGGCTGCGCGGCATCTCACGCGGCGCAACGAGAAACAGGGGAAGACGATGAAAGGACCGACCATGACCAAGACGATCGACCGTCGCACGCTGCTTGCCGGACTTGCGGGCCTTGCCGCAGTGCCTGCCACCGGCCCTGCATTGGCACAGGGCGCATCGGGCAATGTAGTGCTCTACACCTCCAACAACGCCCAGTCCGTCGACGCGATCCTCGGCGTCGCAAAGGACAAGCTGCCGAACCTCAAGATCAGCACGATCACCGGTGGCTCCGGACAGTTGCTGCGACGTCTCGAAGCAGAGGCCGCCAAGCCGCAGGGCGATCTGTTCTGGAGTTCCAGCGCCAACACGCTCGGCGCCTTCACCCAGCTTTTCGAGCCCTATGCCTCGCCGGAGGCCGCCAGCATTCCGGCAGCCCTGCGACACCCGCAGAACCTCTGGACGGCGTCCAACGTCCACCTCGTCGTGGCGATGATCAACAAGAACCAGCTCGGCGGCGCGGAGGCGCCCAAGACCTGGAAAGATTTGCTCGCCCCCGCCTTCAAGGGCAAGATCATCATCGCCGACCCGGCCAACAGCTCGACCGCCTATACGATCCTCTGGGGCATCGACAAGCTGCTGGGCCCCGACGCTCTGAAGACCCTGGCCAGCAACCTGACCGTCTCCAGCGCGGCCTCAACGGTGCTGCGCAGCGTCGCGCAGGGGGAATATGCGGTCGGGCTGACGTTCGAATCCAACGCCTATGCCTATGTCGCCGGCGGCCAGCGCGAGATTTCTCTGCTCTATCCCGCGGAGGGCACCTTCTCGACGCCCGAATTCCAGGTGCTGGTGAAGGGTGCCCCCGCCGGCGCGACGGCCAAGGCGGCCTATGACCTGCTGCTCTCCAAGGAGGTCCAGATCGCACTGCTCGAGAATGCCTTCCGCCGCCCGAGCCGCTCGGACATCGACGTCTCCAAGCATGCCGACTTGCCGGCAATCGGCAGCGTCAAGGTCTTCGACATCGACGAGACCGAGGCCGCCGCCAAGCGCGACGAGTTCCTGAAGCGCTGGCAGTCCTACGCCGGCGCCGCGAAGTAAGCATGTAAACAGGCGTGTGCCGGCCGTCAGGCCGGGCACACGTTTCCGAACAGCCCATTGCTAGATCACGCGCGACCTGATGGTCGTGGTAACGATCTCCGTGATGACGACGACCACGAAGATCACGAGCAGCACCAACCCGACCTGATCCCAGTAGAGATTGTCCATCGAGGCCTGAAGCGCGACACCGAGCCCGCCCGCGCCGACTAGACCGAGCACGGCGCTTTCACGAACGTTGATGTCCCAGCGGAACAGGCTGACGGCGAGGAAGGCCGGCTTGACCTGCGGCCAGAAGCCTTTCAGCAGGATGGCACGGCGCGACGCACCGGCGGCGCGAAGCGCCTCGATCGGACCGGCTTTCGCCTCCTCGATCGCCTCGGACAGGAACTTGCCGGTGAACCCGATCGAGTGCACGGCAACCGCCATGACGCCGGCCAGCGCGCCCGGCCCAAACACGGCCACGAAAAGCAGCGCCCAGACCAGCGTATGGATCGAACGGGTCGCCACAAGGATGAAGCGACCGAGTGCATTGGCCCAGGGCGACGGCGAGACGTTGCGGGCGCAGAGCAGCGCCACCGGCGTCGCCAGCCCGATGGCGAGGATCGTGCCCAGTGTCGCGGTGTGCAGCGTTTCGACCAATGCCTCGCCGACGGTCTTGCCGAAATAGCTCCAGTCGATCGGCCACATCCGCTGAAACAGGTCGGCGGTCTGCTGCGGGGCATCGTAGAGGAATTCAGGGATGACCTCGATGGTCTGCAGGGACCAGCCGAGCGCCAGCGCCGCAAGCCCCCAGAAAGCAAGGCGCAAGCCGCGCTCCATCGGCGTGAACCGGCGCCAGAGCCTGCCGGCGGGCTTCTCGACCACCACGCCTGATGGCGCCTCGTCCTGATAGATTCGGCGCATGAAGGCGGAGAGCACCTCGCCTGCCATCACCGTCACGATGATCGCGATGATGATCGTCAGGACGAAGTCGTAGTCGAAGCGCTGGAAGGCGGTGAACAGCGTCGCCCCGATACCGCCGCCGCCGACCAGACCGACCAGCGCCGAATTCCGGAGGTTGGAATCGAGCTGGTAGGCGGCAAAGCCGATGAAGCGCGGCAGCACCTGCGGGACGACGCCCATCGTGACGACCGAGAGAAAGGGTGAGCCGGCGGCACGCAGCGCCTCGATCGGCTTCATCGACATCTCTTCGATCGCCTCGGCGATCAGCTTGGCGATGAAACCCAGCGTCGCGACCACCAGCGCCATCACGCCGGCGAGCGCACCGAAACCGACCGCTTTCACGAACAGGATCGCGACGATGACCGGGTGAAAGGTGCGGCACAGAGCGATCACGCCGCGCGCCGCGATCGTGACCGGCAGCGGCATCAGGTTGCGCGCGGCAAACAGTCCCAGCGGCAGCGCCAGCAGCACGCCCGCGCCTGTCGCAATGATGGCGATCTGCAGCGATTCCAGCATGCCGGAGAGCAGCAACTGCATCTTGTCGGCCGCGACATTGGGCGGAAACATCCGGCCCAGGAATTTGGCGCCGTTGTCGAGCCCCTGGACGAAGCGTTCCCAGCGGATGTCGAGAATCCGCGCGGCATAGCCGACATAGATCAGGAACAGCGCCGCGCCGATGCGCAGCGGCCAGTTCGGCGGAAAAGCCCGGGCGCGCAGGCTTCCGGCGACGATGGGAAGAGCGCTCATTCCATCCAGCCTTCGCCGCCATAGATCTCGGCGAGATGGCTGTCCTGCAGGCCGCCGGGCGGCCCGTCATACACCACGAGCCCCTTCGACATGCCGATGATGCGCAGCGCGTAGCGCCTTGCCAGCGCGACATTGTGGATGTTGACCAGCACGGGGATGTCGCGGTCGCGCCCGACCTTGGCGAGCAGCTCCATGATCTCGACCGAGGTCTTGGGATCGAGCGAGGAGGTCGGCTCGTCGGCGAGTACGAGGTCGGGGTCCTGCATCACGGCGCGTGCGATGCCGACGCGCTGGCGCTGGCCGCCGGAAAGCTGGTCGGCGCGACGGGTCGCGAACTCGGTCAGGCCCACCGAATCGAGCAGGGAGAAGGCGCGCGCGATGTCGGCCTCGGGAAAGCGACGCGTCCAGGCGCGCCAGACCGGGACATAGCCGAGCCGGCCGCAGAGCACGTTCTCGATCACGGTGAGCCGCTCGACCAGATTGTATTCCTGGAAGACCATGCCCAGCCGGCGGCGCGCCTGCCGTAGCGCCTCGCCCTGGAGTTTCGCGAGATCAGTGCCGCCGAGCACGATCGAACCCGACGTCGGATCGACCAGACGGTTGATGCAGCGGATCAGCGTCGATTTGCCGGTGCCGGACGGACCGATGATGGCTACGATGCCTGGCTCCGAGACGGTCAGGGATATGTCGCGCAGCACCGGCTGTCCTGGCCGGTATTCCTTGACGAGATTGCGAATGACGAGCGCCCGGCCCTGGCCGGACGCCGCAGGCAGGGCGCTCATGATCGATAAACCTCGTATGGTCGGTGCGTCTTGTCGTCAGGGCGCCTTGGCAGGTGCCGCCTTCTTCTTGGCGAGTTCGTCCGCCTCCCGCTTGGCCTCGGTGTCATAGGCCGACTTGTTGTAGGGCGTTCCGGATTTCTCGGCGACATCGCGCACCACCGCCCAGTCCTTCTGGTAGGTGATCGGCAGGAAGCGATCGTCTCCGTTGAACTCCTTGGTCATCTCGGGCGTGAAGCGGAAGGAGAAGAAGCAGTCGGTCAGCTTCTTGGCGAGCTCGGGCTTGAGGTCGTGGGCGTAGGCAAAGGACGAGGTCGGGAAGATCGCGCTGCGATAGATCTCGCGCACATCCTCCTTCTTGATGGTGCCGCGCACGATCATGCGCTCATAGACGTCGCCGGCGACTGCGCCCATGTCGTAGTCGCCTGAGACGACGCCAAGGATCGACTTGTCGTGCCCGCCCGACATCAACGGCTTGTAGTCGGTATCGGCGGTCAGGCCGTGTTCAGGGAACAGCACGCGCGGCGCGAGATTGCCCGAGTTCGACGAGGGCGAGGTATGGGCGACCTTCTTGCCCTTGAGATCGGCGAGCTTCTGATAGGGGCTCGAAGCCTTGACCACGGCAACGAGGTTGTAGCCTCGCACGCCATCGGCCGAGCCCTTGGCAGCGAATGGCACCGCACCGGCGAGATTGACGGCGAAGCCGGTCGGCCCGGTCGAGAATCCGGCGAAATGCAGGCGGCCGGAGCGCATCGCCTCGATCTCGGCCGAGTTCGACTGGACCGGATAATAGACGATCCGCTTGCCCGTGCATGTCGCGAGGTGGTCGGTCAGCGGCTTGAAGATATTGGCGTAGACGGCAGGGTCCTCGACCGGGGTATAGGCCCAGACCAGCGCCGACGGGTCCTTCCACTTCTTCGGATCCGCGGGCGCGTCGGCAACCAGGTCCTTGTTGCCGTCGCAATACATCGTGTCCAGCTGCCCCGAATGCGGACAGGCGTCCTGTGCGACCGCGGGACCGGCCCAGCCGGCAGACAGGCCGACCAGCAACGACGCCGTCGCAGCAAGTGAGTGCAGTTTCAGGCTCATCGAACGCTTCTCCCTGAGTGCCGCTTAGCCGGCTTGCTTATGGTATGCGACACATAACTGTCATATTCTACCCGGGGCGACCCCACCGTTCTAAGACTTAAGTGGTACGCGCCAGAGCGCGCGGCGCGCCGCATCGCGACCTCAGGGACATCTCCGCCGATCCATGCCCGCACTGCCAACGCCCGGCCATCGCCGCACCGCCACAACCTTCATCGACGGGCTCTCGGCCGTGGCTGAGCGGTATCGGGGCTTCCTCGTCGACCAGTGGGGCGTGCTGCATGACGGCGTGCGACCGTACCCGGACGCGCTGGAATGCCTGATCGGGCTGCGGGAGTGCGGCAAGCCCGTGATCATCCTGTCGAACTCCGGGCGCAGTGGCGCGGCGAACGAACGCATTCTCGCGAGCCTGGGCTTCCCGCGCGATCTCTACGAGTGCGTGGTGTCCGCCGGCGACGATGCCCGCGAGGCGATTGCCGCGGCTGAAGAACCATTTTATCGCGATCTCGGCCGGCGCTGCCTGTTGCTGGCGCGGGAGAGCGATCGCGATCTCGGCGACGGCCTCGGGCTCGATCTGGTCGATCGGCCCCGCGACGCCGATTTCCTGCTGCTGATGAGTATGGAACCGCCGCATCAGTCGCTGACGGGATGGCTGCCCCTGCTGGAGGCGTCGCTTGCCGCCGGACTGCCGATGATCTGCGGCAACCCGGATGTGCAGCGGACACGCGGCGACGGCACGCTGCAGAAAGCGCCCGGTTTCGTCGCGAAAGCCTATGCCGGCATGGGCGGCGTGGTGCGCTATCATGGCAAGCCGGAGCCGCGCATCTACCAATCATGCCTTTCCAGGCTCGGGTTGGCTCCATCGGAGGTCCTGTGCATCGGAGATTCGCTCGCGCATGACGTCGCCGGGAGCCAGGGCGTCGGCCTGCAAAGCGCCTTCATCGCGGGCGGAATCCATCAGCACGATCTGGCGTGGCAGACCACGGACAAGGTCGATCCGCATTCCTGCCTCGCCCTTTTCGACCGCCATCAGATGCATCCGGAGTTCGCGCTCGGGCATCTGCGCTGGTAGCCCGGGCACAGCTGCCCGCTACCATGGTGCAATGCACCGATAGTGCGGGGTGACAGCGCACCGCCGAATATGACAAATTCGTGACATACGTGGCCGATCAGTCCGCCATGCGATGCACGTCCGACCTCGATGTCGGGCGGCCAATCAACTCGGGAGAACATCATGACGATATGCAGGCTCGCTCTGGCGTTGGGCTTTGCCCTGACGACATCGATGGTTCAGGCGCAGGCGCCCACGGGCAAGGTCACGGTGGTGACCTCGTTCTCGAAGGATGTGACGGATCCGATCAAGAAGGCTTTCGAAAAGGCCACGCCGGGTGTCACCCTCGAAGTCCAGAACCGCAACACCAATGCCGGCGTGAAGTATCTCGACGAGACCCGGGCGAATAACCAGGTCGACCTGTTCTGGGCGTCCGCGCCAGACGCCTTCGAGGTACTGAAGGGCAAGACGCTACTCAGCGCCTACAAGCCCAAAGCCACAGGTATCCCCGACAAGATCGGCTCCTATCCGATCAACGATCCGCAGGGTTTCTATACAGGCTTCGCCGCCTCGGGCTACGGCATCATGTGGAATGAGCGCTATGCCAAGGCGAAGAAGCTGCCCGAGCCCAAGGACTGGCAGGACCTCGCCGGCCCGGCCTTTTACGACCATGTCTCGATCGCGTCGCCGGCCCGCTCCGGCACGACGCATCTGACGGTCGAAACCATCCTCCAGGGCGAGGGCTGGGAGAAGGGCTGGGCCACCATCAAGGCGATGGCGGGCAACTTCAACGCGATCACGGACCGCTCCTTCGGCGTTCCAGAGGCGGTCAATTCCGGCCAGGTCGGCGTCGGCATCGTGATCGATTTCTTCGCCTTCTCGGCGCAGGCCTCCGGCTTCCCGGTGAAGTTCGTCTATCCGACGGTGACAACGGTCGTGCCGGCCAATGTCGGCATCGTCTCCAACCCGCCCAACAAGGCCGCCGCCGAAGCCTTCGTCGAATTCCTGCTTTCGCCCGCCGGTCAGGAGGTGCTCCTGGAGCCCGGCATCCGCCGCCTGCCCGTCAACCCGGCTGTCTATGCCAAGGCCGGGCCTGACTATCCGAACCCCTTCACCGATCCGCGCTTCCAGAAGATGATCGGCTTCGATGTCGACAAGTCGGAGGCCCGCACAGCCGTCGTCGATACGCTGTTCGACCAGTTGATCTCCTTCCAGCTCGATGCGCTGAAGGGCGTGACCAAGACGCTGCACGAGGTCGATGCGGCGCTGGCGAAGAAGCCCAACCCACAGGCCAAGGCGCTGGCTGACGAGGCGCGCGGCCTGATTGCCGCCATGCCCGTGACGGAGGCGCAAGCCGCGAGCCCCGAACTGCGCGCCGCCTTCACCGGCGGCAAGGAGAAGGGCGCGCGGCAGGCGGAGGTCGAGGCGCAATGGGCGAGCCTCGCCCGCGACAACTACGGCAAGGCGAAGGCCAAGGCGGAAGAGGCGCTGAAGGCGGCCAAGTAGCGCCCTTCGACCGCCGTCGTCATTCTCGGGCGGCGCTCTGCGCCGACCCGGGAATCCCCTGCCGGAACAGACTCCGCACAGGAGCACGGATTGTCCGGAGATGCCCGGGTCGAGCCCGGGCATGACGCGCTTTGCAAAGGCCATTGATGACCGCTATTCCCGCTGCCACCCTGCCACGCGCCCGCCGCCTCTCCGCCACGCCCGGCCAGATCGCGCTGGCGTTGGCGATTGCGGCCTTCCTGCTGCTGTTCCTGGGGTTGCCCGTGGCGACGGTGCTCTATGTCGCCTTCACCGAAAAGGGCACCGGCAGCTTCACACTCGTGAATTTCTATGATTTCGTCCGCACCGAGCTGTTCATGCGCTCCCTGTGGAACTCGTTCTACGTTTCGGCGATGTCGGTGGTCTGGGCCTCGGTCTTCGCGCTGCCCTTGGCCTATCTTACCACCCGCTTCGTCTTTCGGGGCGCAGCCCTGGTCCAGACGCTCGGCTTCCTGCCGCTGATCATGCCGCCTTTCGTCGGCGCCGTGGCGATGCAGCTCTTCTTTGGCCGCAATGGCTCGATCAACCTGCTTCTCGATGACTGGTTCGGCTTCAAGATCGGCTTCATGGAGGGTTTGAACGGCGTCATCTTCGTCCAGTCCGTCCACTATTTCCCCTTCATCCTGATCAATCTCTCGGCGGCGCTGCGCAACATCGACCGGGCGATGGAGGAGGCCGCGCAGAACCTCGGCTCCTCGGGCTTCCGCCTGTTCCGGCGCATCGTCTTTCCGCTCGCCTTGCCAGGCTACCTCGCCGGCGCCTCGCTCGTCTTCGTCAAGGTCTTCGATGATCTGGCGACGCCACTCCTGCTCAACGTCAAGGACATGCTGGCGCCGCAGGCCTATCTGCGCATCACCTCGATCGGCATTGCCGACCCGATGGGCTACGTCATCTCCGTCGTGCTGATCGCCGCCTCGGTCGCCGCCATGTGGCTCTCGGCGCTGGCGCTGAAGGGCCGTGACTACGCCACGACGCAGCGCGGCGGAGGCGGCCTCGCCCGGCGGAAGATGACGCGCTGGGAGGCCGTGTTCGGCTATGGCGTCGTCATCCTGATCCTGGCGCTCGTGCTGGCGCCGCATCTGGGCCTGCTGCTGCTCTCCTTCGCCACGATCTGGTCGTTCTCGCCCCTCCCCGACGGTTTCACTACGGCGCATTATGCCCGCGTCTTCGGCGAGAGCTCGCTCTACATCAAGAACACGCTGATCTACGCCACGCTGGCCGGCGGCATCGACATCGTACTCGGCGTCGCCATCGCCTATCTCGTGCTACGCACCAAACTGATCGGCCGCGAATGGCTCGATTGGGCGGCCTCCGCCGCGCTCGCCATTCCCGGCGTCGTGCTCGGCATTGGCTATCTCAGGACGTTCTACGGCGTCACGCTGCCCGACGGCACACCGCTCGCCTCGCTTTGGCTCACCATCGTACTGGCTCTCGCCATACGCCGTCTGCCCTATGCATTGCGCGCCTGCTACGCCGCGCTCCAGCAGATCTCGGTTTCGCTGGAGGAGGCTGCCGAAAACCTCGGCGCCACCAAGAGCCGGACCGTCCGGCGCGTCGTCGTGCCGCTGATGGCGGGCGGCATTCTCGCCGGCTTCGTCACGAGCTTCTCGACTGCCGCGGTCGAACTCTCCGCGACGCTGATGCTGGTCCAGTCGAACTCCGACGCCCCGCTCGCCTATGGGCTCTACGTCTTCATGCAGTCGGCTGCGGGACGCGGGCCAGGCGCGGCGCTCGGCGTCGTCGCCGTCCTGCTGGTCGCGCTCTGCACCTTCCTCTCGCATGTCATCGTCGAACGCAGCCAGAAGGCCAAGGGCATGGGGCACTGAACCGGCATGGGACACTGACTGAACATGAACATGACCGCTTCCCTCGCGACGCCGGCCGTCTCCGTCGACATCGAAGGCGTCAACCTGTCCTATGGCGACAACCACGTCCTCAAGACCGTCGATCTCGCGATCCGACCGGGCGAATTCTTCGCCTTCCTCGGCCCGTCGGGCTGCGGCAAGACCACGCTGCTGCGCCTGATCGCCGGCTTCAACCAGGCTGATAGCGGCCGGGTCCTGATCGGCGGCAAGGACATCTCGGCGCTGCCGCCCTGGAAGCGCGATGTCGGCATGGTCTTCCAATCCTATGCGCTCTGGCCGCACATGACCGTCGCGCGCAATGTCGCCTTCGGTCTCGAGGAGCGTGGTGTTGCGCGCGCCGAGGTCAACCGGCGGGTTGCGCTCGCGCTCGATCTCGTCGGCCTCGGCCATCTCGCCGAGCGGCGCCCGTCGCAACTCTCCGGCGGCCAGCAGCAGCGCGTCGCGGTTGCCCGCACCGTCGCAGTCGAACCCAAGGTGCTGCTGCTCGACGAGCCGCTGTCAAATCTCGATGCCAAGATGCGCGTGCAGGTCCGCCGCGAGCTGCGTGATCTGCAGCAGCGCCTCGGCCTGACCACGATCTTCGTGACGCACGACCAGGAGGAGGCCAACACGATCTGCGACCGTATCGCCGTGATGAACGACGGCGTCATTCAGCAGGTCGGCACGCCGATCGAGCTCTATGAGCGGCCGGCCAATCTGTTCGTCGCGAACTTTCTCGGCGCAGCCAACATCCTGAGCGGGCAGATCGGGGGCAGCGGTGGAGATCGCCATTTTGAGATCGACGGCGGGATGAAGATCCCCATCGCGGATACCGACACCATTCCGGAACGCGCCAAGCTGGTCTTCCGCCCGCAGCATGCCCGGCTATCTCCCGTCGGCGCGCCGGAGCAAGGCATGTTTGCACTGGCCTGCGACATCGTAGGCCGCGAATTTCTCGGTTCGAGCATTCGCTATTTCGCCAGGGTCGGCACAACCGAAGTGGCCGTGGACGTACCGTTCCACTCGAGCCGCGATCTTCTCGAGCCCGGCGCCGCCGCCATGTTGAACCTCGATGGCGGCTCCGTGCTCTGGCTGCCATATTAGCGGGAAGGTTTTAGTGATACCGCGGAGCGGACGTTTGAATAGCCCCTAGCTTCGTGGACGCCTTCTTCCCTAATTTTGAGGCAAGGAGGCGACGATGGCGACTGGCAGTTTCAGTGAGGATTTCAAGCGCGATGCGGTGGCGCAGATCACCGAGCGGGGTTACCCGGTCGCGGAGGTTTCGCAGCGGCTTGGGGTGAGCCCTCACTCGCTTTATGCGTGGAAGAAGAAGTTCGCGAAGCCTGCGGGCTCGAGCGATGCGGATCAGGCTGGAGAGATCCGGCGGCTGAAGAAGGAGCTGGCGCGCGTCACCGAGGAGCGCGACATCCTAAAAAAAGCCACCGCGTATTTCGCCAGGGATGCAAAGTGAGATACGCGTTCGTCGCCGAGCATCGTCCGTTGTTTTCGATCCGGGCGATGTGTCGCTGCCTGCGCATCCAAGCCAGCGGCTTCTATGCCTGGCTCAAGGCTCCGTTGAGCCCACGGGCGCGAGAGGATGCGCGTCAGACCGAACTCCTGCGGAAGGCGTGGACAGACAGCGGCAAGGTCTACGGCTATCGCAAGCTGCATGATGATCTTCTGGATCAGGGCGAGACCAGTTGCCCGAACCGGATCGCTCGCCTTTCAAGGCTTTGCCGGCATCAAGGCCCAGATCGGCTACAAGCGCCGGCCCGGCAGCTACAGCGGCAAACCGTCTGTCGTGGTCGATAATACGCTGGCCCGGCAGTTCGATGTCGCGGCGCAGGACAAGGCGTGGGTGACCGACATCACCTATATCCGGACCATGGAGGGCTTTGCCTATCTGGCCGTCGTGATCGACCTGTTTTCACGGCGCGTCATCGGCTGGTCGCTGCAGAGCCGCCAGACGACAGACGTCGTGCTGCAGGCGTTGCTCATGGCAGTTTGGCGACGGAAGCCACAGGCGAAGGTCTTGATTCATTCCGACCAGGGCTCGCAGTTCACCAGCATGGAGTGGGCCGCGTTCCTGCGGCACCACAATCTTGAGCACTCGATGAGCCGGCGTGGAAACTGCCGCGACAATGCGGTGGCAGAGAGCTTCTTCAATCTGCTCAAACGCGAGCGGATACGCCGAAGAACCTACAGAATCCGCGATGAAGCGCGCCAGGATGTGTTCGAATACATCGAGATGTTCTACAACTCAAAGCGCAAGCACGTCCGAAACGGGATGCTGTCGCCCGTCGAGTTCGAAAGGCAGCAGAAAAACTGAGCCGAGGGCGTCTACAAAACTCGGGGCTATTCATCGAGACCTGGATCAAGATCAACATGGCGCCACTCTATGGTTGGGGGCAGAAGGCGAGCGCCTGAGAGGCCTCGCGCCTCATGGCCACTGGCGCTCGGCCTGGAACCCCGTTCCAGCATGGTCCGACGCCAGGGCTCGTCCGCCAGCAGCATCTCGGCGATCGATCCAACACGATCGGAGATGGCGGAAGCCGAATCCACGAGAAATCTTCACCGTCGTTGTCCATCTCCGATCTGGAGGCTGCCGCTAGTGGCGCCGATTTCCAGCAGGACGACCTCGCAGACCTGATCGAGCGCTGTCGGGCAACGCTCGACGCCATGCGGCACGACGATGAACTCCCCTTCGCCGATGACCTCGTCGCGGTCACGGAACTTCATCAGCAGCCGACCCTTGTGAACGAAGAAGACCTCGTCCTCGCCGAGGTTGAAATGCCAGCCGGCCTCGCCCTCGAATTTCGCGAGCTTGATCTGCAGATTGTTGACGGATGCGGCGAGCCGAGGCGGCCAGGTGTCGGAGAACCGCCCGAAGGCGCTCTCCAGGTTCTCCTTGCGGAACGGCGAGATGTGCCTGTTCAGCAGCGCGACGTCACGGATGATCGTCTTGAGCTGGCTTGGCACATCCCTGCCATCGGCCGGATAATTTCCATCGAGCGCAGCCGTACCAATGGTGAAACCAGCCGCCCCCGCGTCCTTCAAGGCTGCGATGCGGCCCGGCGTGTCGATCGATCCGGCCACATAGACGGGCTTCGAGACAGCGGAGCAGACCGCCTCGATCAGCGCCGGGACGTTCTCGTGCGAGCGATAGGCCAGCAGGTCCAGGCCGTGCACGCCGTCGCGTGCGGCCAATGTCTCCGCGCTGGCGACGATCTCGTCGATGCTGCCCTCCAGAACGCTCGGATGACCGGAGATCGTGCCCGGGAAGGGGCAGTACTGGATCATCGTGCCGGCAATGATCGGCAGCACGTCATCGACCCTCGTCCCGCCGAGCAGAATGTCGATGCCGATCTCGACCGCAGCTTTCGCAGATGCGATCTCGCTGTCGCGATCGAGAGAGACGACCTCCAGATAGGAGGTTGCACCGCCCGCCTTGATCGCCGCGTCGAGCGCTTTCAGCTTGTCCAGCGGCAGGCCAATGTCCTTGAAGCCGATATGCCGAACTCCCAGAGCCAGAGCGGTCCGAAGTTGCTCCATCGCATCGCCGACCGTCCGGTCGTTGCGGGTGAGCATGAAGATGAAGCGAAGACCCATCAGGACACCTGTTCCATTCGTTCGACCGGTCTGCGCGGCGACGAACCGCCATGCGCAGGCCGCTATGCTGGCTCCGTCAGCGGGTTTCGCAACCGCTGGGCGCTGGGCGGGCCTGCAGTCGGCGCTCTTTCAGCGGATCGATCAGCCGCCCTATCAAGGAGATCATGATTTCCCTCTCCTGTTTCGCGGCGGCCGGTGCTCGATGAACTCTCGCGTTTCCCGTGACAGCGATACCATGGCCTCGGTTGGGATCGGTCAACCCGTGCCGCGCCAAGAGGACGCGATCCTCGTGCAGGGGCAGGGGCACTACACAGACGATCTGAGCGTCGAGCGGCAGCTCTTCGCGGCCTTCGTCCGCAGCCCCCATGCGCATGGACATCTGCGTGCCGTCGATGCGGCCGAGGCCCGGGCGATGAAGGGGGTCGTCGCGATCTACACAGCGGCGGATCTGGACGGCCAGGGATACAGCGCGATCCTGACACCCATCGATGTGCCGGGCCGCAATGGCGCATCGATGAGAAAGCCCCAGCGGGCAGCGCTGGCAGCCGACAAGGTCCGCTTCGTCGGCGACCCTGTCGCGATGGTGGTCGCCCGCACCGCCGATCAGGCGCGCAACGCCGCGGAGGCGGTCAGGCTCGATATCGATGTCCTGCCTGCCGTCACCGATGCCGAGCAGGCGCTCGGGGCCGACGCCCCGCAAATCTATGACGACGTCGCCGGCAATCTGATCGTCGATTTCCAGTTCGGCGACAGCGAGAAGGTCGCCGGGGCTTTCGCCGAAGCCGCGCATATCGCGAGACTTCGGATCGTCAACAACCGCGTCATCGTCAACCCGATCGAGCCGCGCACGGCGATTGCGAGCTTCGATGGCAAGTCGAAGCGCTACACGCTGCACGCGCCGAGCCAAGGCGCCTTCGGCATGCGCAACAATCTGGCGGCGGCCATGGGCGTGAAGCCTGCTGCGATGCGACTGGTCACCGGCCATGTCGGCGGCTCGTTCGGCATGAAGGCCTCCGTGTTTCCCGAGTACATCGTTCTCCTCCATGCGGCTCGCATGTTGAAGCGCCCGGTCAAATGGACCGATCAACGATCCGAGAGCTTCGTCTCGGACCACCATGGGCGCGACATGGTCTTCGAGGCCGAGCTGGCCCTGGACGCTCGCGGTCGTTTCCTCGCCACGCGATTCAAGGGCATCGCGAATATGGGCGCCTACGTCACTCCCGTCGGGGCGGTGATGCCGACGATGAATGTGGGGAAGAATTCGGTCGGCATGTACCGGACGCCGCTCGTCGAGATCCAGACGCGGTGCGCGGTGACGAATACGCCGCCGATCGGCGCCTATCGCGGCGCGGGTCGCCCGGAAGGCAATTATTTCATGGAGCGACTGATCGATACGGCGGCCCGCAACATGGGCATCGACAGCGCGAGCCTGAGGCGGCGCAACCTGATCCCGCCCGCGAAGTTGCCTTGGGCGACACCGATGGGGACGGTCTACGACAGTGGTGATTTCCCGGCTCTGTTTGAACGAGCCCTCGCGGCGTCGGACTGGATGGGATATGCTGGACGACTGAAGACGAGCCGGAAGGCGGGCTTGCTGCGCGGGCGCGGTATCGGCTGCTATCTCGAGGTGACAGCGCCTCCGACAAATGAAATGGGCGGGATCCATTTCGAGCCGGACGGGAGCGTGAACATCGTCACCGGCACGCTCGACTACGGGCAGGGACATTGGACGCCGTTCGCCCAGCTCCTCACCAGCCAGCTCGGCGTTCCCTTCGAACGAATCAAGCTCGTACAGGGCGACAGCGATCGCCTGATCGCCGGCGGAGGCACGGGCGGCTCGAAATCGCTGATGGCGAGCGGCTCGGCGATCATCGAGGCGAGCGAACTGGTCATCGAGAAGGGCAAGCTGCTCGCCGGTCACTTCCTCGAGGCCGATGTCGCCGACATCGGGTTTGCTGCCGGCCGGTTCACCGTCATCGGAACCGACCGCTCGATCGAGATCATGCAGATGGCGGCAAGGCTGCATGGCGGCGCCGCGGTCGCGCCGGACCTGCCCCAGTCGCTCGACGTCGACCATGTCTTCAAGGCAGCCCCCTCGGCCTATCCCAATGGCTGTCACGTCGCCGAGGTCGAGATCGATCCGGAGACGGGACATGTCGAGGTCGTGCGCTATGTCATGGTCAACGACTTCGGAACCGTCGTGAACCCGATGATCGTCGAAGGGCAGCTCCATGGCGGCGTCGTTCAAGGCATCGGCCAGGCGCTGTTCGAGAGGACGGTGTATGACGACAGCGGCCAGCCCATGACGGGGTCCTATATGGACTACGCCTTGCCTCGGGCGGCGGATGTCCCCTTCTTCTCATTCGTGAGCCAGGGCGTGCCGACCCTGAACAATCGTGTGGGTGCCAAAGGTTGCGGCGAAGCGGGTTGTGCCGGCTCTCTGCCTTCGGTCATGAACGCAGTCGTCGATGCTCTGGCGCCGTATGGCATCAATCATCTGGACATGCCGGCGACGCCTCAGGCGGTCTGGCGGGCGGTTCGGTCCGGACGGAGCGGAGCCGTCACCGGCGAGCCGCTGGTGGCGCTTTCCTGACCGGGCGATCGCCTGCTCGACGGCGTTATGATCGAAGATCTGTCGGCAGGACGGCGCCGATCCAGGCACCGCAACCTGTCTTTGTTTTTCGTCACGCTTCGCGAGTTCGCAGCACGCGAACGAGAATGTCCGGTTGCGGGCGCCGCGCCAGAGTCCGCATCGACAACATCTGAATTGAACGCTACGTCATCAAGAGGGCGTGGTTGGGAATAGCGATGCGTGGGGCGGGGATAAGCTTAGCTGGCACGCTCATCGTGTTGTTCGCCCGCTTCCTGACCGCCGTCCGCGGACGCTGGGACGGGGTTGCGCCGGTCGACGAGCAGCGGATCTACTACGCCAATCACGCCAGCCACGGCGATTTCGTCCTGATCTGGACGGTGCTGCCGCGTCGCACGCGATTTGCGACCCGGCCGGTCGCAGGGAGTGACTACTGGCTGAAAAGCCGCCTCCGGCGCTTCATCGGCTGCGATGTCTTCAACGCCGTCCTGATCGATCGCGAACGCGCCAGCCGGGCAAACGATCCGATCGGCCAGATGACGGACGCGCTGGATGCCGGCTCGTCGCTCATCGTCTTCCCCGAAGGTACGCGCAACACGACCGAGGCACCGCTGCTGCCGTTCAAGAGCGGACTGTTCCATCTCGCGCGGGCGCGCCCGGACATCGCGCTCGTGCCGGTCTGGATCGACAATCTCAATCGCGTCATGCCGAAGGGCGAGTTCGTGCCGATCCCGCTGATCTGCACCGTCACCTTCGGCGCCGCGGTGCGGATCTCCGACGCGGAAGCGAAGCGGGACTTCCTGGCCCGGGCGGAAGCAGCGCTGCTCGGGCTGTCGCCGAAGGCGAGTTCGTCATGACGATGCCCCATCCCGATCTGGTGGCCGTGCTGGCCGGCCTGCTCGTCGTTCTGATCCTGGCTTCGGCGATCGGCTACGGGCTGCAGCGCAGATTGTCGCCCGACGGCTCGAATGCCGTGGTCGAGAACCTGAACGACCGCATCCGCGCCTGGTGGGTCATGGTCGTGCTGATGGGGCTGGCGCTGCTCGGCGGCAAGACCGGCGTGACGCTGCTCTTCGCCTTCTGCTCCTTCGCGGCCTTGCGCGAATTCATCACGCTGACCGACACGCGGCGCGCCGACCATTGGGCGCTGGCCGCCGGCTTCTTCGTCGTCCTGCCGCTGCAGTATTACCTGATCTGGATCGACTGGTACGGTCTCTACTCGATCTTCATCCCGGTCTACGGCTTCCTGCTGCTGCCGATCATCGCAGCGCTGCGCGGCGACACCGACCGCTATCTCGTGCGCATCGCCGAGGTGCAGTGGGCTTTGATGATCTGCGTCTTCTGCACCTCGCATGTGCCGGCGCTGCTCACCCTGGACATTCCCGGCTTTCAGGGGCGCAACGTGCTCCTGATCGCCTTCCTCGTCATCGTCGTGCAGATCAGCGATGTCCTGCAATATGTCTGGGGCAAGTTTCTGGGCCGCACCAAGATCGCGCCCCGGCTCTCGCCCTCCAAGACGGTCGAGGGTTTCGTCGGCGGCGCGCTCAGTGCCACGGCCATCGGCGCCGCATTGTCCTGGATGACGCCGTTCACGCCGCTCCAGGCCGCCTTCCTGTCGCTGGTCATCGTCCTGATGGGTTTCTTCGGCGGGCTCGTGATGTCGGCGATCAAACGCGACCGCGGCGTCAAGGATTGGGGACACCTCATCGCGGGCCATGGCGGCTTCATCGATCGGCTCGATTCCGTGGTCTTCTCCGCCCCGATCTTCTTCCACCTGGTCCGCTACGGCTGGTCAGCCACATGAGCCTCCGGCTTGAGCGCCTGATGGCAAGCAGCGTCGTGCATGTCGCCTTCGCCTTCCTCGCCATGGGGAGCTGGGCGGCTTTCGCCAACCGCACCCATCCGATGCCGGCACCGCTCCAGGCCGGGTTGATCCAGGGCGCGCTCTCCGCGACCATCACCCTGCTCCTGAAACGCGGCATCGAGGCGCTGGCCAGACGCTTCTCCGGCTTGACGGCCCTGCTGGTGCCGCCGCTCATCGCCGGGCTCGTCTCTGCCGGGTTGCTCACGGCCATCCACACCATCGGCGGCACGCCCGAGATCTTCAGGACGATCGCCGTCCCGTGGACCGTCGCGACCAGCTATGCGGCGCTCTACAATCTTTCGCTCTGGCGGAGCAGAAAGGCCTGAAACGTGGCGCAGGACGACAATCGACGCCCGCTGGCGAGCCGCGATTCCGGCTGGGCCCGCGCCATCGCGCGCCGTCTGAGCGCGGCCGACATCACGCCGAACCAGATATCAATGGCGAGCATGGCGATGGCGGCCATTGCCGGCGCCGCCTTCTGGCTCGCCGGGAGCGCTCATTCCGGATCGCGCGCCGCCCTGCTCCTGGCCGCGGCGCTGTTCTGCCAGTTCAGGCTGCTCTGCAACCTGTTCGACGGCATGGTGGCGATCGAGGGTGGCAAGCAAGCGCCCGACGGGCCATTCTGGAACGAGTTCCCCGACCGCATCGCTGACATCCTCATTCTCGTCGGCGCCGGCTATGGAGCCAACGCGCCGGCCTTGGGCTGGGCCGCAGCCGCCTTTGCCGTGCTCACCGCCTACACGCGCGAGCTTGGCCGCGCCTGCGGGCTGCCGGCCGACTTCTCCGGCCCGATGGCCAAGCAGCACCGCATGGCGACGATCACCGCCGCAGCGCTGCTGTCCCTGCTGGAGCCGCTCTGGCGCGGCCAGGGCGAGACCCTTGTTGTCGCTCTTTGGATCATCGCGGCAGGGGCCGCCGCGACCGCTCTCAGGCGGGCAGCCAATGCCGTGCGCGGATTGCGTGAGCGCTGAATGCCGTCACGTTTCCGCCGGGGCGGTGGCCTGCGGGAATACTCGGAGACATACCCATAGTCGGGTTTCCCTGCGTCGCAGAGTTCTGATTCATTGGTCTCAGCCCTTGGAGGTTGAGATGGCTTGCTTCAGCCGCTCCCGGATCTCCACCTCGTTGGATCGCCGCGATGCATAGCGGTAGGTCTTCGGATCAAGCTCTTCTTAATCTCCGTCTCCTTCCGACGGAGGCCAATTCAAACCAACGGCGCTCAGGGGGCAACGTCAACCACCTCGCGCCGACGCACCGCCGGCCTCAAACGACGCGCCTTGGCTCGGCAGGCCGCATCCGCTCACGCAAAGCCTTTCTCGACATCCGGTGATCGTCCTAAGGTCTGCCGGTGCGAAGCGGCGCCGGATTCGGGGCTGGCTCCAGGGGAAGGCTGCATGACGACGATCGATCTCAATGCCGATCTCGCCGAGGGTTTCGGCGCCTATCGCTGCGGCGACGACGAGGCGATGCTCTCGATCGTCACCTCGGCGAATGTCGCCTGCGGCCTGCATGCCGGCGATCCGGAGATCATGGCCCATGCCTTCTCGGTCGCGCGCGAGCGTAGCGTCGCGGTCGGTGCCCATCCGGGCTTCCCCGATCTCTGGGGCTTCGGCCGCAGGCGGATTCCGTTCTCGACCGGCGAGATCGAGCGCCTCGTCGCCTATCAGCTCGGCGCGGCGATGGCGCTGGCGGCCTATGCCGGCCACCGCATCTCCTACGTCAAACCACATGGCGCACTCGGCAACATCGCCTGCGAGGAACGCCCCGTCGCGGATGCGATCGCGCGCGCCGTCAAGGCGGTCGATCCAGGCCTGTCGCTGCTGGCGACGGCGCTGACCGCGCAGGTCGCGGCCGGCGAGGCGGCGGGGCTGCGGGTTTATCAGGAGATCTTCGCCGATCGCGGCTATACGGAGGAAGGCCTGCTCGTCGCGCGCAACCTGCCAGGCGCGATGATCACCGACCCGCAGGAGGCGGCGGACCGCGTCGTCGCCATGGTCTCCGAAGGCGCCATCATCACGTTGTCGGGACGGCGCCTGCCGACGCCGATCCGCTCGATCTGCGTGCATGGCGATTCGAGCCACGCCGTGGCCACAGCCCGGCTGGTGCGGACGGCGCTGGAGAGCGCCGGCGTGACGCTCGCCGCCTTCGAATGAGCCGCGATCAGGGCGCTCGCCCGCTTTTCCTCGATGCCGGCGAGGCGGCGCTGGTCGTCGAGTTCGGCCGGAGCGTCGATCCCGCGATCAGCGACCGCGTGCTGGCGCTCGATGCCGCACTGGCTGCGGCGCCGCCGGAGGGCTTGCGCGAACTGGTGCCGACCTATCGCTCGCTGATGATCCATTACGACCCGCTCCGGCTCGACAGGGCGAGGCTGGTCGCGCTGGTCGAGGAACGCCTGGCAGAACCCGCGACGCCCGGCCGGACGGCGGCGCTGTGGATGCTGCCGTGCTGCTACGAGGCGCCTCATGGCGAGGACCTCGCCGAGTTGGCCGGGCTGATGGGTCTCGCCGCCTCCGAGGCCGCAGCCATCCATGCCGCCGCGAGCTACCGGGTCTACATGTACGGCTTCTCACCCGGCTTCACCTATCTCGGCGGTCTGCCCGAGGCGATCGCGATCTCGCGCCGGACCCGGCCACGCCCGCCGCATGAGAGCAAGGCCGTGCTGGTCGGCGGCGGCTTGAGCGCGATCGCGAGCTTTTCCATGCCCACGGGCTGGTATGTCGTCGGTCGCACGCCGGAGCGGCTCTATGCACCCGAGCGGGCGAACGCCTTCCTGTTCGAGCCCGGCGACAGCCTGCGCTTCGAGCCGATCGACGCAACGACCTTTGCGATGCTCGATGCGCGTGCGGAGGCCGGCGAGATCGTGGCCCGCAGGCAGGCGCCATGACGGCGGCTTTGCGTCTGCTCTCGGCCGGCCCTGGCGTCACCGTTCAGGATGGCGGCCGGCACGGCTTCCTGCGCTACGGCGTCACCGGCGCCGGCCCGATGGACCCGTTCGCCCATGCCATCGCCAATCGCGCGCTCGGCAATCGCGCCGACGCCGCCGCGATCGAAGTTTCGCTCGGGGGGCTGGAACTCACCGTCGAAGGCGCGCCCGTGACCATCGCCGTCGCAGGCGGCGATTTTCAGATCGTGCTGGACGGCCAGGCGCTGCCACCGGCGGTCGTCGCACGGCTGGAACCGGGGGCGCGCCTGAAGCTGCGGGCGGGGCCTGCCGGTGTCTGGTGCTATCTCGCCGTGGCGGGCGGCCTCGCGCTGCCGCAGGTGCTGGGGTCCGGCGCGACGCATGCGCGCACCGGCATGGGCGGGCTCGAAGGACGCATGCTGCAGGCGGGCGACCGGCTGCCGGTCGGCATGGCAACGACAGGCGACACTCCGGCCGGCGTCATCGTCGCGCCGCCGCTCGAGCGGCCCGCCGGGACGATCCGCGTCCTGCTCGGCCCGCAGGACGATTATTTCGCCGCGGACCAGATCACCGCGTTCCTGGCGGGACCCTGGACGGTCTCGGCGCGCGGCGACCGCATGGCCTGTTTCCTCGAAGGCGAGCGCCTCAGCCACAAGCTGGGCTTCAACATCCCCTCCGACGGCGTCGCGATGGGCGCGATCCAGGTGCCCGGCGAAGGCCAACCGATCGTGCTGATGGCCGACCGGCAGTCGACCGGCGGCTATCCCAAGATCGCGACGGTCATCGGTGCCGATCTCGGGCGCCTCGCCCAGGCGCGGCCCGGGACACAGCTGGCGTTCCGGGCTGTCTCGCATGCGCAAGCCGTACAGGCCCGGGCGGAGGAGCACGCCTTCCTCACCTCGCCGATCGCCATCGAACCGCTGACGCGCAGCCTGTTCAGTTCGGAATTCCTGCTCGGCCTCAATCTGGTCGATGGCTGGGTCGATGCGCGCAGGCGGAGCTGATCGCGCGACGCCGTCTCAGACCATCTCCTCGACGAAGGTCGCGACGAAGCGGACCAGCTCGCTCTGGCGGGCGGTGCCCGTCTTGGCGAAGAGGCGCTGCAGATGCGTGCGCGCCGTGGTGCGGGCGATGCCGAGCTTCTTGGCCGCGACGACCGTATCGAGCCCCTTCACGATCAGGCCGAGCATGCGGGCTTCCGTCGGCGTCAGACCGCAGGCCTCCGCGACCTCATCGACATTGCGGTCGATCATGCGCTCGGGATCGTCGATCGTCAGCACGAAGAGATCCATGCCGGCCCCGCCGAGATGAACCGCGTCGACCGCGACCTGGCGGCCGCAGCGCATCGACACCGGCAGGCGCAGCTCTTCCGGCGCGGAGCCCGCGCAGCGGCGCTTGAGCCAGGTCTGGAGCCGCGCCGCGAAGAGTTTGTCGGCGCAAACGAAGCGGCCTCCCGCGCCGAGGCCTTCGTGTGCCAGGGCAGCAGCGCCCTGGTTGCTGAAATGGACGTGGAGATCCGCGTCGATGATGAACAGCGGCTTGGCACCGCGCCCGGCCTCCTCCGCCTCAACCGGGCGGGGCGGAAGGGGGGCGAAGCCCGTCGAAGGGGCGAGGGGGAAGATCATGGTCATGCGAGGAGTTTCCCGGAGCTCGAGCATCTTCGCTGTGCCTCACGTAACAGTGCGCCGGACCCGGCCGTGACAGGCTGAAGAGTCGGCCGTCTCCCTTTGGTCGCGCCACGACCGCGAACGGTTCAACGGCAGCGTAGGCGATGATTGGCGGGGAAGCCTCGGCCCTCGTGGGCTCAGATGCGCAGCGACAGCTTGTAGGTGTAGGCATCGCCGCGAAACAGGCCCTCGACATATTCGAGCATGTCGCTGTCGCGGCCAAAGCTGCGGCGCTTGATCAGCAGGCAGGGCAAGGGCTCGGCGAAGCCGAAGATGGCGCATTCGTCCGGGGTGGGCGCCGCCGCCTCGATGGTCTGCTCGCAGCGCTCCAGCGGGGTTCCGAGCCGCGCCAGCTCGGCATAGACGGACCGGCTCAGGTCGGCGTGCTCGAGTTCGGGCGCGCGTTCGAGATTGTACCAGGCGACCTCGCGCGACATCGGCGTGCCGTCGCCGCTGCGCACGCGGACGAGCTTGAGAAAGCGGGCATGGGAGGAGCGGCCGAAGATCGAGGCGATCGAGCGGTCGGACACCACCACCCGCTCAAGGATGCGCGAGGTCGGAACGCGGCCGAGGTCCCGCATCTCCTCCGTGAAGCCCTTGAGCCGGTCCATGCCCGAATGGAGGCGCGAGCCCGGCCCCTGCACAATCGACCCCAGCCGCCCCTGGGCGCTGAGCAATTTGCGCTCGCGCAGGGCGTTGTAGGCGCGCTGCACCGTGGCGCGGCTGATCTGCAGCCGTTCGGCGAGCTGGCGCTCGGCCGGCAGCGTGGTACCCGGAGGCAACGTCCCGTCGCCGATCAGCCGCGTCAGCTGATCTTCAAGCTGCTGGTATAGGGGCTTGGCGGTGTCGTCGCGCAGCTCCAGCAGGTCCTGGAACGGCGGCTTCGACGGGACGTTCGATAAGGGCGTCGGTGGGTGCATGAATGTGCGCAGTGGCGATGACTATGCCGGAAACATGTGAGGGATCGAACGCAATGGCCGACGAATCGATTTTCGTCCTAGGTAGCTTCGTGGTGTCGTGTTCGGCAAAGGTCTCGCGCTTCCCCCGCCCCGGAGAGTCGCTCGCCGCCGATATTGTGACAATCGAGCCCGGAGGCAAGGGATTGAACCTCGCTGTAGCGGCAAGACGCCTCGGCGCCGGGGTCGACGGGCTGCTCGCCGTCGGCGACGACATCGCTTCCGCCTTCGCGGCACCGGCGCTGGCGAAGGCCAGCCTGCCTGCGACAATGCTGATCCGGCTGCCCGGCAAGACCGGAAGCGGCGTCGGCTTCACCGATGCGCAGGGCGAAACCTGCCTGGCCGTCGATGCCGGCGTCAATCGCGCGCTCTCGGCCGGCCATGTCCGCGAGGCGGCCGCGCGGATCGCCGCCGCGGCGATGGTGATGGCGCAGTTCGAGATCGCCGACGAGCCGATCCGCGCGGCCTTCGCCCTGGCGCGGCAGGCCGGCGTCCCGACCCTGCTCAACCCCTCGCCGTTCCGCGCTATCCCGGCGGAGATGCTGGCGGACACCCATGTGCTGGTGCTGAACCAGACCGAGGCCGAGGCGCTTGCGGCCGAGATCCTGCCCGGCGCAAGTGCGCCTGCCGAGCCCGGCCGTTTCGTCGCGGAACTCGGGCCGGCGCTGCTGGCGCTGGGGCCAGAGCTCGTCGTGCTGACGCTGGGAGCGGCCGGCGCCGTCGCGGTGACTGCCGAAGGCGCCATCGGGCAAGCGGCGCTGCAGGTCGAGGCCGTCGATTCGCTGGGTGCCGGCGACGCCTTCGCCGCGACGCTCGGCGTTGCGCTGTCGCGGGGACTCGCGACCGCCGATGCGCTGCGCCAGGCGGCAGCCGCCGGCGCGATCGCGACCCGGCGGGCCGGGGTTTTCGAGGCGCTGGGGACCCAAGCCGATATCGACCAGTTGCTCGGAATGCAGCCCTGAAATTCGCTTCTTTTTATGGATTGCTTTTGGACTTTCCGGAAGCAGTCCATATTGCTACCTTCACCGTCGCGAGCGTGCCGTGGCAGGCTCCACGAAGGTGAGGAACGGTCATGTCGGGTCCAAGCGTCGAAGCGGTCATGTCCACCGTCGACAGCCTTCTCGCCGGGGCGTTCGACGCCGAGCAGATGCCGTCGGCGGTCGAGCAGTTGCGCCAGCTCTTCAATGGCTCGAAAGCGTGCCTCGCCCGTGTCGGACCCGGCATGTCGGCCGCCGATGCGGTCAGTACGAACAGCGACGAGGCCATGCAGCGCCGCTGCTACGAGGACCTCGCCGAGGATTTCATCAGGCTGGGCGAGACCCTGCGCAGCGTCCCGGTCGGCGCGGTCTATCGCGACAGCGAATTGTTCGGCGAAGAGGTGCTCCGGTCCAGCCGGGCCTGGCGCGAATGGATGGCGCCGCAGGACATGTATGGCGGGATCGCCTGCCGCCTCGCCGAGACCAGCGCCTCCTACTGGTTCTTCGACGTGCAACGCGGACAACGCCAGGAACCCTTCGGCGCGGACGACACCGCCCTGCTCGCGCGGTTCTCGCCGCTGCTGCGGAAAGTCGCGGAGCTCAGCCGGCAGGTCGGGCACCTGAAGTTGCAGCGGGACGAGGCGCGTGGCGCGCTCGACGCCCTGGCGATGGCAATCGTCATCGTCGATCGAGACCTGCAGGTCTCCTATGCGAATGAAGGCGCAGACGAGATCCTGTCCGACCCCGACAGCGCCGTCGGACTCCGTCAGGGCCGCCTGTTCGCGCGCCAGCCCGCCGACCAGCGCCAGTTGAAGCGCCTCGTCGAAGCCGCGCTGCGGAGCGTTGTCGACCCTCTGGAGGAGCACCGCAGCAGCATGATCATCCAGGGGGCCGGCGACGATGCCCCTGCCCTTTCGGCCTGCGTGCTGCCTGCCGCCGCTGCTCAGGCCGGCACGCCTCCGTCGGCGAAAGCGATGATCGCGCTGCGTCCACTCGGCATGGCGACCGATCTCGTGGCCAGCAGCCGGCAGCTCTTCAACCTGACCGAAAGCGAGGCGCGCTTCGCCTCGGCGCTCGCGAGCGGGCTGTCGCTGACGCAGGCTGCGGAGGCTCAGGGCGTGCGCATCTCGACCGCGCGGACGCATCTCGCCCGCATCTTCCAGAAGACCCAGACACGGCAGCAAAGCCAGCTCGTCTCGCTGCTGCGCGGCGCCGTCCTGCCGCTGCGCCCGCGCGTCTAGAGACCGGGCGGCCAGCGCAGACCGGCAAACTCCGCGGGTCGGCTCTGGCGAGCCGTCGCAAGCGCTTGCGATTTTGGCCGCGCCTTGACAGGCAGCCATTGATCTTCTCCCCCAAGCCGATCGTTCACAGCCTAGCGCCGTTGCTGCCGGTGCTTCGTCATCCAAATGACGGAGAGCGGTCCTCCCGCCGGTGGGGCGCAGGAGTTGGCTGGCGAGCCCGCATGCGCTGCGTGGCGCACGCCCGTGCGTCGGGCTCCGGCGCAGGCCGGCGGCGTTTCAGCTAGCCTGCGGCTCGATACGAACGGGCCGCCCTAAGGCCGCATCGAGGGAGCATCCCATGGATCTGAAACTGAGCGGACGCCGCGTCCTGATTACCGGCGGCTCGAAGGGCATCGGCGAGGCCTGCGCCCGCGTCTTCCTGGCGGAAGGCTGCTCGATTGTCCTCATCGCCCGCGACGCCGCGCGGCTCTCCGCCACGGCAGCGGCGCTCGGCGAGGGCAACCGCGTCATGACTCACGCCGCCGATCTTTCGGCCGACAGCGAGCGCGAGCGCCTCGCCGCCGCCTTCCCCGACATCGACATCCTGGTCAACAATGCCGGGGCCATTCCCGCCGGCGGGCTGCTCGACCTGTCGATGGAGACCTGGGATCAGGCCTGGGCACTCAAGGTGATGGGCTATATCCACCTGACCAAGCTCTATCTGGCCGGCATGAAGGAGCGCGGCAGCGGCGTCATCGTCAACATCATCGGCGGGGCCGGGCGCAGCCCGCGCTACGACTATGTCTGCGGTGGAACCGGCAATGCGGCGCTGATGGCGTTCACGGGCGCGGTCGGCGGCAGGTCGGTGGAATGGGGCGTGCGCGTCTTCGGGGTCAACCCGGCGCAGACGCGGACGGACCGCATCATCTCGCTCAGCAAGACGCGGGCGAAGATCAAGTTCGGCGACGAGGCACGCTGGGAGGAGATGCTGACCGGCCTGCCGCTGAACCGGCTGATCGAACCCGACGAGATCGCCAATGCCGCGGCCTTCCTGGCCTCGCCGGCCTGCGGCTATGTCAGCGGCACGGTGCTCGATGTCGACGGCGGCGGGGCGTTCCGGGGATAGGCGGCGCAGGCCGAGCCCGACCCGGACGCCGGCTCAGGCGTTGGCTGCCATCCAGTCGGCGATCGCGGGCCAGGTTTCGGCATGGGCGCGGCGCCCGGCGAGAATCGCCAGATGCTGCAGCCCGATCCCGATTTCGGCCGGGTGCTCGATGATTCTCGTGTTCCCCGTCGCCATCCTCGCAAAGAAGGGCTCCACCGCCGCGCGCGGGCCGATCTCGTCTGCGGGATTGACGACGGCCAGCATCGGGATGCGGAGATCGTCGGGTCCGAGCGTCCTGCCCGCGACGGTGAGCGTGCCGCGGCGGAAGCGGTCCTCGCGATAGAGCCATTCGACGATCTGGTGGACGAGCCGACCCGGAAGCGGCACCTCCTCCAGCCCCCAGCGCACGACGCGGATATGGGTGTTCAGCGCGGCGGGATCGGCGAGGCTGAAGGCTGCGTCCATCAATCGGGGCCAGACGAAGGTCTCGGGCGCCAGAAGCGCGCAGGACTGCGAGAGCAGCGAGCCCGCCACCGTATCGTCCTCCGGGATGTCGCCATCCTGGGCGACGACGAGGTCGCGGAAATGGCTAGAGCGCGGCTCGAAGCTGATCGGCGCACCGAGCAGAACCAGGCCGCGGGCGAGAACGGGCTGCAGCGCGCAGGCGATGGCGGCGAGCGTACCGCCGAGCGAATGGCCCAGGACGAAGGGCGGAAGGCCTGAATGGCGTGCCGCAATGGCGTTGCCGGCCGCGACGAGCGCTCCCGCGTAGTCATCGATGCCGGCATGGCCGTCGCCTTCCTCAGGCGGGAGCCATTCCATGAGATGGACGCCGAACTGGCGTTCGAGGCAGAAGCGGACCGCGCTGACGCCGGGAGCGAGATCCCAGATAAAAGATCGCTTGATCGGCGCCGGAACCAGCAGGACCGAGGCGCCGGTCTGCGGCCCTGGATAATGCCGCAGCCGCCAGTGCGGGCCGGAAGCGATCACCTCATACGGGCATTCCTGCGCGCCGAAGCCGAGGAGATCGAGCGTGCCGGTCTGCAGGCTGCGCAGCCCGTCCATCGCCACTCGCTGCGCCAGGCGCAGGTCTGGAAAGAGGCCGAATGCCGGGGCCTTTGGGCGCTCCATCGTCAGCACGTCCCGTAGCGCCGCCGCAACCGGGCCGGCGGCGCCGCAGCATGATGGCAGCCTTGCACGCGAGAGGACTTGATTCAGATCAGTTCCCGGCGCGCACCAGGGCCGGCGACCGCAGGACTGGCGAGATCAGGCCGGGCTCGCGGCGACATCGGGCGGCGCGAGCTTGTCCGCGAAGATCGTCCGGCCGCGCTCGCCTTCGAAATACGCCTTCACCCAGGGATGCTCGCAGGAGAGCAGGTCTTGAAGCGTCCCGATCGCCACGATCTTGCCGCCGGCGATCGCCGCGATCCTGTCGCAGGCCGCATGGAGGGTGCTGAGGTCATGCGTGATCATCATCACGGTGAGGTTGAGGCTCGCCTTCAGCGTCACGATGAGCTGGTCGAAGGCGTCGGCGGAGATCGGATCGAGGCCCGAGGTCGGCTCGTCCAGGAACAGGATATCCGGGTCCAGCGCGAGCGCGCGCGCCAGGGCGGCGCGTTTCGTCATGCCGCCGGACAGCTCGGCCGGATATTTATCGGCCGCGTCCGGTGGCAGCCCGACCATGTCGAGCTTCAACGCCGCCATCTCGGCGAGGAGGGCCGGCGACAGCGAGAGGCATTCGCGCATCGGAACCTGGACATTCTCGGCGAGCGTCAGCGAGGAGAAGAGTGCGCCTTGCTGGAACATCACGCCGCAGCGCTGCTCGATCTGGCGTCTCTCGTCGTCCGAGACGCGGTCCAGATCCTGTCCAAAGAGCGAGATTTCGCCGCTGCGCTTGGGGAGGAGGCCGAGGATGGTGCGCGTCAGAACCGATTTTCCGGAGCCGGAAGCTCCGATGATGCCGAGGATCTCCCCGCGCATCACATCGAGGTCGAGATGGTCGAGAACGGTCTTGTCGCCGAAGGCGACGTCGAGGCCACGCACGCTGATGACGGCATCCCCGGTCGCAGGCGCGGTCTCGGCCATCCGATCGGCTCCCGCGCCTGCCTTCATGCCGGAGGCAGGCGGGAGGAGCCCGGCTCGGCGGAGGTGAAATCGGACGGCATGATCACGGTGCCCGACATCGGCTCGATCCATGCGAGCTGGTCGGATATCGACGTCACACCATCGACGTTCTCCACGACGACATGAGCGGCCTGGCGCTCGCGTTCGTCGAAGATCGCGCCGCTCAGCTCGACCGCGCCGTGGTCGACATGGACATGGATCATCCGGCCGCCCCAGCTCTGCCTTGCAAGTTCTCTGACGATGTCCGCGCGGATGCGTTCATCGTCCGCGACCGCGGCATCGGCCGCCGGCAGCGCATCGGCCATGGCACGCAGCAGGTCGGAGCGCGCGACGATCCCGACCAACTTGCCGTTCTCGACGACCGGCAGGCGCTTGATGCGGCGTCGGCTCATCGTCTCGACGACATTGTCGAGCGTCGCGTCCCGGCGCGTCGTGACGATATCGGTCGCCATAACCTCCTCGACCCTGCGGCCATGGGCATGCACATATTCGTCGGCGGCCTTGCCGGGCCCAACGAGGAATTCCAGCCACCAGGATCGCTTCCGCTCGGTGCCGAGTTCACCGCGCCGCAGAAAATCGCCCTCGCTGACCATGCCGACGAGCGTGCCGTCGCTGCGCACCACCGGCAGGCCGCTGATGCGATGGCCCAGCATCAGGCGGGCGGCGGCGCTGATCGAGGCCGAGGGTTCGACACTGATCACAGGGGTGGTCATGATGGATTCGACGAACATGGCGGCATTCTCCCGCGCCGACCCGGCGCGCGGGGTCCGCGAGCCATCGGCGTCTTCGATCTCGTTAAATTGCCACGCAGACGGTGACCGCGATTTGATCGGCGTCAAGTCAGCCGAGCGATCGCGCGTCCGCGGCGCAGGGCCTCAATGCGCCATCAGGATCGGCAGGTCCGAACTCTGGAGCAGATCATAGGTCGCCCCGCCCAGGACCCATTCGCGCAGCCTCGTATGGCCATAGGCGCCCGCGACGATCACGTCGGCGGAGATGCGGTGAGCCTCGGCGAGGAGCATCATGGCCGGCGCGTCGCTGTCGGGCAGCAGGCCGACCGTCGCCCGGATGCCGTGCCGATCCAGATGGGCGGCGATATCGGCCAGCACTTCGGCTCCGCCGAGCCGGCCCTTGCCGGATTCGCGGACCGTCGCGAGATGGACCTGTTTCGCCGCCCCGAGCAGCGGCAGCGCCTCGGCGACGGCGCGCGCAGCCTCCCGGGTATCGACCCAGCCGACCAGAATCGTGCGCAGGTCCTGGCGCGGCTTGACTCCTCGCGGCACGAGATAAAGCCCGTGACCACCGTCGAACAGCACCCTTTCGACCAGAGGAGCCCAGCGCTCCAGCTCGGCCGCGCCATAGGGGCAAGAGCCAACGAACAGGTCGGCCCAGCGGGCCTCGGTCGCGGCCTCCCCTTCGAGCAACGCCGGGAAATTCTCCAATCGGCGGATCTCGCCGGTGACGCCAAGGCGTGCGAAGCGCTGCGTCAACCTCGCCTGGACCTGATCGCCTTCCCTGCGAACCGCATCCGAGATATCGCCGACGGCGGCGCCGCCGAACTCACCGGCATAGAGCCCGATATCGGGAAGAATATTGGTGTGGAGGCCGGTCAGACGAGCCTCGAACCGGACCGCGATCGCCTCGGCATGGGCGATCCGGATCTCATCCTCGGCGGTGCCGTCGAGATGCACCAGCACGTCCTTGTAACCGCGCGCCATCGCCAGCCCGGCGGCCGCTGACGCAACTGCAACATGATCCATGATGGTCTCTCCGTTCGACCGCGGCTCAACGCCGCGAGGCGGCCGTTCCGCCTCGCTTCCGCCGCGAAACCCGGACGGGCATGACCCCGTCGCGCATATCCGGGCGCGGCTCATCACAGCCCCGAAACGGCTGTGCGACATTGATGCGGATCAACCGGGAAAAGCTGCCGCGCCGGATCGGCCACGGCCGACGTCGGCAGCGTCTCCCTCGCCGGCAGAACCGGCGGGGCGTCGTCGACGTATATGAGCTTGCAGCCTGTGGAAGGCCGTCACGTGGAGGTCGTCATGCGCTTTGTCGCCGGTTACGTCGCTTTTCTCCTCGCCTTCGGTCTCTGCGATGCGATCTGGCTGAGCACCATGGCGTCGCGGCTCTACCGGCCGGCGCTCGGAGACATGCTGCTCGACGAGATTCGCTATCTTCCCGCCGTGCTCTTCTATTTCGGCTTTTCGCTGGGCGTGGTGCATTTCGCGCTGATGCCGGCGCTGCGCGAGGGCTCCGGAGGCAGCGCTCTCCTCAATGGCGCGCTGGTCGGCCTCCTCGCATACGCCACCTATGACCTGACCAATTACGCGACGCTGCGGGCCTGGACGCTGACCATCACCTTGGCGGACATGGCCTATGGCGCGATCGTCGTCGGCCTCTGCAGCTGGGTCGCTTATGCGGCGGTACGCCAGATGGAAGGTTGGGGCTGGATTTGACAGGCAGCTCGCAGCGGCGAGCCGGTTTCGGCGCTAGCTCGGCTTCAGGCGATAGTGGCTGACACCCCAGACGGCACCGTTCGCATGGCCGAACAGACCGCTGGTCGCCAGGAAGAACAATCGCCAGCGCCGACGCCAAATCGTTGCATCCCGGCCGTAGACCGCCTGTAGGATCGGATCGATCACCGGGAGGTTGCGATCGAAATTGGCCAGCCAATCATCGGCGGTGCGCCGATAATGCTCGCCGCTCCAGCGCCACTCCTCTTCGACCGTGAAGAGATCGGGAAACTGATGGGCGAGCGTCGCGCTCGGCATCAGACCGCCGGTGAAGAAATGCTGCGCGATCCAGTCGGCCCTGTCGGCGACATCGAAACGATAGCACCCGCTGGCATGAGCGAAGACGTGGATGAAGAGTCTGCCGTCGGGCTTGAGCCAGCCACGCACGCGCTCGAGCAGCGCCGGCCAGTTCGCCATGTGCTCGAACATCTCGACGGAGACGATCCGGTCGAAGCGGTCCGGGATGGCGAAATCGTTCATATCGGCGGTGACGACCTGCAGGTTGCGGAGGCCGCGCGCCCTCGCCTGCGCTTCGATGTAATCGCGCTGCGATGCCGAATTCGAGACCGAGACGATACGTGACAAAGGCAGGTTCTCGGCCATCCACAAAGAAAGCGAGCCCCAGCCGCAGCCGAGTTCGAGGATGCTCTGCCCGTCGACGAGGCCGGCATGCTCGGCGGTCAGAGCGAGCGCCGTCTCTTCGGCGGTGGCGAGATCGTCTTCGGGGCTGCGATAGTAGCAGCAGGAATACTTGCGGCGCGGGCCGAGCACCTGCCCGAAAAAGCTCTCGGGCACCTCGTAATGCTGCGCATTCGCGGCGTCGGTGTGCTGGGCGATCGGAAAACGCACCATCTCGCGGGCAAAGCTGGCGGCATCGCCGGGCCCGG
Organism: Bosea sp. 124; assembly: GCF_003046175.1. Classification (NCBI taxonomy): domain Bacteria; kingdom Pseudomonadati; phylum Pseudomonadota; class Alphaproteobacteria; order Hyphomicrobiales; family Alloboseaceae; genus Allobosea; species Allobosea sp. 124. The sequence continues at coordinate 1,612,065 of NZ_PZZM01000001.1, forward strand.
AGGCGAGCGCGCGGTCGGTCCGGGCGACGAGAGAGGCGATCACCGCGCGGCTGACGAGATCGGGAACCGGCAGCGCCTCGCCCCAGCTGGAAAGCTTCTGCATGACGGTCACGGCATCACCCCCTCGGTGGCAGCGGGACCAGCGCGCTGGTCCTCTCCTGATAAGCGCGATAGGCCGCGCCGTGCTTGGCGAGCATATGCTCCTCCAGTGGCGGAATGCCGGAAATGCGGGCGAGCAGCAGCGTGATGCACACCGGCGCCAGCAGGGCCAGCCAGCCCCAGGGATAGGCGGCGGCCGGCGCGATCACCGCATAGGCGCACCAGAGCAGGCACTCGAAGAAATAATTGGGATGGCGCGACCAGGCCCAGAGACCGCGATCACAGACGCCGCCCCGGCCCGACCGGACGAAGGCGCGCAACTGGCCGTCGGCAATGGCGCCCCCGGTGAGACCGACGGCGAAAACGAGGCCGCCCGCGGCATCCCGCCAACCCGGAACGGGCGACGGGCTGTGAGCGGCGAGCAGGATGCCGAGCGCGAGCGGGATGCTCGCCAGGGCCTGCATCTGGAGCAGGCGCGCCATCCGCGTATCGGCCTGCGCTCCCCAATCCCGTCTCAGCCTTGCATAGCGCGGATCGGCGACGATACGGCGCGTGCGACCGGCGATGTGCAGGCCGAGCCGCAGCGCCCAGCCCAACGCCAGAGCCGCCACGAACAGCCGGCGCTCGAAAGGGGCATCGCCGAAAGGCAGGAGCGCGCCGAGCATCCCGGTCGTGCCCAGGCCGAAGCTCCAGACCACGTCGATCCATCCGGAATTCCCGGTCCGGCGTTCGATCCGCGTCGCCAACGCCATGGCCGCCGCCATCATGACGGCGGCAAAGACGAGCGCCGCGGCAAACGAAACCGCGCTCACAGCCGCACCAGCGGTTGCAGCAGCCGCCCGAGCCAGCCCTGAAACAACACATGGCCGGTCACGGCGGCGATGCAGATGCAGCCCTCGACGGCGTCGACGCGGGGCGTGTGAACATGCTCGGCATCGGCCTCGTCGAAGTCGCCGGCGGCATAGCGACCATATTCATGCTCATAAGCGCCCGAGAGGATCGTCGTCCATTCGAGGCCGCTGTGCTTGTGATGCGGCAGGGCGACGCCCGGCCCGGCGCGCAAGAGGAAAACACGCGCCTCGGCACCGGGCACCTCGACGCGCCGCATCGCGATCCGGATACCGATCGGTCGCCACGGCCCGAGCGCATAGGGCCGCAGCACCCGCGGCAACCCCGCTTCGGGCGCCGCCGCGGCCGGGAGAGGTTCGCCGATGCCATGGGTCAGCACGTCGCCCGCCAGCAGATCGCTGGCCCGGACCTGCATCGCGACAGGGGCACTCGCATCGAGCAAGGCTCCCTGCACCGACTGGAGGTCGCGCAGGCGCCGCCTGCTTTCGGCATCGACCTCGAGATGCGTAGCGACGACGAGCGCGAGACCTTCGTCCAGTTGGCCTGTGGCGAAGGCGGCGAGCGCTTCGTCCGAGGGGCGATGCGCGACACTCATCGCAGATCCTCCAGTTTACCGCGCAGATGCGACATCGCCAGCCGCAGGCGGGACTTGACGGTGCCGAGGGGAATGGCGAGGCGCCGGGCCACATCCTGGTGGCTGAGGCCTTCGAGAAAGGCCAACTCGACAACGCGATACTGATCCGGCGAGAGTTCGGTCATCGCGGCCCTTATGCGCACATCGCGCTCGGCGCCCGAAACGGCAGCATCGGGCTGCTCCGGCCCATCCTCGTCGAGAATCTCGTAGACTTGCGACAGCCGGGAGCGAGTCTCGCGCCGGGCGATATCGATGCGCAGGTTGCGCGCTATGGTCGCGATCCAGGTCCCCGCGCTGGCCTTGGCGGGGTCGAACATCGCCGCCTTGCGCCAGACCGCCAGCAGGGTCTCCTGCGCGACCTCCTCCGCCAGTTCCGCGGAGGTTCCAGCCTTCATCAGCAGACCCTTCACGCGCGGCGCGAAATGGTCGAACAGCCTGGCGAAGGCCTCGCGATCGGCCGAGCGCGCAATCGCAACGATCAGGGCGTTGTGGTCGAACAAGGGGACGAACGGGCCTCTCTGCACCGCCATTCTCGTGTGGCGCATCTCATCGACTGTCAGGGCGAGCGCGGCAACCATAGTCCATTTACGGCGGGCGCAGCGTCGCGGATCACCCGGTGCGGATCACTCGGCGGCCTTCCAGTTCACATCGCGGCAGAGCAGTCCGCCCAGCAGGCAGCCCCGCGTGGTCAACGCCCCCTCCGTTGCCCGGATCGTCATCGAATAACGCCAGTCGCGCTTCGCATCCCATGCTGTGCCGGAGAAACTGCCGTCGGCTTCGCGTGATAGTGTCATGACCAGCTTGTCGCCGACCGCCTCGCCCTTGCTGGCGTCGCCGATCCAGAGATTTGTCGCGCAGACCTTGTCGCCGCAGGGCGCTATCCGCACCCGCGCATTGCCGTCGTCGCGCAGCCAGACACCGTCGAGTTCGGCGGCGTCGGCGGTCGATGCCGTGATCGCACCGGCGACGACCAGGATGTTTCGAAAGCTCGTCATCGCAACTCCCTTCGAATACCCCCGACCCTCTTACGTTTCGGGCGGCGTTTCGGTTTCAGACGGACGGCGGGTTCCGTTCTCGAGAATGTTGGCGAACAGCAATCCGATCAGGGCGGTCAGGGTCGCGGCGCTGATGAAGTTCAGGCGCTGCAGCGCCTCGTATTCGCCGGCGGCGTAGAGATGGCCGTCAACACCCGGCAGCGCTGCCGGGCCAAGGTAGACGGCGCCCGCGATCGCAGCGAAGCCCAGGCCCACCGCCCGCTCGCTCCGCCGGAACAGCAGAAGGGCGAGGACCAGGCAGGGAAACAGAAAGACGTCGACGCCGGAGACGCCTCCCAGCGCGGCGCGGCAAAGCGCGGTGTTGCCGATGCCGGCGAACAGCAGCGTCGCCCGGCCGAGCAGGGTGCTGCGGCGCATAAGTGCCGGCACAGCCAGGAAGAGCGGCGTCGACAGGAAGCTCACATAGCTCGGCCAGATCGTAGGCGAGACCGTCCAGTAGATGTAAAGCGGATAGAAGGGCTGGTTCGAGGCGACGACCAGCGCGACGGCATTGGCGAGCGCAGCGCGCGGATCGGGATGTGCCGCATAGTCGCGCAATGCTGCGACGATTCGCCTGAAACCGCCTGCGGGCATGATCGAGTTCTCCGGACCCTGGCCTCATGCAGATACGTCGGCCGGGTCGATCCGGTTCGCCGATGCGGATCATTGGCGCTGCCGGCACCCGGCAAATCCAGAGCGCGCCCCCCGGCGTATACCGCTGGTCACAAGCGGAGACGCAGCATGCGCGAGCGCCAGAAACGACGGATGAGGACTGCCGTGATCGGAGGCGGGATCTCGGGCCTCTCGGCTGCCTGGCTGCTCGGCCAGGCGCATGACGTCGTGCTGTTCGAGGCGGCGCCGCGACTGGGCGGGCATGCCAATACCGTAGTCATGCGCGATCCAGAGGGCCACGAGACCCCCGTCGATACCGGCTTCATCGTCTACAACGAGGCGACCTATCCGAATTTCGTCGCTCTGCTGCAGCATCTCGGCGTGGCGACACAACCAACGGAAATGTCCTTCGCGGTCTCGCTCGACGGCGGCCGTCTCGAGTATAGCGGGACCGGCCTGAGCGGGCTCTTCGCGCAGCCGCGCAACCTTCTCAGCCCGCGCTTCTGGTCCATGCTGCAGGGCATTCGCCGCTTCTATCGGGAGGGGACAGAGGATTCGCAGGCAACGCCGATGAGCGCGCTCTCCCTCGGCGACTACCTCGCGGCCGGGCGCTATGGCACAGCATTCCGCGACGACCACCTCCTGCCCATGGCCGCCGCGATCTGGTCGGCGCCCTGCGCCGAGATCCTGTCCTATCCCGCCGCAGCCTTCCTGCGTTTCCATCACAATCACGGCCTGCTGCGACTGACGGACCGGCCAGTCTGGCGCACGGTTTCGGGCGCGAGCGCGGTCTATGTCGCGAAGCTGCGCGAGGCCTTCATCGGCGAGATACGGACCGGTACGCCGGTGCGCCAAGTCCGGCGACAGCCGAACGATGTGACGCTGATCGGCGAGGGCTGGAGCGAGCGCTTCGACGAGGTCGTCTTCGCCTGTCACGCCGATCAGGCGCTGGCCCTGCTCGGCGATCCGAGCGCGTCCGAGACGGCCCTGCTCGGCGCCTTCCGCTACAGCCGCAACCGCGCGGTGCTGCATGGCGACGCCGCCCTCATGCCGAAGCGGCGCCGGGCCTGGGCGAGCTGGAACCATCTCGGCGATCGCAGCCGGCCCGACGAGGCCTGCGCCGTCACCTACTGGATGAACCGGCTGCAGGCTCTGCCGACGGCGCGCCCGCTGTTCCTGACGCTGAACCCGCCGGCCGCATTGCGCGGCGACGCCATCCTGCATGAGGAAACCTACGAGCACCCGCTGTTCGACGCCGCCGCGCTCGGCGCGCAGGCACGGCTCTGGTCGCTGCAGGGCGTTCGCCGGAGCTGGTTCTGCGGGGCCCATTTCGGGGCAGGCTTCCATGAAGATGGCCTCCAGGCCGGCCTCGCCGTCGCTGAAGCCCTGGGCGGCGTCCGCCGGCCCTGGGACGTGGCCGATGAATCGGGGCGCATCCCGCTCGTCGCTGGGCGGGAGCAGGCGGCGTGATCCCGCGATCCACGCTCTATGTCGGCCGTGTCCGGCATCACCGCTTCCGGCCGAAGCGTCATGCCCTGTCCTACCGGGTGTTCTGGATGCTGCTCGATCTCGACGACATCGAGGGACTGGCGGCGCGGCTTCGCTTCTTCTCGCGCAACCGCTTCAACCTCTATTCCTTCAGGGATGCCGACTATGGCGACCGCAGCGGACGACCGCTGCGAGAGCAGGTCGAGGAGACGCTGGCCGGCGCCGGAATCTCCTGCGCCGGCGGGTCGGTCCGGCTGCTGACGATGCCGCGCATCCTGGGCTACGGCTTCAATCCGATCAGCACCTATTTCTGCTACCAGCCCGACGGCAACCTCTGCGCGACGATCTATGAGGTGCACAACACCTTCGGCGAGGTCCACAGCTATGTCGCGCCCGCAGGCTCGGCCGCAACTCCCTTGCGCCAGGAGGCCCGGAAGGCCTTTCACGTCTCGCCCTTCATGGGGCTTTCGATGCGCTACACCTTCCAGGTCGTGCCGCCGGGCGAGCGCGTCTCGGTCGCCATCGACGGCCATGACGCCGAGGGGCGCCTGATCGCCACGACGCTGTCCGGACAGCGGCGCGATCTCGGCGACGGCCAGCTCCTGCGCCTGCTCGCCAGCCATCCGCTGCTGACCCTGAAGGTGACCGCCGCGATCCACTGGCACGCGTTGCGCCTGCTGGCGAAGCGCATTCCCTGGTGGGCGCATCCGGCGCCTCCGGACGCGCCGGTCAGCCTCGGCACCGCACTGCCCCGCGATGCGAGCGGGCCGGCGCAATCATGAGCGGGGAACCACCGACATGCCGTCGCGCCGGTGAGCTCCAAGCCAGACAAGCGGCAACTGCGACCGTACGATGATCTGACGCCAGCCAGCCGCCGATCCGACCATGGGCGGCCAAGGGCAACGGCCCGGTGACCGGGCACGCACCGCCCGCGTCACAGCTCCCACACCGCCATGCGCGCATTGGCACGGACGCCGCCGAGATGGCGCCGCAGCGCGTTCTTGGCGTTCTCGGCGTTGCGGTCGAACAGGGCGGCGACAATGACCTCGTGCTCGCGGTGATAGACTGCCCATTTTTCGAGCGAGAAGCTGCCCTCCTTGAGGCGCAGCCAGCTGCGGCTCTCGCGCGCCTCGCTCAAACGCCGGCCGAGCTCGCTGAAGAGGCGGTTCCCGGTCGCGTCGAACAGGGCCTGGTGAAAAGCCCGGTCCGCCGCCTCGGCCTCCTGCCACCGGCTCGCCACCCCGCCCTGCGCGACGATCGCGGCCAGCTCCTCCAGCCTTGCATCCGTCGCCGTCAGCACGACGAGTTCGACCAGCGAAGGTTCCGTCACCAGGCGAAACTCCATGAGCTCCGCCGGGGTCAGTTCCGCCGGTGCCAGCTCGGCCGATGCCGGCCGCACGGCGTCGCTGCCATCGGCAACATAGGTGCCGCGGCCGACCTGCCGGATGATCCGGCCGTCGCGCTCCAGCGTGTCCAGCACCGCACGCACCGTCGAACGCGACAGACCGCTGGTTTCCGCGAGGCTGCGCTCGTTCGGCAAGCGCTGGCCCACACGGAGATCGCCGCTGTCCAGCGCCGCGAGGCAGCGCTGCAGGAGCTCGTCGCGCGAGGAGGCGCGGCCCGCCTGCCAATCCTTTACCGCCTGATCCATGGAGATCACCTCATTGGTACGGAGACATACCAATCATACCATTCAATGCAATGCAAGCCGGCATAAGCTGGCTATCATTTCCTCTTTACAGTCGAAAAATCGGTAACTAGGTTCGTTTGGTATGAATTGGTTCAACCAATGTGCCGCACCGGGTCGACCGGGCGGCCAGCATCGAGGAGTGCAGCCATGAGTTCGACCCGCATCCGGACGACCCGCCTGCTCCACGGCGCCAGCCGCCGCGACCTCCTCAAGCTCTCGGCCGCCGCGATCGCGACCGTTGCGGCGCCATCGGTCCTGCGCGCGCAGGCTGGCGAGATCGTCTTCGCGAGCTGGGGCGGCTCCTGGGAAGCAGCGATGCGGGAAGCCTGGTTCAAGCCCTTCACCCAGAAGACCGGCATCGGCGTCCGCACCGTCTCGGGCAACGCCTATGGTCGCATCCAGGCGATGGTCGAGGCCGGCAAGACCGAATGGGACGTCGTCGAGGTGCTGCCCGATTTCCAGTGGATCGGCGCCGAGAAGAAGCTGCTCGAGCCGATCGACTTCAACCTGGTCGACAAGACGCCGATCATGGCGGGCGCCGACCTGGTGACGCCCTATTCGGTGCCGCAGGTGCTGTTCTCGCGGCTGATCGCCTACAACAAGAAGCTCTCGCCCGCCCCGAAGAGCTTCGCCGACATCTTCGACACCAAAAAATTCCCCGGCAAGCGCGCCTTCTATTCGAAGGCGAACGGCGCCTTCCTCGAAGCCGCGCTGCTCGCCGACGGCGTCGCCCCGTCGGCGCTCTACCCGCTCGACATCGAACGGGCGCTGAAGAAGCTCTCGACGATCCGCGACGACATCCTGTTCTACGAGACCAATGCCCAGGCCGAGCAGTTCGTCACCGACGGGCAGGCCGTGATCGGGCTGATTCCGGACGGCCGCGCCCTCAGCGCCCAGAAGAACGGCGCGCCGATCGAGATCGCCTATGATCTGAGCTTCCTGACTTGGTCGGCGATGGTGGTGCCGAAGGGCGCGCCGCGCGCCAAGCAGGCGATGGAGTTCCTCGCCTATACGCTGACGCCGGACGCGCAGGCCGCGATCGCCAAGGCCTACACCTATGGCCCGGTCGTGCCCAAGGCCTTCGACATGATCCCGGCCGAGCGCGCCGCCATCCTCTCGGGTGGACCACAGATGAAGAACGCCGTGATCATGGGCGAGAAGTGGTGGGGGGCCAATCTCGCCGCCGCAACCGAGAAGGTGAACGCCTGGAAGCTCTCCTGAGCAGGCCCGGCTGACGGAAGCGGCCATGCCCGCCAGATTGCGCAGCGCCGGCCCGGCGATCCTGATTCTGCCGGGCTTCCTGCTCGTCGCGGGCCTGTTCGTCTGGCCGGTCGCGCAGCTCGTCGCGACCAGTTTCGGCGACAAGGCCGGGGCTCTGGTGCATTACAGCAAGATCTTCACTGAGACGACCTATCTGCGGGTCGTCTCGCGGACGCTGCTGCTCAGCGCCCAGACCGCGCTGCTCTGCGTGCTGCTCGGCTATCCGCTGGCCTATCAGCTCAACCGCGCCGGACGGATCGGCAAGGCGCTGATCCTGGTCTGCATCCTGATCCCGTTCTGGACCAATCTGCTGGTCAGGACCTATGGCTGGATCATCCTGCTGAACCCGCAAGGCGTCATCAACGGCCTGCTGCGGCAGGTCGGCCTGATCGAGGGCTCGCTGCCGCTGGTCTACAACAGCACGGGCGTGCTGGTCGGCATGACGCAGATCATGCTGCCCTACATGGTGCTGCCGCTCGCTGCCGTGATGAGCCGGCTCGACCCGGCGGTGATGCGGGCGGCCCGATCGCTCGGCGCCTCGCCCCTGGCCGCTTTCCTGAAGGTGTATGTGCCCCTCACCCTGCCGGGCGTGCTCGGGGGCTCGCTGCTCGTGTTCATGCTCAGCCTCGGCTTCTTCGTGGTGCCGGCGATCCTCGGCGGCCCGCGCGACCTGCTGCTGGCGCAGTTGATCGAATTCAACATCAACCAGACCCTGAACTGGCCCTTCGCCGCCGCGCTCTCAACCGTGCTGCTGGTCGCCACGGTGACGCTCTACTGGATCGGCGACCGCTTCTTCGGCCTCGGCCGGCTCTGGGGCGCGCGATGACCAGAGGCCTCGGCAACGGCATCCTCTCGGCCATCGCGGGCCTGCTCTGCCTGTTCCTGATCATGCCCACGCTGATCGTGGCGCCGATCTCGTTCACGCAGACCGATTTCATCACCTTCCCGCCGCGCGGCTTCTCGACGCGCTGGTACGAGGCCTTCTTCGAGCGGCCGGAATGGTACGGCTCGCTGGTCACGAGCACGATCGTGGCAATCGCGACGACCCTGCTTGCGACGCTGCTCGGCAGCATGATCGCGCTCGGGCTTGTGCGCCTCTCGCGCCGGGCCAACCGGCTGGTCAGCTTCTTCTTCCTGCTGCCGATGATCGTGCCGACGATCATCACGGCCGCCGCGCTCTATTCGCCCTTCGCGAAACTGGGGCTGGTCGCGACAGTGCCCGGCCTCGTCCTCGCCCACACCATCCTCGCCTTGCCCTTCGTCGTCATCAACGTCTCGGCGGTGGCCCAGTCGATGGACTGGCGCATGGTCAATGCGGCGCGCAGCCTTGGCGCCTCGCCGCTCACCGCATTCCGGCGCGTCACCCTGCCGGTGCTGGCGCCGGGGATCGCGGCCGGCGCCATCTTCGCCTTCCTGACCAGCTTCGATGAGGTCGTCGTCGCACTGTTCGTCAGCGGGTCGGGCGCGACGACACTGCCGGTGCAGATGTGGAGTGGCATCCGCTTCGAGATCAGCCCGATCGTCGCGGCCGCCTCCTGCCTGCTGCTCCTGGTCTCGTGCCTGCTGCTCGCCCTGTTCTGGTTTCTCAAGCGGAAGTGACGTCATGACTGCAGCGATCCCGAAGCCGATCGTTCCCGCCGCGGAATTCGGCCAGCGCCGCCAGCGCGCCGTCGCGGCCGCGAAGGCGCGCAAGCTCGACAGCCTGCTCGTCTGCTCGCGCGGCGGCGGCACGCTCGACCGCTATGCCGACGTGCTCTACCTGACGAATTTCTACACCCACTTTCCCTTCATCCCGGACTTCGAGGGCAACTGGTCGGCGCGGGCCCACACCTTCCTGGTGCTGCCGGTGGATGCCACGCCCGAACTCGTCATCGACGTGCCCGACGACGGCCGCATCCGCCTCGATGACGGCTGCGTCACCTATTCGGATTTCGTACTGGACGATGCGGTCAAGGCCCTGACGAGAGCGGGTCTCGGCAAGGCCCGAATCGGGCTCGTCGGCGGCGATGTCCTGACCTTCACCATGCTGAACAAGCTGCGCGCCGCCCTGCCCGACCTCGTGATCGAGCCTGCCGACGACGTGCTGATGACCCTGCGCTCGATCAAGTCTCCGGCCGAGATCGCCATGCTGCGCCGCGCCTCGGCCATTGGCTCGCGGATGATCGAGGCGATGATGGCGGCGGCCGTCACCGGCGCCTCGCATGGCGATGTCGTCGCGGCCGGGCTGAACTATCTCGTTCCGGCCGGCGGCATGCTCTACAACTCCTTCATGGCCTCGGGGCGCGGAGGCGATCCTTCGCGCTTCGCCAAGAGCAATTTCCCGACCTGGGGCTCGGACAAAAGACTGGCCGATGGCGACTGGATCCGCCTCGGCATTTCCGGTGCCGTCGACGGCTATGTCTTCGACCTCGCGCGCTCCAAGGCCGTCGGCCCCGTCACCAACCGGCAGGTCGAGCTGTTCGAATCCGCGATCGCCAGCATCGAGGCGACGCTGGCCGCGATCCGCCCCGGCGCGACCGCGGGAGATCTCGGCGCCGCGGGCCTCGACAAGCAGCAATCCATGGGCTTCGCGGTGGATGGCGTGTTTTCCGCCATGGGCCACGGCATCGGCCTCGGCTGGGACGATCCCTGGCTGGCGCGCGGCGTCGCGACGCCGATCGTGCCCGACATGGTGCTTTCGATCGAACGGACCATCACCCAGGACGGCTATCTCGGCGATTACGAGGAATCCGTGCTCATCACGCCGGACGGCTACGAGCGCCTGACAGACGCGACGGCGCGGTTCTGGTGAGCGGCAGGACCCCATCATGACCGGCGCAGCCGTCCAGATCAGCCAGCTCAGCAAGCGCTACACCGATTTCGTCGCGGTCGACGACGTCTCGCTGGATGTCGCACCGGGCGAATTCGTCACCCTGCTCGGGCTCAGCGGCTCGGGCAAGACCACGACCTTGATGGCGGTGGCGGGCTTCGTCGAGCTCGATGCCGGGCGGATCGCGATCGACGGCCGCGACATCGTCGATCTGCCTCCGGAGAAGCGCGATCTCGGCGTGGTCTTCCAGAACTACGCGCTCTTTCCGCATCTCAACGTCTTCGAGAACATCGCTTTCCCGCTGCGCATGCGCAAATGGAGCGAGGCGGCGATCGCAAAGGCCGTCGGCCGCGTGCTGGAGATCGTCTCGCTCGGCAGCTTCGCGAGCCGCAAGATCGCCGCGCTCTCGGGGGGCCAGCAGCAGCGCGTGGCGCTGGCGCGGGCGCTCGTCTTCGAGCCGCCGGTGCTGCTGATGGACGAGCCGCTCGGCGCGCTCGACCGCAGCCTGCGCGACCAGCTCCAGACCGAAATCAAGCGCATCCAGCGTGATCTCGGCGTCACCGTGATCTATGTCACCCATGACCAGGAGGAGGCGCTGGCGCTCTCCGACCGGATCGCCGTGATGGCCGAGGGCAAGATCTGCCAGCTCGCCACGCCCGACGAGATCTATGAGCGGCCGGCCTCGGCCTTCGTCGCCGGCTTCGTCGGCGAATCGAACTTCATCGAAGTCGAATTGCGCGGGCAGGACGGGCAGGTCGTCCGGGTCTCGCCGAAGGGGATGCCGGACGCGCTTTACGCGGCCACGGCGGCGGCGCCGACCACGCAAGGCGCAGCCCTGATGGCGATCCGCCCGGAGGCGCTGCAGCTCGATGCTGCGGAGGTCGCCGGCCCGGGCAACGCGCTCGCCGGCCGCGTCGCCCTGCGGGAATTCATGGGTGCGACCGTTCGCCTGACCATCGACACCGCGCTCGGCCCCCTGACCGTCCGCGACGGGCGCGTCAGCGAGGCTGCGCGCTTCCGGGCAGGTGACACCGTCCGGCTGTCCTGGAACGAGCGGGACGCGCTGCTCTTTCCACCACGTTGACCTCCCCCGTGGCGGCTTCGCCGCGCCGACCATGCCTCAAGGACAAGCCCGCGCCATGCCGACGATCATCGATTTCAAGGATGCGAATGCCGAGCCGCGCGAGGGCGCGCCGGAGCCTGAGCGCGTCCTCCATGGCGACCCGCGCTGGCGCAGCTGGCTCTATCTTTCGGAGAACGGCATGACGAGCGGCCGCTGGGAATCCACGCCGGGCTGCTGGACCATCGCCTATGACAAATGGGAGTTCATGACGATCCTCGAGGGCCGCGGCGTGGTGCGGAGCGAGGACGGCTCCGCGACCGAACTCGTTCCGGGCGCGACGCTCGTCATCAATCCCGGCTTCAAGGGAACATGGGAGGTGCTGGAGACCATGACCAAGCACTTCTTCGTGCGCCTGCGCTGACCATGATGCGCAAGCCTGCCGTCCTGCCCCAGCCTGAGACCCTGTGGTCGGCGACCGCTTCGGCGCCGCCGGTACACAGCGAACCGCTGCAGGGTGAACGCACGGTCGAGATCGCCATCATCGGCGGTGGCTTCACGGGGCTGTCGGCGGCGCTGCACGCCGCCGAAGCCGGCGCCTCGGTCGCGGTGCTGGAAGCCGGACCGATCGGCTACGGCGCCAGCGGCCGCAATGGCGGGCAGGTCAATCCCGGCGTCAAGCTAGACGAAGCCGGGCTCGTCGCACGCTTCGGCGAAGCCGGCCGCGGGCTCTACCGAATGGGGCAGGAAGCGCCTGATTTCCTGGCCGGACTGGTCGAGCGCAAGGGCCTTCGCTGCAGCTTCGCCCGCCCAGGCCTCCTGCGCCTCGCCCATCATCCCGCCGCGCTCGCGGTCGTCCGGGAGGCTTCCGCCGGACTGCGCAAGACGGGCGTCGCGGCCGAGGATCTGAGCGTGGACGATGTCGCGCAGCGCGTCGGCACGCGGCGCTATCTCGGCGGCCTCTACGATCCGCGCGGCGCCAGCGTCCATCCGCTCGACCTTGCCCGCGAACTGGCCCGCGTCGCGCGCGAGGCGGGCGCCGCGCTGTTTCCCGGCTCGCCCGCGCTGTCGCTCGGCCGGGAGGCGGGGCTGTGGCGCATCGCGACCCCGGAGGGGGGGCTCCTTGCTCGCAAGGTTCTGGTCGCCACGAATGCCTATACGGATACGCTCGTGCCGGGGCTGGCGCAGAGCCTCTTGCCGGTGAACAGCTTCCAGATCGCGACGGCCCCGCTCGGCCCTGAGCATGACGGCATCCTGCCCGGCGGCGAGACCGTCTATGACAGCCGCCGGCTGGTGCTCTATTTCCGCAGGAGCCCCGATAACCGGCTGATGCTGGGCGGGCGGGCTTCGTTCCGGTCGTCACGCGAAACATCGGCCGGCGTCGCCGACTATTCCGTGCTGGAAAAGGTGCTGCACGACATCTTTCCGGCTCTGCGGCAGGTGCCGATCCAGCATCGCTGGACCGGCCTTGTCGGCATCACCTTCGACTATCTGCCGCACTATCACGCGCTCGGCAACGACCTGCACGTCATGGTCGGCTACAATGGCCGCGGTGTCGCACTGGCCAACCGCAGCGGCGCCTGGCTCGGCCGCAAGCTCGCGGGCAAACCGGAGATGCTCGACCTCCCAAGCTCGCCGGTGACGCCCTTCCCCTTCCATTTCGCCCGCAGCGCCGTGCTCGATCTCGGCATGAGATGGAACCGGCTGCTCGACCTGGTGGGGCGCTGACCGGCGATGAGGTCATCGCCGCAGGCAGGCAGGCCGGAGCGGCAGCGCCTAGCCGCCGCTCGCCATCGGTCTCAGAAGCGGTAGAGCACACCCGCCACGGCATTGAACTGATTTTCCGAGCCCTCCCGTTTGACGATGGGGGATTTGGCGGCATCGCCGAGCAGCCGGGCGTAGCCGACACGGGCGTTGATCCCCCAGTTCGGAGAGAACAGGTACCGGGCGTTCAGGCCGATCTCGGCCTTCGTAATCCCCGCCGAGGCAGTATAGACGGGCAATCCGGTCGCAGCGGCACCGACCGGCCCGATGCCGAAATAGGCGTTCGAATAGTTCTTGTCGGCGAAGGTCGCCTTGGCGTCGACCGACATGAAGAAGGGCCTGGCGGTCTGGATACCGTAGCTCGTCTGCAGGCTGGCGGTGTAGCCCTCATGGCCCTCGGAGGCCTTGGCGAACTCCACGCCGAAGGAGAGCTGATCGTTGTGGATCAGAACCTGCTTCAGGTTCAGTTTCGCGAAGCCGCCGAACTCGATCGCGCTGTCCACCTTGGGGAGAAGCTTGATCCGGCGATTCTTCACATCGTCATCGCGCCCGCCATCATATCCCACGAGCGGGCCGGCCTCGAACATGCCTCCGGGAATCACGTTGATCTTTGCCCGTGGGCCGACGACTTCGATGTAGTAGTCGCCATACGCCAGACGACCGAGCGGCACAGGCACGAATTTGTAGTCCTTTGAACCCGGAAACTCCGGCAGCATCGCGCCACCGACCGCAATGTACCCGCTCCAGGGGGAGCGGGGCGCAGGCGGCTCTGGTTGCGGCTGTCGCGCAGCGGACCTGGACACGTCAGCCGCCAGCGCGGCGGCCGGCGCGGCAATGGTCGCCAGAAAAATGGCAAGTCCCGGAAGGCGCATTCGGTATCTCCGTCAACGAGAGGCACGTGCCTCGCCCCGCGCTGATCGGCCGCCAACCTTACGGGCCGCTTACCGTGACCATCGTGCCGCCACAGGCTGTCTGAAAGGTTGCTGTAAGCTGGCTGTGCCAGATGCGGCGCTGGCCGGACAGTGGGGTATCGGACATGCGTGTTCTGTTCGCGGAAGATGACGAGGCCGTCGGGCGGGCGACCGCCGCGTCCCTGACGGCGGCCGGTTTCGTCGTCGATCTCGTCGAAAGCCGCGGCGACGCATTGCACGCTCTGAAATCGCATCGCTACGACGCGGCCATCTTCGACATCATGCTGGTGGACGGCAGCGGGCTCGATGTGCTCGCCGAAGGGCGGCGGATCGGCTTCGACCTTCCGATTCTTCTCCTGACGGCCCTCAGCTCCGTCGACGATCGCGTCAGCGGCCTCAATGCCGGAGCCGACGACTATCTGGTGAAGCCCTTCGCGGTCGACGAGTTGATCGCACGGCTGCGGGCCCTGCAGCGTCGGCTAAGTACAACTTTGTCGATGGCGCTGACGGTCGAGAACACGAGCTTCGATCCGCTCTCCCGCATGATGTCGGTCAATGGCGGCAACGTCTCGCTCTCGCGCGCCGAGGGCATCATCGTCGAGCGTTTCATGCGCAGCTTCGGGCGCGTCGTCACGAAGGAACAGCTGGCGGAGAGCATCTACTCCTTCAACGAAGAGTATACCGAGAACGCGGTCGAGGTGCATGTCCACCGCGTCCGGCGCAAGCTGGAGAGCAGTGGCGCAAGCCCGTCGATCAAGACCGTCCGTGGGCTGGGCTACATCATGGTCGCGGACAAGACGTCATAGGTGACGAGATTTTGAAATCGCTCAGCTTTCGCATCGTCGTTGCTACCTCGATCGTCTTCATAACGGCCCTGACCTGCACCTTCTTGGTCCTTGTTCAGGAAGCCAAATACGGGCTCTTCCGCGTCCAGCGGAACAGCCTCACGGTCCAGGTCGACACGCTGGCGGAACATGTCCGCCTCGTGGACGGCAAGCCGACGCTCGAACTCGGCAACCTCGCCGAAGGGGCCGGCAAGACGGTTTCCTACGCGCTGCTCAATTCGACGGGACATGTCATCCAGTCTTACGGTCAGGGCGGGGTCGACGTTTCGCCGGCCACTCTGAAGCGCTACGACACGGATGATCCGTTCGGCTTCTCCATCGAGAGATGGCTTGATCCGAACCGCGGCGATCCCGTCATGCTGATCCTGCCCGACACCCGCGGTGTGCAACGGATCGTCGTGACGGTCCCTGCGCCCGGCGGTCTGCTGGTGCAGGCCTCTATGCCTCTGCTCGACAGCAATATCGCGATCGCGGACGTGCTCTACACCTTTACCGAAGGAACGGTCGTTGCGGTGTTCCTGCCGCTGCTTCTGGCCATGATCGCGATTCCGATCATCGTCAGACTCACCCTGAGACCGATCCGCCGCGTCTCTGGCCAGGCAGCCGAGATCGAGGCTTCGACGCTCAATCGCCGTTTTTCCCTCGAACGCGTACCGTCCGAGATGCGCCGTCTGGTCCTGACCTTCAACGATCTCCTCGCCCGGCTCGACGCGGCGTGGCGCCTCCAGCGCGAGTTCACCGCCAACGCCGCGCATGAATTGCGGACGCCGATCGCCGCGCTGAGGGCCGAGGTCGAGGCCATCGTTCCCGCGCAGGCCCGTTCGATCCTCTCCATTCATTTCGACAAGGTCGCCCGCCTGCTGGCGCAATTGCTCGCGCTGGCCGAAGCCGACAGCAGGCTGATCGACGCGGCGGGCCGCTTCGATCCGATGGCGCTGGCGCGCGAGGTGGTCGCAGACATGGCGCCGGCCGCCATCGCCTCCGGACGGGAGATCGCGCTCGAACGCGGCAGCGGCAAGCCTGCTTCCGTACATGGCGATGTCGGGCTGGCGGAAATCGCCCTGCGCAATCTGATCGACAATGCCGTGCGCCATTCCAGGGCTGGAAGCGCGATACGCGTCATCGTCGACGAGACCCGCATCTCGGTCGCCAATACCGGCAGCTCCATTCCGGAGGCGCTGCAGGCGACGATGTTCGAGCGGTTCTGGAAGCAGGATCGCCGCAGCAGTGGCAGCGGTCTCGGCCTCTCGATCGTCGACACCATCATGAAGCGCCTCGGCGGCGCCGTCGCTGTCGCCTCCGGCGAGGGGGCGGTGACATTCACGCTGGCATTCCGCCCCGGCGACGGAGCCTGACCGACGGCGCCGTCAGATCGCGGATCGATCGACGAGCCTCGCCATCTGGAGAAAAAGCCCGCCGGCGGAGGTCTGCAGGGCGGCCTTGAACGGCTGTGTCGGCAGGCAAGCAGCAAGACCGGCAGCGGCCCGCGACGCCGCAGCGGCGCTGATCCATGCCGGATCATGCGCAGCAAGCCGGGCGGCGTCATAGGCCGCGGCCCAGGCGGAGGCCCAGCAATCGTCCGACGCCTTGATCCAGCCCGCCTCACCGACGCCGAGCGCTTCCGCATTGGCCTCGTGACTGACCCTGGCCAGCACCGTCCTCATGTCGAAAGCCTGGGCGAGTTCGGTAATCGGGGGCAAGGCGTAAAGCAGGCGGGCCTGCTCCCGCAGGCCTGCGAGATTCAACCAGACCGGCGTGTAGGTTCGCACCAGCCGATCGGCCGCCATGAGCGCTCGTTTCCGCTCGACAGGAGGGGTGGCGCGCGTGTGGAGGGTCCTTGCCACCAGCGGGACGAGGATGAAACGCTCGTCTTGGGGCAGGCCCTCGTTCCAGGCTCGCATGAAGACGCCGATCACCGGGCAGACGCGGTTCGTCCGATCAGACCACGGCTCGGCCCCGACCCGTGAGAATGCCGCTGCTCCGCGCAGGGAGACGACGGCTGCACCAACATCGCCGGTCCTCGCCTTGTCGCGCCACAGAGACCGTCTCGGTCCTGACGTTTGATCCCTCTCGAGCATGCGAATCATCTCCCATCCGACTGGATGACGTCGTCTGGGCGGCGTAGCTTTCGCTTTGCTGACAAGCTGCGGCATCCGGCGCGCCTTGCGCTCGCGGAGGTGGGTCGCAAGGCCTTGGGGGGCTGCGATCGCGCGCGACCCGTCATGGGGACCGTCAGGAACGAAGGGCAGGCGCAGACGCTGTCTTCCGGAGAGGATGGCGGCTTCGAGGCCCCGTCATCGCGATCCGGTTACGCGCGCGGCGCTACGCGACCGGCCGGCATTTTCGCGTCTCCGGGGTAGAACGACGAAACGCCCGGAGCGTAAACTCTCGGGCGTCCTCACCTCCCGAGAAAGCCTTGCCTTCGCCTTCGCAAACAGCGGCCTACTCCGGCTCCTCGCATCACGAAACGAGATTTTTCCCGGTCACGCCTGCTGAACTGGAGGTCGGCGCCTGGTCTCGCCCGGCATACCAGAATGCGTAGCCGAGCCACCCAAAGGCGAGAATTCCAACCAGGGAGAGAACATCGATCATGTTTTAGAACTCGCGTTGATCTTCACGAGCTATTGCCTGCCGGTGCTAAAATTCCGCCATTTGCATGTATCAAATTCTATGGATCTGCGTTTCCGACAAAACTGGCGCCCAACCGCGATCGACAGCCCAAAATGGCGACTGGCCTGCCTGCCAACTCCGGAACCCGGCAAGCTCCGCTCCCATGTGACCTCTCCATTCGGAATGACCGCTTCCGCCGGTCCTGCGCCATGGCCTCAGTATCTGTTCCGCTGCGTGATATCGCGGATCGCGCTCAATCCGGAGAGCGCCTGCGGCGACGCATTGACCCGGTACAGCGCCGTAAACACCTTGCTGGCGTCATCGTAGCGGCCGAGATTGAAGTAGGACCAGCCGCGCATCAACATCAGATCGGAGGTTTCGGGTGCATGCCGCGCACGCTCCGACAGCGTCACGAGCGCCCCGGTGAAGTCCTTCGCGTCGTATTGGGCAAAGAACCTCTCGGACAGCAGCAGGGCGGAGAGTTCGCCGCGCCGCGCAGGAGGCAGGTTCGTGCCGGCCGCCGCGGCGCTGGCCTCCGCTGTCAGCCCCTGCTGAAGTTTTGCATAGGTTTTGCCTGCCGCGGCGTCGGCCACGACCTGTGCGCTGCCGCTGCGCATGGCCGCATCGAAGGCCTCGGCCGCAGCGGCCGGGCGCTTCAGATTGAGCAGACACCAGCCACGCTGCAGGGCGGCAGCGCCGGACATGCCGTTGCCGCAGCCGCCGGACGGGCGGGCCTGCGCGCCGCGGCGACGTTGCGCGGGCGCGGCATCGACATCCTCCTGAACGAATTGTCTAACCGTATCGGCACGGGCCGTGCGGCTTGGCACCAGATCGGCAGGCCTGTGGGCCGGCGGAAGCGCCGTGGCTTCCGCGGCCCTGTCTTGTCGACCCAGGTCTTGGCGGCCCAGGTCTTGTCGACCCAAGTCTTGCGGGGCCAGATCTGGCCGAGGCGCCTCCTGCCTGTTCGTCGCAAGGTTGCGTCGCGGATCGAGAAGGGTCGCAATCCGCTCGGAGCGGCGCCCCCATTCCGTCATGAGCGCACGCAGGCCAGCCTGGTCTCGCAGGCGCTGTCGCGTCAAAGCCAATCCATAGGCGGCGGGCTCATAGGCACGATCCCAGTTGCGGGCGGTCTCGAACCAGGTGGCGGCTGGCGAAATCTGGCCGGAGTTGTAGGCATACCAGCCAAGGCCTGCGGCGCCAGGCGCGTAGCGATCCGTGCCGACGGTCTTCGCGATCCGATCGAGGACCGCACGGTCGAGCCGGGGGGGCGGCTCCTGGGTGGTCAGGGTCATCGCGACATCGAGATAGGCCTTGCGGTTGGCAGCACCGGCCTCGAGCCATTGCGCACCCAGCGCCTCGGCCTCCTGGTATTTCCGGTTGGCTCCGAGCGCGAGAACGGCGCCTTCGGCTGCCTTGGCTCCGCCATTGCGCGACAGCGCCGTCTTGAACCAGGTCTCAGCCTTGACCGGATCGTTGCGGCGCAGCGCATGAAAGCCAAGCAGAATGGCATCGTCGGGCGTCGTCGCGGCATTTGCGAGCATTTCCACACGCCGAAGATCGTCCGGTGACACGACGAGCGTGGAATCCTCTGCTGCCCGTCCGATCCGCCGCCGGGCAATTTCGTCGCGGATGCTCGAGAACTCGGTCTGCCTCTCCTGCGCCAGCAATTGTTCCGTCAGCGGGTCGGACAGCGTGGCGAGGGCCTTCTGCATGGTGCCGACCCGCTCGGCCGGCGTGTTGCAGTTGCCGAGGACATAGGCATAGGCGTCCCGGGCGCGCTCGGGCTTGCCGGTATTCACGAACGCCTCGGCTACGCGCCAAAGCGCATCGACATTCGCGCAGGTCAGCAACGCCGGCGTCTCGGTGCCGAGTCTGATGACCTGCTCCCACTGCCTCGCATTCGAAGCGTTCACCAGTCGCTGCGCTGCCTCGGCGGCATCGAGCCGGGCGACGAGATCATCCGGTGCTCGCCAGGCCGTATCCACCGTGCTGCGCTGTGCGATGGCAGCCCGTGCCTCGGCGATCTTGCCCTCCGAGAAAAGCTTCCACATCCGCTCCAGCTCGGCGTCTCCGGTCGGAAACGGGGACGTCAGATCAGCGGGTGGCTTCCATTCCGGATAGAGCGCCCGCAGCCGGGCGAGTTCGGCCTCCAGGCGGCGCGTGTCGCCCTGAGCCGCAAAATAACGCAGCGCGCTTTCGTCGACCGCGGGTGGGCGCTGCGGCTGCTGGCCGGCCTGGGCCGATGGAAGCGGCGCAACCGGGGTCGCAGTCGACGGGGCCTGGACGATCTCCGTCGTGGCAGGCGGCGCATCGGGAGTGGAGCTTCCTGCCGCCATTGCGGACTGGATCGTCGACGGGGCGCCCAGCGAAAGATCGGCCTTCTGACTGTTGCGACCGACGGCGTAAAAGGCGGCGCTCGAGGCGGCGATCGCCAGAACAAAATGCTTCACATGCATTGCGGATACCTCTCCCGGAGCATCGAGAGGGACAGGAGATGCAGCGTCGAGGGATAATAGGCCGTCGGTTGGAACGTCCTCAGATCGGCCGGGATCGCCGTCTTGTCCACGACGCAGGCCATGGCTGCGGCGAGAATGCGGTAGCCGGGGTCAGGCAGCGGCTCGACAGGCTTGCCGGTCCTGACATCGATCACCGCCGTGCCGCCAGCCCATGCCTGCCGGAACGGCTCGATGCGTGCCTTGTCGGCCAGTCCCGCACGCATCAGGTAAAGCGGGATGCGGATCGCGTTGTAGCCGAATTGAGCGGGAAACCCTTCCGCCGGTTTGGGCGGGCCCCTTACCGATACCCACTCCGGCGGCAGCATTTTCGCCTTTGCGAGAGTGTCGAGCAGCCGCAGGCCGCTCGCGTGCACCTGCATCCAGTTCTGGTCACCGGTGAGCTGGACCAAGGCAGGAAATACCTCGAAGACCCAATAGGAAGGGTTGACCACCGGACCGTCCGGCCTGTCCTTCTCCGCGAAGCCGGCCGCGCCGGGCATCAGCCATGTCTCGCTGCCGCGCCTGAGCAACGCGACCTTCGCCAGCGACCGGGCAATCTGGCGCGCCGCCGTCGTATAGGCAGGCATGTTCCAGCGCGTGCCCGCACAACCGAGCGCTTCCGCGATCAGAAGATCGCCGTCGCTGGCGTTGTTGATGTCGGTGACGTGGGGGCTGGCCTTTGGGTCCCAACGCCAGGCCGCCAGCCCGTCGTCGCGGATCAGCAGCTCCGTTCGCGTGAAGCCAAAAATCCGCGCGAAGCTGCTGCGGTCGCCGGCCAGACAGGCCAGCAACAGGCCATAGCCCTGGCTCTCGCTGTGGCTGATCCCGCCATTGGCATCGTCGATGACCCGTCCTTCAGGCGTGACGAATTTCTGCCGGTAGAGTTCCCAGGCGCCATCGGGAAATGCGGCCTGGGCGCCGGATGTCAGCATCATCATGGCCGCAGCAAAGGTGGCAAGCAACCTCGTCACGATCGCCTCCCCAGCCGTCCAAGCATCAGCGACGTGCCGATCCCGAGGGCGATACAGGCAGCCAGAAGTGCCAAGGCATAGACGCCAATATTGCTCGACATCCAGTTGGCGAGGACGAGACGCATATTCGCCAGGCTGAAGGGGCGCGTCATCACGAAGGAGGTGCTGTCGGCGGAGAGGACATGGGTCTCCTCGGCGCCGCGGAAGGCCGTGATCTTGCCGGCCATGCTCGCCCAGTTGCCCGGCGAGACGATGCGGGCGACGCTGCTTTCGAGCGTTTCCTCGCGCCGGGCGATGAAGGCCGTCCAGACCTGCCGTGTCTCCGGATCGGCGGCCTGCGCCGCGATCAGGTCGGTTCCCTCGGCCGGCTCATAGAGGGAGCGAGCCCGCGATGGTGCTCGCAACTGGGCGAAGGACAGATCGAAGGTCCGTTGGAGCCAGCCGTCGAACGCGACGAAATAGCGTGCGAGCGGGCCACCGAGCGATGTCCGCCAGCGGTCACGGATCTCGTTTGTGGAGGGTGCGACGCCGCCCGAATCCTCCGGCGTCGTCTGTCGGCCCTGAAAGCGATTCAGAACGGCATCGAACACGGCGCCACCTTCGGCATCGGGCGTGACCACCACCGCGTCGGCGCGCAGCGGCCAGGTGGTGCGGATGCTGTCGGCCACGCCCACGCGCGGCAGAATTCCGCTCGGCAGCTGGCCGACGGCGCCCACGATCAGGACAGGCCGATCTCCCACGGCCGCCGCGTTCGCCAGCGTGTCGACCGCGAGGGGGCGGCTGGCGCGCTGGGCCAGCCGCCCCAGAAGCGTCGCCGCAGCGCCGAAATTGGCGGTGTCGAGCCGCCCCATGATCAGCGCCACGCGTGGAGCCACCGAATACGGAAATCCCGTGCCGGCTGTCGCGGCAAGGTTCGGTTTGACGCCGATCTTCGCGAAATCCGGAATCGAGAGGGACGTCGTGTCGAAAAGCGCAAAGCGATTCCTGCCCGGCAAGGTGGCGCCCGGTCCGCAAGTGAGATCGGTCTTCGCGAGCGTGACGGCTTCCAGCCAGACCTCGTTGATGCCCGGCCGGAAATGGCGCAACGGCACGGTGATCGGGAACTGCTGGAAAAGGCCGCCGGTCGTGGTGTTGAGTGGCACCGTCGCGGCGACGTTCCCGTTGACGAAGATTTCGATGTGGCTGACGCCGGGAAGAACGTCTTTGGAATAGGCGCCGTCAAGGTAAAGCGTCGCCTCGCCATAGGCGTTGGCGTAGAAGTCCCCGGGCAGAGCGATGACGGAGCGCACGCGCATGCGCCGGCCAGTCGATTCCTGCGTGGAAACGCCGAGGTCGGCGAAGCGCAGGACCTGGCTGTTCGAGATGAAGGGCGCATCCGGCATGTGCCAGCTGGCCGTGTCCATCCGTGTCCGGTTCATGTTGGTCGGGCGGGACACCGGCTCGGTCAGGATCTTGGCGACGATCGCCTCGATCTCGGGCCACCCCTGGCCGGTGACGAGGAGCGTGGCGGGGCCCAGCTTCTGGCTGGCAACGAAGCCCAGGAAGCTACGCGTGGCGGCCTCCTCGGGAACCGCTCCGAGCACCTCGCCCAGTTCGTTCGCCGTTCCGATGACGACTGTCAGCGAACCGGGGCGCGAGCGCTCGGGCGCCCGCTCCGAGACACGCATCACGGCCTGGGCATAACGCCCGCGCACGGCTACGGCCTGGGCGACCGCCAGGATGGTATTGCCGGCGATCGCGCGTGACGCGCTGGGCGCGACAATGTTGATCGTCGTCTGACCGCTCTCGTCGCCGCCCACCGCCGGCAGATCGTCGATGGTCAGAGGACGGAACTGGCGGACATCGCTGCCGCGGAAGCTCAGCTTCGTGCCGGCGCCGTCGATGCGCGTCCAGAGTTCATAGGTGGAAGCCACGGTGCAGTCGGTCCGATGACGGTGCACTGCCTCGAACCGGATCGTATTCTGACCCGGTCGCAAGAGGCCCTTGCGGATGGCCACCGACAACCGTGCCAGGCGGTCGGAGGAGGCGATCGGCTGCTCGATGACGCGCTCGCCATTGACCCTGACGGTCAATCGCGAGGCTTCCGGCATCACGACGAGGGCGTTCTGGAACGCCACCTCGAGGTTCAGCTCGGCGCCGGCTTCGTCCTGCGTC
Source organism: Bosea sp. 124 (assembly GCF_003046175.1). NCBI lineage: Bacteria > Pseudomonadati > Pseudomonadota > Alphaproteobacteria > Hyphomicrobiales > Alloboseaceae > Allobosea > Allobosea sp. 124. The sequence continues at coordinate 1,635,350 of NZ_PZZM01000001.1, forward strand.
AGGTGGAAAGCCCAACTGCGCGAGTCACTCTCGCCCTCGAGCGTAACGCGGGCTGCCGGCAGCAAGGGCTTGTAGGCGAAGGCGGCCTGCCCGGCCGTGGCCGCGGGGCGCGGCGGTTGGGCCACAGGAGGAGGAGCCGGCTCGGCCGGAACGGGTCTTGCCGCCGGTTGCTGCTCGGGCGGCACGATCTGAAAGGGGGCAGGACCAGGCGGCACCGACTGCGCGCGAACGCCCTGGGTGAACCCAAAGCCGCACAGGAACGGAACGGCCAAGACGGCCAGCAGGGGCAGCGGAACCCGCCTCATTTCGGCGCCTCCGCTTTCACGGTGGGCGAGCGCTGCAAACGATAGAGGCCAAAGAAATACGACAGGCCGCGGCTTGTCTGGAAAAGCGCGATGCGCAGGAAACGCACGGTTCCGTAGATCACGCCCATATTCTGGCGCCGGGCCTTCTGAAAGAGCGACCACCTCTCTGCGTCGGAAAAGGCAAGATCGGCGATCATGCGGCTGTGCAGAGGTTCGCTGGCGAGGTAGCGGCAGCCCAGCAGTACCCCCTTCTCGTCGGGCGTGAGGCGCATCACGCGGACCGGCAGTGTGCCGCGTGGCATATCGATCGTGGTTTCGAAAGAGATCTGCGCCTCGCTGCCAACAGGCAGCTTGTCCAGCGTCGACGAGATGATGCGCAGCGCGATGCCATCGACCGAGGCATTCTCCGTCACGATCGGCGCCGTCTCTCCGTTGAACGTGATCTCCCCCCGACGCCTGACCGCGAAGCGCCTGGCGGCACGCCCCTCCGGTCGCTCCGAAACGACGCCGAGCGCGCAACCCGCCATCAACAGGTTGAGGAAGTTCCAGAGGCCCACCACCAGCGTCGTGTCGGCATTGTAGGGCTCGGTGATGGTGCGCCAATACGTGGCGACGACGCCCAGCGCCAGCACGGCGAAGATGATGAAGAAGGGCTTGCCCAGTTCCGAGACGTGGCGCGTTTCCAGCGACTCGTTCTTCGCGGTGACCTTGAAGGTCGGCTTGCTCGGATTGAGCATGACCGAGATCACGGCGGGCAGCAGATAGACGGACTGGATGAATTCGTAGAGCTCCGAGATCCATGGCCAGCGATAGCGACCATAGAGGTAGTTCTGCATCATCAGGTTCACGACCATATAGCTCAGAATATAGGCGAAGAACTCGCCGCCCGATGCCGTGAAGATCTGCAACCCGAAAAAGAGATAGAACAGTGGCGAGACCAAAAAGATCAGCCGCGCGAAGGGGAACAGCCAGAACAGCGCCGAGGAGCAGTAGCAGAGCCGTTGCGGCAGCGAGAGCCCGCTTTTGAACAATGGCCGGTGATAGATCAGGATCTGCATCATTCCCTGGGCCCAGCGCGAACGCTGCCCGATGAAGCTCGCGAAGGTCGCCGGCTGCAGCCCGGCGATCAGCGGCTTGTCGACATAGACGCTGTGCCAGCCCGTGGCGTGCAGCGTGATCGCCGTCTCGGCATCCTCCGTGATGCTGCGTCCCTGGAAGCCGTTGGTCGTCTCGAGCGCGGTGCGGCGGAGCACGGCGGCCGAACCGCAGAAGAACGAGGCATCCCATTTGTCGAGGCCGCGCTGGATGATGCCGTAGAACATCTCATTCTCCGACGGCATGTCCTTGAAGGTCCTGAGATTTCGCTCCAGCGGATCCGGGTTGATGAAGAAGTGCGGCGTCTGCACCAGGAAGAGCTTCGGATCCAGCCCGAAATAGCCGACCGTTTCGGTGAGGAAGGACCGGGCGGGTGCGTGATCGGCATCGAAGACCACGATCAGCTCGCCCTGCGAATGAGCGATCCCGTTATTGAGATTGCCGGCCTTGGCGCTGAGATTGCGTTCGCGCGTCAGGTAGGTGACGCCGAGGCCCGCACAGAGAGCCTGGAGGGTGGCGCGGCGTTCCCTGGCGGCGCTGGCTGCGACGAAGTTGTCCGCGTTGCATTTCTCGTCGGTGCCGCCATCGTCGAGCAGAAAGACCTTCAGTCGATCCGCCGGATAATCCATCGCGAGCGCCGCCGAGAGCGTCGTCGCCAGCAGCTCGGGGTCTTCATTGTAGGTCGGCACGAAGACGTCGACCGTCGGCGCGGTCTGCGGATCGATGGGCGGCGTCTTGCGCCGCGGCAAGGGCATCGCCACCACGAACAGGCTGAGGAACAGCATGCCGATGTTGTAGAGTTCGGCCAGATAGAGGGTCATCGCAGGGATGAAGTCCTCGATCTGGTTCACCGCCGGCAACGTGCTGGTGGTACGCCAATAGATGTAACGCAGCACGATGGCGGTCCCGAGCCCCAACGCAATCAGCCGCCAGACACCGCGAGGGCGCAGGAATTTCAGCACGATCATGGCACTGACCACGATCGCGCCCGCGATCAGATGAGCCTGCAAGCTGATCGGCAGGGTGATCATCAGGACGACCACGGCGGCGATCACGGCCCAGACGATGACGTAGCTTGCTGTTCGCATCGGGCTTCGTGCCATCATGCTCGGGGTCAGGTGCCTAAGTTCAGAGTGCTTGTATTGAGAACGCTTCGGTTCCGAGTGCCTGGGTTCCGAGTGCCTGGGTTCAGGGGGCGGGTGGCGGCGGGACGATCGGATATCCTTCCAGGGGTCGGTCCGGGATGGGCTCCACGGCTTCGCTACGAACAGGCCGCGGCCGATGGCTGCGCGCAGCTCGCGGGCCTGCGGCCTGCTTCTGTCCCTCGGCCGTATCGGGCCAGGCAGTTTGGGCCACGGGATAGATCGGCACGCCGGCTTCGCCGAGCCCCGCCTGCGGCTGCGGCTGCGGCGCATCGCCGATCGGATTCCAGCCGGACCGCCTGAGCGAGCCGTTGATCGAATAGCCATAGGCCAATCGCAGCAGGCTCGCTTCCGAGGCGCCGGGCTCGCAGACACGCAGCCGGACGGAGATCAGGCCCGATTTGGGGCGGAAGACGCTGTCGCCGCTCGCGATCCGTTGCCAGGTGTAGAGGCAGCCATCGCCCGCCGCGCCGCGGCCGAAGGCATAGCCGAAGGGGCCATAGCGATTCTGGACGTAGATGGCGGCTGGCGCCATGGCGACGCCCGGCAGCCGTTCCTCCATCTCGCGCGCGATGGCGAAATCCTCGATGCTGGGATTCGGCAGGAGCCTGCCTTCGACGCCGGTGTCGTCTGGAACATCGGCCGCCGTCAGGAAGGCGACGTCGATCCCGTTCTCGCCCGGCGTGCGACCGCGCGTCGTCAGGCTGATGGCCTGGGAAATGGCGTTGTCGTAGTTGCGCTGCGTGACGCTCACCACCGGGGGAGCGCCTGGAGGCAGGATCACCAAAGCGCGGCTCGGCTCGACGGCGGTGGCGCGTGTCGCGAACGACAGTTCATCATCCGTCAGCCTCTGCCCGCCGCAGCCCGCAACCGCCACGCCCAGCCAGGTGACCGTCGCAACAATCGCCAGGCTCCGCCGCGTTCCGTTGCGAGCAGATGCGAGAGCTGGGGGGCAGGATGGGCTCATCCGCATGAGGGCCAGCGGGGGGGAAACGTCATCATGCATTGACCCTTGATTAACAAAGGTTAACGCGGCCCTACCGCGCATTACCTCAATGAGATCAGGTCCCCCAACCGAATCAGCGAGGTCACTACAGACCATTCGCGCGTCCGGACCAACCCTTGATCACGCAGGCGGACCCGACACCGGCTCGCGCCGAGATGGCCGCCCGGTTCCCAAACCGCCGCATGGTCGGCAGTGGTCGCAGCGTCGCGTAGTGATGGAAAAAGTACGGTTGGTAAGCCGGGTATGGATGTCACACATGAGCGGCGCGCCATCGTCAAGCTGTCGACCAAGACCCGCGTCCGAAGCGGAAAGGGAGGTTCTTATCCGGAACGGGCCCTTCGCATTCGGGCCGCACTGGCGTTTCGGGACCGAAAATCGCCTCGACGCGGCCGTCGTTGCCGCTTTACGCAGACTTTACGGACCCGCCCTGCATTCGAGATGGCGGCGTTACGGGCAGCGCCCCTAGCTACGATCGGACACGCGATCGGAGCTCTCCATGACCCTCGACATCCTGTTCCTGCTCGGCGGCCTCGGGCTTTTCGGGCTCGCCGGCCTCGCCGTCGCTGCCGCTGACCGGCTGTGAGGCGAATCATGCCCCTCGACATCATCCTCGGGCTGACGGCCGTGCTCGTTCTGCTCGTCTATCTCCTCAAGGCGCTGCTGCGCCCCGAATCCTTCTGAGAGGTCGCACCGATGACCCTCGATATGATCCAGTTCCTCCTCTTCGCTGCGCTGCTCTTGCTCGCGGCCTGGCCGCTCGGCCACTACATGGCGCGCGTCTTCACCGGTGAGGCCCGCTTCCTGGCGCCCATCGAGAACGCGATCCTCGCGCTGGCCGGCCAAAGCCAGCCCCAGTCCCAGCGCTGGCAGGCCTATGCTTTTTCGCTGCTGGCCTTCAATTCGGCCGGCTTCGTCCTGCTCTTCCTGATGCTGCGCTTCCAGAACTGGCTGCCGCTGAATCCGCAGGGCTTTGACGGGCTGTCGGCGCATCTCGCCTTCAACACCGCGATCTCCTTCGTCACCAATACCAACTGGCAGTCTTATGGCGGCGAGACGACGCTCTCGAATCTCAGCCAGATGCTCGGGCTGACGACGCAGAACTTCGTTTCCGCGGCGAGCGGCGCGGCTGTCGCTGCCGCCGTGGCGCGGGGCTTCGCGGCAAAGCAGACGCGGGTGCTCGGCAACTTCTGGGTCGATCTGACCCGGGTGACGCTCTACATCCTGCTGCCGGCCGCGCTCCTGCTGGCGCTCATGCTGGTCGGGCTCGGCCTGCCGCAGACGCTGCAAGGCTCCTTCGACGCGACGACGCTGGAAGGCGCGAAGCAGAGCATCGCACTCGGCCCGGTCGCGAGCCAGATCGCGATCAAGCAGCTCGGCACCAATGGCGGCGGCTTCTTCAACGTCAATTCGGCGCATCCCTTCGAGAACCCGACCGCGCTCTCGAACCTGCTGACGACGATCTCGATCCTGCTGATCCCGGTCGCTTTCTGCCTCACCTATGGCCGGCTCGTCGGCGACCGCCGGCAGGGCCGCGCCCTGTTCGCGGCCATGGCGGTGCTGTTCCTCGTCGGCTTCGCGGCGATCTATAGCGCGGAGCGCCTCGGCAATCCGCTCCATGCCGGGCTGGTCGATGCAACTGCGGGCAATATGGAGGGCAAGGAGGTCCGCTTCGGCATCCTCGCCTCGACGCTCTGGGCGGCCGCGACGACGGCGGCTTCCAACGGCTCGGTCAACGCCATGCTCGATTCCTTCACGCCGCTCGGCGGGCTCGTCGCGATGCTCAACATCCAGCTTGGCGAGGTCATCTATGGCGGCGTCGGCGTCGGGCTCACCGGCATGCTGCTCTTCGTCATCATCACCGTCTTCCTGGCGGGGCTGATGGTCGGTCGGACGCCGGAATATCTCGGCAAGAAGATCGAGGCGCGGGAGATCAAGCTCGCGGCGCTGACCCTGCTGGTGATGCCGCTCGGAATCCTGGCGCTGGCCTCGCTCGCCATCGCGACAGGGCAGGCGCAATCCTCGGTGCAGGACGCCGGGCCGCACGGGCTGTCCGAGCTGCTCTATGCCTACAGCTCGGCGACCGGCAACAACGGCTCGGCCTTCGCCGGCTTCACCGCCAACACGCCCTGGCACAATGCCTTCCTCGGCGTCGCGATGATGCTCGGTCGCTTCGGCTACATCGTCCCGATCCTCGCCATCGCCGGAAGCCTCGCGGCCAAGCGTCCTGCAGCCGAGACGGCCGGCACCTTCCCGACGCATGGGCCGCTCTTCGTCACGCTTCTGGTGGCGACGATCCTGATCGTCGGCGCCCTCACCTTCCTTCCCATCCTCGCCCTCGGCCCGATCGCAGAACACGTGTCGATCCTGGCCGGGCAGAGCTTCTGAGACAGTTGGAAAGTCATCGCATGAGCAAGCATGCTCCCGCCGAGATGGGCCTTTTCTCGCCCGTCATCATCCGCCCTGCGATCCTGCAGGCCTTCCGCAAGCTCGATCCGCGCAGCCTCGCCCGCAATCCGGTGATCTTCTCGACCGCGCTGGTCTCTGTGCTGGCGAGCGCGCTCGTCATCCGCGAGGGGCTGACCGGGGGGCCGGTCTTCTGGATCGGTCTGCAGATCGCGATCTGGCTCTGGTTCACCGTCCTTTTCGCCAATTTCGCGGAGGCCGTTGCCGAAGGGCGCGGCAAGGCGCGGGCCGATGCCTTCCGCTCGACGCGCTCCTCGGCGCTGGCCAAGGTGCTGATCAACCCCGCCGACCGCGTCGTCTACGGCACCAAGGAGGTCGAGCTGGTCGAGCCCGGCGAGGTCATCCTCGTCGAGGCCGGCGACACGGTCCCGACCGATGGCGAGATCATCGAGGGCGTGGCCTCGGTGGACGAAAGCGCCATCACCGGCGAATCCGCGCCGGTGATCCGCGAATCCGGCGGCGACCGCTCCTCCGTCACGGGCGGCACGCGGCTGGTCTCGGACTGGCTGGTGGTCCGCGTCACGGCGCGGCAGGGCGAGACCTTCCTCGACCGGATGATCGCACTGGTCGAGGGCGCCAAGCGCCAGAAGACACCCAACGAGATCGCGCTCGACATCCTGCTGGCGGCGCTGACGCTGGTCTTTCTCTTCGTCGTCGCGACATTGCCCTTCTTCGCCTCCTGGTCCGGCACGACGCTGCCCGTGATCTATCTTGCGGCGCTGTTCGTGACGCTGATCCCGACCACGATCGGCGGCCTGCTCTCGGCCATCGGCATCGCCGGCATGGACCGGCTGGTGAAGGCGAACGTCATCGCCAAATCCGGCCGCGCGGTCGAGGCTGCCGGCGATATCGACGTCCTCCTGCTCGACAAGACGGGCACGATCACCTTCGGCAATCGCATGGCCCATGCCTTCGAGCCGGCACCGAATGTCAGCGAGCGCGATCTGGCGGAGGCGGCCTTCCTCGCCTCGCTCGCCGACGAGACGCCGGAAGGCAAGTCGATCGTCGATCTCGCCGCGAAGCGTTTCGGCTTCGATGCCGCCGCCGGCCAAGGTGCGACCTTCGTGCCCTTCACCGCGCAGACGCGGATGTCCGGCGCCGACCTGCCCGGCGGCATCGCGCTGCGCAAGGGTGCCTCCGACACGATGGCGAAACTCACCGGCGGCACGCTCGCGGCCGGCGTCGAGCAGGCCGTGCGCAAGATCGCCTCCTCGGGCGGCACGCCGCTGGTCGTTGCGCGCGACCATGCCGTGCTCGGCGTCATCCACCTCAAGGATGTGGTGAAGCCCGCGATCCGCGAGCGCTTCGCCGAATTGCGGCGCATGGGCATCCGCACGGTGATGATCACCGGCGACAATCCGCTGACGGCCGCCGCCATTGCAGCCGAGGCCGGTGTCGACGATTTCCTGGCCGAGGCGACGCCGGAGCGGAAGCTCGCCCTGATCCGGGAGGAGCAGGCGCAGGGGCGGCTCGTCGCGATGTGCGGCGACGGCTCGAACGACGCACCTGCCCTCGCCCAGGCCGATGTCGGCGTCGCGATGAATTCCGGCACGCCAGCCGCCAAGGAGGCCGGCAACCTGATCGACCTCGACAGCGACCCGACGAAGCTGATCGAGATCGTCATGGTCGGGAAGCAGCTTCTCATTTCGCGCGGCGCACTGACCACCTTCTCGATCGCCAACGACGTGGCGAAGTACTTCGCCATCCTGCCGGCGCTGTTCATCGCGGCCTATCCGGGGCTGGCCGTCCTCGATGTCATGGGGCTGGGAACGCCGGAATCGGCGATCCTGTCGGCGATCATCTTCAATGCGCTGGTCATCGTCGCGCTGATCCCGATCGCGCTGAAGGGCGTGCGCTATGCGCCGGCTTCGGCCTCCAAGCTGCTCGGCCGCAACCTGCTGATCTATGGGTTAGGGGGGCTCATCGTCCCCTTCATCGGCATCAAGGCGATCGACCTGATCGTCGACCTGCTGCATCTCGCCTGAAGGAGACTTGATCATGACCTCCTATCTTCGCCCCTCCCTCGTCCTTCTCGGCGTCTTCAGCCTGCTGACGGGAGCGGCCTATCCGCTCGCCGTCACCGGCGTCGCCCAGGCAGTGTTTCCGTCGCAGGCGAACGGCTCGGCCATCCTCAAGGATGGGACCGTGATCGGCTCGGCCCTGATCGGCCAGTCCTTCGCCTCCGAGCGCTACTTCCACGGCCGGCCCTCGGCCACGACGGCCGCCGATCCGCAGGATGCGACCAAATCCGTCGAGAGCCCCTACAACGCCACGAACTCGACCGGCTCGAATCTCGGGCCGAGCTCGGCCGCGCTGAAGCAGGCGATCTCCGAACGGGTCGCCGCGCTGGGCGGCGGCGCCCAGCCTGCCGATCTGGTGACCGCGTCCGGCTCCGGTCTCGACCCGCATATCTCGCCTGACGCGGCTCTGCTCCAGGTCGCGCGCGTCGCCAAGGCGCGCGGGTTGCAGGAGGAGCGGGTCAGGCAGCTTGTGCTCGAACAGGCCGAACCGCGCCTGCTTGGCGTTCTCGGCGAGCCCCGCGTCAATGTCCTGGCGCTCAACCTCGCGCTCGACAGGCTCGGGCGCTGATGCTCTGGTCCGCAGATCAGATGGAGTCGGCGCATGGCTTTGGCGAAAGACCGGTTCCCACTTTTTCGCGCCATGCTCTAGCCGATGCCGAGCGCGCCTGACGAGAGACCGACACCTGAATCCTTCCTCGCCGAGGCCCGCGGCGAGGAAGGCGGCGGGGTCGGTCGCCTCAAGATCTTCCTCGGCGCCTCGCCCGGTGTCGGCAAGACCTTCGCCATGATCGAGGAGGCCCGCGTGCGGCAGCGCGCGGGCCTCGACGTCGTGGTGGCGCTGGTCGAGACCCATGGCCGGACCGAGACGGCCGCCCTGCTCGAGACGCTGGAGCAACTGCCGCGCCGCCCGGTCGCCTATCGCGGCCAGATGCTGAGCGAGCTCGACCTCGACGCGCTGCTCGCGCGCAAGCCCGCCATCGCTTTGATCGACGAACTCGCGCACAGCAACGCGCCGGGCTCGCGCCATCCCAAGCGCTGGCAGGATGTCGTCGAGGTGCTCGACGCCGGCATCGACGTCGTCACCACGCTGAACATCCAGCATGTCGAGAGCCTGAACGATGTGGTCGCGCGCATCACTGGCGTGCGCGTGCAGGAAACGGTGCCGGACCACATCCTGCAGCGGGCCGACGAGATCGAGCTGATCGACCTGCCCCCCGAGGAGCTGATCAAGCGACTGAAGGACGGCAAGGTCTATGTGTCGCAGCAGATCGGCCAGGCGCTGGAGAACTTCTTCGGCAAGGGCAAGCTGACGGCGCTGCGCGAGCTCGCGCTACGCACGGCGGCGAGCCGGGTCGATGCCGAGATGCTGGCCTGGATGCAGGCCAACGCCGTCAAAGGCCCCTGGCCCGCCGAAGAGCGCCTGCTCGTCTGCATCAACGAGGCGCCGGTCGCGCGCAGCCTGGTGCGGGCCGGCAAGCGCATGGCCGAGCGGTCTCGGCTGCCCTGGATCGTCGTGACCGTGACGACGCCCCGGCACGAGGCGATGCCGGCCGAGACGCGGGCGGTCACGGTCGAGGCGCTGCGGCTGGCGGAGACGCTCGGGGCCGAAACCGTCGTGCTGCGCGCGGAATGCGATGTCGCGGGCGAGGTGCTGCGCTATGCCCGCCAGCGTAATGTCTCGCGCATCGTGATCGGCCGGCCGCGCTCGCACCGCTCCTGGTGGCAGAGACTGGCCGGGGCCTTCCGCGAGCCGGTCGCCGACCGCCTGCTCGACGACGCGACCGATTTCGAGATCACGGTGGTGACGCCGCATTCCCGGATCGAGCGACGCAAGGCCTCGTCGGCACCTGTCATGCGGTTCGCATGGCAAGGCTACGCCATGGCCTTCTCCGCCATCGCCGTAGCGACGCTTCTCGCACTGCCGATCTCGATCTGGGACGCCGTTCCCGGTGGCGCGATCTCGGCCCTCTATCTGATCGCGGTGCTGATGGTGGGCGCCCGCTGGGGTCTCGGGCCGTCGCTCGCCGCCGGCGCTCTGGGCTCGGTCGCATACAATTTCTTCTACACGCCACCGTTCTACTCCCTCCACATCAGTCGTTCGGAGGACGTGGTCTCGATCGCCATCTACTTGCTGGGCGCGCTGTTCACCGGCACTCTGGCCGGGCGTCTCAAGGCGCAGGTCGAGGCGATGCGCGCGGCGCAGCGGCGCACCGAGACCCTCTACGACTTCGCCCGCAAGATCGCTTCCGCCACGCAGACCGACGACGTGCTCTGGGCGGCGGCCTTCCACATCGCTGCGACGCTGGACTGCCATTCGCTCATCCTGATGCCCGATGCGGGCGGAACCCTGCAGCAGGTGCAGGGGCATCCGACGATCGAGGATCTCGATGCCCGCGCCGAGGGAGCCGTGCGCTGGGCCTTCGAGAAGAACGAACCGGCGGGAGCCGGCACCGCGACGTTGCCGATGAGCGAATGGCTGTTCGTGCCCTTGGCGACCGCCGGCGCGACGCTCGGCGTCATCGGCGTGCGCTTCCGCGACCGGCAGCGCGGACTCGACCCCGAAACGCGGCGGCTGCTGATCGCGGTCGAGGATCAGGTCGCGGTTGCGGTCGAGCGCACGCGCCTCGCTCAGGAGCTCGCCAATGCGCGGGTCTCCGCCGAGGGCGAGAAGCTGCGCGGCGCGCTGCTCAACTCGGTCAGTCACGATCTGCGCACCCCGCTCGTCACCGTGATCGGGGCGGTCTCCAGTCTGGCGGAAACCGACGGGACGCTCAGCCCGGCCGACCGGCGCGAGCTGACGGCGACCGCCCTCGACGAGGCGCGCCGCCTCGACCGCTATGTCCAGAACCTGCTCGACATGACGCGGCTCGGGCATGGCGCGCTGGCGCCAAAGCGGGCGGCTGTCGATCTGCGCGAGATTCTCGGCGTCGTTCGCAACGACCTGAAGCGCGTGCTGACCAGGCACAGCCTCGCGATCGAGACACCGCGCGACCTGCCGGCGCTGCTTGTCGATCCGGTTCTGATCGGCCAGGCCATCGCCAATGTCGTCGAGAACGCCGCGAAATATGCGCCTGCGGGAAGCGCCATCCGCATCACGGCGAAACGCGATGGGGCGATGGCCGCAATCGCCGTGATCGACGAGGGGCCAGGCATTCCCGAGGATGAGCGCGAGCGCGTCTTCGACCTTTTCCACCGCGTCGCCGACGGCGATCTGCGGCCTGCGGGCACGGGGCTCGGGCTCTCCATCGTGAAGGGGCTGGTCGAGGCGCATGACGGGACGGTCGCGGCCATGGCCGGCCCGGATGGACGCGGGACGGCCATCGTGATCAGGCTGCCTTTCGCGCCCTCCAGCAGCGATGATCCGGAATGACCGACAGCAAGCCCGCGCGCATCCTCGTGATCGACGACGAGGCGCCGATCCGGCGCTTCCTCGCGATCGTGCTCGGCGCCGGCGGATTCGAGATGCTGGAGGCCGATCGCGGCCGGCTTGGCGTCGAACGCGCCGCGACCATGGCGCCCGATGCCGTGCTGCTCGATCTCGGCCTGCCCGACATGGACGGCAAGGCTGTGATCGAGGCGATCCGCGAATGGTCGAGCCTGCCGATCCTGGTGCTCTCCGTGCGCGATGCCGAGACCGAGAAGATCGCGGCGCTCGATGCCGGCGCCGACGATTACGTCACGAAGCCGTTCTCGACCGGCGAACTGCTCGCCCGGCTGCGGGCGTTGCTGCGCAGCCGACGCGACCGCGCGACCGAGCCCGCCGCGATCCGCATCGGCGGACTCGAGATCGACCTGGCGAGCCGCGGCGTCGCCGTCGATGGCGTCCAGGTGAAACTGACCCGCAAGGAGTTCGACGTCGTCGCGCTGCTGGCGCGCAATGCCGGCAAGCTCGTCGGACACCGGCAGTTGCTGACGACGATCTGGGGGCCCGCCCACGCCGCCGACACGCATTACCTGCGCATCGCCGTCGGGCATGTCCGCGAGAAGATCGGCGACGATGCCGCCGATCCGCGCTTCATCATCACCGAACCAGGCGTCGGCTACCGGCTGGTCGACGCCGAGGCCGGCGACAGCTAACGGATCGTCACGATCGAGGCCGGCGCACGGCCCGGCCCCGCATGGTGCCGAGGACCGCTCAATCCGGCCAAATACAGCCCGACGTGGCCTCGTAGCCTGAGAGCTCTTCGCGCACGACGCTCAGAAAGCCGTCGATCAGCGGATTCTCACGCTGGTGGGTCGAGAACATCGCATGGCCATGGAACATCACCTCCGGCTTGAAGGGCACGAAGGCGATGCCGCTGCGCCGATAGTCGTCGGCGGCGATGGGATTGACGATGCCAACGCCAAGGCCCTGCTCGACCAGTGCGCAGATCGCGGCGCTGAACGGCGTCTCCAGTGCGAGCTGGCGCCTGACGCCGGCATTCTCGAAGACGCGGTCGACGCGGGCCCGCGCCCCGTCCTCAAGAGACAGCGAGATGAAGGCCTCGCCCTCAAGGTCCTTTGGCCTGATGCAGTCGCGCTTCGCAAGGCGGTGTCCCGGCGGCAGGGCACAGACGCCAGCGATGGCATAGAGCGGACGATGCTCGACCATCGGGATGTCGATGAGGTTCGCGACGAAGCCGATGTCGCAATAGGATGACGACATCCAGCGCGTCACCGTGCCGTCGTGGCCCATCTGCAGGGAGATGATGGCGTTCGGGAAGCGCTCCCTGAACCGGCGGATGCAGCGCGGGACGAAGCCCAGCGCCATCACCGGCATCGCCGCGACCCTCAGCCGGCCCGTACCGAAGGCGCGGATGTCGCGCGCTGCGTGGGACAGGTTGTCCAACCCGATGAAGCTGCGCTCGACCTCGCGGTAGAACGACAGGCCTTCGGGCGTCGGCCGCAGACGCCCCGCGCTGCGCTCGAACAGTTTCAGATCGATCTCGCCTTCGAGCTCCGCGATGAGGCGGCTGATGCTGGGCTGCGAGGTTCGCAACTCCTGCGCGGCGGCGGTCATGGAGCCGCGCAGCATGATGCTCCGGAACGCTTCGACCTGTCTCAGATTCACGGCGGCCTCATATCACTGGTGAATAGGGGTGCCAAAAACTGACATTTGACCAGATAGACGCCGGCTACAATACTTTTGTCTATGTCCGCTGGTCCCGCCATCGCCGTGACGCCCCGCCTGACAGGCATGGTCTGTCTGCGCTGCGAAGCCGACTGGCCGGTGGCGGAGCATGAGGCGGGATGTCCGCGCTGCGCGGCGCAGGGGCACGCATCCAATCTGCGGCTCGTCTATGCCCCTGGATCTGAACCCGTCGCGCTGCCCTATCCGGGGGCACTGTCGCTGGGCGAGGGCTGCACGCCTCTGGTCGAGGTGCCCGAACTCGCGGCATTCCTCGGCGTCGGGCGTGTTTCGCTCAAGCTCGAATGGTGCAATCCGAGCGGCTCGCACAAGGACCGGATGAGCGCCCAACTCATGGCGCGGGCGCTGGATCGCGGTGCGACGCGGATCGTGGCGGCGTCGAGCGGCAATGGCGGGCTGTCTGTAGCCGCCTATGCTGCGCGCGCCGGCATCCCCGCCGAGATCGCGACGAGCGACGCTCTGCCCGCGAGTTATCGCCGGGCGATCGAGGCCCATGGCGCAACCCTCGTCGGCTTCTCCGACAGCATGGCGCGCTGGCACCATCTGGCGCGGCGCGTGGTGGATGACAGTGCTTTCGCGGCGACGAATTATCGCCTGCCGGCGGTCGGCACGAACCCCTTCGGCATAGAAGGCTACAAGATGGTCGCGGCCGAGATCGCGGCGGTCGCGCTGCCGGACCTCGTGGTTGCGCCCAGTTCGCGCGGCGATCTGCTGTCGGGGCTGCATCTCGGCTTCGCTGAACTGGGACGCGGCATGCCCCGGCTGGTGGCGGCAGAACCATTCCCGCGGCTGGCGCGCGTTCTGGCCGGGGCCGATTATCGCGAGACCTTCGCGGGCGATACGGCGCAGTTCTCCATCGCCGGCAGCACGGTGACCTGGCAAGCCGTGAAGGCCCTGCGCGAGAGCGGCGGGCTGGCCGTGCCGGTCGACGATGAGGCGGCCACGCTGGCTCGGGCGAAGCTTGCCGGCCTCGGCTTCCATGTCGAGCTTTCGGCCGCCTCGGCGCTGGCGGCGCTCGGGAGGCTTGCGGAGGATGGCCGGCTCGCCGGACGCCATGCGGTGCTCGTGCTGACGGGCTCCGGCTTCAGGGACATCACCAACGGGGTGCTGGCAGACAGCCCTCCGCAGCGAGATCGCCGCCCCGCAAGGGCGAGCGCGCAGCCGGCGCAGACCGGCGCTTCACCCGGACCAACCATCCAACAGAGGGACAACGGATGACCCATCTTTTTGCCACGCGCCTCGGCGCTCTTACCGCGCTCGCCGCCACGGCGCTTGCGGCCACCCTGTCAGGCGCACAGGCACAGGGCCTGCCGCCGCTGCCGGAGGCGATCAAAGCGGCCGGCCTGCTCAGGGCCGGCGTGCGCTGCGACCAGCCGCCCTATGGCTACAAGGACGAGACCGGCAAGTTCGCCGGTGTCGAGACCGATATGGCGATCCAGATCGCCACCTGGGCCTTCGGTTCGGCCGACAAGATCGAGCTGACCTGCGTCACCGCCGAGAACCGCATCCCGCAGCTCAACGGCAAGAAGGTCGATCTCCTGATCGCCACGCTGGGGGTGACGCCGGAGCGTGCCCGCGTCGTCGATTTCTCCAAGCCCTATCGCTGGGGCGGGTCGGACATGCTCGTCGCCAAGGACAGCCCGATCAAGAAGCTCGACGACGTCGCCGGCAAGATCGTGATCATGCTGAAGGGCTCGACGCAGGCGAAATGGTTCGAGGACACCATGCCGAAGGTTGACAATCTGCGACTCAACACCGCCTCCGACGCACTGCAGTCGCTGAAGCAGGGCCGCGGCGACGCCTACACCCATGACGCCGCCACGCTGATCGTGATCGCGGCGAAGGACCCGTCGCTGCGCCTGGTCGGAGAGCCCTTCGCCGTCTCCGACGCCGCGGTCGGCGTGCGCAAGAACGAGGCGGCATGGCTCGCCTATGTCGATGCCGCGCTCGACCGCATGAAGACCGAGGGCCTCTACGCGAAATGGGTCGAGAAGTGGATTCCGGCCGATATCCGGCCATTCTACACCGACGCCTTCACCAAGCCGAAGCCGACGGCGCGCTGAGCCGCGCCGATTGTTCGGAGGTGGGCTGCCACCTCCGGTTCCTCCATCGCGACAGCGGGGTTGGCTGCGACCATGGAATTCGATCTCGCCTATTTGGCCGCACAGGGGCCGGCCCTGATGCGCGGCCTGTGGCTGACCATCCAGGTCAGCGTGCTGTCGATCGTCCTGTCCGTCGTGGTCGGACTGTGCGGCGCGGCGGTCCGGGTGCTGCAGGTGCCCGT
The DNA here is from genome assembly GCF_003046175.1 of Bosea sp. 124. Taxonomy (NCBI): domain Bacteria; kingdom Pseudomonadati; phylum Pseudomonadota; class Alphaproteobacteria; order Hyphomicrobiales; family Alloboseaceae; genus Allobosea; species Allobosea sp. 124. The sequence continues at coordinate 1,650,794 of NZ_PZZM01000001.1, forward strand.
GCTCGACAAGATCGTCGTTGCTTACGTCGAGTTCATCCGCAACACGCCGCTGCTCGCGCAGCTCTTCTTCATCTTCTACGGCCTGCCGGGGCTCGGCCTGAAGCTCTCGCTGTTCTGGTCGGGTGTGCTGTCCCTGACGCTCTGGGCCGGGGCCTACCAGATCGAGAACATTCGCGGCGGGCTGGAGACGGTCGGCAAGGGGCTGCGCGAGGCGGCGTTTTCGCTCGGCCTCTCGCCCTGGCGCTTCTTCCGGCTGGTCGCCGCGCCGATGGCGATCCGCGTCGGGCTGCCCTCGATGCTCAACACCTCGATCTCGCTTCTGAAGAACTCCTCCTATCTCCAGGCGATCGGGCTGGCCGAGCTGACCTATGTCGCGATCGACCGGATCTCGATGGATTTCCGCACCATCGAGATGTTCGCGGCGATCTGCGTGATCTACCTCGCGCTCGTCCTCGTGCTCTCCTTCTTCGCCAGCCGGCTCGAATACCGGCTCAACACCCCGTTCCGGGTCTGAGGCAGGGCGATGGAACTCCTGATCAAGAACCTGCCCTTCATCCTGCAGGGCATCACCATGACGCTCTCGCTGGCGCTGGCGACGCTGTTCTTCTCGACGATCATCGCCTTCGTGCTCGGCACGCTGGCGACGCTGCGCTTCCGCTGGCTGCGCGTCGCGGTGAAGGTCTATGTCGAGCTGTTCCGCGACATCCCGCTGATCGTGAACATCTTCTTCGTGTTCTTCGTCGCGCCGCTCTTCGGGGTGGAGCTGTCGCCCTTCGCTGCGGTGACCGTAGGCCTCTCGCTCTGGGGCAGCGCCAATGGCACCGAGATCGTGCGGGCCGGCTTCGGTTCCGTTCCCAAGCATCAATGGCAGAGCGCGGCCGCGCTCGGGCTGAAGCCTTACGAGGTCTACCTCTTCGTCACCGGGCCGCAGGCGCTGCGCTCGATCCTGCCGCCCTTCGTCGGCCTGCTCACGCTGCTCGTGCAGGCGACATCGCTCGGCGCGCTCGTCGGCGTCACCGAGTTCTTCAAAGTCGGCCAGATCATCGTCGAACGCACCACGATGATGGAGGGCTGGAATCCGGCCTTCACCGTCTATGGCGCGGTGCTGCTGATCTACTTCGTGATCTGTTCGACGCTGACCTGGTTTGGCCGCTGGCTCGAAAGACGGCTGAAAGCCGATCGCAGCCGGGTGGCGCCGGGAACGCACCCCGTCGAACAGCCAGCCACGCAGCTTCCCTGAGCCCCTTTTCGCTTTCCGCTATCCAGAGGACGTCGTCATGGAATCCAAAGTCAGCCGTCGCCTGACCGAAAAGGTCGCCCAAGAGGTTTGCGACCATATCTACGCGCCGCGGCTTGCGCGGGATTTCCGCAATGTCTTCAGCTATATGAGCGATCTCAATCAGGCGCATGTGCTGATGCTGGCGCGCTGTGGCCTGATTTCCCCGCAGGCGGCCAAGTCGCTCGCCGGGGGCCTGCTGCGGATGGAAGAAGAGGGACCGGAGGTCGTCGAGCTCGATCCGCAGCGCGAGGACGCCTACTTCAATTACGAAGCCCACCTGATCAAGCTGATCGGCACCGATGCGGGCGGACGCATGCATATCGCCCGCAGCCGCAACGACCTGACGGCGGCGCTCGACCGGCTGCGCGCGCGGGATCTGCTGCTCGACGCCAGCCAGGCGCTGCTTCAGGTCGAGGAGCATGCGCTCGACGGCGCCTTCCGATTCCGCGACGCGGTGATGCCGGGCTACACCCATCTCCAGCCGGCCCAGCCGGTGACCTATGGCTTTTATCTCGCCGGCGTGGCGCAGTCCTTCGAGCGCGATCATGGCCGGCTCGTCGACGCCTGGGCGCGCACCAATATCAGCCCGCTCGGCGCCGGTGCGCTGGCGGGTACGACCTTCGCCATCGACCGTGAGGCCGTGGCCGCCTCGCTCGGCTTCGAAGGGCTGGTCGAGAACACGCTCGATGCGGTTGCGACCCGCGATTTCGGCCTGGAGATCCTGGCGGGTCTGTCGCAGATCGCGCTCGGCTGGAGCCGTGTCGCGCAGGATTATCATGTGCTGGTCTCGCATGAGTTCCAGACGGTCGAATTCCCCGACCGCGTGACCGGCACCTCCAGCATCATGCCGCAGAAGAAGAACCCGGTCGTTCTCGAACATCTCAAAGGCAAGGCGGGACATCTGCTCGGGCTCTATGTCTCCTCGGCGACGGCCGTGAAGGGCACGCATTTCACCAACACGATCGACGGCAATCGCGAGGCGATGCGCGGTGTCTGGGAAGCGGGCGAGGAGACCCTGCGCTGCCTCTCGCTGTTCGACCTGATCATCTCCACCGGCCGGCCCAACGCCCCCTTGATGAAGCGGCGGGTGACAGAGGACTTCGCCTCGGCGACCGACCTCGCCGATGTGATGGTTCGCGATGCCGACCTGTCCTTCCGTGAGGCTCATCACGTCGTTGGCGGCGTGGTGCGCGCGGCCATGGACAAAGGGCTCGCAGCCGACGGCATCACCACCGAAATGGTCGACGACGCCGCACGCGAGCAGCTCGGCCGTCCGCTCGGGCTCGATCCCGAGGTCGTGCGCCGCAGCCTAGACCCCGTGGCGAGCGTGGCCGCGCGAACATTGCCGGGCGGACCGGCTCCGGAGGCGGTCGCCCGCTCGGTCGAGACGGCGCAGGTCCGGCTTGAGGCCAACCGGGCCGCGCTCGCGGCAAAGCGGGGCCGCCTGCAGGCGGCACGCGAGACGCTGAAGCACGATTTGCGCGAGCTGGCCGCATGAGCCCGCAGCCGCTGATCAGCCTGCGCGGCATCGGCAAGCGCTTCGGCGCCCATCAGGCGCTGCACGGGATCGACCTCGATATCGAGCCCGGCAGCGTCGTGGTGCTGATCGGCCCGAGCGGCTCGGGCAAGAGCACGCTGATCCGCTGCATCAACGGCCTCGTCCGACCGGACGACGGCACGCTGCGCATCGACGGAAACCCGGTCGACATCCACCATGAGAGTGCCTGGCAGCGGATGCGGACCGAGGTCGGCATGGTCTTCCAGGACTATTCGCTGTTCCCCCATCTCAGCGTCCTGCGCAACATGACGATCACGCCGGAGCGGCGCCGCGGCATCCCGCGCGCCCGGGCGGAGGAGGAGGCACGCGTGCTGCTGGCGCGCGTCGGCCTTGCCCACAAGGCGCAGGACTATCCCTCCGCCTTGTCCGGCGGGCAGCAGCAGCGCGTCGCGATCGTGCGGGCGCTCGCCATGCGGCCGAAGGCGATCCTGTTCGACGAGCCGACCTCGGCGCTCGATCCCGAAACGATCGGCAGCGTGCTCGACGTGATGAAGGATCTCGCCCGCGAGGGCACGACCATGGTCGTCGTCACGCATGAGATGGGCTTCGCACGCGAGGTCGCCGACCGCGTCGTGTTCATGGCCGAGGGGCGGATCGTCGAGGAGGGGCCGCCCGGTGCCTTCTTCGACAATCCCCGCCACGAACGCACCCGCGCCTTCCTGTCCAATATCAGATCCTTCGGAGAGGCTACCCATGGCTGAGCCGGCCGGCGTCCTGGCGCCGAACTTCACCACCGATCCCTATTGGTGGGACGCCGCCCCGCCCGAGACCGCGCGCGATCCGCTGCCCGAAGAGACGGATGTGCTGGTCGTCGGCTCCGGCTATTGCGGCCTCTCGGCGGCGGCCGAACTCGCACGCAACGGCGTCGACGTCACGGTCGTCGATGCCGAGGAGCTCGGCGCCGGCGCCTCGACGCGTTCGGGCGGCATGGTCTCCAGCGGCCAGAAGCTTGTCATCGGCGGCGCGATCAAGGGCGTCGATGCCGCGCGCATGGAGCGGCTGCTGGAGGATTCGCTCTCGTCCTACGAGCATCTCCGGACGCTGATCCACGAGAAGGACCTCGATGCCGATCTCGGCGTCTTCGGACGCTATTTCGGCGCGCATGTGCCGCGTCATTACGACCGGCTGCGCCGCCATGGCGAATTGCTGGCGAAGCACACCGGCGTCACCGTGCACGAGATTCCGAAGTCGCGGCAGCATGAGGTGACCAGGACGGATTTCTACCATGGCGGCATCGTCATCGACGATTATGGCGGCCTCCATCCGGCGAAGTACCACCGCGCCTTGCGCCGCCTTGCACAGGCCAACGGCGCGAAGCTCCGCTCGCATGCGCCGGTCATCACGGTCGGCCCCCTCGCGAACGGCTTCCACGCGGTCGAGACCGGCCGCGGCCTGGTGCGCGCGCGCCATGTCTTCTTCGGCACCAATGGCTACAGCGACAAGGCGAGCGGCTTCCTGCACAAGCGGATCGTCGGCGTGCGCAGCTACCAGATCGCGACCGAACCGCTGCCGCCCGCGCTGATGGCCGAGATCAACCCCGGCCGGCGCATGATCACCGATTCCAAGCGCGAGCTGATCTATTCGCGTCCCTCCCCGGACGGGACGCGCATCCTGTTCGGCAGCCGGCCCGGCATGTTCGACCTGCCGGAGCGCGAGGCGGCGCCGCGGCTTCACGCCATGATGCTGAAGGTCTGGCCGCAGCTCGCCGGCTACAAGGTCAGCCATTGCTGGAGCGGCAAGGTTGGCATGAGCGCCGACAAGATCGCCCATATGGGCAAGCGCGACGGCATCGACTTCGCCGTCGGTTGCAACGGCAACGGTGTCGCGCTGATGACCTATCTCGGGCATCAATCGGCGCTGAAGCTGCTCGGCCAGCAGAACCAGCCGAGCGCCTTCGACGACCCGTCCTTCGCGGCGATTCCGGTGCCTCTCTATGACGGGCGGCCGTGGTTCCTGCCGATCGTCAGCGGCTGGTATCACCTGCAGGACGCGATCGACCGCCGTCTGGCGCGGCTGTGAGGAGGACGGCGTGAAGGTTGCGATGATCTCCGGCGCGAGCCGCGGCATCGGCCGCGCCATCGCCGCCGAGCTCGGCCGGCAGGGCTTCGCGCTCAGCCTGGGAATCCGTGACGCCGGACTGGTGCCGCCGGACGGCTTCGCTCCGGCCGGGCTGGCGAGCTTCGGCTACGAGGCCGGCGAACCCGGCAACGAAGCGGTCTGGGTCGAAGCCACGCTCGCGCGCTTCGACCGTATCGACGTTCTGGTCAATGCCGCCGGCATCCTGCGCAACGTCTCGCTCGAAAGCGGAGACCCGGCCGATCTCGACGCCCTGCTCGCGATCAACGTCAAGGCGCCCTTCCGCCTGATAAAGGCGGTGCTGCCGCATCTCAAGGCGAGCGGCGAAGGGCGGGTGGTCAACATCGCCTCGCTCTCCGGCAAGCGCGTCCGCAACGCCAATGCCGGCTACCAGATCAGCAAGTTCGCCATGGTCGCGCTGTCGCACGCCGTGCGGCAGGCCGCCTTCGACGCAGGCGTGCGGTCGCTCGCGCTCTGTCCGAGCTATGTCGCGACCGACATGACGGCAGAGGCAGCGCTACCGGCCGCGCAGATGACGCAGCCGGAGGATCTGGCCCGGCTCGTCGGCCTGATCGTCCAGTTGCCGAACACGGCCTCGATCTCCGAGCTGGTCGTGAATTGCAGCTATGAGATCATGTTCTGAGCCGGCAATTCTTCTCTGGCATCGCCGCTGGCGCGCCGCCGCATTGCTTCGGGCGCTTCGCGGGTCCCGATGGCCATCGGCATGACCGAGGCAGCGTGAACGATCAGAAGCCGCGAAAAAGAGCCCGCAGCAGCTTCTCGACGAAGGCGGCCTTGCAGCGATCCGGGTTGAAGACGGCCGTCAATGTCGCCCCCTTCGCGGTGATGTCGGCGAAGGGGGCCGCCAGCCGGCCCTGCTCGATGAGATCGGCGAGGACGAGCGGCGGGCCGATGATGCAGCCCTGTCCCGCCATGGCCGCCTGCGCCGCGATGTAGAAATGCGGCGCCGGGCGGATCGCCCCCGGCCTCCCGATACCCGCGGCCTCGATCCAGCTTTCGAGTTCGCCGCCGCGGGTGTCGGCGACGAAGACGGTCTCGGCCTCGAGGCCGGCGGGGCCGGTTCGGCGAAGCGCCTCGGCACGGTCCGGCCGGGCGAGCAGGGTTAATCGCTCGACGCCGATCTCGCGATGCTCCCAGCCTTCCGGCTTCCAGGCGTTGCGCAGGATGCCGATGTCGAACTGCGCGTGCTGCCAGTCATCCGTGGTGTGGAGTGCCGAAACGCGGATGGCGCGCCCACCCGCCGCGACTTCGGCATCGACCAGCCGCGGCATGATCCAGTGAACCGAGAGCGTCGCATTGGCGGCCAGTGTCAGGACGCGCCGCTGCCCCTTCCGCGACGCGGCCTCCCAGCCGCCGCGGATGGTCTGGAGGCCCGACCCGACCGCCTGGGCGAGTGCCATGGCGAGCGCCGTCGGGCGCAGGCGGTGCCCTTTCTCGAAGAGGGGCTCGTCGAGCGCGTCCTGCAACTGGCCGAGCTGCTTGCTGACGGCGCCGGGTGTCACACAGAGTTCATCAGCCGCTGCGACGATATTGCCAGTGCGCACGACGGCTTCGAAGGTCGCAAGCGCGCGCAGCGAAGGTATATGAGACATTCAATGTGACCTCACCTCAAATTCGATCGACCATAATTCGCTTTCATGTCGACGTAAATAAGTAGATATCACCTTGGCGAAGGTAATAGCTGAGGTATTTTGTGTCTGATACATCGATTTATATCAATGGCCGCAGATATTATCTGCCACTCAACCCTAAAATTGTCATCTGCTATGATGGAATGGATCCGTCATATCTCGCAGATGCTGTGATAAGGGGCATTTCACCGCGCCTGTCCGTCATGGCGGAACACGGCTTTTATGCCAGCGCGCATTCCGCCATGCCGAGCTTCACCAATCCGAACAACGTCTCGATCGTCTGCGGCGCGCCGCCCAGCGTCCACGGCGTCTCCGGGAATTACTGGTATGACCGCGATACGGGCCAGGAGGTCATGATGACCGATGCCGGCCCGCTGCGCGCGCCGACGATCCTCGCCGGGCTGGCCGGGGCCGGCGTCAAGGTCGCGGCCGTCACGGCCAAGGACAAGCTGCGCAAGGCGCTGGCCGTCGGGCTCGCCGGCGAAGGCCTGACGGGCATCGCCTTCTCGGCCGAGAAGGCGGCCGGCGCCACGCAGGCGGAACATGGCATCTCCGGCGACGAGGCCCAGGCCGGCCACCCCGTTCCCGACCAGTATTCTCCGGAGCTTTCGCTGTTCGTGCTCGATGCGGGGCTTCGGCTGCTCCGAAGCGGCCGGGCCGAGGTGCTCTACCTGTCGCTCTCCGATTTCGTCCAGCATGCCCATGCTCCGGGCGCACCCGAATCCGACGCCTTCATCCGGGCCGTGGATGCACGCGTCGGCGCGCTGCTCGACGCCGGCGCGACGGTCGGCATCGTCGCCGACCATGGCATGACCGATCTTTCGCTCGCCGACGGCAGGCCGAACATCCTCTATCTCGGGGACCGGCTGGATGCGCGCTTCGGCGCCGGCGCGACACGGGTGATCTGCCCGATCACCGACCCTTTCGTGCGCCATCACGGCGCGCTCGGCGGCTTCGTGCGTGTCCACATCCTGGGCGATCTCGACCGCGACGCGGTCCGCGCTTTCCTGGGCCGCCTGCCCGGCGTCGAGCTCGCCCTCCTGCGCGAGGAGATGTGCCGCCGGTTCGACCAGCCGATGGAGCGGGAGGGCGACATCGCCGTGATCGCCGGCAAGGGCGTCGCGCTCGGCACACATGACGGCGCGCATGCCCTCGGCGATCTCGCCGGCGCGCGGCTGCGCTCGCATGGCAGCCTCGCCGAACGGGACGTGCCCTTCCTCGTCTCGGAGCCGCTTGACGCCGCCTACCAGCGCAAGGCCGCGACGCAACAGCTCCACAACTACGACATCTTCGATTTCGTGCTGAACGGCACGCGCCGGGAGGGCATCGCGCCATGACGAAGCAGCGCCGTGCGGTCGCCCTCGTCCTCGACGGGTTGCGACGCGATTTCGTGACGCCGGATCTGATGCCCCGGCTTTCGGCGTTTCGCCAGCGAGCGAGCTGGGGAGCGGAACACCGTTCGGTCTTTCCCTCCGTCACCCGCGTCGTCTCGTCGAGCGTGGCGACGGGTTGCCGGCCCGCCCGGCACGGGCTCGCCGGCAACACGATCGCGCTTTCGGTGGATGGCGCGCTCGCACTCTTCGACGCCGGCAAGCCGGAGTTCATCGCCGACAAGCAGCGCCTGACCGGCCAGGTGCTCGCCATGCCGACGCTGGCCGAACGCCTCGCGCCACATGGCGGCGTCGTGGTCTTCAACAACGTCTCGCCAGGGGCGGCCTATCTGCATGACCCGCTCGGCCACGGCCATGTCTATCACCGGGCCGGCAGTTTCGGCCCCGGCCGGGCGCCGATCACGGGCGAGCGCGCGCTGGCGATCGAGGGCGACCTCGACGGCGACGCCACGCTCATCGCCCGATTCACGGCCGAGCTTATCGACGAAGGCGGCCCGGCGCTGGCGCTGGCCTGGCTCGGACATCCCGACACGACCCAGCACGACTGCCCGCTCGGTTCGCCCCGGCACCATGACGCTTTGCGCCGCGCCGACAGCCATGCCGGTGCCGTCATCGACGCGGTCGATGCGGCGCGCGGGCGCGGCGAGGACATCCTGCTGCTGATCGCCTCCGATCACGGCCACCAGACCGTGACAGGGGTCGTCGACATCGCGGGCGAGCTCATCGCGGCAGGGCTCAAGGCTTCGCCCGTCTCCACCGATGTCGTGGTTGCACCGAACGGCACCGCGGCCCTGATCTATATCGATCCGGAGCAGGCGGAGCTTGCCGCGCGGGTCGGTGCCTTCCTCGCCGGCCGCCCCTGGGTCGGCCGCCTGATCGCGCCGGAGGCATTCGCGGAATTCGGCGTTCCGGCCGGCGGGGATCTCGCCTTCGCCGTGGCGATGGCCGCCGATGACGAGGCCGTCAACGACCACGGCGTGCCCGGCCTCAGCCTGGCGGCCAAGCCTGCCGGCGGCAAGCCCGACCGCCTCGGCTGCGGCCAGCATGGCGGGCTCGGCCGCTACGAGCAGTCGCCCGTCCTGATGCTCGAAGGCTCCGGCTTCGAGGCCGGGGCGACGTTCGCCGCCGCGACGTCGGCCATCGATCTGGCGCCGACGCTCCTCGCCTTTCTCGGACACGCGGCGGACGGCCTGGACGGCCGGCCGCTCCAGCTTCGCCCCTGACCTCCACGAGCCGATCGGACCCGCAAGCCATGACCCCTTCTTCCCCTGTACGCGGCCTTGACCGCCGCCATGTCCTCGCCGGAGCCGCGAGCCTTGCCGGCGCGCTGGCCGTCCTGCCCGTCGAGGCCTTCGGCCAGGCCGCCCGCAAGGGCGTCCTGAAATACGCCACGCTCGGCCTCGACACCTCGGACCCGCATCGCCACACCGGCAGCATCGCCTTGCAGCAATGCTATGTCGAAACGCTGACCTCGATCGCCGCCGACGGCTCCGTCGAACCCTTCCTCGCCGAGAGCTTCGAGATGTCGCCGGACGGGCTGACCTATCGCTTTAGGCTCAGGCCAAACGTCAGGTTCCACAATGGCGAGGTGATGAGCGCGGCCGACGTCGCCGCTAATTTCGAGCGCGTGAAGACCAAGGTGAAGGGCGGCTGGCTCGTCTCGGCGATGAAGCGCGTCGTCAAGCTCGAGACGCCCGACGCAACCACGCTCGCCGTCACCCTGCAGGAGCCCTATTCGCCCTTCCTCAACCTGCTCTCGGAACTCTGGATCCTGTCGCCGAAATCGGAGGGCTGGGAGGAGACGATCAAGACGCCGCTCGGCACCGGGCCGTTCACCTTCGGCACCTGGCAGCCCAAGGTGAAGCTCCTCGCGCCGGCCTTCGCGGGCTACTGGAAGAGCGGCGCGCCGCATCTGGAAGCGGTCGAGTTCGATCTGCGCGACGGCATCGACAAGAGCCTCGCGCTGCGTGCGGGCGACGTCCATATCATCAGCGCGGAACGGGAAGCCGCCGAAGGCCTCGAGAAGGCCGGTGTCGCCACCATCTCGGGCCTGAAGGACTCGACCTGGTATTTCGTCGCTTTCAACAACCGGAAGCCGCGCAAGCCGTTCGACGATTTGCGCGTGCGCCGAGCCCTGGCACTGGCCGTGGACAAGGCCGCCTTCATGAACTTCGTCGGCGGCGCAAAAGGCATCGTCACCAACCAGATCGTGGCGCCCGGCAATCTCTATTTCGACCAGGCGACACATGACGCCGACGCCTTCCGCAAGCCGGATCTCGACCAGGCCCGGAAACTGCTCGCTGAAGCGGGCGTGAAGCCGGCCGAGCACGTGATCGAGTTCGTCTCCTGGCAGGAGCCCTATGCGCAGGTCGTCGTGCAGATGGTGCGCAAGCTCGGCTTCAAGGTGAACCACGTCGCGCTCGACGATATCGGCGCCCAGAAGCGCCTCGGCCAATACGACTGGGACATGAACGCGATGGCGTCGGGCCCGCGCTCCGACATCTTCCTGCGCTATGTCCGGCTGATGAGCGACGGCCCCAATCCCGTCCTCTGGGGCGGCATCCAGGACCCCGATCTCGACAAGCTGATCGACGAGGCCGTCAAGGAGCCCGACGCGGCCGACCGCAAGGCGACCTATCTCAAGGCCTCGAAGCGCGTCATCGAGAAGGGCTATTTCCACGTGCTCGGACACGCACCGAGCCTGATCGCCATCCGCAAGGGCGTGAAGGGCTACGACCCCGGCTTCACCTGGGCCTGCCACTGGGCGAGCGGCGGCGTCGCCCACACCACGATCGACGCCTGACCGGACGAAGGCGGGGTGGCGCCATGGCGGTGCAGGCTTCAGCAGGGGAATCGGGCCGTGGCCGGGCGCCCTCCCGACGCCGCCATCGGCCGGTCGGCCTCGTGCTCGCCTGCACCGTCGTGCTGCTGGTCGCCGCCGCCAGCCTGGCCGCGCCCTGGCTGACCGGGAACTCGCCGCTCGACCAGGACCTGCTCCAGATCAACAAGGGGCCGAGCGCGGATTTCCCGCTCGGCACCGACCATCTCGGCCGGGATGTCTTCGCGCGGCTGCTCTACGGCGCCCGTTCGACGCTCGGCATCTCGGTGACCGGCACGGCGATCGCCTTCGCGATCGGCGCCGGGCTCGGCCTGCTGGCGCTGAGCTTCGGGCGCTGGCCGGCAGCCATTCTGTTCTCGGCGATCGACCTCGTGCGCGCGCTTCCCGGCACGCTGCTCGCCCTGCTGCTGATCGTCGGCCTCGGCAGCGGCGCCGGCCCGCTGATCCTGGCGCTCGGCATCTCGTTTGCGCCGCTCGTCGCCTATGTGACGCGCGCGACCTATCTGCGCGAGCAGGCGCGCGACTATGTCCAGGCGGCGTCGAGCTTCTGCGGCGGCAGGCTGCACATCCTGCGGCGCCACATCCTGCCCAATATCGCCGGCGCTCTCGTGACCCAGGCGGCGATCATCCTGCCGCGCTGCATCGTCACGGAATCGGTGCTGAGCTTTCTCGGCGTCGGCTCCTCGCCGGACGCGCCGACCTGGGGCCGCATGATCGCGGATTCGAGCCGCTTCGTCGAACGCGCGCCGCACGCGATCCTGGTGCCGCTGCTGGCGCTCGTCCTGCTGACGCTCAGCCTGTCGGCCATCGGCAACCATCTGCGGCGCCATCTCGACCCTGTTCGCGGCGAGGCCGACGGCCCTGCCGCGGAGGACGAGCCGGAGCCCGTCGCGCCGTCCCGCGCACCGCTCGCGATCACCTAGGAGGAAGCCGTCATGGCACGCGCCATCGCCGTTCTGGCCAGCCTGTTGCGGGGCCTCGCGCAGGCCGCCTTCATCGTGATGCTGACCTTCTTTCTCTGTCGCGTCATGCCGGGCGACGTCGTCGACGTGCTCGGTCTCGAAGGCGGCCTTACGGCGGAGCAACAGGCCGAGATGCGCCACGGCCTCGGGCTTGACCGGCCCTTGCCGTTGCAGTTCGCCAACTGGGTCGGCCAGGCGCTGAGCGGCGATTTCGGCCGTTCGATCCGCTTCGACCGCCCCGTCGGGGAGATGCTCGGAACGGCCTTGCCGGTCACCGCGCGGCTTACCGCGCTGAGCTTCTGCTTCGGCGTGGCACTGGCCTTGCTGCTCGCGGTCGCCGCCACGGCGCGGCCCTCGCGCTGGCTCGATGCCGTCATCGATGCCGTCAACACCTGGTCGATCGCCGTTCCGACCTTCTGTGCGGGGGTCGCGGCGATCCTGGTCTTCTCGATCTGGCTGGGCTGGCTGCCGGTCATCGGCGGGCTTCTCGTGCCCGTGCTCGTGATCGGCCTCGACAACGCCGGGCAGATCGTCAAATCGCTGCGCGAGGAGCTGCGCGAAGCGGTGATGCTGCCGCATGTCCGCACGGCTCGCGCAAAAGGCCTGTCGCCCTGGCGCATCGCCTTCGCCCATGTGCTGCCGGCCGCGATGCCAGTCATGCTCGCCTTGTCGGGACTCGTGCTGGGAGGGCTGGTCGCAGGCTCGCTGACGATGGAGGTGCTGTTCGCGCTGCCCGGCCTCGGCAGCCTGACGCTCAACGCCATCCATGGCCGCGACTATCCGATCATCCTCGCCGCCGTCACCCTGATCGCCGTTGCGCTCGTCGCCATCAACACGGTCGTCGACATGCTACACCGCCTGATCGATCCGAGGCTTGCCTGATGCGCCCGATCCTCGACGTCGCCGATCTCGACATCACCATCGCCGGGCGCTGCGTGGTGCGCGATCTCTCCTTCGCGATCGCGCCCGGCGAAACCATGGCGCTGATCGGGGAATCGGGCTCCGGCAAATCGATGACCGCGGCCGCGATCATGGGGCTGCTGCCACCCGGCGCGCGGATCGGCACGCAGGCGCGCCTGCGCCTCGACGGCGAACTGCTGAAGCCCGAGGACGAGGCGGCGATGCGCCGCCTGCGTGGCCGCGCCATGAGCATGGTCTTCCAGGACCCGATGAGCTGCCTCAACCCCTTCATGCCGGTCTCCGGACAGATCGACGAGGCGCTGCAAAGACTCGGTACGGGCGCCGGCCGGGAGCGCCGCGCGCGCCTGCTCGAACTGCTAGCCATGGTCGAGCTGCCCGATCCCGCCGCCATCGCGCGGCGCTACCCGCATGAACTGTCCGGCGGCCAGCAGCAGCGCGTCATGCTCGCCATGGCGCTGGCGGCCGAGCCGCAACTGCTGATCGCCGACGAGCCGACGAGCGCGCTCGATGCGACGGTCCAGGCCGAGATCCTGGCGCTTCTGAAAAACCTCCAGCGCAAGCTCGGCAACGCGCTGCTGTTCATCACGCATGACCTGGCGGCTGCGGCCGAGCTCGCCCACCGCATCGTCGTGATGCAGGCCGGACGGGCGGTCGAACGCGGCCCGGTCCCGGTCATCCTCGGCGCGCCACGCGAGGATTATACGCGCAAGCTCGTCTCGACGCGGCGGATGCTCGCCGCGCCGCCACAAACGCAGCCCGCGCCCCGCGTCGGCGAGCCCGCCCTGCGGATCGAGGGGCTCGTCCATGACTATCCCGCCAGGAGCCTCTTCGGCCGTGCGTTCCGGTCGCTCGACGGGGTCTCCCTGACGATCGCGCCAGGCGAGACGCTCGGCATCCTCGGCGAATCCGGCTCGGGTAAATCGACGCTGGCGCGGATCGCCATCGGTCTTGCCCGCCCGAGCGCCGGCGAGGTGACGCTCTTCGGGACGCCGATCGCGCGGCTGGCGCGGCTCGACCGCGCCCTGCGACGCCGCTGCCAGATCATCTTCCAGAACCCCTATGGCGCACTCAATCCCCGGCTCACGATCGAGTCCGCCATGCGCGAGCCGCTGGAGCTGCTCGGCCTGTCTGGCCCCGGCGACCGAGACCGGATCGCAGCGGCACTGGGCGATGTGCGGCTCGGGCCGGAGCATCTCGCGCGCTACCCGCACCAGCTATCCGGCGGCCAGCGTCAGCGCGTCTGCATCGCCCGAGCCTTGCTGTCGGAACCGGAGCTGCTGATCTGCGACGAGATCGTGTCGGCGCTCGACGCCACGGTGCAGATGCAGGTCATCGCCATGCTGAAAGCGCTCCAGGCCAGGCGCGGATTTGCGATGATGTTCGTCGGCCACGATATCGAGATCGTGCGCTGGATGTCGGACCGCATCGCCGTGATGCATCGCGGCCAGATCGTCGAGCAGGGACCGGCGGGATTGCTCGTCGAGGCGCCGCAGGAGCCCTATACGCAAAGGCTGATCGCCGCGATGCCACGGGCGCATACGATGACAGGCGAAGCTGACGAAGGTGGCGGCACGCCGCATCGCGATCTCGCCGAGCCGGCCCTCGGATAGCGCCTGCCGGGGCCGACCCGGCTCGGCTCCGCATCAGGCCGCGTGAGCCGTCAGGCCGTCCTGCCGGACGGGCGGCACATCGGGACGCGTGCTGCCGATCGATACGGCAGCACGCAACCAGTGGGCGGTCAGCGCGGCTGGCTGTTGATCATGATCGCGGGCAGGGCCGAGTCGGACAGCTCCCACTTCTCGAAGATCTTGCCGTAGGTGCCATCCTTGACCAGTTCCTGCAGCGCGTCGGCGACCGCGTCGCGGAAAGCGCTGTCGGTCTTGCGGAAGGCCGCGCCGTAATAGACCACGGTCATGGGCTTGCCGATGACCTTGTAGATGCCGCCTTCCTGCTTGCTGGTGAAGGGGATCGTCTCGCCGCCCTGCACGGCCGCGTCGACGCGGCCCTGCTTGAGCTGCAGACGCGCATCGGGCGAGCTTTCCGTGCCGACGACCTCGATCGGCCCCTTGCCGGCCTTGACGCAATTCTCGTCGCTCCAGTCCTTGACCTGGCCGGGATAGGTGGTCGAACGGACGGTGGCGATCTTCTTGCCGCAGAGCTCGACCGGATCTTTCAGGGCGCTGCTGGTCAGCGTGTAGAACATCGCGCCGGCGCGCATGTAGTTGACGAAGTCCATGGTCTCGCGGCGCGCCGGTGTGTCGGTCATGCCCGAGAGGATGAAGTCCGTGCGGCCGGTGGTCAGGGCCGGAGTGAGCTGGGCGAAGAGACCGTCCGTGCGCTCGACCTTGAGGCCGAGTTTCGCCGCCAGCGCGTCGACCAGATCGATGTCGAGCCCCTTGAAGGTGTTGGTTTCGGGGTCCTTGTACTCCATCGGCGGATAGGTCGCGTTGATCGAGAGCTTCAGAACGCCCGCATCCTTGATCGCCTTCGGAATCTCGCCCGCACCGGCAGCGGCGGGCAGCAAGGCGAGGCCGAGAAAGGCGGCGCGGCAAACGAACTGTTTCAGCATGGAACTCTCCAGCGTTGGATTATCGGGACATGGTCTGCATCGAGGCGTAGGCCCGCTCGCGATCCGGCGGCGACGGTTGCAAGACTCCAGCCAGGGCCTAGGCCGCGACCGCATCGGCGCAGCGCTGGTCGAAAAGCCGCCTGGCCGTACGCGGTGTCACGAACTGGCCGCCCTGTTCGGCGATATAGGTGAGGATGCCGGTCAGGCGGTCTTCGAACTCGGGCTGCCCCATGGTGTAGGTGTGGCAGACCATCGAGACGATCTGCGGCTCGGCGGCGGTGCTGGCGCGCAGCGCGACCGCATCCCAGACGCGCCGCATCGCCGGCAGGTTCGAGAACTCGTTGATGATGTAGTTCTCGCCGACGACGCGCGGACGCGCGGTGCCGGGAGCAACCCCATCCCAGGCCCAGGGAATCTCGAACAGCGCACCGGCTTCGCCCGGCGCCGCCAGACGGGCCGGCTCCTGCGCCGACATGTAATAGGCGCTGAGCGGCGCGCCCTGCCAGGCGGCGGCCTTGTCCGGCCAGACGATGCCGGGCGCGCACGACAGCTCGATGCCGATGCCGGCCTCCTTCACCACCGCGCCGATGGCCGAGGTGAAGCCATGATAGCCACCGCGATAGGCGGCAAAGGGAAGGCCGAGCCTGCGCATCGCCGCCGCCTTCTCGAGGATCAGCGGCCGCATGTGGTCGATATCGAAATAACTGCAGGAGCCGGGCTCTTTGCCGGGCGGTGGCCCGTAGAGATCCTCTTCCGCATGCAACACCAGATCGGCTCCGTCGCCGTCCAGCTCGCGCCAGAAATCGGTGAAAGGCGGCTCGAAGAAACGATCGCGGCAGACCGGCCCGGTCAGCACCGTCCAGGCGGCTGCGCCACCGGCATGCTCGGCCAGGATCGCGCGCATCCGGCCGTATTTCGCCAGCAGCGAGGCGTCATCCTGGTAGACCGAGACGGGATCGGGATCGCTGTCGACATTAATGACGAGATAAACGCGTTCAGCCATCGCTACGGTCCAACCCTGTCCTCAGCGTGTGTACGACGCAGCGGTTGCGCGGCGGAGGGCGAAGTCGCCCGCCCGGCTCGCTCCCGGTACGCAGCGCGACATCGTCGCCCCGCGCTGTCTCGGAGGGAGCATGGCGCTGACGTGACAACTAAGCAAGTAACTTGACAAGGCATTACATGGCTTGAATTTGTGCAACCGACTAAAAGGTCGGCGGGGTGTTGACCCACAGGATCCGGGCCAGCTCATCGCCTGGGTTGGCATAGCCATGCGGCTCCTCAGACGGGAACGAGAAGGAGTCGCCCGTGAAGAGGCGGCAGGTCTGATCGCCCACCGTCAGATCGAGCATGCCTTCCAGCACATAGCCCATCTCCTCGCCGACATGGGAAATCAGCCCGTGGCTGCCGCCACCGGCGACGACCTGGTGGATATTGACCTGAAGCAGCGAGTTGCGGGTCTGCGGGATGAGCCGCTCCAGCACGACGCCGTCGGCATTCTGGCGCAACCTCGTATTGATCGTCGGTCTTTCGCCGGCCCGCATGACGAAAAGAGGCCCGTTGCCCTCAGTCTCGTTGCTGAACATCGCGGCGACATTGATGCCGAGGAACGCCACCAGTCGATGCAGCACGGCGAGCGACGGCTGAACCTTGTCGTTCTCCAGCTTCGAGATGAAGCTTTCCGACACGCCGATACCGGCGGCGACATCCTTCAGGCTCATGCCCTTCATCAGCCGGGCGTGGCGCAGCCTGCCGCCGATCTTGATCTCAGCACCGGCCTCGGCCGTCGCTACCTTATCGTCGTTCGCCATCGCAATCCCGGCTCCAAGCATCGCATCACTTGCCGCGACTTTCCTATTTGTCAATGAACTTGACAAATAGGAAGTGCGACGCAACAGTCCCGAGCATCGGTTGGGGGTGGTCGGGTGGTAAGCAAGGGCCGTTCCAGCGCCGGGGATGACCCGGCGAGGGCTGTGGCTTCCACGACCCGCCCGGCGCGACCGTCCCTGCCGGCCGAAAGGTGCGTTCCACGATGATCGAGAATCCGATCCCCTGGCCGGACGGCAAGCGTTGCGCCGTCTCCTTCAGCTTCGATGTGGACGCGGAATCGCTGCTCCATCTCAATTTCCGCGAGACAGCGCCGACCCGGGTCGCGATGTCCTCGATGCTGCGCTACGACGTGAATGTCGCGGTGCCGCGCCTGATCGAGATCTTCCGGCGCTACGACATGCGCCAGACCTTCTTCGTTCCCGGCTGGTGCGCCGAGACCTACCCCGCAATGGTGGAGAAGATCATCGCGGCCGGGCACGAGATCGGCCATCACGGCTATCTCCACAAGCGCCCTAACCAGCAAAGCCGCGACGAGGAGGCCCAGAGCATGGGCCTCGGCATCGAGGCGCTGGTGAAGCGAACAGGCAAGCGGCCGGTCGGCTTCCGCGCGCCGGCTTTCGCCTTCTCGCAGAACACGCTCGAACTGCTTCAGGCCGAAGGCTTCGCCTATGACGCCTCGCTGATGGGCGGCGACGTGCCTTACCTCATCGGCAACGAAAAGGGCGACCTGGTCGAGCTGCCGTCCGACTACGTGCTCGACGACTGGATGCAATATGTCTGTCTGGGCGACTTCAATTACATGCTGCCTATCGCCTCGCCGCAGCGGGCGATGGAGGTCTTCCGCGCCGAATTCGATGCGGCATGGCGGCATGGCGCGCTGTGGGTCACCGTCTGGCATCCCTTCGTCTCGGCCAAACTGTCGCGCGCCGACGCCATGGTCGAGCTGATCGATTACATGCAGGAGAAGGGCGGCGTCTGGTTCGCACCGCTCGACGAGATCGCCGCCCATGTTCGCAAGGTCGTGGCGAGCGGCGCCTGGACACCGCGCCGCGACACGCTGCCCTACTGGCCGGAGCCACGCCCGGCCGACGCCCCGGTATGAGCACGATGCCGCGCCGGCTCAGCGTCAGCCACTACATGCCGGAAGACCACGGCAGCCATGCGGACTTCATCGCGCCCTGGGCGAAGGCCGTCGAAACGGCTTCGCAGGGCCGGCTGTCGTTGACCGTCCATACTGGCGCCAGCGCCTTCGGCAAGCTGGAAAGCCAGTACGCCCAGGTCGTCGCGGGCGCTGTCGATGTCGCGCATTCACCGGCAGGGCTGCCCGAGGGCCGGTTTCCGCTGACGACGCTGATGAACCTGCCCTTCATGGCCGCCTCGTCGGCGCAAGGCACGCAGATGCTCAGTGCTTTGCTGGAGCCGCATCTGGCGCCTGAATACGAAGGCCTCAAGGTGCTGGCACTGCATGCCGATTCCGGCGGCGTGCTGCATACGCGCGACGCGCCTGTCACCCGGCTGGAAGACGTGGAGGGCCTGCGCCTGCGCTGCCCGGCGGGACCGATGGAAGCGGCTTTGCGCCTGCTCGGGGCCGAGCCCGTGCCACTGACGCCGCCCTATATCCGCGCCGCCGCGGAGGAGGGCCGCATCGACGGCGCCGTAATGGCCTGGGACGTGCTGGCCTATACCGGCACCGCTCCGATCTTCCGCCACCATACCGACACCAAGCTCTATGTCTCGCCGCTCTATTTCGTCATGAACGGTGAGAGCTGGGACGGCCTCGATCCACAGGCCCAGGCCGCGATCGAGCGCTGTTCCGGCGCAGCGCTCGCCGGCCGCTTCCCGCAATGGTGGGACGCCTGGGAGGCGCCGGGCCGGGCGCTTGGCCTCGCCGAGGGGCAGTCCATGGGCGCGCTCACGACGGCTGAACTCGAACGCTGGCGCAAGGCCGCCGCCCCTGCCGCCGAGGCGCATGTCGAATCCCTCGTCGCCGCCGGCCATGCCGGTGCGCGGTCGACCTATGAGGCGGCGCTCGCCCTGCGCGACCGCCATTCCACGCAACAGGAGTCCTGACGATGCCCCATTATCCCGGCTGGGATGCGACCTTCCGCGGCAAGGTCTGGCGCACCACGCATTTCCCGCGCATCAAGGAAGACATGCCGACCTTTCTCGGCGTGCCGCATGCCGTGACGAAGAAGGACCTCGAAGGCGCCGACGTCGTCATCATCGGCGCGCCCTTCGTCGCCGGCTTCGGCCGGCAATACAGCGGCGTCGACAAGGACGAGTGGATCGTCGCGACCAAGCATGTGCGCCAGCAGTCGATCCGCTATCGCTCCGGCTATATCCAGGATTTCGATCTCGACGTTTTTGAGCACCTGAAGGTCGTCGACTATGGCGACGCCAACATCCCGCCCGAGACCAGCTATGAGGGCACGGTCGAGAAGATCCTGGAGGCGCAGGAAGCCACGATCGCCAAGGTGCAGGATGCGCTCGATATCGGCGCCATTCCGATCGTCATCGGCCAGAACTCGCCCTGCGGCTCCTATGCGGTCGGCAAGCCGGTCGCGGACAGGGCCAAGGGTCCGGTCGGGATGGTCAGCCTCGACACACACTGGGACGCCTGGCCGTATGACTGGGCGACGATGAGCCCGCATATCGCCGGCTCGACCAACTGGAAGGACAAGCTCTACCGCGACTGCCCTAACATGAGCATCCCGCATCTCGTCGAGATCGGCGAGCGCGGCATGCTCGAGGACCCGGCAACGATCCGGCGCTATGTCAGCCAGGGCGCCAATTTCATGCCGATGTGGAAGATCCGCACGGAACTCGGCATCGAAGGCTGTGTCAGAAACCTCGACCAGGCCTTCGCCGGCAGCGATGCGGTCTACTGCCATTTCGACATGGATGTGATGGGCGGCGCCGGCCCCTCGGACGGTGACATGCTCGGCGAACTCGCCGAACCGATCGGCATGACCGATTACGAGGCGATCCGGCTCGGCCATGAATGCGGCAAGCGCGGCGCAGACGCGCTCTCCTTCATCTGCATTCCGCCCGGATCGGCCGTGACCTACCGGGTCATCGTCTATGTGATGATGTATTTCATGGCGGGGCTGGCGATGCGGAAGATCGGCAAGGGCGCGTGAACGGGCGGCGGCCCGGCTGGCAGGATTATTGCTGCCCGGAACCTTCCGGAGGTGCACCATGCAACCCAGTCTTTCGGCACCGTCGCCGCTGTCCGTCACATCGTTCCTCCTCGCAGGGCTCCCGGCTTTCGTCGGGGACCTGCTGACCACCGCTCATGGCGCCGTCGCCCGGTTACGATTCGTCGATGCAGGCGGGGACGGCGGCGAAGGGCCGTCCTCGGCAGCCTTCGAGCGACGCCAGGCGATGCTTTCCGCCATGCGCTGCTGGTGAGAATGCGCGGAGCGGCATCGGCAAGGAAGGACGCAGTGGCCCGAGCGCCATGCGCACAGGAACATGATGAACAGCGATCCTGAAAACCTCGTCATCGTCCAGCGGCGCCATTACGGCCGGCTGGTCGGCGCCGCCATCGTGCTGGTCGGGCTGGCCGCCATCGTCCATGCCTTCGTCGTCGGCCAGATCGAATGGAGCTATGTCGGCCGCTTCCTGACCGTCCGGGCGATCATGGAGGGTCTCGCCAACACGATCGTCATGTCGATCCTGGCGATGCTGCTGGGACTCGTGCTCGGCGTCGTCTTCGCGATCATGCGGCTGTCGGCGAACCCTGTGCTGTCGACCACGGCGCTCGGCTACATCTGGTTCTTCCGCGCGATCCCGGTGCTGCTACAGCTCCTGCTCTGGTACAATCTCGCGCTGGTCTTCCCGACGATCGGCATCCCCGGCATCGCGAGCTGGAAGACCGTCGACGTGATGACCCCCTTCGTCGCGGCGCTGCTGGGCCTGGGCATCCAGCAGGGCGCCTTCACGGCGGAGGTCGTCCGGGCCGGCCTGCTCTCGGTCGATCAGGGCCAGTACGAGGCGGCCCAGACGCTGGGCATGACACGCCTGCAACTGCTGCGCCGGATCATCATGCCGCAGGCGATGCGCGTGATCGTGCCGCCAGTCGGCAACGAGTTCATCGGCATGGTGAAGCTCACCTCTCTCGCCAGCGTGGTGCAATTCGCCGAGGTGCTGCACAGCGCCCAGAGCATCTACTACGCCAATTCGCGGGTCATCGAACTGCTGCTCGTCGCGGCCTTCTGGTATCTGATCGTCGTCACGATCCTCAGCCTGCTGCAGGGACGGGTGGAAGCCTATTATGAGCGCGGCGTCGCCCGCTCGCCCGGCCGTTGAGGAGACGCGCGATGGAAACGACTCTCGCCCCCGTCAAAGCCCTCGACGCCGACCACCTCGCGCCCGGCGCGCCGCTCGTCCTTGCCCGCAAGGTCCAGAAGCAGTTCGGCGACCTCAAGGTGCTCAAAGGCATCGATCTCGCGGTGAACCGGGGCGAGGTGCTCTGCATCATCGGCCCGTCGGGCTCCGGCAAGAGCACCTTCCTGCGCTGCATCAACCAGCTCGAACGCATCGACGGCGGCGCTCTCTTCGTCTCGGGCGAGCGCGTCGGCTTTCACCAGGCCGGCAACAAACTCTACGAACTCGACGACAAGGCCATCGCCCGCCAGCGCCGCTCGATCGGCATGGTGTTCCAGCGCTTCAACCTGTTCCCTCATCTCACCGCGACCCAGAATATCATCGAGGGCCCAGTCCAGGTTCTCAGGCAGCCGGTGGCGCAGGCGCGCGAGCGAGCCCATGCGCTGCTCGAACGCGTCGGCCTCGCAGACAAGCGCGACGCCTACCCGTCGCAGCTTTCGGGCGGCCAGCAGCAGCGCGTCGCCATCGCACGCTCTCTCGCGATGCAACCCGAACTCCTTCTGTTCGACGAGCCGACCTCGGCGCTGGATCCCGAACTCGTGGCGGAGGTTCTGCTCGTGATGCGCGATCTCGCCCTGACCGGGATGACGATGATCGTCGTGACGCATGAACTCGGCTTCGCCCGCGACGTCGCGCATCGCGTGGCCTTCATGGATCAGGGCCAGATCGTGGAGATCGGCCCGCCGCAGTCCCTCCTCACCGATCCGAAGGAAGCGCGAACCCGCTCGTTCATCAATGCCGTCCGGCATTGACGCCGGACCCCGGCAGCACCGCAGTGTCTTTTCCCAGCGATAAAAGCCGACGCAGGAGCTAGTTCGGCCGATCGGGCCAGCGCAGCCGGCTGGCGCGCTGCAGATGGCGGCGCATCTGGGCGGCCGCGACCTCCAGATCGCCGGCCTCGATCGAATCGAGGATCTGCAGATGCTCGCGGCAGTTCACCTCGACACGCTCGAAGCCGAACACCCAATCATAATTGGAGAGCCGCCGAAGCTGGTTCTGCCGACGGATCGCCGCGTGGATGAAGCGGTTGCCGGATGCCGCCGCCAATCCCTCATGGAAGGCCGCGTTCATCTCGAAGAAGCTGATCGCGGAGGTCTCGCGCCAGGGCTGCGCCAGCGTCGCCCGATGGCGCTCGCGCATCTCCGCGAGCCACCCCCGGTCGAGTCCGAAGCCCGGCTCGAGGAAGGCCATCGGCTCGATCAGCAGCCGAAAGCGATAGCGTTCCTCATGCACGCGCGGATCACGCGGCTCCTGCAGGAAGCGCCAGCCATAGCCCGGCCTGCGCTCGACCATGTCGAGATCGGCGAGGCGCGCCAGCAGCCGCTTCGCCTCGGGCCGGCCGAGCCCGTAGCGCCGCATGATTTCCTGCTCGGAGAACGCATCCTCCAGCTCGCCGGCCTCGTGCTCATGGGCGAGCCGGATCAGGGCGAGTTCCACCTCATCCGGCGGACTTGCGCCCGCATCCGGCAGGCCGGGAGCGCTGATCAGCTCGAGCCCGCGATGCGGGTTGCGGCGCACCAGCCCGCGCGCCTGGAGCCAGGCGAAGGCGGCGCGCACCGGCGTCCTGGAGACGTCGAGCCGGCGCGCGATGACGCTTTCGTTGAGGCGGGCACCGGCGATCAGCCCGTCCTCGCGCGCCAGATCGAGGATGCGCTCGGCGAGGTCCTGCTGGAGACGGGAAGGCTGAGACATGACCGCTCTTGATTGTCTTAGTTGCAGATGAAATACATTAATAGCCGACCGCTGGCCATGGGCCGGGAGAAACGACGATGATCCAGCCCTGCCCCTTCGTGGATGTCTCTGGAACGCCCTATGAGCGGGGACGGCAGCATGGTGCGGCGGTGCCCGCGCGCGTCAAGCGCTCGATCGAACTCTATGGCGGACAGCTCGACGAACTCGGCTACGGCGCTGCGGCCAAGACGGCGCTGATCGGGGAATTCGCTCGCGAGATCGAGGCTTTCGGCGCTCATTACGTCGAGGAGATGGCCGGCATCGCCGAGGGCGCCGGCGTGTCGCTCGAAGACATCATCATGATCAATGCCCGCACCGAGGTCATCGCCAAGGCGCGGCTGGTCAAGAACAGGCCGGTCGAGGCGACCGAAGAGCTCGACGATGGCTGCACCGGGGCAATCATCCTGCCCGAGCGCAGCGCCAACGGCACGCTGATCCACGGCCAGAACTGGGACTGGAAGGCCGAATGCGCCGAGACCGCGATCGTGATGCGGGTGCGGCGCGACGACGGGCCGGACTTTCTCACCTTCGTAGAGGCCGGCGGGCTCGCCCGCTGCGGCATGAATGCGGCCGGCATCTGCATCACCGCCAACTACCTCGAATCCGAGCGCGACTTCACACAACCCGGCGTGCCGCTCGCCCTGATCCGACGCAAGGTTCTGGAGCAGGAGCATCTCGCCTTCGCGATCAAGGCTGTGGCGACGACGCCGAAGGCCTGCTCCAACAACATGATGCTGTCGACCGTGAAAGGCTTCGGCATCGACTTCGAATGCGCACCGGACGAGGCCTTCCCGCTCTACCCGAGCGAGGGGCTGATCGTGCACGCCAACCACTGGGTCGGGCAGGTCGCGCTGACCAAGCTGCGCGACACCGGCACGCCACGCGTGCCCGACAGCTTCTACCGCGACTGGCGGGTGCGGAAGCTGCTGGACGAGGCCGGCGGCAAACTCACGGTCGACGATCTGAAAGCGGCCTTCTTCGACGATTTCCTCACGCCCCATTCGGTCTGCCGCCCGCCGCGCCCGAACGACACCGGCAACCTGTCGGCGACGGTCGCGATGGTGATCATGCAGCCGGCGGAAGGGATCATGGAGGTCTGCCCGCTGCCGGCGCTGAACCGGAGCTTCACCCGCTACAGCCTGACGGCGGGACCGCTGACTCTTGCGGAGGCCGCCGAATAGACCACCGAACCGCCGCAGCATGCCGTTACGACAATAGGGGGAACAGGCCGATGCTTCGACAGATCAGGACCACCACCATCATCGCCGGCGTTGCCTTCGCCGGGCTGGCGCTCGCGGGACTGGCCGCCACCGCCCAGGCCGCAACGGCACTGCGCGTGCAACTGCCCGCCGACATCCGCTCGATCGACCCCGGCGTCAACCGCGACCACAACACCGACGGCGTCGTGCTTCACATGGTCGAGGGGCTCGTCGCCTATGGCGAGGATGCGGCACCGAAACCGCTGCTCGCGGAGAAGGTGGCGATCTCCGAGGACGGCAAGACCTATAGCTTCACGCTGCGCCAGGGCGTCAAATTCCACAACGGCGCCGAGATGACTGCAGCCGATGTGGTCTGGAGCTGGAACCGCTACATGACGCCGAAGACGGACTGGCGCTGCTTGTCGGAGTTCGACGGACGTGGATTGGTCAAGGTCGAGAGCGTCACGGCGCAGGATCCGCGCACCGTCGTCTTCCAGCTCGACAAGCCGAGCGCGCTGTTCCTCACATCGCTCGCCCGCACCGACTGCGCCATGACCGGCATCCTGCACAAGGATTCGGTCAAGGCGGACGGATCGTTCGACAAGCCGATCGGCACCGGCCCGTTCAAACTCGCCGAATGGAAACGCGGCGAGTTCATCAGGCTGGAGCGCTTTGCCGACTACGCAGCGCTGCAGGGCAAGATCGACGGGCTGGGCGGCGCCAAGCGCCCGCTCGTCGACGAAGTCCGTTTCGTCGTCATCCCCGACAGCGCCACCGCCAAGGCTGCGCTGGTCAGCGGCGACATCGATGTCGTGCCCGACGTCGCCAATGCCGATGTCGCGGAGCTCAAAAGCGAACCCAAGGTCAAGCTCTCGGTGGTCTCGCATATGGGCCTGGTCGGCCTGATCATCCAGACGCGCGACCCGGTGATGGCCAACGTCAAGCTGCGCCGCGCCATCGCCACCGCGATCGACAAAAAGGAGCTGGTCGACGCCGTCACCGACGGGCTCGGCAAGCCCAACGGTTCGATCGTGCCGACGCTCTCGGCCTATCACAGCAAGGCGCAGGAGCAGGATGTCACCTATGACGTCGCCGCCGCGAAGAAGCTGATCGCCGAGTCCG
Source organism: Bosea sp. 124 (assembly GCF_003046175.1). Classification (NCBI taxonomy): domain Bacteria; kingdom Pseudomonadati; phylum Pseudomonadota; class Alphaproteobacteria; order Hyphomicrobiales; family Alloboseaceae; genus Allobosea; species Allobosea sp. 124. The sequence goes on from NZ_PZZM01000001.1 coordinate 1,676,309, forward strand.
GCTACAAGGGCGAGAAGATCGTGATGATGGCCAACAAGCGCTATCCGCAGAGCTTCAATGCGGCTGTGGTGGCGCAGCAGATGCTGCAATCGGCCGGCCTGAACGTCGAGATCGAGGTCCTTGAATGGGCGACGCAGCTCGACCGCTACAACAAGGGCAGCTACCAGATCCAGGCCTTCCCCTATTCCGGCCGGATGGATCCATCCTTGTCCTTCGAGTCGATGACCGGCCCCAAGGACAAGCAGCCGCGCAAGCTCTGGGACAACCCGGAGATCCAGGCACTGCTCGATAAGTCGATGATCGTTGCCGACAAGGGCGAGCGCCAGGCGATCTTCGACGAGTTGCACAAGCGCTTCCTCGCCGACATGCCGATGGCGATGCTCTACAACGGCATCGCCGGCGGCGCGGTCGGCAAGCATGTCAGCGGCTATGTCTCGTCGCTGACCTCGCTGCCCCGGCTCTGGGAGGTTTCGCTGGCGCCCTGACCGCGTGCTTCAGCCCATATCCTTGTCGATATGGCGGGTGATCAGGGCCGCGAGTTCCGCCGCATCGCGCCGCCTCAACGCCTCGACCATGGCGTGATGATCGCGCGCACTGGCGAGCAGCGCTTCGTGCGAGGCCCAGACCGTGACGGATGAGCCACGTGAACGGTCGCGCAGCGCCCAGATCGTTTCGTCCAGAACCGGATTGCCGCAGGAGGCATAGATCAGATGGTGGAAGGCGCTGTTGATCTCGCTCTGGTCGTTGCGGGTGCCGGTGGCAGCCGCCTCGCTGAAGGCCATGGCGAGCTCGGCGAGACGGGCGATCTCCGCCTCGCCGATATGGGCGACGACGCCCGCCATGGCGCCGGCCTCGATGATGATGCGCGTGTCGCGAATGGCGCGATAGGTCGCCAGATCGATCTCGGCGACGCGGTAGCCGCGATTGGGGACATGCTCGATCGTCTTGCGGATGGCGAGTTCCTCGAGCGCACCACGCACGTCGAAGCGCGTCGCCTGAAACTTCTCCTCGAGATCGATCTGCCGGAGCCATTCGCCGGGGCGGTACATGCGCAGCCGGATCGCCTGGGCGATCTCGCTCGCCAGGGCACGCTTGGCGATGACGGGCTTGGCAACTGCAGGTTTCGCGGGCGCGGGTTTTGCGGCGGCAGGCTCGGCAAGAGCAGGCTTGATTTTCGGCTGCATGACAGCGTTCTAGCCCATCGCGACGGGGGATGCACAAGCCTGTTGCACGACATCCTTCATCGTGCAACAAAATTGGCGCCAATTATTCAGCCAGATCGAGAGACATGGCCATGACCAAAGCCGACGCGACATCTGCCGCAGGCGCCGCCGCTGCCGGCCAGGACGCGGCGGCGATCGCGCGGGCGCTCTACGATCTAGGCCCGACGCCCGTGATCGCCTGCAAGGCCGATCCACGTTTCAGCTACTGCCTCTATGTGCCGCCCACTCTCGGCCAGACGACGCAGCCGCCGGAACTGATCGTCGCGATGCACGGCACGGGCAGAGGCTTCACCGGCTATCGCGACGCCTTCCAGGAGTTCGGCCGCTGGAATAACTGCATCGTGCTGGCGCCGCTCTTCCCGATCGGCGTTCTCGGCGACGACAACCGCGACGGCTTCAAATACATGCGCGAGGGCGCGATCCGCTACGATCACATCCTGCTCGCCATGGTGGCCGAGATCGAGGCGCGCTACGGCGTCAGCTTCCCGCGCTTCGGCCTGTTCGGCTATTCGGGCGGCGGGCATTTCGCCCATCGCTTCCTGATGCTGCAGCCGCAGAGGCTCTGGGCCTGCTCGATCGGCGCACCGGGCTCGGTGACGCTGCTCGATCCAACCCGCGATTGGTGGGTCGGTACGCGCAACATGGCCGAGCTGTTCGGCGCGGCGCCCGATATCGCGGCGATGAAGACGGTCGCCGTCCAGATGATCGTCGGTGCCGCCGATCTCGAGACCTGGGAGATCACCCACAAGCCGGGCGGCCGCAACTGGATGCCCGACGCCAACCACGCCGGCGCGACCCGGCCCGAGCGCCTCAGCTCCTTGCGCAAATCCTTCGCGGACGCCGGCATCGCGGCACGCTTCGATCTCGTGCCCAACATGGCCCATGACGGCCTGCGTGCGGTCCCGAAGGTCGAGGATTTCTTCGCCGACCATCTCGCCAGGCTTCGCGCCGGCACGGCCAAGGCGGCCTGAAGACCGCCGACGCCACGCGCCAACGACAACAGGGGATCCACGCATGAACCGGCTTCTCGCCTCCGCCTGCCTCTTGTCCGCCGGCCTCGTGCCGCTGCTGGCCAGCCCGACGCTCGCCCAATCGCTCACCGTCGCGGTGCAAGCCGACGTCCGCAGCATCAATCCGGGCGTCAACCGCGACGACGGCACCGACGATTTCGTCCTGCAAATGGTCGAGGGTCTCGTCGGTTATGACGATGGCGGAACGCCGCAACCTCTGCTCGCGGAGAAGATCGACCTTTCGGCCGACGGCAAGACCTACAGCTTCACCCTGCGCAAGGGCGTGAAGTTCCACAACGGCGCCGAGCTGACCTCGGCCGACGTGCTGTGGAGCTGGAACCGCTACATGGACCCCAAGACCGAGTGGCGCTGCGCCTCGGATTTCGACGGCCGCTCCGGCCTCAAGGTCGAGGGCGTCGAGACGCCTGACGCGCAGACCGTCGTGATGAAACTCGACAAGCCGAACGCCCTCTTCCTCGACAGCATGGCTCGCACCGACTGCGCGATGACCGCGATCCTGCACAAGGATTCGGTCAAGGCCGACGGTGCCTTCGACAAGCCGATCGGCACCGGCCCCTACAAGTTCGGCGAGTGGAAGCGCGGCGAATACTTCACCATGACCGCCTACGAGGGCTACGCCTCACCGAAGACCGACGGCAAGGCTGACGGCTATGTCGGTTCCAAACGCCCGCTGCTCAAGGACGTGAAGTTCCTCGTCGTCAAGGATCCGGCCACGGTGAAGGCCGGGTTGATCTCGGGCGCGCTCGATCTGAGCGAGATTCTGCCGAGCGATGTCGCCGAGATCCGCAAGCTGCCCAAGCTCGAGGTCGTCACCGCCGCCACCGCGGTGCGCCAGGTCCTGCTGATCCAGACCCGCGACGCCGTGATGGGCAATCAGAAATTGCGCCAGGCGATCGCGGCCGCGCTCGATATGGACGAGGTGGTCGCTACGGCCTCCGATAATCTCGGCCAGTCCAACACGTCGCCGATCTATTCCGGCTCGTCCTATTTCGGCGCGGTCGAAAAACAGGGCCATAAATACGATCCCACCCGAGCCAAGAAGCTGCTCACTGAGGCAGGCTACAAGGGCGAGAAGATCGTCATCCTCGCCAACAAGCGCCCGCGCGTGCCGAGCTTCCCGGCCGCCGTCGTCGTCCAGGCCATGCTGCAGGCCGCCGGCATCAATGCCGAGATCGAAGTGCTCGACTGGGCGACCCAGCTCGACCGCTACAACAAGGGCAACTACCAGATGCAGTCCTTCTCCTTCTCGGCGCGCTTCGACCCGGCTTTGGCCTTCGAGCAGTTTGCCGGCCCGAAGGACAAGCAGCCGCGCAAGGTCTGGGATAGCCCGCAGGCGCAGGAGAAGATCGACCGGCTGATGTCCCTCCCCGATCGCGCCGAGCGGCAGAAGCTCGTCGACGAGCTGCACAAGGCCGTCATCGACGAGGTGCCGCTGATCTTCATGTTCAACGGCGTCGATGCCATCGCCCACAGCAAGCGCATTACCGGCTTCAAGCCCTGGCAGTCGAAGCTGCGGATGTGGGAAGTCACTGCCGCGAAGTGACGCAAACTCCGCTCCGCTGACTCCAAGCTATTGTTTTGACGCATTTTCCTCACGCGAACCGGTATCCACTTCGCTCGAAAATGCTCTAGAGCCCGAAGGCCGCCAATGCTGCGCTTCGCCCTGACCCGGGTCGCCATGGCCCTGCCGACGCTGCTGATCGTGGCAGTGTCGGTGTTCGTGCTGATCCGGCTGATCCCGGGCGATCCGGCATCCCTGCTGCTGGGCGACCTCGCGACGCCGGCCTCGATCGCCGATCTCAGGGCAAAGCTCGGCCTCGACCAGAGCCTGTTCGTTCAGTTCGGCATCTGGTTCGGCAATCTGCTCAGGGGCGATCTCGGCATCTCGATCAATACTCAGGAGCCGATCCTGCCGCTGATCCTGTCACGTTTCTGGATCAGCGCGCAGATCGTGCTGGTCGCGGTTCTCTTCGCCAGCCTGGTCGCGGTGCCGGCCGGCGTGATCGCCGCCTGGAAGCAGGATTCGGGTCTCGATCTCGGGCTCGTCGCCATCGCGACGCTTTTGCTCTCGATACCGACCTTCTGGCTCGGCCTGCTGCTGCTGCTGTTCTTCGGGCTGAAACTCGGCTGGCTGCCGGTCGTCGGCTATGTCGCGATCGGCGACGATCCCTGGCGCGGCGTGCTCTATCTGGTCATGCCGATCCTGACGCTGTTCCTGCACGAGATCGGCGTGCTGCTGCGGATGGCGCGGGCCTCGACGCTGGAGGTGATGCGGCTCGACTACATCACCCATGCCCGCGCCAAGGGGCTGTCGGAGATGGCCGTGCTCTGGCGCCACGCCTTCAAGAACGCGTTCGGGCCGACCTGGACGCTGATCGGCCTCGTGCTCGGCAACCTGCTCGGCGGCATCGCTGTCGTCGAAACCGTCTTCACCATCCCGGGTCTCGGCCGCCTGCTGGTCGATGCGATCTTCGCGCGCGACTATCCGGTGATCCAGGGCTGCATGCTGTTCGTCGCCTTCACCTATGTGCTGGTGAACCTCGTCATCGACCTCTGCTATCCGATCTTCGACCCGAGGGTGATGGCCGAATGAAGCTCCCCCCTCTCAACGCCCTGATCGGCGGCACGCTGATCGGCACGCTCGCGGTTACCGCCGCCATCGGCGCGGTGTGGACGCCCTATGATCCCCTGCGCCTGTCCTTCCGCTACAAGCTCGCGCCGCCATCCTCGCTGTACTGGCTCGGCACCGACGAATTCGGCCGCGACGTGCTCTCGCGGTTGATGGCCGGCGCCGCGACCTCGGTCTGGATCAGCATCCTGACCGTGACGCTCGCCGTCATCCTCGGCACCACGATCGGCCTGTTCTCCGGCTATATGCGCGGCTGGATCGACCGTGTCGTGATGGCCTTCAACGATGCGCTGCTGGCCTTCCCCGGCATCCTGCTGGCGCTCGGCCTGCTCGCCGTGGTCGGCGCCAACAAATACGGCATCATCCTGGCGCTCGGCATCGCCTATACGCCGTCCGTCGCGCGCATCGTGCGCGGCACGGTCCTGTCGCTGCGCGAGAAGGAGTTCATCGCCGCCTCGCGCGTGATGGGCAACTCCGAGGCCTTCACCATGGCCCGCCACGTCCTGCCCAACTGCATCGCGCCGCTGACCGTGCTGGCGACCTCGATGTTCGGCTATGTGCTGCTGGCGGAGAGCTCGCTCTCCTTCCTCGGGCTGGGCGTACCGCCACCGGCCCCGACCTGGGGCAACATGCTGGCGGGTTCGCGCGCCTATATCGGCCAGGCGATGTGGCTCGGCATCTTCCCGGGCCTGTGCATCTCGCTGACCCTGCTCGGCATCAATCTGCTCGGCGACGCGGTGCGCGACCGGCTCGACCCGCGCATGCGAGGCGCCCGATGAGCGCGCCCCTGCTCGAAGTCGAGAACCTCACCCTCGCGATCAGATCCTCGGGCCGCGAGGTCGTGAAGAGTGTCGGCTTCTCGATCTCGCGCGGCGAGATCGTCGGCATCGTCGGCGAATCCGGCTCCGGCAAGACGCTGGCGGCCCGCGCCGTCATGGGCTTCGTGCCACCGGCCGTGACGCTCGCCGCGGGCTCGATCCGCTTCGACGGCGAAGAGATCACCACCATGGCGCAAAAGCGCCTGCGGGCAGTGCGCGGCTCCAGGGTCGGCATGGTCTTCCAGGAGCCGATGACCTCGCTCAACCCGTCGATGACGATCGGACGGCAGCTCGAGGAAGGGCTCGCGCTCCACCGCAAGCTCGATGCCGCCGGCCGCCGCGCGCTGATCCTCGACATGCTCAGGCGTGTCGGCCTGTCCGACCCCGAGGGCGCGCTCGACGCCTTCCCGCATCAGTTCTCCGGCGGCATGCGCCAGCGCATCATGCTGGCCTCGGTGATGCTGCTCAAGCCCGCGCTGCTGCTCGCCGACGAGCCGACGACCGCGCTCGACGCGGTCGTACAGCGCGACGTGATGGAGCTGATGGTCGGCCTGACGCAGGAGAACGGCACCGCCGTGCTGCTGATCTCGCATGATCTCGGCATGGTCGCGCGCTATTGCAGCCGCATCGTCGTGATGTGCCAGGGCGAGGTCGTCGAGCAGGGACCGTCGCAGGACATCCTGGCGCGGCCGCAGCACCCCTATACCCGCAAGCTGCTCGCGGCGATGCCGCAGCGCGGGCCGGCGCGCGAGCTGCCTGCCGCCAAGACGCCTATCGTGGCAGTGCGCGCTCTCGTGGTCGACTATCCCGGCCGGCAGCGCTTCCTGCGCAAGAGCGCGCCGAAGCGCGCCCTGCACGGCATCTCGCTCGACGTGCAGCCGGGCGAGGTCGTCGCGGTCGTCGGCGGCTCGGGTTCGGGCAAGACCACGCTCGGCCAGTCGATCGCCGGGCTGGTCAAGGCGAGCGGCGGCGCGATCCTGTTCGACGGCAAGCCTATCGCCCGCAGCGAGGCCGCTTACTGGAACTACCGGCTGAACTGCCAGATGGTGTTCCAGGATCCTTATTCCTCGCTCGACCCGCGCATGACCGTGCGCCAGCTCGTGGCCGAGCCGCTGCGTCTCGTGCCGGGGATGGCGGCGCCGGACAAGCAGGCCCGCGTCGACGAGGTGCTGGCCGAGGTCGGTCTCGCCGACGGCTTCGGCGGGCGCTATCCGCACGAGCTTTCCGGCGGGCAGCGCCAGCGCATCGCCATCGCGCGCGCCGTGGTGCGGCGCCCGAGCTTCGTCATCGCCGACGAGCCGGTCTCGGCGCTCGACGTCACGGTACGGGCGCAGGTGCTCGAACTGTTCGCGGAGCTGCAGCGCAAGCATGGCTTCTCCTGCCTGTTCATCAGCCATGACCTCGGCGTGGTCGAGCAGGTTGCCGACCGCGTCGTCGTCATGAACGAGGGCCGCATCGTCGAGGAAGGCTCGCGCGACCAGATCTTCGACGCACCGCGCCACCCTTATACGCGCAAGCTGCTCTCGGCCGTGCCGGGGCTCGAGAGCATGCCGGACGGCGGGGTCAGGCTGTTCTGGCGGCTGGGGGACGGGGCGTGAGCGGCAGTAAAGGCCTCGACGTCATGCTCGGCCTTGTGCAGAGCACCCACGTCTTGAACATCGCCCTCGCCAAAGGAAGACGCGGATGGTCGGGACAAGCCCGACCATGACGGAGAGGGCGGCGCATATGATGAGACCTCGCGCATGAAGAACGGAATGATCGTCTGCCCACAGCCGGAGGCGGCCGAGGCCGGGGCGGCCGTGCTGGAGCGTGGCGGCAATGCGGTCGATGCCGCGATCGCCTGCGCCTTCGTGCAAGGTGTGGTCGATCCGCTGATGAGCGGCATCGGCGGCTTCGGCTCGATGCAGCTCTACATGCCGGGCAAGGGCGTCCACCAGATCGTCGAGTTCTATGCCAAGGCCTCACTCTCGGCGACGCCCGAGATGTGGCTCGACAAGCTGCTCGGCCAGTCGCGCGACGGCTTCGCCTTCCTGCTGGAGGGCGGCATCAGCGAGTTCGGCCATCTCGCCGTCTGCACGCCGGGCAGCGTCAAGGGCTATGACTACGCGCTGGCACATTACGGCACGATGGACTGGGCCGACATCATCGCGCCCGCGATCCGGCAGGCGCGGGAGGGGGTACTGGTGCGTCCGCACATGCACTGGTTCTGGTCGCAGGACCAGAGCGGCTCGGGCCAGGCCAACACCCCCGACAAGCTGCGCTACAGCGAGACGGGCAAGCGGCTGTATTTCCGCCCCGATGGCAGCCTGAAGCGGCCGGGCGACATCGTCGCCAATCCCGACATGGCGACCACGCTGGAGCGGCTGGCGAAGGGCGGCGCCGGCCTGTTCTACACGGGCGAGCTCGCCGAGGAGATCGCCGCCGATTTCGCCGCGCATGGCGGGCTGATCTCGCGCGAGGATCTGGCCGCCTACGAACTCTCGGTCGCCGAGCCGGTCTGGGGCTCCTATCGGGGCCATCGCATCTCGACCAGCCCGCCGCCGGCGAGCGGGATGCTGATGCTGCAGATCCTCAACATGCTGGAGAGTTTCGAGATCGGTGCGCTGACGCATGGCTCTGTCGAGCATGTCCGGCTGCTGGCCGAGGCGATGAAGCGCATGACCATCGACAAGGACGCTCATATGGGCGACCCGGCCTATGTCGACGTGCCGGTCGAGCAGCTGCTTTCGAAGGAGCACGCTGCGGCACAGGCCGAGAGCATCCGGCGCGGCGAGCGCGCCGATGTGAAGCGGCTGGAGCGCTCCTCGTCACGCGAGACGACCCATGTCTCGGTCGTCGACCGGCATGGCAATGCGGTGGCGCTCACCCATACGCTCGGCTCGCCCTCGGGCGCGATCACCGACGGGCTCGGCTTCATCTACAACGGCACGATGAGCCGTTTCGATCCGCGCCCCGGCCGGGCCGGCTCGATCGCGCCCGGCAAGCGACGCTCCTCCTCGGCCGCGCCGACCATCGTCTTCAAGGGCGAAAAGCCCTTCATCGTGATGGGCGCGCCGGGCGGCAGCTATATCGCGCCGGCGATGGCGCAGGGCGTGATGAACGTGATCGATTTCGGCATGGGCATGCTGGAGGCGGTGGCGGCCCCGCGCATCGTGGCGGTGTCGAACACGATCGACATCTCCAACCGCATCCGCCGCAGCGTCAGCGAGGAGCTGGCCGCGCTGGGCTACGAGGTGAAGCGCTCGGCCCAGAGCTATCCCTTCGCGGCGCTGCACGGCATCCGGGTCGATGACGGGCTGTGCTCGGGCGGAGCCGACCCGCAGCGCGACGGCATGGCCCTGTCGGTGCCGGCCTGACAGGCTCAGGCCTCAGTTCTGGATGGTGATCCCGGCCTTGTCGATGATGCTCTTGAACTTGGCGATCTCGGTCTGCGCCTTCGCCTTCGCCTGCTCTCCGGTGGAGGGCGTCGTCGCCGCGCCGAGTTCCTCGAAGCGGGCGACGACAGCCGGGTCCTTGAGAACGGTCTGCATCTCAGCGATGAGCCTGTCGCAGATTTCCTTCGGCGTGCCTTTGGGCGCTAGGAATCCGTTCCAGGAGCTGATGTCGAAGCCGGGCAAGGTCTCGGCGAGAGCGGGAATCTCGGGCGCGATCCTGGCCCGCTCCGTCGAGGTCACCGCGAGCCCGCGCAGCGTGCCCGCCTTGTAGTGCGGATAAGGCGAAGTGAAGTTGTCGAAGGAGACCTTGACGTTGCCGGCGATCAGATCCTGCACCAGCGCGCCCGAGGAACGATAAGTGACGTGCTGCATCTTCACGCCGGCGAGCTGCATGAACAGCTCCCCGGAAAGGTGGATCGAGGTGCCGATGCCCGACGAGCCAAAATTCTCCTTGCCCGGATTGGCCTTCAGATAGGCGATAAATTCGGCGACGTTCTGGGCCGGAATCGACGGGTGCACGCACAGGAAATTCGGCTGGGACGAGGCCAGCGAGAGAAACTCGAAATCCTCGAACGGCTTGAAAGGCAGCTTCTCCTTGTAGAGGTTGGGGTTGATCCCGTGCGTCGAGGGCGTCGTCATGCCGATCGTGTAACCGTCGGGCGCGGCATGGGAGAGCGCGGCAACCCCGGTGTTGCCGCCGGCCCCGGCACGGTTCTCGATGATGAAGGCTTTCCCGACGCGCTGGGTCAGCTTCTCGCAGATGATGCGGCCGACGAGATCGGTGGTGCCCCCGGCACCGAACGGAATGATGACGGTGACGGGCTTTGCCGGATAGGCCTGGCCGAAGCCCTTGCCCGACATCAAAGGCGCGGCGAGCGCGCCGCCGGCAAGACTGAGCGCGGCGCGGCGCGTGATCGATCGGCTCATCATTCCCTCCCAGGAGCATCCCCGCGGCTTTTGCCGTCTGCTCGCCAGAATAGGCCCGCGCCCGATCCCGGCAAGCCCTCTCGTGGCATCCCGCGATCCGACAGGCACTGCGATCACAGCGCGAGGATCGTCCTGGTCATGGTGTCTCCGGCGATCGCGGCCCGAAATCCCAACGTCGGTGGCCGAGGAACCGAAATGGACGTGGCCCGCGCCGCCGGAGAGGCGTAGATACGCAGCGCCCTGCCGCGCCCGCCTTCCGGCAAAGCTCGCCGGCAGCGGCCGCTCGCCACCTGCCCGTGACCTGCTTGTTCGATCGATGGACCTCTTCGCGATGCCGACCAGCCTCCCCTCGACCGCCGGCACCACCGGAACCAGCACCGATTTCGATCTCGTCGTGGTCGGCGCCTCCTATGCGGGCGTCGGCGTCGTCGCCGCCGCGCGGGAAGCCGGCTTTTCCGGGCGCATCGCGCTGGTCGGCGACGAGACCGAGCTGCCCTATCAGCGGCCACCGCTGTCGAAGGGCTTCCTGCTCGGCAAGGCCGGCGCGAACCTGCCGCTCAAAGCGGCCTCCTTCTACGCGGAAGCCGGGGTCGAATTCGTCGCGGGGCGGCGCGCCGTTGCGCTCGACCGGCAGGCGCAGCGGCTCAGGCTCGACAACGGGACCACGCTCGGCTTCAGGCAACTGGCTCTGACCACCGGCGCGCGTGCCGCGGCGCTGCGCTGTCCTGGCGCGGAACTCGACGGTGTCGTCTCGCTGCGCTCGCTCGGGGATGCCCATGTGCTGAGCGAACGGCTCGGCGCGGCAGGCTCCGTCGTGATCATCGGCGGTGGCTTCATCGGGCTTGAGGTCGCCTCCGCGGCCATCGCGCTCGGCAAACAGGTGACAGTCGTGGAAGCCGGCCCGCGCCTGATCGGCCATGCCGTGGCGCCGGAGATCTCCGCCTATATGCACAGCCTCCATGCCGGCCACGGCGTTACGATCCGGCTCGCGACGAAGGTCGAGCGGATCGAGGGCGACGGCGGCAAGGTTACCGCCGTCCTCTGCACCGACGGCTCGCGCCTGCCCTGCGATCTGGTGCTCGCGGCCGTGGGCGCCGTGCCCAATACGGAGCTCGCGGCTGCGGCGGGGCTGACGGTTGAAGACGGCATCGTCGTCGACGAGCTCTGCCGCACCTCCGACCCGGCGATCTTCGCTGCCGGTGACTGCACCAGCCATCCCAATCTCGTCGCGGGGCGCCGGCTTCGGCTCAGCTCGGTCCAGAACGCGCATGACCAGGGCCGCGCCGCAGGCAGCACCATCGCAGGCCGGCCCGAGCCCTACAAAGCCGTGCCTTGGTTCTGGTCCGACCAGTACGACGTCAAGCTGCAGATGGTCGGCCTCGGCGTCGCCGGCGGCCCTGCCATCCTGCGTGGCTCGACGTCAGAGGGGCGCTTCTCGCTGTTCCGCTACGATGGCGACCGGCTCGCCGCGATCGAGAGCATCAACCGGCCGGCCGACCATATGATAGGCCGCCGCCTGCTGGCTGCGGGCCGCTGGCCGACGCCGGAGCAAGCTGCCGATCCGGAGTTCGACCTGCGCTCGCTGGCCTGAGACCGGCAGGCACCCGGCCTTGCCTGCCCCGGATCGGCCTTGCCTGCCCTGAAAATGCCACTTGCCACGCCCCGCGAATGAGAGTGCGATGGCCGGGGGCTCAGACCAGCCTTGCGATGGAGAAGACCATGCTGAGGAACGCCATTCTTGCATCCGCATCCCTCTTCGCGCTGGCGATGTTGCCGGTGACGCCAGCCGCCGCGCTGACGATGAAGGAATGCAGCACCAAATATCAGGACGCCAAGAAGGCCAACACGCTCAAGGGCCAGAAGTGGAACGATTTCCGCAAGGCCCAGTGCGGTGACGACGATGCCGACGACAATGAGGCAGCGGCGGCCGTGACCGAGCCGGCAAAGCCTGCCGTGACGCCCGCCAGTGCGCCAGCCGCTACCCCGGCCAAGCCTGTCGTGGCCGGCAAGGCCAAGGCGGCGGTCTTCCCGAAGGCCGTTGCGGCGAAGTATTCGGACCTGTCCGCCGGCAAGGCCCGACTCAAGACCTGCGCCGACCAGTACAACGCCAACAAGACCGTGAACGCCAATGGCGAGCTGAAATGGATCGAGAAGGGCGGCGGCTACTGGAGCCAGTGCAACACCAAGCTGAAGAGCTGATCGCTCCATCGCACGGAAGCGGCCCGTCATCCCGGGCTTGACCCGGGATGACGGGGATTTTGAACAAAGACGCTCAGCCCGCCAGCGAGGCGCGCGCCTGCCGGTATTCCGCCAGCAGCCTCGCGCCGAGTTCGGCCACGCTCGGGACGTCCTCGATCGACCCGACGCCCTGCCCGGCCGACCAGATCGTCTTCCAGACCTTGGCCTCGTTGCCGAGGTCGAGCTTGCCATGGGACGTCAGATTCTCCGGGTCGAGCCCGGCGGCCTCGATGCTTTCGCGCATGAAATTGGCGTTCACGCCGCTGATCGCTGGGGTGTAGAGGATGTCGGCAGCACGCGTGCGCAGCAACATCTCCTTATAGGCGGGATCGGCCATGCTCTCGACCGTGGCGATGAAGCGGGTGCCGAGATAGGCGAGATCGGCCCCCATCATCTGCGCCGCGGCGATCTGGGCACCGTTCGAAATCGCGCCCGCCAACACGATCGTGCCTTTGAAGAATCGCCTGATCTCGGCGACCAGCGCGAAGGGGCTCATCAGGCCGGCATGGCCGCCCGCCCCGGCCGCAACCGCGATGACGCCGTCCACGCCAGCCTCGGCCGCCTTTTGCGCATGGCGCAGGCTGATGACGTCGTGAAAGACGACGCCGCCATAGCCATGCACCGCCTTGACCAGATCGGGCACCGCGCCAAGCGAGGTGATGACCAGCGGCACCTTGTGCTGCGCCGTGATCGCCAGATCCTGCTCGAGCCGCGGATTGGAACGGTGAACGATCAGGTTGACCCCGAAGGGCGCGGCCTCGGGACTGTCGGCCAGGCGCCCCCCGATCTCGTCGAGCCAGCCGGCATAGCCTTCGCTGCTGCGCTGGTTCAGGGCCGGAAAGGTGCCGAGGATGCCGGCTTTGCAGGTCTCGACGACGAGATCGGGGCCCGAGACCAGAAACATCGGCGAGGCGATGGCGGGCAGGCGCAGGCGCCCGGCGAGCGAAGCAGGTAGCGGCACGGTCGGTCTCCCCAGCATCGGATTCTGATCGTCAGATTTCGATCATGGATGTTCTTGGTCGAGCATCGCTCGTATCAGCGCGCGCGCCCGTGTGGAACCCGCCGCAGGGCCGGGACGCGCCCGACGCGCTTGCCAAACGCCAACGGCTGGGCGAGTTCGGAAGGACCGATCCGGCCCGAAGCCGACCGACCTCTGGAGACAGCGACGTGAGCACCCAAAACCAACGTGATTTCGAGCAGCCCGGCCGCTCGGTGGTGATGGGCCGGCGCGGAATGGCCGCGACCTCCCACCCCGCCGCCACGCTGGCGGCGATCAACATCCTGCAGGCCGGCGGCAACGCGATCGACGCCGCGGTCGCGGCCTGTGCCGTGCAATGCGTCGTCGAGCCGGGCTCGACCGGCATCGGCGGCGACTGCTTCGTGCTGCTGGCGGCGGGCGGCAGCGACAAGGTCATCGCCTATGACGGCTCCGGCCGCGCGCCGGCCGCCGCGACCCTCGACTGGTATCTCGAACACGGCTTCACCGAAATCCCGCGCCAGTCGCCGCATGCCGTGACCGTGCCGGGCTCGGTCGAGGCCTGGGCGACGCTGGTCAAGGACCATGGCCGCCTGCCGCTTGCAAAGCTTCTGGAACCGGCCATCGCGCTCGCCCGCGACGGCTATGCCGTTTCGCCGCGCGTCGCGGCCGACTGGGCCGGACAGGCGGCCCTGCTGGCGAAGGACCCGCATGCCGCCCGCGTCTTCCTGCCGGGTGCACGGGCTCCACTTGCCGGCGAAGTGCATCACCAGCCGGAGCTCGCGGCGACGCTGCAGGCGATCGCCACGCGCGGTCCTTCCGCCTTCTACGAGGGCGAGATCGCCCAGGACATGGTGGACCGCCTGCGCGAACTCGGTGGGCTGCATACGCTGGAGGATTTCCGCGCGGCGAAGGGCGGCTATGTCACGCCGATCAGCACGCGCTTCCGCGGCCACGAGGTGCATGAATGCCCGCCGGCCGGCCAGGGCGTGATCGCGCTGATGATCCTCAACATCCTGTCGGGCTTCGAGCCGGGGAGCGACCCACTCTCCGCCGACCGGTTGCATGTCGAGATCGAGGCGTCGCGGCTGGCCTATTCCGTGCGCGACGCGGTGCTGGCCGATCCGAGCCAGAGCGAGGTCCCGCTGGACTGGCTTTTGTCGGAGGAACTCGCAGCCGAACTGCGCAGCAAGATCGATCTCAAGCAGGCGATCGCGGAGCTGCCCTCCTTCACCGCCTCGGCGGTCGAGCATGCCGACACCGTCTATATCAGTGTCGTCGACGGCGACGGCATGGCGGTCAGCTTCATCAACTCGGTGTTCAACCCCTATGGCGCCGCGCTGGTCGCACCGAAGAGCGGCGTGCTGCTGCAGAACCGCGGCCAGGGCTTCATGCTCAAGGCCGGCCACCCCAATGCGATCGCGCCGCGCAAGCGCCCGCTGCACACCATCATCCCCGGCATGATGACGCGCGACGGCAAGGTCCGCCTCTCCTTCGGCGTGATGGGCGGGCACTATCAGGCGATGGGCCACGCCCATCTGGTCAGCAAGCTGATCGATTACGGGCTCGACCTGCAGACCGCGATCTCGCTGCCGCGCGTCTTCCCGCGCCCCGGGCAGACCGCGATCGAGGCGGAAAGGACGCTGCCGCCGGCCGTGCGCGCCGAGCTGGAGCGGCGCGGCTTCGTCTTTACGGCACCCGGAGCCGCGATCGGCGGCGGACAGGCGATCGCGATCGACCATGAGACCGGCGTGCTGCTGGCCGGCTCCGACCACCGCAAGGATGGCTGCGCACTCGGCTGGTAGAACCAGATGGCGCCGGCTGCGGCCGGCGCCTTTGGCTCAGTCGTCCATCTTCAGCGCGGCAATGAACGCTTCCTGCGGGATCTCGACCCGGCCGAACTGCCGCATCTTCTTCTTGCCTTCCTTCTGCTTGTCCAGGAGCTTGCGCTTGCGCGAGGCGTCGCCGCCATAGCACTTAGCGGTCACGTCCTTGCGCAGCGCCCGAATGGTCTCGCGGGCGATGATCTTGCCGCCGATCGCCGCTTGCACCGGGATCTGGAACATGTGCGGCGGGATCAGGTCCTTGAGCTTCTCGCACATGGCACGGCCGCGGGCATCGGCGCGAGAGCGGTGGACCAGCATGGACAAGGCATCGACCGGCTCGGCGTTGACCAGGATCGACATGCGCACGAGGTCGCCCTCGCGATAATCGGTGATGGCGTAGTCGAAGGAAGCGTAGCCCTTGGAGATCGATTTCAGCCGATCGTAGAAATCGAACACCACCTCGTTCAGCGGCAGGTCGTAGACCACCTTGGCGCGCGATCCGACATAGGACAGGTCGGTCTGGACGCCGCGACGGTCCTGACAGAGCTTCAACACCGAGCCGAGATATTCGTCGGGGGTGAAGATCGTCGCCTTGATCCACGGCTCCTCGATCGTCTCAATCTTCATGACGTCGGGCATGTCGGCCGGGTTGTGCAATTCCAGCACCGTGCCGTCGCGCAGATTGAGGTGATAGACGACCGAGGGTGCGGTCGAGATCAGGTTGAGGTTGAACTCGCGTTCCAGCCGCTCCTGGATGATCTCCAGATGCAGCAGCCCGAGGAAGCCGCAGCGGAAGCCGAAGCCGAGCGCAGCCGACGTCTCCATCTCATAGGAGAAGCTGGCATCGTTCAGGCGAAGCCGGCTCATTGCGGCGCGCAGCACTTCGAAATCGGCGGCATCGACCGGGAAGATGCCGCAGAACACCACCGGCTGGACCGGCTTGAAGCCCGGCAAAGCCTGCGGCGTCTGGCGCTTCTCGTCGGTGATGGTGTCGCCCACCGCCGTATCGGCGACCTCCTTGATCGAGGCCGTGAAGAACCCGACCTCGCCCGGCCCCAGTTCCTTGACCTCGGTCATCTTCGGCTTGAACACGCCGACGCGGTCGACGCCATAGGCGGCGTTGGCCCGCATCATGCGGATGGTCATGCCCTTCTTCAGCGTGCCGTCGATGACGCGCACGAGAACGACGACGCCGAGATAGGCGTCATACCAGCTATCGACGAGCAGGCACTTCAGCGGGGCCTCGAGGTCTCCTTTCGGCGCCGGCAGCTTCTGGACGATCGCCTCGAGCACGCCCTCGATGTTGATGCCGGTCTTGGCCGAGATCGGCACGGCCTCCGAAGCGTCGAGGCCGATCACGTCCTCGATCTGCTGCTTGATGCGCTCGGGCTCGGCTGCGGGCAGATCGATCTTGTTGAGGACGGTGACGATCTCGTGGCCGGCATCGAGCGCCTGGTAGACGTTCGCCAAGGTCTGCGCCTCGACGCCCTGCGAGGCGTCGACGACCAGAAGCGAGCCTTCGCAAGCCGCCAGCGAACGCGAGACCTCATAGGCGAAGTCGACATGGCCGGGCGTGTCCATCAGGTTCAGGATGTAATCCTTACCGTCCTGGGCGCGGTAATCGAGCCGGACGGTCTGGGCCTTGATGGTGATGCCGCGCTCCTTCTCGATATCCATCGAGTCGAGCATCTGCTCGCTCATGTCGCGCGCCGCCACCGTGCCGGTGGTCTGGATCAGCCGGTCGGCCAGCGTCGACTTGCCGTGGTCGATATGCGCCACGATCGAGAAATTGCGGATGTTGTCGAAGGTCTTCGTGCTCATGGCGCGGGAATAGCAGCGATGCCGCATTGCGCCAAGCGTTTGCGCAGGCACCGCGTCATTGCGGGCGCAATGAAACAATCCAGATGCGGCGGCGCTCGACACGCTGCTGGATCGCGCCGTCGCTCCACCCCCTCGCAAGGGCGGCAAAGCCCAAATCATCGCTTGCTTTTCCAATATCATGGAATAAATCTCATTTTATGGATATGGATGCCGATATTGACCTCGACCGCCGGCTGGGCACCCGGCTGAAGGCCACGCGCCAGGGCCTCGGCTGGACGCTCGACACGCTGGCCGAGCGCACCGGGGTCAGCCGCGCGATGATCTCGCGGGTCGAGCGCGGCGAATCGAGCCCAACGGCAGCGCTGCTCGACCGACTCTGCGCCGGACTCGGCATCGTGCTGTCTGCCCTCTTTCGCGAGGACCACGGCGCCGGCCCGCTCGCGCGCCGCGACCAGCAGCCGGTCTGGACCGATCCGGCCAGCGGCTACCGGCGCCGCACCGTCTCGCCGGCCGGCACCGGCTCGCAGCTCGAGATCGTCGAAGTCGAGATGCCGGCCGGCGCGCGCGTCCTGCTGGATGCCCCACGCAGCGGCTTCCGGCTCGACCAGCAGCTCTGGCTGCTGGAAGGCGAGCTCGTGATCGCGGTTGGCGAGCGCGAGCATCGGCTTATCGCCGGCGACTGCCTCGCCATGCTGCTGGACGGGCCGATCAGCTTTTGCAACCCCGGCGCCGGGACGGCACGCTATGCGGTCGTGCTTACCGCGGCCGACCACTGGAACGGACGACGGACATGACGCCAGCCGACGCGGTCACGATCAGCCAACTCGATGCGGAGGCGGCGCAGACGGCGATCCCGGCGCTGACCGACATCCTCGCCGATGCCGTCGAGGGCGGCGCTTCGGTCGGCTTCATGGCAGGCGCGGCGATGGCGGATTATGAACGCTTCTGGCAGGGCGTCGCCACCGAGGTCGCGGCCGGGCGCACCATCCTCTTCGTCGCCACGCTTGGCGGGCGTATCGTCGGCACGACGCAGCTCCAGCTCATCGGCAAGCCAAACCAGCCGCATCGCGCCGAGATCGCGAAAATGCTGGTGCATTCGGGCGCGCGCCGCCGCGGCATCGCCGAGCGGCTCCTGGGTGCCGCCGAGGCCGAGGCGAAGCGGCGCGGCCGCGACCTGCTGGTGCTCGACACCGACGGGGCGAGTGCCGCGCACGCGCTCTACAGCAAGCTGGGCTGGATCGAGGTCGGTACCATTCCACGCTACGCCCTGATGCCGGACGGGCGCGACTGCGACGCGACCTTCTTCTACAAGAGCCTGCTTCTACAAGAGCCTGGCCCGAGAGCCGTTCAGGCTTCCGACGCCGCCTGGCGGAAATAGGGCTCGACGTCGCCCTTTAGCTTCACCGTCATCGGATTGCCGAATCGGTCCTTGGCATTGCCGGCGGTCAGACGTACCCAGCCCTCGCTGACGCAGTATTCCTCGACATTGGTCTTGTCGACGCCCTTGAACCGCACGCCGATGTCCCGCGCGAGCAGTTCCTCGTTGTAGAACGGGCTGTTCGGATTGGACGAGAGGCGATCGGGGAGCGTGTCAGTCATCGGAAAAAGCCTT
This sequence comes from Bosea sp. 124, assembly GCF_003046175.1. Lineage (NCBI taxonomy): Bacteria > Pseudomonadati > Pseudomonadota > Alphaproteobacteria > Hyphomicrobiales > Alloboseaceae > Allobosea > Allobosea sp. 124. Next base: position 1,694,844 of record NZ_PZZM01000001.1, read on the forward strand.
GCGTGCGGATTTCGGGCGGCGGCCAGGCCGCGTTGGCGGCAGAGGTAGCGCGATCCGGCAGCGATGCCAAATCCGCAGGGATCAGCGGCCGCCGGCCTGCTCGATCAGGGCCGCCACCGCGCTCTGGCCTCTCTGGCGGGCATGGGCCAGCGGCGTCACGCCATCCTTGTCCGCGAGACCGGGACTGGCACCGGCGTCGAGCACCAGCTTCGCAACCTGCTGATGGCGCGGGCCGCCATCGCCGAGGATCACGATCTCCAGAAGGCAGGTCCAGCCGAGATCATTGACGTGATCGACATCGATGCCGCTGGTCAGAAGCAGTTTCACGGCCTCGACATGGGCGCGCTCGCAGGCCGGGATCAGGGCGTTGCCGCCATAGCGATTGCGGATCGTCAGATCGGGCTTGCGTGGCAGCATCGCGGTGATGATCTCGGCTCGTCCCGATGCCCCCGCCAGGAGCCAGGGCGTGTCGCGATTGGCCGCCTGCGTGTTCGGGCTCGCGCCGGCATCGAGCAGCGTGCGGGCGACGGCGACATGATTTCCGGCGACGGCCAACAGAAGGGCGGAGCGTCCCTGCGAATCCTGTGTTTCGAGAGCGGCCCCTGCCGCAACGAGACGGGTCACCTCGGCGGCTCGCCCGGCGGCGGCGGCATCGATCAGGCTGGAACTTGAATCAGCAGCGCTCGTCATCAGCATCAAACCCAATACGCCTGCGAGCATGGCGCCCGACCTGCTCACCAGCCACCATCCAGCAACCGCCCGACCACCTTCGCCGTGTAATCCACCATCGGCACGATCCGGGCATAGTTCAGCCGCGTCGGGCCGATGATGCCGACGACGCCGACGATGCGCTGCTCCGCATCGCGGAAGGGCGCGGCCACCATCGAGGAGCCCGACATCGAGAACAGCTTGTTCTCCGAGCCGATGAAGATGCGAACGCCGTCGCCGGCCTCGGCGCGCGACAACAGGTCGATGACGTCGGTCTGGGTCTCCAGGTCGCCGAAGAGCAGGCGGATGCGCTCGAGATCCTCCTGTGCCTTCAGGTCTTCCAGCAGATTGGCCTGGCCGCGCACGATCAGATGGCGGTCGGAACTCGGCCCCGACGAGGTGGCGATGCCGCTCTCCACCAGTCGCGCCGTCAGCGCATCGAGTTCGCTCTCCATCTGGGTGCGATACTCCGCGATCTCGCGGCGCAGCTCGCCCAGCGTCTTGCCCATGATCCGGGCATTGAGGAAATTCGCAGCCTCGGTCAGCGCCGAGGCCGGCAGGCCAGTCGGCAGGGCAAGCAACCGATTCTCGACCGTGCCGTCATCGGCGACCAGCACGACGAGCGCCCGCGTCGGGTCGAGCCGGACGAATTCGATGTGCTTGAGCCGCGCATTCGCCTTGGTGGTGACGACGACACCGGCGCCGCGCGAGAGGCCAGACAGCAGCGCCGAGGCCTCGGTCAGCGTGCCATCGAGCGTGCGGCCGGTTGCGGCCGCCTTCATCTGCGCCTCGATGCGCGTGCGCTCGTCGGAGGTCAGATTGCCGACTTCCATCATCGCATCGACGAAGAAGCGCAGGCCTCTTTCGGTTGGAAGGCGCCCAGCCGAGGTGTGCGGGGCGTAGATCAGCCCGGCCAGCTCGAGATCGGTCATGACGTTGCGCACCGTCGCCGGCGACAGCGCCATGGGCAGCAGGCGGGCGATGTTGCGCGAGCCGACGGGTTCACCCGTCATCATGTAGCCGTCGACGATCTGGCGGAAAATCTCGCGCGAACGCTGGTCCGTCTCGATCAACCCGCTCGGGGATTCGGGACGCGGCGTATGGGCGCTCATTTCGGACGAAAAAGCAGGTTCGACATCGGGTTATTGTCCGCTTTGCCCCGCGCGGGATCAAGCGAAAACGGCGCTCGGCCGGCTCAACCTTGCCCCGTCCCGGCCAACCGCCTACAAGCCGCCAACCCAGAACAATCAGGATCTTCCCATGCGACCCTCCAAACGCGCCGCAGACGAAATGCGCAAGGTGACGCTCGAACGCGGCGTCGTGCGCTATGCGGAAGGCTCCTGCATGGTGACCTTCGGCGAAACCCGGGTGCTCTGCGCCGCGACTGTCGAGGAAAAGGGCCCGCCCTGGCTGCGCGGCACCGGCAAGGGCTGGGTTACCGCCGAATACGCGATGCTGCCGCGCGCCACGCATGAGCGCAACCGCCGCGAGGTCACCTCGGGCAAGCCGTCCGGCCGCACGCAGGAGATCCAGCGCCTAGTCGGACGGTCGCTTCGCGCCGTCGTCGACCTGACCGCGATCGGCGAGCGCCAGATCGTCGTCGACTGCGACGTGCTGCAGGCCGATGGCGGCACCCGCACGGCCTCTATCACGGGTGCCTGGGTGGCGCTGCACGACGCTCTGAAATGGATGGAGGGCCGCTCCATGCTCAAGGGATCGAACCCGCTGAAGGACCATGTCGCTGCGATCTCCTGCGGCATCGTCGCCGGCAATCCGGTGCTCGACCTCGATTATATCGAGGATTCCGGCGCGCAGACCGATGCGAATTTCGTCATCACCGGCTCGGGCGGCCTCGTCGAGGTGCAGGGCACGGCCGAGGGAGCGCCCTTCTCCGAGGAGGAACTGATGGCGCTGCTCAAGCTCGCCAAGGGCGGAGTGGGCAAACTCGTCACATTGCAGAAGGCGGCGGTGGCCTGAGATGAGCGGGCACCGCCTCCTCACCGGCAAGGTCGTTCTCGCGACCCACAACAAGGGCAAGCTCGTCGAGATGCGCGAGCTGATGGCCCCTTACGGGATCGAGCTGGTCTCGGCCGGCGAACTCGGCCTGCCCGAGCCGGACGAGACCGGCTACATGTTCTCCGAGAACGCCGCGATCAAGGCCGTGGCGGCGACTGAGGCCAGCGGCCTGCCGGCGCTGTCGGACGATTCCGGCCTCTGCATCGATGCGCTCGACGGGTCGCCCGGCCTGTTCTCGGCCAACTGGGCCGGGCCCGGCAAGGATTTCAAACCGGCGATGGCGCGGGTCCTCGCTGAAATGGCCAAGCGTGACGCGACCTCCCCCGAGCAGCGGCGGGCACATTTCGTCTCGGCGCTGGTGATTGCCTGGCCGGACGGACATCAGGAGCTGTTCGAGGGCAGAGTCCACGGGCGGATCGTCGATCAGCCGCGTGGCACGGGCGGCTTCGGCTACAACCCGATCTTCCAGCCGGACGGCCATGACCAGACCTTCGCGGAGATGAGCACGACCATCAAGAGCGGTGCGGCCGAGGCCCTGTCGCACCGGGCGCGGGCCTTCACGCTGCTGGCCGCCGCCTGCCTGCGGAAGCCGCATTGAGCGGCGCGGCCGCCCTCGCCGAAGGCGCCATCCTGCATCCGACCTCGGATGCGGGCTTCGCGGTCTATGTGCATTGGCCCTTCTGCCTGGCCAAATGCCCCTATTGCGACTTCAACAGCCATGTCCGACTGCAGCCGCCCGACCAGGCACGCTATGTCGCGGCCTTCCGGCGCGAGCTCAGCCATCGCGCGCAGCTCGCGCCCGGCCGTACGGTATCCTCGATCTTCTTCGGCGGCGGCACGCCCTCGCTGATGGAGGGGCGGACGGTCGGCGCGATCCTCGATGCGATCGGCGAGTTCTGGGCTATCGATCCAAACTGCGAGGTCTCGCTGGAGGCCAATCCGACCAGCGTCGAGGCCGGGCGTTTCGCTGATTTTCGCGCTGCCGGCGTCAACCGCGTGTCGCTCGGTGTGCAGGCGCTGAACGACGCCGATCTCAAGGCGCTGGGGCGGATGCACTCGGCACAAGAGGCGCTGGACGCCGTCGCGATCGCGCGGAAATATTTCGAGCGCTACTCCTTCGACCTGATCTATGCCCGTTCGGTCGGGCAGACGCCTTCGCTGTGGCGGGCCGAACTCGAGCTGGCGATCAGCCACGCGGCCGAGCATCTCTCGCTCTACCAGCTCACCATCGAGCCCGACACGATGTTCGAGCGGCTGTTCAAGGCGGGCAAGCTCGCGATCCCCGATTACGAGGCGGGTGCGGTGCTCTACGAGATTACACAGGAGATCACGGCCAAGCACGGCCTGCCGGTCTACGAGATCTCGAACCATGCCAGGCCCGGCGCCGAATGCCGCCACAACCTGGTCTATTGGCGCTATGGCGAATATGCCGGCGTCGGTCCCGGCGCGCATGGCCGTCTCGTCACGGCGGAGGGACGGATGGCGCATTCGACCGAAAAGCGGCCCGAGACCTGGCTCGATCGGGTCGAGGCGGAAGGCCATGCGCTGGTCGAGGACGAGAGGCTCAATGCCGAGGCGCAGGGCGACGAATACCTGCTGATGGGTCTTCGCCTGGTCGAGGGGATCGATCCGGCCGTGTTCAAGGCCCTGTCCGGACGGGCGCTCAGCGAACCCCGCGTCGCGAGCCTGATCCTGGACAGGCTGCTGACCCGCAAGCCCGGCGGCAAACTCGCCTGCACGCCCGACGGCGCGCTGGTACTGGATGCGGTCGTGGCGGATCTCGCGGCCTGAGGCGCAGCGTCATGCTCGAGCTTGACCCGAGCATCTCGTGAGAGTGCCTTATTCAGCGCGAGATTCTCGGGTCTGCGCTCCGCTCCGCCCGAGAATGACGGCTGCGGTCACTGCGTGCGCGGGCCCAAATCCCGCGGCGCGGCATTGACCGTGACGATCTGGCCGTTGCGCAGTTCGAGCACGGCGAGGCCGCGGTCGATCTGGCCATCGGGACGGAAGCGGAAGACGCCGTCGGCGCCGGCGAAGCCCGACGCATTGGTCAGGACCTGCTCCGAGAAGCGCTGCGAGCCTTGCGTGCGGGCCAGCGCCGCCGACAGCGAGACGGCGTCGTAGGCGAGTGTCGCCGTGCGCGTCGGCGCGCTGTTGAAGCGCGCCTGATAGCGACCGGCGAAGGCGTTGAAGCCGGCGGTGTCGGGCGAGGCAAACCAGCCGCCCTGGATCGCCGGCACACGCGCGACATTGGCGTCGTTCCAGACGCCGGTGCCGAGCGGCTTGACCTTGGTCGGATCATAACCCGCCTGCTGCAGCGCGGCGCCAAGCGCCGGCATCGCATCGGCGGCAGCGGGCACGAAGAGCGCGTCGGCCTGCTGGAGGGCCGGCGTCAGCCGCGTCGCGGCGGCGCGCATCGAATTCTGGTCCGGGGAGAAGCGCTCGATTACGACGACGCGGCCACCGCGCGCGGCCACCGCCTGCTGGAAGGCGGCCTCGACGACCTTGCCATAAGCGGTGTCCGGGACCATCGCGGCGAAGGATTTGCGGCCCTGCTGCGAGGCATAGGCGATGACGCGGTTGACGTCGTTCTCCGGCGGGAAGGACAAAAGATAGACACCGCGCCCGGCGACATTTGTGTCGCTGGAGAAGGCGATGACCGGGCGGTTCGCGCCGCGCGCCACCTGCCCTGCTGCCTGGACGGAGGGCGCGAAGAGCGGGCCGATGATCAGTTCGGCGCCCTCGCGCAGGGCTTCCTGCGCTGCCGCCTGCGCGCCCTCGGGCGTGCCGCGATCATCCTTGACCAGCAGAGTCAGGTCGGCATTGGGGAATTCCGCCAAGGCCATCTCGGCGGCGTTGCGGAGCGAATTGCCGACGACGGCGCCCTGGCCTTCGGCGGTCAGCGGCAGGATCAGCCCGACCTTGACCTTTCCGGTGCCGATGGTCTGCCCGGTGCTCTGGCCCGGCTGCGCTTGAGTCGAGGCGCTGTCGAAACCCGGCAAGCCACCGGGACCGCCGCTGCAGGCCGCGAGCGCCAGGCAAGCGAGCGCAACCAGCGAAGGTGCGCTTCGCCGAAGAACCGGTTCCAGGAGCCGATGACGCAACACGGGCGATCTCCAGATCTTGTGCCGGAAAGGCGAGCCGCCCATCCGGCGGTGCAGTTCCCCGACCGTGGGACTCTCCTGCCAGTGCGGCAGGGTATTTTCAAGTTGTTAACTCTGTGTTGCGCTCGCCAGAACAGCCGACAGGCCGATGGCGCGGGCGGAGCGCTTGTGGCAGGTTCGCGCCGATGTCGACAGCCTCCACGCCTGCGCCGCGCGCACCGAGCTACACCGCCTTCGGGATCAAGGCCGAGGCCGAGCCGCTATCGCCCGGCCTCCACATCGTCGCGACTCCGATCGGCAACCTCCGCGACATCTCGTTTCGGGCGCTGGCGACGCTGGCGGCGGCCGATGCCGTGCTCGCCGAGGACACCCGCACCTCGAAGACGCTGTTGGCGCATTACGGCATCTCGACGCCGCTCTACCCCTATCACGAGCACAATGCCGAGCAGATGCGACCGAAGATTCTCGGCAAGCTGCGCGAGGGCGGCAAGCTCGCGCTGATCTCGGATGCCGGCACGCCGCTGGTCTCCGACCCCGGCTACAAGCTCGTTGCCGAACTCGTCGCCGAGGGACTGCCGGTCACGGGCATTCCCGGCCCCTCCGCCGTTCTGGCAGCCCTTGTGCTGGCGGGGCTGCCGACCGACCGCTTCTTTTTCGAGGGCTTCCTGCCGCCGAAAGCCGCGGCGCGGCGCGGGCGGCTGACCGAACTCGCCGCCATCCCGGGCACGCTCGTGTTCTTCGAATCGCCGCGCCGCCTGGCCGAGATGCTGTCGGACGCGGCTGCCGTGCTGGGCGAGCGCCCCGGCGCCGTCGCGCGTGAGCTGACCAAATTCTACGAGAACGTGCAGCGCGGCCCGCTCTCGGCGCTCGCCGCGCATTACGAGGGCGAGGAAGAGGCACGCGGCGAGATCGTCGTCATCATCGGCCCGCCCGGCGCCGAGGAACTGACACCGGCCGGCGACGTCATCGAGGAACGCCTGCGCGCTGCGCTGGCTCAGGTCTCGCTGAAGGAGGCGGTCGCGCAGGTCGCGGCCGAAACCGGCCAACCGCGCCGCAAGGTCTATGCGCGCGCGCTCGAACTGACGCGCGAGACGCCCTGACCATGGAGCGTCGGAGCGGAGGGGTCCGCAGCCGGCGCGCCAGACGCTCCGGCATCACGGGCCGGCGCTCGGAATGGTTCGCGATCCTCTGGCTGGCGGCCAAGGGCTACCGCCTGCTCGCCCGGCGCTTCGGCGGCAAGGGCGGCGAGATCGACCTGATCGTGAAGCGGGGGCGGACGGTCGCCTTCGTCGAGGTGAAGCAGCGCGGTACGCTCGACGACGCCCTGATCGCGATCACGGCGGAGAAGCGCCGGCTGATCGAAGCCCGCATCCGGCAATGGCTGGGGCAGAATCCGTGGGCGATGGACCATCATCTGCGGGCGGACGCCGTCTTCCTCGCGCCCCGGCGCTGGCCGCGCCATGTGCCGGCCGTGTTCCCGCTTGTCTTGTGACGCACGGCACGCCACTTGCCGATCACCGGCGCAGCATCCGATAAGGACGCGCCATCGACGTCGTTCGTCCCCTCGGAGCGGAAGCCATGACTCTCACCGTCGCCATCCAGATGGACCCGATCGAGCGCCTCCGGGTTGCGGGTGATACCGGCTTCGCGCTGATGCTGGAGGCGCAGGCGCGCGGGCACACGCTGTTCACCTACACGCCCGACAAGCTCTCGATGCGCGAGGGCAAGGTCACGGCGCCGATCCGCCCGGTCACCGTGCGTGACGTCGAGGGCGATCACTTCAGCGCCGGCGCCGAGGAGCGGACCGATCTCTCGACGCTCGACGTCGTGCTGCTGCGGCAGGACCCGCCCTTCGACATGGCCTATGTCTCGACCACGCATATGCTCGAGCGCATCCACCCCAAGACGCTGGTGGTCAACGACCCGTTCCATGTCCGCAACGCGCCCGAGAAGATCTTCGTCACGCATTTTCCCGAGCTGATGCCGCCGACGCTGATCACGCGCGACAAGGCAGAGATCGAGGCCTTCCGCGACGAATTCGGCGAGATCGTGATGAAGCCGCTCTACGGCCATGGCGGTGCGACAGTGTTCAAGACGAGCAAGACCGATCCGAATTTCGGATCGCTCTACGACCTCTTCGCCAATCTCTTTCGCGAGCCCTGGGTGGTGCAGGCCTATATCAAGGAGATCTCCGAGGGCGACAAGCGCATCATCCTGATCGACGGCAAGGCGGCGGGCGCGGTCAACCGTGTGCCGGCGGTCGGCGATCTGCGCGCCAACATGGTGCGCGGCGGCGCGGCAAGGCCGACCGACCTGTCGAAGCAGGAACTCGCGATCTGCGAGGCGATCGGGCCTGCGCTGCGCGAGCGCGGGCTGCTGCTCGTCGGCATCGACGTGATCCATGGCAAGCTGACCGAGATCAACGTGACGGCGCCGACCGGCGTGCGCGCGATCAAGAAGCTCGGCGGCCCGGATCTGGCGGCCCAGCTCTGGGACGTCATCGAGGGTAAGGTCGGCAAAGGGAAATAGGCAGCAGGCCGTATCGCTGTCGCGTTGGCGACAGCCTATTGCCGACTGGCTATTGCCTTGCCATTCAACGCATTCTCCTCGTCCCAGCCGTAGCGGAGCGTCTCGAAGCGCATCGTCAGCGCATCGACCAGCAGCAGCCTGCCGACCAGCGGTTCGCCGAAGCCGGTCACCGCGCGGATCACCTCCAGCGCCATCAGCGAGCCCATGACCCCGGGCAGGGCGCCGAGAATCCCGGCTTCGGCGCAGGTCGGGACCGTGCCAGCCGGGGGCACATCGGGAAACAGGCAGCGCCAAGTCGGGTTCGGGCGGCCGTCGGGGGCGGTCTCATGGGCACGGATCGTCGTCAGCGAGCCGTCGAAACGCCCGAGCGCGGCCATGACCACAGGCTTGCGCTCGTGGAAGCAGGCATCTGAGACGGCATAGCGCGTGGCGAAACTGTCCGAGCCCTCGGCCACGACATCGTAGAAGGCGATCAGCGCGCGGGCGTTGTGGGGGTCGATCCGGGTGACGTGCTCCTCGACCACGACATGCGGGTTGAGGCGCTTGACGAAGGCGGCGGCCGCCACGGCCTTGTGCGCGCCGATATCGTCCGTGCCGTAAATCGTCTGGCGCTGCAGGTTCGAGAGCGAGACGACGTCGTCGTCGACGATGCCGATATGGCCGACGCCAGCAGCGGCGAGATACTGGATCAGCGGCGCGCCGAGTCCGCCGGCACCGACCACGAGCACCCGCGCTCGCTTGAGCTTCTGCTGGCCGGGACCGCCGATCTCCGGCAGCACCAGATGGCGCGCATAACGTTCGATCTCGTCGTCGTTCAGGCTCATCGGCGAAGGGTTAAGCCGATCCGGCGCCGGGAGCAATCATGGCGAGCGCGTCGCAGGGAATCGTTCGCCGCCAGCTCCGGGCGCCGGCTCCTGGCACCGGCTTGGCCGCGCCGCAAAGCCATGCCATCGTGTCCGTCGAGCAGGGCTGGTCAACAGCCTGTCGTCGAACAGGGGATTGTTCCATGCGTTTGAAATCGCTCGCGCTGGCGCTGGCCGGTGTCGCCCTCTCGACCGTCGCGGCGATGGCTCAGACGGCGATCAAGCCGGCGATCGTCTATGACAAGGGCGGCAAGTTCGACAAATCCTTCAACGAGGGCGTCTTCGCCGGGGCCGAGCGGTTCAAGGCCGAGACCGGCGTCGAGTTCCGCGATTTCGAGCCGACCAACGAGGCGCAGATCGAACAGGCCCTGCGCCGCTTCGCGCGCGACGGGCATTCGCCGATCATCGCCGTCGGCTTCTCGCAGGCGACACCGCTGCAGAAGGTGGCGGCCGAGTTCCCGGCCCTGCAGTTCACCATCATCGACATGGTGGTCGACCTGCCGAACGTGCAGTCGGTCGTGTTCAAGGAGCATGAGGGCTCCTATCTGGTCGGACTGCTGGCCGGCATGGCCTCGAAGACCAACAAGGTCGGCTTCGTCGGTGGCATGGACATCCCGCTCATCCGCAAATTCGCCTGCGGCTACGTCCAGGGCGTGAAGGCGGCGAAGAAGGACGCCGAGATCTTCCAGAACATGACCGGCTCGACGCCGGCCGCCTGGAACGATCCGGTCAAGGGCGGCGAACTCGCCAAGTCGCAGATCGATCGCGGCGCCGACGTGATCTACCACGCCGCCGGCGGCACCGGCATCGGCGTGCTGCGCGCAGCGGCGGATGCCGGCAAGCTTGGCATCGGCGTCGATTCCAACCAGAACGGCCTGCAGCCCGGCAAGGTGCTGACCTCGATGCTGAAGCGCGTCGACGTCGCCGCCTATGCCTCGTTCAAGGCGGCGCGCGACGGTGCCTGGAAGCCCGGCATCTCGGTGCTCGGCCTGAAGGAGGACGGCGTCGGCTGGGCGCTCGACGACGCCAACAAGACGCTGGTCACGCCCGAGATGAAGGCCGCCGCCGACAAGGCCCGCGCCGACATCATCAGCGGCGCGGTCAAGGTCCACGACTACATGTCGGATTCGAAGTGCACGATCTGAGATGCGGTAGAACGCCGTCATTCCCGGGCGACGCGCGGCGCGAGCCAGAGAATCCCCTGCAGGAGATGCCCGGGTCGAGCCCGGGCATGACGGCCCTCGTGGCCCCCTCCCGATGAAGGTCACCATTCTCGGCTCTGGCGACGCTTTCGGGACGGGGGGGCGTTTCAACACCTGCCTGCATGTCGAGGCCGGGCCTGAGCGCATGCTGCTGGATTGCGGCGGTTCGAGCATGGTGGCGCTGAACCGGGCCGAGGTCGAGCGCAACGGGCTGTCCACGCTGCTCTTCACGCATTTCCATGGCGACCATTTCGGCGGGCTGCCGGCCTTCCTGCTCGATGCCCAGTTCGTCTCGCGACGGAAGGAGCCGCTGACCATCGCGGGGCCTGCCGGCATCGAACACCGGACGCTGCACGCGCTCGAGGCGGAGTTTCCCGGCTCGTCGAGCAATCCGTGGCGCTTCCCGGTCACTTACGTCGAGGTCACGCCGGAGCAGCCCGTGAGGCTCGGCGGGATCGACGTCAGCGCCTTCCCGATGGTGCATGACGAGCGCGCCGGCCCTTGCCAGGGCTACCGGCTCGGCTTCGACGGCAAGGTCTTCGCCTTCTCCGGCGACACGGCCTGGACCGAGGCGCTGATCCCGCTCACAGCGGGGGCCGATGTCCTGCTGGTCGAGTGCTACGCCTACGACATCGCGCTCGCCAACCATCTCGACTACGGGACGCTGGCGGCACACCGGGCCGAACTCGGCGCGGCACGGATCGTGCTGACCCATATGGGCATGAACATGCTGGCCCATCGCGATCCCCTGCCCGAGGAACGGGCCCATGACGGCATGACGATCGAGCTATGACGGCGCCCCCTGCCCCCGCGATTGAACTATCGGGCGTCTCGAAGCGCTTCGGCCCGGTCCAGGCCAACCGCGATGTCTCCCTGTCGGTCGCGGCCGGGTCGATCCATGGCATCGTCGGCGAGAACGGAGCCGGCAAATCGACGCTGATGTCGATCCTCTACGGCTTCTATGAAGCCGATGCCGGAGCGATCCGGATCGGCGGTGCGGAGCGACGCATCCGCACCCCGGCCGATGCGATCGGCTTCGGGATCGGTATGGTCCACCAGCATTTCATGCTGGTCGAGACGCTGAGCGTCGTCGAGAACGTCCTGCTCGGTGCCGAGGGCGGCGCCCTGCTCAGGAACGGGCTGGACCGGGCCCGCGCCGAGCTGGCGCGGCTGGCCGGCGAGTACGGCCTCGTCATCGATCCGGATGCCATCGTCGGGGAGCTTTCGGTCGGCCTGCAGCAGCGCGTCGAGATCCTGAAGGCGCTCTATCGCGGGGCGCAGATCCTGATCCTCGACGAGCCGACAGCCGTGCTGACTCCACCCGAGGCCGACCAGCTCTTTTCCTTGCTCCGAGCCCTCAGGGCGCAGGGCAAGACCGTCATCCTGATCACGCACAAGCTGCGCGAGATCATGGAGGTCACCGACCGGGTCTCGGTGATGCGGCGCGGCGAGATGGTGGCGCATCTGACAACCGCCGAGACCTCGCCGCCGGAACTTGCCGAGGCGATGGTCGGCCGGCGCGTACTGCTGCGTGTCGAGAAGGAGCCACGGCCGCGCGGAGCCAAGGTTCTGGAAGCGATCGGGCTGGATCTCGTCGATGCACGTGGGGTCGCGCTTCTGAGCAAGATCGACCTGACACTTCATGCCGGTGAGATCGTCGGGATCGCGGGTGTTGCCGGCAACGGCCAGAGCGAGCTGCTGGAGGTCCTGGCCGGCTTGGTCACGCCCTCGCGCGGCGCCATCAGGCTGGACGGACAGCCTCTTGCCGGTGCCGATCGCAATCCTGCCGGCCTGCGCAAGCGCGGCGTGATGCATATCCCCGAGGATCGCCAGCGGACCGGGCTCGTCACCGCCTTCCCTGCGGCCGAGAACTCCATTCTCGGCTATCAGGACGATCCCGCTCTCGGACCCGGCCCCTTCCTTTCCCCCCGCACGATCGCCGCCCGTGCCCGCGAGAGCTTCGCGGCTTACGATGTGCGCCCGCCGGACCCCACTCTCAAGACCGCGAAATTCTCCGGCGGCAACCAACAGAAGATCGTCCTCGCCCGCGAGATCGAACGAGCGCCGCGGGTGTTGCTCGTCGGCCAGCCGACGCGCGGCGTCGATATCGGCGCGATCGAGTTCATCCACCGCCGGCTGATCGCGCTGCGGGATGCCGGCGTCGCGATCCTGCTCGTCTCGGTCGAGCTGGAGGAGGTGATGGCGCTGTCCGACCGCATCCTCGCCATGTGCGGCGGGCGGATCACCGGCGAGCGCATGGCGGAGACCGCCGACGAACGCGATCTCGGGCTGCTGATGGCCGGCGTAACGGGAGAGGCAGCGTGAGCGCCGCCCCGATCGAACTCCCGCGCTGGGCCGATACCGCGCTCGTGCCGCTGGTCTCGGTTTCGGCGGCGCTCGCCGTCGCCGGACTCGTCGTGCTCGGCATCGGCGAGAGCCCGCTGGAGGCGACCGCGCTGCTGCTGCGGGGCGCCTTGGGCTCGGCCGAGGGGCTAAGCTTCACGCTTTATTACACGACGAATTTCATTTTCACCGGGCTCGCCGTCGCGGTCGCCTTCCATGCCGGGCTGTTCAACATCGGCGGCGAGGGGCAGGCGACGATCGCCGGCATCTTTGCCGCGCTCGCCTGCCTCTGGCTGGCGCCGCTGCCGGGCATCCTGCTCGTGCCGCTGGCGGTGCTGGCCGCGGCAGCAGGCGGCGCGCTCTACGGGTTCGTTCCGGGCTGGCTGCAGGCGACGCGCGGCAGCCATGTCGTCATCACCACGATCATGTTCAACTTCCTGGCGGCGACGCTGAGCGTCTATCTGCTGGTCGAAATCATCGGCAAGCCGGGCTCGATGGCGCCGGAGACGCCGGAATTCGCCTCCCATGCGATCCTCACACCGATGCACAAGCTGCTCGCGCCACTGGGCGTGAACCTGCCGGCAACGCCGCTCAACAGCGCCTTCCTGCTGGCGCTCGCCGCGCTCATCGCGGTCTGGGCGCTGATCTTCCGCTCGCGGCTGGGCTACGCGATCCGCACGGTCGGCGCCAATCCGCGGGCGGCCGCCTATGCCGGAATCTCGCCTTCGCGCATCACCATGGTGGCGATGGCGATCTCGGGCGCGCTTGCGGGCGGGCTCGCGGTCAACGAGGTGATGGGCGTTCAGCACCGGCTGCTGCTCGATTTCACCGCCGGCTACGGCTTTGTCGGCATCGCGGTGGCGCTGATGGGGCGTGGCCACCCGGTCGGCGTGGGGCTCGCCGCGCTGCTCTTCGGCGTGCTCTATCAGGGCGGGGCGGAGCTCTCCTTCGACAAGCCGAGCATCACCCGCGACATGGTCGTGGTCATCGGCGGCGTCATCATCCTGTTTGCCGGGGCCCTCGACGGGATGTTCCGGCGGGCGGTGGCGAGCGGCCTGCGGCTCAGGCGGGCAGGCTGACGATGGAGTGGGTTCAGACCATCGCCGTCATCATGGATTCCGCCATCCGGCTGTCGGTGCCGCTCCTCTGCGCCGCGATGGCGGGGCTGTGGTCGGAGCGGGCCGGCGTGGTCGATATCGGGCTCGAGGGCAAGATGCTGATCGCCGCCTTCGCCTCGGCGGTGATCGCTGCGCAGAGCGGTTCGGCCTGGGCGGGGCTTGGGGCCGGGATCATCGCGTCGGTCGCGCTCGCGCTGGTTCACGGCTTCGCGGCGATCACCTGGCGGGGCAACCAGATCGTCTCCGGCGTCGCCGTCAACATGCTGGCGGCCGGACTGACCGTGATCCTCGGCAATGCCTGGTTCGGGCAGGGCGGGCGGACGCCGACGCTGGAGGGCGCGGCCCGTTTCGGCGACATCACGCTGCCCTTCGCCGCCACGCTACGGGCACATGTCCCGGTGCTCGGCCTGATCTATGACGAGGTCGTCTCGGGCCATTCGATGCCGGTCTATCTCGCTTTGCTCGCCGTCGTGCTGACGGCGCTCGTGCTCAAGCGGACACGCTTTGGCCTGCGCCTGCGTGCGGTCGGCGAGAACCCGGCCGCGGTCGACACCGCCGGCATCTCGGTGGCGGGGCTACGCTACAGCGCCGTGATCATCTGCGGCGTCCTCTGCGGGCTGGGCGGCACCTATCTCGCTGTCTCGCAATCGGCCGGTTTCCTGCCGCACATGACCGCCGGCAAGGGCTTCATCGCGCTCGCCGCCGTGATCTTCGCCAACTGGCGGCCTTGGCCGGCGCTCTGGGCCTGCCTGCTCTTCGGAGGGCTCGACGCGGTCGCGATACGGCTGCAGGGTGTGGCGCTGCCGGGCATCGGACAGGTCCCGGTGCAGGCGATCCAGGCCCTGCCCTATCTGATGACGGTGATCCTGCTCGCCGGCTTCATCGGCAAGTCGACGCCGCCCAGGGCCTCGGGCCTGCCTTATGTGAAGGAGCGCTGAGCGCCATGAATCCGGGCGAGACCGCCGCGAGCGCAGCGACGATCGATTTCGAGGCGCTGTTTGCGGCGGCCATGCGGGTGCAGCCGCGTGCCTATGCACCCTATTCGCGTTTCAGGGTCGGCGCCGCGATCCTGGCCGACGACGGCATCGTCTATCCCGGCTGCAATGTCGAGAACGCCGCCTACCCGTCCGGCAGCTGCGCCGAACAGAGCGCGATCTCGGCGATGATCGCCGGTGGGGCGACCCGCATCGCCGCGATCCTGGTCGTCGGCGACGGCGACGTGCTGGTGACGCCCTGCGGCGCCTGCCGCCAGCGCATCCGCGAATTCGCGCCGCCGGCGACCCCCGTGGCGATCGCCGGGCCCCGCGGCATCCGGCAAATGTTTTCGCTGGCGGAGCTGTTGCCAGCCTCCTTCGGACCGGACAATTTGCGCCGGTGATTTGCCGCCGTACCTTTCCCCAAGTGAGATCTGTCATCCTGGGCGACCGAAGTGGGACCCGGGACGACCGCGCGTTTGGATTCAACCGCGCCCTGGACTGTTGTTTCTCATGACCGACGCCGCATTTGCCACCGCCGCGCAAGTTCTCGCTCAGCACGGAGCGACGAGCCCGATCGATTGCGCCATCGTGCTCGGCACGGGGCTCGGCGGTCTCGTCGACCAGCTCGACGATGCGATCCGCATCCCCTACGCCGCCATCCCCGGCTTCCCGACAGGCGCGGTCTCGGGCCATGCGCGACAGGTCTGCATCGGCAAGCTGGAAGGCCGGACGGTGCTGATCTTCCAGGGCCGGGCCCATTATTACGAGGGCGGAGATGCGGCCGTGATGCGGGTGCCGCTCGGCATGCTGTCGGCGCTCGGTTCGCCGCCGCTGATCCTGACCAATGCAGCCGGCTCGCTGAAACCGGAGATGCCGCCGGGCAGCATGGCCGTGATCGCCGACCACATCAATTTCAACGGGCCCAATCCGCTCGTCGGTGATGGCGGCGACGGCCGCTTCGTTCCGATGGTCGGCGCCTATGACCCAAAGCTGCGCGCCGCGCTGAAGGCGGCTGCCTCAGCGGAAAGACTGTCGCTCGGCGAAGGCGTCTATATGTGGTTTTCAGGGCCGAGCTTCGAGACGCCGGCTGAAATCCGGATGGCGCAGGTGATGGGGGCCGATCTCGTCGGCATGTCGACCGTGCCCGAGGTCATCCTGGCGCGGCGCCACGGCATCCGCGTCGCCGGCCTCTCGGTCGTCACCAATATGGGCGCCGGGCTCCATGGCGGGGCGCCGCATCACGGCGAGACCAAGGATGTCGCGAGCGCCGCCGCCGCCGACCTGGCGCGGCTGCTGCGCGCCTTCCTGAGGGGGCTGTGATGCCGACCACCGACGCCCAACGGGCGGCCCGCGCACTCGCGCTGCTCGATCTGACCGACCTTTCCGACACCGCCGACGAGGCCGGGCTTGCGGCGCTCTGCGCCAGGGCCGTCTCGACACCCGGCCCGGTGGCGGCGATCTGCATCTGGCCGCGCTCCGTCGCCAAGGCGCGGGCGATCCTGGGCAGCGGGCCGGTGAAAATCGCGACTGTGGTGAATTTCCCGGAAGGAACGGCGTCCGTCGCGGCGGTCGTTGCCGATGCCCGCACCGCGCTCGCAGCCGGTGCCGACGAAATCGACCTCGTGCTGCCGTGGCGCACTTTCCTGCTCGGCGAGAGCGAAGCCGCAGCCACGATGGTCACGCGGGTCAAGGAGAGCTGCGGGCCGAAAACGCTCAAGGTCATCCTCGAAACCGGCGAGTATCCCGATCTCGACCACGTCCGGGACGCATCGAAACTCGCCATCGCGGCAGGGGCCGACTTCATCAAGACCTCGACCGGCAAGACCCCGCATTCAGCCAGCTTGCCGGCAGCGCGGACAATGCTCGAGGTGATCGCGGCTGTGGGGCGGCAGGTCGGGCTGAAACCCTCGGGCGGCATCCGGACGCTCGACGATGCGGCAGGCTATCTCGGGCTCGCCGACGAGATCATGGGGCCGGGCTGGGCCGGGCCAGAGAGCTTCCGCTTCGGCGCGAGCGGCTTGCATCAGGTGCTGGTCGACGTCATCGCGGGCGGCAGCGCGGGACAGGCGAGCGGACCCTATTGAGATGAAGCTGACGCAGGAAATCATCGCCGCCAAGCGCGACGGCGGCGAATTGCCCGATGCGGAGATCCGCCAGATCGTCGCCGGCATCGCCGATGGCTCGGTCAGCGAGGGGCAGGCCGCAGCCTTCGCCATGGCGATCTTCTTCCGCGACATGACCGTGAGGGAGCGCGTCGCGCTGACCCTCGCCATGCGCGATTCCGGCACGGTTCTGAACTGGGACGACCTGCCGGGGCCGGCGCTGGACAAGCACTCGACCGGCGGCGTCGGAGACACGGTCAGCCTGCCGCTGGCGGCGGCGGTCGCGGCCTGCGGCGGCTATGTGCCGATGATCTCGGGGCGCGGCCTTGGCCATACGGGCGGCACGCTCGACAAGCTCGACGCAGTGCCGGGCTATGTCACCCAGCCGGACAACGACCTGTTCCGCAAGGTGGTGAGGGCCGAGGGTTGCGCCATCATCGGCCAGACGGCCAATCTCGCGCCGGCCGACAAGCGGCTTTATTCCATCCGCGACGTCACGGCGACGGTCGAGACGATCCCGTTGCTGACCTCCTCGATCCTGTCGAAAAAGCTCGCGGCCGGGCTGCACGGACTGGTTATGGACGTGAAATACGGTTCGGGCGCCTTCCTGCCGGAGTACCGCAAGGGGCTGGCGCTCGCCGATGCGCTGGTCGGCGTCGCCAATGGTGCCGGCCTGCCGACGACGGCGTTGATGACCGACATGGACGAACCCCTGGCCAGCGCCGCCGGCAATGCACTCGAGGTCGCCTATGCACTCGACCACCTCACCGGCAAGCGGCGCGAGCCGCGCTTTCATGAGGTCACCGTCGCGCTCGCCGCGGAAATGCTGCTGCTCGGCAAGCTCGCAACAGGCATCGATGAGGCCAGGGCGAAGATCGAGGCGGCCTTCGCCAGCGGCGCGGCGGCCGAGCGCTTTGCGAAGATGATCGCGGCGCTGGGCGGCCCCGCCGATCTGCTGGAACGGCCGGAGAAGCATCTCGCCATCGCTCCGATCGCCAAGCCCGTCTTTCCGGCTTCGCCCGGCATCGTGCAGGCGATCGACACACGCGGCGTCGGCCTTGCGGTCGTGGCGCTCGGCGGCGGGCGCACGCGCCCGCAGGACCCGATCGACGATGCCGTCGGCATCGTCGCACTGGCGGGCGTCGGCGACGCCGTCGGACCCGATCGCCCGCTCGGCATCGTCCATGCCCGCGGCGAGGCCGGCTTCGCCATGGCCGAGAGGCGCTTGCGCGATGCCTATCGCCTGGGAGAGGGTGCGCCGGAACGCGGCCTATTGATCGCCGAACGCATCACGGAGAGTTCGCACGCATGAGTTTGCTTCTGGCGATGACCGGCTGGCATGTCGAGGATTGGCGCGCGCGCTTCAAGGCGCTGCTGCCGGAGATGCCGATCGTGACGCTCGGCGAGCCATTCGACCGGCGCTCGGTGCATTATGTCGCGAGCTGGAAGCATCCGGAGGGCAGCCTCGCCGGGTTGCCGAACCTGGCGGCGATCTTCTCGCTCGGCGCCGGCGTCGACCATCTCTTCGCCGATACCCGCCTGCCTGACGTGCCGATCGCACGCGTGGTCGACCCCGACCTGACGACGCGGATGAGCGAATATATCGTGCTGCACTGCCTGATCTATCTGCGCCAGCAGCGCCGCTACGATCGCCAGCAGGCCGGAAAGAGCTGGGACGACGACCGCAACCAGCCCGCGGCACGATCCGTCCGTGTCGGCATCATGGGACTCGGCGAACTCGGCCAGGATGCCGCGCGCAAGCTCAAGGTCATGGGCTTCGATGTCGCCGGCTGGAGTCGTTCGCCGAAGACCATCGAGGGTCTGGCAACCTTTTACGCCTCCGACGGCATGGCGGCCTTCCTCGCCCGCACCGACATCCTCGTCAGCCTGCTGCCGCTGACGCCGGAGACGCGGGGCACGATCAACGCCACGCTGCTCGCGGGGCTTACGCAGAACGGGCGGCTCGGCGGGCCGTTCCTGATCAATGCCGGACGCGGCGGGCTTCAGATCGAGGCCGACATCCTGGCCGCGCTCGACGCCGGCACGTTGAAGGGGGCGACGCTCGATGTGTTCGAGACCGAGCCCCTGCTGGCGGAGTCGCGGCTGTGGACCCATCCGGCCGTGACCGTGACACCGCACAACGCGGCGATGTCGGAGCCGGAAGCGATCGCGACGCTGATCGCGGCCCAGATTCGGCGGCTCGAGGCCGGCGAACCGCTGGAGCATGGCGTGGACCCGGCGCGGGGCTATTGACCGGAACGCTCCTCAGAGCGTGATGTTTCTCGGAACCACCGCCGTCATCCCGGGCTCGCCCCGGGATTCATCGGAGCGCTTCGGAGCCTTACGATGGATCCCGGATCGACGCGGCTTCGCCGCTTGTCCGGAATGACGGTCTGTTCCCATGACAAATCAACACGTTCTATTTCTCCAGCGAGGCCTTGAAGGCCTCGCCGTGATCGGAGTGCCAGCGTGACAGCGGCGGACGATTCTCGATGATGTCGCCCATCGCCCAGGCCATGCGCTTCTCGTCGAGTTCGCGGGTCGTCTCCCCATCCGGGCAGAGGATGTAGAAATCGCCGGCGGCGAGGCGTTCCAACATGAAATCGACGGTCTGCTCCGGCGTCCAGGCGCCGACCGGCTTCTCGGTACGGCCCCGCGCCGTCAGCCCGGTGAAGACGAAGCCGGGGATCAGCAGATGAGCGGAGAGCTGGTGGCCTTCGCGCCCGCGCAATTCGTGCTGGAGCGCCTCGGTGAAGACCTTCACCCCGGCCTTGGAGATGTTGTAGGCGGGGTTTCCGGGCGGGGTGGTGATGCCCTGCTTCGAGCCGGTGTTGATGATCAGGCCGGGCTGGCCACCCTCCAGCATCGCCGGCGCGAAGACCTGGGAACCATTGACCACGCCCCAGAGATTGACGGCGAGAACGCGCTGCCAGTCCTCCAGCGGTCCGAAGATCGTGCCGCCGGGCTGGATGCCGGCATTGTTCATCAGGACATGGACCGCGCCGAAGCGTGCGATCACCTCGTCGCGCAGCGCCTCAACGGCAGCGCGATCGGCGACATCGACCGCCCGCTCCAACACCGCGCCGGCGGACCCTGTCAGTTCGGCTGCCGCTGCCGCGAGCACGGCCTCGTTGCGATCGACGAGGACGACGCTCATGCCACGCGCGGCGAAAACGCGAGCGGCCGCCAGCCCGATGCCGGAGGCGCCGCCGGTGACGACCGCGACATGTCCGGGAGCCAGCGCAGGAAGGAATGCCATCGGTTGTGACCTCGTTGCTGTTCGGGAATGCCGACTTTGATGACACGCGATGCCGGCACGATCGTGACGGCCTTGGCCGCTTTCGACACCCGGCCCAGTCGGGATTCCGCCATGGCCCGTGGCCTGCGCCGCATCGTCATCCGACTGTTACCTGCCCGTCTTCGTTGTGAAATCCGGCACCGCCAATCGAGCGGGGTGATGATCCCCTTCAGCCCGGAGTCTTCCATGCGCCTCTCCCTGATCGCGGCCCTGCTGCTGTCCTCCACGGTCCTCGCCGGCGCGCAGGAGGCGCAGAAGGCGTTTCCCGCCAAGCTCCTCGGCCACGCCCTGCTGCCTGCCAACACCATGGTGCCGGCTCCGGCCGACGCGCCTGCCGACCTCAGGATCTCCGGCAAGTTCATCACGCCCGGCCAGCGCGTTGAGGCTGTCGGGAGCGTCATGGGTCTCTCGGGAGGTCGTCCGACCGGGCTCTCGACGCCGTTCCAAGGCCAGCCGGTGCAGGGCTTCTCCGGCATCCGCTCGCTCGGCAATGGCGAGTTCCTGGTGCTGACCGACAACGGCTTCGGCGCCAAGGCGAACTCGCCCGATGCGATGCTCTATTTCCACCGCCTCAAGGCCGATTTCGCGTCGGGCAAGATCGAGCGCAGCGCCACCACCTTCCTGCGCGATCCCGACAAGAAGGTTCCCTTCCGCATCGCCAACGAGGGCACCGAGACGCGCTGCCTGACCGGCTCGGATTTCGATCCGGAATCGATCCAGCCGATCGGCGGCAAATACTGGATCGGCGAGGAATTCGGGCCCTATCTCATCCGCGTCGATGCGACCGGCAAGGTCGAGGCCGTGTTCGAGACGCTCGTCGATGGCAAGCCCGCCCGCTCGCCGGACCATTACGCCGTGACGACTCCGGGCGCTCCGAACCTGCCCGTCGCGTTCAACGTCCGTCGCTCGAAGGGCTATGAGGGCATGGCGCAGTCGCCGGATGGCCGCTTCCTCTACCCGCTGCTGGAAGGCCCGCTCTGGAACGCCGAGACCAAGGGCAATGAGGAGATCGACGGCAAGGAAGTGCTGCGCATCCTCGAATTCGACGTGGCCGCCGAGAAGTGGACCGGCCGCTCCTGGTTCTTCCCGCTCGAGGTCAAGGGCAACGCCATCGGCGATTTCAACATGATCGACGCGACCACCGCGCTGATCATCGAGCGGGACAATGGCGAAGGCACGGCCGACAAGGCCTGCGCCGCCGGCCAGAAGGGCCCGGACTGCTTCCACGACCTCGCCAAGTTCAAGCGCATCGTCAAGATCGAGATGACCGACGCCAATGTCGGCAAGCTTGTGCGCAAGATCGGCTATGTCGACCTGATGACCATCGCCGATCCAGACGGCAAGGCGAAGCAGGGCGCGATCGACGGCGTGCTGCCCTTCCCCTTCTTCACCATCGAGAATGTCGACGTGGTCGACCGCGCCAACGGCATCATCGTCGTCGGCAACGACAACAACCTGCCGTTCTCCTCCTCGCGCGACCCGAAGAAGGCCGACGACAACGAGCTGGTGCTGCTGTCGGTGAAGGAACTGCTCGACGCGAAGTGAGGAGTCGAGCGGTTCCGAGGCCCTGAAACCGCAAAGTCGGCCGCATCCGTCATGCTCGCCACAAGGGCGAGCATGACGAGCCGCCCCGCGCCGTCACACCACCCGCTTGTCGGCCGAATCGCAGAGATCGTTCTGGATGCAGCGGCCGCATTCGGGCCTGAGCGCCTTGCAGGTGTAGCGGCCATGCAGGATCAGCCAATGATGCGCGTGCCGGCCGAATTCGGCCGGCACGGCTTTCTCCAGCCCGAGTTCGACCTGAAGCACGTTCCTGCCCGGAGCAATGCGCAGGCGGTTGGCGACACGGAAGACATGGGTGTCGACCGCATGGGTGATCTCGCCGAAGGCGATGTTCAGCACGACGTTCGCTGTCTTGCGACCGACGCCGGGCAGGCTTTCGAGATCGGCCCGCGTCGTCGGCACCTCACCTCCGAACGTCTCGATCAGCCTGGCGCAGAGCGCGACGACGTTCTTCGCCTTGGTCCGGAAGAGGCCGATCGTCCGGACATGCTCGCGCACGGCGTCCTCGCCCAGCGCCAGCATCTTCTGCGGCGTGTCGGCGATGGCGAAGAGCTTGCGCGTCGCCTTGTTGACGCCGGCATCGGTCGCCTGCGCCGAGAGCACCACCGCGACCAGCAAGGTGAAGGCGTTGACGTGTTCGAGTTCGCCCTTCGGTTCGGGATTGGCGGCACGGAAGCGCTCGAAGATCTCGCGGACGCCGGCTGCGCTGCGGGCGCGCGGCTTCGTGATCTTCGCCGCCGCCGGGGCGCGGGGCCTGGGCCTGTTCTCTCGCGTCATCGGGGCGTTATAGTGCGACCATGAACCTCGGCAAGCGCGATTCAGGAGCGCCTGATGACGACGCCTCGGCAGCCGCCGAGCGCCCCGTCTTCGACGCCACGATCACGCCGCACCGCTCGCTCGGCACGAACGGCTTCCGCCTCGTGATGACTTTGGTCTGCCTCGCCAGCATCGTCTCCTCGATTCCCTTCGTCATGCTCGGCGCCTGGCCTGTCGCCGGCTTCTTCGGCCTCGACGTGGTCGCGTTGTTCATCGCCTTCCATCTGAATTTCCGCCATGCGCGCGCCTTCGAACGCATCGTCGTGACGCCGCTGGAGGTGCTGCTGCGCAAGGTCTCGCATCATGGCCGCGAGGCCGTCTGGCGCTCCAATCCGGCCTGGACGAAGCTCGAGCGCAAGGACGACGAGGACTATGGGCTGCTCGGGCTGAATCTGGTTTCGCGTGGGCGCAGCGTGACGGTCGCGGGGGCGTTGTCGCCGGGCGAACGCGAGGGCTTCGCCGAGGCGCTGGGAGCGGCGCTGGCGAGCGCGAGGCGCGGGACTGATTTCGGCGCGAAGTGATCGCCGCTCAGCGAGAGCGGGCAAGCCAGATGGTGTGGCCGCCGCAATCGGGATCCTCGGCCCTGTGCGCGACGACCTCGAAACCGTGCCCGGCCAGCAGCGCACGATACTCGGATGGGGCGAGGCTGGCGTGATAGAGCGCCTCGCCACTGAAGGAACCAATGGCCTCGCCATGTGAAGGGCCGCTGGTGAACATCAGCGCGGCCCTGTCGCCGGCATGCGCGCGGAAGGCCGGAAACATCCGTCGCTGATCGTCCGCCGTCAGGTGAAAGAAGCTGTCCCAGGCGATCAATCCGCCGTACCGACGGCCCAGTGACAGGCTGCGCATGTCGGCGACATGCCAGTCTCGTTCCGGAAAGCGCTGCCGGCACAGGCCGATGAGCGAGGGCGAGGAATCGACCCCGGTGAGGGCGAAGCAACGTTCGATGAAATAGCGGCCGATCGGCTCCCCCGAGCCGCAGCCCATATCGAGGATCGATGGCGCTGGCGGCAGCGCTTCGATAAAGCGCCGGAGCCAGGGCGCCTCGAACAGCGATTTGCCACGCGCCTTATCGAAGGCGCGTGCATGGCGCTCGTAGAGACCGATAATCTGTTCGGCGTGGGATGGCATCGACCTGCCTCGAAACAATCAGGCGGAGGCTTCATGTGCCCGACCTGGCCCGGGCTTGCCAGCTTTCGGGTGGGGGGGGGCGGGGGCGGCGGCTTTGGCGCGACGCGATAGGCGAAGGTCAGATACTCTTCGGCTGAAGCCGCTCGAACACGGCTTCCACCCGAAATCCCGTTCCGGTCATCACGAGATAAAGCCGGGACTCCAGGCGAACGAGCCGAAGTCGAAAGAACTTTCCAGAGTGGGGGCTGGTACCGGCCGGTCTCCAACGCCCACCGCCGGACGCGGTCGAGTGTCATCGGCCTGATCGATCCGGACATTGGCCGACCAGCCATTATTGGCCGTAACGGCGAATGCCGTATCCGCTTGTCCGATCTCGATCTGGCAGGTGTGGCATTCACCGGCATTCGACCGAATTTGCCGCCAGACACCGTTCATCCCGCCGTCTTGAGCGTGGCCGGGGCTGTGCAGATGCAATGCGATGGCAATCGAGCCAAGCAAGATGGCCGGACGCTTCATGCAGTCGGGTCTCCCATGACGCCGACCGCAAAATGACACGCGCTCGCGGTGGAGCCAATGTCCCAGGGATGACGGCGTTAACGAGCCTCATCGTTCATGACGACGACGTCCTGAAACTCTCCAGCTTTCGGGTGGAGTCGGGGCCTCGACACCCCTAGTTTCGCCTCATGATCGATGATGCGAAGGTGACAGCGATGACCGCACATATCCAGAAGCTCGGCGTGATGACGCCGACCCGCTTTTCGAACGCCGTGCTCGCGCGGGCGACGGAGGCGATGCCGTCCGAGGCCGATTTTCCGTCGACCGCACCGGGCTCCGACTACGATACCGTGCGGCGCATCCTCGCCTATATCACCGAGCACTGGCGTAACCAGCCGACGATCGAGGCGATCGCGGAGGCGGCAGGCGCGACGCCGACCGATGTCCACCACCTGTTCCGGCGCTGGTGCGGGCTGACGCCCAAGGCCTTCCTGCAGGCGATCACGCTCGACCATGCCAAGGGGTTGCTCGGCGCCTCCGCCAGCGTGCTCGACACCGCACTCGAGGTCGGGCTCTCGGGACCGGGTCGGCTGCACGATCTCTTCGTGACGCATGAGGCGATGTCGCCGGGCGAGTGGAAAACCGGCGGCGAGGGCCTCGCGCTCGCTTACGGCTTCCACACCTCCCCTTTCGGCGAGGCGCTGATCGTCGCGACGGATCGCGGGCTTGCCGGGCTCGGCTGGGTGTCCGACGGGCTCGACGGCGGCAAGGTCGTCGGCGGCCGGGCGGAGGCTCTGGCCGACATGATGCGGCGCTGGCCCCATGCCGACTACCGCTTCGACCCGCAGGCGACCGCGCCCTATGCCGCCCGCATCTTCGACCCCTCCGCCTGGTCGGCCCAGACGCCGCTGCGCGTCGTGCTGATCGGCACAGATTTCGAGGTCAGGGTATGGGAGACGCTGCTGCGGATTCCGGTCGGGCGCGCCACCACCTATGGCGACGTCGCCTGCCATATCGGCAAGCCCACGGCTTCGCGGGCCGTTGGCATGGCGGTGGGCAAGAACCCGATCTCCTTCGTGGTGCCCTGCCACCGCGTCATCGGGAAATCCGGTGCGCTGACCGGCTATCACTGGGGCCTGACGCGCAAGCGTGCCATCCTCGGCTGGGAGGCCGGCCAGACGGCAGGCTGAACCGCCGGATCAATCCCTCAGATACATGTCCCAGCAGGGCGAAAGCGCGATCAACCTGCGACCTGCCAGGGCCTCCGCGAAATGCTGGCGGATGGCCTCGCGGGACGTCGTCGGCGGGCATTTCGGGGCGAGGATCGCGTCGGTTCTGGCCAGTTCCGCCAGGGTGTCCGGTTCCAAGGCCGGCGTGCTGCGGCCGGGGTCCATGCCGATCGGGACATGGCGCGGCGGCGTCCGATCGAGCAGGCGGTTGAACGGATCGACGAAGTCCAGCGTCAGGAAGCCGTTGAGCCTGCGGCCATTGGCGGCCTCCCAGGCGCGGATGGCGGCGACGCCCTGCCGGACCTCGAGCAGCCAGGCCGCCTGATAGTCGATTTCGGAATAGAGGATGTAGGAAGGCGGCAGGTCGCGTTTCATCAGATCGCGATAGCTTGCCTGATGCGCGGCGTAGTGCTCCAGCATCCCGGCGGCGCGCGCGGCCATGTCGGCCTTCACGCTGACGCGGCCGAGCGGACCGAGTTCGGGCGCATCGAGCGCGACATGGCCGGCCGCGCCCAGCACGGCACGAACGCTGCGCTCGACGAAAATCACCGCGCTCGGCAGGGCCGTGGCCAGCGCGAGGACCAGGACGAGCGGCTTCAGCGCATCCTGCCGTTCGCGCCAGTCGAGCAGAATCAGCAGCAGGACCGGCCAGAGACCGATATATTCGAGCGAGCCGGTGTTCTGCGTCTCGAAGAAGGTCAGCGCGACCAGCGCGGCGGCGAGCCAGCCGAGATTGGAGGCGGCGAAACTGCGCAGCCCTTCCAGCGACGGCGCGATGCCCCCGCGCCAGGCGGATACCACCAGCGCGCCGATGAGCAGCAGGCAGGGACCGACGACGTTGAACTTGACCGAGGCGACGGTGAGGAAGCGCGGCAGCAGCGCGCCGGTGTTGAGGGCGAGCAGCGCCAGGATGTCGGCGATATAGGCCCGCACCAGCCCGGTCGCGAGATCGAGTACCCCGAGCGCGCCCAGCACCAGCGCCGCAGCGATGGTGGCGTCGCGCAGCCGCAGTCGCCCGGCTATCACGGCATAGCCGACCAGCATGGCGCCGGTGACGGCGCCGGTGATCTTGACCAGGAACAGCGCCAGCATCAGCGCCGCGACCAGCCCGATCGTCAGCCGCCGGGCCTGAACGAAGAGCAACGTCGCGATCAGCAAGTAGAGCAGCAAGGCGACATGACGGTTGTAGTGCCCGTAGCCGTCGAAGCCCGGCATCGGGTAGAGCCCATGCAGGTTGATCGGCAATGAGGCGAAAAGCAGGAAGGGCAGCAGCAGCGCCAGCGCCATCCGGCGCGAAAGCGTGGCGACATCGGCGCAGAGCAGGGCTGCGACCGGCAGCAGCACCGGCAACAGCGCCCAGTTGGCGAGCAACATCGGCTGGGCGCGCGGGAACAGCGCATCGAGCAGGGCTGCGCCGTAATAGCCGAGCGGGCCCACCGGAGCGAAGAAATCGAGGCTCGGGATTTGCCCCATGCGGATGCGCTGGATCGCATCGAGATAGACCGCGGTGTCCCAGGCATTCGGACCGAGCGGCAGGCGCAGCGGCAGGCAGAGAGCCGCGGCGGCCGCGAGTGCGAAAACCACGATCCACAGGGCCGGCGTCCCGGCGAGACGGGCCAGACTGGCGGACCGCCGCTGCGGCGAAGCCAGCGGCGCACCGAGATTTCCGACCGACATGCCGCGCCTTCCGAATCCTTCGAGCAGGCACCGAACTTGCCGGACAAACCTTACCCGGAGCCTGCCGCGATCGTCGAAAGACCGAGATTTCGCCCGACCGCCCAGGCAAATCGTCGAAACTGGTTTCCGGACCGGTTAACTTCGCGCGATCTCGGCGAAACGCTCCGGCAGCACGAAGCCATGGCCCAGCGGATCGTCCGCCTCGATGACGAAGGTGCCCTCGCCGGCAAAATGGCTCGAGCCACCGACGGCGACGGTGACCGCGCCGGGCGCCGGGCCCTCGACACCGCCCAGCACGCAGCCGGTGAAGGTCCCGCCGGTGATGCTACGGACATGCCGTGTCCGTCCCGCCGAAACGAGGCCCTTGGCATGATCCAGCGCCATCCGCGCGGTGACGCCCGAGCCGGTCGGCGAACGGTCGATCTGGCGCTCGGCGAAGATGCAGAGATTGAAGCTGGTCTCGCCCGGGCCGGCCTCGTCGGTGACGATTGTGCCATAGAGGAAACCGAGATCGGGCTCGGTCGGATGGGTGACGGCAAACGTCGCGCGTACCCTGTCGGTGAGAGCCGCCGCCGCATCGGTCAACGCCGCGACCGGGCTCTCGAACAGATCGAGCCCGAAACGGGACGCCGGCAGGATGCAGTAGAATGCGCCGCCATAGGCGATATCGGTGGTGAGAGCCCCGAAACCCGGGACCTCGACGACGAGATCGCGGGCCAAGACGAAGGCCGGCACGCTCTCGAAAACGACGCTCTCGACCTTGCCGTCGCGAACCGCGCATTCCAGCCGCAGCAGGCCGCAGGGGGCCTCGATGGCAAAGCGGGTCACGGGCTCGACCGCGGGCACCAGCCCGTGCTCGATCGCATAGCGGCCGAGCGCGATCGTCGCGTGGCCGCACATGGTCGAATAGCCTTCGTTATGTGTGAACAGCACGCCGAAGGCCGCGTCGCGATGAGAGGCTGCGACCGGGATGACGCCATACATGCCGGCATGGCCGCGCGGCTCCAGCATCATCGCCCGGCGGAGATGATCGTGGTTCTCGCGCGCATCGCGGCGCTTTTCGAGAATCGTCGCGCCCTTCAGCTCCGGATAGCCGCCGGTGACGATGCGCACCGGCTCGCCGCAGGTGTGATAGTCGAGATAGCTCAGGCGCATCGTCGCGGTCCCGGTGTCAAATGGCGGTTCGGCGCGGCGGATCGCAGCCGGGTCTGGTGCAGGTATCCGCCGCAACGGCACAGGCGAAGGCCAGCGCGGCCTGGAGATCGTCACGCAACGCGTCGGTGAAGCCCCGCCCGAGCCGACCGCGGGCTGCCAGCACCGCGAGAAAGCCGCCGATGAAGGTATCGCCCGCACCGACCGTGTCGACCACCGTGACCGGCGGCGCGGCAGCGGCGAGCGCCTCTTTCGGGCCGTAGCAGATGGCTCCGTCGGGTCCTTGCGTGACGAGGACGAGACGGGCGCCGAGCGCGTGCCAGCGCTGCGCGGTCGTCTCCGCGGATTCGCCCGGATACAGCCAGGCGAGGTCGTCGAGGCTCGCCTTGACGATGTCGGCCTGAGCGATGCGCGCCTCGATCAGGGCCAGCGCCCGGCCGCGCTCCGGCAGGACGGAGGCGCGGATGTTGACGTCGTAGCTCATCGTCGCCCCCGCCGCGCGGGCGCTCGCGGCCAGCGCCGCCACGGCCTCGGCCGAGGCACCGACGGTGGCGCCGAAGGACGCGGCGTGAAGATGGGCGGCGCCGGGTGGCATGTGGCGCGGCGTGCCCTCCGGCTCGGCATGGGCCGTGCCGTCGAGATACAGGGCGAATTCCGGGACACCGCCGGGGCCGAGCGGCGCGACGATGGCGACCGCGCTCGGCAGGCGGCTGTCATGGATCTGCGCCGCGCCGATGCCCTCTCGCCGCAGCGCATCGCGGAAGCGGCGGCCGAGAGCGTCGGTGGAGAGCGCCCCGGCATAGGCCGGCCGCGCGCCGAAGCGGGCGAGCGCCAGCGCCGCGTTGAAGCCGGAGCCGCCCAGCACCGCCTCGTAGAGCCGCCCCTCGGCGTCGCGCGGGATGAAATCGCCGATCGCCTCGCCGACGACGAGGATGTCGGCTGCGCTCACAGCAGCCCGCGCTTGGCCAGGCTGCGCATCAAATGCGAGGTGCCGAAGGTCCAGGGCTCGCATTCGTCGGTGCGGCGCATGCGGTTGACCAGCGCGCCGAGCTCGGGCGCGGCGATGGTGACGACGTCACCGTATTTGTGGGTGAAGCCGCCGCCGGGCGTGTCGCGGTCCTTGATCGGCGCGAACATGGTGCCGAGATAGAGCGCCGCGCCGTCGGGATACTGGTGATGCGGGCCGATCATCTGCGCTGCAAGATCGGCGGGATCGCGGCTGATCTTGGCGATCGAGGACGAGCCTTCGAGCGTGAAGCCGTCCTCGCCCTCGACCGTCAGCGTGACCGTGGTGTTGCGGACATGGTCGAGCGTGAAGCCGGCATCGAACAGGCGGATGAAGGGGCCGACGGCGGCGGCCGCATTGTTGTCCTTGGCCTTGCCGAGCAGCAGGGCGGAGCGTCCCTCGACATCGCGCAGATTGACGTCGTTGCCAAGCGTGGCGCCGACGATACGCCCGTCCGACGCCACGACCAGCACGATCTCGGGCTCGGGATTGTTCCAGGTCGAGGCCGGGTGCAGGCCGGCATCGAAGCCCGTGCCGACCGAGGACATCGGCGGCGCCTTGGTGAAGATCTCAGCGTCGGGCCCGATGCCGACCTCGAGATACTGGCTCCAGGCGCCCTGCTTGATCAGCACCTCCTTGAGATGCATCGCCTCGGGCGAACCGGGCTTCAGCTTCGAGAGATCGTCGCCGATGAGCTTGCCGATCTCGGCGCGGATCGCCACGGCCGCCGCCGGATTGCCGCGTGCCTTCTCCTCGATGACGCGCTCCAGCATCGAGACCGCGAAGGTGACGCCGGCCGCCTTCACGACCTGAAGATCGAGCGGCGAGAGCAGCCAGGGCCTGCCAGCATCGCGACCGTCAACCGGGGTGTTCGCCAGAATCTCCGCAAGCGTCCCGATCGGCTCGCCCGGCGCCGCCCGCAGCGCCGCGGCCGGGTCCTTCGCCTCGCAGAGGTCGCGGCTGGTGGCAAAGGCGCGGCTGATGTCGATGAGCAGGCCGTCGCGCAAGGTCACGACCGCCGGGCCACCGACATCGGGGCGCCAGACGCGGCCGAGCAAGGTGGCAGCGGCAGCATCATTCGGCAGGGTCTGATCTGGCGTCAGCAAGAGGTTTGGCATGGCGGGGATCCGTCGAGGGCGCAATGGCCGGGGAGAACAGCGCCTTCCGGGCAAATGTGCAAGGGCCTCCGCACAGGGATGCGCCGATCAGGCGCTTGCGCCTGTCATGATTTTGTCATTGAAACGTCGCCCGCCCTTCATGCTAGCTTGCGCACCAACAAGAACAGCCGCCCAAAGCGAACCGAGGGCGGAAGGGAGATAATGATGACAGTGAAATCTCGCATCCTGATGTCCGTCGCCGCTTTCGCGCTCGCCGGTGCCGCGCCTGCGGCAGCCCAGACCGAAATCCAATGGTGGCATGCGCTGACCGGCGCCAACAACGATGTCGTCGTGAAACTGGCCGAGGATTTCAACGCCTCGCAAAAGGACTACAAGATCGTTCCGGCCTATAAGGGCTCCTATCCGGACACACTGAACGCCGGCATCGCCGCCTTCCGCGCTGGCACCGCCCCTCACATCCTGCAGGTCTTCGAGGTCGGCACCGGCACGATGATGTCCGCCAAGGGCGCCGTGAAACCCGTCCACGAGATGATGAAGGAAGCCGGCGAAGCATTCGATCCGAAGGCCTATCTGCCGGCGATCACCGGCTACTACTCGACGGCCAAGGGCGAGATGCTCTCGATGCCGTTCAACTCCTCCTCGATGGTGATGTGGTATAATAAGGACGCCTTCAAGAAGGCCGGCCTGAACCCCGACGCCCCGCCGAAGACCTGGCCCGAAGTGTTCGAAGCCGGCAAGAAATTGAAGGCGGCCGGCTTCGAGAAGTGCGGCTTCACCAATGCCTGGGCGCCCTGGGCCAACATCGAGCAGTTCGGCGCCTGGCACAACATTCCGCTGTCGACCAAGGTCAACGGCATGGACGGCTTCGACGCCGTGCTCAACTTCAACCAGAGCCCGCTCTTCCTGAAGCATTGGACCAATCTGGCCGAGCTGCAGAAGGCCGGCGTCTACGATTACTCCGGCCGCACCAACACCGGTGAAGGCCGCTTCACCTCGGGCGAATGCCCGATCATGCTGACCTCCTCGGGCTTCTTCGGCAACGTCAAGGCCAACGCCAAGTTCGACTGGGCCAATGCCGCGATGCCTTACTACCCCGAAGCCGCCGGCGCGCCGCAGAACTCGATCATCGGCGGCGCCTCGCTGTGGGTGATGGGTGGCAAGAAGGCCGACGAATACAAGGGCGTCGCCAAGTTCTTCACCTTCCTCTCCGATGTCGACCGGCAGGTGAAGCTGCACACCGAGTCGGGCTATCTGCCGATCACCAAGGCGGCCTATGAGAAGGTCAAGGCGTCGGGCTTCTACAAGGACAAGCCCTATCTCGAGACCCCGATCCTGGAGCTCAACAACAAGGAGCCGACGGACAACTCGAAGGGCCTGCGCTATGGCAGCCTCGTCCAGATCCGCGACATCTGGTCGGAGGAAATGGAAGCGGCGCTGAACGGCCAGAAGACCCCGAAGGCAGCGCTCGATGCCGCCGTCGAGCGCGGCAACCAGATGCTGCGCCAGTTCGAGCGCAGCGCGTCGCGCTGAGCTTCTTCGTCATTCCGGGGCGGCCCGAAGGGCCGAACCCGGAACCCACGACGGGGCAGGCCACCCGGACTGCTCCGTTGACATCTCTCACCCGGTCGTGGGTTCCGGGTTCTTCGCTTCGCGAAGCCCCGGAATGACATGAGTAGCGCTTGATGCAGAAGAACGCCTTCTTCAATGGATTGACGATTCCGCTGATGCTGCTCCTGCCGCAGCTCGCGATCACGGTCGTGTTCTTCTACTGGCCGGCCACCCAGGCCGTGTGGCAGAGCTTTCTCCTGCAAGACGCTTTCGGAACATCGACCGAATTCGTCTGGTTCGAGAACTACCAGCTTCTGTTCAGCGACCCTGGCTATCTTCGCGCCTTTATCAATACGGCGATCTTCTCGAGCTTCGTCTGCGTGCTCTCGCTCTCGCTGGCACTGCTTTTCGCGGTCATGGCGGACCGCCAGATCCGTGGCGCCGAGATCTACAAGACGCTGCTGATCTGGCCCTATGCGGTGGCGCCCGCCGTCGCAGGCGTGCTCTGGCTGTTCATGTTCGATCCTTCGCTGGGCATGCTGGCGCGCGGACTGTCGAATCTCGGCATCGCCTGGAATCCCCGCCTCAACGGCAATGACGCGATGCTGCTCGTCATCCTCGCCGCGACCTGGAAGCAGATCAGCTACAATTTCCTGTTCTTCCTCGCCGGCCTCCAGTCGATCCCCAAGAGCGTGATCGAGGCCGCCGTGATCGACGGCGCGCGGCCGATGCGGCGCTTCTGGACGATCGTCTTCCCGCTGCTCTCGCCGACGACCTTCTTTCTGCTCGTCGTCAACATCGTCTACGTCTTCTTCGACACCTTCGGCATCATCGACACCGTCACCGGCGGCGGCCCATCGGGCGCGACCGAGACACTGGTCTACAAGGTCTTCGCGGACGGCAAGGGCGGCTCGAACCTCGGCGGCTCGGCGGCCCAATCGGTCGTGCTGCTGGTCATGGTGATCGCGATGACCGCCGTGCAGTTCAAGTTCATCGAGCGCAGGGTCAGCTACTGATGGTCGAGGACCGGCGTCTCGGCGATCTGATCGCCTATATCATCCTGACGATCGGCGTGCTGATCGTCGCCTTCCCGGTCTGGCTGACCTTCGTCGCCTCGACCTGGGATGCAGCCACCATCATCAACGGCAAGCTGCCGCTCTATCCGGGACCGTATTTCCTGGAAAACTACAACCGCATCCTGTTCATCGGCACCTCGGGCACGACGCGCGAGCCGGTGCTCGGCATGATGCTGAACTCGTTCATCATGGCGATGGCCATCGCGCTGGGCAAGATCTTCATCTCGGTGCTCTCGGCCTATGCGGTGGTCTATTACCGCTTCCCGTTCCGGATGGCAGCGTTCTGGATCATCTTCGTCACGCTGATGCTGCCCGTGGAAGTCCGCATCTTCCCGACCTTCAAGGTCGTCTCCGATCTGCGCATGCTCGACACCTATCAGGGGCTGGCCGTGCCGCTAATCGCCTCCGCGACGGGCACGCTGCTGTTCCGGCAGTTCTTCATGACGATACCCGACGAATTGCTGGAAGCCTCGAAGATCGACGGCGCTGGCCCGTTCAGGTTCTTCAAGGACACGCTGATCCCGCTCTCGATCACGACGATCGCGGCGCTGTTCGTGATCCAGTTCATCTATGGCTGGAACCAGTATCTCTGGCCGCTGCTGGTGACGACCAAGGACTCGATGCAGACCATCGTCATCGCGATCAAGAAGATGATCGTCACCTCCGACGCCCTCACCGAATGGCAGCTCGCCATGGCCACCGCGATGCTCGCGATGCTGCCGCCCGTGCTCGTCGTCATCCTGATGCAGAGGCTCTTCGTGAAGGGCCTGGTCGAAACCGAGAAATAAGCCGCCGATGGCCCAGGTCACTCTCACCAACGTCAAGAAAATCTACCCCGGCGGCGTCGAGGCCGTGAAGGGCATTTCCTTCGACATTCCCGATGGCGGCTTCTGCGTGCTCGTCGGCCCCTCCGGCTGCGGCAAGTCCACGCTGCTGCGCATGGTCGCGGGCCTCGAGACGATCTCGGCCGGCGAGGTCTCGATCGGATCGCGCGTGGTCAACGACATCGGCCCCGCCGATCGCGACATCGCCATGGTGTTCCAGAACTACGCGCTCTATCCGCATTTCAGCGTCTATGACAACATGGCCTATGGCCTGCGCAATCTCGGCACGCCGAAGGACGAGATCGACACCCGCGTCCGGGAAGCGGCGCGCATCCTCGCCATCGAGGGGCTGCTGGAGCGCCGGCCGCGCCAGCTCTCGGGCGGGCAGCGCCAGCGCGTCGCGATGGGCCGCGCGATCGTGCGCAAGCCGCAAGTCTTCCTGTTCGACGAGCCGCTCTCAAATCTCGACGCCAAGCTGCGCGTGCAGATGCGCGTCGAGATCAAGAAGCTGCAGCGCGCGCTCGGCGTCACCGCGATCTACGTCACCCATGACCAGGTCGAGGCGATGACGCTGTCCGACAAGCTCGTGGTGATGAATGGCGGCCAGGTCGAGCAGATCGGCCTGCCCTCCGAGGTCTACAAGAAGCCGGCGAGCAAGTTCGTCGCGACCTTCATCGGCTCGCCTCCGATGAACATCCTTCCCGGCACGATCGACGGACCCGGCATCGTGGCGCTGGGCGACGCCATCCTCGAGGCGCGCGACCTGCGCGAGGATCTGCCGGCGCAGACACCGGTCGAGGTGGGCTTAAGGCCGGAGGATGTCGAGATCGCCTCCGAGGGGCAGGCGGGCTCGCTGCCCTTCGATGTCGAGTTCATCGAGGAACTGGGCGCGACGCAGCTGTTCCACGGCCAGCTCTCGGGCCTGCCCTTCGTGATGCAGGCGGCGACCGATGTCGTCGCGGCGCAGGCGGGCAGGATCTGGATCACGGTCGACCCCGACCGCGTGCATGTCTTCGACAGCACGACAGGTGTGCGGCTCGGGCGGGCTTGAGTTCGCAGGGCTAGCGCGGGAACCCCGCTCCTGTTAGGAGAGGGGTAAGGGGTGACGTGTCGGCCCCTGGACAGCAGTGTCCAAACCTCACAGTTTCGCGGCGGGCAGCTCACAGCCGGCCATTAAATGGCCGGCCCCTCGCCCTGCCCTCTCCCTATGGGAGAGGGTTCCCCGCGCCTTTTCCTGATAGCCCTGAGCCTCAGCTCACCGGCGCGTATTTCACCGCACAACCATAGGACTTCGTCGCGGCTTCGGAGACCGGCTTGCCGGCCTTGAGCTCGGCCATCGCCTGCCGGACATAGCTCTTGGCGCCGGTCAGGCTGGCCGCGCTGGACGACGGCTTATCGTCGATCGCGCCCATATAGGCGAGCTTGCCCTTGGGATCGACGATGTACATGTGCGGCGTCGTGGTCGCGCCATAGGCCCGCGCCATCTTGCTGTTGGGGTCGAGCAGGATGCCGGCGGGCGCGGCGTCACGCTTGGTGGTCAGTTCCCTGGCCTCGGGACCCTGAACGTAGCCCTGCTCGCCGACGGGCGAAGAGATCACCGAAAGCCAGACGACGCCCTCCTTCGCCATGTCCTTCTGCAGGGTCTGCATGGTCGCGCTGTTGTAGTGCTTCCGGACATAGGGGCAGTCGTGGTTGGTCCATTCGAGGATCACCGTCTTGCCCGCGAATTCCGAGAGCTTGCGAGGCTTGCCCTCGGCATCGAGGGCCTCGAAGGCCGGTGCGGGCGCGCCGACCTTGGCCGTGGCCTGCGCCAGAGCCGATCCGGCGGCGAGCGAGAGGCCTGCAATGGCGAGGCCGGCGATGAAAGTCTGGCGGGTCAGGTGGGCTTTCACGTCTGTCTCCTGTCTTCGGGGTGAACGAAAGCGTCTCAGCGGGCGGCGGTCTTCATCTCCTTGCCGGCGGCACGCCTGGCGGCGGTGACGATCATGTCCGGCGTCAGCAGTTGCGGCAGGATTTCGGGCTGAGTGCCCTTGCTGCCGGGATAGAACAGATAGAGCGGCACGCCGGCACGACCCTGCTCGGCCAGCGCGAAGGCGATCTGGCTGTTGCGGTTGGTCCAGTCGGCCTTGAGGTAGACGACCTTCAGCTCCGCGAAGGCGTCCTTGACCTCCTGACGCGACAGCGCGACGCGCTCATTGGCCAGACAGGTGATGCACCAGGCGGCGGTGAAGTTGACGAAGACCGGGCGCCCTTCCGCCTGCAGCGCCGTGACACGCTCGGGCGTCCAGGCCTGGATGTCACCGGCACGCGCCTGGGTCGTCGCCTCCGGAACCGCGTTCTGGACGACGAACCAGCCGGCCGCGAAGGCGATGAGGACGGCGAAGCCTGAAGAGAGGACCCGGCCGAGACCCGCGCCGCGCGTCACGCCGACCAGCCAGACGATGAAGCCAGCCGCCAGCACGGCGACGAGCGCGGCCAGCACGCCGCCCGGCCCAGCCTGCACCGAGGCAACCCAGATCAGCCAGATCGCGGTCGCAAACATCGGAAAGGCGAAGGCCTGCTTCAGGATCAGCATCCAGCGGCCCGGCTTCGGCAGCAGCCGCAGCAGGCCGGGCGCGAAGGACAATGCCACGACCGGCAGCGCGAAGCCGAGCGCGAGCGCCATGAAGACGGCCAATCCGAGCACCGGGGGCTGCGTCACCGCGTAGCCGACGGCAGCGCCCATGAAGGGGGCCGTGCAGGGCGTCGCCACGACGACGGCCAATGCCCCGGTCATGAAGGCACCCAGCCGCCCGCCCCGGCTCGCGAGACCGTGGCCGACGCCGACGGCAGAGGTGCCGATCTCGAAGGCGCCGAGCAGGTTGAGGCCGATCAGCGTCATCACCACCGCAAGCGCGATGACCAGCGGCGGCGACTGCAACTGGAAGCCCCAGCCGACGCTGGAGCCGAGCGCGCCCAGGATGATGACCATGCCGGCCAGCACCATGAAGGTGACGACCACGCCGGCAAGAAAGAGCAGGCCCTGCTCACGAACTTCCGTCCGGCTTGCCCGCGCCAACTGGGCAAAGCCGAGCGCCTTGATGAAGAGGACCGGCAGCACGCAGGGCATCAGGTTGAGGATCAGCCCGCCGGTGAAGGCAAAGAGCAGTGCCGCCCACAGCGTCAGGTCCGCCCCTTCGACCGGCAGCGGAATCCGCACGACCGCCGGGCGCGTCGCGGCGGTCGCATCCGCGGCCGTGCCCGCCAGTGCGGGATCGACCTCCGCCACGAGGGTGAGCGCACGCGCGACCCCACCCTCGGCAAAGGTCAGGACGCCTGCGACTTCGGTACCCTCGATCTTGAACGCGCTGGAGCGGGCGAGGCGCAACACCGTGCCGACCGATGCGGGTGCCGCATCCTGCTTCGCGGCATGGTCGATCAGCGTGTCGGAGTGCGGGAAGAAACGTAGATCGGTCGCTGCGCCCGAAAGCCCTGGCAGTGTCAGCGCGAGCCCCTCGCCCTCGGCGGCGAGGCGGCCCTTCGAGCCGGCCTGGGCAGGAAGGGCCGCGCGGGCGGCCTCGATGCGCGACTGCGCCGCCTCGTCGACGAGGCCCGATGATGCGACGGGCAAGTCGAGCTGGAAGGCGCCTTCCTCCGGAATGCAGATCTTCTCGCAGACCAGCCAGGTCGCATTGGCCTTGAGCGTCAGGCGTTCGCCCGGTTTGACATTCTGCGGCACGGCGATCTCGACGGGCAGAAGCAGCGTGCCTTCAAAACCGAAATTGACCAGCGGCTCGACGGGGATAGCCTTGGGCGCCGGCCACTGGATCTCGCCGGCCGCGCCCTGCGACAGCGTCCAGTCGATGCGGGTCGGCTCACCAGAATCGCCCGGATTTCGCCAGTAGGTGTGCCAGCCCGGGGCGATCTTCTGGACCAAAGCGACGTGGAAACGCTCGCCGGGGGCGACTGCATCGCGGCTGGAGAGAAGCGTCGCGGTGACACGGGGCGTCGAGACAGCAGCCGATTCCGCAGCCATGGCCAGACCGGGCGCTAGCAGCGCGAGGGCCAGCACCACCTGTCGCCAGCAATGTCTGGTGGAAGTGGAAGCCATGATCTCCGTCATCATTCGCTCGACACGCATCATCCTCTCGACACGAGCCGATCAGTGCCTCACCGCGGCCCATGACGCCAATGACAAGGCAGTGAGGAGGACCCACGATATGGGCGCGGATATCGGCCATAGTCAGGCAGGGCCAACCCGGACGCAATCATCGTAGCGGCGTTTTCGTCTGCTTCGCGAGTCGCGCTGCGAATTTGACGAGCGGCTCTGCAAGGCCGGCCTGCCGCCCTATTGCGGCGTCAGCGACAACGGCCCTGCCGTCGGCTTCGGCGCAGCCGGGCGCGGACGGGGCCTGGCGGCGGGCTTCGCCGGCTCGCTGGCGAGGCCGAGCCTGGCCCGGATCGAGGCGGCGCGGGCCTCGGTCAGACGCGCGCCGCAGAAGCCGAACTGGCCCTCGCGCTGGAAAGCACGGCAGACTAGTTCGCGCTCGGCGGAGAACCCCGCCTGCTCGCGCGCGATCGCCCGTTGATCGACGGCGTCCGCCTTGGCGGTGAGGGTGCGATAGCCCTCGCGCACCGCCCGCTCGGCGACACCGCGGGCGGCCTCTATCTCCTTGGCGTAGGGCCCGAGCGTGCGCGCGTCTGGCCCCCACAGGCCGCGCGGGTCGATCCGGCAGGCGGCCGCCTCGACAACGCAGGGCTGGGCCGGCTCGACCACGAGGAAGGCTCCGTCGAGCACATCGAAAACGATCGGGCAGATCGGCGCCTCGAGCTTGTAGCGCGGCACGCCGGCCGGGCGGCCGAGCGAGGTCACCGGCAATGGCGCCTCGCCGAAGGAGACGGCGCAGGGCTCGACGAGGTTGCTCGCCTGGAAGCCGTCGACGGTGAGCTTCAGCCCGAAGCCGGTCGCGGTCTTCTCGAAGACAGCCTCGCCCGGGCCACCATTGTGTCGGAGCACGCGCCCGATGATCGCCTCCTCGCCCGCGACCTTGATCGCCGGCATCGAGGGCGCGCGCGGCGCGGCCGGCCCGCTCGACGAAGCCGGAGCCGCCTGTTGCGTGCCTGGCGCATTGAAGGGCTGCGCTCCCGGCAGTTGCAGCGGCTGCGCAAGCACGGCCTGCGACCAGCCGGCGAGAGCCAGCAGCGCGAGACGGAGGGCAAGATGCGTCTGTCGGGTCACGAAGCGGCCAGTTTGGAACTGCAACAACCACTTCTGCATGAAATGTCGCGACCGCGCGCGCAAGGGCACATCCGCAACACCTCCGCTCAATGAGCCGCGACGACGGCCGGGCATCAACCGTGACGGGAGAAACCTGCCGTTCCGCGGGTTCTTAATCGGCTCGCCTGTCTTGCAAGGGCGGGAACACCCTCCCTATATACGCCGCCAAGGGGCGGTTTCACGACCGTCAAACGTGGAATGCCGGTTTCGTTCGCCGCAACAGGTGGGGGCGATCCGGTCCATGGGCCGGCAGGTGGCGCCAAGCGCCACAGGCCGGCGATCTGCTCAATCGAAAGGGATCCCATCCATGGGTAAGGTAATCGGTATCGACCTCGGCACGACCAACTCCTGCGTCGCGGTCATGGAAGGCTCTACACCCAAAGTCATCGAGAACTCGGAAGGCGCGCGCACCACGCCGTCCATCGTCGCCATCACCGACGATGGCGAACGTCTTGTCGGCCAGCCAGCCAAGCGCCAGGCCGTCACCAACCCCGAGCGCACCTTCTTCGCGATCAAGCGCCTGATCGGCCGGACCTTCGAGGATCCGATGACGAAGAAGGACATGCATCTCGTCCCCTACAAGATCAAGAAGGCCTCGACCGGCGATGCCTGGGTCGAGGCCGACGGCACCGACTATTCGCCGTCGCAGATTTCGGCCTTCACGCTGACCAAGATGAAGGAGACGGCCGAAGCCTATCTCGGCTCTGCCGTCACGCAGGCGGTCATCACGGTCCCGGCCTATTTCAACGACGCCCAGCGCCAGGCGACCAAAGATGCAGGCCGCATCGCCGGTCTCGAGGTCCTGCGCATCATCAACGAGCCGACGGCGGCGGCACTCGCCTATGGCCTCGACAAGAAGCAGGCCGGCACGATCGCCGTCTATGACCTCGGCGGCGGCACCTTCGACGTCTCGATCCTCGAGATCGGCGACGGCGTCTTCGAGGTGAAGTCGACCAATGGCGACACCTTCCTCGGTGGCGAGGACTTCGACATGCGCCTAGTCGAGTACCTCGCGGACGAGTTCAAGCGCGAGCAGGGCATCGACCTCAAGAAGGACAAGCTTGCGCTCCAGCGCCTGAAGGAAGCGGCCGAGAAGGCCAAGATCGAGCTCTCCACCACGGCCCAGACCGAAATCAATCTGCCCTACATCACGGCGGATGCCTCCGGTCCCAAGCACTTGGCCATCAAGCTCTCGCGCGCCAAGTTCGAGAGCCTGGTCGACGATCTCGTCCAACGCACCGTCGAGCCCTGCAAGAAGGCGCTCAAGGATGCCGGCCTGTCGGCGGGTCAGATCGACGAAGTGGTCTTGGTCGGCGGCATGACCCGCATGCCGAAGGTCCAGGAGGTCGTGAAGCAGTTCTTCGGCAAGGAGCCGCACAAGGGCGTCAATCCGGACGAGGTCGTCGCCATCGGCGCCGCGATCCAGGCCGGCGTGCTGCAAGGCGACGTCAAGGACGTGCTGCTGCTCGACGTGACCCCGCTCTCGCTCGGCATCGAGACGCTGGGTGGCGTGTTCACCCGTCTGATCGACCGCAACACCACAATCCCGACCAAGAAGAGCCAGGTCTTCTCCACCGCCGAGGACAACCAGCAGGCGGTGACGATCCGGGTCTTCCAGGGCGAGCGCGAGATGGCGGCCGACAACAAGATGCTCGGCCAGTTCGACCTGATGGGCATTCCGCCGTCCCCGCGCGGCATGCCGCAGATCGAGGTGACCTTCGACATCGACGCCAACGGCATCGTCTCGGTGACGGCGAAGGACAAGGCCACCAACAAGGAGCAGCAGATCCGGATTCAGGCGTCCGGCGGGCTCTCCGAGGCCGACATCCAGAAGATGGTCAAGGATGCCGAGGCCAATGCGAGCGAGGACAAGAAGCGCCGCGAGCTGGTCGAGGCGAAGAACCAGGGCGAAAGTCTCGTCCATTCGACCGAGAAGTCGCTGAAGGACTATGGCGACAAGGTCTCGGCCGCCGACAAGACGGCGATCGAGACCGCTCTCGACGCGCTCAAGGCAGCGCTGGCCGAGGACAATGCCGAGACCATCAGCTCGCGCACCACGGATGTGATGCAGGCCTCGATGAAGCTGGGCGAGGCCATGTATGCGGCCAGCCAGGCCGAAGGCGCGACCGATGAGGGTGCACCTGACGCGGACGCCAAGAAGGAGGACGACGTCATCGACGCCGACTTCAAGGATGTCAGCGACGACAAGGGCGACAAGAAGAAGAGCGCCTGATCGCTCTCCTTCCATCCACGACGACGTCATGGCCGGGCTTGACCCGGCCATCGCGTTCAAGGAATGCGTCGTGACGAAACATTCTCGTTCTCCCGCATGCGATGGCCGGGGCAGGTCCGGCCATGATGCGACGGGGAACGAAGGGGCCGCTGTTTGATGTCCAAGCGCGACTATTATGAAATCCTCGGCGTCTCGAAGACCGCCAGCGATGCGGAGCTGAAAAGCGCTTTCCGCAAGCTCGCCATGGGCTGCCATCCCGACCGGCATCCCGGCGACACCGCGGCCGAGGCCAAGTTCAAGGAGTTGAACGAGGCCTATCAGGTGCTCTCGGACGGCCAGAAGCGCGGCGCCTATGACCGCTATGGCCACCAGGCCTTCGAGAACGGCGGCGGTGCCGGCGGCAATCCCGACTTTTCCGACTTCATGTCGGACATCTTCGATTCCTTCTTCGGCGATGCCCGTCGCGGCGGGCCGCGCAGTGCGAACGGCCGCGAGCGCGGAGCCGATCTGCGCTACAATCTCGAAATCGGCCTAGAGGATGCCTTCGCCGGCAAGAACGCTTCGATCCGGGTGCCGACCTCGATCGCCTGCGAGGTCTGTTCCGGCACCGGCGCCAAGCCGGGCTCCAAGTCGCGGCAATGCCCGACCTGCGGCGGCCACGGCAAGGTGCGCGCCAATCAGGGCTTCTTCTCGGTGGAGCGGACCTGCCCGACCTGCTCGGGCCGTGGCGAAATCATCGACGACCCGTGCAAGAACTGCCAGGGGGCCGGCCGCGTCACGCGCGAGCGCACGCTCTCGGTCAACATCCCGGCCGGCGTCGAGGATGGCACGCGCATCCGGCTTGCCGGCGAGGGCGAGGCCGGCCTGCGCGGCGGTCCGGCGGGCGACCTCTACATTTTCCTCTCGATCAGGCCGCACGCGATCTTCCAGCGCGACGGTGCCGATCTGTTCTGCCGCGTGCCGCTCGGCCTGACCTCAGCCGCGCTCGGCGGCGAGATCGAGGTGCCGACGCTGACCGGCGAGCAGGCGCGGGTGAAGGTTCCCGAGGGCACGCAGACCGGCAAGCAGTTCCGACTCAAGGGCAAGGGCATGAGCGTGCTGCGCTCCCGCGAGGTCGGCGATCTCTACATTCAGGTCGTGGTCGAGACGCCGCAGAAGCTGACGCCGCGCCAGCGCGAATTACTGCAGGAGTTCGAGCGCGAAAGCTCGGGCGCGACGCATCCCGAGGCCGCCGGCTTCTTCGGCCGGGTGAAGGACTTCCTCGGCGGCATCGGCGGCGCGGCCTGAACGCACAAAAAAACGGGCCGCCTCGCGGCGACCCGTTCTTGGTCAGGCTCTGATCGAAATCAGGCCTTGTCGACCACCTTCTTGATGGCATCCTTGCCCTTGCCCAGAGCCTGCTGGGCCTCGCCCTTGCGCTCCTGAGCGAAGCCCTCGGCCTCGAGCTCGGGCTTGTTCATCGCCTTGCCGGCGGCCTGCTTGACGTTGCCGGCGGCCTCGTTGGCCAGGCCCTTGACCTTGTCCATGGTGCTACCCATCGTCTTGATCCTTCTCGTGAATTTCTGACTGGTGAAGTTCTCGCCGCCCTTGCGGCTTGCGAGGATGAAACCGATGGCGGCACGGAAGGTTCCAAAGAAATTCGGGCCTCGCGGGTCACCGCTCGGCCGGCGCCGCCACAGCCTCGGCCATCGCATGCAGCGCCCGGGCCGTAGCGGAATCGGCGGGGAAGAAAGTCTCCAGCGCCAGCTCGGACAAGGTGATGT
This sequence comes from Bosea sp. 124, assembly GCF_003046175.1. NCBI lineage: Bacteria > Pseudomonadati > Pseudomonadota > Alphaproteobacteria > Hyphomicrobiales > Alloboseaceae > Allobosea > Allobosea sp. 124. The sequence goes on from NZ_PZZM01000001.1 coordinate 1,737,992, forward strand.
CGACGGGCGTGCCGAAGACCGTTGTCGTCGAGATGAAGGACAGCGTGGCGTCCCCGACCCGCAGCCGCAGCGGCACCACGATGGCGGGTTCTTCTTCCGGATCGGACGCATGGCCCTTACGACCGGGCCTGGCGGCGACGGGGTAGGATGAAAGCTCGGCCAGCAGATCCGCAAGGATCGGGTCGGCAGTCGCCCTGACCTGCTGGCGCAGGCGCGCCAGAAGATGCGAGCGCCACTCCTCCAGATTGGCGATCGCCGGCGCGAGCCCATCGGGATGCAGCGACAACCGGAGCACGTTCACCGGCGGACGCAGCCGATCCGGATCAGCCGCGAGGCTCAGCAGCGGCGCGACGGCGGCATTGGCAGCGAGCAGCGTCCAGTGCCGGTCGACGGCCAGCGCCGGAAAGGGCTCATGCCCCTTCAGGACAAGGTCGATCGCCGATTTGGCTGCCTGAAGGCCGGGATCCTCCAGAGCGCGTTCGAGATAGACCGGCGCGTAGCCGCCGGCGAGGAGCAGCGCGTTGCGCTCGCGCAGGGGCACGCCGAGATGCTCGGCCAGCAGCAGCACCATGTCGCGGCTCGGCTGCGAGCGGCCGCTCTCGACGAAGGAGAGATGCTTCTGCGAGATCTCCGCTTCGAGCGCGAGGTCGAGCTGGCTGAGTCGGCGCAACTGCCGCCAGTCACGGATGAGGTGGCCGACGCTGGGTTGATGATGCCTGTTCATGGGGACAAACCTAGCCGGCGGGGGAACCCGTTCCAATTACCTCCCGCTTAATCGACCAGCCGGCACGATCCCGTCAGCATGGCCTCCATCGACCACGGGGCGTCCAATAGGCCGCCTTCAGCCAAGGAGACCGCCATGTCCATCATCCAGTCCTCGCGCTTCCTGCGCAACGCCTTCGCCCTGGATGCCGCCGCCTGTGCCGGCACCGGCCTGCTGCTCGCGACCACCGCGGGACCGCTTTCCGGCTGGCTCGGCTTCCCCATCGGCTTCCTGCGCAGCGCCGGGCTCGTCCTGTTGCCCTGCGCCGCCATGCTTGCCTGGTTGGCCAGCCGCGAAACGCTGCCCCGCCTTGCCGTCCTTGCCGTGATCGGCGTCAACCTGCTCTGGATCGCCGACAGCATCGCGATCCTGCTGGCAGGATGGTTCGCCCCGACTGGGCTCGGCATGGCCTTCGTGCTCGTACAGGCTGCGGCAGTCGCCGTCGTGACCGAGCTTGAAGTCATCGGGCTGAAGCGGTCGATTGCGACCGGCCTGCCGCAGGCGCAGGATCACCACGCGGCTCGATGACGCTTCGTCACGCAACTGTCATGCAGCGCACATAGCCGGGAGGCCGATTCCAATCCATGCTCCGGCAAAAGGACGATCCCGATGCGCCAGCCCCTGGTTCTCGCCGCCTTCACGTCCCTGCTGCTGACCGGCACCGCGCTCGCCGAGCCGATGTTCAACCGCATCGCGACCTTCTCCGTCCCGCTCAATCTGCCGGCCGACCGGGACGCCTCCAAGAAGACCGTCGCGGAGATCATCGCGGCGAATGAGGAGGGCACCTTGCTCGCCTATACCGATGCCGAGCAGAAGGCGCTGGGCATCATCGACATCACGACGCCGGCGACGCCGAAAGCGGCCGGCTTCGTGCCACTGGGCGGCGAATCCACCTCGGTCACGATCCTTGGCGACAAGGCCTTCGTGGCTGTCGTCACCTCCGGCGACAACTTCAAGGAGCCGGCCGGCCACCTCGCCACCGTCGACCTCAAGACCAAGGCTGTAGTGGCGACCTGCGATCTCGGTGGCCAGCCCGATTCGGTGACACTGACCAAGGACAAGAGCAAGATCGTCATCGCGATCGAGAACGAGCGCGACGAGAAGCTGAACAAGGGCGCGCTGCCGCAGCTCCCGGCCGGCAACGTCACGCTGATCGGCATCAAGGATGGCGCCATCGACTGCGCCTCGCGCCAGGTCATCGACGTGACCGGCATCGCGGCGGTCGAGCCGACCGATCCCGAGCCGGAATTCGTCGACGTCAACCAGGATGGCCTCGCCGTGGTGACGCTGCAGGAAAACAACCACCTCGTCGTCATCGACACGAAGACGGGCCAGGTCATCGCGCATTTCTCCGCCGGCACGGTCGATCTCAAGACCATCGACAAGACCCGCGACGGCCAGATCAAGGCCACCGAGGAGCTCAAGGGCGTGGCACGCGAGCCCGATGCCGTGCGCTGGCTCGACAATGACCGCTTCGTCACCGCCAATGAGGGCGATTGGAAGGGCGGCTCGCGCGGCTTCACGATCTTCCGCAAGGACGGCACGATCGAGTTCGATTCCGCCTCGACCGTCGACCATATCGCGATGCGCCACGGCCACTACCCGGAACGTCGTTCGGCTGCCAAAGGCAGCGAGCCCGAGGGTATCGAGGTCGGCACCTATGGCAGCGACAGGCTGATCTTCGTCGGGCTGGAGCGCGCCTCGATGGTGCTGGTCTACAAGGACGAAGGCGCGGGCAAAGCGCCGCGCAATCTGCAGGCCCTGCCCGGTGGCATCGGCCCAGAGGGGCTGCTGGCGATCCCGCAGCGCAATCTCTTCGTTTCGGCCTCCGAAACCGATGTCGGAGACAAGGGCGGGGCGCGCTCCGCCGTGACGATCTACCAGCGCAGCGAGGCGCCTGCCGCCTATCCGACCATCGTCTCGAACGATGTCGATGGCGTGCCGCTCGGCTGGGGCGCGCTGTCGGGGCTCGCGGCGCATGGCTCGACGCCGGGCCGCCTCTTCGCGATCACAGACAACGCCTATCAACCCTCGCGCATCCTCGAAATCGACGCGACGCAGACGCCTGCCAGGATCACCGGCGCCATCGCGGTGACAAAGGACGGCAAGGACGCCTCCTATGATCTGGAGGGCATCGCGACACGGCCGGGCGGCGGCTTCTGGCTGGCGTCCGAAGGCAATCCCGAGGCCAAGGACAAGCCGACGCGCAACATCCTGCTGCGCGTGACGGCGGCGGGCGCCGTTGAGGAGGAAATCCATCTTCCCGAGGCGCTCGAGGCCCAGGCCACGCGTTTCGGCTTCGAGGGTGTGGCCGTCACCGGCGAAGGTGCCGACGAGACCGTCTGGCTCGCAGTGCAGCGCGAATGGACGGACGACCCGAAGGGCAAGACCAAGATCCTGAGCTACAAGCCCGCGACCAAGGCCTGGGGTGTGTTGCATTACCCGCCGAGTGCACCCGCGAGCGGCGCGTGGATCGGCCTGTCGGAACTGGTCTTCCTCGGCAATGACCGTTTTGCAGTCATCGAGCGCGACAACCTCTTCGGCGCCAAGGCCGTCAAGACGCTGGCGACCTTCTCGGTCAAGGGGCTGGTCCCCGCCGCCATCGGTTCGGCGACGATCCCGACGGTGGAGAAGACCATGCTGCGCGACCTGACGCCCGATCTGATGAAGACCGGCGGCTATGGCATCGAGAAGGTCGAGGGCATGGCACTCGACAAGGCCGGCAACGTCTTCGTCGTCACCGACAATGACGGCGTCGACGACAATTCCGGCGAGACGCAGTTCCTGGCGCTCGGCAAGATCGCGAACTGACCGATCGCCTCAAATAAAAAACCCCGGATGCTCGTCGCATCCGGGGCAGTCGCCTGACCGCGAGCGGACCAGGTGGGGAGGAACGGATTACCAGCCGGCCAGCACGTTGCCCTTGAAGCGCTCGGCGACGAAGGCCTTGATCTCCGGCGTGTGGTAGGTTTCGACCAGCGTCTTGACCCAGGGCTTGTCCTTGTCGGCCGCGCGCACGGCGATGACGTTGACATAGGGGCCCTTGGGGTCCTCGCGCAGGATCGCCGAGGTCGGCTCGATCTTGGCGTCGACGGCGTAGTTGGTGTTGATCGCCGCGGCGGCGACATCGGCCAGCGTGCGCGGGGTCTGGGCGGCCTCGACCTCGACGATCTTGAGCTTCTTGGGATTGGCGACGATGTCGATCGGGCCCGGCTTGAAGCCGACGCCATCCTTCAGCTTGATGACGCCCTTGTCCTGCAACAGCAGCAGCGCGCGCCCGCCATTGGTCGGATCATTCATGATCGCGACCGACGATCCGTCCGGCACCTCGGCCCAGCTCTTGTACTTCGACGAGTAGATGCCGAGCGGGAAGTTCACGGTCAGGCCGACACTGACGAGCTTGAAGCCGCGATCCTTCACCTGATTGTCGAGATAGGGCTGGTTCTGGAAGGAGTTCGCCTCCAGTTCGCCGGCGTCGAGCGCCTGGTTCGGCACGACATAGTCTGAGAACTCGATGATCTTGAGGTCGATGCCCTTGGCAGCCAGCAGCGGCTTCACCTTCTCCAGGATCTCGGCATGGGGACCGGGCGAGACGCCGATGCGGACGACCTGCGGGGCCTGGGCAAGAGCGGGGACCGCGAGGGTCAAGACGAGTGCAGCCGAGGCTGCAAGCGCGGTGCGGCGGGTGATGGTCGTCATGGGGTGATTCCTTCGTCTTTGTTGATGACTTGCGGGGGATGATGTCCCCCCTTCAGCCCTCATCCCGAGGAGCCGCGAAGCGGCGTCTCGAAGGATGCTCCAGGAGGCTCCAGCGCGTGCTGGGCCATCCTTCGAGACGCGCTTCTGCGAAGCGCTCCTCAGTATGAGGGCGGAAAGGGTGAGAGGAGCGTCGGGTTCAGGCGTGGCGCAGGCGCTTGTTGAGCCGGCGGGCGAGGCGGTCGCCGATGGTCTGGACGGTCTGAACGAGGACGATCAGGACGGCGACGACGGCGGCCATGACCTCGGGCATGAAACGCTGGTAGCCGTAGCGGATGCCGAGATCGCCAAGCCCACCGCCGCCGACCGCGCCTACCATGGCCGAGAAACCGATCAGGCTGACGATAGCCAGCGTCAGGCCGAGAGCGATGGCGGGCAGCGCCTCCGGCACCAGCACCTTGCGGACGATCTGAAGCGGCGTCGCGCCCATCGAACGAGCGGCCTCGACCAACCCCTGATCGACCTCGCGAACGGCGCCCTCGATCAGCCGCGCGATGAAGGGGGCGGCAGCGACGGTGAGCGGGACGATTGCGGCGTTGGTGCCGATCGATGTGCCGGCGATCAACCGGGTGAACGGGATGATCGCGACGACGAGGATGATGAAGGGCGTCGAGCGCGTGGCGTTGACCAGCGTTCCGAGCACGGCATTGGTGACCGGCGCCGCAAAGAGTTCGCCGCGCTTGCTCGTCGCGAGGAAGACGCCGAGCGGCAGGCCGAGGACCGTGCCGAGTCCGGCGGCAACCGCCACCATCTGCAGCGTGTCGAGCGTGGCCTGGAGGATCAGGGCTGCGATCTGGGGCGAGATGATCTCAGGAAACATGGCCGATGACCTCCGCCTTGAGTTCGAGGCTGTTGAGCGCGCCGAGAACGGCGGCGAGTTCCGGCTCGCGCGTCGGCACCGAGACGAGCAGGCTGCCGAAGGGCCGGCCGGCAATGGCGTCGATGCGGCCGGCAAGGATGTTGACGTCGACGCCGATGGTCGAGCTCAGCCGGCTGATGACGGGCGCCGTCGCGTTCTCTCCGGTAAAGGTGATGCGCAGCACGGTGTCGTCGCCAGGGCGCGCTTCCGCCCGGATGCGCCCGGCGAGATAGGCCGGCAGTTCGACGCCGGTGACCGCCTCGACGAAGCGCGCCGTGGTCGGATGCTGCGGGCGCGTCAGCACCGAGAAGACATCGCCTTCCTCGACGATGGCACCATCCTCGATCACCGCGACGCGGTCACAGATTTCCTTGATGACGGGGATCTCATGGGTGATCAGCAGGATGGTGATGCCGAGGTCGCGGTTGACCTGCTTCAGCAGGGTCAGGATCGACTTCGTCGTCTCGGGATCGAGCGCCGAGGTCGCCTCGTCGCAGAGCAACACCTTCGGGTCGGTCGCGAGCGCCCGGGCGATGCCGACGCGCTGCTTCTGGCCGCCCGAGAGCTCGGCAGGATAGCGTCCGCGCTTGTCGGCGAGCCCGACCAGGTCGAGCAGGCGCGCGACCCGTTCCTCGATCTCAGGCTTCGGCGTCCCCGCGATCTCGAGCGGCAGGGCGACATTGTCGAAGACCGTGCGCGAGGAGAGCAGGTTGAAATGCTGGAAGATCATGCCGGTGGCGCGGCGACGGGTCCGCCAGCCGGCTTCCGACAGGCCGGTGACATCCTCGCCATCGATCAGGAGGCGGCCGGACGTGGCCCGCTCCAGCCCGTTGACGAGACGGATCAGGGTGGATTTGCCGGCGCCGGAGCGGCCGATGACGCCGACGACGGCGCCCTTCGGCACATCGAGGTCGATGCCCGACAGCGCCGTAACGGCACCCTGCGCGCCACGGCCGGGATAGGTCTTTCCGACCTGCTCGAAACGAATGATCGGCGGGATGGGGTCCGGCAGCGGGCCGGCGCCGGTGCGGAAGGTATCGGGCTTTACGGGGGCGTTCATCATCACCTCAGAACAGCGCGTGGCAGGACCAATGGGCAAGGCCCAGTTGCTCATGCGTCACGTCATGAATGGATGTCCGGCGCGCCTCGTCGGCCCCGGCCTCATCCTGCGCGAACGCAGGATCGGCAGGCTCGGACGTTTTGGCCGGGGCCGCGACAGCGAACCCCTCCGCCAGGCGATGCCAGAAATACGACAGGAAATTCATGGCCAGTCCTTACGAGGCCAGCCGCGCCGTGCCGCCGCGACGGGGTGCCGCAAGCTGCCGGGCCGCGAGTTCGGCTGCGCCGGGCGTCGCGAAGCGGTGGCCTTCGAGCGCATGGAACGTGGACGAGGCGGCAATGAAGGTAAAATAGCGCTCGTCGCCGCGCCGGCTCACGAGCCCGGCCTGGGTCTCGCCGATCTCGATGACATAGGCCTGCTGGCCCGGCCGGGGCCGGCCGGCATCGTACTGGAATGGGGTCATGGCTGTGCTCCCGCCGCTGCTGCGGCGCATGTGGACATCTGAGGGGCTGGTCTGCGACGCCGCGCGGAGGCGGCTCTCAGGCTCGGATCAGAATCGACAACAACAGCCGTTGCACAGGGGAAGCAGGTGCGTCTGACGCGGGATCGCATCGATCATGTTCGTCTCCTGTCGAATGGAGCCCACGACCGCGTCGTGGCGCTTTAGCGTTTGGTGACGCGGCGCAAGCTGCTCGCTCAAATCCCCGCGGCCTTTCGGCAAAACCGATCGACAGGAGCCAATCTGGCGCGTGCCGTCCTGTTTGTCAACTCGATCGTTCTTTTAAAAAAACACCGTGAGATGGACCGGCATGCCCGAGGCATGGGCCGGAACAGAAGATTCTTCTCCGCCGCGCCTCCACGCGCCCGCGACGCCGCGCCAGCTTGACGCTGGCGTCGCCGCCGGGTCATTTGCCCTCATGACGGCCGAAACGCCCCTGCTGCTGCGACGCCTGCGCTGCTCCCTGCTGGGAGCCTGGCTGGCGGTTGCCTATGCGCTGGCGGTGCTGGCCTCCGGGCTGGCACCCTCGTCCGCCTCAGCCCATGTTCTGGACGGCACGGTGCTGTGCTCTGGCCTGACACTGCCGGGGCCGGAAGCGCCCGAACCGGCTGGCGAGCCGTCTCACTGCAAGGGCTGCCTGCTCAATCCGGTGATGGCCTGCCCGGCCCAGACCGGCCAGGTTGGCGTCGCCCGGGCTTCGGCTGTCACGGCGGCCCGGATCGTTGCCGCCATCGTTGTCGCGCCATCGCCGATCCTGGGCCTGCCACCCTCGCGCGCGCCGCCGGCAGCCTAGGCTCTACGGCTCCCCATCTCCCTTTTTCCGGCGCGGTTCTGCGCGGCATCAGCCGTGGCGCGCGCCCGCCATCCGTTCAGGCGCGTCGGCGCCAATCCGATCAGGACATCCCATGACCAAATCCATTCTCGCCGCCATCGCGATTTCCCTGTCAGTGGGCGGGGCGGCGTTTGCCCATGACTACAAGGCCGGCACGCTCAGGATCGACCATCCCTGGACCCGTGCCACCCCCGGCGGCGCCAAGGTCGGCGGCGGCTACCTTGCCATCGAGAACGCCGGACCGGTGGCCGACCGGCTGGTCTCGGTCTCGGCGCCGTCGATCGCCGGCCGTTCCGAGATCCACGAGATGGCAACGACCAACGGCGTGATGACGATGCGCCCGCTCGACGGTGGCGTCGCCATCCCGCCCGGCGACAAGATCGAGTTCAAGCCGGGCGGCTACCACATCATGTTCATGGAACTGAAGCAGGCGCTGAAGCAAGACGAGCGCATCAAAGGCACCCTGACCTTCGAGAAGGCCGGAACCGTCGAGGTCGAGTTCAAGGTCGAGGCCGTCGGCGCCCGCGGCAGCACCGATCAGGGCGCGCATAAGGGGCATTGAGGAACTGGGCATATTCGTCATGGCCGGGCTCGTCCCGGCCATGACGTCTTCCTTCGTTGAGGTCGTGTTCAAGACGTGGATGCTCGCCACAAGGGCGAGCATGACGGGTGAGACCTTCAGATGTCCGCGCGCGGATCGATCTTCGCGACGCGGCCCAGCAGGTAATCGACCTCGGCCCTGGCCGCAGCGCTGATCGCCGAGCCCGGCTTGCGCTGGGCGTCGCTCTTGAGAATGCCGCGCTTCATCAGCGTGTATTTGCGCACGGCAAGGCCGACGCCCTGCTGCTGCTCGTAGCGCATCAGCGGCAGATGCGCGTCGAAGATGTCATGCGCCTCGTCGCGCTGGCCGGCCTTCTGCAGCCTGACGACGTCGATCAGCAGCTCGGGGAAGGCATAGCCGGTCATTGCGCCGTCGGCGCCGCGCTCCATCTCGAAATCGAGGAAAAGCCCGCCATTGCCGGTCAAGATCGAGATCGCCCGCAGCGAGCCGTCCGCCTGGAACTTGCGCAGCGTCGAGATCTTCTCCAGCCCCGGCCAGTCCTCGTGCTTGAGCATGACGCAGGACGGGTTGTCGGTGACGATCTTGCGGATCACCGCCGGGGTCATGATGACCGAGAGCGTCAGCGGATAATCCTGGATGACGAAGGGGATATCGGTCCCGATCGCCTCGACCGCCTGGGCGTAATAGCCGGTGATCTGGTCGTCGGTGCGCAGGGACGGCGGCGGCGCGATCATCACGGCCGCAGCGCCCAGCTCCATCGACTGGCGCGCCAGAGTGCGCATGGCGGCGAAGCCCGGAGCGGAGACGCCAACGATCACCGGCTTGCCCGGCATGCCGGCGACGGCGCGCTTGACGATGCCGAGCGATTCCTCCGTCTCCAGCTTGGGCGCCTCGCCCATGATGCCGAGCACGGTCGTGCCGTCCGACCCGATCTCGTCATAGAAGGAAAACAGCTTCTCGGTGGAGGTCCAGTCGAGCGTGCCGTCCGGGTTGAACGGCGTCGGCGCGATCGGGAAGACGCCGCTGGCGTCGGGAGTGAGCTTCATGGTGGTGACTTTCTGCGACTTGAGATGGCGGATAGGCCGATCAGACGATGCGGGTGCGGACGCTGCCGACGCCGGCGATCTCCCCTTCAAGCACATCGCCGCTGACCACGGCGGCAACGCCCTCGGGCGTGCCGGTGAAGATCAGGTCGCCAGGGGCGAGCTCGACCAGCCCCGAGAGATAGGCGATCGTCTCCGGCACGTTCCAGATCTGCTTGGCGAGGTCGGAGCTCTGGCGCGGCACGCCGTTGACGACGAGTTCGATCTTGCCGGCTGCCGGATGACCGACATGGCTGGCGGGCGCAATCTCGCCGACCGGGCCCGAGAAGTCGAAGCCCTTGGCCATGTCCCAGGGCTTGCCGCCCTTCTTGGCGGCGGCCTGGAGATCGCGGCGGGTCATATCGAGACCGGCGGCATAGCCATAGACGTGGCTGAGCGCATCCGCTTCGGCGATGTCCTTGCCACCGGTGCCGATCGCCACGACCAGTTCCATCTCGTGATGGAGGTCCCTGGTCTTCGTCGGATAAGGCATGTCGGCGCCGTTGATCAGCAGCGCATCGGCGGGCTTGGTGAAGAAGAACGGCTCCTCGCGATCGGGGTCCCCGCCCATTTCGCGCGTGTGCTCGGCATAGTTGCGGCCGACGCAGAAAACGCGGCGCACCGGGAAGAGCCCGCCGCCAGCCACCGGGACGGCCGTCACGGCCGGCGGGTCGATCACATAATTCGTCATGGCGGAGGCTCTCCTGCAGCGTTTTTTCGCCGTTGTTCATGCGTGAGGGAAAGCCGGTGAGCAAGGCCCCAGTTCGCCAGCGGCGTTGCTTCGGCGGCATGCCACAGCAGGGGCGAAATGGTCGTTGTGCGGCGCGTCATTGCAACCGGGGCGAATTGCCCCATAGAGTAGGGCTGGGCCGGCATGTGCCGGCCTGAACTGAGACTGAAGGAACAGCACGTGAGCACGGGTACCGTGAAGTGGTTCAACGAGACCAAGGGCTACGGATTCATCACGCCTGACCAGGGCGGCAGCGATGTCTTCGTGCATATCAGCGCGGTCGAGCGCTCGGGCATGCGCGGCCTGAACGAAGGTCAGAAGATCAGCTACGATCTCGAGGCCGATCGCAAAACCGGCAAGTCCTCGGCGGTCAATCTCAAGACGGCCTGATCCAACACCCAGACGGGAGGCCGATCGGCGGCGTCGCTTCCCGAGCCAATGCGAATCTCTATCGATCTATCCGGACTGAAGACGATTCCCGGCATGCCCGTCGCCCAGATGGCGGCGGTCGAGGGCCCAAGAGCGCACCGGCTCACAACCGAGCTTCCACGCTCCAGGCCGGCTCGAACGACCTGCACTCGAACGACCTGCCCTCGCTGGCGTTCTCTCGCTAGCTTCGCCCGGCAGCCGGGCGGAACAGCCGTCCCTTCTCCGTCACCAGCACGATCGCCAGCGCGACCAGCCCGCACAGCGCGAAGCCGAGCGTGATCGGAACGACCGTGCCGTCGAAATGCTGCCCGATATAGAAGCCGAGCAGTGCCCCGCCGACCGTCGTGACGAAGCCCTGCACCGAAGAGGCCGTGCCGGCGACATGGCCGAGCGGGTCCATCGCCATGGCGCCAAAATTCGGGGCGACCAGCCCGAAGCAGAACATCGCGCCGGCCTGGAAGGCTGCGAAGCTCCAGAGCGATTCATGTCCCGACAGCGCCAGCAGCGCATGGGTGCCGGTCAGGGCGATGTAGGCCAGCAGCGCGCCATGCGAGACGCGGCGCATGCCGAGCCGGACAACGATCCGCGAATTAAGCAGCGAGGCCGCGGCCATGCCCATCGCGATCAAGGCGAAGATGGTGGTGAACCATTCCGGCGCCTTGAAGACGTCGACGAAGACCTGCTGGGCCGAATTGATGAAGCCGAAGAGCCCACCGAGTACGAAAGCCATCGCCAGCATGTAACCGACGGCGAGCCGCGTCGTCAGCGTGGTGCGGAAGGCGGCGACGACGGTCGCGACCTCGATCGGCTTGCGGTCCTCGGGATGCTGCGTCTCGGGCAGGCTCAGCATCACCCAGAGCATCACCAGCGCGCCGAAGATCGTCAGCACGCCGAAGATCCAGCGCCAGGGCGCGACGAGCAGGATTGCCTGGCCGATGGAGGGAGCCAGGATCGGCACCGCCAGGAAGACGATCATCGCCAGCGACATGACACGGGCCATGTCGCGGCCGGAATAGCAGTCGCGCACGATCGAGACGACGAGCACGCGGGTCGCCGCGGCACCGACGCCCTGGACGACGCGGGCCGCCATCAGCGCTTCGAAGGAGCCGGCAAAAGCTGCGGCGATGCTGGCTCCGACATAGACGACGAGGCCGAACAAGAGGACGGGCCTGCGGCCGAAACGGTCGGACAGCGTGCCATAGACGATCTGTGCGGAGCCGAAGCCGAGCAGATAGGCCGTGATGATCCATTGCCGCTCGTTGGAGCCCGCGATGCCGAGCGCCTCGGCCATCTGCGGCAGCGCCGGCAACATCGAATCGATCGCGAGCGCATTCGCCGCCATCAGCGCGGCCATCAGCGCCACGAAGGTACGGAAGCTCATGCCGTGGCGGGGCCCGGCGGCGGGGGAAGCGTCGGTCATGGCAGCCTGTCTACGGGCGCAATCCGCCGATGGCGGATGCAGATGAACGTAAGCCCCTGATTTGTCGCTCTAAGCCGTTGCGAAAAGCATGACAACCCGGCCTGAGCGGGGCGCGCCATGCGCTCCGTGGGCAGCGCCGCCGCGCAAGCCCCACACCAGCCTCGCGCCCGATCGTCATGGATTGCCGGCTTCGTCTGGCGCCGGCCGGACGACCTGCTATCGTCGCGCGCGGGAACGGGGCGGGGACCGATGGTCGAAACAGGCGCGATGCGACAGGTCGTCATGACGCAAGGCGTGATGACGATCGAGGGCGTCACAGGACGGTTCGCTCAGGGCCTCGGCAGGCATCTGCGCCTGAGTGCGACCGGGTTGCGCCTGGTCCGCGGCTTCGCCCGCCGCGACGGGCGGCTCGACGACGACACCCGCATCCTCGGGCGCGCCTCGCTCATCGGCGACAGCCTCAACCGGGCCGGCGCCAGCGGCGAGGCCAGCGAGATCGCCCTGACGATCCGCCCCCTCGCCACTGGCGAAGACGGACGCATCCTGCTGCTGCTCGGCTTTCGCGAGGGCGAGGACGAGGCCGCCGGCTTCTTCGCGGAGGTCTTCGCGGCCTCCGGCGTGTTCGAGGCCTTGAGGACCGACGTGCTGTCGGGCGCGGCGCAGGTGCTGTCGCTCTCGGCCACGACCAGCCTCTGGGTGCGGGAAAACGAGCGCGACGCCGTGCCCGGCATGCCCGTCGCCTGGCATCTCGGCCTGGAGGCGGACGGGCGCCGGAGCGCGCCGGCCCGTGGCCTGATCGAGACGCTGGATTGGCACGGCACCGCTGCGCCGGTCACGCCGGCTCCCGCCCATGACGAGGAGCCGTTCGAGGCGAGCGCCGACCTGCTGGCCCGCATCAACTGGAGCCTCAAGCAGGTCGTGCTGGTGCTCGTGTTCCTGCTGATCGTGGTCGCGCTGAAATAGCCGCCTCGATCGGAAAATCAGCGCTCATGGCGCCTGATGCGCCGGACCATCTCGTTCAGCGCCAGCAGCACCAGCGCCAGGATGAACGGCAGGATGTAGTAGACGATCCGGAAGATCAGCAGCGCGCCGAGCACATGCTCGAAGGGCAGGCGGCTCAGCGCGACCAGCATCGTCGCCTCGAAGACACCTAGCCCGCCCGGCGCATGGCTGGCGATACCGACGAGGCAGGCGAAGACATAGACGGCGAGGAAGCTCGGATAGTCGATGCCGTGTCCGCCCGGCAGCAGCACGAACAGCACCGCCGCCGCGGCACAGACCTCGGTCGCGCCGAGGAACATCTGGCCGAGCGTGATGGCGAGCCCGGGCAAGGGCAGGTTCCAGCCGCGCACGCGGATGGTGCGCTCGCCGCTGGCGATCCAGCTCAGATAGACAAGCGTACCGAGCCCGACCGCCGCGCCGACCAGTTGCACCACGAGCGGCGAGGTGCGCGCCAGCGTGGCAACGGACCCTGTCGCGTAGAACAGGCTGACGCAGAGGATCGCGCCCAGCCCCAGCCAGAAGGTCAGGCCGGCGATGACCGTCAGGCTCGCGACCTCGGAGGCGCGCACGCCCTTGGGCGAATAGATCCAGTAGCGCACGGTGCCGCCGGTCACGATCGGGAAGCCGAGCGTGAAGGAGACGGAATAGCTGGTGAAGGAGGCAAGCGCCGTCGTGCGGTAGGGTATCGACAGCCCGAGCCGCTTCAGCGCCAGCGCATCATAGCCGGTGAGCAGCAGATAGCTCAGGGCGGTGAAGCCGCCGGCCAGGCCGAGTTGCCGCAGGCTGGCATTGGCGAAGGCGCCGGCGAGTTCGCCCGGCTCGATCTCCTGGACGATGTACCAGAGCACCACCAGCGAGGCGCCGAAGATCACGATGCTGGCGAGCGGCCCGAGCCACCACCAGCGGCTGCGCCTGCGCGGAGGCATTCCTGGCTCTAGCTGGCCGAACGACATACGCACTCTTGGTCGGTTTCGCGCAGGAGGCGGTGGCCAGCGGCGCCGATTGCGGGCGGCAGGCCAGGACGGCCCCGGCCGCAGACATAGCGCCTCGGCGGCAATGCACAAGGCAAGACGGCGCGGCGAATGCGCGCCATGAGCAAGGCGCAGTGCGCGATCAGCCGGTTTTTCTGAACACCCGCAGCGTCTTGAAGCTGGCGACTTCGTCGACCTGCGCGGTTTTGGCCCAATCGGCGATGATCGGCTCGGCCGTCGCATAGGCGAAGGACCCGGTGTAGAACAGCAGATAGCCGCCGACATCGGTTTGCGCCGTGAAGAGGTCGATCACCTCGCGGTCGGTCAGCGCGCCATAGGCGTCGTTCGCCTCGGTCCTGAATTCGCAGGCATGGAACAGCGTGACGATGTCGAAGCGGGGCAGGAGCTTCGCATTGCTGGTGTAGATGTCGCCGAAATAGGCGCTGTAGGTCTTGGTGATCGTCGGATTGCCAGTCGCGAGCTTGACGAAGGCATCGTATTCCTTCGGCGAGGCGGTGATGCCGAGCACGGTGCAGTCGAGTTCAGGCTCGGCGCATCGGATGCCGACATAATGGTGGCCGCCGGTGCCGAAATGGTAGATGCGCTTGCCGGTCAGGCCCTCTTCCTCCAGCCATTCGACGAAATGGACGTCGCACGGGCATTGCTCGACGCGCAGGCCCCAGTAGACGTCCCAGATGTTCATCGTCGCGGCGGTCATGGCTTTCGGCTCCCTGAAAAGATGATGGTCATTCGGCGGGCCCGGCCTGCGCCGGCAGCGCCGCCGCCATGCCGGGCTGGTCCGGCCCGACATGGCGTGAGGCCATGCGCACGACGCCGCCGGCGCGTTTCAGCAACAGCCGGTGCGTCGCAGCCTCGGCGAAGCCCGCGCCCTGCCCGAAGGCGATGATGATCGCATCCGGCCGCGCCGCACGCAGCTCGGTCAGGAGTTCGAGGGCGGCATCGGTATCGAAGGCGCTGGTCGCCTCGTCGAGCAGCACGACATCGGGCCGTTCGAGTTCGGCGCGGGCCAAGGCGAGGCGCTGGCGGTCGCCGGTCGCCAGTTCCTTGTCCCAGTCCCGGCTCTCGTCGAGCGGGGGCGCGAGGCCCGACAGGCCATAGCGGCGAAGCGCGCTCTCCAATTGCGCCTCCGGCACCGCCTTGCCCGTTTCGAGGATCGCGCGCAGGCTCCCCTCCGACAGATGCAGCTTCTGCGGCACCGCCGTCACGAAGGCACCGGGCGGCAGCATGATCGTGCCACGGCCCCAAGGCCAGAGCCCCGCCACCGCCTGCACCAGCGCGGCCTTGCCGAGGCCAAGCTCGCCGGAGACATGCAGCGTCGCGCCCGGCGGCAGGGAGCAGGAAATATCGGCGGCCAGCGTGCGCCCGTCGCGGTCGATCAGCGTCACCCCGTCGAGATGCAGCAGGCCGTCATGGCTTTGCTGGATCGCCAGATGCTCGCCCGGCGGCTCGCCATCGACGCGCTCCAGCGCATCGGCGAGTTCGTTGACGCGCCGCGCTGCCGCCAGCCATTCGGCAATGCGCATGAAATTGTCGAGCACCCAGTTGAAGGCGTTCTGCACGGCGACGAAAGCCGCCGCGACCTGGACCACGCCACCGAGCGACATCTCGCCGGAGAGATATTTCGGCGCCGCCAGCAGCAGCGGCACCACCGGCACCAGCGCGCCGCTGCCATTGGTGATCCAGGTCAGGCGGCCGCGCTGGCGGATCATCGCAAGCCAGCGCCCGACCAGGCCGTCATAGGTCCGCGCCACGGCGCGGCGCTCGCCCGCCTCGGTACGGGAGAGCGCGATCGTCTCGCCATGGTCGCGGATGCGCATGAGCGAGAAGCGCAACCTCGCTTCGCCCTCGTTGCGGGCGGCGATCAGGCTCGGCAGGCGGCGCCCCACGAAGGTCACGAGCAGCGAGACCAGCACGGCATAGACGATCGCCGCCAGCACGAGATAGGCCGGGATGACGATGACGGCGCCGCCCGACCGCAGCGTCAGCGCGCCGCCGATCTCCCAGAGAATCTCGATGAAGGTGATGATGGTGATAACCGCCGAGAGCAGGCCGATGGCGAAGTCGACGACGGGCTCGGTCGCCCAGCGGACATCGTCGGCGATGCGGTATTCGGGATTGGCCGGCTCGTAGCCCGAGAGACTGAGCCGGAAGAAGCGACGCTCGCCCACCCAGCTATCGGCGAGCTTTGCCGTCACCCATTGGCGCCAGTGCACCTGGAAGGTCTCGCGCGAGACCAGGATGACCACGCCGAGCCCGGCCGCGACCAGAACCAGCACCGGGAAGACCGCCATGGCGATCAGTGCGCTCTCGCTGTCCTTCTTCTCCAGCGCGTCGAAGAACCAGCCGTTCCAGCGGTTGATGGTGACGTTGGCAAAGACGGAGAGAATGATCGCGGCCGCCAGCAGCAGGGACCAGAACCAGGCACGCCGCGCGCTCGCTGCCTTCCAGAAGCCGCCGGTGAGACGCGCGAATCGAAGCGCGACCTGCCGATCGCTCGGCGCAGCCATGATCACGCCCGGCGTCTCGCTGCGCGCCTGCACGATGTTCGATCATCCCCCGCGGCCGGTTGTCCGGCACTCCGGGCAGGCTGACTCGCGCTGAATGAACTCGAAATGAACGGGAACAGCAGCCGCTTCGCCAGCGTTCAGCCACACATCGGGAAGGAAGGAGATCGACCATGCCACGCGGCGACAAGTCGGCCTATACCGACAAGCAGAAGCGCAAGGCCGGGCATATCGAGGAGAGCTACGAGGAGCGCGGCGTCGCGAAGGAGGAGGCCGAAAGGCGTGCCTGGGCGACCGTCAACAAGGAAAGCGGCGGCGGCAACAAGAGCGGCTCGGGCCGCGGCCAGCCGGATACCAAGGTCTCGTCGAAGCGCGGCGGTGCGATCGGCGGCAAGGCCTCCGCCTCCCGCCCCGCGGCCGAGCGCTCGGCCGCGGCGAAGAAGGCCGCCGAGACGCGAAAGAAGGCCTCATAAGCAGGGCCTGCCGCGATTCCCGCCGGTTTGGCCGAGAATCGCGAAGATGGGATGGTCGGGGCGAGCCCGACCATGAGGCTGAGATCGCGCCTCGCTTACCCGCCGATGTTGAAGGCTGCCAGCGCCGCCATGTTGACGATGTCGGAGTCCTTGGCGCCAAGCGGGACGATCTGGACCGGCTTGTCGAGACCGACGATCAGCGGGCCGATCACGGTCGATCCGCCGAGCTCCTGCAGCATCTTCGTCGAGATCGAGGCCGAGTGGAACGCAGGCATGACCAGCACGTTCGCGGGGCCGGTCAGCCGGCAGAACGGATACTGGCTCAGCAGATCGCGATTGAGTGCGACATCGGCGGCCATCTCGCCGTCATACTCGAAATCGACCCGCTGGGAGTCGAGCAACTTGACCGCCTCGCGCACCTTCTCCGAGCGCTCCCCGGCCGGATGGCCGAAGGTGGAGAAAGCCAGCATCGCGACCTTGGGCTCATAGCCGAGGCGCCGTGCCACGCCGGCCGCCTCGATCGCGATCTCGGACAATTCCTGCGCCGTCGGCATCTCGGTGATCGCCGTGTCGGCGACGAGCACGGTGCGCTCGCGCGAGAGCACGATCGAGACGCCGATGACGCGGTGGCCAGGCTTCTCGTCGATGACGCGGCGGACCTCCTCCAACGCGATCGAGTAGTTGCGGGTAACGCCGGTGACGAGGGCGTCGGCATCGCCGAGCGCGACCATGGCGGCGGCGAAATGGTTGCGGTCCTGGTTGATCAGGCGCTGGCAGTCGCGGAAGAGATAACCCTGCCGCTGCAGGCGCTCGTAGAGATACTGGGCGTAGGCCGAATTGCGCTTCGACAGCCGCGCATTCTGGACCGAGATGCCCTTGGCCTCGAGATCGAGGCCAAGGAAGGTCGCGGTCTCATAGACGCGCTCCTCGCGGCCGACCAGAATGGCGTGGCCGAGGCCCTGATTGACGAAGGACACCGCCGCGCGGATGACCTGCTCTTCCTCGCCTTCGGCGAAGACCACACGCTTGGGATAGCGCCTGACGCGCTCGAAAATGCGATTGAGCGTGCCGGCGACAGGGTCGCGCCGCGCCGAGAGCTGCGCCTTGTAGGCCGGGATATCGACGATCGGCTTGCCGGCGACGCCGGTCTCCATGGCGGCCTTGGCGACGGCCACCGGCACGACATGGATCAGCCGCGGGTCGAAGGGGACCGGGATGATGTAGTCCTTGCCGTAGCGCGGGCGCGAGCCCTGATAGGCGGCAGCGACCTCGTCGGGCACGTCCTCGCGGGCGAGCGAGGCCAGCGCCTCGGCCGCGGCGATTTTCATCTCCATGTTGATGGTCTTGGCGCGGACGTCGAGCGCGCCCCGGAAGATGAAAGGGAAGCCGAGGACGTTGTTGACCTGGTTCGGATAGTCCGAGCGACCCGTCGCCATGATGGCGTCGTCACGCACGGCGTGGACCTCCTCCGGCGTGATCTCCGGATCGGGGTTGGCCATCGCGAAGATGATCGGGTTCGGTGCCATCGACGCAACCATCTCGGGCGTGACCGCGCCCTTCTGCGACAGGCCGAAGAACGCATCGGCGCCGTCCATCGCCTGCGCCAGCGTGCGCCGGTCGGTGATGGCGGCGTGGGCCGATTTCCACTGGTTCATGCCCTCGGTGCGGCCCTGGTAGATCACGCCCTTGGTGTCGCAGAGAATGACGTTGTCGGGCTTGAAGCCCATCGCCTTGAGCAGCTCGGTGCAGGCGATCGAGGCCGCGCCGGCGCCGTTGATGACGAGGCGGGTCGTCTTGACGTCGCGGCCGGTGAGATCGAGCGCATTGATCAGGCCCGCGGCGGCGATGATCGCCGTACCATGCTGGTCGTCATGAAAGACGGGGATATCCATCAGCTCGCGCAGGCGCTGCTCGATGATGAAACACTCCGGCGCCTTGATATCCTCGAGATTGATGCCGCCGAAGGACGGACCGAGATAGCGCACGGCGTCGATGAACTTGTCGGCATCCTCCGTATCGACTTCGAGATCGATCGAATCGACGTCGGCGAAGCGCTTGAACAGAACCGCCTTGCCTTCCATCACCGGCTTCGAGGCGAGCGCGCCGAGATTGCCGAGGCCGAGGATCGCCGTGCCGTTGGTGATGACCGCGACGAGATTGGCGCGCGCGGTGTAGTCATAGGCCTTGCTCGGATCGTCCGCGATCGCCAGCACCGGCACCGCGACGCCGGGCGAATAGGCGAGCGAGAGATCGCGCTGTGTCGCCATGGGCACCGTCGCGACGATCTCGAGCTTGCCCGGGCGCCCCTCCGAGTGAAACAGCAATGCTTCCTGGTCGGTGAAGGTCGGGCGCGTGCGCTTGATCGGCTGGTCGGTCATGGGATTGTTCTTTTTTGTGAGCGTTTCCTGGAGGAGGCGGACCATAGGCAAGCGCCTGCGCGCCCACAAGGCGCGCTGGCGAGGAACGCTTATGCCGCTGGGTTACAGATCGCCGCTGCCGCCGGAGCCGCGGGCCTGCCCCAGGCCCCGCTTGGTCAGAGACGCCGGCGGACGCTGCCGACGAAATCGCCGACATAGCGATCGAGCGCGCTGGTCTGCTCGTCGACCGTGCGGGCCGCCTCGACGACGAGACGCGCCGCGTCGCCCGTGACCCGGGCCTCGTCGCCGACGGAACCGACATTGCTCGTGACGGCGACCGCGCTGCCGGCGACGGCCTGTGCATCGGTCGCGATGGTGGTGACGATGTCGGCCTGCCGGTTCACGACGCGCGCGAGGACACCCGAGGTCTGCTCGATGTCGCTCATCGTCCTGTCCATGAAGGCGACGGCACCCGAGGCGGTCGCGGCGGCGCCGCGGATCTCCTGCAGGGTCGCGGCGATGTCGCGCGTGGCCTTCTGGGTCTGCTCGGCCAGATTCTTGACCTCGCCGGCGACGACCGCGAAACCGCGCCCCGCCGCGCCTGCGCGCGCGGCCTCGATCGTCGCGTTGAGCGCGAGCAGGTTCGTGCGCGCCGCGATGTCCTCGATCAGATCCAGGACGGCACTCGCCTTGTCGGCGGCCGTGTTCAGCCCCGCGACATCGCGTTGCGTCTGCCGGACATAGCTCGCTGCGTCATGGGCCGCCTGATCGGCATGTTCCGTCTGGCGCATCAGTTCGCGGATCGACGCCTCGATCTCCTCGGCTGCTACCGCGACGCTGCCGATGCGGTTCGAGGCGCTTTCCGCCTCGCGCCTGACGGCGACGGCCCGCTGCGTCGTGTTGTCGGCGCTCTGTGCCATCGCACTGGCGGCCTCGTACATGCTGCGGACCGAGCGGCTCACGTCCTGAAGCGCCTTGCCGACGGTCACCTCGAGCTGTCCCGCGAGCTCGTCGAGCTGGCTTCGACGCGCCTCCTCGATTTCGGCGCGGCGCGTCTCGATGGTTCTCTCATCGGTGACATCGAACAGGATGCCGTCCCAGACGCGCGTGCCGTCGGGCAAGCGACGCATCGTCGCCTCGCTGCGCATGGCCACGATCGAGCCGTCCTTGCCATGGTAGCGGAGATGGAGGCGCCAGTTGTCCTTCTCCTCGAACCCCGCTCTGCAAGCCTGCTCGAAACGGGCCCGATCCTCCGGAATCATCTTGTCGATCCAGACGCGGGCGTCCCGCTCGACATCCTCCTGCTTGACGCCCAGCAATTCACCGAGCCGGAACGAGGCAAAGCGGTAGCTCACCGTGCCATCCGGACGCAGAATGCGCTGGTAGAGCGTGCCGGGTACGCGCTGTGCCAGGGTCTTGAAGCGATAGCCGGTTTCGCGCCGCTCGGCATCGACCACGATCAGCAGCGACGCGAGTATCGTGCCGACGATGTTGATGACGAGAACCGGGGGGAAAGCCTGGGTCAGAACCTCCCACATCAGCTCGCGGTTCGGCAGCAGCAGGATGGGCGGCAGCAGCACCACGCCGCTCGCCAGAGCCAGCCAGGCCACGTCGCCGCGGGAGGGCGGGCGCTTACTGGCCTGGATGCGCCAGCGCATGGCGAGCCCAGCGAGCGCACTGAGGCCGATACCGGCGATGCCCATGGCCATGCCGTTGCCGCCCTCGGCATAGCGGTACAGGGAGAGCGCTCCGGCGACGAGCCCGCTCGAGAGCGGCCCGCCGAAGGCGCCCGCCAGCAGCGCGGCGATGTTGCGGGAGCTGACGACCACGCCGGGCTGCTGCACGAAGGGATGAGCCATGCTGAGCAGCCCGGCGCCGCCGAGCAGCGCGCCGATGACGATCTGGCGCAGGATCGGATATCGCTCGAGGACCGGCGTGACGGCCGTGACGGCGAGCGCTGCCAGCAGAATGAACGACAGGCTCTCGATCAGGGTAACGATCAACGATTTCGATCCGCGCCGGTTAACGATCCGCCAACCATGCCCCCGATTGCTGAATGCCTTCCTAACGCGGGAAGCATTCGCGGGCACGAAACACTCCGATTCGACTCGATATCGCCTTTGGCCGGGTGCGGGGGGCGCTTGGTGCAGGGGCGCTCGATGCAGGGGCGCTCGCGCATCGCATCGGCTGTCGCCGAAGGCCGCGCGCTCCTTCCAGAGCCGCGACCGTCAGAGGCGACGGCGCACGCCGCCGACGAATTCCCCGACATAGCGATCGAGTGCGGCGGTCTGCTCGTCGACCTTGCGGGCGACATCGAGGACGCGCTGGGCGGCGCCGCCGGTGACGGAGGCCTCGGCGCCGACCGAGCCGACGCTGGCCGTGACGGCGCTGGTGCTGCCGGCGACGGCCTGGGCGTCGGCCGTGATCGTCGAGGCGATGTCGGCCTGCCGGCTGACGACATCGGCGATGGCGCCGGAGGTCCGCTCGATCGTGGTCATGGTGCCTTCGATATGGGCGACGGCTTCCGAAGCCGCGGCAGCAGCGCCTCGGATGTCCTGCAGCGTCGCCGCGATGTCACGGGTCGCCTTCTGGGTCTGTTCGGCCAGGTTCTTGACCTCGCCGGCCACGACGGCGAAGCCACGTCCGGCCGCACCGGCACGGGCGGCCTCGATCGTCGCGTTCAGCGCCAGGAGATTGGTACGCGACGCGATATCCTCAATGAAATCGAGCACCGAGCTGACCTTGTCGGCGGCTTCGCCGAGGCCTGCGACGTCGCTGCGGGTGGAGCGGACATAGCTCGCGGCATCCCGCACCGTCTGGTCGGCATGAGCCGTCTGACGCGTCAGTTCGCGGATCGAGGCCTCGATCTCCTCGGCCGCGACCGCGACGCTGCCGACGCGGCGCGAGGCGACATCCGCCTGACGGGTGACCTCGCCGGCCCGCAACGCTGTATTGTTGGCGCTGCCGGCCATCTCGTTGGCGGCTTCATGCATGCTGCGGACCGACGACGCGACCTCCTGCAGCGCCTTGCCGACCGTCACCTCCAACTGCGTGGCGAGGCTTTCGAGCGCCGCCTTGCGCTCATCCTCGAATTCGCGCCGGCGCTGCTCGAGCGTGCGCTCCGCCGTGACATCGATCATGATGCCGTCCCAGCAGATCGAGCCGTCCGCCAGACGGCGCGCCGCAGCGTCGGTCCTGAGCCAGACCATGGAGCCGTCATCGCGGCGATGCCGCCCCTCGAAGCGCCACGGCTTCAAGGTCCTCTCGGCCGCGGCCTGGGCATTCGCCCTGGCCAGGAAATCGCGGTCCTCCGGCACCATCCAGCGCAGCCAGCTGGTCGGATCGCGCTCGACCTCCGCGCGTGTGACATCGAGAAATTCCTCGATCTTGGAATTGGCCAGCTTGTGCTGGATCGTGCCGTCCGGCCGCAGGATCTTCTGATAGAGGACGCCGGGCATGTTGGCCGTGCAGGCCTCGAGACGCAGCAGAGCCTCGACGCGCTCCTGGTCGCTCTTGATGATGTACCCGATCAGGAAGGCGCCGAGCACGTTGATCATGGTCACGCCCGGGCCCGACAATGCCAGGATCAAGCCCCAGGCGCGCGGGAACGGCACCAGGCCCAAGATCATCGCCACTGGCATCCAGGCCGCGACGAGGCTGAGGCCGAACAGCCCCTGCAGCGACGCCGTACGCCCAGCCCGTCGCAGCCAGATGGCATAGGCCGCCCCGATCGCCGAACAGAGCAGGATGACGCCGACGCCAGCCGGCGCCCCCGTACCACCGATGTGAAGGCGCAGGGCAGACAGTGCGACCGCCGAGACAAAAGCGGCGATCGGACCGCCGAGCGGCCCAGACAGGACGGCGGCGATATTGCGGAAATCGAGCTGGATGCCGGGCTGAATGGCGATCGGATCCAGCATGCTCGCGCACCCGCCCGCCGCGAAGATCAGCCCGATGACGACCTGCCGCAGCCTGAGATGCTCGCCGAGACGCTGCGTCGCCAACGGCACCAGTACCGTAGCGACGATGAGGTAGCCAAGACCTCTGGTCAGTTCCAGTAGCATAGGGGCGTGCCCGGTACGGCTGAGGACGACATCCCTTCATGATGTATGTCGGTTGTGGCTAACGAATGCTGAACTCGCCCTGTTGCAGGGACACCGGAGCCCACGTCCACATCAAAAAGTCGCCGGAAGCGCGCCGGCCGGCCTGCGCGGTTCCCAAGCGGGGGCCGAATCGCTAGCGTTCGCGCACCATGCACAGCGCTCGCCAGTCTCTTCACGAACGGGTCGACCCGCCCGCCGCTCCCCCGGCCGTTGCCCGGGAGGAGACCAGCCGCGTCACGCCGATGATGGCGCAATATGTCGAGATCAAAGCAGCCAATCCCGACTGCCTGCTGTTCTACCGGATGGGCGACTTCTACGAGCTGTTCTTCAGCGATGCCGAGATCGCCTCGCGTACGCTCGGGATCGTGCTGACCAAGCGCGGCAAGCACCAGGGTGACGACATCCCGATGTGCGGCGTGCCGGTAGAGCGCGCCGACGACTATCTGCAGAGGCTGATCGCGGCGGGGCACCGCGTTGCGGTCTGCGAGCAGACCGAGGATCCGGCCGAAGCCAGGAAGCGCGGGCCGAAATCCGTAGTCAAACGGGATGTGGTGCGCCTCGTCACGCCAGGCACCATCACCGAGGAGCGCCTGCTCGAGCCGGGCCGGGCGAGCCTGCTCGTCGCGGTGGCGCGGCGCAAGCTCGGCGATACCAGCGCGCTTTACGGCATCGCGGCGATCGACATCTCGACCGGGCGCTTCAGCGTGATGGAGGCGCCGCAGGAGCGGCTCGCGATCGAATTCGCCCGCCTCGAACCGCGCGAGATCGTTTGCCCGGACGCCATTCACGACGATCCGGAGCTGAAGGAATTCTGGCGCGAGATCGGCGTGCCGGTGACGCCGCTGGCGCGGGAGGGGCTCGACGCGGCCTCGGCCGAGCGCCGGCTGAAGGACTTCTTCGGCGTCGCGACGCTCGACGCCTTCGGCAGCTTCAGCCGGGCCGAGGTCGCGGCAGCCGGCGCGGCGCTGGCCTATGTCGAGCGGACACAATTCGGCGCGCGTCCGCCGCTCTCGCCGCCTGTGCGCGATGCCGGCTCGGCCACCATGCTGATCGACGCCGCGACGCGCGCCAATCTCGAACTGACCCGGACCCTCTCGGGCGAGCGCAGCGGCAGTCTGCTGGCGGCGATCGACCGCACCGTAACACCGGGCGGGGCGCGCCTGCTCGCCGAGCGCCTGGCCGGGCCACTAACCGACCCCGCCCCGATCGCGGAGCGGCACGACGCGGTCGAGGCACTGGTCTCCGACGGCGCATTGCGCGAGGATCTGCAAGCCGCGCTCGCCAAGGTGCCGGATATCGCCCGGGCGCTGGCACGGCTCTCGCTCGACCGCGGCGGGCCGCGCGATCTCGCGGCGCTGGGCTCGGGGCTGAGTGCAGCTCGTGCCATCGTCGGCATGTTGCTGCACCGGGCGGCGCTCCCGGCCGAACTGTCCAGGGCCTCGCGCGCGTTGTCGGAGATCGACCCTGACCTGCCGGCGCGGCTCGAAGCGACGCTCGCCGACGAACTGCCGCTGAACCGCCGCGACGGACGCTTCGTGCGCGAGGGGCACGATCCGGATCTGGACGAGCTGCGGCTGTTGCAGGTCGATTCTCGCAAGGTAATCGCGCAGCTGCAGGCGCGCTATGCCGCCGATACCGGCTGCCGCACGCTGCGGATCAAGCACAATTCGATGCTGGGTTATTTCGTCGAGGTGCCGCAAGCCATCGGCGAGGATTTCCTCAAGGAGCCCTGGCGGGCGACCTTCGTGCACCGCCAGACCATGTCCGACGCGATGCGGTTCTCATCGGTCGAGCTCGGCGGGCTGGAGGCGAAGATCGCCTCGGCCGCCGACCGCGCACTGAAACTCGAACTGGGGATCTTCGCCGCGCTCAGCGAGAGCGTGCTCGCCCATGCCGAACCGATCAAGCGGGCCGCCGCCGCGCTGGCCGAGATCGACGTCGCGGCAGGGCTCGCCGAGCTGGCGGCGCGGGAGGGCTGGAACCGGCCGCTGATCGACGCCAGCGAAGCCTTCACCATCCGGGCCGGGCGCCACGCCGTCGTCGAGGCGGCGCTGAAGCGCGACGGCAAGCCCTTCGTCGCCAACGAGACGGAATTGTCGCCGCCGGGAGCCGACGCGAAGGGCGGACGCATCTGCCTGATCACCGGCCCGAACATGGCCGGCAAGTCGACCTTCCTGCGCCAGAACGCGCTGATCGCGGTGCTGGCGCAGATGGGTGCCTTCGTGCCGGCAGCGAGCGCCCATATCGGCGTTGTCGACCGGCTGTTCTCGCGCGTCGGCGCCGCCGACGATCTGGCGCGCGGGCGCTCGACCTTCATGGTGGAGATGGTCGAGACCGCCGCGATCCTGAACCAGGCCGGGCCGCGCGCATTGGTCATCCTCGACGAGATCGGGCGCGGCACGGCGACCTTCGACGGGCTCTCGATCGCCTGGGCCGCCATCGAGCATCTGCACGAGGTCAATCGCTGCAGGGGCCTGTTCGCGACGCATTATCACGAACTCACCGCGCTGGCGGACCGGTTGGAGCGCGTCACCAACGCGACCGTGCGCGTCACCGAATGGAACGGCGAGGTGATCTTCCTGCACGAGGTCGTGCCGGGTGCCGCCGACCGCTCCTACGGCATCCAGGTCGCCAAGCTCGCCGGGCTGCCGCCGGCCGTGGTCGAGCGCGCCCGCAGCATTTTGAGCGAACTCGAGAAAACCGAGCGCGAAAAGCCTGTCGCCTCGCTCGTCGACGACCTGCCGCTCTTCGCGGCGCCGCAGCGCCGCGCCGCGCCGGCACCTACCCTGCCGGCCGAGGACCCGTTGCGGCTGGCGCTCGACGGGCTCGACCTCGACGAAATGACGCCGCGCGAGGCGCTGGAAGCGCTCTATCGGTTGAAGGGGCTGGGTAACGTTTAAAGCAGCCTTTCCCAGTCGCTGCGCTGATGAAGAATTCGCAGAACCAGCAGGTCCCGACCTTCCGTCTCGTAAACGACGACATGGCTGCCATGAGGATGAACCCGGACGGGTTTTGAAAGCTCCGTGCGCTCCGGCGCCAACCATGGCTGCGTCGCCAGTAATTCGATACAAGCCTCAAGACTGTCGCCGCAGCGTTCTGCTTGGCGCGTACCAAATTGCAGCGCGCCGCGAACATAGATGTCGTCGAGATCCTGCTCGGCCTGCTCCGTAAGCCTAAGCGCCGTCGGCGCCCAACTCCTTGGCGCGCTTCCGCGCAGATTCGCGAATGTCGACGAATGTGCGCCTGCCTATGCCGCTGGCGCGGCCCTCATCGATGAGTCGCTGGAATTCGGCAATCTTCTCTCGCCGCTCCTGATCCCTTCGGATCAGGTCACGCACATAATCACTGGCGTTGCCGTATCGGCCGGTCTCGGTCTGAGCCTCGACCCAAGCTTTCATCTGATCGGGCAGGGATACGTTCATCGTCGCCATATCAGTCTCCCGTCGCGGCAAGGATAGCACCTTGGCAATCTTTGCCAATGGCCGATCATCCTATGCGGCGAATCGCCGTGATCGCGCCGAAGCTTTTCGCCTGGATGCGGTCGCGGGCGGTGCGCAGCGGCTCGCTCATCACGGTCATCGAATAGGCGGTGGCGTGGAGGAGGGTGTCGGGGTCGGTCAGGATGCCGACATGCCCCTTCCAGAACACCAGGTCCCCGCGACGCAAGCCCTGAAGGCTGTCGTCGAAGGCGACGTCCGCGCCGATGCCGCTCTCCAGCATGTCGGAATCGCGTGGCGAGGCAATGCCGGCGGCGGCGAGTGCGAGCTGGGTCAGGCCCGAACAGTCGAGGCCAAGGCTGGTCTTGCCGCCCCAGAGATAGGGCACGTTCAGGAAGCGCTCGGCGACGCTGACGAAATCGGCCTCGGGCACGGCGAGCGGCGCAACGTGACCGGCGAAGACATAGCCCGACGCGAAGCGGCCGAACTCGGAGAGCACGACGAACTCGCCGGCCTCGCCCGCGACGGCGACACCGGCGCCGAGCGAGAGCGCGGCCAGCGGCGGCAGCTTCATCGAGGGGCCGGGATAGACGAAGGTCCGCAGGGCGCTGACGCGATGTGTCGGCGCGAGTGCGTCGGCCCGCAGGGCATCGTCGGGAAGATAGCCGACATAACCGTCCGAGCGGAGCTGGACCCAGGCCCAGCCCTCGAAGCGCTCATAGACATCGACGCGTTCGCCGCAGAGCGCTTCCGTGTCGAGGGCTGCGTCGGGGCGCGGTTCGCGATGCAGCGGTGCCGATGGCGCGGCGACGCGCATCGGCACGGGATCGGCAAAGGCCCTCGCCTCCACTTGGCCCATCAGGTGGCGCGCGGCGAGATCGGGGCGAGCCGGGGTCAGGCGGCGGTCGAGCGTAGCTGTCATGTCGGAGCCGGATCTAGCGGCGGCGCGCCACCAAGGCGGTGCCGTCCTTGCCTTTGAGGATGAGGGCGCCGTCAGCCCGGATATCGAAGCCAGTGACGCCTTCGAGCTGGCGCAACAGGCTCTGCTCCTGCTGCATGATATCCGGCGGGCAGGCCATCATGGTCGTGGCGGCAGCACCGAACGTCAGGCCTTCGCCAGTCAGCATGAACGAGGACCGAAAGCGGTTGCAGGACGCCTTGCCGACGAGTGCGCCATCGTCGAGGAATTGCAGCGTCGCGCCGGCCTTGGCGATCACCGGCGTGCCGGCGATCTGCGCCACCACCCACTCATTGGTGCCGAGCAGCGTGCGAGGCAGGCCGCCGCAGCCCCGCAGCACGGGGCCGAGCCCGAAGATCGAGACGCGGTCGGGATGCGGCATTCCGCTCATCGTATCGTGGCAGAGGCGCCGCTCGATCGTGATCCGGGAGGGGCGGCCGCCGAGAACCACGTCATAGCGCGTGCGTTGGCCGGTGCGACGTGGCCTCGGCGTCGTGGCCTGGAAACGTTCGCCGGCTGCGATCTCCAGCGTCACGGCCTGCCCCGTGATCGCGAGATGCCAGCCCGGCTCCTGTCCGCGCGCGGAATAGGGCAACGAACCCGGCGAAGCGGCAAGCGCAGCTCCGCTCAAGACGAGAGCGACGATGCCGGCAAGCCGGCCGATACTGTGCTTCCAGAGCATCGTGATTCTCCACCGAGACAATGACCATAGTCGCAACGACCCGGTGCCGTCACGCCGGACCGGCTCAGCCGCCATTCATCTCCCTGGCGCGCTCGACCACGAGATCGGCCAGCCGTTCGACCGCGAGCGCGCCAGCGACAGTGCGCTGGATCACGACGTTGCGGCGGTCGAACTCGTCGCGCTTGCGGGTGACGAGGCCGAGCTTGCCCATGGTGTCGAGTGCACGGGTGATGACCGGCTTGGTAACGCCGAGCTGGGCTGCCAGGCCACGCACCGTGTGCGGCGGCAATTCCAGATAGATCGTCAGCAGGATCGCAGTCTGCCGCGCCGACAGATCGGCCTGCCCGTCCCGCACCAGATCGAGATGCACCTGCCGCCACAGCCTGAGCGCCTGAGACGGCCTGATCTCCAAGGGCATGAGCGCGCGCGGTCCCGATCGTTACGGGTCCGTATCATTATACCGCGGAGGCGAAGGCGCAATCGGCTTCTCGCGGCAGGATTAACCGGCCGGGTAGAACTGCTTCACGAGCGCGTAGGTCAGCCGTGCCGCCTGGCATTCGCCGCCCTCCGGCCGCCCCGGCCTGGCCGAGGGGTTCCAGGCGTAGATGTCGAAATGCGCATAGGCAGCAGCCTTCTCGACGAAGCGGTTCAGGAACAGCGCCGCCGTCACCGAGCCGGCGAAGCTGCCGCCGGAGACGTGGTTGAGATCGGCGATCCGGGAATCGAGCATCCGCTCGTAATTCGGCCAGAGCGGCATGCGCCAGACCGGATCGTTGACAGCCTCGCCCTGCCTCGCGATCTCCGCCGCCAGCCCCTCGTCATGGGTGTAGAAGGGCGGCAGCTCCGGTCCCAGCGCCGTGCGGGCCGCGCCCGTCAGCGTGGCGTAGTCGATCAGCAGCTCCGGTGCCTCCTCATCGGCCAGCGCCAGCGCATCGGCCAGGATCAACCGGCCCTCGGCATCGGTGTTGCCGATCTCGACCGAGAGACCCTTGCGGCTCGCCAGCACGTCGCCGGGACGGAAGGACGAGCCCGAGACCGCATTCTCGACCGCCGGCACGAGCAGGCGCAGGCGCACCGGCAGCTTCGCCAGCATGATCATGCGGGCTGCCGCGATGGCGGCCGCCGCCCCACCCATGTCCTTCTTCATCAGCAGCATGCCAGCCGAAGGCTTGAGGTCGAGCCCGCCGGTGTCGAAGGCCACGCCCTTGCCGACGAGGGTGACCCGCGGATGGGACGGATCACCCCAGACCAGATCGACGAGCCGCGGCGCACGAGGCGACGCGCGGCCGACCGCGTGGATCATCGGGAAGTTGCGGGCGAGCAGCTCGTCGCCGACGATGGCGGTCGCGGTCGCATCGCATTCCGCGGCAAGCGCACGGATCGCAGCCTCGATCGCGGCCGGTCCCATGTCGTTGGCCGGGGTGTTGACCAGATCGCGGGCGAGCGCGACCGAGGTCGCGATCCGGACCAGATCCTCGCCGTCGACGCCATCCGGCAGAACCAGCCGCGCGCTGGCCGGAGCAGGCTTGCGGTAGCGGTCGAAGCGATAGCCCTGGAGCAGCCAGCCGAGCGCCGCGAGTGCGACATCGCCGGTCTCGCCCACCAGTGCATAGTCGCCGGCCGGCAACAAAGCGGCGAGCCTGCCCGGGGCGAAGGGGTCGCGCCGACGTGCATCGGTGCCCTCCACGCCGAGAAGGACGGCGGCGACCGCGCCGGAGGAATCGGGCAGGACGAGGTGCTGGCCCGGCTGCGCGGCGAAGGCCTGCGCCTCGGCGAAACGCCGCCCCTCCGACGCGAGCCCGGCCAGGAGCGCCGGCAGGCCCGCCTTCGTCACGCAATGGACGGGAATCGCGGTGGGCGAGGCTTGAACGATGAGGCTGTGCACGACGGTGGATACCTGGTCGGGAGGAAGCGGCAGGGGGCCGGTTAAGGATGCGTTAGGGTTAACGTTTTATCACCGGGGCAACCAGATCTTCCATCGTGGCAAGGCGATGAGACCCATGTTTTCCAATCATCCGTCGTCCCGCCATCTGCCCTCGCCTGCTCGCTCGCGTGCCCTGTCGCGGCCGGGCCTGGGGCTTGCAGTCTGCCTCGCGGCGCTCGCACTGGCGGGCTGCCAGAGCCGGGGCGGCCTCGGCGACATCACCGGCTCGATCGGCAAGAGCACGACGCAGCCGAAAAGCTCGGCCGACTGGCATGCCGAAAGCGAGCGCTGGGGCAAGCGCTACGAGGCCAACCCGAAGGATCGCGACGCGGCGTTCAACTACGCACGCGCCCTGCGCGCGCTCGACCAGAACGCCCAGACGCTCGCCGTGCTGCAGAGCGCCGTGCTGACCCATTCCAACGACCGCGAGATGCTCGGTGCCTATGGCCGTTCGCTCGCCGACAACGGCCGACTCAAGGAGGCCGACGAGGTGCTCTCGCGGGCGCATTCGCCGGAGCGTCCGGACTGGCGCATCCTGTCCGCGCAGGGCACCGTCGCAGACCAGCTCGGCGAACATGCCCGCGCCCAGCAGATCTACCAAGCAGCCCTCAAGATCGCGCCGGGCGAGTCGACCGTACTTTCCAATCTCGGCCTCTCGCTCGCGCTCTCCCGGCAGTTGCCCGAGGCCGAGCGCGTCCTGCGCGAGGCGACCTCCGCCGGAAACGCCGATCCGCGCGTGCGGCAGAACCTCGTTCTGGTGCTGGGCCTGCAGGGCCGCTTCGCCGAGGCCGAGACGCTGGCCAGGCAGGACCAGAATCCCGCCGAGGCAGCCGCGACGATCGCCTATCTCAAGCGCAGCGTCGCCCAGCCCAATAGCTGGGAGATGCTCAAGACCGGCGGAGCGAAGGGCAAGCCCAAGGCCGCGCCGGCTCAGGCCCGAGGGCCGGAAGCGGCAGCGCCGCAGGGCTGAACGAGGCTCTCGCTTCGATTCCGGACCCTGCCGCAAGCTCGCCCATTCACCGGCGCTCGTGCGAGGCCGTGCGTGTTTAATCCCGACATGCCTGGATCCCAGGAGCCGCCGAAGGCGGCCTTGATGTTCATGGGGCCTTGCCGTGATCGGTCTGGCGCCGGTCATTGCAGGCACCGCGGAGGCCCCTGACAACGCTCGCCTTATCGCGGCTGTTTCCCTGAGACCAAGCTTCGCCCGAATTTTCAGCGAAAAGACAGCCATGACGCGAGGCCCCAAGGAGCGGCCCTGCGGCGAATACCGTCACTCCAGCTTCATCACCTGGATCACCGCCGGCATCATGATGACGACGAACAGCACCGGCAGGAAGAACAGGATCATCGGGACGGTCAGCTTCGGCGGCAGCGCCGCGGCCTTCTTTTCCGCCTCCATCATGCGCTGGTCGCGGCTCTCCTGCGACAGCGTCCGCAAGGCGGTGCCCAGCGGCGTGCCGTACCGTTCCGCCTGGATCAGCGCGGTCGAGACCGATTTGACGCCTTCGAGTCCGGTACGGGTGGCCAGGTTCTCATAGGCCTGGCGGCGTTCGGAGAGGTAGGATAGCTCGGCCGTGCAGAGCGCGAACTCCTCGGCGAGCGGCACCGACTGGCCGCCGATCTCAGTCGAAACCTTGCGGAAGGCGTGCTCGATCGACATGCCGGATTCGACGCAGATCAGCAGAAGGTCGAGCGCGTCCGGAAACGCCAGCTTCATCGAGGCCTGGCGTTTGCCGATCTGGTTGGAGAGGAAGACTTCCGGCGCCTTGATGCCGAGATAGGCGCCACCGACCGCCATTCCGATCCTGACAAGCGTCGACTGGCCGAAATCGTTGACGACGAACACATAAAACAGCGTGAACAGGAAAAGCCCGATCGGCATCACCAGACGGAAGAACAGGAAGGCGACTTCCGCCTGCTGGCCGCGATAGCCGGCCATGGCGAGTTGTTTCTTGGCCGTCTCGGTGCCCAGCCAGTCTCCCAGCTTGAACTGCTCGACGATGCGCCGCATGAACGCCTTCGGCTCCTGGCGCAGCGAGACCCGATCACTCTGTCGATTCAGCCGTTCGCGCTCGCGGGCGCGAATCTTCTCGCGCTCGGTGGCGACATTCTTCATCCGCTTCTGAAGGTTCGAGCCCTCCGTCAACGGAATGGCGATGGTGAGGACCGTCGCGGCGGCGGCGATCGCCACGAACAGCGCCAGCAGGAACTGGCTGTCGACGGCCTTCTCCGCGATCAGGGAAATCATCGGCGGCGCCTCAGATGTTGAAGTTGATCATCTTGCGCATGATCAGGACGCCCACCAGCATCCAGATGGCGCAGCCGACGAGGGCAAACTTGCCGACCTGGGTGATCCAGAGCAGCTCGATGTAGCGCGGGCTCGTCAGGTAGACCATGCCGGCCACGGAGGGCGGCAGGCAGGCGATGATGCCGGCGGAAGCCTTGGCCTCCATCGAGACGGCGTTGATCTTGTCACGCATCTTGCGGCGGTCGCGGATGACCCGCGAGAGGTTGCCGAGCGTTTCCGAAAGGTTGCCGCCAGTCTTCTGCTGGATCGCCAGCACGATGCCGAAGAAGTTCGATTCGGCGCAGGGCATGCGCTCATAGAGCTTGGCGACGGCGTCGGTGAGCGGCAGGCCGAGCGTCTGGCTCTCGATGATGAGGCGGAATTCGGTCTTTACCGGCTCGGCGGCCTCCGAGGCGACGATGCGCAGGCAGTCGTTCAGGGGAAGGCCGGCCTTGATGCCGCGCGTGATGACGTCGATCGCGTTGGGGAATTCGTTGCCGAACCGCTTCAGCCGGCGGTTCCGGCAATGCTGCAGGAACCAGAGCGGCATGCCCAGCGCCCCGACGAACAGGCCGACCACGGCAAGGACCAGGCTGCCACTCAAGGTGAGCAGGAGCAAGCCCGTGCCCACCGAGATGGCCGCACTGACGATATAGTACTTCTTGCGGTCCCAGTTCAGCCCGGCCTGCGAGATGCGCTGCTCGAGGGTGAGCTTGTTGCGCGCGTTCTCGCGATTCTCGATCTCCTTCAGGCTCTGGGCGATCTGCCCGCGCTTGGCCCGGGCCTGCGCCTCGCGGTCGAATGTGCGCGCCGCGACCGGGGTCGCGAACTCCTTGCGGCGCTTCTCGGCACGAGCCTGCCCGCTCAGCATCGGATAGAACAGCGCATAGGTGACGCCGCCCGCAGCCAGCGTCGCCAGCACCACGATGGCGATGAAGCTCAGATCCATGGCCGCGGCTCCGGCCGGTCTGCGCGGTCACGCGGCATCGGTTTCGCCCTGCTCGAGCTCGTCGATCGCGGCGGCGAGCCGCTGCTCCTCGCCGTAATAGCGGGCACGTTCCCAGAAACGCGGGCGGCCGATGCCGGTCGCGCGGTGGCGCCCGATCAGCTTGCCGTGGGCGTCCTCGCCGAGGATATCGTAGTTCACGATGTCCTGGGTGATGATGACATCGCCTTCCATGCCCATCACCTCGGTGATGTGCGTGATCCGGCGGGAGCCGTCGCGCAGACGCTGGGCCTGGATGATGACGTCGATCGAGGAGCAGATCATCTCGCGCAGCGTCTTCGACGGCAGCGAGAAGCCGCCCATCGTGATCATCGATTCGATACGGCTCAGGCACTCACGCGGCGTGTTGGCGTGGAGCGTGCCCATCGAGCCGTCATGGCCGGTGTTCATCGCCTGCAGCAGGTCGAAGGCCTCGGGTCCGCGCACCTCGCCGACGATGATCCGCTCGGGACGCATGCGCAGGCAGTTCTTGACGAGATCGCGCATCGTCACCGCACCCGTGCCCTCGAGATTGGGCGGACGGGTTTCGAGACGCACGACATGCGGCTGCTGGAGCTGGAGCTCGGCCGCGTCCTCGCAGGTGATGATGCGCTCGTCGAGGTCGATGTAGTTCGTCAGGCAGTTGAGCAGCGTGGTCTTGCCCGAGCCGGTACCGCCAGAGATGACGATGTTACAGCGGACCCGGCCGATGATCTTCAGGATCTCGGCGCCGGGCGGCGAGATCGCGCCGAACTTGACGAGCTGATCGAGGGTCAGCTTGTCCTTCTTGAACTTACGGATGGTGAGCGCAGGGCCGTCGATCGCCAGCGGCGGGGCGATGACGTTGACGCGCGAGCCGTCGGCGAGGCGCGCATCGCAGATCGGCGAGCTTTCGTCGACGCGCCGGCCGACCTGGCTGACGATGCGCTGGCAGATGTTCATCAACTGCGCGTTGTCGCGGAAGCGGATGTTCGTCAGCGTGATCTTGCCGCCGGTTTCGATGAAGGTCCGGGTGGCGCCGTTGACCATGATGTCGGCGATGTCGTCACGGGCGAGCAGGGGCTCGAGCGGACCGTAGCCGAGCACGTCGTTGCAGATGTCGTCGAGCAGTTCCTCCTGCTCGGCGATGGAGAGCACGACGTTCTTCAGCGAGATGATCTCGTTGATGATGTCGCGAATTTCCTCGCGTGCCGATTCGCCATCGAGCTTGGCGAGCTGCGACAGGTCGATCGCCTCGATGAGAGCACCGAAGATCATGCTCTTCATCTGGTAGTATTCGTCGGATCGCGGCTGCTCCGTCGGCGCGGCCGGTGGCGGCGCCCGACGGGTTTCGGTCGCGAGCGGCGGAGCCGCCGGCTGGCGAGCCGGGGCGGTCGCTGCGGCGGCAGCCGGCGCCTTCAGGGCCAGGGCCGGTGCGACTGCTGCGCCGGGGGAACGCTTTCCGAACATCTCAACCCTCTTTCGCGCTGGCCGGCGCGGCGGCTTGCCGGCCCGCGCTCACGCGATTCCAAACCCTGATCCCGGCCCGGAGACGCTGCATCGTTCAGGCCTTTCGCCGCAGCTTGGCGACGAGCGGCTCGAACAGGCTGCGCTTGCTGCGCTTGGCTTCGCCACGGCCGGTCAACGCGCTGGCGATCTGGACGAAGGCCTCGGCGATCTTGCCGCCGGGCTGGACCTCCGCGATCATCTGGCCGTTGTTCGCCGCCGTTCCGAAGAGCTGCGCGTCGAAAGGGATCGAGGTCAGAACCTCGACGCCGAGCGCCTTGGCGAATTCGGCCGCGTCGATCTCGGGACGCTTGGGCATGCCGACCTGGTTCAGCACCAGCCTCGCGCCGGAATCATTGGGCCGGTTCGCACGGGCGAGGTCGACCAGGTTCTTGGCGTTCCTGAGCGAGGCGAGTTCCGGGCCTGCGACGACGATGATCTCGTCGGCGCTGATCAGGGCGCGCCGGACCCAGCCGCTCCAGACATGCGGAACGTCGAGGACGACGCAAGGCACCGTCGCGCGCAGGAGATCGAAGAGCTGCTCGAAGGCATCCTCCGGCAGGTCGAGGGTGCGATCGAGCATGGCCGGGGCGGCCAGCAGGGCCAGGTTGTCGCTGCAGCGCGAGAGCAGCCGGTCCAGCATGTTGGCGTCGAGGCGCTCCGGCGCGAAGACAGCCTCGGCGATGCCCTGCGGCGGGTCCTGGTTGAAATCGAGGCCGGCCGTGCCATAGGCGATGTCGAGATCGACGATCACAGTGGAGGCGTCGAGATTGCGGGCGATCGACCAGGCAACATTGTGCGCCACGGTCGAGGAACCGACGCCGCCCTTGGCACCCATCACCGCAATGATGCGGCCGAGATTGCGGGCACCGGGCGAGACATAGAGCTCCGAGAGCGTGCGCAGCACGTCGAGCGTGCCGAGCGGCGCGATCAGATATTCGCTGACGCCGCGACGGATCAGGTCGCGATAGAGCTGGACGTCGTTGACATGGCCGATGACCACGACCTTGGTGCCGGCGTCGCAGCTCTCCGAGAGCTGGTCGAGATATCCGATCAGCGCTGCCGGATCGGAAACGGTCTCCAGCACGATGATGTTGGGCGTCGGCGCGGCGCGGAAAGCCTCGACCGCGGCGGCGGGGCCACCCATCTGGATGCGCGCATGCGCCTTGTCCATGCGCCGGTCGGCAATGGCGGCCTGCATGGTCGCGGCGACGGCCGGCGTCTCGCAGAAGGCCTGCAAGGTGATGCGCGGAAGCGGCGCGACGACATCCTCGGCCGCCGCGTCGCCGGACCGCGTCTCGAAGTCCTGCCCGGCGCTCATCAGCGGCCTCCGACCGTCGAATTGATCTGCGGCGTTTCCTGCCGGTACTGGGTCGAAGGATCCTTGCCGTCGCGGATCTTGGCGATGGCGCCCATCCGCTTGGCGATGTCCGGACGGCCTTCGCTGCGGGAGCGGACGAGATCGATCGGATCGGCCACCTGGGCGGCGAGCGTCGCCTGGCTGGAACAGCCGAAGTTCCAGTAGGGCTCGTTCGTCATGTCTTCCTTCATGCTGGAGACGCCGGTGTCCGACGGCCACTGCCCGCAATCATGCGGCAGGCCGGCCTGCAGCGAGGCGAAGGTCAGGCGGATCGGCGAGGCCAGATTCGCATCGACGACCGGGTATGTCCGGACCGACAGCGCCTGACCGGAGACGCCGCCGCGGGCCAGCGCCGAGCGGATGCCGTTGAGCGTGTCGTGCGCCGCCATCTCGCGCCTCGACCCGGTCGGCACCTGGGCGACAAGGCCGCCCTTGCCCGAGCGGCTGTATTCCCTGGCGAAATCCGCGACATCCTCGGCCTGGCGGGGATCGAGCCCGCCGCCCGACCGCCCGACGAAGACATCGAGCGAGCGCGGCGCGTCGCGCAGCACGATGGGGTGGCGTTCGCGGACGTCGACGGGCGCCAGCGAGCTGGCGAGATCGGCCCTGTGCGTACAGGCGCCGAGCGTCGTCGCCGCGGCGAGGACGATGCCGAGACCGGCGGGCCGGAACCTGATCTTCTGCTGTGATCGAGCCATCATGGTCTCGCCATCCCTTGCGCGTGCAGCCTTGGCATCAGTCGGCGATGAAGCCGACGCGGCCCTTGTAGGCTT
The DNA here is from genome assembly GCF_003046175.1 of Bosea sp. 124. Classification (NCBI taxonomy): domain Bacteria; kingdom Pseudomonadati; phylum Pseudomonadota; class Alphaproteobacteria; order Hyphomicrobiales; family Alloboseaceae; genus Allobosea; species Allobosea sp. 124. The sequence continues at coordinate 1,775,306 of NZ_PZZM01000001.1, forward strand.
GCGGCAGCGGTCCGCCGCTGGTTCCGTAGATCTTGTTCAGGCGACCGAGCAGGATAGCCTGCGCGTCATGGGCATCGACGAAGCCGTCATCGGGCCGCTGGACCTGGTTGGGCTCCATCGGCTTGGCGATGTAGGGGGTCGCGGTGATCATCAGCTCGGTTTCCTCACGCTGGTAGTCGCGCGAGCGGAAGAGCACGCCGATGATCGGCAGGTTCATCAGGCCGGGAAAGCCGTTGAGCGAGGATTTGGAGACGCGCTGGATCAGGCCCGCCGTCGCCAGCGTGCCGCCCGACGGCAGCTCGACCGTGGTGTCCGACTTGCGGACGCGGAAGGCCGGCGCGTTGACGACCTGCTGGCTGCTGTTGCGCGTATCGCTGAGGCGAAGCTGGTTCTCGAAGTCGAGTTCCGTCACCTCGGTGGCGATGCGCATGCTGATCTTGTTGTCGGAGAGCACGATCGGCGTGAAGTTGAGCGCGACGCCGATCGGACGATACTGGATGCCGAGCGTGCAGAGGCCGGTGCCATCGCAGGAATAGCCGCTCGGAACCGGGACTTCGCCGCCGGCCGTGAATTTCGCGCTTTCGCCCGAGATCGCGGTGACCGTCGGTTCGGCGAGGACGCGCGAGAGGCCGGCACGCTCCAGGGCGCGCAGGGTGAAGTTGGTCGAGTTGCCGATGCCGGCCGTGATCGCGGTCGCGGCCAGCGCCTGCGGCTGCAGCGGCAGCGGGTTGTCGATCGTCGGCAGGACCGAGAAATTGCCGAGCTTCCACTCGCCGGTCGAGTTGATGCCGAGCTGCTTGATCGCCTTGCGCGAGACCTCCGAGACCACGACCTTGACCATGACCTGGTCGCGGCCGCGGATCGTCAACGAATTGATGACGGCGCCCTTGCTGGAGGTGAACAGCCCGGCGGAGACACCGACGAAGGCGTTGGCGATGTCCACCGCCTGGGTCGCCTCGGAGGCGTTGGCGACGTTGCCGACGAGAAGAATCGAATTGCCGGCCGGCTTGATCTCGATCTGCGCCCTGGGCAGGGCGGTGCGCAGCGTCTGGCGCAGGACGTTGAGATCCCGTCCGACCTCGATCTCCAGCGCCGTGATCTGGCGACCCTCGGCGTCGATGACGAACATCGAGGTCGAGCCGTCGGCGATGCCGATGATGAAGAGCTTGCGCGCCGAGCGGACGACCGCGTTGGCGACCTTGGGATTGGCGACGAAGACTTCCTTCGCATCGCGCGGCAGCTCAATGATCAGCGAACGGCCGATCGACAGATCGAGCTTGCGGGCGATGGCATGCTCGCTCGTGCCGACGTTCAGGACCGGGGCCGGGGCGCTGGTCTGCGCGACGGCCTGCCCGGTCAGGAACAGGGCAAGGATGGCTGAGAGGACGATACGTTCCCGGCTCACTGGTTCGCACTCCGCATGGTGACGCCGTATTTGACGATCGTCATGGCGCCTTCGGCCGTGGGGCCCGAGGCGATCTGGCCTGCGTCCTTGAGACTGCGCAGGGCCAGCGACAGGGTTCCCATCTTCTGGCCGCGGAACAGCGTCTCGGCCTGGCCGGGCTCGACCTCTAGGGTCGCCGTCTCGCCGACCACGACCTTCTCGCCGTTGCGCTCCTGAACATTCTGACCGATGGCGAGGACCCGCAGATTGCGCAGGATCGTCTCGCTGAGGAAGGCTTCGCCCTCCCCTTCGACCGAAGGGCCCTTCATAGTCACGATCACGTCGACGCGGTCATTGGGCAGGATGAAGCCGCCGGCCGTGTTGGCGCCGCGGCTGTCGGTCGAGATCGCGACGGCGCGCATGCCCGATGGCAGCACTGCCGATAGGAAGCCCGTGCCATCGGTCTTGATCAGCTTTTCGCGCCGGACGGGCTCGGAGGCGAGGATGCCGTAACGGGCGACCTGGCCCGCGAGCTCCTGCTCGGCCTGCGGCGCCTCGTCCTTGCGCACCACGCCGGAGGGAACGCTCGCGAGCGGCCAGTCGAGCCAGCGCAGGTCATTGGCCGAGACGACGTTGCCGACCGGGATGTCGGCGGCAGCGACGAGCACCGGCACCGTCGGTGCCGCCTCGATCCGGGCAGCCGGCGCCGGGGCCTGCGACGGCTTCCTGATCAGCATGGCGGCGCCGATGCCGGCAACCAGCGCGACCAGTAGGATGATGATGCGGGCGGGACTCATTGCGACTGACCCTCAGCCAAACCCAGTTGGCTCTCGTCGAGGATCGTGCGGCTGGAATCGTCAACTTATGGTTAATCGGACGTATCTTTTTTTCGCATTGGCAGCGTCTCGCGGCGGCGATGCGGCCGATGGCGCCTGTGCCCGCAGCTTTCCGATCACAGCCCCATGGCGGCGCGCCAGAGGGCGGTATCGGGCAGCACGAGAAGCGCGGCGAAGGCGAGCGCGATGCCATAAGGCACGCCTTCCTTCGGCGAATGCAGCCGGCGCGCCCAGGACCAGCCGCTCGCGACGCCTGGCAGCGGGCCCGAGCGGAGCTTGAGCAGAACGAGGGTCAGCACGCCACCGCCCAGGGCAGCCCAGATGAGATAGGGCATCAACTGGTCGAAGCCGAACCAGAGCGCCGTGACGGCGGCGAGCTTGGCATCGCCGCCACCGATCCAGCCGGCCGCGAACATGCCGAAGCAGACGGCGAGCACGACCCCGCCTGCAACGAGATGCCAGCCGAGCTGCACCCAACCGAGCCCGAGCGTGGCGGCGCAGATGGCGAAGGTCGCCATCAAGACGAGGCAGAGCCGGTTCGAGATCGTCATCGAGACGAGGTCGCTGGCCGCGGCATAAGCCATGGCGGCCGGGAAGACGAAAAGCAGGGCGATGAGCGGGAGCGACATGGCATGCCTTCGGGCGCGGCGGCGTGTCCGGCGATCCTGACGCAAAGCGCCTCACCAAAACCTTACCGCGAATGGGAACACTCCGGAGAACGGGGAGCTTCACGCAAGAAAAAACGCCCCGGACCAGCCGGGGCGTTTCGTCGTACAGAGCCGCGAGGCGCGCAGGCGCCTTCCCGGTCTTACTGGAGCTTGGTGTTGATGAATTCGAACTTGGCGGAGAGGCTCGAGCCGAGGTTCGTCCACGCCACGATACAAGCGACGGCGACCAGGGCGGCGATCAGGCCGTATTCGATGGCGGTCGCGCCAGACTCATCCTTGACGAAGCGAGCGAAAACGTTGGTCATGTTGAACTCCTTTTGCACCACGGTTTGACGGCTGCCTTCGCTCTGAAGCGGCTTCGGTCAGCGACAAATGGACATTACCGCGCTCCCCTTGCTGATCAGTTAAGCCGATAGAAGAATTGGCTCGATCTCGCAGACATCGTTTCGATGGTTAACGTTGAATTTACATGGCCACATAAAGAAAATAACGCCTCACCACCAATTTAATACAAGTCAATTCTAATATTGATCTCGTACAAATCGACGGTCGACCTATGATTTGATGAGCGCGCGACGCCCTACCAGCGTCCTGCAATCGATATCTGTCTCTGCGTCATCCGCCCCGAGCGGCAATCAAATCCATCGCAGCGGTCGAATTAGGATTTGGTTCATCATTTTGCGCTTTCCTGCCCTTGTCGGAAATCTTGAGGCATCGCCATGTCCACTCTCTCGGCCGCAGCACGGCTTCGCCGACCCGGCTCGCGCTGGACGGAACGAGCGCTTGCCGCAACGGCATGTGGAGCGATCCTGGTCGCGGGACTGATGCCCGCAAGCGCCGCGCCCCAGACGTCCAAGATCGAAAGCGTCATCGTCATGGTCGATCATGCGAAGGTCGTCAGGCTGCCCGAGAAGGCCCAGACCGTGATCATCGGAAACCCCGCCATCGCGGATGTGGCCGTCCAGAAGAACGGCGTCATGGTCGTCACCGGCAAAAGCTTCGGCGTCACCAACCTGATCGCGCTCGATGCCGGCGGCGCGCTGCTGGCGGAATCGCTCGTGCGCGTGGGCGCGGATTCCGATTCGCTCCTGACCGTGCAGCGCGGGCTCGAGCGCGAGAGCTATTCCTGCACGCCGGTCTGCCAGCCCGCGGCCCAGCTCGGCGACGCGCAGAAGTATTTCGGTGAAGTGGGCGCGCAGGCCAATACCCGCAGCGCCTCGGCGCTCGGCGCCACCAAGCGCTGAGGCTCCGGCCACGCCTTCTGACCCACCTCTTCATCAAGAGCATCGCCCGGCCTCCGGACCGCCCCGGGAGGCAGAGCCCACGAGGCTCGTTTTGCGGTGTGGCACCGCCGGATTTAGACTTGAACCGCGAGTTTCGCGGCACCAGGCGCCGGATCGGACAGGGTGAACGATCCGCTAACGCCCGTTCGGCGGGGCCGGGACGGTCCATAACGGATCGGAAATTCTTTCAAGCTATGACTCGGATCGTCATCGGGCCGACGCCGCACCGGCGACAACCGGCTCGACTGCCGGCGGCGCAAATCTGCGAAGCGACAACCGGACGCCAGAGGTCATGACACCTTCTCCGATCGAGACCGAAGCCAGGACGGCCACGGACGCGACGCCTCTGCGTCACAAGCGGTCGCGGCTGCTCACCCGTTTTCGGCGCTCGCAGGACGGTGCCACGGCGGTCGAGTTCGCCTTCATCGCATTTCCGTTTCTCATCCTGCTGGCCGCCATCATCGAGACGGCCCTGATGTTCTGGACGAGCCAGGTTCTCGAAGAGGCCGTTTCACAGGCCTCGCGCCGGCTGCTCACCGGCGAAGCGGCGACCCGCTATACGGGCAATGCCGCCGCCAACACCATCGCCTTCCGCAACGACGTCTGCGCCGCGGCACCCGGGCTGGTCGACTGCTCCAAACTGGTCGTCGACGTCCGGACCTATTCCTCTTTTGCCAACGCCAAGACCGGCGTCGACGGCAGCAACCCGATCAGCGCCGGCGGGCTGAACACGACGGGCTTCGGGTACAACCAGCAGCCCCAGCCCCAGCAGATCGTCGTGGTGCGCGCCGTGCTCGAGTATTCGCTCTACTTCACGCAGTGGAGCGCGAGCCTCGCGAATATCGGCTCCGGCCGGCGCGGTATCGTCGCCTCGACGACCTTCCGGTCCGAGCCTTTCAACGCGCCTGCGACATGAGGTTTCCGATGACGCGCGCATTCTCGCCAAGGCGCAACCGAGCCGCGTTGCGAGCCCTGATCCGGCGGCTGGGCCGCAACCGTCGCGGCGTTGCGGCCGTCGAATTCGCCATGATCCTGCCAGCGATGCTGGCGATCTATTTCGGGATCGTCGAAACCGGCCAAGCGATCATGATCGACCGCAAGGTCACGCAGCTGACACGCTCGCTGGTCGACCTGTCGTCGCAGGTCAGCACGATCCCGACCACCGAGGTGGGCAACATCTTCGATGCCGCCCAGACGGTGATGATGCCCTACACAAGCGTCGCGCCGAAGATGTCGATCCACCACATCGTGATCGACAGCGCCGGCGTCGCCAAGGTCTGCTGGAGCGAGCAGCGCAATTCGACCAAGCTCGCCCGTGGCACGACCGTCGCCCTGCCGGCGGATCTGCGCATGCCCAACACCTCGATCATGATGGCGCAGGCGAGCTACGACTTCACGCCGGTCGTCGGCTGGATCATCAAGGGCGGGGCGATCACGATCGGCGGCTCGCCGATCTACATGCGCCCGCGCCTGGGCAAGGCCGGAGGCTCGGCCAGCATCGAGCAGGTCGAACGCTCCGGCGTGGCGATGTGCCCGGGCTTCGGCTGAGAGAGCACCGGACGAAGCCTGCCGTTCAGATCGTCTGGTTGTAGGCGCCGACTTCCGGGTTGGTGCGCAGCAGGCCGTCGATCGCGGCGAACATCTCGCGCATGCGTGCCTCCGCAATCGGACTCTCGCAGACGACGACGAGCTCCGGCTTGTTCGACGAGGCCCTGACCAGCGCCCAGCTCCCGTCCTGCGTCGTGACGCGCACGCCATTGACCGTCACCACGTCGCGGATCGGCTGGCCGGCGAAGCTTTCGCCCTTTGCCTGCATCGCCTGCACGGCCTTCGTCACCCGGTCAGCGACGTCGTATTTGATCTCGTCGGCGCATTTGGCCGACATGGTCGGCGTGCCCCAAGTCTTCGGCACGGCAGCGTAGAGCTCGGCCATCGACTTCGCCGGATTGCGGTCGAGCATGTCGATGACCGCAATGGCAGTGACGAGGCCGTCGTCATAGCCGCGCCCGATCGGCGCGTTGAAGAAGAAATGGCCCGATTTCTCGAAGCCGGCGAGCGCGTTCAGCTCCTGGACGCGGCGCTTGATGTGGGAATGGCCGGTCTTCCAGTAGTCGGTCTTGATGCCGAGGCGCTGCAGTTCCGGATCGGTATGGAACAGGCCGGTCGACTTCACGTCGACGACGAACTGGGCGCCCGGATGGAGCGCGCCGAGATCGCGCGCCAGCATGACACCGATCTTGTCGGCGAAGATCTCCTCGCCATGGTTGTCGACGACACCGCAGCGGTCGCCGTCGCCATCGAAGCCAAGCGCGATATCGGCGCCATGCTGCTTCACGGCGTCGGCCATGGCATGCAGCATCTTCATGTCTTCGGGATTGGGATTGTAGCGCGGGAAGGTGTGGTCCAGCTCGGCATCCATCGGGACGACCTCGCAGCCCAGCGCCTCGAGAATCTTCGGCGCGAAAGCGCCGGCCGTGCCGTTGCCGCAGGCGGCGATGACCTTGAGCTTGCGCCTGATCTTCGGGCGGCTGGTCAGGTCCTTGAAATAGAGCGCCGGGAAATCCGGGACGAAGACATAGGAGCCACCGCCGACGAGGTCGAAATCAGCCGCCAGGACGATGTCCTTGAGCGCGCTCATCTCGTCGGGGCCGAAGGTGACGGGGCGTTGCGCACCCATCTTCACGCCGGTCCAGCCATTATCGTTATGCGAGGCGGTGACCATGGCGACGCAGGGCACGTCGAGCGCGAACTGGGCGAAATAGGCCATCGGCGACATGGCCAGCCCGATGTCATGGACCTTGCAGCCCGCCGCCATCAGCCCGGTGACAAGCGCCATCTTGATCGAGGAGGAATAGCCACGGAAATCATGGCCGGTGACGATCTCGGGCTTGATGCCCATGCGCCGGATCAGCGTGCCCAGCCCCATGCCGACGGCCTGGACGCCCATCAGGTTGAGCTCCTGGCCGAAGAACCAGCGCGCATCGTATTCGCGGAAGCCGGTCGGCTTCACCATCGGCAACGATTCATAGGCGAAGGTATTGGGGAACAGCTCGGGCAGAGGCTTTGGAAACATCGAGTCATCCGTAGCGGAAATGGAGCCTGGCGGGATGCCAACAATCCGCATAGCCGATCACGGCGACAAGGGAAACGCATCGCTCCGGCCGGGCCACTGCAGCGCGGTGCGCGCAGTCGCCTCGAACAACTCAGCCACGCAGGACCATGCGTCCGGTCTGCACCTCGTAGCCCCTGAGCTTCCCGAGGAAGGACGTGCCGAGCAGACTCATCGACAGCGCGCCCTCGGGCAGGACGACCGCCTCGACATTGCGGACGAGGATGGAGCCGAGCCTGACCTCGCGCAGATTGACGCGGGCGCCCCTGACGGTGCCGTTCGCCGTGCTCAGCGACATCTTGTAGTCGGCCGAGGAGAGCTGGATACCGAGCGCGCGGGCATCGCTGGCCGTCAACGCAACCAGGCTCGCGCCGGTGTCGACGAGCATTTTGATGCGGAAATTGTCGATGGAGGGGTGCACGACATAGTGGCCGCGGTAATCGGCGGCGACGGTCAGTATCGGGGGCTCGGCCGGCTTGAAGGGCACCGCCTTGCCGTCGGCGGGGCGAGCGCCGGGGGACGGGTTGCCGACCGTGACGGAGGCGACGCTCGGCGCCTCGTCCATGCCGGCCCAGCCGGCGAGCTTCGAGCCGTAGCCGAGCGCGCTCACTGACGCGATCGCCGCGACACCGAGCGCCCAGATGATCGGCCTTTGAGCCATTGCGACCCTGTCTCCACCATTGACCTTGCGGAAACGATGCCGGCCCAGTCCCTGCGGAAGGGTGAAGAGAGGTGCTCGGATTGGGCGGTTTCCCCGTACCGTTCCGGACCAGGCGCGAACAGGCTTAACACCGGCTTGCGGCCATCACCGAAAGGGCCATCGCCCGAGAGGCTGCAGGCTTTTGATCTCGCATCGGCTTTTTTGAAAGCCACACTCCCCTTCTCGGGCCGATGCTCTCGCTAGAGGAATGACTGCCCGACCAGTGCCTCGATCGCCTCGCGACGCGGCACGCTCGGCTGCGCACCGGCGACCGTGCAGGCGAGGGAGCCGGCCGCGAGACCGCGCTGCAATGCTCCGGAGAAGCCGTAGCCGGCCGACAGCGCAGCCGCGAAGGCCCCGGTGAAGCTGTCCCCGGCCGCAACCGTGTCCACCACCGCGACGACGGGCGCCGCGAGGCGGCGGCGGATTCCGCCATGCCAGCCGACCGCGCCTTCGGCACCGAGCGTGACGATGCAGGCGATGCCGCGCCCGGCATCGCAGCGCCGGGCGATCTCGTCCGGCTCGCGCTCCGGCCAGCCGAGGGACTGCGCCAGCACCAGCGCCTCGTGCTCGTTGACGACGAGCACGTCGAGGCAGGCGAGCAAATCCTCGTCCGGCGGCCCTGCGGGAGCCAGGTTAAGGATGACACGGCCGCCGGCGCGCTTCATCCGCCGCGCCCCCGCGAGGCATTCCGCTTCCGGCACCTCCCGCTGCAGCAGCAGAACGTCGCCTTCGCCGAGCGGCAGGCCAGCCAGCGCCTCGGCCCGGGCCAGGGCATTGGCACCCGCCGCGACGACGATCTGGTTCGATCCGGCCGCATCGACGGCGATGAAGGCGGCTCCGGTCGGCGCCTCGGCCTGCGCGACATGGGAGAGGTCGACGCCGTCTGCCTCGAGCAGCGACAGGGCAATGCCCGCAAAGGCGTCGAGGCCGACCGCGCCGAGGAGCACGACCTCCGCCCCGGCCCGGCGGGCCGCGAGCGCCTGGTTCGCGCCCTTGCCGCCGGGGTGGAGGACATAGCCCGGCCCCATCACCGTTTCGCCGGCTCCCGGCAGGCGCTCGACCTGCGTCACCAGATCGACATTGAGCGAGCCGAAGACGACGATCACTCCGGAACCCGCTCCGCGAGACGGCGGACGCCGGCGACGAAGGCCGCCTCGGGCGTCGTCGGCTTCGCATCGATCCCGGCGGAGGCCAGCGCGGCACCGTAGCTTTGTGCGAGGACACCGTCGGCGACGAGATGCACCGTGTCGCTCCGGCCGAGAAGCGCCTGTGCGCCTGCGATCTCATGGCCGACCAGCAGCGCCGAGAGATAGGGGCCGACAGCCCCGCCCGGCATGCGCCCGGCGAGAACCTCCGAGCGGGATGCGAAGGCGGTGTTGAGCAATCCGCCCGGGCGGGCGGCGGCGGCGAGGCCGTCAGCCGCACCGCGAGCAGCGTCGTCGCCCGCAGGCTCCTCGGCGAGACGCGACAGAATGGAATGCTGCCGCAGCAGGCCATAGATCTCGCCTGTCATGAAACTGGCGAAGCGGGTGATCCGGCCACCCTCGACCAGCGCCCATTTCGAATGGGTTCCGGGCAGGCAGGCGATGCCGTCCGAAAGACCAAGGCCGACGATCAGCGTCTCCTCGCCGCGCATGACGTCGAAGGCGCCTTCGTCGCAGGAAAGGCCAGGCAGGATGGTCGCCGGCGAACCGTCGGCGAGCGTCACCTTCATGCCAGCCGCGGCGATCTCGTCGGGAGACGCCGGGCAGCGGACGTAATGGGCCTCGATCCAGCCATTGCGGCTGCCGACCATGCCGGCGAGCACGATGCCCGCATCCGGGGCGGCCTTGCGCAGATCGCCGGCGATCGCCTCGAAGGCCGCCGGAAAACCACCGGCGGGGACGGACTGGATGCCCTGATCGGCGCTCCGGCGCTGCAGAACCTCGCCCGTTGCGGAGATCAGGAAAGCGCGGGCGCGCGTCGTGCCCCAGTCAAGCGCGATCAGGGGTCTGGGCATGGGCTGAGCTCCGGCGGTCGACAAACACGCCCCGTCAGTCCCGGGCGCAGCGCAGGGCGGAGAATCCCTTGCGGAAGCTGCCCGGGTCAAGCCCGGGCGCGACGATCTTGCGTTCACGCCTCGAAGAAGACGGTCTCACCCTCGCCCTGCAGGCGGATATCGAAGCGGAAGACGGTGTCGCCGACGCGCTGGGCGATCAGCGTCGCGCGCCGGTCGGCCGGGACCAGCATCAAGACCGGATCGCCGGCATTGCCGGGCTCGTCGGAGAGGTAGATCCGCGTCGCCAGCCTGACCAGGATGCCGCGGGCGAAGACCGAGACGGAGAGATGCGGCGCCTGCAGGCGTCCGTCCGGCCCCTGCACTGCGCCGGGTCGAACAGTCTCGAAATGGAAAGCGCCCTCGGCCGTCGTCTCGGCGCGGCCGAAGCCGGTGAAGCCCGCATTGCCGGCGGCGTGGAAACGGCCCTGCGCGTCGGCCTGCCAGATCTCGATCATCGCGTCGCCGACGGGGGCGCCGTCGCCGTCATAGACCACGCCCTCGATGCGGATGCGCTCCCCGGCCACGCCCTCGGCGGCGATCTGTTCGGTCGCGAGCTCGGGACCGCCATAGGCGCGCGGCGTCAGCGCATAGGCGAAGAAGGGGCCGATGGTTTGCGAGGGCGTGATGCCGAGGTCGGCCCCGCTCGCCTGCGGCGCTTGCTGCTCAGTGGTCATGCGGCTCCTCCACCGGCGTCGCGCTGCGACCGCGCAGGACGATGTCGAACCGATAGCCCAGCGCCCATTCCGGTTCGGTCGTCGCGAGGTCGAAGCGCGAGATCAGTCGCTCGCGCGCGTTGGCATCCGTGATCGACTGGAAGATCGGGTCGTATTTGAACAGCGGATCGCCCGGAAAATACATCTGCGTGATCACGCGGGACAGGAAGCTCGGCCCGAACAGCGAGAAATGGATATGAGCCGGGCGCCAGGCATTGTGGTGGTTGCGCCAGGGATAGGCGCCGGGCTTGATCGTGACGAAGCGATAGCGACCCTGCTCATCGGTCAAGGCCCGGCCTGCCCCGGTGAAGTTCGGATCGAGCGGGGCCGGATGCTGGTCGCGGACATGGACATAACGGCCACCGGCATTGGCCTGCCAGATCTCGATCAGGGTATGCGGCACCGGCCGGCCGTCCTCGTCCAGGACGCGGCCCGAAACGATGATGCGCTCGCCCAGCGGCTCGCCCTGATGCTGGCGGGTCAGGTCCGAATCGCCCGCCGCCAAGGCGGCATGGCCGAAGACCGGCCCGGTCGTCTCCGACAGCGTATGCGGCAGCAGGATCAGGGGCTTGGAGGGCGCGCGCTTCAGCGTCGACCCATAGTCGGGCGACGCATTGAGCGGGTGGGATTTCAGGCTGCCGGGCGGATAGATCAGACTCATGCCGCCACCCCATGAGCTTGCCTGGTGCGGGCATGGAGTTCGCGCAGAACGGAGAGTTCCTGTTCCGTGGCGGCCGGGGTCTCAGCGACAGCGGCCGCGAAACGCAGCGGCCAGGCGCAAGCCGCCTGCGCCTGCTCGCGCGTCACGCCCGGATGCAGCGAGACCACCGTGAGCTCCGCCGTCTCGGGATCCGGCTCCAGCACGCAGAGATCGGTGATGACCTTGGTCGGCCCCTTCGTCGTCAGGCCGAGCGCGGCGCGGTCGCCCTTGGCGGCGCCATGGCCGAAGGAGGTGATGAAGGGCAGCTTCTCGACGAAGGCGCGCGTGCCCATAGCCATGGTGATGAAGATCTGCCCGCAATTGCCGGCGATCTCGGGCGCGCCGCCGCCGCCCGGCAGGCGCACCTTCGGCGCATCGTAAGGGCCGACGACGGTGGTGTTGAGGTTGGCGAAGCGGTCGATCTGGGCGCCGCCCAGGAAGCCGATGGTGATGCGCCCGCCCTGCAGCCAGTAGCGGAACATCTCCGGCACCGCGACAGTGGTCAGCGCCGTGTCGCAGAGTTCGCCGTCGCCGATCGAGAGCGGCAGGACGGTCGGGCGGGTCGAGAGTGTGCCGGATTCGTAGATCAGCGTGATCTTCGGCGCATGGGTCAGCCGCGCCAGGTTGCAGGCCGCCGAGGGCGCGCCGATGCCGACGAAGCAGACATCCGCGTTCGTCAGCAGGCGGGCCGCCGCGATGGTCATCATTTCGGACGGGGTCGCAGTCATCACGCCGCCTCCCTCGCTGAGAGCGCATGTCGCGCGAAGGCATCAGGGCCCTTTTCGAGCACGTTTTCCTTGATCCAGGACAAGAAGCTCTCGCGCTCGCGGGCGATCTTGTCCCAGGCGATGTAGAAGTCGTTGGCGCGCTTGTAGTAGCCATGTGCGTAGGACGGATGGGCCCCGCCAGGGACATGGGCGATGGCCGTGACCACCCAGGACGGCAGGATCACGGCATTGGCGTTGCGCGGGCCGAAATCGTCGACGATCTCCTCGACCGTGACGAGCGAGCGCTTCGCCGCCAGCACCGCCTCCTTCTGCACGCCGACGATGCCCTCGAGCAGGACATTGCCCTCGCGATCGGCCTTGAGCGCGTGGATGACGGCGGCGTCGGGGCGGATCGCCGGGACGGTCGCCAGCACCTCGCCGGTATAGGGGCAGGTCACGGAGCGGATCTGCGGATTGACCTTGGGCAGGTCGACGCCCTTGTAGCCGCGGAACACCGCGAAAGGCAGGTTGGCCGCGCCGGCTTCGTAGGCGTTGGCCATGCCGGCATGGCTGTGCTCCTCGAGTTCCAGCCGGTGCGGCCAGCCATTCTCGATCGCATCGCGAAGCCGGTGCAGCGAGCCGACGCCGGGATTGCCACCCCAGGCGAAGACCAGCTTCTCAGCGCAGCCGGTACCGATCAACTGGTCGTAGATCAGGTCCGGCGTCATCCGGATCAGCGTCAGGCGCCGCCGGCCCTGCCGGATCGTCTCGTGACCCGCCGCATGCGGAATCAGATGGGTGAAGCCTTCCATGGCGACGGAACAGCCATCGCTCACGACCGCCTCGATCCCCTCGGCGAGGGAGACGAATTCAGCCACCTTGACATCTCCTCGATATGTGCGTTTATCGCACACTATTCTGATAATCGAACTTTAGGTGGCAAGAGGCGGGCGGTCAAGGATGGCTGGCGAGGCACCCGACCGCGACCACATGGCCGCCCTCGAAAAGGGGCTGGCGGTGATCGAGTGCTTCGACGCCGCCCATGACAGGCTCACCATCGCCGATGTCGCCCGCGCGACCGAGCTCTCCCGCGCAGCCGCCCGGCGCTGCCTGCTGACCCTGACCAGGATCGGCTATGCCGAATTCGACGGAAAGTTCTTCCGGCTGACGCCGCGCGTGCTGCGGCTCGGCCATGCCTGGCTGGCCTCGACCGCGCTGCCGCAACTGGTGCAGCCCTTTCTGGAGCGCCTCTCCGAGGAAACCCACGAATCCTCCTCGGCCTCGCTGCTCGACGGGCATGAGATCGTCTATATCGCGCGCTCGGCGCAAAGGCGGATCATGTCGGTCGGCCTCTCCGTCGGCACGCGGCTGCCGGCCTTCTGCACCTCGATGGGCCGCGTGCTGCTGGCCTTTCGCGATCCCGCCGACGCACAGGCGCGCATCCTCGCCGGCAAGCCGCGCGCCCTGACGCAGCACACGGTGACCGATCCGGCGCGATTGGCCGAGATCCTCGCCGGCGTGCGCGCGCAGGGCCACTGCATCGTCGATCAGGAACTCGAACTGGGGCTGATCTCGCTCGCCGTGCCGCTGTTCAATGCACGCGGCGAGGTCATTGCGGCGTTCAACATCTCCGGCCAGGTCCAGCGCGCCTCGGCCGAAGAGATGGCGGAGCGCTTCCTGCCGCGGATGCGCAGCCTGCAGGCCATGCTCCGCCCGCTGATCACCTGAAGGACAAGGCCGTGATGCTCCACCTCCAAGCCGGACCGCTGCGTGCCCGCATCTATCCCGAGGCGGGCGGCATCATCGCCGCGCTGGAATGGCGCGGGCCGGACGGGCGTCGGCACAAGCTGCTGCATGCGCCGGACGGCGCCGTGCCCTCGACGGCAGCGCCCAGCATGATGGGAAGCTGGGCGATGGCGCCCTTCGCCAACCGTGCCTTCGACGGCGTCATTGATGACGGCGTGACGCACTTCCAGGTCCCGGACAACAACCCGCGCGGAGGCGGCAACATCCACGGCTTCGGGTGGCAGTCTGCCTGGGACATACTCGGTCAGACCGAAAGTCATACCGTGCTGGAACACCGCCGCAGCGCGGGTCCGGACCCCTATCGCTACCGGGTCCGCCAGGAGATCGGCCTCGACGAGGGCGGTCTGACTATCGCGCTTTCGATCACCAACGAGGCGGACCAGACCCTGCCCTTCGGCATCGGCCACCATCCCTGGTTTCCCTGCGCCGCCGACACGCGGCTCGGCATGGCGGCGGGCGGTGCGCTGATCCTCGGCGACGCCTTCCGCGCGACGGGGTCCGAGCCGCTGGCCGGAGGCGGTCCCTATGCTGGCAAGCCGGTCTTCGCCACCGGACGCGAAACGGCCTGGAGCTTCCTCGGCTGGGATGGCACGGCGCGGATCGAGACGCCCTCAACCGGGCTCGCGATCACGCTGACGGCGAGCGAGAGCCTGCGCTGCCCTGTCGTCTGGGCTCCGGCGGGGGCCGAATTCCTCTGCGTCGAGCCCCAGAGCCACGCCATCGGGTCGCCGAGCGAGAAGGCCGCACGGGAGGCCGCGCCGCTCACGCGCCTCGAACCGGGCGAGATGCTGGAAGGCTGGCTCCGGATCGCGCCGGAGGCGATCTGAGCGTCAGCGCCAGCGCGGGCCAGTCTCGTGATAGCGCTGCACGTTGTAGGGCTGGTAGCCATAGGCTCCGGCCGGCAAGGCGGGACGCAGCAGGATCTGCTCGCGGGCCGTATCCCAGTTCGGAGCCTTGCGCTGTTGGGCCACGGTCGCGCCCTGCTTGGCCTTGAGCTTGGCGACCTTGAGCTTGGCGCCACCCGACGCCTTGGCGAACTGCGAGAGATTGTCGGGAGCCGCGCCGTTCAGCGCGATGCGGGTCTGGCCAGCACCGTGCTTCTTGACCAGCGCGAAGAGCTTGGCGGCGTTGGCCGGGTGCAGCCGGATGCAGCCATGCGAGGCCGGCCGGCCGAGTGCGCCGACGGCCGTCGTGCCGTGGATGGCATAGCCGCCGCGGAAGAAGACGGCATTGGGCATCGCACCGCCATATTTCCGCGAATACCAGTTCTTCTCCAGCCGTGTCGGGCGATAGACGCCGTTGGGCGTGCGATAGCCCTTCCGGCCGGACGAAATCGCCCAGTTGTAGCTCTCGCCCTCGGTGGTCGTGACCTGAATGCGCTGGGCTAAGATGTCGACCCGGACATCGACGCCGGCCTGGGCCGAGGCGACGCCTGCGAGAGACAGGACAAGGGCGGCCAGCAGGCCGAACATGCGACGCATCACACCCACTCCGAAAGACGCAACTGTTGAACGCTGTGGCCTTGTCGGGTTTGCAGGATCGACCTTGCAGAATCGAGCTTGCAGCCGCCGCCATTCGTCTCAGGAAGCGCCCGCGGGGCCGTGCTTGTAAAGCGCAAAGCCGAAATGTGGTTTCCGACCCGCCCGCGACGCCGCCGCGCCCTGCCGCAGCCATGCTTTGCCGCTGGCCCCGCGCCAGTGTAGCAGGGCTAACCGTCTTCCTCCCGCCACCGTGCCCCCATGCTCGACACGCTTCTGCCGGCCGGCGTCGCGCCGGCCATCGCCCTGCTGCTGATCGCGGTCAGCTTCATGACCTCGGCCTTCACCGCCGCCTTCGGCATCGGCGGCGGGGTGGCGATGCTCGGCGCACTGGCCGGGACGGTGCCGCCCGCAGTCATCATCGCCGTGCATGGGCTGGTGCAGGTCGGCTCCAATGTCGGGCGCACCTTCGTGCAGCGGGCGCACGCCGTCTGGCCGCTGGTCGCGCGCTTCACCGCGGGCTCCATCGTCGGCGTGCTGATCGGCGCTTTCCTCGTCGTCGAACTGCCGGAGCGCATCCTCCTCGGCCTGCTCGGTCTCTTCATCCTGGTGATGGCCTGGCTGCCGAAGCCGCGCATTCCGGGCCTGTCATCGACCGGGCTGATCATCGGCGGCGGTCTTTCGACGATCATCACGATGTTCGTCGGCGCGACCGGCCCTTTCGTGCAGGCACTTCTGCTGCCGCTCGGGCTGGATAAGCGCCAGCTCATCGCAACCCATGCCGCCTGCACGACGATCCAGCACCTGCTCAAGGTCTTCGCCTTCGGGGCGCTCGGCTTTGCCTTCGCCGACTGGCTGCCGCTGATCGCAGCGATGATCGTCTCGGGCTTCGCCGGGACGATGCTCGGAACGAAGCTCCTGGAAAGCCTGCCGGAACGCTGGTTCCTCGCCGCGATCAAGACGATCCTGACGATCGTCGGGATCGACCTGCTACGGCGTGCCGCGGGGTACTGAGGCTCGCGGCAGCGTCAGATCAACTTCACCTTGCCGGTGGCGAGTTCGTAGATGCCGCCGACGACAGTGAGCTTCTTATCGGCAATGCGCTGGGCGAGGATCGGCGCGGCGTTCTTCAGCCGCTCGACATTGAGGCGCACGTTCGCCTCCGTGGCCGCTTCCAGCACGTTCGCCGCGCCGGCCTTCTGGGCCTCGAGAACGGCAGGCTTGATCGCGTTGACCAGCGAGGGCAGGTGGCCGGGAAGCTGCGTGCCGTTCTTGACCACGTCGATGGTCGAAGCGATGGCGCCGCAACTGGTGTGACCGAGCACGAGGATCAGCGGCGACTGCAGCACGGCGGCGCCGAATTCGAGGCTGGCGAGCCCATCCTCATTGACGAAGTTGCCGGCCAGCCGGACCACGAAGAGATCACCGGCGCTCTGGTCGAAGGCGAGTTCCGGCGCGAGGCGCGAATCGGCGCAGCTGACGATCGAGGCGAAAGGATGCTGCGAGCGGGCGCGAGCGGCACGCCCGGCGGAGAAATCGCGCTCATTGGGCTTGTTCGCAGCATAGCGGGCATTGCCCGCCATCAACCGCTTCAGCGCCGCCTCACCGCTCAGCGGCGTCGGCGTGGTGGTGACGCCCTGCGCCATGGCCGGCCCGGCCAGTCCGCCCGCAAGAGCGAGCCCGGCGCCGACCCCGAGGAAGGAGCGGCGGGACGGCGAGGCGTTCGAGGCGCAGCGTTCGCACATGGCGGCTATCCTTCGCGAGAGCGGCCACCCTCGGCATTGCCCGATGGTGGTATAAGCGTTGCCATGGTTGCACAGTCCAAACTCTGCAGCCATCTCGCTCGGGCGACGGGGCTTGCGTCTGGTTCGACCGCTTCGACTGCGGCGGGCTCGTCCTGCTGCAGGCCCATTGTGCGAGCGCGTCCGACGACGATGACGGGCCGAACGGGTTCATGCTCGGCGGTCAGGAGATCATGCCGCGTCTCGCATTCGCATCTCCGCACCATCGTCAACGGCCGGGGAACTGAGGAACTGGTCTTGCACGATCGCGCCGGCAGCGGAATCGCGCTCGCGCCGGGTTTCCTCGCCGAGAGCGACGCCTGCTTCAGGATGTTCTGGAGCTGGATCGCCGAGACCTGCCAGGCAAAGGTGACGGGACGGGCAAAATCCGGCATAGGCTGGCGGCATCCGCCTCGAAAGCCGGCCGCGCCATGCTCAAGACCCGCATCATCCCCTGCCTCGACGTCAAGGACGGCCGCGTCGTCAAGGGCGTGAAATTCCTCGACCTCGTCGATGCGGGCGATCCCGTCGAGGCCGCCAAGGCCTATGACGCCGCCGGTGCCGACGAACTCTGCTTCCTCGACATCACCGCGAGCCATGAGGACCGCGGCATCCTGTTCGATGTCGTGACCCGCACGGCCGAGGCGTGCTTCATGCCGCTGACGGTCGGCGGCGGCGTGCGCAAGGTCGAGGATATCCGCGCGCTGCTGCTGGCGGGCGCCGACAAGGTCTCGATCAACACCGCCGCCGTCACCAACCGGCAGTTCGTCAGGCAGGCGGCGGAGAAGTTCGGCGACCAGTGCATCGTCGTCGCCATCGACGCCAAGCAGGTGACGCCGGGGCGCTGGGAGATCTTCACCCATGGCGGGCGCAATCCGACGGGGCTGGACGCCATCGCCTTCGCGCGCGAGGTCGTTTCGCTGGGCGCAGGCGAGCTACTGGTCACCTCGATGGACCGCGACGGCACCAAGGTCGGCTACGATCTCGGCCTGACGGCGGCGATCGCGCATGCGGTCACGGTCCCGGTCATCGCATCGGGCGGCGTCGGCGATCTCGACGATCTCGTGAATGGCGTGACGCAAGGCCATGCCTCGGCCGTGCTCGCGGCCTCGATCTTCCATTTCGGCACCTACACCATCGGCCAGGCCAAGGCGCATATGGCGGCTGCCGGGCTGGCGATGCGGCTGGATTGACGCGATGACCGCCTTTACGCTTTCCGATCTCGAAGCCCGCATCGCGGAGCGCGCCGCCGCCCCGCCCGATGAATCCTGGACGGCGAAGCTGCTCGCCGCCGGCCCCGAACGTGCCGCCAAGAAGTTCGGCGAGGAGGCGGTCGAGGCCGTTATCGCCGCTGTGAAGGGCGATCGGGACGAGCTGATCGCCGAGAGTGCGGACGTGCTCTATCATCTCTTGGTTGTACTCAAGGCCCGCGATGTTGCATTGCAGGACGTCTTGAGCCAGCTTGAAGCCCGCACGGTACGCTCCGGTCTGGCGGAGAAAGCCGCGCGGCCCCGTTGAGAAGCCGAGGCTAGTCCTGCGTTGAACCTCGAAGCCTGGAATGCGGGTCGCCTCATGGACCAGCGTGTGATGCCCGCTCCGGCCCTCCCCGAACTGGATTCGCCCTATCGCAGTTTCACCCGCGACGAGTGGGCGCATCTGCGCGCCGATACGCCGCTGACGCTGTCGGTCGACGACCTGACCAAGCTGCAATCGATCAACGACCCGATCTCGCTCGACGAGATCGTGGCGATCTACCTGCCGCTGTCGCGCCTGCTCTCGCTCTATGTCGCCGCCACGCAGGGGCTGTTCAAGGCGACGCAGCGCTTCCTGCTGGCCGAGGCCGAGGTCAAGGTTCCCTATATCATCGGCGTGGCCGGCTCGGTCGCGGTCGGCAAGTCGACCACGGCGCGCGTGCTCAAGGCGTTGCTGTCGCGCTGGCCGAACACGCCCAAGGTCGAGCTCGTCACCACCGACGGCTTCCTTCTGCCGAATGCCGAGCTGGAGCGGCGCGGGCTGATGCAGCGCAAGGGCTTCCCCGAGAGCTATGACGGCTCGGCGATCCTGCGCTTCCTCTCCGATATCAAGGCCGGCAAGCCGCAGGTGAAGGCGCCGGTCTATTCCCACCTCGTCTACGACGTGATGCCGGGCGAGACGGTCACGGTCGAACGGCCCGACATCCTGATCCTCGAGGGTCTGAACGTCCTGCAGCCGAGCCGCATGCCGAGGGATGGCACGGTGATCCCCTTCGTCTCGGATTATTTCGACTTCTCGGTCTATCTCGATGCCGACGAGAACGATCTGCACCGCTGGTACGTCAACCGCTTCATGACGCTGCGCCAGACGGCCTTCCGCGATCCGCGCTCCTTCTTCCGGAAATATGCCGAGATCGGCGAGGACGAGGCGCTATCGATCGCCGAAAGCCTCTGGACCGGCATCAACCTGCCGAATCTTCAGGAAAACATCCTGCCGACCCGCCAGCGTGCCAGCCTGATCCTGACCAAGGGCGCGAGCCACCGCATCCAGCAGGTCGCGCTGCGCCGGCTCTGAGGAGAGCCGCTCATCGAACCGCCGCGGATCGCCCCCAGATGAGCAGCCCGTAATGGAGGCGTTCTGGTCGCTCGCCGGAATGGCGGGCGCGGCCTTTGTTGCCGCGACGCTGCTTCCGGCCCAGTCGGAGGCCGTCTTTCTCGGCCTGCTCGCCGCACGCACGGTCGATCCGCCGACGCTGTTCCTGGTCGCCAGCCTCGCCAACACGGCGGGCTCGGTGGTGAACTGGTGGCTGGGACGGCTCATCGCCCGACATGGCATCGACAAACTGCCACGGCGGCTGCGGCCCGATCCCCGCCGGCTGGCGCAGGCACAGGGCTGGTTCGCGCGCTTCGGCTGGCCCTCGCTGCTCTTCGCCTGGCTGCCCATCGGGGGCGACCCGCTGACCTTCGTCGCGGGCACGCTGAACTACCCGCTCGGCCGTTTCATTCTGCTCGTGTTCATCGGCAAGGCGGCACGCTACGTGGCTGTCTGGGCGGGCTGGGCGGCGATGGCCTGATTCGCAGCGTTTGCGTTTGCGAAAGAGCGCGGCACGGGCTACCAGCTAGCGCCCTTTTTATGGAGATTTTGATCATGAGCATTCAGCGCATCGCCATCGGTCCGCGCATGTCCAAGGCCGTCGTTCACGGCAACACCGTCTATCTGGCCGGCCAGGTCGCGGACAAGGCGGCCGGCAAGAGTGTCGCCGAGCAGACCGCCGACATCCTCGGCATCATCGACGGCCTTCTGGCCGAGGCCGGCAGCGACAAGAGCAAGCTTCTGATGGTCAATATCTGGCTCTCCGACATGTCGACCTTCGCCGAGATGAACGGCGTCTGGGACAAGTGGGTCGTCGCTGGCCAGACCCCGGGCCGTGCGACCGTCGAGGCCAAGCTGGCCGGGCCGCAGTTCACGGTCGAGATCGCGGTCATCGCCGCGAAGTGATCTAGGCCGGGAAGTTCCTGGCCGCAAAAGGAACCCCGGCCCGATCCTGGCCGCGTCGCAACGGCAGCCATGCCGGGAGACGCTCGGGATCGGTCGCCGGGGCGGAAGGTCATGGGAGAAAGGAGATGGCATCGTGACGACGCAGGATGACATGTCCACCGTGATCGCGCGCATCGCGGAGCGGCACGACGTGCCGCTCGGGGTGCTGCTGGCCATCGTCGCGAGCCTCGTCAAAGGCGGCACCAGGCCGAACCGGGCGAAGCTCGAACAGCAACTGACGCGCAAGGCCAAGGAGGTCCTGGCCCTGCGCCGCCGCCTGCAGCGGCCAGCGGACGATGCCGGCGTCGCCGAGCGGCGCGCGACGGCTGCCCGCGCGCTCGAAGCCGGCCAGTTCGGCGAGATCGACCGGGCGCTGGCCCAGCTCGAACTGCAGTTCTTCGGCGGCATGACCGATCTCGCCGCGATGCCGCAGGACCGGCGCCTCGCCGCGGGCGAGACCCGCGCCGATCGTGGCGCCACCACCATGCTCGAACTCACCCCCAAGGCGTATCGGGAGGCGGCCCAGCGCTATGCCGAGGCGACCGCGATCATCGGCACCGCCAATCTCGCACGCAGCCGCGAACTGTCGCTGGTCCAAGGCAATGCGCTCGCCCGGATCGGCGAGGATTTTGCCGATCCGGCGGGCTTCGAGGCAGCGATCGCGCATTACCGCAGCCTGCTTGCCGGGCTCGACAATTTCGAGGACACCGTCGCCTGGGCCGCCGTGCAGGAGCGGCTGGGCATGGCGTTGGCCGGCCTCGCCGCGCTGACCGGCAATGAATCCCTGCTCGACCAGGCCACATCCTGCTATCTGACCGCGCTGGAGGATCTCCGGCGCGAGCAGGCGCCGGCTCTCTGGCGCGCGCTGAAGGTTCGCCTCGCCCGAATCGCCGTCACGCTCGGCGAATCGCGCGAGGACGAGGCGCTGCTGGAGGAGGCGATCACCGCGCTGGCCACCGCGCTGGCCGTCTGGGAGCGCAAGAGCGACGAGGCGCGCTGGCTCGAGGCCGAGCACATGATCTCGCGCGCCCGCGCCGCTCTCGGCCGGCGCCGGAACGACCTCGCCCTGCTCGAGCGCGCCTTCAACGGCTTCAACCGGGTCACCCAGACGGTCGACAGGGCCCGCGAGCCGTTGCGCTGGGCCGAGTTGCAGGACCAGATGGGCGGCGTGCTCGCCGCCATGGGCGAGCGCTACGCCGAACCCGTCGTGCTGGAGGAGGCGATCGCCGCCTTCGGCTCGGCGCTCGAGGAGCGCCGTCGCGAGACGAGCCCGCAGCTCTGGGCGGCGAGTTCGGCCAATCAGGGGCTGGCCTCGATGAAGCTCGCCGCGCGTCTCAAGGATCCGACGCTGGCGCAGCGGGCCTTCATGCAGATCGCCGCCGCCGTCGAGGCGATGCGCGAGGCGGGCCACAGCGCCAACGCCGCCGAGTTGCAGAAGAAGCTGGTCATCGCCGGCGGCCTGGCCGAGGCGATGGGCAAGGCCTGAGCCGGTTCAGGCCGCCGAACTGGTCTTGCGCCGGCCGGCCAGCCGCTCCAGCGCGGCGTCGAGCGTGGCGTCGCGCTTGGCGAAGCAGAAGCGCACCACCGTCCTGACCGCACCCTGGTCATAGAAGGCGCTGACCGGGATCGCGGCGACGCCGCTCTCCATCACCAGACGCTTGCAGAAATCGATATCGTCGGTCTCGCCGAGCGGGGCGATGTCGACATTCAGGAAATAGGTGCCGACGCTGGGCAGCACGCTGAAGCCAAGACCCGCGAGGCCATCGGCGAAACGGTCGCGCGAGCGCTGGAAATCGGCCCGCATCCCTTCGAAATAGGCGTCCTCCTTGCCGAGACCGTAGGCCACGGCGGTCTGCAGGTTCGGCGGGGTGGTGAAGGTGATGTACTGATGCGCCTTCGCCAGCACCTTCATCAGCGCAGGCGCCGCCATCACCAGCCCTACCTTCCACCCGGTCAGCGAGAAAATCTTGCCCGCCGAGGAGATCTTGACCGTGCGCTCCCGCATGTCGGGGCGCCCCAGCACCGGGACATGCTTGCGGCCGTCGAAGACGACATGCTCCCAGACCTCGTCGCAGATCGCCACCGCATCATGGCGGACGCAGAAATCCGCGAGCAGGTCGAGATCGGCCTGGCTGAAGATCGTCGCGGTCGGGTTCAGCGGATTGTTGAACAGCACGACCTTCGTCCTGGGCGAGAAGGCCCTGGCCAGGGCTTCCTCGGTCAGGCCGAAGGCAGGCGGCGTCAGCGTCACGAATTTCGGGATGCCGCCGGCGCGGCGGACCAGCGGGACATAGGCATCGTACATCGGCTCGAACAGCACGACTTCGTCCCCGGGCGAGACCAGCGCCATCAGCGCACCGGCGATCGCCTCTGTGGCGCCCGAGGTCACCATGATCTCGCTGTCGGGATCGAGGTCGAGCCCCTGCCAGCGCTTGTAATGAGCGGCGGTGGCCTGGCGCAGCTCGGGCAGGCCCATCATCGGGGGATACTGGTTCCAGCCGTTCACGACCGCGTCCGCAGCCTTCTGGCGCACATCGAGCGGACCCGGATCGTCTGGAAAGCCCTGGCCGAGATTGACGGCGCCGGTCTCGCGCGCAAGCTGCGACATCACCTCGAAGACACTGGTCGGAAGGGCAGAGAAAATCGGATTCATCGCGGTCGGTCGCCTGCGGGCCAAAGGACTCGCCGGGCCTTTAGCATGAGGCCGGCCGGGACGCACGCAGCCCGTCGGTGGGGCAGGTCGGGGCCGAACAAATACGGAGTGATGATTATTGACATTCATCAGAGGTCAGTATCTATTGCTGCAAGCCGGTTCACGACGAGCGCCCGCTGCGACTTCGCCCCTTTGGCGTAGTGGGATTTGGCGTGAACCGGTGACCCTCCTTTCATTTGCAGGGCTGAAGTGCGCGGGACCGGCGCGACGCGCGGTTGCTCCTCGCCGGGTCGCCGCCTAAGCAGGCGCATGGGCATCTCCCGCACTCCCGCCGTCATGATCCTCGGCACCGGCTCCAATGTCGGCAAGTCACTGATCGTCGCAGGGCTCTGCCGGCTCTTCGCCGATCGCGGTCTGAAGGTCAGGCCGTTCAAGCCGCAGAACATGTCGAACAATGCGGCCGCCACCGCAGCCGGCGAGATCGGCCGGGCGCAGGCGCTGCAGGCGCGCGCCGCCCGAATCCCGCCGCATGTCGACATGAACCCGGTGTTGCTCAAGCCCGAAAGCGAAGCCGGCAGCCAGATCATCCTGCAGGGCCGCGTTGCCGGGCATCTCGCCTCGGGCGACTTCGCGCGGCGCGGCGACTTCCTGCCGAAGGTGCTGGAGAGTTTCGAGCGCCTCTCGGCAGATGCCGATCTCGTTGTCGTCGAGGGCGCCGGCTCGCCGGCCGAGACCAATCTGCGCGCCCGCGACATCGCCAATCTCGGCTTCGCCCGCGCCGCCGGCGTGCCTGCGATCCTGGTCGGCGACATCGACCGCGGCGGCGTCATCGCCAGCCTCGTCGGCACCCATGCGGTGCTGGACGAAGCCGACCGGGCGATGATCCGCGCTTTCGCGGTCAATCGCTTCCGGGGCGAGATCGCGCTGTTTAACGACGGCGTCGAGACCATCCGCGAGGCAACCGGCTGGTCCTGTCTCGGCGTCGTGCCCTGGTTTGCCGCAGCGTCGCGCCTGCCGGCGGAGGACGGACTCGATCTGCGCCAGCTCACCGCAAGGCCCGGCGCGGGGCTCAGGATCGCCGTGCCGATCCTCCCCGGCATGGCGAATTTCGACGATCTCGACCCGCTGAAGCTCGAACCGGCGGTCGATCTCGTCATGGTCGCCCCCGGACAGGCGCTGCCGGGCGATGCCGATCTCGTCATCCTGCCGGGCTCGAAGACAACGCTCAGGGATCTCGCGGCTTTGCGGGCGCAGGGCTGGGACATCGACATCCTCGCCCATCGCCGGCGCGGTGGGCATATCGTCGGTCTCTGCGGCGGCTACCAGATGCTCGGCCGCATGGTGCGCGATCCGCTCGGCCTGGAAGGCCCGGCCGGAGAGGCTCCCGGCCTCGGCCTTCTCGACGTCGAGACGGTGCTGGAGGGTGCCAAGACCGTGCGCGAGGTCGATTTCGTCCATGCTCCCAGCGCATCGACGGGCCGCGCCTACGAAATCCATCTCGGCCGGACCGACGGGGCCGACACCGCCCGCGCGCCGTTCAGGGTGGGCGACCGGGCGGAAGGGGCGACGAGCCCAGACGGGCGCGTCGTCGGCAGCTATCTGCACGGCGTCTTCTCTTCTGACCCGGTACGCGCGGCCTGTCTCGCAGCGTTTTCGGGCAGCAGCGTTTCCTCGATGCTCGCCTATGAGGATGATGTCGAGGCGACGCTCGACGGCCTCGCCGCCCATCTCGCGCGCCATCTCGACATCGAGGCCATTCTCGCTCTGGCCCATGCGCGCGAAGCGCAGGGGTGACAAGCGTGCTGCATGCGGAACACCGCCGTCGCAGGGCGCGTTTCGTCCGCGGCAGGGATTGCGGCCCGTGGCCTGCGGCGTTTTCGGCCCGTTGGCTTAATCCAGATCAATGCATGACGGCACGTGTCAGGAGATCATCATGAAAGACGTTATTCTCCATGATGTTGACGAATGACGAAATTCGTCATACCGATCAATTCCCACCGCCAGCCGCCGACCAAACGAAACAGGCAGAAGCCGTGAGTCTTCCCGAGCGCGACACGAGGCAAAGTATCGTCGATACCGCCGAACGCTTCTTCCGCGACATCGGCTACCAGAAGACGACTGTCGCCGACATCGCCAAGTCGCTGCGCATGAGCCCGGCCAACGTCTATCGCTTCTTCGATTCCAAGAAGTCAATCAACGAGGCTGTTCTGGCGCGCTTCAAGGGCGAGCTCGAGGAATCGCTGTCGCTGATCATCGCCGAAGCGCGCCCGGCCGGCAGCCGGCTGCGCGAGATGCTGCTGACCGCCCACCGGATCAATCAGGCCCGCTTCGCCGACCAGCAGCGCATGCAGGAGATGGTCTGCGCGGCGATGGAGGAGAGCTGGGACGCGATCCTCGGCCATATCGAGCGCTTCGATACGCTGCTCGGCCGCGTCGTCGCCGAAGGCGTCGCCAATGGCGAGTTCCGAGCGCTCGATCCGATAGCCGCCACGCAGTGCATCCGGACGGCGATGATCCGTTTCCAGCACCCCCTGCTGATGGCGCAATGCGAGCGCATTCCCGGCCCGTCGGCCGAGGAGATGATCGACTTCATCATGGCCGCGCTCGAACAGCCGAAGGCCGACGCCTGACCGGCGCTGCGAACCTTCCGCCGCCCGGCCGCGTTGACAAGGCGTCGACGGAGCAGGATACCCCGCCTGTCATGGCCAGTCTCCCCAAGCAGAGCTTCAAGAAGCTCGCCGTCATCCTCCACGATCTCGTGGTCACGGCGCTGGCGATCTGGCTCGTCTTCGTCGTCCGCTTCGAGGGCTGGCAGCTCGACGAGCATCTGCGCTACCTGCCGCGGTTCCTGCCGTTCTTCGTCGCCTATGCCGGGCTGGTGTACTGGTTCTTCTCGCTCTACCGCTCGAAATGGCGCTTCGCGTCGCTGCCGGACCTGTCGAACATCGTCAAGGCGACCTCGATCCTGACGCTGACGCTGCTGGTGGTCGACTACATTCTCGTCGCCCCGAATTTCTACGGCGCCTTCTATTTCGGCAAGATCTCTATCGCGCTCTACTGGCTGGTGCAGGTGTCGCTGCTCGGCGGCCCGCGGCTCGCCTATCGCTACTTCAAATTCTCCCGCACCCGCCGGAACGCGGCACGTGAGGCCTCCCTGCCGGCGTTGCTGCTCGGGCGCGGCTTCGAAGTCGAGATGGTGATCCGCGCCATGGAGGCCGGCACGATGCGAAAGCTGCGGCCGGCCGGGATCCTGTCGCCGCGTGCCGACGATCTCGGCCAGTCGATCCGGGGCGTGCCCGTGCTCGGCCTGCTTTCGGAGATCGAGCAGATCGCAGGCGACGCCGCCGAGCGCGGCGAGGGCTTCCGCCGCATCGTCGCGACACCGAGCGCGCTCGTGCCGGAGGCGGAACCCGACAAATGGCTCGCCCGCACCCGCAAGCTGTCGCTGCCAATCTCGCGCATCGAGACGCTCGGCGAAGGCGTGCGCGATTCCGAACTGGCACCGCTGGAGATCGAGGACCTGCTGGTACGCTCGACCGTCAGGATCGACCGCAACCGGCTCGGCACCTTCTTGAAGGGCAAGCGCGTCATCGTCACCGGCGGTGGCGGCTCGATCGGCTCGGAGATCTGCCTGCGCTGTGCCGCTTTCGGCGCCGCCGAACTCCTGATCGTCGAGAGTTCGGAGCC
Organism: Bosea sp. 124; assembly: GCF_003046175.1. Classification (NCBI taxonomy): domain Bacteria; kingdom Pseudomonadati; phylum Pseudomonadota; class Alphaproteobacteria; order Hyphomicrobiales; family Alloboseaceae; genus Allobosea; species Allobosea sp. 124. The sequence goes on from NZ_PZZM01000001.1 coordinate 1,802,362, forward strand.
GGCGCTGTTCCAGGTGACGGAGCAGCTCATCGCCCAGGCGCATGACACGATCGTCTCCGGCGCGCTGGCGGATGTCCGCGACCGGGCCAGGATCACACCGCTGTTCACGGCATTCGCGCCCGACATCGTCATCCATGCCGCGGCGCTGAAGCATGTGCCCTATCTCGAGGCGGACTGGAGCGAGGGCGTCAAGACCAACATCTTCGGCTCGGTCAACGTCACCGATGCGGCGATCGCCGCCAATGCGAAGATCTTCGTGCTGATCTCGACCGACAAGGCAATCGAGCCCGTCTCGATGCTGGGCGCGACCAAGCGTTTCGCCGAGATGTACGCACAGTCGCGTGATGCCGAATTCGTCGCGGCCGCCGCGGGCATGAGGCTGGTCGCCGTGCGCTTCGGCAATGTGCTGGGCTCGGTCGGCTCTGTGGTGCCGAAATTCAAGGCGCAGATCGCGCGCGGTGGGCCCTTGACCGTCACCAGCCCGGACATGATCCGTTATTTCATGACGATCCGGGAAGCCTGCGACCTCGTCTTGACGGCGGCGTCGCATGCCCGCTCGGACGGTCCCGAAGCCGAGCGCGCCGCCGTCTACGTCCTCAAGATGGGCCAGCCGGTCAAGATCATGGATCTGGCCGAGCGGATGATCCGCCTCGCCGGCTTCGAGCCCGGCGAGGATATCGAGATCGCCGTCACCGGGGTGCGGCCGGGCGAACGCCTCAACGAGATCCTGTTCGCCCGCGACGAGCCGATGGCGGAGACGGGCCTCGACGGCGTCATGGCGGCCAAGCCCGTCTTTGCCAACCGGACGCGGCTGCAGGCCTGGCTGGTGCGGCTGGAGGCGGCGCTGAAGGCGGATGATCGCGTTGCCGCCGATGCGGTGCTCGACGAGGCGATCCCGGATTTCAGCCAGCGCCAGAAGACGCCGCCAAGCGCTCAAGAGCCGTCCGCGTCCCGGCCGGCGGCCGCCAGCCTGCCCTGAGCAGGCCTTCCGGCAGTGCCACGAGGCTGCCACTCAGCTTAACGAAGGCATCCTCGCGTCCGGCGAGACGCGCCGCCAGCCGCATGAGACCGGGAGGCACGGCGATCAGTCCCGGTCGGCGCCCCAGGCCGGCCCGCAATGCCGTCAGGATGCCGGCCACACTGATCGGCTCGGGATCGGCGAGCGTGAAGACGCGCCGCGCCGGGCATCTCGGCGTCAGCGCGAAGAGCACGGCGTCGGCAAGGTTCTCGACGGCGAGCAGCGAGCGCGGCGCGGTCAGCGCACCGAGCGGCAGCGGCACAGGCAACCGCGCCAGCCGCAGCAGCGCCGCCATATTGGCCTTCACGCCGGGTCCGTAAACCAGGACGGGGCGCAGCGCGACCCAGTCCAGATCGAGCCTGGCGAGGCCCTGTTCGGCTGCGAGCTTCGAGCGGCCATAGGCGTCGTCAGGCGCGGCAGCGTCGTCCTCGCGCAGCGGAGAGCCGTCAAAGGCGCCGCTCTGCGCCTTGATCGAGGAGACATAGACGAAACGGGTGACGCCGGCGCGGTAGGCCGCCTGCGCCAGATCGAGCGTGGCCTGCGTGTTGATGCGCCGGTACAGCGCCTCGTCGAGACCAGGACCCGCATGAGCGAGGCCGGCAAGGTGCACGACATGCGCCACGCCATCGACCGCCGCGCTCCAGTCGATGGGAGAGGCGAGGTCACCGGTCACGACGGCTTCGGTGTCGGCCGGAGCCGGCCCCGGGTCCCGCTGCGTCACACGCACGCGGTAGCCCGCCGTCTTCAGCGCGGCGACGACATGGGGGCCGATGAAACCGCCGGCACCTGTGACGAGGACGCGCTCACCACTCATGGAGCGGGTGCCCGCCTTGAGAAGCGCACCAGCAGCAGCACCGTCAGCAGCAGCGCGAGGGTGAGACAGGCGAGCTGAACCGCCATCGCCGGCAGCATGATGCTGATTGTCGCCAATCCGATCAAAACGAGATTGAGTAGCGCGATCTGCGTGACGACGGTCAGGACTCCATGCCCGTTCGTCGTTGCCTGCTGGTAGACATGAGAGCGATGCGCCTCCCAGATTCGCTCGCGGCGCGCCAGCCGGCGCAACAGCGTGATCGTGGCGTCGGCGACATGATAGAGCGGCAGGATCAGCGCCGCCGCAAGTGCGCCCGTCCCCGCCAGACGGTAGAGCAGATAAGCCGTGACGAGCCCGATCGGCAGCGAGCCGACATCTCCGAGGAAGAGCCGCGCGGTCGGCTTGTTGAAGGGTGCGAAGCCGAGCAGGCCACCGCAGAGGGCTGCCGCCAGCAGCGCCGTCCCCGGGTCGACCAGCCCGGCGCTTCCGGCCAGCGCCAGGGCACCGGCCAGCGGCACGAAGCCCGCGACGGTGATCCAGTCGATTCCGTCCATGAAATTGGTCAGATTGACGAACCAGATTCCGGCGAGCAGCGCGAGGCAGCGCTCCACGGCCAGCGGCATCGCCTCCGGAAACAGCCGGACATCGGGCGCCGCATAGACGATCACCACGGCGACACAGAGCGCCTGCAGGCCGAACCTCAGCCCCGCCGAGAGCGGCCTGATATCGTCCCAGGCGCCCACTACGGCCAGCGCGACGGCCGCCACGACGACGAAGGCGAGGCTGTCGGCGCCGGAGGGCAGCGGCAGGACCTGCAGGCCCAGCCACAGCGCGACGAAGGCGCCGGCCAGCACGGCGATGCCGCCGCCCTGAGGCGTCGGCACGCGATGGCTCGAGCGCGCGTTCGGCCGGGCCAGCGCGTAGCGGACCAGCAGCGGCCGCAACAGCACGCAAAGCAACGCCGAGATGGCCGCCGCGAGGGGCAGGATCAGAAGGGGGGCGAGACGTTCCAAAACGGGATCACCATGGCGGCATCGCGCCTTCCCTAGAGCATGGCGCCGGAAAGCGGGAGCCCGTTTTCATCCCTCGGCCCCGACCCTGACGACCCATTCTGTTGGAAATGGCGCCTCGAAGGCGCAGGGCCGACGTTGCAAATGCCGCGATCCGCGCTTGCCTTGCCTGGCACAAAGAGGGAACATGACGCTATGTCCCTCGTCGATTCCGTGTTCAATCCGCCATCCGCGCGCCCGGATATCACCCGCGCCGTCTGCCGCGGCGCGGCGCGGCACCTGCGCGAGCGCGGCTATGCCATCGTCAAGGAAATGACATTCGCCAATGGCCGGCGCGGCGACATCGTGGCGCTGTCGCCCTCGGGTGAATTGCTGGTGATCGAGGTCAAATCGGGCCTCCAGGACTACCGCGTCGACGGCAAATGGCCGGACTACCGCGATTACTGCGACGGCTTCCTCTTCGCCGTCGCGCCCGAATTTCCGCACGAGATCCTGCCTGACGACGTCGGCCTGATCGTCGCCGACGCCTATGGCGGCGCGCTGATCCGCGAGGCGCCGCGACACGCCCTCGCTCCGGCACGGCGCAAGGCGCTGACGATCGCCTTCGCCAAGCTGGCAGCGGGCCGGCTCGCGCTGGCCGAGGACCCGGGTTTCTAGAGACCGTTTGATACGGCCTTGGGCGGTGCCGTCAGATCGACCGTCTCGACAAGGAAGTCGATGAATGCGCGCACGCGGGCGGGCAGCCTGCCGCCATGGCCGACATAGACGGCGTGGATCGCCTCGACATCGCCTGGATTGAAGGCCTCCAGCACGCGCACGAGCCGGCCTGTCGCAATGTCGTTCCCGACATGGAACAGAGACAGCCGCGCCAACCCCTGTCCGTTGAGCGCGAGCACGCGGGCGCTTTCGCCGTCGCCGACCGCGACGCGGCCATGGGCCGGCACCGACATGCGCCGGCCATCGTCGCGGAACGACCATTCATCCGAGTGGCGCTGGAAATTGAAGGTGATCAGGTCGTGTCCGGCAAGATCGTCCCAGTGCCGGGGGGCGGGTTTCCGCGCGAGATAATCCGGCGAAGCCACGATCGCCATCGCGGCCTCGCCAAGCTTGCGCGCGACAAGCTGAGACGGGCGCAGCGGCCCGACGCGGATCGCGATCTCGGCACGCTCGTCCATCAGGTCGATGACCTGGTCGGTGATGGTGATGTCGAGATGGACATCCGGATGGCGCGCCGTGAAGCGCGGCACCAGCGGCAGCAGATAGTGCATGCCGAAGGGCACATTCGAATTGACCCGCAGCTTGCCGCGCGGAAGCTGGCAGGCGGCGACGGCGCGCTCGGCCTCGTCGAGGTCGTTCAGCACGCGCAGCGCATGCTGGTGGAAGGTCGCGCCCTCCTCGGTGAGCTGGAGCTTGCGGGTGGACCGGATCATCAGCCGGACGCCGAGCCTCGCCTCCAGCCGCGCCATCAGCTTGCTGATCGCGGACGGCGTCATGCGGAGCGCGCGCGCCGCCGGCGAGAAGCCGCCGAGTTCGACGATCCGCGCGAAGACCTCCATCTCGCCGGAGCGGTTGACCTCTGGCCGCGGCATGATGACTTCACCTCACAATTGAATGTCCTGCCAGCAATCTAATTCACAGGCTCGGCATGCGCCATCTTGCGGGCTGGTTTTGTCCCGGAGCCCGTCATGCCCGTCGCCCTCTATGCTCTCACCGTCGGTGCCTTCGGCATCGGCGTCACCGAATTCGTCATCATGGGCCTGCTGTTGCAGGTCTCGGCCGATCTCGGCATCAGCATCCCCGTCGCCGGCCTGCTGATGTCGGGTTATGCGCTCGGCGTCTTCGTCGGCGCACCGATCCTGACGATCGCGACCCGCTCGCTGCCGCGCAAGACGACGTTGCTGGTGCTGATGGCGATCTTCACGCTCGGCAACCTCGCCGCCGCGCTCAGCCCCAGCTTCGGCTGGCTGATGGCAGCGCGCATTGTCACGGCGCTGGCGCATGGCACCTTCTTCGGCGTCGGCTCCGTCGTGGCGACAGGCCTCGTCGCACCCGACCGCAAGGCGTCGGCCATCGCGCTGATGTTCACTGGGCTGACGCTCGCGACCCTGCTCGGCGTGCCCTTCGGCTCCTGGCTCGGCCTGGCCTATGGCTGGCGCGCGACCTTCTGGGCGGTCACAGGCATCGGCCTGCTCGCTCTCGCCATCCTCGCGATCTTCGTCCCGGCGGCGCGCGAGCGTGTCGTGCCCAGCCCGCTTTCGGAGGAGTTCCAGGTTCTCGCGCGGCCGCAGGTGCTGCTCGGGCTCGCCATGACGGTGCTCGGCTTTGGCGGCATCTTCGCGGTGTTCACCTATATCCAGCCGCTTCTGGTCGAGCTGGCCGGCTTCAGCGAGGCTGCGGTCTCGCCGATCCTGCTGGTCTTCGGTGCCGGGCTTGTCGTCGGCAACCTGCTCGGCGGGCGCTGGGCCGACCGCAGCCTGTCGCCGGCACTGATCGGCACGCTGGTGCTCCTGACGGCGGCCCTGCTCGGGGCGGGCTTCGCCTTCCACGACAGGATCGGTGCGGTGATTGCCGCCTTCGGGCTCGGCGCCGCGGCCTTCGCCACGGTCGCGCCGCTGCAGATGTGGGTGCTGCAGCAGGCCGGCGGCGCCGGCCAGGGCCTGGCGTCGAGCCTCAACATCGCCGCCTTCAACCTCGGCAACGCTTTTGGGGCCTGGCTTGGCGGCGTCGTGATCTCGCATGGGCCGGGCCTTGCCGGCATCGCGCCGATCGCGGCGCTGGTGCCGCTGGCCGCTCTTGGCCTGGCCTGGATCGCGCTCACGCTCGACCGGCGGACGACCCGCGCGCTCGCCGCCTGATCCCTCCACCGCTCGACAGGAGAACGACATGGGTCATCAGAACGACATGGACTATCGGCAGCTCGGTGCATCGGGGCTGAAAGTGCCCGCGCTCAGCTTCGGCTGCGGCACCTTCGGCGGAAAGGGGCCCCTGTTCGGCGCCTGGGGCGATACGGATGTCGCTCAGGCGAAGCGGCTGGTCGACATCTGCCTCGAGGCCGGCCTCACCTTGTTCGACACGGCCGACGTCTATTCGGACGGCGCCTCGGAGGAGATCCTCGGCGAGGCACTGGCGGGGCGGCGCAACACAGCGCTGATCTCGACCAAGCTCGGCCTGCCGATGGGCGAGGGCCCGTTGCAGGCCGGAACCTCGCGGCTGCGACTGATCGAGGGCGTCGAGGCCGCGCTGAAGCGGCTGCGGAGCGACCATATCGACCTGCTCCAGCTCCACGCCTTCGATGCCGGAACGCCGGTCGACGAGGTTCTGAAGGCGCTGGACGACCTCGTGAGCTCAGGCAAGCTGCGCTATGTCGGCGCCTCGAACTTCTCCGGCTGGCAGATGATGAAGTCGCTGGCTGCCTCGGAACGCCATGGCTGGCCACGCTATGTCGCGCATCAGGTCTATTATTCGCTGGTCGGCCGCGACTACGAATGGGAGCTGATGCCGCTCGGCCTCGACCAGAAGGTCGAGGCCGTGGTCTGGAGCCCGCTCGGCTGGGGACGGCTCACCGGCAAGATCCGCCGCGGCGCGGCGATGCCCGACAAGAGCCGCCTGCGCGACACCGCAGCCTTCGGGCCGCCGGTCGATGAGGACAGGCTCTATGCGATCGTCGATGTGCTCGACGAACTCGCGGTCGAGACCGGCCGCAGCGTACCGCAGATCGCGCTGAACTGGCTCCTGGCACGACCGACCGTGTCGAGCGTCATAATCGGCGCGCGCAACGAGGAGCAGTTACGCCAGAATCTCGGCGCCGTCGGCTGGAGCCTGACCACGGAGCAGATCGCGCGGCTCGAAGCGGCCAGTGCCGTGACGCCGGCCTATCCGCATTACCCCTATTGGCGCGAGGGCGGCTTCCGGCGGATCAACCCGCCGCCGGTGTGATCAGCGCGGCGCACGCTTCGCCAGAATGCGCTGGAGCGTGCGCCGGTGCATGCCGAGCCGCCGCGCCGTCTCTGACACATTGCGGTTGCAGAGTTCGTAGACGCGCTGGATGTGCTCCCAGCGCACCCGGTCGGCCGACATCGGGTTCTCGGGCGGCAGGGGGCGGGAATCCCGGGCGGCCGCGAGCGCGGCATGGATTTCGTCGGCATCGGCCGGCTTGGCGAGGAAATCGAAGGCGCCGAGCTTCACGGCGCTGACCGCGGTGGCGATGTTGCCGTAGCCGGTCAGGACAATGCCGCGCGCATCGGGGCGGCGTTCCTTCAATCTCGCGATGACGTCGAGGCCATTGCCGTCGCCGAGGCGCAGGTCGATCACGGCGAAGGCCGGAGCCTCCTCGTCGACCGCCGCAAGGCCAGCGCTGACGCTGTCGGCGATGCGAACGGAATAGCCCCGCCCCTCCATCGCGCGGGCGAGGCGGGTCAGGAAGGGCCTGTCGTCGTCGACCAGCAGCAGCGACATGTCCGCGGCCGGAATGGCCGGGGCCGTTTCGCTCAGCGTATCCTGCATCATCTTCTCCTCCGGCCGGGCCTGACCCGGCCGAATTGTAGCGCGGCTGCCGCCGCGGCGCATCCATCCATCAGCTAACCCCATGTGGGATCGGCAGTTCCCGGTTTGTAGCCCCGGACTGGGGCAGATCGGCCTCGAACGCCTCGCGCAGCCAGGTCATCCTCACGCTGGCCCCGCTGGCGGGCGCCGGCCGATTTGAAAACTCGATCGCCGCTCCACCCCGCTCGAGCAGGGTCTTGGCGATGAAAAGCCCGAGGCCGAGCCCGCCCCCCGCACGGCTCTCATTGGCGCCATGGGTGAGATAGGGATCGCCCGCCCGCAACAGCACGTCCGGCGGGAAACCCGGCCCGTCATCGGCAATGGTCAGCTTGACATAGGTAGCGTTCCATTCGGCCGTGATCGTCACGGTCGAGCGTGCGAAATCGACGGCATTGTCGACGATATTGCCCAGCCCGTAGATCATGCCGGGATTACGCCGGCAAACCGGCTCGGGCTTCTCGCCCGTCATCACGATTTCGAAAGGAACGCCGAAAGGACGCTGCGGCCCCGCCGCCTCCTCGATCAGCAGGCGCAGGGAGAGCTGGTCGAGCGGCCCGGCATCGTCGTCCTGCAGCGAGGCGAGCTTGCCGAGAATGCCCCGGCAGCGCTCGACCTGCTCGCGCAGCAGGGCGATGTCCTCGGCCATCTCGCCCTCGGCCGGGGCGAGCCGCGACAATTCGCGGGCGACGAGCGCGATGGTGGCGAGCGGCGTGCCGAGTTCATGGGCGGCCGCGGCGGCGAGCCCGTCCAACTGCGACAGGTGCTGTTCGCGCGCCAGGACGAGCTCGGTGGCGGCGAGGGCGTCCGACAGGTCGCGCGCCTCCTTGGCGACGCGCCAGGCATAGATGCCGGTGAAGCCCAGTCCGAGCACCAGCGCCACCCAGCTCCCCAACTGGTAGTAGGGCGGCAGGACCGGCCGGTCAGGCCCGGCCCAGGGCAGCGGCAGATAGACGACGCTGACCAGCGTCGCCAGCGCGATCGCGAGCCCGCCGAGCACCAGTGTCCGCCGCGGCGGCAGGGCCGTCGCCGAGATCATCACCGGGGCGAGCAACAGGATCGAGAACGGGTTCTGCAGACCGCCCGTGAGATAGAGCAGCGCCGCGAGCTGGATGATGTCGAAGGCCAGCAGCGCCGTCGCCGCCCCCGCATGCAGCCTGTGGCTCAGCGGAAAGCGGATACGCAAGGCGATGTTCAGCCAGGACGAGACCGCGATCGCGGTGAAGCACCAGCCGAAGGGCAACTGGAAACCGAGCCCGAAATGCACGCCGGCGACGGCCAGGCTCTGGCCGGCGATGGCGAGCCAGCGCAGCCGGACCAGAGTGTCGAGCCGGAGATGCCGGCTGGCACGACCGAGCGTCGGGGTCGAGACATCCGGGAAGGTCATCGGCGATCCCGGGTTATCACGACGCGGCCCGCATCGATGGCGCGGCAAGCGTCATGCGAGGCACTCCGGCGGGGCAATCATCTGTGGCAAATCGGCATTGGAGTGATTTCTTAGCCTTTTGCGGGATTGAATGAGAACAATTTAGGCATACGGTGCGTTGCTGCTGCGGCGCATCATCGAATGGTGCGCCGCCGGAAGGATCACAATCGCATGAACGGGGCCGCCATGTCGTTCGCCTACCATGCCTATGAAACGGTTCACATGATGCTCAGCCCCGCCAGGGGCATGTCCGATGCGATGCATCTGGCCTTCAGGAACCCGGCCAACCCGCTGAGCTATACACCGATGGGTCGCACCATCGCCGCCTCCTGCGAATTGTTCGAGCGCACCACGCGGCGCTACGGCAAGCCCGCCTTCGACCTGCCGCAGACGACGATCAACGGCGTCAAGGTTGCCGTCGAGGAGCGTGTCGTCTGGGAGCGCCCGTTCTGCCGGATGGTCTATTTCGACCGCAAGATCGAGGGCCGCCGCAAGCCGCAGCCCAAGGTTCTGCTGGTCGCGCCGATGTCGGGGCACTACGCGACGCTGCTGCGCGGCACCGTCGAGGCCTTTCTGCCCGGCCATGAAGTCTACATCACCGACTGGACCGATGCGCGCCTGGTGCCGCTCTCGGCCGGCGGTTTCGATCTCGACGACTATATCGACTACGTCATCGCGATGCTGCAGATGCTCGGCCCCGACACCCATGTCATGGCGGTCTGCCAGCCGGCAGTGCCGGTGCTCGCCGCCGCCGCGCGGATGGAGGCCGAGAACGACCCCTGCGCACCACGCTCGATGACGCTGATGGGCGGGCCGATCGACACGAGGCGCTCGCCGACCGAGGTCAACAAGCTCGCGATGGATCGCGGCATCGACTGGTTCCGCAACAATTGCATCACGAAGGTGCCGTTCCCGCATCAGGGCTTCTTCCGCCAGGTCTATCCGGGCTTCCTGCAGCTCTCGGGCTTCATGGCAATGAACCTCGACCGGCATGTCACCGCCCATTACGACATGTTCAAGCACCTGATCCGGGGCGACGGCGATTCCGCCGAAAAGCATCGCGACTTCTACGACGAGTACCTCGCGGTGATGGACCTGACCGCCGAGTTCTATCTCCAGACGGTCGAGACCGTCTTCGTCGAGCACGCCCTGCCGAAGGGCACGATGATGCATCGCGACAAGCCGGTCGACTGCAGCGCCATCCGCCGCATCGCTCTGATGACGGTCGAGGGCGAGAAGGACGACATTTCCGGCGTCGGCCAGACGCAGGCGGCCCATGACCTCTGCCCCAACATCCCCGACGACAAGCGGGCGCACTACCTGCAGTTGGGCGTCGGCCATTACGGCGTCTTCAACGGCTCGCGCTTCCGCTCCGAGATCGCACCGCGCATCTCGGATTTCATGGTCAGCCTGGACATGGAAGCGGCGAAGGCCCGCCGAGAGGCCGGCGCCAGCGAAGCCCGCAAGGGGCTGAAGATCGCAAGCTGAGAGGCGGTAGCCGAACCCGCCATCTTTCCTCAGAAAAGCGGCGCCATCCCGGGACGACCTGCGGTCGCCCATGGTGATGCCGCGTTTCAGCGCAACTCCCCGCAGCCTACCGGAAGAAGATCACGGTCTGCAGCAGGAAGAGCGGGATCAGGATCGCGCCCGACCAGAGCATGTAGCCGAAGAAGCTCGGCATCTTGACCTTCCGGTCCTTGGCGATGGCGTAGACCATGAAGTTCGGCGCGTTACCGATATAGGTGTTGGCGCCCATGAACACCGCACCGGCCGAGATGGCAGCCAGCGTCAACGCGCCCGTCGTCATCAGCTTCTGCGGATCGCCGCCCGCCAGCTCGAAGAAGACGAGATAGGTCGGGGCGTTGTCGAGGAACGACGACAGAATGCCGGTCAGCCAGAAATAGGCGACCGTGTTGTGGCCGCCGTCGGGATTGGTGACGAGGCCGACGAGGCCTGAGAAAGCGCCGTCCCGCCCGGCCTGCAACATCGCCAGCACGGGAATGATGCAGACGAAAATCCCGGCGAAGAGCTTGGCGACTTCGAGGATGGGGCCCCAGGTGAACTCGTTGCCGGCCCGCACGGGCTTCGGCGTCAGCTTGAGCGAAAGCCCGGCCAGCGCGAGCAGAAGAACATCGCGCACGACGTTCTGCAGCTCGACATGGGAGCCAGCGATGTCGAAGACGATGCCGGGCTTCCAGCTCGCGGACATCAGGATCGCCGCGATGACCCCGCCGAGCAGGGCGAAGTTGACCTTGCCATAGAGCTTGATGTCGCGGTCGGGCGTCGGGTCCTTCAGCGAGGGCATGCCCTCTTCCCTGCGGTAGAACCAGGTGTCGAGCGCGAAGAACAGCGCCAGCAGGATCGCGACGGCGAGGCCAGTCTCGGGCAGCAGATGCGTCGTCGTCCAGAAGAAGTTCACCCCGCGCAGGAAGCCGAGGAAGAGCGGCGGGTCGCCCAGCGGTGTCAGCGAGCCACCGATATTCGAGACCAGGAAGATGAAGAACACGACGACGTGGACATTGTGGCGCCGGTTGTCGTTGGCGCGCAGCACCGGGCGAATCATGATGATCGAAGCGCCGGTCGTGCCGACGAAGCTCGCCATCAGCGTGCCGATCGCCAGCAGGGCCGTGTTGGTCGCGGGCGTGCCGTGCAAGTTACCCATGATCAGGATGCCGCCGGCGATCGTGAAGAGCGCGAAGAGCAGGATGATGAAGGGGATGTATTCGAGCAGCGCGGTATGCGCGAGCGCGCCCAGCGCCGGCTCGAAGCCGCGCAGAACGACCAGCGGGACCAGCACGAGCGCCGACCAGAAGGCAGCGAACTTGCCGTAGTTCAACTCCCAGAAATGCGGGAACAGGATCGGCCCGAGCGCGATCGAGAGGAGCATGCCGGCAAAGGGCAAGGCCCAGAGGCCGCCCATCGAGGCACCGCCGATATCCCCGGCGGCGAGGGCCGCGCTCGACGTCAGACACAAAGCCACCACCGCGGCTACGCGCGACAGACCGGTCCTCAAAGCCATTCCCCGTCCCATTCTTCGCGTGGTTGTCGTGACTGTGCAGCGAGGCACGGTTATACGATGGCCATGAGGCCCGCAACCGCGCGACCCGCTGCGGTTGCCCGGTCGCGCGCCTGCCCAGCATTGTGCCGTCATTCATTCTGCGAGAATAATCTTCTCCGCACGGCGCCCCGCCGCTGCTGATTCGGACACCGTGCATGTGCCGTTTCCTCGCCTATTCCGGTGTGCCGGTCTTCCTCGAAGACCTGGTCGCGGCACCGTGCCATTCGCTGATCCACCAGTCGCTGCACGCGGCGGAGGCCAAGACGGGGACGAATGGCGACGGCTTTGGCGTCGGCTGGTATGGCGACCGGCAAGAGCCCGGCCAGTATCGCGAGGTCCGGCCAGCCTGGTCGGACGAAAACCTGCTCTCGATCGCCCGTCAGGTTCGCTCGCATCTGTTCTTCGCCCATGTCCGGGCCGCCACCGGCACGGCAACGACGCGGGCGAACTGTCACCCCTTCGCCCATGGCCGCCATCTCTTCATGCATAATGGCCAGATTGGCGGCTATGGCCTGATCCGGCGCCGGCTCGAGGCCCTGATCCCCGATTCGCTCTATGCGGCGCGGGTCGGCACAACCGATTCGGAGGCCTTGTTCCTACTCACGCTCGCCCGCATCGAGAGCGGGATGGCGCCGGGCATGGCGCTCGCGGCAGCGCTGGGCGATGCGCTGTCCCTGATGCAGCAAGCGGGCACAGGCGAGCCGCTGCGCTGCGCCGCCGCGCTCGCCGACGGCGACGCCATCCATGCCGTGCGCTGGTCCTCCGACGCGCGCCCGCCGAGCCTGTATCTCTGCCGTCGCAGCGACAGCGTCGTCGTCGCCTCGGAACCGATCGACGCCGCACGCGATTGCTGGCAGGCCCTGCCCTGCAACACGCTGGTCAGCATCCGGGCCGGCACGGTCGCGCAGACGCCGTTCGAGGTCGGGCTCGAGCAGGCCGCCTGACGACGCGTTATCGTCGCCACGCCCGTGACGAAGCCTGCCGGGGGGCGAAGCCTGCCGGGGCTGCCTGGTCGCATGCGGCGGGATCATCCGATTGGAGGACGCTGATTTGTCCGGCGCGGTGTTGAACCTCCCGGCGGCCTGCCGCGACAACTGAAGGGTCGCGGCCTCGCGGCCCGAACTTCGCCGCCCCGGTCTTCACACCTCCCAAAGGCTACCGGGGCGGCGATACTTCTTCTCGCTGCGGCAAGCCCGCCCGGCGGTGCATGCGGGTGATTCGCTCCCCCGCGCCGATGCCCAGGACAGCAGACGACAGTGCGATTCGCGCCGCATCGGAGTTCCGGGGCGCGCCATCGATTCAGGCCCGGGACGCTTTTGGGAGAAGGAGATCGTTCTTGGAAGGGAGGAGATGGTGGAGCCAGGCGGAATCGAACCGCCGACCTCTTGAATGCCATTCAAGCGCTCTCCCAACTGAGCTATGGCCCCACTCTCAGCCGGCTGACATGGGGGTCAGCCGGGTCATCTGGTCTCCGTGCCGCTCACCGCGAAGGTGAGGAAGAACCCGGAACCCGGTCGCCGCATCGGCGGCGCAGCGCTCTATAGGCGGGAGCGGCGGAAGACTCAAGCACCGATTGTCGCCGGATCGTCATTCTCTTGGGAGCCGCCCTGCGGACGCTCTCAGACGTCCTCGTCACCCTCGATATCGCCATCGATCAGGTCGGCGACGTCGTCGTCGCCTTCCTCGTCCTCCTCCAGGAAGGTGTCGTCATCGGGTGCGACATCGTCTTCGACCTCGATGTCGTCCTCGCTGGTGACGACCGCGTCCTTCTCCGCCGTCTCGGCATCGGCCTCGTCGAGCGAGACGAGCTCGACCGCGCTGTCGGCGGTCTCGGCCTCATCCTCGTCCTCATCGGGCTTGGCCGCGGCGGCTGCCGCTGCCGCTGCCGCCTTGGCCTGCGGCTCGAACATCGAGCGCGGAAAGGACTGTCCCGTGTAAGGCGAGACGATCGGGTCCTTGTTCAGGTCATAAAACTTGCGGCCCGTGGTCGGGCAAACGCGCTTCGTTCCAAGTTCCGGTTTCGCCACTGCGTCGGACCTTCAATCATTCATGTTCTGAAAAGCAGGCGCGTCCGTTAGTCGGGGCAGGCGGCCCTGTCAAATGCTCATTTCATGGCGACGCACCAGACGGCGAGGGCCGGGCGCGGTTTCGGGCGCCCCGCCGCATGAGCTTGCGCGACCACGCCGGACGTGACGCATGGCCGAGGAGCGTGCTAGGGCACGGCCTTCCCGATCGTCCAGCCGGCAGAAATCCAGTGGCCCACGCGCTAACTCCCGTCCCCGTCACCGCGCGCCGTTCCGGCCCGCTTCGCGGCAGCGTCCGCGTCCCCGGCGACAAGTCAATCTCGCACCGGGCCATGATCTTCGGGCTGCTCGCCATCGGCGAAACGAAGGTCAGCGGCCTGCTGGAGGGCGAGGATGTGATGCGTACGGCCGATGCGGCCCGGGCGCTGGGGGCGATCGTGCACCATGACGGGCCGGGCGAATGGCGGGTGCGGGGCGTCGGCGTCGGCGGCCTGCGCGAGCCTGCGGGCGTGCTCGATTTCGGCAATGCCGGCACCGGCTCGCGACTGATGATGGGCGTCTGCGGTGCGCATCCGATCACCACGACCTTCGATGGCGACGCCTCGCTGCGCAAGCGCCCGATGCGGCGCATCCTCGATCCGCTCGAGCAGATGGGGACGGTGATCGTCTCGCAGGAGGAAGGCGGGCGCGTGCCCTTGACCCTGCGCGGGCCGAAGGAGGCGCTGCCGATCACCTACCGCACGCCGGTCGCCTCGGCGCAGATCAAGTCGGCCGTGCTGCTCGCCGGGCTGGCAGCTCCCGGCGAGACCACCGTGATCGAGACTGAGGCGACACGCGACCATACCGAGAAGATGCTGGTCCATTTCGGCGCCGATGTCACAGTGACGCCCGAGGGCGCGCATGGCCGGCGGATCGTGCTGAAGGGCCAGCCCGAATTGCAGGCCGCGCCGATCGTGGTTCCGGCCGACCCGTCCTCGGCCGCCTTCCCGCTGGTCGCCGCGCTGATCGTGCCTGGCTCCGACATCCTGCTCGAAAGCGTGATGACCAACCCCCTGCGCAGCGGGCTCCTGACGACGCTGCGCGAGATGGGCGCGGACATCACGGTCGAGAGCGAGGCCAATGAAGGCGGCGAGGCGGTGGCGACGCTCAGGGTGCGCGCCTCGGCGCTGAAGGGCGTCGTCGTGCCGCCCGAACGTGCGCCCTCGATGATCGACGAGTATCCGGTGCTGGCGGTCGCAGCCTCCTTTGCGACGGGGACAACACGCATGCGGGGCTTGCAGGAACTGCGCGTCAAGGAATCGGATCGTCTGGCTGCCGTCGAGGCCGGGCTGAAGGCAGCCGGCGTCACCTGCGCGATCGAGGGCGACGACCTGGTCGTCGAGGGCAGTGGCGGCAAGGTCGCGGGCGGCGGCACCGCCGCGACGCATCTCGACCACCGCATCGCGATGAGCTTCCTCGTCATGGGACTGGCGACCGAGCAGCCGATGCAGGTGGATGACGGCGCCATGATCGCGACGAGCTTCCCCAGCTTCATCCCGCTGATGAACCGGCTCGGAGGCGAGATCGGATGAGCGGCATGCCAGCAGGGCTCGTCATCGCGGTGGATGGCCCCGCCGCATCGGGCAAGGGCACGCTGGCGCGGCGGCTCTCGGCACATTATCGGCTGCCCTATCTCGACACCGGCCTGCTCTACCGCATGGTCGCCCGCGCCATGCTCGATGCCGGCCACGACATCCGCGATGCGGCGGCGGCAGGCAGGCTGGTCTCGACCTTCGACGAGGATGCCTTTGCCGAGGACAGCCTGCGCGGCCGCGAGATCGGCGAGGCGGCTTCCGTCGTCGCGGCCATGCCGGCCGTGCGCAGCGGGCTGGTCGAGCGCCAGCGCCGCTTCGCCGCGCAGGCGGGGGGCGCCGTCCTCGACGGGCGCGACATCGGCACGGTGATCTGCCCGCAGGCCCAAGCCAAGCTCTTCGTTACCGCGACGCCCGAGGTGCGCGCGGCCCGACGCCACAGGGAACTGGCCGGGCGCGGCGAGACTGCCACTTTCGAAGGCATCCTGGCCGATATCCGCCGCCGCGACGCGCGCGACTCCGGCCGCAGCGACGCCCCTCTCCGGGCGGCCGAGGATTCCGTGATCCTCGATACCTCGGCTCTGACCGTCGAGGAAGCCGTCGCTGCCGCGATCGACATCGTCGAGCTGCGCCGGGCGGCATGGGCACCGGCCGCGCGAGCATCGTCGCCGCGATAATCGGCGGCACTGCCCAGCTTTCGCCCTTGGAACGAATCGAAAGCAGGCGCACACTTACCTTGCGACATGATGACGGAGGTGGCGATGCGGCGTTGGCTGTACGGTCTCTTGAGTCTGGCGGCAGCGGGTCTATGGACCGGCGCCGCCTCCAACGCCCAGCAGGCGGCAGGCCCGCCCGAGGAGGTCGACGTCGCGCTCGTGCTCGCGGTCGATGTGTCCTATTCGATGGATCTCGACGAGCTCGCCCTGCAGCGCAACGGCTATATCGAGGCCTTCCGCTCGCGACAGCTCCACGAGGCGATCGCCAAGGGCGCGATCGGCAAGATCGCCGTGACCTATTTCGAATGGGCCGGCGGCCATTTCCAGCACATCGTCAAGCCCTGGACGATCATCGATACGCCGCACTCCGCCATCGCCTTCGCGGAGGAACTGGGCGAGGCGCAGACGCGTCGCGGCCGCCGCACTTCGATCTCCGCCGCGATCGACCTCGCCGTCCAGTTGCTGGAACAGGCCAATGTCACGCCGCTGCGCAAGGTGATCGACGTCTCCGGCGACGGTGCCAACAATGACGGCCGCCCGGTGACCGTCGCGCGCGACGAGGCCGGCGCGAAGGGCATCTCCATCAACGGGCTGCCTGTGATGCTGAAGCAGGCGAGTTATTTCGACCTCGACAATCTCGACGTCTATTATCAGGATTGCGTCGTCACCGGCATCGGCGCCTTCGTGATCCCGATCCGCGAACGGCACCAGTTCGTCGATGCGACACGGACCAAGCTGGTCCGCGAGATCGCCGAGATGCCGCGCGACGGCGAGGCGACGGTCCAGAAGGCCCAGGCCAGCGGCGGCAACAATGCGACCTGCCTCGCCGGCGAGCGGCAATGGCGCGACCGGATGGGGAATTGAGGGGCCAAGCCCGCGCGACTCACGTCCCGCGGTATCTCAGGTCCTGCGGTATTCTAGGTCCCGCGGGGCTTGGCCCGCGTCGTCGGCGGCGCGGCGGCAGGATCGTCCGGCCAGGGATGGCGGGGGTAGCGGCCCTTCATCTCGGATTTCACCGCGGCCCATGAGCCGCGCCAGAAGCCCGGCAGGTCGCGGGTGATCTGGATCGGCCGGTGCCCGGGCGAGAGCAGTTCCAGCACCAGCGGCACCCGCCCGCCGGCGAGCGTCGGATGCTTCGAGAGCCCGAACAGTTCCTGCACCCGGACCGAGATCGTCGGGCCCGCTTCGGCGGCATAGTCTACCGCGAGGCTGGAGCCTGTCGGTGCGGTGAAATGGGTCGGCGCCTCGGCATCGAGGCGCCGCTTCATGTCCCAGGGCAGCAATTCGCCGAGCGCCGCATCGAGGTCGCCCGGCTCGATCGCGGCCAGCGCAGCACGCCCGAGAATGTGCGGCGCGAGCCAAAGCGCGGGCGCGGTTGCAAGGCCGCCATCCGACAGGTCCGGCCAGCCCTGCTCGGACTTGGCCCGCTGCAGGAAGCTGACGCGCTCGCGCAGTTGCCGCTGCGCCCGGGTCCAGGGCAGAAGTCCGATATCGAGAGCGCCGATACCCTCGGCCAAGATCTCGGCATTCGCGATCGAGCCCTCGGCCGGCAACGGCCGCTCCGACAGGGCAAGCGCGCCGTAGCGCCGCACCGCCCGGGTGCGCAGGGCGCGGGCGGTGCGGTCGAAGACCGTCTCGCTGCGCTCCTCGATCGCGAACGGCGCCAAGCCGTTGGCGACGAGCCGGGCGATATCGCCTTCAGCGAGCGCCGCCGCCGACAGGATGCGGGACTGCTGGGCGGCGCCGGTCATCTCGGCGACCACGATATAGGGTTCGCGCGCCAGCCGCTGCGTCGGCTCGAGCGTGGCCCCGCGGCCATTGGCGAGCAGGTATTGTCCCGAGCCGGGGCTGCGCGCTTTGGCGACACGGTCGGGATAGGCGAAGGCGAGCAGCACGCCGGGCGACAGCGTCTCCGCTCCCTTCTGCCGGCCTGCGGCGCGCTCGGCGGCGCGAGCCCAGCCCTCGGCCAGACGGCGCATATCGGCGGCGCGGCCACCCCGTTCCCGCTCGACGCGCTCCAGCCGTTCGGAGAGGTCGAGCGCATCGCCCCCAAGCCCGCGTTCGACCAGCAGAGCGGCCAGCATCGCAGCCGGCCCCGCCTCACCGAAACGCGCGGCGGCAACGACCATGCGGGCGAGACGTGGCGGCAGCGGCAGAAGCTGGAGCGTGCGCCCCTCCGGGGTGATCCGGCCATCGGCATCGAGCGCACCGATGCTCGCCAGAAGGCTGCGCGCCTCCTTCAGCGCCGGGGCGGGTGGCGGATCGAGGAAGGCGAGGCCCGTCGGATCGGACACGCCCCAGGCCGCGCAGTCGAGCAGCAGCGGAGCGAGATCGGCGGAGAGGATTTCCGGCCGCGCGAAGGCCTCGAGCGCGCCATTGCCGGCCTCCTCCCAGAGCCGATAGCAGATGCCGGGCTCGGTGCGGCCGGCACGGCCCCGACGCTGGTCACATGCCGCGCGGCTGGCGCGGCGCGTCTCCAGCCGGGTGACGCCGAGATCGGGCTCGTAGACCGGCACACGGGCGAGCCCCGAATCTATCACCACGCGCACGCCTTCAATGGTCAGCGAGGTTTCGGCGATGGCCGTCGCCAGCACGACCTTGCGGCGGCCAGGCGGCGCGGGCAGCACGGCGCGGTCCTGCTCGGCCTGGTCGAGAGCGCCGTAAAGGGGCGCGATCTCCACGCTTACGTCCCGGATGCGCTCGCGCAACCGCTCCTCGACCCGCCTGATCTCGCCCTGTCCCGGCAGGAAGACGAGTTGCGATCCGGCCTGCTCGTTCAGCGCCAGCAGCACGGCATCCGCAACCTGGTCCTCGATGCGCTTCAGCGGTTCGCGGCCGAGATAGCGCGTCTCGACAGGATAGGCCCGGCCCTGGCTCTCGACCACCGCCGCCTCGCCGAGCAGGCGCGCGACGCGGGCACCGTCAAGCGTCGCCGACATCACCAGAATGCGCAGGTCCTCGCGCAGGCCGGACTGTGCGTCGAGCGCCAGCGCCAGGCCGAAATCGGCGTCGAGCGAGCGCTCGTGGAACTCGTCGAACAGCACGGCGGCAACGCCTTCCAGCCCCGGATCGTCGAGGATCATCCGGGCGAAGACGCCCTCGGTCACGACCTCGATCCGCGTCTTCGGCCCGATCTTCGAACCGAGGCGGACGCGCAGGCCGACGGTCTCGCCGACACGCTCGCCCAGCGTCTGCGCCATCCGGTTCGCCGCCCCGCGCGCCGCCAACCGGCGCGGCTCCAGCACGATCAGCTTGCCGCCCTTCGTCCAGGGTTCGTCAAGCAGGGCCAGCGGCACGCGCGTGGTCTTGCCGGCGCCAGGCGGGGCGACGAGCACGGCATTGCTGCGCGCCCGGAGCGCGGCCGCGAGATCGCCGAGGACGGCGTCGATCGGGAGCGGGACGTCGAAGGCGCGCATCGCTAGAGCATGATGCCGAAACGTGGGAACCGGCATTCGGGCGACATCATGCTCTCACTCTCCGACCGCGTCGCGGATGTGGCGCAGCCAGCGCTCCCGCGCAACCCTCTCGCCAGCCCGCGCCCGTCATGCTAACCGCTCAGGCCATGACCGATCTCAAGACAGCCACCGGCCAGGCTCGTATCCAGGCCCGCTTCCAGGCTTGCGCGACCGAGGGCCGCGCCGCGCTCGTGACCTTCATCACGGCGGGCGACCCCGATTTCGGAACCGCCAGCGCGATCCTCGACGCGCTGCCCGGTGCCGGCGCCGACCTCATCGAACTCGGCGTGCCCTTCACCGATCCGATGGCCGACGGCATCCCGGTCCAGCTCGCCGGCCAGCGCGCGCTCAAGGGCGGCCAGACACTGAAGAAGACGCTGGCCATGGTCCAGGGCTTCCGTGCCGCCGGTCACGACACGCCGATCGTGCTGATGGGCTACTACAACCCGATCTACGCCTACGGCGTCGAACCTTTCCTGCGGGATGCGCGCGCGGCCGGTGTCGACGGCCTGATCGTCGTCGACCTGCCACCGGAGGAGGACAGCGAGCTCTGCCTGCCGGCGCTGGCCGCCGGGCTGAGCTTCATCCGCCTCGCCACGCCGACCACCGACGACAAGCGCCTGCCCAAGGTGCTGCAGAACACCTCCGGCTTCGTCTATTATGTCTCGATGACCGGCGTCACCGGCGGCGCGATCGCGAACTACGACGCGGTCGGCGAGGCCGTGGCGCGGATCAAGCGCCACACCAATCTCCCGGTCGCGGTCGGCTTCGGCGTCAAGACGGCACAGGACGCAGCCACCATCGCCAAGGGCGCTGACGGCGTCGTCGTGGGATCGGCCCTGGTCGACCGCGTACGGCTCTCACTGGACGCCGACGGCAAGGCCACGGAAAAGACGGTTTCGGCTGTCACCTCGCTCGTCGCAGAGCTCGCCGCGGGCATCCGCTCGGCCGCGAAGGTGGCGGCCTGAGGCCAAGCCCTCTCCCGCCATCGCGCCAGAATCGTCAGGGACCGATCCATGAACTGGATTTCCGAAGTCGTCCGGCCGCGCATCAAAACGCTGTTCAAGCGCGAGAGCCCGGAGAATCTCTGGATCAAATGCCCCGATTCCGGGCAGATGGTCTTTCACAAGGATGTCGAGGCCAATGGCTTCGTCATTCCCGGCTCCGACCACCATATGCGCGTCACCGCGCAGGACCGGCTGCGCCTGACCTTCGACGAGGGCAAGTGGCTCGACGTGCCGCTGCCCGAGGTCGCGACCGATCCGCTGAAGTTCCGCGACGAGAAGCGCTATATCGACCGGCTGAAGGACGCCCGCACCAAGACCGGCGCCACAGACGCCTTCAAGGTCGGCTATGGCCGGGTCAAAGGCTTCGCCCTCACCATCGCGGTGCAGGATTTCCACTTCATGGGCGGCTCGCTCGGCATGGCGGCCGGCGAGGCCTTCATCAAGGGCGCCAGGACCGCGCTTGAGAAAAAGACGCCCTATGTCGTCTTCGCGGCCTCGGGCGGCGCGCGCATGCAGGAGGGCATCCTGTCGCTGATGCAGCTCCCGCGCACGACCGTCGCCATCCGGATGCTGCGCAAGGCCGGCCTGCCCTATATCGTCGTGCTGACCAACCCGACGACCGGCGGCGTCACCGCCTCCTATGCCATGCTGGGCGACATCCAGATCGCCGAGCCCGGTGCGCTGATCGGCTTCGCCGGGCCGCGCGTGATCGAGCAGACCATCCGCGAGAAGTTGCCGGAAGGCTTCCAGCGGGCCGAATACCTCAAGGATCACGGCATGGTCGACATGGTGGTGCACCGGCACGACCTGCCCGAGACGCTGGCGCGGCTCGGCCGGCTCCTGACGAAGCAGCCGGCTCCGGCCAGCGAGCCCGCGCCCGCCTCGCCGCCGCAAGCCATCACCGAAGCCGTCTGACGCGACTGTCGGGATCATGGGTTCGTCCGACACGGTCCTGGCGCGTCTCCTGGCGCTGCATCCCAAGCTGATCGACCTCTCGCTCGGCCGCATCCTGACCCTGCTGGAGCGGCTCGGCGATCCGCAGAAGCGTCTGCCGCCGGTGATCCATGTCGCCGGCACCAATGGCAAGGGTTCGACGATCGCCTTCATGCGGGCGATCCTCGAAGCGGCCGGCCTCTCCGTCCATGTCTACACCTCGCCGCATCTCGTGCGCTTCCATGAGCGCATCCGGCTGGGCGCGCCGGGCGGGGGCCGCTTCGTCGACGAGACCGTGCTGGTCGAGGCGCTGGAGCGCTGCGAGCGGGCCAATGCCGGCGACCAGATCACGTTCTTCGAGATCACCACGGCGGTGGCCTTCCTGCTCTTCGCCGAGCACAAGGCCGATGTCGTGCTGCTCGAGGTCGGCCTCGGCGGGCGCTTCGACGCGACCAACATCATCGCGCACCCGGCCTGCACGGTGGTGACGCCGGTCTCGCTCGACCATTCCGAATATCTCGGCGACAGCGTCACCAAGATCGCGGGCGAAAAGGCCGGCATCTTCAAGCGCGGCGCGCCGGCGGTGATCGCTCCGCAGGAACCGGAGCCGACAGCGGTTCTGGAAGCGGCGGCGGAGCGTGTCGGTGCAGCGAAGATCCTGATCGGGGCCCAGGATTTCACCGTCCACGAGGCCGGCGGGCGGCTGGTCTATGAGGATGGCGACGGGCTGCTCGATCTGCCGCTGCCGCGCCTTGCCGGGCGCCATCAGCATGTCAATGCCGGCACCGCGATCGCTGCTTTGCGCGCCGCAGGCTATGGCGGTCTGCCGGCGCGCGTCTTCGAGCAGGGCATGCGCGATGCGGACTGGCCGGCGCGGCTGCAAAGGCTGGCGCGCGGCAGGCTCGCCGATCTCGTGCCGGGACGGGCCGAGCTCTGGCTCGACGGCGGGCACAACCCCGATGGCGGCCGCGTGCTGGCCCAGGCGATGGCCGATCTCGCCGACCGCAACCCGGCGCCGCTGGTAATGATCGCAGGCATGCTCTCGACCAAGGACGCGAAGGCGACGCTCAGCCATTTCAAGGGGCTGGCGCAGATGCTCTTCGCCGTGCCGATCCAGAACCAGCTCGTCGCCCGCCCGGCCGAGGAGGTCGCGGAACAGGCGCGCGCGGCCGGCATCGCGGCCGAAGTCGCCGGCTCGGTCGAGCAGGCCTTGCGCGAAATCGCGACGCGCGACTGGTCCGCGCCACCGCGCATCCTGATCTGCGGCTCGCTCTATCTCGCCGGCGAGGTGCTTCAAGCCAACGGCACGCTGCCGGCGTGACCGAGTTGCAATAGGGGCTCCTGATGGTGACGCATGCATTCGGACATGCCGGCCGGGAGATCCCCGCCATAGGCCAGGGCACGTGGTATATCGAGCAGGGCGAGCGACGCGAGGCGATCGCGGCCCTGCGGCGCGGGCTCGATCTCGGCCTTTGCCATATCGACACGGCCGAGATGTATGGCGACGGCCGCTCGGAAGCGATCATCGGCGAGGCCATCGCCGACCGGCGCAACGATGCCTTCCTGGTCTCGAAGGTGTTGCCGCATAATGCGTCGAAAAGCGGGACGCGCGCCGCCTGCGAGCGCTCGCTGCGTCATCTCAAGACCGACCGGCTCGACTGCTACCTGCTGCACTGGCGCGGACCGCATCCCCTGGCCGAGACGTTCGCCGCCTTCGAGGCGCTGAAGGCCGAGGGCAAGATTCTGTCCTGGGGCGTCAGCAATTTCGACGAGGACGATCTCGACGAAGCGCTGGCCGCCGCCGGGCCCGGCGCGATCGCCTGCAACCAGGTGCTCTACCATCTGCGCGAGCGCGCAATCGAGCATGCCGTCATTCCCTGGTGCGAGCGCCATGGCGTCGCCGTCACCGCCTACAGCCCGTTCGGGCATGATGATTTCCCGGCATCGGGCAGCGCCGGCGGGCGGGTCCTGGCCGAGATCGCGGCCGCGCATGGCGCCACCGCCCGACAGGTCGCGCTCGCCTTCCTGACACGCCGGCCAAGCGTCTTCGCGATACCCAAGGCAGGCAAGGTTCCCCATGTCGAGGACAATGCAGGTGCGCTGCGGTTCGTTCTGACGGAAGGCGACCTCGCTCGCATCGAGACGGCCTTCCCGCGCGGACGCAAGCCGCACGCGCTGCCGATGCTTTAGGCAGGGCGGGTCTCGGGGCATTCGCTGGCACGGCCCGTGCTTCGGCGCAGGCTTCCGTCGCCTGGAGTCCGCCCGTGCATCGCCGCCAGTTCCTCAAGTCCTCCGCCGCAGCCTCGGCCCTGATCGCGGCGCCAAGCCTCGCGCTCGGCCAGGGCAACAACGTGCTGCGTTTCGTGCCCTATGCCGATGTCGCGATCATCGATCCGATCTGGACGACGGCCTATGCGACGCGGACCCATGCGCTGCTCGTCTTCGACACACTGTTCGGCCTCGACGAGAACCTCCAGCCGCAGCCGCAGATGGTCGAGGGCCATGTCGTCGAGGATGACGGCAAGCGCTGGACGATGACGCTGCGGCCCGGCCTCGTCTTCCATGACGGGACCAAGGTGCTGGCGCGCGACTGTGTCGCGAGCCTCAAGCGCTGGGGTGTGCGCGACGCCTTCGGCCAGGCGGTGATGGCGGCGACCGACGAGATCACCGCGCCTGACGACCGCACCATCGTCTTCCGGCTGAAACGGCCCTTCCCCCTGCTGGCGCATGCGCTGGCGCGGCCGAGCTCGCTGATCCCGGTGATCATGCCGGAGCGGCTGGCGATGACCGATCCGTTCAAGCAGGTGCCCGAAGCGATCGGCAGCGGCCCGTTCAGCTATGTCTTGGGCGAGCGCGTTCCCGGAGCCAGGCACATCTATGCCCGCCATGCTGCCTACGTCCCGCGCGAGGGCACGCCGAGCTTCACGGCGGGCGCCCGTACGGCGCATTTCGACCGGGTCGAGTTCCAGGTGATCCCGGATGCCGCGACCGCGGCGGCGGCCCTGCAATCGGGCGCTGTCGACTGGGTCGAGCAGCCGCTGATAGACCTTTTGCCGGTCCTGAAGGCCAATCGCGACATCGTCGTCGAGATCAAGGACCCGTTCGGCTGGTGCGGCCAGGTCCGCCTCAACCACACGCAGCCGCCCTTCGACAACCCGGCGATCCGCCGCGTCATCCTGAAGGGGTTGAACCAGTCGGAATGCATGCAGGCCGTCGCCGGTGCGGATAATTCGCTCTGGAAGGACCGGACCGGCTTCTTCGGCGCCGTCTCCAACATGGCGACGGAGGCAGGCCTCGAAGCGATCGGCTCGTCCACCGACTATGCCGCGCTCAGGAAGGAACTGATCGAGGCCGGCTACAAGGGCGAGCGCGTCGTGTTCCTGTCGGGGCAGGATGTCGCCCGCATCAGCGCCGTCTGCGAGGTCGCGGCCGAGATGATGCGAAAGATCGGCATGAACGTCGATTTCGTGCCGGCCGACTGGGGCACCGTGATCCAGCGCATCGCCAAGCGCGGCCCGGTCGAGGAGGGCGGCTGGAGCTGCTACGTCACCTACTGGTCCGGCCTCGACCTGGCGACGCCCGCGACCAACACGCCGCTGCGCGCCAATGGCGCCAAGGGCGCGACGGGCTGGCCCGATAGCCCCGCGATCGAGGCGCTGCGCGACAAATGGCTGACGGCGGCCGATCTCGGCGAGCAGAAGACGATCGCGCGCGATCTCCAGCTCCAGGCGCTGAAGGACGTGCCCTTCGTCCCGGCCGGGCAGTATTTCCAGCCGGTCGCCTACCGAAAGAACCTGACCGGGATGCTCAAGGGCGTGCCGGTCTTCACCAATATCCGCAAGGTCTGAGGCGGGATGGGGTGCGGCGGTGGGCCGGCTCAGGCGGCGCGCGACAGACGCTCCAGCGCGGCGCCCGGATCGATGCGCCCGTCATAGAGGGCGCGGCCGGTGATGGCGCCTTCGAGGATCGCGGCATCGGGCGCCATCAGGCGCTCGATGTCGGCCATCGAGGCGAGGCCTCCCGAGGCGATGACGGGAATGGTCAGCGCCTTGGCGAGCGCGATCGTGCCGTCCCAGTTGATGCCCTGCAGCATGCCGTCGCGGGCGATGTCGGTGTAGACGATCGCGGCCACGCCGGCATCCTCGAAGCGCCGGCCGAGATCGTCGGCGGCCAGCGCCGAGGTCTCGGCCCAGCCCTCGACAGCAACGAAACCGTCGCGTGCGTCGATGCCGACGGCGACCTGCCCGGGAAAGGCCTTGGCCGCCTCGCGCACGAAGGCGGGATCGCGCACCGCCGCCGTGCCGATGATGACGCGGCGGATGCCCTTGGACAGCCAGCCCTCGACCGTCTTCATGTCGCGGATGCCACCGCCGAGCTGCACCGGAAACGCGACCCGCTTCAGGATGCCCTCGACGGCCGCCGCGTTCATCGGCTTGCCGGCAAAGGCGCCGTCGAGATCGACGACATGCAGCCACTGGAAACCCTGGTGCTCGAAATCGGCCGCCTGCGCTGCGGGGTCGTCGTTGAAGACCGTCGCCTGGTCCATGTCGCCCTGCTTGAGGCGCACGCACTGGCCGTTCTTGAGATCGATGGCGGGGAAGAGGATCACGGTTTCCACCCGAGGAAGTTGGCGATCAGCTTCAACCCGAGCTTCTGGCTTTTCTCGGGGTGGAATTGCGTACCGGCGATGTTGTCGCGCCCGACCATCGCCGTGACGGGTCCGCCATGGTCGGTGACGGCAACCACGTCACCCGGGTTCGCGGCCGCCAGCGAATAGGAATGGACAAAGTAGGCGTGCAGGCCGTCCGGCCCGGTCTCGATGCCGTCGAGCAAGGCGTGGTCGTTCTGTTTTTGCAGGGTGTTCCAGCCCATATGCGGGATCTTGAGCCCCTCGCCTTCGGGCACGATCAACGTGACATCGCCGGGAATCCAGCCAAGACCCTGCGTCACGGTGTATTCGAGCCCGCGCGAGGCCAGGAGCTGCATGCCGACGCAGATGCCGAGAAAGGGCCGGCCCTTGGCCCGGACGACCTCCTCCAGCACCTCGACCATACCCGGCACGGCATCGAGGCCACGCCGACAATCGGCGAAGGCGCCGACGCCGGGCAGTACGATCCGGTCGGCAGCGCGAACCTCGTCTGGGTCGCTGGTGACGCGGATCGTCGAGGCGATCCCGGATTCGGCTGCGGCGCGCTCGAAGGCCTTGGCCGCGGAGTGCAGATTGCCCGAGCCGTAGTCGATGATGACGACCGACTGGCTCATCGCCCCCGCGCCTCGGGAAAGAGCCCGATGATCGGAACCGGCCCGGCCGGCTGCGGACGGGCGGCAGGCGGCACCGGCAGGCGCGGCGGCGCGGCCTCGCCGGCCAGTGCGCGCTCGAAATAGCGGCGCTCCGCCTCGGGCAGGTCTCGGGCCTCGACGACATCCGCCAGGCGCCAGCCCTGGCGCGCGAGCTTGCGGGCGACGAGGTTCGGCCCCTCCAGCCCAAGGAACAGGGCGATCGCCCAATGCGAGATCAGCAAGGCGCCGCGGGTCAAGCCGAACTGGCTGCTCGCATAGAACAGCGCGCCCCAGAGCAGGGCATAGACCAGCGTCGCCAGCCAGAGCCGCTTGCCGAGCAGCCAGAGCCCGCCGAGGAAGAAAGCCGGCCAAGCGAAGGTCTCGGGCAGAAGCCGGGCCTGCTCGATCTCGTCACGCGCGCCGCCGGAACCGGGCGGCGGGATCATCACCGTATAGAATGCCATGATCCGATCCCTTCAGAGTGCGCCCTTGGTCGAGGGCACGCGGCCGCCCTCGCGCGGATCGACCTCGAGGGCCTGCCGCAGCGCGCGTGCCAGCCCCTTGAAACAGCTCTCGGCGATATGATGGGCATTGTCGCCATAGAGCGTCTCGACATGGAGCGTGATGCCGGCATTCATGGCGAAGGCCTGGAAGAACTCGCGCACCAGCTCGGTGTCGAAGGTGCCAATCTTTTGCGCCTCGAAGCGTGTGCGGAAGACCAGGAACGGCCGGCCGGACACATCGACGGCGACGCGCGTCAGCGTCTCGTCCATCGGCAGATGGACATCGGCATAGCGGCGGATGCCCTTCTTGTCGCCGAGCGCGGCCTTGAGCGCCTCGCCAAGCGCAATGCCGGTGTCCTCTACCGAGTGGTGGTCGTCGATCTGCGTGTCGCCCTTCACTTTGACGGTGAGGTCGATCAGCGAATGGCGGGCGAAGAGGTCGAGCATATGGTCGAAGAAGCCGACGCCCGACGAAATCTCGGCCTTGCCGGTACCGTCGAGCATGAGGGAGACCGCGATGTCGGTCTCGTTGGTGCGGCGCTTCACTTCGCCCGAACGCATGTTGGCCTCTGTTTCCTTGCGAAAAACCGGCCTCGCTTTAGCAGGCAGCGGCGGCGAAGGCCATGGCTCGCGACCGCGTTGAGAACCGCGCCGTCATGCTCGCCCTCGTGGCGAGCATCCACGTCTCGAACGCAGGTCCCGACCAGCGAAGACGTGGATGGTCGGGACAAGCCCGACCATGACGGAGGAGGTCGCCCTGCCGAAGAGTGACCCTCAGACCGCAGCCAAGGCCTGCGCCAGGTCGGCGACGAGGTCGTCGGCGTGTTCGAGGCCGATCGAGAGCCGGATCAACCCCTCGCCGATGCCCATGCTGGCGCGGATCTCCGGGCTGAAGCGCTGATGCGTCGTCGTCGCGGGATGGACGATCAGGCTCTTGGCATCGCCGAGATTGTTGGAGATGCGGATCAGCTTCAACCCGTTCAGGAAGCGGAAGGCGCCGGCCTTGCCGCCGGCGACCTCGAAGGCGATCAGCGTCGAGGGGCCGGTCATCTGGCGGGCGATGATCTCCGCCTGCGGATGGGATTTCAGGCCGGGGAAGATCACCTTGGGAAGCTGCGGCTGGGCCGTGAGCCAGTCGGCGACGATCGCAGCGTTCTCGGCCTGCTTGCGCACGCGCAGCGGCAGGGTCTCCAGCGCCTTCAGCATGACCCAGGCGTTGAAGGGCGAGATCGCCGGGCCGGTCTGGCGCAGGAAGGTCTGCACATGCGTCTCGATGAAATGCTGCGAGCCCAGGATCAGCCCGCCAAGACAGCGGCCCTGCCCGTCGATGTGCTTGGTCGCGGAGTAGACGACGCAATCGGCGCCCAGTTCGAGCGGACGCTGGAAGAGCGGCGTGGCGAAGACGTTGTCGACCACGAGCGTCGCACCGACCTCCTTGGCCAGCGCGGCGACGGCAGCGATATCGATGACCTCCAGCGTCGGGTTGGACGGGCTTTCGAGGAAGAACACCTTGGTCTGCGGCGTCACGGCCCGGCGCCAGGCATCAATGTCGGTGCCGTCGACCAGTGTCGAGGTCACGCCGTAGCGCGGCAGATGCTCCTCGACGACATAGCGGCAGGAGCCGAACAGGGCCTGCGCGGCGACGACGTGGTCGCCCTCGCGCACCTGCCCCATGACAGCGGCGGTGACGGCGGCCATGCCGGTCGCGGTGGCGCGGCAGGCCTCGGCACCCTCGAAGGCGGCCATGCGGGCCTCCAGCATGGCGACGGTCGGGTTCGAGAAGCGGGCATACTGGAAGCCCGGATCCTTGTTCAGGAAGCGTGCCTCGGCCTGCTCGGCGCTGTCATAGACATGGCCCTGCGTCAGGAAGAGCGCCTCAGAGGTCTCGCCGAACTGCGACCGCAAGGTGCCGGCATGGACGAGCCGCGTCTCGGGATGAAGGCTGGCTGCGCCGCCGTCCGATGCCGACATGATGAAAACTCCAAAACGTTCGATATAACGAACTTCCGAGGTATCATCCTGCATCGCGTTCGTAAAGAAGAACAGGCTTCTCCCAGCGTTGGAGACAGCAACAGCCTATGTCCGCGCGAGCGGCGTCAGGAAACCGGTCAGGTCGGAGGTGACATGGTGAACGTGGCCGGCCTCGACGGCGGCCTGCTCCCAGGCCTCGCGGAATGGGTCCGGCGTCTGCGGGATGATTAGCACCGTCTTCATGCCGAGTGCGCTCGGGACGAGAAGGTTCTTCTCGATATCCTCGAACATCGCCGCCCGACCGGGATCGACCGCATGTTTGGCGAGAAACAGCTCATAGGTCGAGCGCTCGGGCTTCGGCATGAAACCGGCCGCGACGATATCGAAGACGTCCTCGAAATGCTGAAGGATGCCGAGCTTGCCAGCGACGTTACGGGCATGGCCGACCGAGCCATTGGTGAGGATCAGCTTGCGCCCAGGCAGTGCCGCGATCGCCGCGCCCAGCGCCGGGTCGGGCTCGAGCAGGCTGAGGTCGATGTCGTGGGCGAAGTCGAGAAAGTCGTCGGGCTCGACGCCGTGCTCGGTCATCAGCCCGTTCAGCGTCGTTCCGTAGCGGTGATAGTAATAGTTCCGGAGCGCGTGCGCGGAGAGGCCGTCGAGCCCGAACAGCTCCTGCAGGAACAGGGTGATGCGCTGGTTGACCTGCGGCCAGACCTGGCTCTCATGCGAATAGAGCGTGTTGTCGAGGTCGAACACCCAGTGATCGACATGCGCGAAGGCCTCCGCCTGCAGCGGCGGCACGGAAACGGGAATGGGGGCGTGCGTGTTCATGGGATGGACTCATGTGGCGAGCCGATCCTGACATGCAAGAGTTCTGCTAAGGGTTAAAGGCAACCCGAGATGCTCGGGCTTGACCCGAGCATCTCGGAAACCAGCACCTTCGTGTCACGAGATTCCCGGGTCGCCGCTTCGCGACGCCCGAGAATGACGCTCTCCCCTCAGCGCCGGATGATCGTGCCCGAGCCGGTATCCGTGAACAGCTCGATCAGCGCCGCATGCGGCACCTTGCCGTCGAGGATGACGACCGCCTCGACGCCCTTTTCCAGTGCATAGATGCAGGTCTCGATCTTCGGGATCATGCCGCCCGAGATCGTGCCGTCGGCGATCAGGTGGCGGCATTCCTCGACCGTCAGCTCGGGGATCAGCTCCTTGTCCTTGGTCAGGACGCCGGGAACGTCGGTGAGCAGCAGCAGGCGCTTGGCATTGAGCGCGCCGGCGATGGCGCCGGCGAAGGTGTCGGCATTGACGTTGTAGGTCTGGCCATCGTCGCCGGCGCAGACCGGCGCCAGCACCGGGATCAGCTCGGCCTTGAGGACGGAATCGAGCACAGAGGTGTCGACCTTGTCGGGCTCGCCGACAAAGCCGAGATCGAGCACCTCCTCGATCTTCGAATCGGGATCGACGATGGTGCGCGTCACCTTGCG
This sequence comes from Bosea sp. 124, assembly GCF_003046175.1. Taxonomy (NCBI): domain Bacteria; kingdom Pseudomonadati; phylum Pseudomonadota; class Alphaproteobacteria; order Hyphomicrobiales; family Alloboseaceae; genus Allobosea; species Allobosea sp. 124. The sequence continues at coordinate 1,833,171 of NZ_PZZM01000001.1, forward strand.
GGCCGTGACCATGTTGCCGTCCTTGCCGCAAAGGCCGATCGCCTTGCCACCTTCGCGCGAGATGTAGCCGACGATCTCCTTGTTGACCGAACCGGCCAGGACCATCTCGACGACGTCGACCGTTGCCGCATCGGTGACGCGCAAGCCCTGCTTGAACTCCGACTTGATGCCGAGCTTGCCCAGCATGCGGGCGATCTGCGGCCCGCCGCCATGGCAGACGACCGGCTTGAGGCCCGACTGCTCCAGCAGGACGATGTCCTCGGCAAAGTCCTCGGCGGTGGCGGCATCGCCCATGGCGTTACCGCCATATTTGATCACGATGATCTCCTGATCGTAGCGCTGCATGTGCGGCAGCGCCTGGACCAGCAGGTCGGCGGCTTGCGACGGCGTCAGATGGGCGGGGTTGATCATCGGGCAGGGTCCGCAATACCGCGAGGAAGTGTGCGGCGCGCTTCTAGCGGAAGATCGGCCGCGGCGGAAGGATGAACCGCCATCGAGGCGTGCCAGAGATCACATCGACAACCTGAGATTGTATTTTTTTCGAATGCTCGCTTTAATCCCAATCTGCCGATGATTCGTCGGCTGAAATGGAGACAAGCCGATGAGCAGTTGCACCGACAAAAATGGGGACAGGTGGGAAATCTACCCGTCTGGAAGCGAGTGGCGCTGGCGTCGAACGGCATCAAACGGGCGTATTGTTGGCGCTTCGACTGAGGGCTACTCAAGCAAGGCCGCCTGCATCGCCAACGCGCAGCGCAATGGCATGACCTGCACGCCAAGCTGACGACCTCGGCGGTCAGGTGCGCGGCGCGAAGAGGGCCGAGAGCGCCAGCCCGAACCAACTGGCCATCATCAGGAAGCCGCCCGTGGGCGCCGCGTCCTGAAACAGCCGCTGACCGCCGAAGCCGCGGCGCGCGAGATCGGCTGCAAACACCACGACGCCCAGGCACAGAAAGGACAGCGCGATGCGGGCCATGATCTGATGCAGCAGCCCGACCTTGCGGGCAGCCGTGGCAGCGATGACGACCGGCGCATGGAAGAGCAGCATCTGGCCGGCTGTGGTGACGGATTCGGCGACGCCGCTATGGGCGCCCGCCGCGAGGAGCCCGACACCAGCCAACCCCAGCAGCATCGCGATGGTCAGATGGATCTTGGCGGCGTTGTGCCTCATCCCCGCTCCGCCAGCACACGCCCGACCGCCGCGCGCAGTTCGGGAATTCCCAGGCCCGTTTCGCTCGAGGTCAGCAGCACCTCGGGAAAGGCGGCGGGGCGACGCTTGATCTCGTCATAGGTCGCCTCGCACATGAACTGCTGGTCGGCCTTCTTGAGCGCATCGCCCTTGGTCAGCACGACCTGATAGGACATCGCCGCCTTGTCGAGCGTCTCGAGCACGGCATTGTCGACGTCCTTCAAGCCATGCCTGGCGTCGATCAGCAGATAGACCCGCATCAGGTTCGGCCGCCCGCGCAGGTAGTTGTGGATCAGGTTGGTCCAGGAGGCGACCTTGGCCCGGCCGACCGCCGCATAGCCATAGCCCGGCATGTCGACGATGGTCAGGCGCTCGTCGCCGCCGACCTGGCGGAAGAAGTTGAGCTGCTGGGTGCGGCCGGGCGTGTGCGAGGTGCGCGCCAAAGCGTTCCGTCGCGTCACGGCATTGATCAGGCTCGACTTGCCGACATTGGAGCGGCCGGCAAAGGCGATCTCGTGGCCGACCATCGACGGCAGGTCGTCGATATGGGTCGAGGCCCAGACGAAATCCCACGGCCCCTCGAAGAGCTTGCGGGCGGATTCGATCTCATCGTCGGTGAAGGGTGTCGTCATGCTCGTGGTCATGGCGCCTACGCCTACACGGCCGCGTGCAGCGCGTCGATGTCGGCACCCGCGATCGCCGCGACATTGCGCGCGATCTTGTCCGCTTCCCAATCCCACCAGCGGATCGCCAGCAGCGCCTCGACCACCTCCGGCGGGAAGCGCAGCTTCACCACGCGGCCGGGATTCCCGACAACGACGGCATAGGGCGGCACGTCCTTCACCACCTGCGCCCGCGTCCCGATGACGGCGCCGTCGCCAATGGCGACACCCGGCATGATCACGGCCTCGCGGCCGATCCAGACATCGTTGCCGATGACCGTATCGCCGCGATGGGCATGGCCCGCGATGTCGGGCGCTCCTTCGATGCCGAACATCTGGAAGGGATAGGTCGAGAAGCCGCCCATCGGGTGGTTGGCACCGTTCATGACAAACTGGGAGCCTTGAGCGATCGCAACAAATTTCCCGATGACCAGCCGGTCGCCGACGAAATCGAAATGGTAGCGGACGCAGCGGGCGACGAAATGCTCGGGGCCGCGCGAGTCGTCGTAATAGCTGTAGTCGCCGACCTCGATCAGCGGGTGGTCAACGATCGCCTTCAGGAAAGCCGTGCCCTTCCAACCGGGGATGGGGTGGCGCGTGAGAGGGTCGGGCAGCGGCATCGGCTCTAAAGGCGAAGGGCGGGGAAACCCCGCCCTTCGCTCCTTCACTTCTTGTTGCTGTTGGCGGGCTTGCCCGGCGTGGGCGCAGCCGCGGCAGGGTCCGGCTTCTTGCCGAACATTCCCTTGAGATTGTCGAACAGCTCGATCTTCACACCATGCTTGCGCATGATGTAGCCCTGCTGCGTCACCGAAAGCAGGTTGTTCCAGCTCCAGTAGATCACCAGGCCAGCCGGGAACGAGCCGAGCAGGAAGGTGAAGAACACCGGCATCCAGGTGAACATCATCTTCTGGACCGGGTCCGGCGGCTCCGGGTTCATCTTCATCTGCACGAACATCGTGATGCCCATGATGATCGGCCACAGGCCGAGATGCAGCATCGCTGGCGGCGTAAAGGGCACTAGGCCAAAGAGATTGAACAGATTGGTCGGATCGGGCGCTGCGAGATCGCGGATCCAGCCGAAGAACGGCGCGTGCCGCATCTCGATGGTGATGAACAGGATCTTGTAGAGCGCGAAGAAGACCGGGATCTGCACCAGCACCGGCCAGCAGCCGGCGAGCGGGTTGATCTTCTGGGTCTTGTACAGCTCCATCAGAGCCTGCTGCTGCTTCATCTTGTCGTCGGCATAGCGCTCGCGCAGCGCCAGCATCTCCGGCTGCATCGCCTTCATCTTCGCCATCGAGGCGTAGGACTTGCTGGCGAGCGGGAAGAAGACGCCCTTCAGGAGCAGCGTGACGATCAGAATCGCGACACCGAAATTGCCGACATGCTTGTAGATCCAGTCGAGCAGGAAAAACATCGGCTTGGTGATGAAATAGAACCACCCCCAGTCGATCAGCAGGTCGAAGCGCTTGATGCCGAGATCGCGCTCATAGCCGTTGATGGCGGCAACTTCCTTGGCGCCGGCGAAGAGCCGCGCCGTGCTCACAGCGCTGGCGCCAGGCGCGACCGTCACGGCTTCCGAAAGGAAATCCGCCTGGTAGGTGCGCTGCGAGCCGGTCTGCACCGAGGAGAAGCGGCCCTCATATTTGCGGCTCTGCTCCGGGACGACCGTCGCCGCCCAATATTTGTCGGTGATGCCGACGAAGCCGCCGACGGCATCCTTCCAGACGCGCCCATTGGTGCCGGGTGCGAGCAGCGGCTCCTTGTCGACATGGTCGTAGGTGAACTCCTGCAGACCGTGTTCGCCGAGAACGCCGATCAGGCCCTCATGCAGGACGTAATAGCCGAGCGTCGGCGGCCGGCCGTGACGGACGACCTGGGCGTAGGGGAACAGCGTTACGGCGGCCGCGCCCTTGTTCTCGACTTCGTCCTTGACGGAGAACATCGCGTTCTCGTCGATCGTGACGATGCGGCGGAAGAGCAGGCCCTGGCCGTTATTCCAGGTCAGGGTCAGCGGCTTGGCCGGGGTGAGCACCTGCGCGTCCGGCGTCCAGACGGTCGAGGCATTCGGCAGCGGCACAGTGGTGCCGGGCGCCGCGACCCAACCGAAGTCGGAGTAGTAGCCGTTGGGGCCGCCCAGCGGCGACAGCAGCACGATGATCGGGCTGTTGGGATCGACGGTCTCGCGGAAGGCCTTCAGCGAGATGTCGTCGATGCGCGAGCCGGTCAGCGAGATCGAACCCGCGATTCTCGGCGTATCGATGCGGACACGCGGGCTGGCCGCAAGCGCCTGGTCGCGCGTCGCGGCAACCGCGGTCACCGGAGCAGCGCCGGGAACCGTCGTTGCGTTCTGGCCCGGCACGGTCGAGGGTGCAGGCGCGACGCCCGCTCCCGGAGCCGCCTGGCTCTGCGCCTGCTGGTTCTGCTGCGCGATCTGCTGCTGCTTGTCCATCTGCGGCTTGGCGTAGAAGAACTGCCAGCCGAGCAGAATGACCACCGAGAGCGTGATCGCGAGAAGCAGGTTGCGGTTGTCTTCTTTCATCATGATCGGAAACAGATCTCGCTGACGCCCCGTCGGGCTTTAGGGATTTCGGGGGCTTTTAGGATTGCGGGCGCGCATCGCCGCTGCGGGCGGCCGCCTTGTCGGGCAGGGCCTTGTCGGGCAGCGCGGCCTTATCGGAACGAGGCTTGTCGAGGCGAGGCTTGCGGCCCTGCCCCTGCGGCCGAGCGCGCTCGATCGCGACAGAGAGTTCGTCGACCAGCATGCGGAAATGGGTGGTGAGGGTCTCGGGGCGCGCGACGATGACGACATCGCAGGGCCGGCCAGCCTGGCCGGCCAGAGCCTCGGCGGCTGCGACGCGCAGGCGCCGGCGAATGCGATTGCGCTTGACGGCGTTGCCGGCCTTGCGCGACGCGGTCAGACCGAGGCGCAGGCCCTCGGGCTCGCGCGCATCGCTACCGTTGGCATCGCGCAGCGGGGCGTCGAGGACCTGGACGGTGAATGCAGACGAACGAAAACGGCGGCCTTTATCGGCCGCCGCCAGAAACTGCTTGCGTTGCGTCAGACGGGCTAGGCGCATGGCGATTGGCCAGTCTTCCGGAAAAGGCGCGCCGAAATCACGCGCCTGTGGCTCAGGCCGAAAGCTTCTTGCGGCCGTGAGCGCGGCGAGCGGCGATGACCTTGCGGCCGCCGGCGGTGGCCATGCGGGCGCGGTAGCCGTGGCGGCGCTTGCGGACCAGCTTGCTGGGTTGATAGGTTCTTTTCATCGTCCGTCTCCGGGGCCCTGTCGGCGTCGCGGTCGCAGCCTTCCGTGGAAAGCGTGGCCGGCGGCGCCTGTCATGCAAAAGGTTCCGCGCCGCCCGGAGGGCTGCGCAAGTGGCGGGCTTATGGCGGATGGCCCGATCCAAGTCAATGCCGAAGTCGCGACCGAAGCGGCACCTGCGGCGAAGCTTCACGCCGATTTTCGACAGTCGGCCCGGTTCGCTGCGCTTGCGCTCGGCATTCTTATCACCGATATAGCGGCCGGGAGGTTGGCGAGGGACGTCTCACTCGCCAACCGGGTCAGGTCCGGAAGGAAGCAGCCCTAACGAGACCGAACGGGTCTTCGTCCAGCCTCCCACCCTGCTGGCGCGCGTGTTGCGACGCCGCTCCTGCCAGACCGGCGTCGCCACCCGAAAACGGGCGTTGACCCCCGCGCGGCGAAACGCCAAACCAGACCGATGAGCGACGATACGAACGCAGCGCCCCCCGCCGACGAGCCGGGCTTTGCCGGCTTCGACCCGGCGCCCCCGGCCGCGCCCGCGTCGACGGCTGCCTCGCCCTATCGCGTGCTGGCGCGCAAATACCGCCCGGCCCATTTCGGCGACCTGATCGGCCAGGATGCGATGGTGCGCACCCTCACCAACGCCTTCGCCGCCGGGCGCATCCCGCAGGCGTGGATGCTGACGGGCGTGCGCGGTGTCGGCAAGACGACGACCGCCCGCATCCTTGCCCGTGCCCTGAACTACCAGACGCCCGATGGCGGCGGCGGGCCGACGACCGATCTCCGGGAGTTCGGCGTCCACTGCAAGGAGATCATCGAGGGCCGCCATATTGACGTGCAGGAGATCGACGCGGCCTCCAACAACAGCGTCGACAATGTCCGGCAGATCAACGACGCCGTGCGCTATGCCCCAACCTCGGCCCGCTACAAGGTCTACATCGTCGACGAGGTGCACATGCTCTCGACCGGCGCCTTCAACGCCTTCCTGAAGACGCTGGAGGAGCCGCCGCCGCATGCGCGCTTCATCTTCGCGACGACGGAGATCCGCAAGGTGCCGGTGACGGTTTTGTCGCGCTGCCAGCGCTTCGACCTGCGCCGCGTCGATGCCGGGCTTCTGGTCTCGCATCTCGCGGGCATCTGCAGGGCGGAGAATGTCGAGGCCGAGGACGAGGCACTGGCCGCGGTCGCCCGCGCCGCCGAGGGCTCGGTGCGCGACTCGCTCTCGATCCTCGACCAGGCCATCGCCCATGCGGCCGGCACGATCACGCTGGAGGATGTCCGCTCGATGCTCGGCCTCGCCGACCGGGCGCGCGTCATCGACCTGTTCGAGGCGGTTATGAAGGGCGACATCGCCGCGGCGCTGGGCGAATTGCGGGCGCAGTATGATGCCGGCGCCGACCCGGTCGTGGTGCTGACCGATCTCGCCGAGTTCACCCATCTGGTGACGCGGCTCAAGCTCGTGCCCGATGCCGTCAAGGACAACAGCCTGGCCCAGGCGGAGCGCGTGCGCGGCGGCGACTTCGCCCAGCGCCTGTCGATCCGCATCCTGGCACGTGCCTGGCAGATGCTGCTGAAGGGCATCGGTGAGGTGAAGCAGGCCGACCGGCCGATCATGGCGGCCGAGATGGTGCTGGTGCGCCTGGCCCATGCCGCCGACCTGCCGACGCCAGACGAGGCCCTGCGCCTGCTGCGCGACGGCTCGGGCGCCCTGCCTTCTGGCCAAGTGTCCGGCCAAGCCGCCTCGTCTTCGCCGCGTCCGCCCTCGGGCGGCGGCAACACCGCGCTCGCCGCGCGGCCGGTCCTGGCCAGCGCCAATCCGATGCCCGAGATCGCGGCCGCGCCGCGCGCCCAGGCCCAGCCCGCCGTGATGGTGGCCTCGCTGGAGGATGTCGTCGCGCTCGCCTCGCAGCATCGCGACATCACGCTGAAGCTGGCGCTGGAGCGCGATGTCCGGCCGGTGCGCTTCGAGCAGGGACGGATCGAGTTCGCCCTGGCCGCCGGCAGTTCGCGCACGCTCGCCACCGATCTCTCGCGCCGCCTCAAGGAATGGACCGGGCAGACCTGGATGGTCGCCGTGGTCAATGGCGAGGGCGGCGCGACGCTGCGCGAGCAGATCGAGGCCGCGCGCGGCCAGCGCGAAAGCGACGCTGCCTCGCATCCGGCCGTGAAGGCGGTGCTGGAGCGCTTTCCGGGCGCACGCATCGTCGATGTGCGCGATCCGCGGGCGGCGGAGGCGGACACGCCCGCGACCGCTGCGGCGGAAGATGAATACCTGCCGGATGGCGAACCGCTCTTCGACGATGCGGAGCCCGATTTCGACGGCATCGATTTCTGAGATTCAATAAGGAGACCGACGCGATGCGCGACATCATGGGCCTGATGAAGCAGGCGCAGGACATGCAGCAGAAGATGGCCAACGTTCAGGCCGAGCTCGACACGATCGAGGTCGAGGGCGCGGCCGGCGGCGGCATGGTCACCGTGACGATGACGGCCAAGGGCGCGCTCAAGGCGGTGAAGATCGACCCGGCCCTGATGGTGCCCGACGAGCGCGAGATTCTCGAGGATCTGATCGTCGCGGCCAGCAGCGACGCCCGCAGCCGTGCCGACCGCGTGATGCAGGAGCGCATGGCCGAGATCACCAAGGGCCTGCCGATCCCGCCGGGCATGAAGCTGTTTTGAGCATGTGGCGCGCGGACGGCTGTCATTCCGGGGCTTCGCCCAGCGAAGAACCCGGAACCCACGACCGGGCGAGCCTGCTCGTGACGCCGCGTCGTATCGCGGTCACCCGGTCGGGGGTTCCGGGTTCGTCCTGCGGCCGCCCCGGAATGACGGCGTAGCCCCATGTCCCGCGCCATCGCCGGCCCCGAGATCGAACGGCTGATCCAGCTCTTGGCCAAGCTGCCGGGGCTCGGGCCCCGCTCGGCGCGGCGCGCGGCGCTGCACCTCGTCAAGAAGCGCGAGGCCCTGCTCGGGCCACTGGCCGAGGCGATGGCGGTGGCGAAGGAGCGCATCGTCGTCTGCTCGACCTGCGGTAATGTCGATACCAGCGACCCCTGCTCGCTCTGCCGCGACCCGCGCCGCGACGACGGGCTGCTCGTCGTCGTCGCCGACATCTCCGATCTCTGGGCGCTGGAGCGTTCGGGCGCAGTGCCCGGCCGTTACCATGTGCTGGGCGGGGTTTTGTCCGCACTCGACGGAGTCCGCCCGGAACATCTTTCTTTCGACGCGCTGGTGGCGCGCGCCTCCAACCCGGCCGTGAAGGAGGTCATCCTGGCGCTGAGCGCCACGGTGGATGGCCAGACCACGGCGCATTTCATCACCGATCTCTTGGCGCATCTGCCGCTCAAGGTGACGAAGCTCGCCCATGGCGTGCCGGTCGGCGGCGAACTGGACTATCTCGACGACGGCACGCTCGCCGCCGCGATCCGCCAGCGGACCGGGTTCTGAGGCAGTCTCAGAACTTGTAGGCGACGCTGGCGCGCAGCGCGTGCGTCGTCGATTCCTGGCGGATGGCGAGCCCGAGCAGCGGGCCGCTCGCAGCGTAGTTCAACTTGCCGAAATCAGTGTAGCGGTATTCGACGCCGAGGATCAGGTTGTCCGTATAGGCGAAGTTGACGCCCGCGCCGGCTGTCCAGCCGGTTTTCGAGCGATCCGCGCTTTCGGCCAGCCCCGTCGCGGTGTTCTGAAGCTGGTAGTCGAAGTCGGTGAAGGCGGCGCCGCCAGTCGCGTAGATCATGAAGCGGTCCAGGGCGAAGCCGACGCGGCCGCGCACGGAGGCCTGCCAGTCGCGCCGGACTCGCGCCGCGATCCCCGGGGCGATGAGCGTTTCGCCGACATCGAGCGCCTCGACGTCGCCCTCGATGCCGAAAACAATGCTGCCCGCCTGATAGTTGAAGCCGGCATGCGCGCCACCGAGCGCGGAATCGGAGCTCTGGCGGAAGGCGGCGCCGTTGAAGGCGCGCCCGAGCGTGTCGGAAAGCGCTGTGCGCTCCTGCCCCCAGGAAGAACCCGCTTGCACGCCGAGATAGACGCCCGTCCAGGAGTAGAAGGCGGGCAGGGCCGGAGCCGGCGGCAGGCGGGACGAGGGCATGTCGGCTGCGCCGGCCGGGGCGAGCGACAGAAGCCCGCCACACAGGGTGAGAACACCAGCCAGACCGGCTTTCCGATGCATCGTCATCACGGCCTCAACTCGTCAACGAAACGGGGCGGCGCGCGCCTCATGCGGCGGCGAACATGGCCATGATCAGAAAGCATTAAGGTTAACGATCGGCTAAGCCCGGGCCATCGGTGGCGTCGCCTGGAACCTTCGCGGCGACACGCTGTTGCTTCGCGGTGCTGCCGCGACGAAGCTGGAGCGGCAGTGGAGACGGTCCTGAATGTCCTTCCTGAAACGGATCACGGGTGCGGCAGGCGCTGGCGTCGCGCTGGGCTATGTCACCGAGGCGATCACGGCGCGTCTGTCGCGGCGCAAGCGCGAGGCGGCGCGGGGACGCATGGCCCGCACACCACTGCAGATGCCCTGGCTCGGCTGGAAGGATGTGCTGCTGCGTTTCGCCGGCAATGTCGCCGACAACCGGCTGAGTTCGCTCGCCGGCGCCGTCGCCTTCTTCACGCTGCTGTCGCTGGTTCCGGCCCTGTCGCTGCTCGTGACGCTGTATCGCTACTTCACCGACCCGGCGACGATCGCAGGGCAGCTCGATACGGTGACGACGGTCTTTCCGCAGGCGGCCCGCGACCTCATCCATGAGCAGGCTATGCGCCTGGCCCTGCTGCCGGCCTCGCCGCTCTCACCGACCTTCATCATCAGTCTGCTGGTCGCCGTCTGGTCGGCGAACGCCGCCGTCAAGGCGATCTTCGATGCCTTGAACATCATCTATCGCGAGCAGGAGAAGCGTAGCTTCCTTTGGCTGAACGCCGTCTCGCTCGTCACGACGCTGAGCGGCGTCATGCTGCTCGTGGCGGCGCTGACCGCGATCGCCAGCGTGCCGGTTGCAACGGCGCTGTTTCCCTTCGCCTTCGAGCTGGAGCGCCTGCTGAGCCTTGTGCGCTGGCCTGTCTTCCTCGTCGTCGCCACGCTGTCGATCGCCTGCCTGTACTGGATCGGACCGAGCCGGAAGCGAGCGCGTTTCGTCTGGGTGATGCCGGGCGCCGTCGCGGCGGCGATCCTGTGGGCCGCCGCCTCCTGGGCCTTCTCCTGGTATGTCGGCACGCTCGGCAACTACACCGCGACCTATGGCTCTCTCGCCACCGTCGTCGTGTTCATGACCTGGCTCTGGCTCTCGGCCATGATCGTGCTCGGCGGGGCGGAGCTCAACGCCGAACTCGAGCACCAGACCGCGCACGACACCACGACCGGCCAGCCCAAACCGCTCGGCATGCGCGGCGCCACGATGGCAGACCGGGTCGGCCCCCCGGCCGCCGGATAGGAGTCTCGCCCCGCCATGCTCAACCCCGAGAACACGCGCCAGGACGATCTGCGCAGCGGCCACAGCCCCTGGCTTGCGGGGCCGCCGCGGCCGGCGAGCGCAGGGCTCGACGCCGACATCCGCTGCGACGTGGTCATCGTCGGAGGCGGCATCACCGGCGCGCTCGCCGCAGAACATCTGACGGCGCTCGGCCACGATGTCGTCGTGGTCGATCGTGAGCGCGAGGGCTTCGGCAGCACGGCCGCCAGCACCGCGATGCTGCAATGGGAGATCGACCTGCCGCTGCGCCGTCTCGCGGCGCTCTATGGCTTCGACAAGGCGGCCGATATTTACCGCCGCAGCTTCAAGGCGGTCGAGGGGCTGCGCGACCGGATCGCACAACTGGAGCTGGGCTGTGCGTTCCTGGCGCGCGACACCGTCTATCTCGCGGCAGGCGAAGTCGGCCCGCGCGAATTGCTGGATGAAGCGATCCTGCGCCAGAAGGCCGGCCTGCCCGGGACGCTGCTCGACCATGCCGCCCTGCTCGGCGCTTTCGGCTTTGACCGCGCGGCGGCCATCGTCTCGCCCGGTTCGGCCGAGGCCGATCCGCTCAGCCTGTGCCATGCGCTCCTGCATGTCGCGGCCGGACGCGGCGCGCGGATGATCCGGGACGAGGTCGTGAGCTTCGATGCGACCGCGGCGAGCGCCGCCGTGCAGCTCTCCGGCGGCCACACGATCGAGGCCGGCCATGTCGTTCTGGCCACCGGCTATGTCATGCCGGACGGCGTCGGCAGCGCGCTTCACCGCGTCGCTTCGAGCTGGGCGCTCGCCACCCTGCCACAACCGCCCGCCGCGCTCTGGCCCGGGCCCGCTCTCGTCTGGGAAGCATCGGAGGATTACGTCTACTGCCGCACCACGACGGATGGCCGCATCATCATCGGCGGCGAAGACGAGGAGACCGATGATCCGGAGCGGCGCGAGGCGCTGGCGGCCGCGAAGACCGCGGCCCTGCTCGGCAAGCTCCGCGCCCTCGTTCCCGGCGCCGAGCCCACGCTCGGCCACGCCTGGTCGGGAGCCTTCGGGCAGACGGTCGACGGGCTGCCGCTGATCGGGCGGGTGCCCGGCCGGCCGCGCATGCTCGCAGCCTATGGCTATGGCGGAAACGGCATCACCTTCAGCTTCCTGGCCTCGCGCCTGATCGGCGCGCTGATCGCGGGCGCGGACGCACCCTGGTTCAGCCATTTCGCCATCGACCGGCCGGAACCCACCAGGCTCTGAAGATGGCACGATTGCGAGGCTGCAATCGTGGCCTTGCAGCCGATGGGGGAGACAAGGCGGGCGAGCAGGCTCATCTATCCGGCGTGCGGCCCAGGAGCCGCGAACCGATGGAGACTGCCATGCTCGCGGTCGATGACAGCAAAATCGCCACGCCCGTCAAACTCGAGGCGCTCGACGCACCCTATCATATCGGCGCGGTGACCCTGCGCGTGCATGATCTCGCCGGGCTGACCGCGTTCTACCGTGATGGCATCGGGCTGGGCGTGATCGAACAGGGCGCGGAGTTCGCGACGCTCGGCGTCGACGGCGAGGTGCTGGTGCGGTTGCAGCAGGGCGGCACGCGGCCGAGTTCGCCCGTCGGCCTGTTCCATCTGGCGATCCTCCTGCCGTCGCGGGCCGATCTCGCCGACTGGGTCGCCCATGCCGCGCAGACACGCGTCCCGCTCGAAGGCGCTTCCGACCATCTCGTCAGCGAGGCGCTCTATCTGTCCGACCCGGAAGGCAACGGCATCGAGATCTATCGTGACCGGCCGCGTGCCGACTGGCCGCGACGCGACGGCGCGATCAAGATGGCGACCGACCGGCTCGATCTGAATGCGCTTCTCGCCGAGGCGCGGCCGGGCTCCTATGCCGGCATGCCAAGCGGCACCCGGATGGGCCATATCCATCTTTGCGTCGGCGATACGGCCGAGGCCGAGCGCTTCTATGCCGGCACGCTCGGCTTCGATGTGATGGTGCGCTATCCAGGTGCGAGCTTCCTCGCCAGTGGCGGCTACCACCACCATATCGCCGGGAACATCTGGAACAGCCGGGGTGCGGGTCCGCGCCAGCCCGGCGAGGCAGGGCTCGACTCCTTCGCGCTGATCGCCCGCGGCGCGGCCGATTTCGAAGCGATGCGCAGCCGGATCCTGGCGGCGGGCGGCAGCGAGACGGCCCAGGGCCCGTCGATCGCCGATCCATGGGGCAACCGCCTCACTCTCGGAAGGCGATAGGCTAAAAAAGACAACGCCGCCGTTCAGAACCGAACGGCGGCGTTTGCTTGTCGACTTTGTCGGCGGCGACCGATCTCCGGGACAGATTGCCGCCTCGCGGCGACAGCCCGTTCGGTTACGCCTTGCTGGGCGTAGCGACGGCGTCGGACACGAAATTCGCGATCTCGCGGATCGAGAACGGCTTGCGCAGGAAGCGCACCGTGCGCAGCGCCTCGGGAACGTCGCTCGGCGTCGAACCGGAGACGAAGGCGAAGGGCGTACCGCTCTGCAGCAAATCCGCCGCGACGTCGAAGGTCTTGCCGCCGACGACGTCGATGTCGAGAAGCGCACAAGAGAGCTTCGCAGCGGAGGCGCGGCGAGCCTGGGTGACGGATTCGACGACGATCAGTTCGGCCGAGGCGCCGAGCTGCTCCGCTACCGCCGACTCGATGTCCATGGCGATGAACGGGTCGTCTTCTACGATCAGGACGCGGATATCAGACATCGACTCCCGCTGCCTTTCCAACTCTAGAACCCAAAACGTATCGATGGGACAACGTTATGGGGATGGCGATGTTCCGGAGACGATACCGGGACCAGCCTTTGTCTTGGTCAAATTCGATTCAATTTGCCGCAACAAGGTTAGCGAACGGTAAGCCAGAGCCCGCCCGGGCGGGCTCGTCAGCGACGGCGTCCGGGCGGGGCGAGGGTCAGATCGAAGCCGGTGACGCCCAGAGCGACGTTGACGCCACGGGAGCCCTGAAGCGACAGCGGCTGCAACGTCACCTCGTCATTGTTGCCGCCGACCAGCAGGTTTGCACTGCCGCCGACACCGGCGGAGGCGCCGGCCGTCGCGCCGGCATAGCGGCCCGAAAGCGCACCAAGCGGCGCCCGGGCATAGGGTCCGTAGACGCGCCAGGACATCGTGCTGCTGCGAATGGTGCCGAGATCGAGCCCGAAATTGCGGACAACGCCGACATAGCGCTGAGCGGGGCCGCGCCGGGGCGTGAAGGTGCAGTTCATCGGACGCTTGGACGTCACGACCAGCCCGATGCCGCCCCCGACATTGCAGGTGAGGCGCCCGGTCGGGGGACCGGACTGCGAAAATGATGGAGCGCTTGAAACCAGAAGCCCCGCTGCAGCGACGACAGCAGCAAGGACTGGGCGGTAATGCCGATCGATCATCTGGGAGCTCCTGACATGAAGGTGTCCATCAACGCCGCAACGCCACCACAGTTCCGCGCAAGCTGGAACTAGTTAACGTCTATCGCGTTGACGCGTCACCACCGCATTCAAAGGCCGATGATCGTGAGCCAGAACCGGGCCGCTTTCCCCATCTCCCTGCTGGCCACCGGCCCGCGTACCGGGAGTCCAACGCCGTTCTGGGAGCTGGAAGAGCTGATCGCTCTCGGCTTCGATCGCGATGTCGCCCTCAAGGTGATGTCGGTCAGGCGATGCGAGCATCCCGTCATGCCGATGCCCGACGTGATCTCCCAGCTCACATTGCCGCGTCACCGGCGGGCGCTTCTGTCGTCCAGATGAGTTTTCGGTCCTGACAGGTTTCCTGCGGGTCAAGGCGCACTCGCCCCGTCCGGCCTGTCCTTCCCGTCATTGACAGAACCGGCTCGCGGATATCCGGCGCTCCTGGATGTCGACATGCAAATGGTTGCTGTGGGCAGCATCGGAGCCGGGACCGAGGCTGGTCATGAAGGCGCCGCAGGCCGACTGCCTCACGCCCGCCAGAAAGCGCTGCTGGGAGGCCCCGTCCGGCTTCTCGACCACGACCGTCCCATCCACCTTGCCGTCGCCGATCACGAAGCCGAAAATATCGAGCGCGCGGCCATTGGCGTGCTCGCTCAGCGCACCGGTCGACGATCGGTTGCGACGCCGGCATTCGTGACCGCCGCCGACCCTCAAGGCGGTCAGTTCCCGCGTGAAATGCCCTCGCGCCAGAGGCTGGACGCTGGTCCCGAGCCATTGCGCGACGACTGTCGCCATGGCGCAGCTCAGCGTCACGGGTGGCTGGAAAGCGATCCGGCGCGGCTCCGCGTCCGTGCGCAGCGTCAGCGCCTCGACGACCACCGGCTCGACGACGGCGCAGGCTGCGTCCTGGCCGGGCACTGTCTCGGCAGCGCGAACGCCGGTTCCATGGGTCACCATCAATGCAGCCAGACACGCCGGGCTCGCGCCTGACCCGGCAGGCGCGTCCTGGTTCTCGCCAGTGGCGGGCTTCGGTGCGTCGGGAACCGGCACAGGTGCGGCCGGCAAATCCGCCGGGCGGCGGGGCGGCATCGTCGGCGGCGCCTGTGATTGAGCCGATCCGACCGACGGGAGAAGGAGGAGGAGCCCGAGCAGACCGACCGCCGATGCGCGGCGGCGGCCTGCCCGGGCTCGCTTCCCTGAAAGATCAGCTATCAAGCGCCGAAGCGCTGGCCACGGCGACCGCCGTGACACCCGCCAAAGCAAGCGACAGAAGCTCGGAGGTCAACGCGCCCTGCGGCACAGCTCCGCTGAACAGCGCCGCTCCGATCGAGGCGGCCGCGATCAAGGCTGCAATGCAAGTCATGGCCATGGATCCACACCTCCCCAGATGACGAGCCGGAACTTTCTTTGCGAGCAGCCGATGGAACGCCGATGCCGGCGCCTTGTTCCACGACCGCGCGACATATCGGAGCCGCGGCCGGCGTGAACGAAAACGGCCCGCAACACAGCGCGTCGCGGGCTGGAAAAGACATCCGATCCAGCGGCGTTCAGGCGGCCTTGCGGCCCGCGCGCCGGTCGAAGAACAGCGCCTGGCTGATCGCGGCCTTCACGGCCTCGGGCTGGAACGGCTTCGTGATCAGGAAAGCCGGCTCCGGGCGGTCGCCGGTGAGCAACCGCTCCGGATAGGCGGTGATGAAGATCACCGGCACATCGATGGTGGCGAGAATTTCGTTGACCGCATCGAGGCCGGAGCTGCCATCGGCGAGCTGGATATCGGCCAGCACGAGACCAGGACGCTTCTTGGCGACCAGCGCGATCGCCTCGCGCTGGGTCCGGGCGACGCCGGTCACAGTATGGCCGAGCTCCTCGACCATCGTCTCGATGTCGAGGGCGATGATCGGCTCGTCCTCGATGATCAGCACATCCGTCGCGACCTGCTCGGCGATCTCCTGGCCCGCCGTCTGGATGAGGCCGGCCGTCTCCGCCGGAGACACTTCCATGATCGCGGCGACCTCGTCGATCGAGAAGCCCTCGACGGTGCGAAGCAGGAAGGCTTGACGCGGGCGCGGGGTCAGCGCCTCGAGATTGCGCTCGGCCGGCGAGCGGTTCAGTGAGACGGCGGCACCCGACTCCATCGTATTGAGCCCAACCGAAGACCAGAGCTTCAGGAACGTCCGGTAAAGCCCGATGCGGGGATTCAAGTCTCGCGGGAAGGCGCCGGGATCGAGCACCAGTGCCTCGAGCATCGCAACAACATAGGCATCGCCGCTGTTCTGTGTCCCCGTCAAGGCGCGTGCGAATCGGCGCAGATAGGGCAGATGCGGCGCAATTTCCTTGGCAATCGACATGGATGCGTCCTCTTAGAAATGTGCCGGAAATGAGCACCGGACGCGGCTTTCTGACAAGCGTTTTATTTTTCATTCCGCCCGGAACCTTTTGCCGAAAAGGCTGTTGAACGGGAGTACGAGTGTCGGTATCGCCCAACGAAAGGCGATCCGGCCGGAATGGAAGTAAGCCGGGACCTGCTGGAAAAGCAGGCCTGGATTTTGCGCGAGGGCTGACATGAGCAAGATGGATTCAGGGACAGCCGCTCCCGATGACGGCGGGGATCAGGACAGCGAGCTGAGCCTCGATCCCAAAGTCCAGGAATCGATCGGCCGCTCGCTGAAGGCGCATTACGACGACATCGTCAATGCGCCGGTACCGGACAAGTTTCTGGTGCTGCTGGCGCAGCTCGAGGCAACCGAACACCGCGCTGCCGGAGCGTCGACCGATGAGTTCAACTGATTTCAAGGATGGCCTCATCAAGGAGATCCCGAACCTGCGCGCCTTCGCGGCCTCGCTTTCGGGCTCCATGCAGCTGGCCGACGACCTCGTGCAGGACACCCTGCTGAAGGCTTGGGGCAACTCGGAGAAGTTCGAGCCGGGCACGAGCCTGCGTGCCTGGCTCTTCACCATCCTGCGCAACACCTATTACTCGCTCTACCGCAAGCGCGGGCGCGAGGTGCAGGACAGCGAAGGCACCTATGCCGAGCGCATGGCGACGCATGGCAATCAGGAAAGCCATCTCGACCTGGCCGACTTCCGCAAGGCTCTGGCGAAGCTGCCGGAGGAACAGCGCGAGGTGCTGATCATGGTCGGGGCGACCGGCCTTTCCTATGAGGAGACAGCCGAAATCTGCGGCGTCGCTATCGGTACGATCAAGAGCCGGGTCAACCGGGCTCGCACGAAGCTCGCCGAACTGCTCTCGATCGGCAGCCTCGACGATCTCGGGCCGGACCGCAAAAGCGCGGCCGCGATGCAAAGGGTCGGTTCTGAAATCGTCGGGCCCTGATGAAGCTCGCGCGCTTCCGCACAGTTCGAGGCCGCCTGCTCGCGCTGCTCGTGGCGATCGCGCTTCCGATCGCCGGGCTGACGGCCGTGGCGGCGGTGACGACCTATCAGACGGTGGTCGCGGCGATCGAGATCGCGCAGGCGCGGACGGCGGATGACTTTGCCGTTCGGACCCGTGTCTGGAACCGCGGCGCGCAGCGCGCGCTGATGGCGGCCGGATCCCTGATCGCAAGCACGGGCCTGAGCGGGCCTGGCTGCCAAACCGCGGCGCGCGACATGCTGGGTCGCATTCCGGGATATCGCGCCTTCCATGTCGTTCTTCCGGACGGCAGGGTGTGCTCGGCCTCGCTGGACAGCGAGATTTCCGAAGCGGATCTGGCCGCCGTATCGGCTAGGCTCGCGACTTTGCCACGGTCCATCGTGAAACTCGGCTCCGGCTTGGCTGGCGCACGCTACGATCATATCCAACTGGGCGGGCGCGACCATCTCGCCGTCCATATCCAGGCGACCGCCGACGGCCTGCTGCAGGAAGGTCTGCTGCTGGTCGATCCGGACCTGCTCGACCAGGTCTTCGAACTGGGGGACAATGGCGGCAGCATGAATGTCGCCCTGATCGCGCAGGGCCATGCCGTCGCGACGCATCACGGCGCTGCCGAGACCGACACGTCCTGGCTCCCCGCGCAGGAGGTCGTTCCCGAGGATGCGCGGCGCTGGGAGGCGAAGAGCCGCGCCGGAAGCTGGCGCACCTATGCCGCGCGACTGGTCACCGCCCCTGATTTCTACGTGATCGCGAGCTTCGACGATGCGCCCGAACGGGCGGCGCGGATGCAGTTCCTGGCACTGCTGGTGGCGCCGCTGCTGACCTTGTTGCTGCTCTGCATGGTCTATCTGCGTGCGATCGACCGGCACTGCGTGCACTGGCTGCGCGGCATCGAGGCCGCGGCGCGGGCAAGATCGACCCAGCCGAACGCAAGGGCGGTCATCGCCGAGGACATGCCAAGCGACATCCGCAGCGTCGCGGAGGCCTTCAATACGATGGTCGACGAGCAGGAGGTGCGCCAGCGGCGGCTCCAGACCGCGCTCGACGACAACCGCTTCCTGGTGCGCGAGCTGCATCACCGGGTGAAGAACAGCCTGCAGGTCGTGCAGAGCTATATCGGCCTGACCAAGCGCGACTATCGCGAGGAGGCGCGACTGGCGCTGGCCGATGCCGAATGCCGGGTCCATGTGCTCTCGGCGGCCTATCGCTTCACCCTGGCCGATGGCGAGATGCAGCCCGTGCGCGTCGACCTCTTCATCGAGGACGTGGTGACGATGATCGCCAACCTGATCCGCCGCCGCGGCCAGGACGTCTCGAGCCGACTCGAAACCGCGGCGACCCTGTCCGTCGACCGGATCATTCCGCTCGGCTTCCTGGTCGTGGACGTGGCGTCACGGGTGCTGCGCAGCAACCCCGAGGTCGGCATCACGATCATCGTCCGCGATGTCGATGACACCACGCTCGAAGTCGCGCTGGAGGCGGATCGCGATATCGCGCCGAGCGAGCCGCCCAAGCTCTTTGCCGGCCTCGTGGCGCAGATCGAAGCGGTTCAGGTCGGGCCGGCCGAAGGGCGCAGGCTCGGGAGCTGGCAGGTCGGCCACAGGTCCTGACGAAAAGTCGCGCGGCCGGCGGAACCTGTCAGGCCAGCTCCTCGACCATCTCGATCGTGACGCCGACACCGAGCCCGAGAAACGAGCCGGTCAGGCCGGTGAAGCTGCCGGAAACGGGCGAGGCATCCTCCGGCACGCGCGCGACGGCAACCCGCAGGAGTTGCCGGTCGGCGACGAGGTCATTGGTCGGATCGAACTCGACCCAGCCATCACCCGGAATGAAGACGTCGGCCCAGGCATGGGTCAGGCCCACGGTGGAAACGAGCCCGGCGGCATCCGGCGTCCGGTCATGGATGTAGCCCGTGACGAAACGCGCCGCGAAACCCATGCGGCGGGCGAGTTCGATGAACAGCCAGGCATAATCGCGGCAGGAGCCCGCCTGCTGGCGCAGCGTATCGGCCGGATGCTGCGTCCCTTCGTCATAGCGCAGGGCGTAACTCAGCCCGCCATAGATCGCATGGGCGAGATCGCGCAGCAGATGACCGCTGCCCTGCCCGATCCGGGCCCTGAAATCGCTCAGCCACTGATCGAGCATACCATCGGGATCGGCAGCGGCCAGATCGAGATAAGGTTGCAGCACGGCCCGCTCGCCCTCGCTGTAGACAACGCCGCTCACCGAGGCTGCCGGCTCGATCTCGGTGCGCGGCAAGGCCGACCCGAAGCGCTGCAACACGAGTTCGCTGACGATGTCGAGCGTGTCGGCCGGGGCGTCGAAATTCGCGATGGCGACGGAGTTGCCATAGGCATCGTGCATCCAGCGCAGCCGTGCCTGCGGCGAGATCGAGAGCGCCGTATCGACGACACGCAGATCGAAGCTGTCGCGGGGGCGCAGCATCAGGCGATGCGGCCCGAACGCCACCGGCCCGCCGTAGCGGTAGGTCGTGGAATGCCGGATGCGCAGATACATGGGTTATCCCCGGGTGTCGGATCGACCCTCGCCTCCATCAGCAAGGGGCGTGGCCAAAAAACAAGCCGCCCGAAGGCGGCTCTTGAGTGCGGCGCGAGGGTTGCACCGCCCGATCAATGCGCGACGAGCCTGAAAGTTCCGCGTCTTCTGCGTACCCGTCGGATTTCTCAGCGTGTAACCGCGCCACTCGCCTTCTCAGCGCGTAACCGCGCCATCCGCACGTGACAGCATCGCCTGCTGCGAGCCACCGATGGCGCGCTTGGTCACGCCGACCGAACGCTGCGAAGGATCGACCGACGCGACGCGCGTGTCGGTCGGCACCTGCCGCTCGATCTTGGCCTGCGCGACGGCGGCCGAACTGTCGGCGTTGGTCTCCTGCAAACCCGAGCCGAGGGTCAGCGCGAACACCGCGGCGCCCATGAAACCGAAGAAGAGGCCGGCGCGCTTGATGGGGGCAAGGCTGTTGTTCAACATCTGTCTCTCCCGACGCCGTGGCCGGGCAAGAACGACCGGCTTCCGGTGAGTTAACGCGAGGAGGCGCGGCGGGTTCCCATCTCGCAGCGGCAAGACGGGACTGGCCGATCACATCGGCGCGAGCGCACCGGCCTCACGCGGCCTCGTCATTGGCGGCCTTGCGGGTCTTGAACAGGCGCCAGAGCGATTTGCCGAGCCGGCGCGAGGTCAACTGCGCACCGGCGAGCCGCTTCTCCAGCGTGATCTTGCGGTCGTGGAACTCCTCGAGACCGGGACGGTGGCCGACGCTGATCACAGTCGCATCGGCGAGTTCGGCCTCGAACAGGCCGAGCAGCGCGGTCTGGCTGTCCTCGTCGAGGGCCGAGGTCGCCTCGTCCATGATGATGATGTCGGGCCGCCGGATGACGAGACGCGCGAAGGCAACGCGCTGGCGCTCGCCGCCGGACAGGATGCGGTCCCACTTGTCCTCATCGTCGAGGCGCTTGGCGAGATAGGCCAGGCCACAGCGCTTGAGGGCAGCGATGACGATCTCGTCCGGCACCGGCTTCTCGGCCTCCGGATACAGCAGAACGGTGCGCAGATTGCCCATCGGCAGATAGGGTTTCTGCGGCACGAAGGCGAGCGACTTGCCGCGCGGCAGCGCGATCGAGCCCGAGCCCCACGGCCAGAGGCCGGCGAGCGCGCGGATCAGTGTGCTCTTGCCGGTGCCGCTCTCGCCGACGATCAGGACCTTCTCGCCGAGCTCGATCACCACATTGGCATCGGCGATGACGATGCGGCCATTGCTGTGCGCGATCGAGAGGCCGTCGATATGGATGGCGCCATCGTCGCTCTCCTCGACCGCGATATGGCTCTCGCCCTCCATGATCGTGCCGATGTCTAGCCCTTCGAGGGCCTCCTGCAATTCGTCGACGCGGGTCACCGAGGCGAACCATTCGGCAAGGCGGACGAAGTTGTCGACAAACCAGATTAGCGCCGCCTGCACGGCGCTGAACGCCGCCACCACCTGCATCACCGCCCCCAGCGAGATATCGCCGGCGAGGTATTTCGGGGCAATCAGCAGCAGCGGCACGATCGGGAAGAGCGCGCCATTGGTGTTGAGCACCAGCGCGATGACGCCCTGCTGCCGGATCACCCGCAGCCAGGCCGCGACCACCCTACCGTAGTTCTCGCCGACCGAGCCGCGCTCGTCGGCATCGCCGCGGATCAGCGCGATGCTCTCGGCATTCTCGCGCAGCCGTGTCATCTCGGCCCGGAACTGCGCCTCGGCCTCATTCTTGGCCGCGATCCGGGCGACCAGCGGGCGCCCCGTCAGATAGGCCGCGAGCGAGGCGACGAGCGCGTAGCCGATGGCGGCAAGCGCCATATAGCTCGGGACCACGATCTCGACGCCGGCCAGCATGAAGCGAGCGGAACCAGCGACATGCCAGAGGATCGCGGCGAAGGTCGCGGCCGTGACCGCCGCACTGATCAGGCCGATCGCGAACTCGACCAGGGGCTCGATGGCGAGGCGGACATCCTCGGCGATGCGATATTCAGGTGCCGCCTGCTCCTGGGCGACGAATTGCAGCCGATAATAGCGTTGGTCGGCAATCCACCAGCCCGCGAGCCGGCGCGTCAGATACTCCCGCCAGCGCATCTGCAGCAGCATGCGGCTGATCACCAGGGCCGACAGGCTCAGCGCCGAGGCGGCGATCAGCAAAGGCAACCACGCCGCCGCGCTCCAGGCAGCTGCGGTGTCGCGCTTTTCGAGCGCGTCGAAAAACAGCCGGTTCCAGGTGTTGACCCCAACGGCGGTCGCAATCTGCGCCGCGACGAAGGCGAGGACGACGAGCGTCAGCCCCCAGGCGCGAACCTTCGTCTGCCCTTTCCAGAAGGGCAGAGCCGCTGCAAAGAACCGGCGCATGCGCGAACGCCCGGCGACGCGCGGTTTTTCAGTCATAGGGCTTGTGTCTCCGGAGCAGTGCGCGCGTATTTGCCGTTCCTGCGGGAGCGGCTCATCGAAAAACGTTTGGCCGCAGCGACAGTTCCCGGGAACCAGACGGAATGTTGCTTTGCACAATGGTCAAATGAGAGGAACTGCTATTGAGTTAGCTGCTATCGACCGAATTGCTATCGACCGACCTGCAACGCGAGGCCCGCCCAGGCTCCGGGTTCGGCCCATTGAGAGACGATGACGGATATCGCCCATAACGGCCGGAATGGCGTACCCTGCCTGGCATGTCCGCTGCGCCTGAAGCCGGCCTTCAAGGACAAGGCCGACGAGGAGGTTCGCTTCATCCAGTCGATGAAGGTCGAGCATCGTCATCTGGCGGCCGGGGCCGACATCATCCATCCCGGACAGGAGGATGCCGAGCTCTACACGCTGTTCTCCGGCTGGGCCTTCCGCTACCAGCTCCTGCCCGACGGGCGCCGGCAAATCCTGAACTTCCTGTTGCCGGGCGATCTGGTCGGATTGCAGGCCTCGCTGCTCAGCGCCGCCCAGCATGGCATCGAGGCGCTCACCGATGTCGAACTCTGCGTCTTTCCCCGCAAGCGCGTCTGGGATCTGTTCGTGCACATGCCCAGCCTGGCCTATGAGGTCGCCTGGCTCGGCTCGCGCGAGGAAAGCCTGATCGACCAGAACCTGACCTCGGTCGGCCAGCGCAACGCAGGCGAGCGCATCGCGGCGCTGGTCATCTCCCTGCACCGACGGGCCGAGGCCCTCGGGCTCGTCACCGATCACAGCTTCCGCTTCCCGCTCTCCCAGCAGCAGCTCGCCGACGCGCTCGGCCTCTCGCTGGTCCACACCAGCAAGACCTGGTCGCGTCTGCGCAAGGCCGGCCTGTTCGCCATGGCGGACGGGCGGCTGACCCTGCTCAACCCCCGACTGACCTCGCGGATGGCGCTGCTCTACGAGCGGGAAGTGGCGCCGAGGCCGCTGATCTGAAACCATTGGCCGCCTGCCGCGTCTAGCGAGTAACGGATCGGGATTCGGCCGTATCGGGACGCGAACGGATAAGGGCTTGGCTCGGGGGCACTCTTGACCCCATATGACGCCCAGGTAACGTTCGCGGAACGTCACGGTCGCGCCTGTCCGGGCGACGTCAGAGGTATCATGTCACTCACGTCCCATCGCCGACCCTCGCAGGGGCAATCGCTGGCGGCCCGTCTCGGGCAGTCCCGCGTCGCCGCGCGCATCGAGGACGAGGTGCGTGTCACGGCCGCCGATCTCGTCGACAGCGTCGCCGAAGCCCGGCTGAAGGTCGCGACCGTGCGCTACAAGGTGCAGGACGAGGTCCGCAACAAGACCGAGAAGTTGCGCACGCGAGTCAGCGAAGCCCGGACGAAACTCGGCGACGAGGCGCGCTTCATCAAATCCTGGATCGACAACCCGCTGCGGACCGGCTCGGTCACGCCGTCGAGCCCGGCGCTGGCACGGCGCATGGCGTCCTTCGTCGATCCGACGCTGCCCGGGCCCGTGATCGAGATCGGGCCTGGAACCGGGCCTGTCACCGAGGCGCTGATCGAGCGCGGCATCAGCGAGGACCGACTGGTGCTGGTCGAATACAGCCCCGAATTCTGCAAGCTTCTGCGCCAGCGCTTCCCGCGCGCCACGATCGTCGAGGGCGACGCCTATACGCTGTCGACCACGCTGGCCGGGCATCTGCAGGGCAAGGCGATCGCCGTCGTCTCCAGCCTGCCGCTGTTCAACCAACCGCCGGCGATGCGCAGCGCGCTGGCGAAGGACGCCTTCACCCTGCTGATCGAGGGCGCGCCGCTGATCCAGTTCACCTATTCGGTGGTCTCGCCGGTTCCGCGCAAGGGCTCTGGCCTGAAAAGCTTCGTCTCGGACTGGGTCCTCCGGAACATCCCCCCTGCGCGCGTCTGGGTCTATCGCCAGGCGGGCTGATGGCGGTTCGCCTGCGGCGCGAGGCCGCGCCTCGCGACCGGCCATCCGCTTAAATCCCGCCTCCGGTGCCAACCCAATCGTAACCCTTCGGCGCTAATAGCGCCGAGCGGGGGCGGCGGCATTCGGGCCGCGGCGAAAAAGCGGGGCATTGGCAGGCGCATGACAGGCGAGACGCCGCGTTTCAGCCTGCCGCGATGGCGCCTCACCCGCTGGCTGGCGGATGCCGGCCCCGATGTCCCGACCGAGATCAGGGTCGCCCTCGTCGGCGGGCTCTACGGGACGCTGCCGATCTTCGCCGGCGGCGTGATCAACACCGTCGCGGTGTCGTTCCTGATCGCCATGCGAATTCCAACGCCGCCTTTCTTGGCGTGGTGCCTCTTCGAGACGCTGTGCTGCGCGATGCGGCTCGTGGTCCTGCTGATCGCGCAGCGCCGCGCCGCCCGGCAGGAACCGACCCCGACCGACCTCTATCTGCTGCTCGGGGTCGCCTGGGCGGCGGGTGTCGGCTTCGGCACCTTCATCAGCCTGTCCAGCGGCGACTGGGTTGCCGCGACGCTGGCCTGCCTCTCGGCCGCGGCCATGGTCGGCGGCATCTGCTTCCGCAATTTCGGCGCGCCGCGCATGGCCGGCCTGATGATCTTCCTGACGCTCGGCCCGTGCTGCTTCGCGGCGCCCTTCCTCGGCGAGCCGATGATGCTGATCGTCTTCTTTCAGATCCCGTTCTATCTCTACAGCATGAGCAAGGCCGGATACCGGCTGAACGCCATGCTGGTCTCGACGATGCAGGCGGAGCGCGAGCACGAGTTCCAGGCGAGACACGACATGCTGACCGGGCTGTCGAACCGGGCGGGCCTGACCAAGGCGCTCGATGCCAACCTGGCACGGGCGGCGGGGGGGAAGACCCTCGCCTTCATCTATCTCGACCTCGACGGCTTCAAGGCGGTCAACGACACGCATGGCCACATGGCGGGCGACAGGCTGCTGCAGCTCGTCTCGGAGCGACTGCGCCGGCTGGTGCGCGCTGGCGATCTCGCGGCCCGGATCGGCGGCGACGAGTTCGTCGTGCTGTCGAACCAGGTCGGCAGCGCGCAGTTGAAGCGCTTCGGCGAACGCCTGATCCGCGACATCTCGCAACCCTATGAGCTCGACGACCGCTTCGCGGTCAATATCGGCGCCTCGGTCGGAATCGCGCTGGCGCCGGAGCACGGCGTCGACATGGAGAGCCTGATGAGCACGGCCGACAAGGCGCTCTATCAGGCAAAGTCGACGGGAAAGTCGCGCTGCGTCATCGCGCCCAGTGCCGTCGATGGCTCGTCCCTCCGGCGCAGCCCACCGCCGGCCGTGCCTCAGTTGCACTGAATCACGGGGCCGGGGATCATCAGGTCCGAGATCATCGGAACGATGCGCCAGGCCACCTATTCGATCACGCAGGCATCGGCTGCCCGCCCGAGCCGCCAGAGGCCATCATCGGGTCTGGCCGGAATCGCGACCGCGTTATCGGCGATCTCCTCGGCATCATAGGGATTTGGATTGGCGACGATGCCGCCGTTGCGGATATCGAGTGCACCATCCGGGCCGCGTTCGATGCGCCAGCTTCCCGCCTCCCATTCCGGGACGCAATGGACGCCCGTGCCGCGCGGCTTGCAGAAGCCGCTGATGTGGTAGTCGTAGCCCGCGCGGGCCTGAGTGCGCTGGCGCAGGTTGATGTAGAGCACGACGAAGAAGCCGCGCGAGGGCTCGGCTTTCCCGTCATCGGGCAGATGCACGAGCCGGATGCGGCTGACCTTCTGGCGCGGATGGGCCGCCAGATGGGCTGAATCATAGCGGCGCTCCCAGCAGGCCGCGCGTTTCGGCGGCAGCTCGCCTTCGAGCGGGCGGGCGCAGGCCGGGCCGG
The DNA here is from genome assembly GCF_003046175.1 of Bosea sp. 124. NCBI lineage: Bacteria > Pseudomonadati > Pseudomonadota > Alphaproteobacteria > Hyphomicrobiales > Alloboseaceae > Allobosea > Allobosea sp. 124. The sequence goes on from NZ_PZZM01000001.1 coordinate 1,859,292, forward strand.
CCAGCAGCAGCGCCGCGGCCAGGCCGACAAAGCTCAGGGTTGCACGCATGGCGTCTTCTCCTTCCGGCGAGGCTGCCTCAGATCAGGGCAGGGGCAGATCAAGGCAGGTTTCGACGCGATGCAACGCCTTTTGGACAGCCGTGCTTGACCTCCGCGAGGCGCTCGGGCTTGGTTCGCACTCGCGCGGCCGGAGGTGAGCAGGCGTGCCGGACATTGCGCGGCTCGTCCGCGACATCGCAGACGAGATGGCGACGCTGCCCGAGCGCGGCGAGGTCGCGACCTATATTCCGCCGCTGGCGGCGGTCGATCTGCGCCATTTCGGCATCTGCGTCGTGACGGCCGACGGCGCCGTCCATATGGCGGGCGACGCACTCGAACCCTTCTCGATCCAGAGCATCTCGAAGGTCTTCGCGCTGACGCAGGCGCTCGGCAAGGTCGGCGAGGCGTTGTGGACCCGTGTCGGGCGCGAGCCTTCGGGCACGCCGTTCAATTCGATCGTCCAGCTCGAACGCGAGCAGGGCATCCCGCGCAATCCCTTCATCAACGCCGGTGCGCTCGTCGTCGCCGACGTCAATCTCGCGGGGCACGAACCGCGCGTGGCGATCGGCGAGCTTTTGCGTTTCGTGCGCTATCTCGCCGATGATGACAGCATCGCCATCGACGAGGTCGTTGCGCGCGCCGAGCAGGCGACGGGCTTCCGCAACATCGCGCTCGCCAACTACATGAAGGCCTTCGGCAATATCCGACAGACGCCGGAGCGGACGCTCGGCGTCTATTTCCATCAATGTGCCATCGCGATGAGCTGCCGGCAGCTCGCCATGGCCGGGCGCTTCCTGATGCATGGCGGCCTGCTCTGCCCCGGCGGCGCCCGCGTCGTGCCGCCGCGGCGGGCGCGCCGGATCAACGCTCTGATGCTGACCTGCGGTCATTACGACGCCTCGGGCGACTTCGCCTTCCGGGTCGGGCTGCCGGGCAAATCCGGCGTCGGCGGCGGCATCCTGGCGATCGCGCCCGGCGAGGCCTCGATCGCGGTCTGGTCGCCCGGCCTGAACGCCAGCGGCAACTCGAAGCTCGGGACGCTGGCGCTGGAACGGGTCGCCGAAGCGACGGGATGGTCGGTGTTCGGCGTCGACTGACGGGCCGCGGCAACCCCGAACCCCTCGGTAGGGTTACCGCTTCGTGCAGGACAGGGGGAAAATCTTAATCATCGACGGGCAAGCTCCCGGTCAGGATTTCCGGCAACGTCGCAGCATCCAAAGTGTCGCGATCGAACGCCACTTTCGACCTGGATGGTGCCCGTGCAGCTCTTCCCCGCCTCGATCAAGAACTACCTCGTCGCGACCATGGCGTGCCTCTGCATTCCAGGCGTCGGAGCCTTGACCTATATGGCGGGCCAATCGCTGGGCGATGTCCGCACCAACATGCGCCTGACCGATCTCGTCGAGGCCGACCGCGCGCTGCTGCTGGCCGGCAACCTGATCCGGAGCAATCGCGGGCAGGCCCAGACTGCAATCCAGGCCGCCGACGACCCGAAGCCGGTGATCCAGAAGATCGAGCAGGTGAGCCGGACGGAGCTGGCCAATGCGGTGACACGGCTGAAGGCGACCGACCTGGCCGATCGCAGGAGCCTCGTCGACGCGATCATCCGGCAGGAGAAGGCGACGGAGGCCAAGCTGGCCGACATTCACGCGGAGGCCGCCAAGCCGAAGGCTCAGCGCAGCCTCGCGGCGACGATGCCCTGGTATAATGGCGTCGGCGAGATCGAGGGCGCGCTGGTCAAGGCATCGGACGCCACGTCCAATGCCGTCAGGCTCGCCGATCCCGTGCTCGCGGATCTGCAGGCCTTCAAGGCGGCTGGCTGGCGCGTGCGCTCCAGCTACGGAACCCAATGCTCGGTGCTGCGCCCCGCGCTCGGCTCGGGCAAGGCGCTCGAACCCGCCCAGTGGCGGGCGATGGGTGAGCTGCGCGGTGCCTCGAATGCGGGCCTCGCCCAGTTGCAGCAGCTCAGCGCGCGGCCGGGCGTCGGCGCCGATCTCGTGCGCAAGGTCGGCTTGGCATCGAATGAGGTCCAGGCCGCCAACCGCTTCATGGACGACCTGATCGGCCGCCTCGGCGCCGGCACCGGGCCGGTGATCTCGCCCGAGGACTGGACGAGGCAGTGCAACGGGCCTTTCGCCGCGATCGTCGCCGCCGTCGAGCAGTCGCTCGACGACATGGCGGCAGCGACCCAGGCGCAGCTCAGCCAGGCCTGGATCCAGCTTTCCATCATCGGCACGCTGCTGGCTGCTCTGCTGGCGGTCTGCGTGCTGAGCTGGCGCGGCGTCCAGCGCCGCATCGCCCGCCCGGTCGTCGCCCTGAAGTCGGCGCTCGATGTGATGCAGGCCGGCGATTTCTCCCAGCCGATCCCGAAGCCCGCCTCGCCGGATGAAATCGGTGCGCTGAGCGGAGCCCTCGAAAGCTATCGCGAGAATGCGTTGGCGCTCGAGGCGAGCCGACGCGACCGCGAACTGTCAATGCTCGCCGACAGCGAGCAGGCCGCCAATGTGCAGAAACTGCTCGGCGAGGTGGCTGCGATCGTGGCCGCCGCCCAGAACGGTGACTTCTCCGGCCAGGCGGCTGTCGGCGATGTCGGCGGCGCGCTGGGCGATCTCGTCGCCGGCATCAACGAGATCAACGCGGTTGTTGATTCGGCGACGAGCGAGTTCGCGCGGACGCTGTCGGCCGTGGCGGGCGGCGACCTGACGGTGCGGGTCGATGCGGCCTATCGCGGCAAGTTCGCCGAACTCAAGGGCGCGATCAACGAGACGGTGGACCGCCTGTCCTCGACGGTGCGCACGATCCAGGTGACCTCGGCCGATGTCGGGCTGGCGGCGCGCGAGATCAACATGGGCGCCGACGATCTGTCGAAGCGCACCGAGGAGCAGGCCTCCTCGCTGGAGGAGACCGCCGCCACCACCGAGGAGCTCGCAGCCTCGGTCAAGGCCTCGGCCCAGGCCTCGCGGGATGCCGCCGCGATCGCCAATGATGCGATGCAGGCGGCCCAGTCGGGTGGCGCCATCGCCGGCCAGGCGGTCGACGCCATGGCCCGCATCGAGACCGCCTCGCAGAAGATCTCCGACATCATCCGGGTGATCGACGACATCGCCTTCCAGACCAATCTGCTGGCGCTGAACGCCGCCGTCGAGGCAGCCCGGGCCGGCGATGCCGGCAAGGGCTTCGCCGTCGTCGCCTCGGAGGTGCGCACCCTGGCGCAGCGCTCCAGCGCCGCCGCCAAGGACATCTCCGGCCTGATCTCGTCGTCCAACATGGAGGTCGGCGAGGGCGTCAAGCTGGTGCGCCAGGCCGGCGACCAGCTCAGCCAGATCCTCAGCCACTCGCAGAAGGTCGCCGCCACCATCGCCGACATCTCGGCCGCCTCCGGCGAACAGGCCAACGGCATCGACGAGATGAGCCAGGCCGTCGCCCATCTCGACGAGATGACCCAGCAGAACGCAGCCCTCGCCGAACAGAGCGCCGCATCCGCCGGCTCGCTCTCGGGACGCATCGGACAGCTCAACGACCTCGTCGCAGCCTTCAGGACAGGGCCGGACGAGGCGAATTCGGCGCGCAGCTACCCGCAGCACGCCAGCACTCGCCGCGCGGCGTGACCGGACGGACGCGACCTGACGCCGGTCCCGGCGTCAGGTATCGACGGTGGCGTTCAGCGCGTTGCTCTGGATGAATTCGCGCCGGGGCTCGACGACGTCGCCCATCAGCTTGACGAAGAGATCGTCGGCCTCGTCGTTCTGGTCGTTCTTGACCCTGAGCAGCGAGCGGACGTCGCGATCGAGCGTGGTCTCCCAGAGCTGGTCGGGGTTCATCTCGCCCAGACCTTTGTAGCGCTGCAGCGAGACGCCCTTCTTGCCGATGGCGGTGACGGCATCGAACAGGCCGGTCGGGCCGTTGACGGCGTGGTCGTCGCCTTTGCGGCTGAGCACGCCGGGCTTCGAATAGGCCTCCTGCAGCGACACCGCCGCGGCATCGAGCTTGCGGGCCTCGGCGCTGGCGAGCAGCCCGGCATCGATCGCCGCGACCTGCTTCACGCCGCGCACCATGCGCGAGAACAGGAAGCCACCCTCGCCGACCTTGCCCTCCCAGCCGCGCTCGAGTTCGTCCGAGATCGCATCGAGGCGCCTGGCGACCTTGGCCGCGGCCTCGTTGGCCTGCGCCTCGTTCTCCTCGGAGACGGGATTCAGCGCGCCGGCGATCGCCATCTGCTCGACGACGCGCCGGTCATAGCGCGAATGGAGCTGCGATAGCGTGTGACGGATGCCGCGCGCCTCCTCGATCAGGCCGCGCAGATCGGAGCCGCCGCGCTCGACAAAGCTGGGCGTGTCGCCGGCGCTCGTCTTGAAGACGGCGCCGTCGAGCGCCGTCTCGACGAGATAGTCCTCCAGCGCGCGCTCGTCCTTGAGATAGACGTGGCTCTTGCCGCGCGCCGCCTTGTAGAGCGGCGGCTGGGCGATGAAGAGATGGCCGCGCTCGATCACCTCCGGCATCTGCCGGTAGAAGAAGGTCAGCAGCAGGGTGCGAATGTGGGAACCGTCCACGTCCGCGTCGGTCATGATGATGATCTTGTGGTAGCGCAGCTTCTCGATGTTGAACTCCTCGCGGCCGATACCGGCGCCGAGCGCCGTGATCAGCGTGCCGACCTGCTCGGAGGAGAGCATCTTGTCGAAGCGCGCGCGCTCGACGTTCAGGATCTTTCCGCGCAGGGGCAGGACCGCCTGATATTCGCGGGCACGACCCTGCTTGGCGGAGCCGCCGGCCGAGTCGCCCTCGACGATGAAGAGCTCGGACTTGGCCGGATCTCTCTCCTGACAGTCGGCGAGCTTGCCCGGCAGCGAGGCGATATCGAGCGCGCCCTTGCGCCGGGTGAGATCGCGTGCCTTGCGGGCGGCCTCGCGCGCGGCGGCGGCTTCCGCCACCTTGCCGACGATGGTCCTGGCTTCGTTGGGATGTTCCTCGAGCCAGGTCGAGAGCGCCTGGTTGACGACGTTCTCGACGACGGGACGGACCTCCGAGGAGACCAGCTTGTCCTTGGTCTGCGAAGAGAATTTCGGGTCCGGCACCTTGACCGAGACGATGGCGGTCAGACCCTCGCGGCAATCATCGCCGGTGAGCGAGACCTTCTCCTTCTTCGAGATGCCCGAGCTTTCGGCGTAGCCCGTGACCTGGCGGGTCAGCGCGGCGCGGAAGCCGGCAAGATGGGTGCCGCCGTCGCGCTGCGGGATGTTGTTGGTGAAGCAGAGCACGTTCTCGTGGTATGAGTCGTTCCACCAGAGCGCGACGTCGACGGTGATGCCATCCTTTTCGTTGGACAGCATGACCGGCTGGCTGATGACCGGCGTCTTGGCGCGGTCGAGATAGCGCACGAAGGCCTCGACGCCGCCTTCATACATCAGCTCCTCGCGCACGACCTCGGCACGACGGGCGTCGGTCAGGACGATGCGAACGCCGGAATTGAGGAAGGCGAGCTCGCGCAGGCGATGTTCGAGCGTCTTGTAGTCGAACTCGATCATCGTGAAGGTTTCCTGGCTCGGGGTGAAGGTCACCTCCGTGCCACGCTTGTCGCCGGCCGGGCCGACGACGGCGAGCGGCGCGACCGCATCGCCATGGCGGAACTCCATGAAATGCTCGTTGCCGCCGCGCCAGATCCTGAGCTTCAGCGAGACCGAGAGCGCGTTGACCACCGAGACACCGACGCCGTGCAGGCCGCCGGAGACCTTGTACGAGTTCTGGTCGAACTTACCGCCGGCATGGAGCTGGGTCATGATGACCTCGGCCGCCGAGATGCCTTCCTCGCTGTGGATATTGGTGGGGATACCGCGGCCATTGTCGGTGACGGTGACCGAGCCCTCGGCATTCAGCGTCACGGTGACGAGGTCGGCATGGCCGGCCAGCGCCTCGTCGATCGCGTTGTCGACAACCTCATAGACCATGTGGTGCAGGCCGGAGCCGTCATCGGTGTCGCCGATATACATGCCGGGGCGCTTGCGCACCGCATCCAGGCCTTTGAGAACCTTGATGGAATCGGCGCCATAGGCGGCGTCTTCAAGGTCGCGGGCAGCTTCGTTCATGTCGTGGTCCTTCGGCGGGCGCGCGGGCACCCGCGATCGTCTTGATTCGTATCACGAATATAGGGGGTGAAGACGGCTTTTTCACGCGCCTACGCGTGCGTGCGCGTAGGGCGACGAAATCAGCCCGGAAACGCCGCGATCGCCTCCAGGAAGGCCTCGCCATATTGCGTGAGCTTGCGCTCGCCGACACCTTCGATAGCGCGCATCTGCTCCAGCCCGGCAGGCCGCGCGCGGGCCATCGCGATCAGCGTGCGGTCGGTGAAGATGATGTAGGCGGCGACGCCCTCCTCGCGAGCGAGCGACAGGCGCAACTGGCGCAGATGCTCGAACAGCCCGGCCGTGCCTTCGTCGAGCCCATCGGCCCGGGCGGTCTCCCGGCTGTCGCGGCGCGTCCTGCGCTCGGCGAAGGGATCGGCCCTGAGCGCGATCGACTCGCGGCCGAACAGGATGTCCTCGCCCTTCGCGGTCAGGCAGAAGCCGCCATGCTCGAGGCTGGCCTCGGCCAGAGCGCCGGAAGCGAAGAGCTTGCGGGTCAGGGCCGTCCAGGCGCTCTTGGGCTTGTCCTGGCCGACGCCGAAGGTCTTCAGCCCATCATGGTTCTGGCGGCGGATGGCCTCGGTCGTGGTGCCGGTCAGGATGTCGGCGAGATGGGCGGCACCGAAGCGCTGCCCCGAACGCGCCACGGCCGAGAGCAGCTTGCGCGCATCGAGCGTCGCGTCGCTGAGTTCAGGCGCCTCCGCACCACAAAGATCGCAGCGGATCGGCGCATGTCCGTGCCGGCAGCTCTGCGTCTCCTCGCCGAAATAGGCGAGCAGCGCCGAACGGCGGCAAAGGGCCGACTCGCACAGGTCGATCATGGCGTCGAGGCGCTTGTGCTCGATGCGGCGGCGCTCGTCGTCGATCGCCTTCTCGTCGATCTGGCGGCGGCGCAGCGACATGTCGTCGATGCCGTAGAGCGTCAGCGTATCGGCGCTCAAGCCGTCGCGGCCGGCGCGGCCGATCTCCTGGTAATAGCTCTCGATCGAACCGGGCATATCGGCATGGACGACGAAGCGGACATCGGGCTTGTTGATGCCCATGCCGAAGGCGATGGTGGCGCAGACGACGACGCCGTCCTCCTGCAGAAAGATGTCCTGGTTGCGGTTGCGCAGGCCCTGCTCCATGCCGGCATGGTAGGCGAGCGCATTCCAGCCCTTCTCGCGCAGGCCCTCGGACAGCTTCTCGGTACGGCTGCGCGAGGAGCAGTAGACGATCCCCGATCCGCCGCGATGCCGCCGCAGGAATTCGTCGATCTGCCGGCGCGGCTGGTCCTTGGGCGCGAAGGCGAGCTTGAGGTTCGGCCGGTCGAAGGAATGCACCACCAGATGCGGCGGCTTCGGGAAAAGCTGCTGGGCGATGTCGTCCCGCGTCTGGCGATCGGCGGTTGCGGTCAGCGCCGTCACCGGCACACCGCCCAGCGCCTCCCGCGTCTTGGCGAGCAGGCGGTATTCGGGACGGAAATCATGGCCCCATTGCGAGACGCAATGGGCCTCGTCGATGGCGAGCCGGGTGACGCCGAGGCGTCGCAGCCTGTTGACCAGCCCCTCGCCGGCAAGACGTTCCGGCGAGACGAAGAGCAGGCTCAGGGCCCCGGCGTTGAGCTTGTCCCAGGCCTCGGCGGCCTCGATCTCGCTGTTCATCGAATTGAGCGAGGCGGCCGCGACGCCAGCCCGGGTCAGTTGTCCGACCTGGTCCCGCATCAGCGCGATCAGCGGTGAAACGACGAGGGTGAGCCCGCCCGCGACCAGCGCCGGAAGCTGGTAGCACATCGACTTGCCGGAGCCCGTCGGCATCACGGCGAAAACATCGCGGCCAGCCAGCGCGGCCTCGATCACCTCCCACTGGCCCGGCCGGAAATCATCATAGCCGAAGACGGATTTGAGGATCGCGCGGGCGTCTGATTCGCGAGATTGCGGCATGGCAAAGCATGTGCCCGAGGCCGGCGCGGATTGCCAGTCCCAAGCCGTTCCGCCAGTGCGGCTCAGCTCGCGTCGCGGATGACCGAGCCGTGCCGGTCGGCACGCGCCTGCGCGACCTCGCCCAGGAAAACGGCAATCGAGCCTTCCAGCTCCTGCGCCAATCGCGAGGTCGCCTTGATACGTTCGTCGGTCTGCCGGGCGAGGATCGCGGCCTCTCCGGCCAGCCCCTCGACCAGCGCGGCGTGGCGCGCGATCGCATCCACGCCGAGCGACGAGGTCTCCGCTTGGGCTGCCACCGCCTCGATCCGGCCATGCTGTCCGGCAGCGGAAGCGGCAACGAGGCGGGCGCTGGCTTGCATAGCCTGCATGGTGCTGCCGAGCTGACCCACCGCATCGTCGATCGCCAGGCTCGCGCCGACCACCTCTTCGATGCCTTGGCGGATGGTTTCGGTCGCGCTGTTCGTCGCCGTCGCCAAAGCCTTGACCTCGGCCGCCACCACCGCAAAGCCGCGCCCGGCCTCACCAGCACGCGCCGCCTCGATGGTGGCATTGAGGGCCAGCAGATTGGTCTGCGCCGCAAGGCTGCGGATCAGTTCGACGACATTGCCGATGCGGCCATTGGCCTGCCGTAGCATGGCGACATTGCCGGCGATGTCATCGCAATCGGCCCCCGCTTCATCTGCCGCCCGACTGGAATTCGCGGTCTCGACCGTGATCTCGGCGCAAGATGCGCCGAAAGCACGCGTGGCTGAAACGATCTCGGCCACGGATGCCGCGACCTGCTCGGGCCGGCGCTGCGTTCCGGCGACCGCGCACAACGTTTCGCCGGCCTTCGCCGACAGTTCGCTCGAGAAGCCGGAGATGTCACCCATGCTCACCTCGATCGCCGAGATGCGTTCGGCGATGCCGCTTCTGAAGGCGCGTTCCACGAGCCCGATGCGCTCTGACGTATGCAGTTCGATCGCCTCGTCGAAACGGGCGATGGAATAGGAGATGTCCGTCAGCATCAGCTTGCAGAAGACACGCAACGCCTCGTCAACCGGGCCCCAGCGCCGCTTCCAGCGCGAAACGATGACGGACAGGAAATTCGAGAAATCCTCTAGGAAGAACAGCGGATAGTCGGCCAGCAGGACATTGTGCTGATTGGCGCGGCTCACGATACGCCGCTTCGCGGCGACATAGTCGGCATCGAACTGCAGGGCGAAGAGCATGCGGTATTTCGCCTGCTCGTCGCGATGAAGCTGACGGTCCCGGTTGAGCTTGTCGCGTCCGAAGGTCGCGCTGTAGAGCTTTTCGATCGAGGCATCGAAATGCGGTGACAGCAACGCGAGCAAACGGCTCGCGATCTCTTTCTCCGATGCCGAGAACATGTTCGATGAGGGCTGCATAGGCCCAACCACTGACATGCAATGGTTAACCGCTCATCAACCATGACCATGCGGCATCAAGCCTGGGCCGGACCTCAGTCGAGACTCTCGACCTGCCCCGGCACTACCGCCAGCCGCTGCGATCCCGATGGAAGCTCCGAAAACAGCGCCGGATCAGCGCCCGTCATCCAGACCTGGCAGCCGAGGCCGGTCAGCGCTTCATAGAGCGCGGCGCGACGGCGCGGATCGAGATGGGCGGCGATCTCGTCGAGCAGGACGATGGGGTTGAGACCGCTCATCGCGGCGACGAGCCTGGCGTGCGCCAGCACCAGCCCGATCAACAACGCCTTCTGCTCGCCGGTCGAACCTTGCCCGGCCGGGATGCCCTTCGGCCCATGGAGGACCTCGAGGTCCGAGGCCTGCGGGCCGGTGAGCGTGCGCCCGGCCGCACGGTCGCGGGCGCGACCCTGGCGCAGCAGCGCGCGGTAGCCATCTTCGGCGTCGAGGGCCGCTCCGCGCGCAACCAGAAGGTCGATCTCGCCCGAGAGCGCAATGCCGGCATGAGGAAAGGGCGACCCGTCATCGCGCGTCTCGGCGATGATCGCCGAGAGCCTAGCCACCGTTTCGGCGCGGGCGGCGGCGACCGCGACGCCAAGTTCGGCGATCTCGCGCTCGATCGCGTCAAGCCACTGGGTCTGGCCGGGATTCTCCTCAAGGATGCGGTTGCGCGAGCGCAGCGCCTTTTCGAGGGCGTTGGAACGCGTGCCGTGCACGGGATCGACCGCCAGGACCAACCGGTCGAGGAAGCGGCGGCGGTCCCCCGCCGCGCCCCGGAACAGCCCGTCGAAATCGGGCGTCAGCCAGACGACACGCAGATGGTCGCTGAAGGCCAGCGCCGAGCCGGCCGGGGCGCCGTCGATCCTTGCAAGGCGTGCCCGCTTGCCCTCGGCATCGGCCGGCCCCAGCCCGATGCCGAGCCGCGAACCGTCATCGCCCAGGGCAATCGAAACGGCGAAGGCGCCATCGCCGTCCAGACGGGCCAAATCCGCCAGATCGGCGCGGCGCAGGCCGCGCCCGGGCGAAAATAGCGAGAGCGCTTCCAGGATATTGGTCTTGCCGGCGCCGTTCTCGCCGACCAGCGCAACGATTTGGCCCCCGATCGTCAGATCGAGGGCCTCGTAGGAACGGAAATCCTGCAGGATCAGGCGCGCGACGGCGGCCACGGCAATTGCTGCTAGACGCGCATCGGCATCAGCACATACAGCGCCGAGGCCCCCTCGCGGTCCTGGATCACCGTCGGCGAACCGGGATCGGCGAGCTTGAGCAGGGCGGTGTCGCCATCGAGCTGGGCTGCAATGTCCATCAGATAGCGGGCGTTGAAGCCGATATCGAGCGGGCTCGAATCGTAGTCGACCTCGATCTCTTCCGTGGCCGAGCCGGAATCCGGATTGGTCACCGAGAGCGTCATCCGGCCATCCGCCATGGAGAGCTTCACGGCGCGGCCGCGCTCCGAGGAGATCGTCGAGACGCGGTCGACGCTCGCGGCGAAATCGCCCTTGTCGACGGTCAGACGCTTGTCGTTGCCGGCCGGGATGACGCGCTGATAATCGGGGAAGGTGCCGTCGATCAGCTTCGAGGTCAGCACGACATCGGCGGTCGCGACGCGGATCTTGGTGGCGGAGAGCTCGATCGTGACCTCGCTCTCGCCGTCCTCCAGCAGCTTCTGGATCTCGGACACGGCCTTGCGCGGCACGATCACGCCCGGCATGCCGACCGAGCCCTGCGGCGCGGCCGTATCGACGCGAGCCAGACGGTGACCATCGGTCGCGACGGCGCGCAGGATCGGGCGGCCGTCGACATCGATGGTGTGGAGATAGATGCCGTTGAGGTAGTAGCGCGTCTCCTCGGTCGAGATCGCGAACTGGGTCTTGTCGATCAGGCGCTTGAACTCACCGGCCGGCAGGGAGAAGCGGTGGGCCATCTCGCCGGCGGTGATATCCGGGAAGTCGCTCTCGGGGAGGGTCTGAAGCTGGAAGCGCGAGCGGCCCGAGCGCAGCACAAGCCCGGTCTCGCCAGTCGTCTCGAGCGAAACCTGGGCGCCGTCGGGCAGCTTGCGCACGATGTCGTAGAGCGTGTGGGCCGGAACGGTCGTGGCGCCGGGCTCGGCGACATCCGCGGCAACCGTCTCGACCACCTCGATGTCGAGATCCGTCGCCTTCAGCTTCAGCCCGGCCTCCGTGCCGCTGAGCAGCAGGTTGGACAGGATCGGGATCGTATTGCGGCGCTCGACCACGCGATGCACATGGCCCAGCGACTTCAGCAGGGTGGAACGTTCGACAGTGACCTTCATATCTTTAAGTCTTCTGGCGTGCTGGCGCCGGCGACGAATGTGCGGGCGGCGGAATGGCCCGCGACATTGCCGGAGGCCAGCCGCAGGCGCAAGGGCGGCGGCGGCCTGAAATCACAGCCAAACGCCGCATGGCCGGCAGCGCAGAACCGGGAGCGCTGCCGGCCGGCCGCCTTCACGCCTGCCGTGCCCGTTACTCCTGCAGCATGCGCTTCAGGAGATCGACCTCGTCATGCAGCGAGCGATCCTCGGTGATCGCCTTCTCGATCTTGCGGACGGCGTGCAGCACCGTGGTGTGATCGCGGCCACCGAAGCGCCGGCCGATCTCCGGCAGGGAGCGCGGGGTCAGCGCCTTGGAGAGATACATCGCGATCTGACGCGGCTTGACCACGGCAGCGGTGCGGCGCTCCGAAAGGATGTCCGCCCGGCTGACATTGTAGCGGGTCGCGACCAGCTTCTGGATGTCCTCGATCTTGACGCGGCGCGGCTCGCGGGTGCGCACCAGGTCGCGGATCGCCGCTTCTGCGGTCTCCAGCGTCACCGGCTGGCCTGACAGGGTGGCATGGGCGAGCAGCCGGTTGGCGGCGCCGTCCAGGTCGCGCCCATTGGTGGCGACGACGCGGGCGACATAGGAGACGACGTCGGGATTGACGTGGAAGTTCGGATGGGCCGCGTGCAGCGCCTCCAGCCTGCTCGCCAGAATCTTGCCCCGCAGCACCTCGTCGAGATCGCCGACCTCGACCACGAGCCCGCCGCCGAGACGCGAACGGATGCGCTCGTCCAGCGCCTCGAGATCATTGGCGAGCCGGTCGCCCGCGACGACGATCTGCTTGCCGGCGTCGATCAGCGCGTTGATCGTGTGGCCGAACTCCTGCTGGATCGACTTGCCCTGGATGAACTGGACATCGTCGACGACCAGAAGGTCGATGCCGCGCAGCTTCTCCTTGAAGGCCAGCGCCGTCTGCGATTTCAGCGCGGCGACGAAGCCATACATGAAGCGGTCGGCGGTGAAATAGGCGACGCGCTTGCCCTGGCCGCGCGCCTCCTGGGCGATCGCCTGAAGCAGATGCGTCTTGCCGAGGCCGACGCCGGCATGGATGTAGAGCGGGTTGTAGGGAGCCGTTCCGGCGGGCGCCGCCGCAATGCGCTCGGCAGCCGCGAAGGCAAGCTGGTTCGACTTGCCGACGATGAAGGCCTGGAAGTTCATCCGGCGGTCGAGCAGCGTGCCGCAGGCATCGACCAGGTCGCGCTCGCCGGTCTCGGCGGGGACGCTGCCAACCGGGGCGGGCCTGGCCTCGGCGGGCGCGGCCTGGGCAGGCCGGCTGCGCAGGGCCACGATCTCGGCTGGAGCCTGCGTCGCATCACGGGACACCTGGCGCACCGAGAGCATGATCCCGTTGAGGCCCGGCAGCTCGGCCATGCAGTTGACCCGCAGACGCTCGGCGTAGTGAGCCTCGAGCCAGCTCTTCAGGAAACGGGTCGGCACCGTCAGATAGGCGACGCCGTCGATGATGCCACCGAGCTCGACGCGGGCGAACCAGCTCGAGAACACATCCTCGCCAAGTTCGGCCCGCAGGCGGCGGCGCACACGATCCCAAGCCTCGGCCGACGAAGCCAGCATCGCCGCGGGCGGCGCGGGCTCTTCCTCGGCCGGCCGGGCCTGCTCCACCAACACTGCCACCATCGACGCCGACGCAACCTCCACTGCCTCGTTCATCTGCCGCCGCTCGAACATCGTCTGCCCCAATTCTTCAAAATTCACACGCCAGGCCACGGCGGCCACTGCGTGGCCGCCGGACCGGATGCTGTTGTGTCCGGTCAAAGGACAAGGCTTCCCGCGAACGTGAACGCTCGCCGGTCTCCCGGTCCGACATGATCGATTACGCTTGGAAGGCTCGCCGGAAGGCGACGCCGCACTTCATCTCAGACTAACAAGACAAAGAGCCGCATCCTCCAACCTCCCGGGTCGCGAGCCGAAAACCGATAATCTTGTGGAAATGCCGGGCGGCCATCGCTGTCCGACCGGCGTTGAAAAAGACCTTACAGGGCGCCCTCGAAAGGCTGCAATATCCCTTTCGCCAGGCTCCCCAGAGTCACCCCCTGCAGGGGCCTTCGTGACCTACCGGCAGCCGGCTCGCAATTGGTTGGGGAACTTAAGATTTTCTTCATGAAGCTGGTCCGCCGCAGAGCCCGAATCTTTTTTTTCAGGGCCGCGGGTATGGCGCCCGAGAGTCGCCATGATTCCCGAAACAGAAATCCTTTGCCCGCTAAAGTCATGAAAAATAAGCGCTTTCCCTGCGCGGTCGCCTGGGTGGAAATGGGCGATTCGCGGCCCTGAAACGCCCCCTTGAGTCAAGCCCGCAAAGCCTCGGAATGATTGCGAAATCGGCCCTCCGGCAGTTCGATTCGCATCGCCGGAACACTGTGGCGCAATCGCAACAAGCCGGCTCGACGACAAACAAAAAGCCCGGCGCGAGGCCGGGCTTTTCAGGGTCGTTTCAAAGTGTGTCGCCGGCTGCGATCAGGACGCCAGGGCGCCGATCCGGTGCGCAAGGCGCGAGACCTTCCGGGAAGCGGTGTTCTTGTGCACGATGCCCTTCTGAGCAGCGCGCATGATCTCGGGCTGGGCGGCCTTGAGAGCCTCGGACGCGGCTCCCTTGTCGCCGGAGGCAATCGCCTCCTCGACCTTGCGCAGGAAAGTGCGCATCCGCGAACGGCGCGCCTTGTTGACCTCGGTGCGGCGCTCGATCTTGCGCGTCGCCTTCTTGGCCGACGTCGTATTGGCCATCGGATACGTCCTCGTCTGCTTCATCACGACCGGACACCTGGCAATTTGCCTGGCGGGCCCCGACCGCTACCTTGATGGAAATGCGTGGGCGACGACCGATGCTTTCGCGGGCCGTCGCGAGTGGGTGGCGTATAGTCGCAAGCTCGGTTCCCGTCAACGCGGAATCAGAGGGACGGCCGCTTTTTCAGCCGGCCGGCGCGAGGAAGCGGGCGTAGCTCGCCAGATCGACATTGCCGCCGCTGATGATGACGCCGACGCGCCGGCCCTCGACGGGGACGGCGCCGGTGAAGGCCGCCGCGGCGGCAAGGCAGCCCGTCGGCTCGACGACGAGCTTCATCCGCTCGGCGAAGAAGCGCATCGCGGCGACGAGCGCGTCGTCGCTGACAGTAACGATATCCTCGACCAGAGCCTGGATGATCGGGAAGGTGTAGTCGCCGAGGAAGGGCGTCTGGGCCCCGTCCGCGATGGTCTTGGGCACGGCGATCTTGACGATCTTGCCCGAGCGCAGCGACTGCTGCCCGTCATTGCCGGCCTCGGGCTCGACGCCGAAGACGCGGCAGGCGGGATTCAGCGCCTTGGCGGCCAGCGCGCAGCCGGCAAGCAGGCCGCCGCCGCCGAGACAGACCAGCAGGATGTCGAGCGGGCCGGCATCCTCGATCAGCTCCTTGGCGGCCGTGCCCTGCCCGGCGATCACGTCGGGATGGTCATAGGGCGGGATCAGGGAGAGGCCGCGCTTCTCGGCAAGCTCCGCGCCGATGGCGAGCCGGTCCTGGCTGTAGCGGTCATAGGTCACGATCTCGGCGCCGTAGCCGCGCGTGGCGGCGACCTTCGCGGCCGGCGCATCCAGCGGCATGATGATCGTCGTCGGCACGCCGAGAAGCCGGCCGGCATAGGCAATGGCCTGGGCATGGTTGCCGGAGGAGTAGGTGACGACGCCCGCCTTCTTCCGCTCGGGCGAGAGCGCCGCGATCGCATTGTAGCCGCCGCGGAACTTGAAGGCGCCCATGCGCTGCAGGTTCTCGGGCTTGAAGATGAGATTGCCGCCGGTGCGGGCATTGGCGGTGCGCGAGGTCAGGGCCGGGGTGCGATGGGCGACGCCCTTGATGCGCTCGGCGGCCGTCTCGACATCGGCATAGCTCGGCAGGGTGAGCCCGTCTGGGCCCTTGATCATGATGTTCATGGCGGCTCTCGTCAGTTGTTCTTGAAATCGGGCTTCCGCTTTTCGGCGAAGGCGGCCATGCCTTCCTTCTGGTCCTGCGTCGCGAAGAGCGAGGAGAACAGGCGGCGCTCGAAGCGCACGCCCTCGGCCAGCGTGACCTCGAAGGCGCGATTGACCGTCTCCTTGGCCATCAGCACCGAAGGCAGCGATTTTGCCGCGATCGCCTCGGCGGCCTTCATCACCTCGGTCATGAGATCGGCGAGCGGCACGATGCGGGCGACGAGGCCGGCGCGCTCGGCCTCGTTCACATCCATCATCCGGCCGGTGAGACAGAGATCCATCGCCTTGGCCTTGCCGATGGCGCGCGTCAGGCGCTGGGTGCCGCCCGCACCCGGAATGACACCGAGATTGATCTCGGGCTGGCCGAACCTGGCGTTGTCGGCCGCAATGATGAAGTCGCACATCATGGCGAGTTCGCAGCCGCCGCCGAGCGCGAAGCCCGCCACCGCGGCGATGATAGGCTTGCGACGCTGGCCGATGCGGTCCCAATCGGCGAATTTGTCGTCGAGATAGGTCTCGGGATAGGTGCGGCCCTGCATTTCCTTGATGTCGGCGCCAGCGGCGAAGGCCTTTTCCGAGCCGGTCAGGACGATGCAGCCGATGCCCGAATCCTTCTCGAAGCCGTCGAGCGCCGTGTTGATCTCGGCGATGAGCTGGCCGTTCAGCGCGTTCAGCGCCTGGGGACGGTTCAGCGTGACGACGCCGACCTTGCCCTTCGTCTCGACGAGAATGGTCTCATAAGCCATGGCGGCCTCCCGGATGATCTCTTCGGGCTGAGCTTTAGCGGGGCGGCGGGCAGCGGTCCATGCGCGGCCACGCAAGGCCGGCTGTGCCACAGCGGGCGGCGAGAGATCGCGGCCAGAGATCCGCAGGCCGCCATCGCGCGTATCCCATTCGACAAATCACGATCATCGGGGCGGGGGCAGCGGAGCATCCTTCATGAAACGACCGATCGCCACGGCCTTCGCCGCGATGATCCTGCTGGCCGGCTGCGCTGGCGTCGAAACCTCGGGCGGAGCGCCGCAGCCGGCCAGGACGATCGATGCAGCCCGCCTTTATAGCGGCCTCTGGCACGAGATCGCGCGCCGGCCGATGGCGATCACCGATGGCTGCGTCGCCGGTGCGACCGAATACAAGCGCGGTGCCGGAGGCAAGATCGAGGTGCTCGATTCCTGCCGGATGGGGACGCCGGCGGGCGAGCTCAAGACGATCGGCGGACCGGGCGAAATCCTCGATCCCGGCACGAATGCGAAATTGCGCGTGACCTATACCGTGTTTGGCGTCGTGCCGGTCGTGCGCGACTACTGGATCCTCGACCGCGCTGCCGACTACAGTTGGTTCATCTCGGCCGATCCGACGCTGAAGGATCTCTATATCTTCACCCGCAACCCGCAGATCAGCGCAGCCGAACGCAACCGGCTCGTGAAGCGCGCGAGCGACCTCGGCTACGACATCTCGAAGCTCGAATTTCCGGAGCAGCCGAAGCGCTGAAGCGGCGTCGTTCAGCCGCGCTTCGCCTGTCGCGGCTGGCAGCTCTCGCAATAGAAAGTCGAGCGTCCGGACTGGACCAGTCGCTTCACCACCATGCCGCAGCCCGGCGCCATGCAGGGTTCGCCCTCGCGGTCATAGACCTTGAAGCGGTGCTGGAAATAGCCGAGCGAGCCGTCGGCATGGGCAAAATCGCGCAAGGTCGAACCGCCCGACAGGATCGCCTCCTCCAGCACCTCGCGGATGATCCGCGCCAGCTCATGCGCCTTGTCGCGCGGGCGGCCGGTCGGCGTCGCGATCGATCCGGCCTCGGCCTCGGGATGCAGGCCGGCCCGAAACAGCGCTTCGCAGACATAGATGTTGCCCAGGCCTGCCACGAGCCGCTGGTCGAGCAATGCGGCCTTCAGCGGCGCGAATTTGCCGGCGAAGAGCCTGGCCAGGGTCTCGCCAGAGAGCTCGTTGCCGAGCGGCTCGATACCCATGCCGGCGAAATGCTTCGAGGTCGCGAGATCGGCGCGCGGGACGAGGTCCATGAAGCCGAAGCGGCGGACATCATTATAGGTGACGCGGGCACCGGAGCCGAGATGGAAGACGACATGGTCGTGGATCAGGTGCCGGCCGATCTCGTTGTAATAGGCGCCGGGCTCGACCGGCTTCGTACCCGGCGCCTCGACCACGAAGCGCCCGCTCATGCCGAGATGCATGATCAGCGCCTGACCGTCGTCGAGATCGGCGATCAGATACTTGGCGCGGCGCGACAAAGCCTCGATGCGCCGCCCCGTCAAGCGCTCGACGAAGCGGTCCGGCAGGGGAAAGCGCAGATCGGGCCGGTTCTGCTCGATGCGGGTGAAGGTCTCGCCCAGCATGGCCGGTTCCAGCCCGCGCCTGACGGTTTCGACCTCGGGAAGTTCGGGCATCCTCAAACTCTCTCGTAAAGCCTGCGTCGAGAGGGCCCGCGACAAGCCCCGTTCGTTTGGCTATGCATCGCCACAGGCAAAAACAAGACAGATTTGCACAAGGTCAGCCCGATCGTGACAGCAGCCTCCGACACCACCCATTTCGGCTTCGAGACCGTAAAGCTCGCCGAGAAGCAGGCCAAGGTCGACGACGTCTTCCACAAGGTCGCAGGCCGCTACGACCTGATGAACGATTTGATGTCGGCGGGGCTGCACCGGGCCTGGAAGAGCGCGCTCCTCACCGCGGTCAACCCGGCCAAGGACCGGCCTTTCCACCATCTCGACGTGGCGGGCGGCACCGGCGATGTCGCCTTTTCGGTGCTGGAGGCCGGCGGGCCACTGACCGATGTCACCGTGCTCGACATCAATGCCGAGATGCTCTCGGTCGGCCGTGACCGCGCCGCCAAGCGCTTCCCGAACGATGAGCGCATCCGCTTCGTACAGGGCAATGCCGAGGAACTCGGCCTGCCCGACAACCAGTTCGACTGCTACACGATCGCCTTCGGCATCCGGAACGTGCCGCGCATCGACAAGGCGCTCAGCGAGGCCTATCGCGTGCTCAAGCGCGGCGGGCGTTTCCTGTGTCTCGAATTCAGCCATGTCGACGTGCCGCTGCTCGACAAGGTCTATGAGGCCTATTCCTTCAACGTGATTCCGCCGATGGGCCGCATGGTGACGGGCGAGGCCGAGCCCTATCAGTATCTGGTCGAATCCATCCGCAAATTTCCGCGGCCTCAGGCTTTTGCGGAGATGATCGAGGCCGCCGGTTTCCGCCGCGCGAAGTTCACGCCGATGACCGGCGGGGTGGTGGCGCTGCATTCGGGCTGGAAGCTGTGACGCGTCCCGCAGCGTCATGGTCGGGCTTGACCCGAGCATCTCTTGCCGGAAAAGGCGATCTGCCTGAGATGGTCGGGTCAAGCCCGACCATGACGGCGGCCCTATGATCTCCTCGCTCTTTCATCTCGCCCGCACAGCCCGCGTCGGCTTCGTGCTGGCGCGCGAGGGCGCGCTCGCGCTGGTCGATCCCTCGGTGCTGCCGCCACTGGCGCGCGGGCTGATCCGGCTCGGACGGCTGATCGAGCGGCGTGGTGCCGGGACCTCGGCGACGCGGCTGGCGACCGCGCTGACGCGGCTCGGGCCATCCTATGTGAAGTTCGGGCAGTTTTTGGCGACGCGTCCCGATGTCGTCGGCATGCGGATCGCATCCGATCTTTCGGCGCTGCAGGACCGGATGCCGCCCTTCCCGATGGCGCAGGCGCGGGCCATCGTCGAGGCCGCGCATGGGCAGCCGCTGGCGGCGATCTTCCCCGAATTCAGCGAGCCGGTCGCGGCGGCGTCCATTGCTCAGGTGCATCGCGCCCGGCTGAAGGACGGCCGCGAGGTCGCGGTCAAGATCCTGCGGCCGGGCATCCGCGACCGCTTCCATCGCGATCTGGGCGCGATGCGCTTCGGCGCCGAGCTGGCGGAGAGCCGCTCCGCCGAGGCGCGCCGCCTTCGCTTCACCGGCGTGGTCGAGACGCTGGCGCGCTCGGTCACGATGGAGATGGATCTGCGGCTTGAGGCCGCCGCGCTGTCCGAATTCGCCGAGAACACCAAGGACGATGCCGATTTCCGCGTGCCCGAGCCCGATTGGCAGCTCACCGCGCGCGAGATGCTGGTCGACGAGTGGATCGACGGCGTTCGCCTCTCCGACATCGAGGGCCTGCGCGCGGCCGGCCACGACCTGCCGGCACTCGGGCGCAACGTCATCCAGTCCTTCCTGAAGCATGCGATCCGCGACGGCTTCTTCCACGCCGACATGCATCCCGGAAACCTGTTCGTCGATGCGCAGGGCCGGCTGGTCGCGGTCGATGGCGGCATCATGGGCCGGCTCGGCCTGAAGGAACGGCGTTTCCTCGCCGAGATCCTGCTCGGCTTCATCACGCGCGACTACCGTCGCGTGGCGGAGGTGCATTTCGAAGCCGGCTATGTGCCGGGCCATCACGCGGTCGAGGATTTCGCCCAGGCGATCCGCGCCGTGGGCGAGCCGATCCACGACAGGAGCGCCGACCAGATTTCGATGGCGAAGGTTCTGACGCTGCTCTTCGAGATCACCGGCATGTTCGACATGGCGACCCGGACCGAGCTCGTCATGCTGCAGAAGACGATGGTGGTGGTCGAGGGCGTGGCGCGGACGCTCGACCCGCATCTCGACATGTGGACGACGGCCGAGCCCGTCGTGCGCGACTGGATCGCCCGCAATCTCGGCCCGCTCGGGCGGATCGAGGAGGCGGGCCGGGGTGCCGGCTCGCTGCTGGGGAGCCTCTCCCGCCTGCCCGAGACGATCGGCCGGGCCGAGCGCGTGCTCGGCCAGCTCGAGGATGCCTCGCGCCACGGCTTCTCGCTCGACGAGCGCAGCGTCGCTGCGATCGGCCGGGCCGAAGCCCAGCGCAACCGCTGGGGCAACTGGGCTCTCTGGGTGATCGCGGGGCTGATCGCCTGGGCAGTGCTGAGCTGAGGCGCCACAGCCCTCATGCTCGGGCTTGATCCGAGCATCTCATGACGAAGCCGGCGCCTATGCCGGCGTCTTCTCCTGCCAGAGATTCCCGGGGCGCCACTCCGCTTCGCCCGAGAACGACGCGCACTTCACCCGCAATTCGCCTGCTCGGCCGGCATATCGGCGCCGACCATCCAGTTGGTGCCGAAACGGTCGCGCAGCATGCCGAAGCGCGGCGACCAGAAGGTTTCCGCCATCGGCATCTGGACCGTCGCGCCCTCCGACAAGGCAGCGAAGATGCGTTCGGCCTCGGCGATCTCCGGGACGTTGACCGAGACCGACACGCTGCGCATCGGGCCGTCGCTGCGATCGGGCGGCGCGTCGGAGGCCATCAGCATCTGGCCCTCGATCTCCAGGCAGGCATGCAGGATCTTGTCGACCCAATCCGGCGAGACATGCGCCTCGGCGGGCGTGCCCCTGTGGTCCATCATCGCCGTCAGCTTTCCACCGAGCACGGTCTGGTAAAGCGTGAAGGCCTCGCGGCAATTCCCGTCGAACATCAGATAGGTGGAGAGCTTCATCGTTATCCTCCTTGGATCGGCAGGCGTCGGATCGGCAGACGTCGCGTCAGGCCTTGCGGCGGTAGTGCGCGGTCATGAATTCGGTCCAGCCGCCGTTCCCGTCGGGGGTGTAGGAGGACAGGATGCGATGATCGGGGGCGACCATCGTGATGACGTCTCGATAGGGGATGATCGCGCCGTCGCCGGCCATGTTCGGCCCGGCGCTGTCGAGCGTCAGGACCTTGCCGGTCTCGTCGAGAGCGCCGTCATAAAGCCAGAGATGCGTCATCATCGAGCCGACGAAGCTGCCGACGAAGCGCCCCTTGGCCGGATCGAAACCGAGCGTCATCAAGGTCTTGCCCGTCGTGCCGTCGGGCATTTCGCCTTCGCCCTCGCCAAGCGTCCAGAGGCCGCCGAGCGAGCGCACGCTCTCCTTGCCCTTCGATTTCTGACGAGGCTGGTTGGGCCCCATCACGCAGTCTATTTCCGCGGTCCATTCGCCGACGAGCTGATGCAGCCAGTCGTGTTCTTTCTGCGGTTTTGCGAACATGGGCCTATGCTCCTCCTTGCTGATGATTGCTTTTACGAGCCCTTCAGACCGGCCGTTCGGCTGTGGCCTTCATGGCCGCGAGTCCGGCTTCGAAGTCACCGCCGACCATCCTGTCCATGTTCATGAAGACGTGGATGATCTTGCCGATGAAGGGCGTCGGCCCGGTCATCGTCCAGGTGACGGTCGTCGCGGTCGCCGCACCCGGACCCTGAGGCTGTAGGGCAAAGACGGCCATGTTGTGGGCCTCGAACGGCGCCAGGAAATCGAGCTTGAGCGCCACCCTGGACGGTGCCGCCTCGACGATCTCCATGGTGCCGCGCCCGACATTCTTGTCGCCGTCCCAGGCATAGCGCGCGCCGACCCCACTTTCGGGGCCAGTGACACTGCGCTTCATCGCCGGGTCCTTCTTCTCCCAGGGTGACCAGTCGCCCCAGGCCCTGAAATCGGCGATCAGCGGATAAACCCGCTCCGGCGGTGCATTGACGACGATGGAGCGCTGAACCTGGAAGCTGTCCGGCTTCATCGCCGCGAGGATCAGCACGGCGGCGATCGCGATGGCGACGCAGCCTGCGAGGCTGAACAGAACGGTCTTCATCGCATTGCCCTCGCTCCAAGGCGCGCAGAACCCTCCCGGGTCGCACGTTACTTAACTTATCGGTTTAGTAAAAGAGCGCCTTGGCCGAGTCAACCCGCAGGCCCTGTCAGAAACCGGCAGTTGTCACGCGGTCGATGCCGCGGCTAAAGCTCGACCGAACGAAAGGACGCGCTCGCCCATGACGTTCGAGACCGCCGCCAGCCCCGCCGCCGCCGTCGACCGGCTCGAGACGCTCTATGCGCAGGCACGGGCGGCGCTGCGCGACGATCTGCAGCGCTTCTTCGTGACCGGGCAGGCGCCGACCGCGGAGGAGCGGGCGCGCTATCGCTATCCGCTGCTGCGCGTCACCTACGAACCCTCGAAGCTGCCCGCCGCAACGCGGCGCGGCTATGCCAAATTCGCCGCTCCCGGGGTCTACTCGACCACGGTGACGCAGCCGGCCGAGTTCCGGAGCTACCTGCTCGACCAACTCCAGCCGCTGGTCGAGGAATATGGCGCGACGATCGAGACCGGCGTCAGTCCGCAGGAAATCCCCTATCCCTACGCGCTCGACGGGGGAGACGAGCTCGGGCGCGGCAAAGCCACCGCCGCGGAACTCGCGCGCCATTTCCCGACGCCGCTGCTCTCGCTCGTCGGCGACGAGATCGCCGACGGTACTTTCGACATCGTCGAGGGCGAGCCACGGCCGCTGTCGCTGTTCGACGCCGTGCGGGTCGATTATTCGCTCAGGCGGCTGGTGCATTACACCGGCACGGACTGGCGCGCGGTGCAGCCCTGGGTGCTGCTGACCAACTACCACCGCTATGTCGACCAGTTCGTGCGGCTGGCCCTGGCCGAGATCGAGGCCGGCACGGCGCTGGCGCTGGTGACGCCGGGCGGCATCCGGATCGAGCGCGACGGCATCGACGTCAGCGCGGCCGAACGGGTGATGGCAGCGCCCTGGCACCGCTTCCAGATGCCGGCCTACCACCTGATCCGCGAGAACGGCGACGGCGTCACGTTGGTCAATATCGGCGTCGGCCCCTCCAACGCCAAGAACATCACCGACCATCTCGCTGTGCTCAGGCCGAATTGCTGGCTGATGGTCGGCCATTGCGGCGGCCTGCGCCAGACGCAGATCATCGGCGACTACGTGCTGGCCCATGCCTATCTCAGGCAGGACGGCATCCTCGACGAACTGGTGCCGCCAGACATTCCGATCCCGGCGCTGGCGGAGGTGCAGGTCGCGCTCCAGCAGGCCGCCGCCGACGTCACCGGCGAAAAGGGCGAGCAGTTGAAGAACCGGCTGCGCACCGGCACCGTCGTGACGCAGGACGACCGCAACTGGGAGCTGCGCTGGACCAAGGAGCGCCGCCGGATCAACCTGTCGCGCGCCATCGCCGTCGATATGGAATCCGGCACGATCGCCGCGCAGGGCTACCGCCTGCGCGTGCCGTACGGCACGCTGCTCTGCGTCTCCGACAAGCCGCTCCACGGCGAGATCAAGTTGCCCGGTGCCGCCAACGCCTTCTATGAGCGCGCCGTCAGCGAGCATCTCAGGATCGGGCTCGCGGCGCTGGAGAAGCTGAAGGAGGCCGGCGCAACGATCCATTCCCGCAAACTGCGCAGCTTCGACGAGCCGCCATTCCGATAGGGCATCGCTCCTGACAGCTTCTTGCGAATCGCCGCCTCCCCCCGATGGACCGCCCGGCGCCGCCCGCTTATGGTCCGCGCCATGAGCGAGACAGCCCAGACCACCGCCGCCCCCGCGCTGAAGCCCGGCGACCATCTCTTCCTGGTCGACGGCTCGAATTTCATCTTCCGCGCCTATTTCCAGTCGATCAACCAGGACCGGAAATACAACGCCCGTTCCGACGGGTTGCCTTCCGGCGCGGTCCGACTGTTTACGACCAAGCTGTTCCAGTTCGTCCGCGAGGGCGTGCTCGGCGTGAAGCCGACGCATCTCGCTATCGTCTTCGACAAGTCGGAGAACTCGTTCCGCAAGGCGATCTACCCCGCCTACAAGGGCAACCGCTCCGACCCGCCGCCCGATCTCATTCCGCAATTCCCGCTGATGCGCGAGGCCGTGCGGGCCTTCGGGCTGCTGCCGGTCGAGCAGGACGTCTACGAGGCCGACGACCTGATCGCGACCTATGCGAAGCAGGCGCGCGAGGCCGGCGCGGACGTGCTGATCGTCTCCGCCGACAAGGATCTGATGCAGCTCGTGGGGCCGGGCGTGGCGATGTACGACCCCGCCTCGGGCGATGCGAAGAAGGGTGCCGGTTTCCGGCCCGAACGCCGGATCGGCGAGCCCGAGGTAGTCGAATATTTCGGGGTGACGCCGGACAAGGTCACCGATGTGCAGGCGCTCGCGGGCGACGCCACCGACAACGTGCCCGGCGCGCCCGGCATCGGCATCAAGACGGCGGCCCAGCTCATCGGCGAGTACGGCGATCTCGACACGCTGCTGGCGCGGGCCGGCGAGATCAAGCAGCCCAAGCGCCGCGAAACCCTGACCAACCCCGAGATCGTCGAGAAGATTCGCATCTCGCACAAGCTCGTGACGCTGGTCGACGATGTCGACGTCGAGACGCCGCTGTCGCATTTGACGCTCGGCCAGCCCGACCCAGTGAAGCTCGTCGCCTTCCTGAAGGCGATGGAGTTCACCACCATCACCAAGCGCGTCGGCGAAGCCTATGACGCAGATGTCGCCGCGATCGATGCCGACGAGGCGCTGGCTCCGGGCGGCGCCCGCGCGGCTGAGCTGAAGGCGCTCTATGCCGCGCTGGATGAAAATGTAGGGCAGCCGACGCTGTCCGAGGCCGCGAGCGCAGCCGTCACACAGCCGACAACACCGGATGGCGATGGCTGGCTCAAGCCTGCCGATCTCGCCGCCTTCCGCAAGAACGCGGCGGTCGCCGCCAAGATCGATCGCTCGGCTTATGAATGCGTGCGCAATCTCGCGACGCTGAAGCGCTGGGTCGAGCGCGCCTATGCGGCCGGCCATGTCGCGCTCGACACCGAGACCAATTCGCTCGACGCGATGCAGGCCGATCTGGTCGGTATTTCGCTGGCGGTTGCGCCCGGCGAGGCCTGCTACATTCCGCTGCAACATCGCGGCGGCACCGATCTGTTCGGCGAAGGCACGCTGGAGGGCCAGATTCCCTTGACCGATGCGGTCGCGGTGCTGAAGCCCCTGCTGGCCGATGCGGGCGTGCTCAAGATCGGCCAGAACCTCAAATACGACCTGCTGATCCTGCGGCGGCACGGGCTGGAGGTGTCCCCGATCGAGGACACCATGCTGATCTCCTATGCGCTCGATGCCGGCAACAACAATCACGGCATGGACCGGCTCTCGGAGCTGCATCTCGGCCATGAGACGATTCCGTTCAGCCAGGTCGCCGGCACCGGCAAGTCGCGGGTCATCTTCGACAAGGTCGCGCTCGACAAGGCAACGGACTACGCCGCCGAAGATGCCGACGTGACGCTGCGGCTCTGGCAGGTGCTGAAGCCGCGCCTCGCAGCCGAGGGCCGGACCACCGTCTACGAGACGCTGGAGCGTCCGCTGATCGCCGTGCTGGCCCGGATGGAGGCGCGCGGCATCGCCATCGACCGGCAGATCCTGTCGCGGCTCTCGGGTGATTTCGCGCAAAGCCTCGCCCGGCTGGAAGACGAGATCTACGAGATCGCCGGCGAGAAGTTCACGATCGGCTCCCCCAAGCAGCTCGGCGACATCCTGTTCGGCAAGATGGGGCTCTCGGGCGCCAAGAAGACCGCCACGGGCCAATGGGCGACCGGAGCGGGCGTGCTCGAGGACCTGGCCGAGCAGGGCCACCCGCTGCCCTCCAAGATCCTGGAATGGCGCCAGCTCGCCAAGCTGAAATCGACCTATACCGACTCGCTGCCGACCTATGTAAACCCGCAGACCCAGCGCGTTCACACGTCCTACGCTCTGGCGGCGACGACGACGGGCCGGCTCTCATCGTCAGAGCCGAACCTGCAGAACATCCCGATCCGCACCGAGGCCGGGCGCAAGATCAGGACGGCCTTCATCCCGGAAAAGGGCTACAAGCTGGTCTCGGCCGACTACAGCCAGATCGAATTGCGCCTGCTCGCCCATATCGCGGAGATCCCGCAGCTTCGGCAGGCCTTCGCGGATGGCATCGACATCCATGCGATGACGGCGTCCGAGATGTTCGGCGTGCCGGTCCAGGGCATGCCGAGCGAGGTGCGCCGCCGCGCCAAGGCGATCAATTTCGGCATCATCTACGGCATTTCGGCCTTCGGTCTGGCGAACCAGCTCGGCATCGGCCGCGAGGAGGCGAGCGCCTATATCCGCAAATATTTCGAGCGCTTTCCCGGCATCCGCGACTACATGGACCAGACCAAGACCTTCGTGCGCGCCAATGGCCATGTCGAGACGATCTTCGGACGAATCTGCCATTTCCCGGCCGTCGCGTCGAAGAACCCGTCCGAGCGCGCCTTTGTCGAGCGACAGGCGATCAACGCGCCGATCCAGGGCTCGGCCGCCGACATCATCCGCCGCGCCATGATCCGGATGGAAGGCGCGCTGGAAGCGGCCAAGCTCGATGTCCGCATGCTGCTGCAGGTCCATGACGAACTGGTCTTCGAGGTGCCGGACGCGCAGGTCGAGGCGGCGCTGCCAGTGATCACGCGGGTTATGGTCGATGCGCCGCATCCGGCGCTCCAGCTCAGGGTGCCACTCCAGGTCGACGCGCGCGCGGCCGGCAACTGGGACGAGGCGCACTGAGGCGCGCGGGCGCGGCAGGACACCGGCAACTTTCCGGCGCGCGGATCGATGCGCCGTTGCTGCTGGCGGCGATCTGGCCCGCAGCCGCCTATTTCGCGATCCATTTGATCGAGGGCAATGCGGTGACCCCGCTTTTCGTCGGAAGGAGGCTGAGGTCTCGCCCTTCCTGATCTTCATCGGTTTCATCTTGTGGCTCTGGCTATGGGGCCGATCGGCGCGGTCCTCTCGACTCCGATGCTGCTCGTTGCCATGGTGGCGCAGGAGGAATTTTCCCGATACCGCGCAGCACAGGCCGAGGAGCAGGCCCTGGAACATGGCCACGAACAGCCCGCCTGAGCCCGTCAGGGCGGAACTCACAGCCGCCGGATGCGTTGCCCCGGGAGATTCGTCCGAAACGCCTCCGCGTTGTCGGCAGCCGCAATTTCACACACACCGTTCAACCGACATCGATCCCCGTGAAGGACAAGCGACATGGCCACCAGCACCACCACTTCCGCAAAGCGTCAGGCCGCGGCGTCCGTCAAGCGGGCCAAGGATGAGGTCGAAGCCGGGGGCGAGGCCATCGCGACGGAAACGCGCGCGACGGCCGGGCGAGTCAAGCGCGAGGCGGCCGCGATCGAGGAGAGCCTCACCCGCGGGGCCGAGGATCTCGTCGCCACGGTCAGCGAGCGCCTGCGTTCGGCCGGCGTCGATACCGATCGCATCGTCGATGTCGCCAAGGAGCAGGCCACCGATCTGCAGCGCATGATCGAAGAGGAAATCCGGGAGCGTCCGCTTCGGGCCCTGGGGTTGGCGGCGGCTGTGGGCCTGTTCGTCGGCTTCCTCTCGGCGCGCTGAGCCGATGCTGGGGGGAATCGGAGCCTTCATCGCGTCGGAGATTTCCGGCGCTGTCCGGCGCAACGTCATCGTCTACGGGCTGATGGGTTTTGCGGCTCTTCTGCTGCTCTGCGCCGGTGGCTATGCGCTGAGTGCGCTGCACACGGTTCTGGCACTGCGCTACGGCACCGCCGAAGCAAGCCTCTTCATCGCCGGTGGCCTGCTGCTGGCTGCGCTCATCGCGTTCGGAATCGCGCTCTACGTCAAGAACCGTCGGCGCCCGGCCCGGCCGATTGCGGCGACTGCGCTGGTGGCGGCGCCTCTCGCGGCCAAGCTGATCGGCTCCGGCATCGGATCGGGCAAGGCCTGGCGCGTCGCGCTCGTCGGCGGCGTCGTGGTGCTCGGCGCGCTGCTCGGCCGACAATTCTTCACCGGCGGCGAGGCCGGCGATGACGAGGACGAGTCGTGACCCCGGCAGCTGCATGCCGAACCGGCATGGCAATCGCCTGTCTTTTCACATAGGGATTGTGGATTCCGTGCTGTAACACGGTATCCATGTCTGCTCAGGTGAGGCCTCGCGCGCGCTTTTTGGTCCCGACGATTCCCGCGCTGCGGGCGCGATTGCGCTCGGCGACGACCACGGTCATCGCGATCGGCGTCGTCGCGGTCGCCATCGTGCTGGCGGCGTGGATCAATCTCCAGGCCCAGAACACCGCGGAGCGTGTCTCCCGGGCGATCGCCGTCCGCGAAAGCGCCGAGCGCTTCCTCGGTCATCTGCGCGACGCCGAGACCGGGCAGCGCGGCTACATGCTCACCGGAACGGCGAGCTATCTGGTTCCGTTCACGAACGGCCGCAGCGCCGCCCTGCCGGCGCTGGACGCCCTCGAGCGGCTGGTCGAGACCGATCCAACGCAGAAGCAACGCGTCGCCGCGCTTCGGGCTGATGTCGAACGCAAGCTCGAAGAGCTCGAAGCCACGGTCGCCCTGACGCGCGACGGCCGCCAGAACGCGGCGCTCGCCATCGTCCGCGAAGGCAAGGGTATCGGCGCGATGGAGGCGCTGCGCGACACGGTGCAGCAGATCCAGTTGACCGAAAACATCCGGCTGGTCTCGCTCAACCGCAACGAGGAGCGCCGACGCCTGCTGGCGAGCGTCGGCATCGTCGTGGCGCTGGCCGGGCTCGCCTTCGCCGCCTGGATGCAGTTGCGCACGCGCCACCGCCGCAGCGTCTCGCTGGCGGTGAGCAATGCCCAGCTCGAGCAGATCGTCAGCGAGCGCACGCAGGAGCTCGAAAACGAGCGCCTGCGCATCGAGGCCCTGCTGCGCGACGTCAACCACCGCGTCGGCAACAACCTCGCCATGGTCTCCGCGCTGCTCAACGTCCAGAGCCGCCAGAGCCGCGAGCCCGCCGTCCGGACCGCGCTCCAGCAGGCACAGTCACGCATCCAGGCCATCGCCGCAGGACAGCGCCGCCTGCGCCTCGACCTCGACACCGACGAGATCGAGGCACGGCCCTATATGGAGGATTTGCTGGCCGAGATCGGCAAGGCCGCCGAGGGGCGCCCGATCGCCGTGGCGCTCGCCATGGACGCGATCCGGCTGCCCGGCCGCGACGCGGTCTCCTTCGTCGTCATCGTCAACGAGCTGGTGACGAATGCGATCAAGCACGCATTTCCCGATGGCATCGCAGGCAACATCGTCATCCGCTTCACCGAGACGGAGCTGGAGGACGCGCCCGCGCTGGCCCTGTCGGTGGAAGATGACGGGGTCGGCATGCCTGCCACGGTCGAGGCCAAGGGCCTCGGCCAGACCGTCATCGCGAGCCTGCTCAGGAGCATGCAGGCGACGATGACGTCGTCGGCTCTCGATCCGGGTTCCCCGCGCCCGGGCACCTGCGTGACGCTGGTCTTCCCCAAGAGGGACTGAACCGGAAAGCGAGACTGACCCCGAGCGGACGGCAAAAAGGCCCGGTCGGACGACCGGGCCTTTCCGCTTCAGCCTTCTGGGGCAAACCGGCGCTGGTCAGAGCCCTTCGAACAGGGCGCTGGAGATATAGCGCTCGGCGAAGGAGGGGATGATCACAACGATCGTCTTGCCGGCGTTCTCGGGCCGCGCGCCGACTTCGAGCGCCGCCGCGATCGCAGCGCCAGACGAGATGCCGGCCGGAATGCCTTCCTTCTTCGCCAGCGCACGCGCGGTCTCGAAGGAGGTCTGGTTACCGACCGTGACCACCTCGTCGATCACCGAGCGGTCGAGGATGCCCGGCACGAAGCCGGCGCCGATACCCTGAATCTTGTGCGGGCCGGGCGCGCCGCCCGACAGCACCGGGGAATCCTCGGGCTCGACCGCGATGATCTTCACGCCGGGATTCCTTGCCTTCAGCACCTGGCCGACGCCGGTGATGGTGCCGCCCGTGCCGACACCGGCGATGAAGATGTCGACCTTGCCCTGCGTGTCGTTCCAGATCTCCTCGGCCGTGGTCTGGCGATGGATCTCGGGGTTGTGCGGGTTCTCGAACTGCTGGGGAATGATCGCGCCGGGAATCCCGGCCTTGAGTTCCTCGGCCCGGGCCACGGCGCCGCGCATGCCGCCGGGGCCGGGCGTCAGCTCCAGCTCGGCACCGAGCAGAGCCAGCATCTTGCGCCGCTCCAGCGACATCGTCTCCGGCATGACGAGGATCAGGCGATAGCCGCGCGCAGCCGCCACGAAGGCCAGCGCGATGCCGGTGTTGCCGGAAGTCGGCTCGATCAGCGTGCCGCCCGGCTTCAGCGCGCCGGAGGCCTCGAGCGCGTCGACCATGTTGACGCCGATGCGGTCCTTGACGCTGGAGATCGGGTTGAAGAATTCGAGCTTTGCCAGAATCGTCGCGGTGACGCCGCGCTCGGCGGGCAGGCGGTTGAGCTTGACCAGCGGCGTATCGCCGATGGTGTCGGTGATCGAATCGTAGACCCGGCCGCGACCGGGCGCCTTCGCCGGCGTGGTGTCGAGCTTGCGCGCTGCGTCAGTCATGGAAACCTCCTCGAAGCGACGGTGTCGAGCCGTCGATGGGCGGCCACGCTAGTTCAATTCACGCAGCGTGTCGATGAACACAATAATTCACATCTTATATCGTAAAATCAGCATCGAGGCCCATGCCCTCGAAGACCGCCTCTTGCTGCGCCCGCCGGCAGAGTTCCTCGACGGTGACGCCATCCAACACCGCAAGGAAGGCCTGCGAGGCCCGCATCACCTCCGGCCCGATCACGTCGTCGACGAGCCGCGAATGCGGCATCGGGCCCAGCGCATCCTCGCCGGATTCCTGCATCGCGGCGCGCGCGATGTCGCCGGCCGTGATCCTGCGCCGCTCCCGGGCCAGTTCGTAGCCGCCGCGCGGGCCGCGCACGCCCTTGAGGATGCCGACCCGGACCAGCGCCTGCAGCAGCGTCTCGAGATGGCGCGGCGGCAGATCGTGCCGCGCTGCCAGAAACCTTGCCGCCACGGGCGAGGGCCGGGCATGCAGCGCGATATCGACCACCGCCGCAATGGCGAGCTGGCTGCGGCGCGACAGGAGGATCACGCGACCGCCCCCGCCGGCACGGTCCCCGAGGCCGTGTCCTGATCGCCCCGCCCGGCATCGGAAACGCCGGTCGACCCGAAGCCGCCCGCACCCCGCCCGGTCTGGTCGAGCCCGGCGACCTCGACGAGCGTCGCCCGCGTCACCGGCGCGACCACGAGCTGCGCGACCCGGTCGCCATGGTGGATCGCAAACGGCTCCTGCCCGTGATTGATCAGGATGACCTTGACCTCGCCGCGATAGTCGCTGTCCACCGTGCCCGGTGCATTCAGCACGGTGACGCCATGCTTGGCAGCGAGCCCAGAGCGCGGCCGCACCTGCGCTTCGAAGCCCTCCGGCACCTGCAGGCACAGGCCGCTCGGCACCAGCGCCCGGGCGCCCGGTGCCAGCGCGATCGTCTCGCCCGGGCCGAGCGCGGCCCTCAAATCCATGCCCGCCGCGCCGGCGCTCTCATAGGCGGGCAGCGGCAGGTCGGCACCATGCGACAGGCATATGAAGGCGACGCTGACCATCGCACTCACGTCCCGGCCCGCGCTGTCGCCAGCTTCGCGAGATGCGCGACCAGCCGGGTCGCGACCTCCTGCTTGGCCAGCGTCGGCCAGTTCTCGACGCCGTCGCGTGTGACGAGATGCACGGTATTGGCATCGCCGCCCATCACGCCGGTGCCGCCGACATCGTTGGCGACGATGAGGTCGCAGCCTTTGCGGGCGAGCTTCGCCTGCGCATAGGCGACGACGTTCTCGGTTTCCGCGGCGAAACCGACGACCAGAGGCGGACGACCGCCCAGCCGCTTCGCGACGGTCGCGAGAATGTCGGGATTCTCGACCAGCGCGAGCGGCGGCAAGCCGCCTCCGTCCTTCTTCAGCTTCTCCGGCGCTTCGTCGGCCACGCGCCAGTCGGCGACGGCGGCGGCGAAGATCGCGATGTCGGCCGGCAGCGCGGCCTCGACCGTCGCCAGCATCTCGCGGGCGGATTCGACATGGACGGTCTCCACCCCGACGGGGTCGGCAATCGCGACGGGGCCGGAAACCAGCGTCACCCGTGCCCCGGCAGCGGCGGCGGCGGCGGCGATGGCATGGCCCTGCTTGCCCGAGGAGCGGTTGGCGATATAGCGCACGGGGTCGATCGCCTCATGGGTCGGCCCCGAGGTCACCAGCACATGCCGGCCGGCGAGCGGCCCCTGCGCGGCAGCGGCACCGGGCAGACGGCCGAGAAAGCCGATGGCGCGCTGTTGAGGCGGAGCCTCGCCCGCCAGCGCGAGTTCGATCGCGGCAAGGATCTCAGCCGGCTCGGCCATGCGGCCCGGCCCGCTCTCGCCGCGCTCGGCCATGGCACCGGAATTGGGGCCGACGACGAGCACGCCGTCCTTTTCAAGCTGCGCCATGTTCCGGCGCGTCGCCGGATGCTGCCACATCCGCGGATTCATCGCGGGCGCGATCAGAATGCGCTTGTCGGTGGCGAGCAATGCCGTCGAGGCGAGATCATTGGCGAGGCCGGTCGCCATCTTGGCGATCAGGTCGGCGGTCGCGGGGGCCACGACCAGCAGGTCGGTCGAGCGCGACAGCGCGATATGGCCGATATCCGCCTCGTCGGTCAGCGAGAACAGGTCGGTGAAGCAGCGTTCGCCCGCGAGCGAGGACACCGCCAGCGACGTGACGAACTCCTCCCCGGCTTTGGTCACGATGCAGCGCGAGGCGATGCCGCGATCCTTCAGCCGGCGGATCAGTTCGAGGCACTTATAGGCGGCGATGCCGCCGCCTATGATCAGGAGGATGGAGCGGGATGCGGGCAAGGGCGGGCTCCTGAGCCGAAAGTGTCCGTTACCTAGCATCGCGCAGGCGGGGATGTCATCGGGCCCCGACCGGGCAGCACGCAGCGAGGATGCCGCCCGACAGCTCGGGGCCGAGCCGCCTCCCCCTCGGGAGCGACGCCGGCTATGTCGTGATCGCGTCGATCTCGGCGAGCTCTTCCGCCGTCAGCACCCAGTCGGCCGCCTTCACATTGACCGCGATCTGCTCGGGCTTCGTCGCGCCGGCGATGACGCTGGAGACGACCGGCTGCATGGCGAGCCAGGAAAAGGCGAGTTCGACCAGCGTCTTGCCACGCGCCTCGCAGAAAGCAGCAAGCTTCTCGGTCTTGCCCCAGTTCGTATCGGTCAGGATCTCCGCGGCGCGCTGCGCTTCCCGCGTCATGCGCGCGCCTTCCGGCATCGGGGCGTTGCGCTTGTACTTGCCGGTGAGCAGCCCGTTGGCGAGCGGGAAATAGGGCAGCAGCCCCATGCCGTTACGACGCGCGGCGGGAACCAAGTCCTTCTCCGCGCCGCGCACCAGCAGGCTGTACTCGTCCTGACAGGAGGCAAAGCCATGAATGCCGAGATCGCGTGCGGTCCACTGCGCGTCGGCCATCTGCCAGGCCGGCATGTTCGAGCAGCCGACATAGCGGACCTTGCCCTGGCGGATCAGGTCCTCGAGAGCGCGCAGCGTCTCGTCGATCGGCGTCAGCGGGTCGGCACGGTGGAACTGGTAGAGGTCGATCCAGTCGGTCTTCAGCCGCGTCAGCGAGGCCTCGACCGCGGACATAATGTAGCGCCGCGAGCCGCCCTTCATCGTGCCGGCGTCGTTCATATCCATGCCGAACTTGGTCGCCAGCACGATGTCCTTGCGGCGCGCGCCGAGCAACGCTCCCAGAACCGTCTCGGAGCTGCCGCGATTGCCATAGACATCGGCCGTGTCAAACAGCGTGATGCCATGCTCGATCGCCGCATCGACGACCTTGCGCGCCGCCTCGTCATCGATCCGGCCGCCGAAATTGTTGCAGCCGAGGCCGACAAGCGAGACGCGCAGGCCGGAACGGCCGAGGTTGCGGAACTGCATGGGTGTAGTCCTTCTGCGGAAGAGCCACACAGGACCAGAGCCGGCGCGGCGCGGCAAGCGCGGCGCGCGGTCGTCACGGCTGCACCCGGCGCAGGACCGGGGCGTTGCTCAGGCCGAAGATCCAGAGCACGATGTCGTCAGAAAGCCGGTTCCCACTTTTTCGGCATCTTGCTCAGTGGGACATCAGGCAGCAGATGGGCGTCGTCTCGAGCAGGTCCTGCGTGACGCCGCCGAAGATCCATTCCCGCATGCGGCTATGGCCATAGGCGCCGGCGACGATGAGATCCGCCCCCTGGTGCCGCACCTGCGTCATGATCTCGTCGACGACATATTCCGCGCTGTCGGGCCGCAACACGGCGCGGGCGGCGATGCCGTGCTGCGCAAGGTAGCCGCAGACATCCTGCGCTCCGTTCTCGATTGCCTCCTCCCCGACCGCCAGCACGGAGACGGCTTCGGCGCGCACGAGGAAGGGCAGCGCATCGTGGACGGCACGGCGTGCCTCGCACGTGTCCTTCCAGGCGATGACCGCGCTCTTCGCCGCAAGCGTCTCGACCCCGGGCGGGACCACCAGGATCGGCCGGCCCAGCTCCATCACGAGATCGCCGGGGGCGACGCCCATGCGGCCTACCGCTTCATCGTCCGGGCCCTGACGGGCCAGGACGACCAGATCGGCGGCGCGGCACTGCGTCAGAGCGAAGCCGCGCGGCTGTTCGATGGCGCAGCGCCAGTCCACGGCCGGCGCGCCCTCCGCGACACGGCGGAACAGCGCCTCGGCCTTGGCCAGATCCTCCTGAACGACGCCGCGGGCGTTCTCGAGCAGCACGGCGTCGACCATGCCGGTGCCGTCGCCGTAATAGGGCAGTTCGATTTCGTCGGCGCCGATGCCGATCAGCCGGCAAGGCAGGGCCTGTGCCAGGCGGGCGGCGAAGCGGATCGTCGCCTCCGCACCGGCACCGAGATGGACCGGCGTGAGCAGGCCCGCATAACGCGGAGCTTCCGTCGAGGATCGGGTCATGGGCATGGCTTTGTCTCCATCGCGCGACTGTATCTGGCTATGAGCTCAAAGAGCGCCGGCCGAAGCGGCCTTGCCGACGGGTCGAATGGCGACGACCTTGTAAGGCTGGAATTCGCCATCCTGCTCCCGGATCGAGACATATTCCCCGAGCGTGAAGCGGTGGCGATCCAGCTTGTACCCGACCTCGTCATCGTCGGAGGAGGCCTCGTCGTAGTCGATGCCCCAGCTCGCGCCGCCCTCGCCGCCGGCCCGGTGCAGGAGCCAGCCATGGCGATCGGGCTCGCCCGGGCGAAAGCGCCTGACCCGGCATCGGTCGCGCTCGCCATGCCATTCGGCAGCGACGAGACGGCCTTCGGCATCGAGAGGCGCGGTGATCTCGTAGCCATCCTGGCTGCTGCCTTCCGGGTGCGCGGCCGTGCGGCCGAGATGCAGTGAAATGCGCTGAAGCATGGCGGTTCCTCGATCGTCATCGTCCTTGGCCGCACTCTTCCATCGATCCCGGGGCGAGGGATTGATCCAGCGCAAGAAGGCGGCATCGCAATCTGGCAAGCTTGAGCGGACATACACAGGAGAAGGTCGTGATGCCCAAATCGCTCAAGAGCGTTCTCGTCGCTTTCACCGAGGAGGGGCGCGGCGAACGGAGTTCCGCTCTCGCCTACGCGCTGTCCCTGTCGCAGCAGGCGAAGGCGCATCTCACCGTCCAGGCCGCCTCGATGCGCTATGCGGTACCGGCTTCGCTGGTCGGGGCATTCGGCGCCGAGCTGATCAGCAGCGAAAACCGCCGGATTCAGGCGCTCGCCGAAGCCTTTGCGGAAAAGGCCAAGGGCACCGCCGACGCCGCGGGCGTCACCTGCACGGTCGAAGCTCCGACGCTGGTCTACGCCGATCTCTGCGACCGGCTGCTCGCCTATGCGCGGGTCCATGACGTCAGCATCCTCGACATGGAGAAGGATGCCGTGCAGCGCGATCGCGGGCTGATCGAGGCCGCGCTGTTCGAAAGCGGGCGGCCGGTGCTGATCATTCCGCCCGGCAGCGAGCGCTTCTCCGCAAGGCGGATTTTGATCGCCTGGGATGGCGGCGCCTCGGCGGCGCGCGCGGTCGGCGATGCGATGCCGTTCCTGACCAGGGCCGAAGAGGTCGAGATCCTCTCCGTGAGCGGCGAGAAGGATCTGTCGAGCGTGATCGCGGGGGCGGATCTCGCGCCGCATCTGGCCCGGCACGGCATCAAGGTCACGGTGCGCAATATCGCGCTCACGCAGCCGGACGTCGCCAGCGAGATCCGGCAAGCGGCGACGGATTTCGGGGCGGACCTCGTGGTCAGCGGCGCCTACAAGCATTCGCGCCTGCGCGAGTGGCTGCTCGGCGGCGTGACGCAGTCGCTGCTCAAGGACTGCACCCTGCCGATCCTGATGAGCCACTGAGCGGCCGCCCGTCCCGAAACGAAGACGGGCGGACCTCGCGGCCCGCCCGTTTTCCGATCATCCCGGAATGGCCTGATCAGGCCACTTCCTGCTTCATCTTCTGCGAGCGCTTGCGCTCGTTGGGGTCGAGCACGCCCTTGCGCAGGCGGATCGACTTCGGCGTCACCTCGACCAACTCATCATCGTCGATCCAGGCCAGCGAACGCTCCAGCGTCATCCGGATCGGCGGCGTCAGGCGCACCGCCTCGTCCTTCGACGTCGTGCGGATGTTGGTGAGCTTCTTGCCCTTGAGCACGTTCACCTCGAGATCGTTCTCGCGGGTGTGCTCGCCGACGATCATGCCCTGATAGACCTTCCAGCCCGGCTCGATCATCATCGGGCCGCGATCTTCCAGATTCCAGAGCGCGTAGGCGACCGCTTCGCCGGTCTCCATCGCGATCAGCACGCCGTTGCGGCGCCCGCCGATCTCGCCCTTGTAGGGGAGATAATCGTGGAACAGCCGGTTCATGATCGCCGTGCCGCGCGTGTCGGTGAGCAGTTCGCCCTGATAACCGATCAGACCGCGCGTCGGCGCGTGGAAGACCAGCCGCAGACGGTTACCGCCGGAGGGACGCATCTCCAGCATGTCGGCCTTGCGCTCGGACATCTTCTGCACGACGACGCCGGAATGCTCCTCGTCGACGTCGATGATGACCTCTTCGATCGGCTCCAGCAGCTGGCCGTTGTCGTCGCGCCGAAGCACGACGCGCGGACGCGAGACGCCGAGTTCGAAGCCTTCGCGGCGCATCTGCTCGATCAGGATGGCGAGCTGCAATTCGCCGCGACCCGAGACGATATAGCTATCCTTGTCGGTCGCTTCCTCGATCTTCAGCGCGACATTGCCCTCGGCCTCCTTGAACAGGCGGTCGCGGATGACGCGGGTCGTGACCTTGTCGCCCTCGGTGCCGGCCAGCGGCGAGTCGTTGACCATGAAGGTCATCGAGACGGTCGGCGGATCGATCGGCTGGGCCTTGATCGGGGTCTCGACAGTCGGGTCGCAGAAGGTGTCGGCGACGGAACCCTTCACCAGGCCGGCGATCGAGACGATGTCACCGGGAATGGCCTCTTCGATCGGCGTGCGCTCGAGGCCGCGGAAGGCCAGGATCTTGCTGATGCGACCGGTTTCGACGACGGTGCCGTCGCCCGAGAGCACCTTGATCGTCTGGTTCGGCTTGGCCGAGCCCGAGACGACGCGGCCGGTAATGATACGGCCGAGATAGGGGTTGGCTTCGAGCAGCGTGCCGAGCATGCGGAACGGACCTTCCTCGATGCGCGGCTCCGGCACATGGGAAAGGATCAGGTCGTACATCGGGGCGAGGCCCTGGTCCTGCGGACCTGCGGGGTCATGCGCCATCCAGCCCTGCTTGCCCGAACCGTAGAGGATCGGGAAATCGAGCTGCTCGTCATTGGCGTCGAGCGCGGCGAACAGGTCGAAGACCTCGTTGATCACTTCCTGGACGCGGGCGTCGGGCTTGTCGACCTTGTTGATCGCCACGATCGGCTTCAGGCCGAGCTTCAGCGCCTTGGAGACGACGAACTTGGTCTGCGGCATCGGGCCTTCGGCTGCATCGACCAGCACGATGGCGGAATCGACCATGTTCAGGATGCGCTCGACCTCGCCGCCGAAATCGGCGTGGCCGGGGGTGTCGACGATGTTGATGCGGGTATCCTTCCAGACGACCGAGGTCGCCTTGGCCAGGATGGTGATGCCACGCTCCTTCTCCAGCTCGTTGGAGTCCATCACGCGTTCGATGACGCGCTGGTTGTCGCGGTAGGTGCCCGATTGCTGCAGGAGCTTGTCGACGAGCGTGGTCTTGCCGTGGTCGACGTGGGCGATAATGGCGATATTGCGCATGGACATGCGGGCAGGGGCCTCTTTCATGGCCACAAGCCGGCGAGGATCAAAGCCCCGTCGGCGCAGCCCGTTGTTTCGAGAATCTGGATTTCGCTGCGCCGCACATAAACGTTGGCGGGCGTTCCGGCAACCGTGCAGGGCGATTTTGCCTGCCGCAGGGTGAATATGCTGCGCGCCGATCGCGCGCAGCGCCGTGCTCGCAGACCCGACAGGGCCAGAACGAAGGCCGCTTTGGGAAAACCGCCGGCCTATGCGCCAGCCCGTCAGAGCTGCGCGGCCGTCGCCCTGATCTTCGCCTCGATGACCGCCCGGCTGACCTGATCGAAAACCAGGCGGTAGGCGGCGATGGCGGATGAATCGAGATCGCCCTGGCCGAAATCGGCCAGCACCTCCAGCAGGATCGCATCGGCCTCAGCGCGGCAGAGATCGAGCGTCTCGATATCCGAGGTGCCGCGGATTCTGGGCAGGAGCGCCAGCAGGCGGTCCAGCCCCATCATCGCCCGCCTGCGCCGGGCGGCGCTTTCGCGACCGAGCAGGCCGGCGGCGCCCGTGCCCAGCAGGGAGACCCCCATCACGCCGAGATAGAACCAGTCGCCATAACGCTCGAAGAAGGTCTTCTGCTCGCCATCGATGAAGGCGGCCGCGCCGGCATGGACGGGTAGCGGCGCATCCTTGTCGGTCGCCGGCGTCTCCAGCCCCTGGATCTGGGGCAGTTCCGCGGCCAGCGTCACGCGCAGCCCAAGCAGCGCGCTGACGAGGCTGCCGACGACGTCCTCGTCGAGATCCTGTGAGGCGACCAGCCGCGAGGTGATGGCGATCGTCGGCAGGTTCTCCGAGGGTCGCGGCGGATCGCCCCCGAGCGCGCCCCTGACGATCTCGCCGGTCTCGATGGCGCGGACCCGTGCCGCCAGCGCATCGGCCTCGCGGATCGGGATCAGCACCGGATCCTCGCCCCAGGCCGAGCGCAGGCGGCCGGCGCCGTCGCCACTGGCGCGGGCGCCGACGGCATTGATCGAGAAGAACGCGTCGATGCGCCGTTCCCTCGCTGCCGGGGCAATCTCATCCGGCGTCAGCCCGATGATCGTGACCTCGTCGGGCCGGACCTCATATTGCGCCAGCACCAGCTTCAGCAGTGCGATATTGCCGGCGGGATTGCGCACCACGCCGACGCGGCGACCGCGCAGATCGGCGATGCGTCCGATCGCGCTGTCCTTGTCGGTGATCAGGAACGGGAAGGAGCGGCGCGTGATCAGCGCCGTATCGGCCTTGGCGGGCAAGGCGATGTCGGGGCGGACGATCGCAAGCTCCGCCTCGCCCTCGTCGACCTTGCGGGCACTTTCCTCCGAGCCTTCGGTCAGGATCAGCCGGAGCCTGATCTGGGACTTCTCGCGGTTCAGCCCCTGCACGAAGCCCGCCGCCATGCGGGCATCCTCGGAGCCCAGCGGGCCGACGGCGAGGCGCAGCGTGCGCGGCTGGCTCAGGACATAGAAGACGGCCGCGGTGATGCCGAACGTCGCCAGCAGACCCGCAAGTATCGTGAAACCGCGTCGCCCCCTGCCGAACACCCGATTCTGCCCGCCCTGTGGTCGCCTTGGCCCTTCGCCCGGACGCGATCAGCATTGCTTCGTCTGCCATCATGTCGCAAGTGCGGCGCTGATCACCTTCGTGCTAAGGCAGGGCGATGCAACGCCCCGCCTCCCCCCTGACGATCAAGATCTGCGGCCTGTCGACGCCGGAGACGCTGCGCGCGGCTCTCGATGCCGGCGCGGACATGATCGGCCTCAACTTCCATCCGAAGAGCCCGCGCCACGTCACGCGCGAACGCGCTGTCGAGTTGGCCGGTCTGGCACGGGGCCGGACGCAGATCGTCGCGCTCATCGTCGATTGGAACGAAAAGCAGGCGGCAGAGCTGGTCGAGACGCTGCGCCCGGACTGGCTGCAACTGCATGGCCGGGAAACGCCGGAGCAGGTCCGCGCCATCAAGGTCGCGACCGGCCTGCCCACGATCAAAGCGCTCGGCATCGCCGGCGCGGAGGATATCGCCGCAATCGAGAGCTATCGCGAGGTCGCCGACCGCATCCTGCTCGACGCCAAGCCGCCGAAGGACGCCGCCTATCCGGGGGGCCATGGCAAGCCCTTCGACTGGACGCTGCTGGGTGCGCTCGACCCGGCTTTGGGCTTTATGCTATCGGGCGGGCTCGATCCGGCGAATGTCGGCCACGCGATCGCCATCACGCGGCCCTGGGGCGTCGACGTCTCCTCCGGGGTCGAAAGCGCACCGGGCGTCAAGGATATCGGCCGGATCAGGGATTTCGTCGCAGCGGCACGGGCCGCCACGGCAGCAGGGACAGCAGAGGCAGGCCGGACATGAACGCGCCACAGACCCCCAACACCTACCGTAACGGCCCCGATGAGAACGGCCGCTTCGGCATCTTCGGCGGCCGCTTCGTCGCCGAGACGCTGATGCCGCTGATCCTCGAGCTGGAACAGGCCTATGAGGCGGCCAAGGCCGACCCGGCCTATCACGCCGAGACGGCCTATGGGCTGAAGCATTATGTCGGCCGGCCCTCGCCACTCTATTTCGCCGAGCGCCTGACCGAGCATTTCCGGAGCAAAGCGGCCGCCTCCGGGCGGCCGGGCGGCGCCAAGATCTATCTGAAGCGCGAGGAGCTGAACCACACCGGCTCGCACAAGGTGAACAATGTGCTCGGCCAGATCCTGCTGGCGCGGCGCATGGGCAAGAAGCGCATCATCGCTGAAACCGGAGCGGGCCAGCACGGCGTCGCGACCGCGACGCTCTGCGCCCGTTACGGGCTCGAATGCATCGTCTATATGGGTGCCGTCGACGTCGCCCGGCAGGCTCCCAACGTCTTCCGCATGCAGATGCTGGGTGCCACGGTGGTCCCCGTCGAATCCGGCACCAAGACGCTGAAGGATGCGATGAACGAGGCCCTGCGCGACTGGGTCACCAATGTCGGCACAACCTTCTACTGCATCGGCACGGTCGCCGGCCCCCACCCCTATCCGGCGATGGTCCGCGATTTCCAGTCGATCATCGGTGTCGAAACCAAGGCGCAGATGCTGGAGCTGGAAGGCCGGCTGCCGGATTCGCTGTTCGCCTGCATCGGTGGCGGCTCGAATGCGATGGGGCTGTTCCACCCCTTCCTCGACGATCCCTCCGTCGAGATCTATGGCGTCGAGGCAGCCGGCCACGGCATCCCGTCCGGCCTGCACGCCGCCTCGCTGACCGGCGGCCGTCCCGGCGTGCTGCACGGCAACCGCACCTATCTGCTGATGGACGACGACGGCCAGATCAAGGACGCGCATTCCATCTCGGCCGGTCTCGACTACCCCGGCATCGGGCCGGAGCATTCCTGGCTGCATGATGTCGGGCGCGCGACCTATCTCTCGGCCACGGATGACGAGGCGCTTGAGGCCTTCCAGCTGATTTCCAAGCTCGAAGGCATCATACCGGCGCTGGAAACGGCGCATGCGCTGGCGCGTGTCGCCGAACTCGCGCCGCAAAAGCCGCAGGACCATCTGATGGTGGTCAACCTGTCCGGCCGCGGCGACAAGGACATCCCGCAGGTCGCGGAAATCCTCAGCGCGAGGTGATCCGCACAACGCAGCCTCGCCGAAGCCCTCGCCCCTCGACTCTCCTCCGCAAAGAGGTGAGCATGCGATATCCCGGTCTAGCCGGGGCGTATCGTTGGGTGGGGCGGGACCGGGCCATTGGGGGGCGACGGTAACGGTGATTCTCGGGATGGCGGCGACGGGGCGTTGTTCGGCCCGCCGGTCGAGATCGCCTTTCTCGCGCGTCATGGCGTGGCGCCCGCCGGCCTCGCCGTTGCGGCAAGGCGCGCCAGCCGCAACGGCACGGAGCCGGCCCGGGAAGTCTTCGCAATCGGGTTGATCGACGAGGAGGGTTTTTACCGCGCCCTCGCCGCGGAACTCGGCCTGCCCTTCCATTCGGACGACCTCGCGCTGAGGGCGGGCGGCGACTATGGCGCGATCCTGCGCGGTGGCCTCGCGCCCACGGCAGGCGATGCCGAAAGACGTCTTCGCTTCGTACTGGCTCCGGAAGGCACGGCACTGCGGCGCATGCTCGAAGCCGGGCCGCGCCAGCGCGACGATGTCGCTGTCGTCACGCCACGGCGCTTCGGCGAGGCGCTTCGCCGCGCCAACGGTACCGCGCTCGCCATCCGCGCCGCCAATCTCGACGAGCCCGGCCTGGCGCGCGACAGCGCCCGCACCGGCGCCAGCCGCGGCCAACGCATCGCGGTGGCGATCGGCGCGGTCGCAGTCGCGACCGGCGGCGTCCTCGCGCCGCTGGCAACTTTCTTTACCGTCGCGCTGCTGCTCGGGCCCGTCTTCCTCGGCTTGATCCTGCTGCGGCTGGCCGCCGCGATCGAGCGACCCGCCCCCGACCTCTGGCGGCGGCATCGCTGGCGCCTCGATGACAGCCGGCTGCTGGTCTACACGGTCGCGGTGCCGCTCTATCGGGAGGAGGCGGTGCTGGGGCAGATGCTGCAAGCCCTGCTGGCGCTCGACTATCCGGTGGTCCGGCTCGACATCCGCCTGCTGATCGAGGCCGACGATACCGGCTTGCAAGCCGCGCTGGCCCGCCTGCCGCTGCCGGCGCATATCGGCGTGACGATCGTGCCGCCCGGCCAGCCGCGGACCAAGCCGCGCGCGCTCAATCTCGCCCTGATCGAAGCACGTGGCAGCCTGTTCACGATCTTCGACGCCGAGGACATTCCCGATCCGCAGCAATTGCGGATGGCGGCGGCGCGCTTCCTGAAGGCGCCGGACGAGCTCGCCTGCCTGCAGGCGCGGCTCGTCATCGACCATGCCGATGAGGGGCTGCTGCCGGCGCTGTTCGCGCTTGAATATGCCGGGCTGTTCAAGGTGCTCAACCCGGGCCTGCTGCGCTCGGGACTGCCGATCATGCTGGGCGGCACCTCCAATCACTTCCGCACGGAAACGTTGCGCGCGGTCGGTGGCTGGGATGCCTGGAACGTGACGGAGGATGCCGATCTCGGCCTGCGGCTCGTCCGGGCGGGCTATCGCATAGGCGATCTGCCCTCCGACACGCGGGAGGAGGCGCCGCTGACCCTGCGCGTCTGGCTGAAGCAGCGCTCGCGCTGGATCAAGGGCTACATGCAGACGCTGGTGACGCATTCGCGTGGGCCCGGCCGGCTGCTGCGCGAGGCCGGCCTGCCTGCCACGCTCGCCTTCCTGTCGCTCTGCCTCGGCACGGTGGTGACCGCGCTGGCCTATCCGGCCTTCGCCGTCGCGGCGTTCCTGGCGTATCGCGATGGATCGCTGCTTTCGCCGGGCGATGCGCTCGGCAGCCTGACGTCGACGCTCGCCCTGACGATCTGGATCTTCGGGACGATCGCGCTGTTCCTGCCGCCGGCGATCGGCGCGCTGCGGCGCGGGGCGCCCCGGCTGCTGCTGCTTCTGCCCCTGCTGCCGCTCTATTACGGGCTGGTCTGCATCGCGGCCTGGATGGCCCTGCACGAATACCAGGCGCGCCGCTTCACCTGGAACAAGACGATGCATGGCCTTGCCCGGCAGCGCGCCCCGCTCGCGCCGGCCGCGCCTCCTACAGGTGGCGCAGCCATTCCGCAGCCGCCTGGGCCGGAGGCTGCTCAATGTTGAAGGCGCCGACGAAGCTGCCGTCCTTGGCCATCAGATAGACCAAGGCGGTGTGGTCCATGGTGTAGTCGTCGTCCTTGAGCGGCACCTTGCGGGCATAGGCCCGATAGACCTTGATCATGGCGTCGATCGCAGGCCGGTCTCCGCTCAGTCCGACGATGCGCGGATCGAAGGAGCCGAGATAGCTCTTCATCACCTCGGGCGTATCGCGCTCGGGATCGACGGAGACGAAGAGCGCGCGCAGCTTCTCGCCCTTCGGGCCGGCGGCGCGCAGCGTCTCGGAAATCTCGAACAGCTTGGTCGGGCAGATGTCGGGGCAGTGGGTGAAGCCGAAGAAGACCAGGAAGGGAGCGCCGCGCAGATCCTTCTCGGTCAGAGTCTTGCCCTCCTGCGTCGTCAGCGAGAACGGCCCGCCGACGCTCGCCGTGCCGGACTGACCCTGCCGTCCGGGCGAGAAGGTGAGGATCGCGGCGGCCGCGAGCGCGAGCGCG
This sequence comes from Bosea sp. 124, assembly GCF_003046175.1. Taxonomy (NCBI): domain Bacteria; kingdom Pseudomonadati; phylum Pseudomonadota; class Alphaproteobacteria; order Hyphomicrobiales; family Alloboseaceae; genus Allobosea; species Allobosea sp. 124. Next base: position 1,904,189 of record NZ_PZZM01000001.1, read on the forward strand.
CCGGCCAGAAAGACGACGAGAGGCAGAACGAGGCGGCGGTTCACGGGAGGACATCCTGATGGGGGCCTGAAAGGGCCCGGAAGGGCTGTCGCCTTCAGAAACAGGCGACGAGGGCGGCGATGAGGCCGTCGGTGAAAAGACGGTCGCCCTCGCGCCACCAGAGCAGCAGGCCAGCGGCCACCAGCGTCAGAGCTCCGCCGGCAAGCAGCGCAATGCCCAGGCGCGACGGCGCGGCACTCTCTGCTTCACGGGTCTCGTCGGCATTCGTCATGGACGGCAGCATAGCGCCATGCCGCAAAGGCCGGAAGCCGCCTCCGTGACGCAGGCGGGTTCACGGAACGCCGCTGGACTGTGGCCCCAGCACCGAAGCGGGCCGCTTCATAATGTTCCGGTGCCAGCGCTGTTTTTATTTCTGGAACGGTTTTGGGCAAAGCGCCGTTTCCTTGGGCAACAGCGGCGATCGCCGCCTGCCTATGGAGAACGACCATGAAGAAGCTGCTTCTCGCAACGATGCTCGTATCGGCGACGTCGTTCGGCGCCCTGGCGCAAACCTCGACCACCTCGCCCATGCCGGCCCCCAAGGCGGATGCCGACAAGAATGCCCCGCTGCCGGGCGCCAACAGCTTCACCGAGGGCCAAGCCAAGAGCCGGCTCGAGGCCAATGGCTATTCCAACGTCACCGCGTTGAAGAAGGACGAGGCCGGCGTCTGGAAGGGCTCGGCCATGCATGCCGGGGCCAAGGTCAACGTCTCGGTCGATTATCGCGGCAACATTGTCCGCAACTGATCGCTTCGCCCTTCATTACGCATTCGGAGACAGACATGACCCGCACCATCACCCGCTCCTACGATAGCTACGAGACAGCCGCCGCCGTCGTTGAAAATCTGGAAGCCGCCGGCATCGCGGCCGCGGACATCAGCGTCGTCGGCCGCGACGAGCGCGCCAAGGACAGCAATGCCGCAGAGGGCGCCGGCATCGGCGCGGGCGTCGGCGGCGCTGCCGGGCTGCTCGCCGGCCTCGGCATGCTGGCGATTCCAGGCATCGGCCCGGTCGTGGCGGCGGGCTGGCTCGCCTCGACCGCCGCGGGCGCGGTCGCCGGCGCCGCAGCCGGCGGCCTGGTCGGCTCCTTCACCAATGCAGGCGTCGACGAGGATGAGGCGCATTACCACGCCGAGACCGTCCGCCGCGGCGGCACCGTGGTCTCGGTGAAGGCGTCCGACGCGCATGCGGCCACCGCCGAAGCCATCATGGACGGCGCGACGCCGATCGATCGCGACACCCGCATCGGCCAGTACCGCAACGAAGGCTGGACCCGTTTCGACGAGACCGCCGCTCCGTATAAGTCGCCGATCGTCTGAGGCGCCTTACCAGACCTGAAGACAGCCTCCGGGGTTCGCGCCCCGGAGGCTGTCTGCTGAAACGGCAGCGCCGGGCCTCATGCCGGCGACCTTGCGTCAGGCGGTGCAGCCGATAGGTTGTCCGGGCCGGGTGAAGCGAGCGCAGCTCTCGTGACGCGAGGGCGGGCGTGACTCCGATGCGGGCCGCGACGTCACGGCAGCATGACTGGCAGCAGCAGGCCCACCCGCCGATGACGATGAATGAAGCGACCTATTTCGCCCGCCTGCGGGAGTTGCAGAGCGCAGCATGGCCTGCGGGTGTCGCGCGCCAGCCGCATTACCCGCTGGGCGAGATCGCGATCAGCGAACACCTGCGCGAATGGGCCAGGCGCCAGCCGCAGAAGCCTGCCTGCATCTTCTACGGGCGCGAGGTCGGCTATGGGGAGCTGAACGATCTCAGCGAGCGCTTTGCGGCACTGCTGCATCAGCATGGCGTGCAACCGGGCGACCGCGTCGCCGTGTTCCTGCCGAACTGTCCGCAATTCATGCTGGCCTTCTTCGCTATCCTCAAGCTCGGCGCGGTGCATGTGCCGGTCAACCCGCTCTTCCGCGAGGCCGAGCTCGCCTATGAGCTCAACGACACCGGCGCCAGGGTCATCGTCTGCCTCGACAGCCTGATGCCGCTGCTGCGTCAGGTCCGCGACCGGACGCCGATCGACACCGTCTTCGTGACGAGTTTCGCCGAGATGCTGCCCGAGATTCCGAGCCTGCCCGTGCCACCGGCCGTGCTTCAGCCGAGGATCGCCTGCGACGACGCCATCGACCTGCTGCCGGCTCTGGCGCAGGTGACGGCGTCCGCGCCGGCCGTTCAACCCGACCTCGATGCGGTGGCTGCGCTGAACTACACGGGCGGCACCACCGGCATGCCGAAGGGCTGCATCCACACCCAGCGCGACATGCTCTACACGGCCGGCACCAGCCTCGCCGCGAGCTTCGCCCTGTCCCCCGACGATGTCGTCGTCAATTTCGTGCCTATCTTCTGGATCGCCGGCGAGGATACCGGGCTTCTGTTTCCGTTGGTGGCGGGCGCGACCGTGGTGCTGATGGCGCGCTGGGATGCCGTGGGCTTCATGACCACGGTCGCGCGCTACAAGGCGAGCTTCGCCTATCTGCTGGTCGACAACACCGTCGAGGTTCTGGAGCACCCGGAGGCGGTATCCTTCGACCTGACCTCGCTACGGAAGGTGCGGGTGTCTTCCTTCGTGAAGAAGCTGAACCCGGACTTCAGGGCGCGCTGGCGGGCCCTGACCGGCGCCGACATGATCGAGGCCGCCTGGGGCATGACCGAAACCCACACGATGGACACCTTCACCCTCGGCATGCAGCGAGAGGATTTCGACCTTTTGTCGCAGCCGGTCTTCGTCGGGCTGCCGGTGCCGGGGACCGATTTCAAGATCTGCGATTTCGACAGCGGCGCCCTGATGCCACTCGGCGAAACCGGCGAAATCTGCGTGCGCACGCCTTCGCTGTTCAAGGGCTACTGGAACAGGCCGGAGGCGACGGCGGAGGCGATCCGGGGCGGCTTCCTGCATACGGGCGACATCGGCGTCATCGACGAGCAGGGCTATCTGCACTTCCTCGGGCGCCGCAAGGAAATGCTGAAGGTCAAGGGGATGAGCGTGTTCCCCGCCGAGATCGAGGCGATGCTCGGCCAGCATCCCGGCATCGCCGGCTCCGGCGTCATCGGGCGCGAGGATGCCGAGCGCGGGCAGGTTCCGGTCGCCTTCATCGCGCTGGCCGAGGATGCGTCCGGGCTGACTGAAGCCGCACTGAAGGATTGGTGCCGCGAGCGCATGGCGGCCTACAAGGTTCCCGAAATCCGGCTCGTGCCGGCCCTGCCGATGACCGCGACCGGAAAGGTCAAGAAGGAAGAGCTGCGCGCCCTGCTCTGATACCATGGCCATGCGAGGCGCCCATCAAGAGCGCCCCGCAAAGACCGTGGCCGTGCCCGGACAGCGCGATCAGCCGTCGGCCCAGCGCTGCTGGAGTGCGGTGACCTGCATATAATCGTAGGAGAAGTCGGAGATCGACCAGTAGCGCAGGCTGTCCTGATGGAAAGCCCAGAGGTGGTCGTAGATCTTCTTGAAGGCCGGATTGGCGTTCGACATCTCGGCATAAAGATCCTTGGTGATCTTGTAGCTGGATTTGAGAATGTCGTTGGGCAGCGGCCGAAGCTGAGCTCCACCGGCGATGAGTCGCTTCAGCGCCGCCGGGTTCAGGACATCGTATTTCGCCTGCATGTCATGGCCGGCCGCCATGGCGCAGGTCTTCAGCGCATTCTGGTAGACCGGCGGCAGGCTCTTCCATTTCTCGAGGTTGATGAAGAAGCTCAGCTCGGCGCTGCCGTCCCAGAACCCGGGATAGTAGTAATAGGGCGCGACCTTGGCGAAGCCGAGCTTCTCATCGTCATAGGGGCCGACGAACTCGACGGCGTCGAGGACGCCCCGCTCCAGGGCCGGGTAGATGTCGCCGGCACCGAGCTGCTGCGGCACCACACCCATCTTCTGCAGCACATTGCCGCCAAGGCCGCCGATCCGCATCTTGAGGCCCTGCAGGTCCGCCGCCGACCTGATCTCCTTGCGGAACCAGCCGCCCATCTGCGAGCCGGTGTTGCCGGCGGGCAGGTTGTAGATGTTGAACTTGGCATAGAATTCATTGAGCAGCTCGAGTCCGCCTGCGTGGAAGAGCCAGGCCTGCATCTGCCGGCTGTTCGGCCCCCACGGGATCACCGTGCCGAAGGCGAAGGCCGTGTCCTTGCCGATGTAGAAATACGAGCCGGAATGCCCCATCTCGACGGTCCCATTCGTCACCGCATCGGCGACTTGCAGGGCCGGCACGATCTCGCCGGTGGCGAAGACCTGAATCTTGAACTTGCCGTCGGTAACCGCCGACACGGCCTCGGACAGGTAGCTGCAAGCGCCGTAGAGGGTGTCGAGCGATTTCGGATAGCTCGACGCCAGGCGCCAGGTGATGGTCGGCATGCTCTGGGCTATCGCGGGGGATGCGATGCCAGCTGCGGCGCCGACGCCGGCGCCCTTCAGAAATGATCTGCGCTTCATAGGTCGTTTCCTGCCCGTTTTTTTGTTCACCGAGATCGGCTTGCGACGAGCATGGCATGCCGCCGTCGCAGGCGACAAGGAACGCCGCTGCATGCCGGCCCGGCGCGGGCCATCGCGTCGGGCCGCTCGGGTCTGCGGGGTTCAGGCGCGGCCGCTCTCTTCCATCAGCTTGACGACTGCCGTCAGCAGCCGGTTCGCGGGCGTCGCGATCCCGAGCCTTGCGCCCGTCCGCGCGATATAGCCGTTGAGGTGGTCGATCTCGGTGCGCTTGCCTCTCGCCAGGTCCTGGGCGGTGGAGGACGACTGGTCCGGCATCGCGGCGGCGAGGCCGAGCACCTTGTCGAGAATGTCGTCATCGACACGAACCTCGCAGCCTCTCGCGACCAGGAGGCATTCCGCAACGATATCCTGCATGCTGCCAGCGACCCCATCCACCGCCAACATCCGCCCATAGGGCAGCTGCGGAACGGCCGAGAGGGCGTTGTAGCAGCAGTTCACGATCAGCTTCGTCCAGAGCGCGCCGATGACATTGTCGGAGATCTCGGTCTCAATGCCGGCCTGCCCGAACGTCCCGGCGATCGCCGCGCTCGCGGGCCCCTGCCCGATGACCAGTTCGCCACGCCCGTGATGCCTGACATGCCCCGGGCCCGCCATTTCGGCCGCGACATAGACCGCCGTCGGGATCACGGGCCGCTGCACGACCTCCTGAAGGCGCTCTGCGTTGTCGACCCCGTTCTGCAGGCTCAGCAGCGAAGCGCCCGCAGCGAGCCAGGGCGCGATGTCGCGGCCGGCGGCAACCGTGTCGCCCGACTTCACGCAGAACAGGACGATCTCCGCATCGGCCACACCGGACGGCTCCGTGCTGGCCGATGCCGGCACCGCTTGCGTGAACGCCCGCGTCTCGAGCACGAGGCCGCGGTCAAGGATCGCCTGCACATGCCCGGGCCGCGCGATCAGCGTGACCGAATGGCCGGCCCTGGCCAGCATGGCGCCGTAGTAGCAGCCGACGGCACCGGCCCCCATGACCGCGATTTTCATCGGCCCGCCCCCCGTTGCGGCCAGAGAAAGTCGCGACCGAGCTCGCCGGGCGCGGAACAGCCAAGATGGATCAGCGTGTTCAGCAACTCGGCGCGGAGGATGTCGATGATCGCCGCCGGTCCGCGCGACAGGCCCATGGCCGCAACCGCATACAGGAACGGCCGCCCCAGCAGTACGAAATCGGCCCCGGACGCCAGGCTGCGGGCGACGTCGTCACCCGTCCGCACGCCGCTGTCGAGAAGGATGGTCAACCGGTCGCCGCAGGCCTCCCGGATCGCCGGCAGGACCTCGATCGGCGCGGGCGCCGAATCGAGCTGGCGACCGCCATGGTTGGAGACGACGATGCCGTTCGCGCCGATCTTCGCGGCGGTGACGGCATCCTGCGGATTCAGGATGCCCTTGATGACGAGATGATGGGGCCATGCCGTCCGGATGCGCTCGATCCTGTTCCAGTCCAGGCCGGGGCAGGACAGCTGGCGAGAGACGAATTCAGCATGGGCCAAGCCGCTCATCGAGCCCTTGTTCTCAATGAAATTGGCCATGCCCGGACGTTGTCCCAGGCAGGCCCGCAACAGCCAGGCCGGATGCCGCCCGACATCGAGCACCGTGCGCAGCGAGGGCCGCAGCGGGATGGCCAGACCGTTGACCAGGTCCCGGACACGTCTTGCCGGCACGGGGATATCCACCGTCACCACCAGCGTCGTGACGCCGGCCTCGAGGGCCCGCGCCATGAGGGCCGCAGCGATGGCCTCGTCCGCGCCCGGATAGAGCTGGAACCAGAAATTCTCTCCGGCGATGTCCTGTATCGTCTCGATGGAGGTCGTCGCCGCCGTGGACAGGACATAGGGAATGTCCTGCTTTCTCGCCGCGCGCGCCAGGGCCCGGTCCGTTCCGGGGCGAACCAGATCGGCAAATCCCATGGGGGCGACGCCGAACGGCGCGCCATAGCGGCGACCGAAGATCGTCACCTCGGCACTCGCCGCCGAGCAGTCCCGCAAGGCGCGCGGCAGCAGGGCGATCTCTTCGAACCGCGCCCGATTGCGCGCGACCGCGATCTCGGACCCCGCACCGCCCTCGATGAAATCGAAGATCGCCCGCGGCAGATGGCGGCGGGCCGCATCGGCCATCTGACGCGTCGTGAAGATGGATTCGCTCGGCACGCGTTTCGTGTCCTCCCTGACGGCCTGTGCGCCCGGCCTCGAGGCTCCATGCCTACAAGCTGTCCATCGGCATGGCCAGAAGCGAGGCGCGCGGCGTGACGGGACGCCCCTCAACACGAAGACGAGCGGGCGCGTGCGTTCGACCAACCCACCTCATAAAAACGAGCGCCCGGGAAGGGCATAATCTCACTCGTATTGAGGTTGTCCGTCGGTTACGCCGAAATTCCCTGGCATCAGGGAATTATCAGGGAATTTGACCCGGAACGACGTAATAGCGGGGCGAATTTCTGCGAGAATTCATAGCTTTTAGTGCGTTCTTACCGTTTCTCTGAGCAGGGAATGTTATCGCAGAGTTGCAGGGAATTTTGCGGTGGGCTGCAGGGAGCGTTGCGACCTGCCGGGGTGGGCGGGGTGAGGCGCGCCGGCCAAAGACACTATCCTTTTGTATTCGTTTGGCTATTACTCTTGCGGGCCTGCTGGAGATCAACTACTTTGACTCTCGCTCGCGAATCGTCCGCGCGCATAGCCCTCCCCAGATCGGGTCGAGGCAACTGCTAACGAGGCATTTCACGTCAGTGAGCAGCCCTCGTTGCTCCCAAGCCTAAGGCGCATTGCGTTTTGGGGCGGGAGTGACGTGGCTGCTCGTTGACCCGGTCGATTTCCAAATGGAGTCGATCATGACCTCGAATGTTTCTCTTGTCAGCCCGATTCGCGTCCGCCAGCGGAGCCGTCCGCCCATTGCTGATGCTGCGATCCAGCACACCGGCCGCGAGCTCAGCCGTGCGGTGGCGCACTTCGAGGCGAAGGTAGTCGAGCGGCGCCTGGCCGAGCTGAAGCCGTCGCCGCGCAACGCCCGCACCCATGGCAAAAAGCAGATCCACCTAATCGCGGAGAGCATCAAGGCGCTTGGCTTCGTGGCGCCGGTGCTGATCGACGAGCATGATGTGATTGTGGCGGGACACGGACGTTTCGAGGCCGCCAAGCTCCTGGGGCAGACGAATGTCCCGACGATCTGCCTGGGTCACCTTAGCCAGGGCCAATTGCGAGCCTTTGCCTTGGCGGATAACCGACTGGCTGAGCTTTCCGGTTGGGACAACGAGATCCTCAAGATCGAGCTATCGCATCTGGTCGAGAGCGACATTGAGGTGGATCTGACCGGGTTTGACACGCCGCAGATCGACTTGATCCTGAGTGCGGATGGGGCGCCCGTAGCGAAGGCGGATCGCGCCGATGCAGTCGAGCCGATTGGTGCGCAGGCGGTGACCCAGCGTGGAGACCTTTGGCTGCTCGGTGACCACAGGATCTTATGCGGCGATGCGCGTGATCGTGCCGGCTATGAGAAGCTGATGGGTGGTGAGCTCGCCCAGATGAGCTTTACGGATCCCCCCTACAACGTCCGGATCGATGGCCATGTAGGCGGTCTCGGCAAGATCAAGCACCGCCCGTTCCCGATGGCCTCGGGCGAGATGAGCAAGCCCGAGTTTACGGCGTTCCTCACGATCGTATTCGGGGAGATCGCAGCATCGTCCCAGGATGGGGCATTGATCTACAGCTGTATCGATGGCCCCCATCTCCATGAGATGCTCAATGCCGGATATGCGGTCTTCGATGAGCTGAAAGCGGTGATCACCTGGGCCAAGACCAATGCCGGGATGGGTTCGCTGTATCGCTCGCAGACTGAGCTGATCCCCCTCTGGAAGAAGGGCAAGTCGCCGCACATCAACAATATCGAGCTTGGCCGTCACGGCCGCTACCGCACGACGCTGTGGAGCTACACCGGTGCCAATAGCTTCAGCCGCGGACGGATGGAGGATCTGGCAACGCACCCCACCGTCAAGCCCTGCGCGATGGTGATGGATGCAATCAAGGATGCCTCGAAACTCAACGGCATCGTGCTGGATCCGTTCGGCGGGTCGGGCACGACCTTGATTGCAGCCGCCAAGACCAAGCGGCGCGGCTATTTGATGGAGCTCGATCCGCTTTATGTCGATGTCGCCATCGCGCGCTGGGAGAAGCTGTTCAAGCGCGAGGCACGCCACGCTGAGACAGGGCTGAGCTTTGCGGATATGGCAACGCAGCGCGTGCGTCTGTTCGCCGGCAACGAGGTGATGGCGGTGGGAGGCGACGATGTCGCGTGACACCGATCAGCCCGCTGTCGGGTACAAGAACCCGCCCCAACACAGCCGCTTTCAGAAGGGCAAAAGCGGCAATCCCTCCGGACGCCGCAAGGCCAAGCCCCAGCTCAACATGTTCGACGAGCTCTACAAGCTAATGTCGGAGCCAATCCCAATCATGAAAAAGGGCAAGCAGCAGTCGGTCTCGTTGCTGGAAGCGCTCCTGCGCAAAACGGCTGAAGCGGCACTCAAAGGTGATTCTGCGGCGCGAAAAGACCTGATCAAACTGATGGAATTGGCTCCGAGGGTCTCTGAGGTGGACGCTGGCGAGATGACGAAGGAGCAAGAGGACCAGTTGGTGGCGCTCTTCCTCGCGCGTCAGCGACGTTCCGATGGGGGCTGCGATGCCTGACCAGATGCTGCTCAATGCGATTCTACGTCGTGACCTGTCGAGCTTCATTGCCCGCAGCTTCATGACACTGGATCCCGGCACGCCCTATCTGCCGAACTGGCATATCGATGCGATTGCCCATCAGCTGACGCGGGTTTGGCGGGGTGAATGCAAGCGGCTCATCATCAATGTGCCGCCGCGCTCGGCCAAGTCGATCTGCGTCACCATCGCCTATACCGCCTGGGTGATAGGCCATGATCCGCGCAAGCGGATCATGGCGATCAGCTATGCCAACGAACTCTCGCTAAAGCACGCTGCCGATTTCCGCAGCGTGGTAACGAGCGGGTGGTACCGCAGGCTGTTTCCGGGGTTCGCAATCACGACCAATCGCAAGAACGAGATCGAGACCAGCGAGCGGGGTTCACGCTTCGCCGGTTCGGTCGGGGGCTCCGTGCTCGGGCGTGGCGCCGATCTGATCGTTATCGATGATCCCATCAACGGTCTCGATGCAGTGCTCTCGGCCGCCGAACGGCGTCGTGTAACGGAGTTCTACGATGCGACGCTGTATTCGCGCCTGAACGATCGGATCAACGGCGCCATCATCATCGTGATGCAGCGCCTCCACCAGGATGATCTCGTCGGTCACGTCCTGGAAAAAGAGGCGTGGGAGGTGCTGTCGATTCCCGCCATCGCAATGGAGGACGCGACCTATCGGATCGGGTACGGCCAGGACGCGCTGCATCATCGCAAGGCAGGCGAAGTGCTCCATCCGACCCGCGAGCCGATCGCGTGGCTGGACGTTGCCAAGCGCAATCTCGGCACGCTGAATTTCTCCGCGCAATATCAGCAAAATCCGCTGCCGGATGAAGGCAATGCGATCAAGCGCGACTGGCTCCGGTCCTATGAGCATCAGCCTGATCGGTTCGATCTGGTGGTCGCTTCGTGGGACACCGCCTCGACTTTGTCGGAGACCTCGGACTGGTCGGTTGGCACGGTCTGGGGGGCGCGGGGTCAGCAGTATTACCTGCTCAACGTCGTGCGCGGTCGTTGGGAGAGCCCGGAACTGCGGCGCAAGATGATGTCGATTGCCGAGGATTACGAGGTCGATGCGACACTGATCGAGGATACGGAGCTTGGCCGGGCACTGTCTCAGGATCTGCGCCGAACGGGGAAGCTCTATCCGCTCTTGCAGACCGCGCGGTTCGACAAGACGGCACGGCTCCAGGCGCAGGCGGCGCGGTTTGAAGCGGGACAGGTGTTTGTGCCGCAGCAGGCGCATTGGCTGGCTGACTATCTCGTCGAACTGTTGGCCTTCCCGACAGCGCGTCATGACGATCAGGTCGATTCGACGAGCCAGGCGTTGAAATACCTCACGGCGCGTACGCCGGTGCTTTCCGTCAGACCGCAGAGAGTCGTCCGACCGCAGTCACGATTCCAGCGGGCTTAGGCTGTGGAGACGGCGCTGCAAGACGCAGTGACGGGGAGCATGTGGTGGCTTGGGCACGACCCAGGCCATTACTGCCTGACGGCGACGATAGTCATAGCGTAGCGGCGCCAAGCCATGCAGCCGACCATGATCTGCCGGAGTGCGTTTTGCGTTGGAGGAGACGCGGCGGCAATTGTCGCTGCGCAACGGTCATTTCCGCTTGGCCAAGAGGGCATTCTCGACGCGTTCTTCATACCTAACGGGTCGAGGGCGAAACCCCGGGGGGATCGCCTTCCTCGACTGGGCGCAGGAGTTTCCGACCCGGCGAGTGAGAGATTAGCGCGCGGGCGGCGCTTGCGGGATGAGCTCGTCGTCTATGGGCCGGGCGTCGCCCGCGCTGGTCCAGACGAAAAGGACATGTGTCGCTGCCCGCGCAACCGAGATCAGCCCGACAGTGTAGAGCAGTTCCATCGATAACGCGCCGAACCACCAGATAGCCGCGACCACCAGCAGCAGGGCTATGGCATGGGCTGCCAGTTGCCACGCGGTGTAGTAGGAAAGCGCGGCGAGGTCGTGAAGCGGATTAAACAACGCAATGCCGCCATAGAAAAGCGCCATCACGGCAACGACATCACCCACGCCCTGCCATTTGCTGCCATTGAACACACCGCCGAACAGATGCGCGCCAACCGCGATCGGCACGAACAGCCCGATGGCGCCCGCGACGAGCCCAAGCGTCGCCCAGCGTACCCAGAATTGTCGCCGTGGCCCCTCGCGTGTCCGAAGCTGGTTAAGCAGCAGCGGGCCCGCCATTGTTCCGAACATCTGCGTGGGCAGGTCAAGAAGACGCATCGCAAGGGCAACATGAGCCGCCAGCAGCGGATTGGTGGCGTATGGAAGAGCCAGAAGCGGCGCGGCGGTGAAGCCGAAGGAGAGCAGCGCCGAGGGCAACAAGACGAGAGGGGCATCGCGCCAGCGCCTCGCTGCCCAGGCGAGGCCGCCCAGAGACCACACGCCCGGGCCGGCCAACGCGATCAGACTGTGACGGCGTCCCTTCAGGACGTAGGCCGCGGCGGCTGCGTGGCCCAGTGCATCGGCCAGGAACAGAGCAAGCGCCTTGGGACCAAACAGCGCGATCAGCAGGAGCATGAGGATGGGCTGGACCAGCGCCTGCACGACATTGCTGTTGCCGATGGCCCGGAAATCGCCCTCGGCCGTTGCCTCGGCCCAGAGCAGGCGCAACACGGCGCGGGCCGATAGTGAGACGAAGAAGATCAGGGCGACGGCAGGGGCCACGCGCCCGATCTGCACGAGGATCACGAGAGCGGTGGCGACGAGGCTGAGGAAAACGGCGGCGCTAGTCATGGCGAGCCGGAAAGCGAGGCCAAGCTGGCCGCGATCGCTGTTGCGGAAAAAAACGGCCTCGAGTCGCATTAGCGCCGGGATGGAGAGAAAGGTCGCGGCTGCCAGGAAGACGGCGAAGGCTGCGAAGATATGGGGCGGGCAGAAGGTGGCGGCGACAAGCAGTCCCCAGACCGAAATCAGCCGGGCCTGGACGAAGCGCAGGCCCAGCATCGCGGCCGAGCCGAAGCCCTGGCGCAGTGCCGGGACGCGCCTTGCGACGAAGCGCCGGCCCTGCGCGAAGGCGAGGGCCGGGCGGCTGGGCGGAAAGCTCGCCCGCTCCAGGGTAACGTGGGCGACCATGTCGATATCCATGCCTGGACCATTGTGCAGGCTGTCGCCCTGCGAGTCGCCAGGGCTGCCGGACGACGAGGTCTCGACAGTCGGGCTCACGATGGCCTGGCCTTCGAGATGTGAGGCTGCGCCGGCATGGTTAATGGACGGTAAAGATGCGGCATGACGAACCGGTAATGGGGCTGCGCCCGGAAGGCGCGAGGAAAGACCCCACAAATCGGGCCGCGCGATGGCCGTCAGACAAATTTCGTCTTGAGGGCCTCGAAACGCTCTAACTGATCTGGCAACAGCGCGCGACTGGCATCTCGTCGCACGAAGACCTTGAACATGACGTCGCCAGCCCCGTTGGAGAACTGCACCGATCCACGCGGGATTCCTGTCAAACTCTGAACGCCAAGACCACGGTCTGAGCACTCCTTTGTGCATGGGATTGGTTGCAGGTTCGCCTATGGACACTGTGAGGCGGCAAGGACCGCAGCATCCTTGGAGCGCAGGGATATGAGATTTGCCCTTTGTTGCCGCGAGGCCCGTTCGATCTGGCCTGTGGCATCGCTTTGCAAAGCGCTAAATGTCTCGCGCTTAGAATTCCATGGTTGGCGTGCTCGCAAGCCAGCGTTCACAGGACGGGTGGCGCCAACGTCCGTGTGAACTCCAAGCCCAGCGACCAGCCCTATAGCGTTCGTCACGTCTAGCGCGATGTGCTGGCCGGTGGCTTCTCCTGCGGCATGCACAAGATTGAGCATCTGATGCGTGCGCAAGCTTTAGGGTTGGTCGCGGGCGACGTGACCTGCCCAAGGCGGCCGTGACAACCTGTTCTCGTGCTGTGTCGTCGGTTGGTCGATGAAGGCCGAGTCACGGCTAAGCTTAGCACCGACGCGCATGTCATGGCGATTTGGCGGCATCGAAAGCCCGACGCGCTGCACCATTACTTGGATTGAAGCAGCCAATACACCAGCCAGCACTTCCAAGGATCTGCTGACTGAGAACTGCGTTACTGGCTATATGAGCCGTTCGAGCAATGTCTTGAACAACGCTCCCATGCAGAGCTTCTTTACATTGCTTAAAGCCGAGCGCGTGAGGGGCAGGGTCCGCTGGACGCGCGACGCCCCCATGGCCGACATGTTCGACTACATTGAGCAGTTCTACAACACGATCCGCAGTCACTCGATGCTTGGCTACATCAGCCTGGTCGTGTTCGCCAAGAAGGCCGAATCCGCTCAATTGGCGGCCACAGATCCGGGAGCACGCCACTAGGAGCGACGATCGACGCGGTTGCGTCGTTTTTGCGCGCTGCCGCCGCAGACGATGAAATCGCAACGAAGCAGGATGGACCACGCAATAGAACTTGGTTAGAGCCATAGCCGGGCACTGTCGTGAAGGTTTGGTAGCGGGCACCACGAGCAATTCTATGTCGGCACGACAGTGCGTGCCGCAAGGGGATCTTTGTGATATATCGTCAATATGGAACGCCGTCGTCTCGCTTGCGCGGCCTTGACGCACTGCGGGGATTGGCCGCAATCGGAGTTGTTATCCATCACCTTGAGCAATCGCGTTTATTTTTCGGTCTATCGACGAACTGGAGCAATGTTGGTATTTTTCGCTTGGGAGGTTTGGGGGTCTCGTTTTTCTTTGTCCTCAGCGGATTTCTGATAACTAATCTTTTATTGCTAGAGATGAAACGTAACGGCCGGGTCGATATTCGCCATTTTTATACGCGTCGAATACTACGAATTTGGCCACTATATTTCTTTATCACGCTCATAAGCTTCTTTATTCTGCCCTATATGACAATCCTTGCGATCCCAGGACAATCGCAGGAGATCGCCTTTTTTTGGCAAAAACTCAGTCTGTTTTTGGGTCTTTCGGCCCACCTCGCCACGACGTTCTACGACCCCGTGCCTTACGGCGCAGTTCTATGGTCGGTTGGCGTTGAGGAGTGGTTTTATCTACTCTGGCCGCTCGTATTCCTCGGGCACCCTCGTTTGAAATACATGTCCGTCATTACTATAATACCGCTTTTCGTTATACTCCGGGGCACGATGAATTGGGATTATTCTTTTTACTTTCTGTCGCAGCTTCGGTTTGACAACATCGCGGTCGGCGCCTTTGCTGCCATGGCATTTCAGGCCGATCACATTCCATGGATTCGTCGAACGCTTGATTTTTCATCATCTGAATCCACATGGACACTATTCTTAGTTTTGTTGACTTTCTTTCTTACTGCTGGCATTGGCTTCAAATCTCTCGACCAGCCCATCTATTCGACACTGTTTGCGGTTATTATTCTTGGTGCAGCCAGAAGCGGGCGGGGCGGCTGGGTGCTTAACAATAGTATATTATCTTTCGCTGGAAAGGTATCTTTTGGCGCCTACTGTTATAATTGGATAACCTTGGTCTTGACGTTGAAGCTACTGATGGCATTCAACGTCCAGAGCGCCCGAACGTCGCACATTTTACATTACGTGGTAGGCTTTGGGCTGACGTTCGGCGTTGCCTGGCTGTCTTATCGCTGGCTTGAAAAGCCGTTCCTGTCGCTCAAGGATCGGGACTTTGCACCTCGAAACGGCGATCACTTTACTTCCGAGGCGTCCTCATCGCCGCGCTGATCAATAAGAGGCTCGAAGTTCGACAAGACGGCACGGCTCCAGGCGCAGGCGGCGCGGTTTGAAGCGGGACAGGTGTTTGTGCCGCAGCAGGCGCATTGGCTGGCTGACTATCTCGTCGAACTGTTGGCCTTCCCGACAGCGCGTCGTAACGATCAGGTCGATCCGACCAGCCAGGCGCTCAAATACCTCACGGCGCGTACGCCGGTGCTCCCCGCTAGGCAGCAGAAGATCGCCCGACGCTGCAAGAGGCAGTGCTGGGGAGCATGTTGTGGCTTGGGCACGCCCCAAGCTAATTTTACTGCGTGACGGCGACGGTGGTCATAGCGTAACCGCGCCGGTCATGCAGCCGACCATGATCTGCCGGAGTGCGTTGTTGCGTTGTTCTTCCAGCATGCCGGCTTCCATCGCATCAGACAGGCTGCGGCCCATATAGATCGGTGCCGCCATTGCCTGTGCCTTGGCCGCCTCGCCCTTGCAGATGGCGTCGTCCTGCTGGAACTGCGCCGCGGCGGGGGTATCGAAGCGCCCGTCGAAGCGGTTGAAGTTCATTACCGAGCGGGTGGTGCAGCCGGAAATGACAAGCGTCAGCAGCATGGCACCGAGAATGCCCCAGGTTCGGGAGACGGATAGAGCAGACAGGTAGGCGGTCGCCATCGTGCAGGGCTCCTGTTGGTCGGATCACGGATCGTCGCGGCGCCAGGCGGCGGGCTTGGTGAGAGGCCGAGAGGCGGATCGCTGCGGTTCAGGTGCTGCAAACCCTGTCGCCCTGAACCCCGGCTTTGAGCGAATGCCAAAATGCTTGGCTTCGCGCCTCTTGGCGTCGGCGATGTCGCTCAGGTCGCTGGCGGTCTTGCCGCCTGGCCGGCGATGACAACAATCGCGCCCGAGGACACGGCCATCCGCGATGTCGAGGCCTGCGCTCTTGTCCAGGATAAGGGCCTCGGGGACGATGTGGTCGAACTCGATCACCTTTCCCGTGACATTGAGCCCGCAGCCCTCGCAGTGGATCTGGCCTGCACGCGCCATAGCGCGCTTGATCATGGCGACCTTCTGGGCGCGGGAGAACTCGCGGCGTCGCGGCGAGGGGTTCCGTCCCGGAATCCCTCCTGGCTCACCGCTGGATCCAGAGCCGCCGGGCATCACGCCGGCTTTGCCAGGCCATAGGACCTGACCCGATCGACAGTGAGGTCGAGTTCCGTGTTGAACGCATCGACCGCATCAGCCAGATCGCGGATATAGGCTTCATCACGGCCGGCCCGGGTGATGAAGATCGGCAGGCCAGGCCAATAAACAGCGATGTCGATCCATTCACGCTGCGCGATCCAGAGCTGCCCTTGACATTGCGCCTTGTGCTCGAGCGGGAACTCACCTCGCAGGATGGTCTCGACCATCAGATGCGGCAACTTGGTCTTGATCTCGAGCAGGCCGTCATGCCCGATCAGAGCATCGGGTGAGGCTCCCGCCCGGCCGCGGCGAAGGAAGCCGATGCGCTCGCAGCTTGCGCCTGCGACGTAGCCGTAGACGCTGCAGGCCTCGTCCTCCATCAGCTTGCCGCGTTCCATGTGGAAAGTGCTGATCGTCTCCGCCGGTTCGCCCGTCAGGCGCTCGCCGACAAGCTTGTAGAGATAGCTCAGACGGGTCCTGCTCTCAGCGCCGCCACGCCCCTTGGTCAGAATCGCGGCAAACTCCGATGCTGTCGGAATGCCGAGTCGGCTTTTGGCCCATTCCGGCGAGCCTTGCTCGCATGTGATGATCTCGAGCACGTCGCTCATCAGTTCGTCCTCCTGGAGTTGAGCATGGTGAGTGCCTGGCGGAACCGCGCGGTCGGCAGGTCGGTGATGCCCTTGATCTGAAAGAACTGCAGCAGCGCGTCCTTGTCGGCGCCAACCTCGTCAATCAGGTCGATGAGCTCGCGAGCCTGCTGGCGGGAGATCGCGGCTGATGCGCCAGCGGCTTGACCATCATCGTCATCGGAGGCGGCAAGCCCGAGCGCTGCCTTCAGCGTCATCCGCTGCAGATAGGTCAAGGTCGAGCCGATCGCCTGGATGCTGTTCTTCTCACAGCTCTCGTCGGGGCTGGCCGAGAGGCAGTTCTCTTCGCTATAGCCGTCACGATGCGAGATCACGCAGACGACCGTGACGAGTGCGCCTGTGCTCTGTGAACGGAACCGATAGGACAGCCCGTTCCTGGCCAGGATCGGCGTGATGGTTCGCGCGATCTCGGCCAAATCCTCATGGCGATAGGGCTGCCGGCCCAACAAGGCCTGGCGGTTCTTGGTGATCACCGGGATCTTGGCCTTGGCAGTAGAGAGCGCCTTCTCGAAGGCTTTGCGCGCCTCATGAGCTTGCGAGCGCTCGTGGAATCCAATCAGGCGCTCCAGCATCTCGCCATCGGCACCTCTCGCTAGGGCGGCGCTCAACAAACTCAGCGAGGGCGGCGGGATCGGCGAAGGCGCCTCACTCGCTCGATTGTTGCGGGCTAATCTCGTCATCGGTCCCTCCATGTGATGGCCAAAGGGTTGCAGGCGTGCGTCATCGCTCTCGCTTTGGGCGGGCCCAAGCAGAGTGAAAGAGGTCAGCGGGATAGGAATTGACTGAGCGGCCGGCTGCTACCGCTTAGCCAGGTTGGCTGGCGCGTTGGTATTGATTAAATGCAGCGAGCAATCAGCTTGTCGCCTAAGTTCTGCAAGGATCCTTGATTGTCCAAATCAGGTCTCTGGCAGGCCATCCCCAAACGAATACCGCGCCATATTGTCTCAAATTGCTTCACAACAGGCGTTATCATCGAAGTTAATTGAAATAAACAATCACAATTCATACAATTAGGCCTCCATCGCTTCCGCGGATGCACGAGTAACTCGGTTGTGATCTGAATACAAGCGGCGATATCGACTGCTATTTTGTCTTCACTCGATCTCCCGATTCGAGATTTTCAACTTCAGAGGCATGGTGAAGATGTGATACGTTGTTCTCGCCGGTATCGTGTTGACGGATGGAATATAAAATGTTGTTGACATCGAATTGGTCAATCCAGCCGCCGGGTAAGGGATGGCCAAGATAATACTTCGATACCTGCTCCAACACATTTGTCGCCTTGACCTGCGCGCCTACCCGGCCGACGCGTTGCTCTGAGAGCCAGGCTTTGACCAAATCGGTTTGCGGCCACAACCACCTGGTGCAACGCGATGACCTCGCATCGCTCCACGCCTCGTCGATGAGGAAGCAGGCTTGGGGCAGCCTCAATGTGTCGGTTGGAATTCGAGGAGGTGTCACAATCTCGGCTATCTGAACGCCCATTGCGCCTCGCAGGACGGCGTCAGCGAGGTGAGTGGCGTTCATAGCTGCCGGGACCA
This sequence comes from Bosea sp. 124, assembly GCF_003046175.1. Taxonomy (NCBI): domain Bacteria; kingdom Pseudomonadati; phylum Pseudomonadota; class Alphaproteobacteria; order Hyphomicrobiales; family Alloboseaceae; genus Allobosea; species Allobosea sp. 124. The sequence continues at coordinate 1,922,427 of NZ_PZZM01000001.1, forward strand.
AGTTCCCCGTCTATGCGTTGCGCGAAGCTTCAGACTGTTATCTCCGTGCCGCAAATCGACCGTTCCAACAACGGGTTGCTGCAGCTCTTGAGCTCGGCGTTCTCGTTTTCGAGATTTTTGTCGACACCTAAAACGGGGCCGCAACTCATTACCAACCAACGACCCTTGACGATCAACAGGGGCGGCCTATAGACGACAGCACCGTCGCGGAGCCATTAGAAAAAATGCATTCCAGTGCTTTCTTTGCGAGAGCGGCCGACATCTGCTCCCAGATCGACGTCACAAAGGTCGAGAAGCTCGCCGACGAGCTTGTCGCTTTGCGCGAGCGGGGTGGACGCCTATTCATCCTCGGCGTCGGCGGCAGCGCGGGCAATGCCAGCCATGCGGTCAATGACTTTCGAAAGCTTTGCGGCATCGAGACCTATTCGCCGATTGATAACGTATCGGAATTGACCGCTCGCACGAATGACGAAGGCTGGGAAACGGTTTTCGCGGGCTGGCTCGAGGTCAGCCGCCTCAATAGCGACGATGCGCTGCTGATCTATTCCGTGGGTGGCGGCGACGTAGAGCGCAACGTCAGCGTGAACATGATTCGCGCGATCGACCTCGCCAAGGAGCGCGGCGCGAAAGTCTTCGGCATCGTCGGTCGCGACAGCGGTTATACGGCAAAGACAGGCGACGTCGTGGTTGTCGTTCCTCAGGTTGCCCCGGACTGGGTGACCCCGCTCTCGGAGGCCTTCCAGGCGGTCGTCTGGCACAGCCTCGTCTCGAACCCGAAGCTGCAGAAGCGCGCCACGAAGTGGTGAGGTCCGCGGGCAACCGCGGTCGATGAAGGTCAGGGCATGACGGGAGTTCCTGCCGTTTTTCTTGACCGGGATGGCGTCATTGTCGTCCCGGAATTCCGGGACGGCCGTAGCTATGCTCCCGTGAATATCGAGGGTTTCGCGCTTTACCCACAAATCGCGCCCTCGTTGCAAGCGCTCAAAGCGGAAGGTTTCCGCATCGTCGTCGTCACCAACCAGCCCGATGTCGGCAAGGGGCTTATTTCCCCCACAGTTTTGGCAGAGATGCACCGCCTCATGTGTGAGGCACTGCCAATCGACGAGGTGAAGGTCTGCACCCACACGCGCGACGACGCCTGCGACTGCCGCAAGCCGCGAGCCGGGATGCTTTTCGCTGCAGCCCACGAAAACGGCCTCTCGCTTCTCGACAGCTATATGGTAGGAGACCGCGATAGCGATATCGAAGCGGGAAAGGAAGCCGGCTGCAGAACGGTCTTTATCGACCTGTCCTACACCTCCGAACCGAAGCCGCTCGATCCCGACTGGGTTGTCTCCTCCCTGCAGGAGGCCGCCAACGTCATTCTCGCCGACAAACAAAAAAGGAATGCAAGATGTCCGCCCTCGACTCCCTGAAGGTTAAGATCTTCGCCGACGGCGCAGAGCTCGATGGCATCGTTAAGATGTCACAGAATCCCCGGATCAAGGGCTTTACCACTAACCCGACGCTGATGCGCAAGGCGGGCGTCACCGATTACGAGGCCTTTGCCCGCAAGATCATCGCGACTGTTCCGAGCTATCCTGTCTCCTTCGAGGTCTTCGCGGATGACTTCGACGAAATGATCGCGCAGGGTCGCGCGATCGCGACGTGGGGGGCCAATGTCAACGTCAAGGTGCCGGTCACCGATACCAAGGGCAACTTCGCCGGCCGCGTGATCGAAACCCTCTCGAAGGAGGGTGTCGTCCTCAACGTCACGGCGATCATGACGGTCGAACAGGTCAAGGCGATCGCCAAGGTTCTGGACCCCGAGGTCGCCGCAATCATCTCGGTCTTCGCCGGCCGCATCGCCGATACCGGCGTGGATCCGATGCCGCTGATGCGCGAATGCGTCGCGGCCCTCAAGAGCTGTCCCAAGGCCGAGCTGCTCTGGGCGAGCCCGCGCGAGCTGCTTAACATTTTCCACGCCGACGAGGTGGGTTGCAAGATCATCACCGTCACCAACGACGTCCTCGCCAAGCTGGCGCTGGTCGGCAAGGACCTTGAGGAATATTCGCGCGAGACCGTGCAGATGTTCTACAAGGACGCCTCGGCGTCCGCCTTCACCATCGACTCGTCCAAGGCCGCGGCGTAAGCCGGCCCGCTTTCGGAGATACTGATGTCCACCCCCTTCAAGAACGTCCTCGTGACCGGCGGCGCCGGCTATGCGGGCAGCCTTCTTTGCCCGCAGCTGCTCGCCAGCGGGTATAATGTCACTTGCTTTGATATTGGCTTTTTCGGGTCGGACTTCCTTCCGCACGGCCACCCGAACTTCAAGCTGATCAAGGGTGACATTCGCGATCTCGCCACGCTGCGCGAAGCCTTCAAGGGCATCGAATGCGTCGTCAATCTCGCCTGCATCTCCAACGATGCCAGCTTCGAGCTTGACGAGAACCTGTCGACCTCGATCAATCTTGACGCTTTCGAGCCCATGGTGATCGCGGCGAAGGAAGCCGGCGTGAAGCGCTTCGTCTACGCGTCGTCCAGCTCGGTTTATGGCGTCTCCGAGTCCCCGAACGTCACCGAGGATCATCCCCTGCTGCCGCTGACCCTTTACAATAAATACAAGGGCATGTGCGAGCCGCTGCTCAAGAAGCACACGGATGATAATTTCGTCGGCGTGATCTTTCGCCCGGCGACGCTGTGCGGCTATGCTCCACGCCAGCGGCTGGACCTGTCGGTTAACATTCTGACCAACCATGCAGTCAACAACAACAAGATCACCGTGTTTGGCGGCGATCAGATGCGTCCGAACCTGCATGTTCAGGATTATTGCAACGCGGTCGAGATGCTGATGACGGCGCCTGCCGAGAAGATCCAGAACGAGACCTTTAACATCGGCTTCCAGAACATGAGCATTGCCGACCTGGCCCTGCTGGTGAAGGACGTCGTCGAGCAGGAGTTCCCGGACAAGGCGCCAATCGGCATCGTCACAACGCCGAGCGATGACAACCGCTCCTATCACATTAACTCGGACAAGGTGACGCGCGTGCTCGGCTTCAAGCCGAAGTTCTCGATCGAGGACGCCGTCCGCGACCTTTGCAAGGCCTTCAAGGCCGGCAAGCTGCCGAACTCGATGACCGATACGGGCTACTACAACGTGAAGACGCTGAAGGCGAAGGAAGCCGCCTGATGAGCAAGCCTGTCGCCGTCGTCACGGGAGGCGCGGGCTTCATTGGCAGTCATATGGTCGACGTTCTGATCGAGGCCGGCTTTGCCGTCCGCGTCGTCGACAACCTGACCGGTGGGCACCTCAGCAACCTCAAGCAGCATCACGGTAATCCCGATCTCACGACGGAATGGGTCGACATCCGCACCCTCGAGCCCGGCAATGCCGCGTTCGAGGGTGCGCGCTATGTCTTCCATCTGGCAGGGATCGGCGACATCGTGCCGTCGATCGAGAAGCCCATCGACTACATGGACGTGAACGTCCAGGGCACGGTGCGCGTGCTTGAATGCGCGCGCGCCGCCGGCGTGCAGAAGCTGGTGTATGCCGCCTCGTCCTCCTGCTACGGCCTGGCCGACACGCCAACCCGCGAGGACCATCGGATCGACCCGATGTACCCCTACGCGCTCTCGAAGTATCAGGGCGAGCAGGCAGTCTTTCACTGGAACAAGGTCTATGGCCTGCCGGTGAACTCGATCTGCATCTTCAACGCCTACGGGCCACGCGTCCGGACGACGGGCGTCTACGGCGCCGTGTTCGGCGTCTTCTTCCGTCAGAAGCTCGCCGGCGCACCCTATACGGTGGTCGGCGACGGGACCCAGGCGCGCGATTTCATCTATGTGCGCGATGTCGCCGAAGCCTTCTTCGCGGCAGCCAAGACCGAAACCGTCGGCGAGCGCTTCAACGTCGGCGCCGACAATCCGCAGCCGATCAACCGCTTGATCGAGATTCTCGGGGGCGACGTCGTCTACGTGCCGAAACGCCCAGGCGAGCCGGATGTGACCCACGCCGACATCACGAAGATCACGACGATGCTCGGCTGGGCGCCCAAGGTGCCCTTCGAGCAGGGCGTCGCCAACATGCTCTCCAATATCGAGCGCTGGAACGATGCCCCGCTCTGGGACCCGAACTCGATCGCGAAGGCGACCGAGACCTGGTTCCGCTACATGTCGAAGAACGAAGGCTGAAACGAATGGCTATTTCGCTGACCGAGCGCTACCGCCACAAGATCGTCACGGCAGAGCAGCTTCGCGAGATCATCGGCGCGCCGCCGCGCAAGAAGCGCGTGATCATGTGCCATGGCGTGTTCGACGTCGTGCATCCCGGCCATGTCCGCCACCTGCTCTACGCCAAGAGCAAGGCAGACACGCTCGTCTGCAGCCTGACGGCCGACAAGCATATCTCGAAGGGCGCGCATCGGCCGCATATCCCGCAGGAATTGCGGGCGGCCAATCTGGCCGCCTTCGAGATGGTCGACTACGTCGTCATCGACACCAACGCCAAGCCTCTGGAGAATATCCAGATCATCCAGCCAGACTATTTCGCCAAGGGCTTCGAGTACACCGCCGTCGGCATGCCGCCGAAGACGGCGGAGGAAGCAGCAATCGTCGAAGCCTATGGCGGCGAGATGATCTTCACGCCCGGCGACATCGTCTATTCATCGACGAGCCTCATCAATCTGGCTCCGCCGACGATCCAATACGAGAAGCTGCAACTGGTCATGGAGCGCTACGGCGTCACCTTCGACAAGATGCGCAGCACGATCGACGGCATGATCGGCAAGAAGGTCCATGTCATCGGCGACACCATCGTCGACAGCTATACGCAATGCGCGATGATCGGCGGCCAGACCAAGACGCCGACGATGAGCGTGCTCTTCGAACGCAAGCAGGATTTCGTCGGCGGCGCCGCGATCGTCGCCAAACACCTGCGTGCCGCCGGCGCCGACGTCACCTTCACCACCGTCCTCGGCGAGGATGCGCTCAAGGACTTCGTGCTGGAGGATCTCGAGCAGGCCGGGATCGACACCATGGCGATCATCGATTCGACGCGCCCGACGGTGAACAAGAACGCGATCGTCGTCGGCGGCTACAGGCTGCTCAAGGTCGACACGCTCGACAACCGCTCGATCTCGGACACGATCCTCGGCCAGATGACCTCCGCCGTCGCCAATGTGCCCGTCGACGCGGTCGTCTATTCCGATTTCCGCCACGGCATCTTCAACCGTCGCACGATCCCCGAATTCACGCGGGCGCTGCCGGCCGGCGTCTACAAGGTCGCCGACAGCCAGGTCGCCAGCCGCTGGGGCAACATCACCGAATTCCAGGGCTTCGACCTCATCACCCCCAATGAGCGCGAAGCGCGCTTCGCGCTGGGCGACCAGGATTCCGGCATCAGGCCGCTGGCCTCGCAGCTCTACGACAAGTCCGCTTGCAAGCTGCTGATGCTCAAGCTCGGCGAGCGCGGCATGCTGGTCTGCCGCGGCGCCGATCACGAGTCGCTCGACAGCTTCTATGTCATCGACACCTTCGTCGAACATCTGGTCGATCCCGTCGGCGCGGGCGACGCACTGCTGGCCTATTCGACGCTGGCCATGCTGGTCTCTCAGGACGATGCTTTGGCGAGCATTCTGGGCGCCATGGCGGCCGCCTGCGAATGCGAATATGACGGCAATATCCCGATCACGACCGAGGCGATGCACCGCAAGATCGACCTCGTCGAGAAGCGCGTGAACTTCGGCTGATCTGATGCGTGTCGTCGTCGCAGGCCTGGGCGTCCAGGGGCACAAGCGCCGCCGTTTCGCGGGCAGCGACTTCGTCGCCACCGTCGACCCGGTGAATCCGGAGGCGGATTTCCGCGATCTCGCGGACGTGCCGCTGGACCGCTACGACGCCGTGCTCGCCTGCATCCCGGACGCGCCGAAGGTCGCGCTGCTGAACTACTGCATCGACAACGGCAAGCACGTCCTGGTCGAGAAGCCACTCTGGGCAGGCGACGAGGCCGATATCATCGCGCTCGAAGAATCCGCCCAGGCGCGCGGCGTGGTGCTCTACACCGCCTACAACCACCGCTTCGAGCCGCATTACGTGCGGATGCGGGACCTGATCCGCTCCGGCGAACTCGGCGAGATCTATTCCTGCCGGATGTTCTACGGAAACGGCACTGCGCGGCTCGTGCGCGATTCCGTCTGGCGCGATCACGGGGCCGGCGTGCTGCCCGATCTCGGCTCGCATCTGCTCGACACCTGTCGCTTCTGGTTCGGCAACATCTCCGACGCCTTCACGCTGATCGGCGCCAACGCCTTCGAGAACCGCGCCGCCGACCATGTCGTAATCGGCAACGAGTCGAGGCGACCGCGCATCGAGCTCGAGATGACGCTGCTGATGTGGCGCAACCACTTCACCTGCGACATCCTCGCGGAGAAGGGTACGGCCCATATCAGCTCGCTCTGCAAATGGGGGCCGAGCGAGTTCACCAAGCGCATGCGCGTCCTGCCGAGCGGCCGCCCGCCCGAGGACAACGTTACACTGGTCCAGGACGACCCGACCTGGGCGCTCGAATACGCCCATTTCAAGGGGCTGGTAGAACACGGCGCGCGGACCGACCTGACGGACGCGCTCTGGCTTCACCGCACGCTCAAGCGCCTCGGCGACGAGGTCGAGGCCCAAATCGCGGAGAACGTGGCATGACCACCGTCGGCTTTGCCGGGATGACGCATCTCGGCCTCGTCTCGGCGACCGGGATCGCGGCCAAGGGCTTCAAGACCATCTGCTATGACGGCGACGCCGCGCTGGTCGAGCGGCTGCGCGCCGGAACACTGCCGGTTCTGGAGCCCGGGCTCGATGCTCTCGTCGCGTCCAACGGCGACCGGCAGCGCTTCACCGCCGATATCGCCGAGCTGTCGGGATGCGACGTCGTCTATATCGCGCCGGACATCCCGACCGACGATCAGGGTCGGAGCGACACCGCCGTGATCCACAGGCTGATCGATGCGGTCGCGCCCATGCTGGCTCCCGCGGCGATCATGGTGGTGCTGTCGCAGGTCGAGCCGGGCTTCACCCGCGCGCTGTCGCAGCCCGAGGCGGCCCGCCGCTATTATCAGGTTGAGACGCTCGTCTTCGGCCGTGCCGTCGAGCGCGCGATGGAGCCCGAGCGCTACATCATCGGCTGTGCCGATCCCGCGGAACAGCTGCCGCTGCATTTCGAGGCCGTGCTGAAGGCCTTTGGCTGCCCGATTCTGCCGATGCGGTACGAAAGCGCCGAGCTCGCCAAAATCTCGATCAATTTCTGCCTCGTGGCCTCGGTCAGTGTCGCCAACACGCTTGCGGAGGTCTGCGAGGGGATCGGTGCGGACTGGTCGGAGATCGTGCCGGCGCTGAAGCTCGACCGCCGGATCGGCGCCTATTCCTATCTCGCGCCCGGCCTCGGCATTGCCGGCGGCAATCTGGAGCGCGATCTCGCCACGATCCAGCGCATCGGCGCGAAGCACGACACCGATACCGGCGTCGTCGCAGCCTGGAAGGCCAACAGCCTGCACCGGCGCGACTGGGCCGCGCGCACGATCAAGAGCGAACTCCTCGACGGCAAGCCTGGCGCCACTTTGGCGATCTGGGGTCTCGCCTACAAGGAAAACACCCATTCGGTGAAGAACTCGCCGTCGCTGGCGACCATCGCCCAGATCCCGACAGCGAAGCTCCGGCTGCACGATCCCGCCGTGCCCGCCAGCGTCGTCGGAAGTTCGGACAAGGAAGGTTTCGCCACGGCGCTCGAAGCGCTTCAGGGCGCCGACGCCTTGCTCATCCTCACGCCGTGGCCGGAATACAAGGCCATGGCACCGGCGGATATCGCTGCCCGCCTCGCCGGCCGGCTCGTTCTCGACCCCTACGCCGTGCTCGACGCCGCCAGGGCGCGTGCGGCCGGGCTCGACCATCGCACGCTCGGGCGCGCGCCCGTCAAAAACTGAGGTTACATGCTGACGCATCACGCAGCCGCCGGCGGCAAGCCAGAACGCATCGTCGTCATCGGCGCCGGCAGCTTCGTCGGCAAGGCGCTGATCGCGCGGCTGGCGAAGGAGGGCGTGACGGTTCTCGCGCTGGGGCGCTCCGAGGTCGATCTGGTCTCGGAGGGCGCCGGCCAGACGCTCGCCGCCTTCCTGAAGCCCACCGACAGCGTCGTCGCCATCTCGGCCAAGGCGCCTTGCCGCAATGCCGCCGATTTTCTGGTCAACGCCCGCATCATCGCGACGCTGGTCGACGCGCTGCAGACGAAGCCGGTCGCGCATCTGCTCAACATCAGTTCCGATGCCGTCTATGGCGACGATCCGGTGCCGCTGTCGGAGGCCGCGCCTGCTGCGCCTGGCAGCCTGCATGGCGCGATGCATCTGGCGCGCGAGATTGCTCTCTCCGGCCTCGGCCTGCCGTTCGCTACGCTGCGGCCCACGCTGATCTATGGTGCGTCGGACCCGCATAGCGGCTATGGACCCAACATGTTCCGCCGCAAGGCCAACATGGGCGAGGAGATCGTCCTGTTCGGCGAGGGCGAAGAGCGGCGCGATCATGTCGCGGTCGAAGACGTCGCCGAGCTTGCCACGCGGATCCTGCTCAGGCGCTCGACCGGCACGCTGAACGCAGCCTCCGGCCAGGTGACCAGCTTCCGCGACATCGCCGCCGCCGCGGGCCGGATCGCGGGTCGCGAGGTCGTCATCAAGAGCCGGCCGCGGTCCGGCCCGATGCCGCATAACGGCTATCGTCCTTTCGACATCGCCGCCACGACGGCCGCCTTCCCGGATTTCGTCTATACGGATCTGGAGAGCGGCATGGTGCGGGCGCAAGCGACGGAGTTCCCCAATGGCTGAGGTCGATCTGCTGCGCTCGCTGCCCAAGCCCAAGCGCAACATCCAGAAGCGCTCGGAGGCCAAGGACCCGGCGATCATCGCCATCGCCAAGCAGTATGGCGAGATGTATTGGGATGGGCCGCGCGAATACGGCTACGGCGGCTATCGTTATGACGGTCGCTGGCGCGCCGTCGCGCGCGACATCATCGAGCATTACGGCCTCAAGCCGGGTATGAAGGTGCTCGATGTGGGCTGCGGCAAGGGTTTCTTGGTCAAGGACCTGATGCTGGAATGTCCGGGCCTCGAGGTCTTCGGGCTCGACGTCTCGCTCTATGCGATCCTGAACGCTCCCGAGGAGCTGGCCGGGCGGCTTCATCTCGGCACCGCCGAGAAACTGCCCTTCCCGGACAACGCATTCGATTGCGTCATCTCGCTGAACACCATCCATAATTTCCCGCGCCCACGGGCGATCAAGGCGATGGCGGAGATCGAACGCGTCTCGAAGACGAACAAATCCTTCGTGGTCGTCGACAGCTACCTGAACGAGGAGCAGAAGGCGGTCTTCGAGAGCTGGGTCCTGACGGCCGAGTTCTATGGCTATCCGAACGAGTGGATCGCCGTGTTCGAGGACGCCGGCTACACCGGTGACTGGAACTGGACGATCATCGAATGAGCGATCCGCTGCTATCGCGCAACCTGTTCATGGCTCCCGCCAGATTGAACTTCAAGGACGCGGCGGCGGCTCTGATCATGCTCGACGACGGCCGCTATCTCATGCAGTTGCGCGATGACAAGCCGGGTATCTTCTATCCCGACCATTGGGGGCTGTTCGGTGGCGCGATCGAGGACGGCGAGGATGCCGAAGCCGCCCTGCGCCGCGAATTGCGGGAGGAACTCGGCTATGATACCGGTGCCGTCACCTTTTTCACCACGATGAATTTCGGCTTCGACAGCATCGGCGCCAGCCGGTCGGTCAGAGTTTTCTACGAGGTCGCGATGAAGGCGTCCGATCTCAACGGTCTCGTCCTGACGGAAGGAAGCGCCTTCGAAGCCGTCAGCGTCGGCGATCTGCTGATCAACCGTCGCATCGTGCCTTACGATTCCTTCGCCATCTGGCTGCACCACAACTGGCGCAACGGTGTCTGGGTCGACGACACCTCCCAACCGAATTAGAGCCAACGAGAAGAGAGTTCCGATGGGCAAGACTTACTGCATCCTGGGCGGCGGCGGCAGCTTTGGCATCCATGCCGCGCTCTATCTGCTCGACCACGCCAACCCCAAGAAGGTCATCGGCATCGGCCGCAATCCGTTGCGTGGCGAGCCGTTCTCGCTCGGCATCGAGAAGCGCGAGGGCTACGTCTACCACGCCCGCCACCTGACCTATGAGATGGACCTGCTGCTCGAACTGCTCGACAAGGAGAAGCCCGACGTCATCGTCAACTTCGCCGCGCAGGGCGAGGGCGCCGTCTCCTGGAAGCACTCCTGGCGCTTCTTCGAGACCAACTCGATGGCGCTCGCCAAGCTCTCCGAGGAGCTGATGAAGCGCGATTGGCTGGAGCGCTTCATCCAGATCGGCACGTCCGAGATGTATGGCTCGGTCGAGCATGCCACCAAGGAAGACGAGCCGATCAAGCCCTCGAGCCCCTATGCGGCCTCGAAGGTCGCCTTCGACATGTATCTGGAGTCGGTCCACAAGTTCCTGAAGTTCCCGATGAACGTGATCCGGCCGTCGAACGCCTATTGCCCGGGCCAGCTTCTGCATCGTGTCATCCCGAAGACGATCTGGTGCGGGCTGACGGGGAACAAGCTGCCGCTGCATGGCGGCGGCCGCGCCGAAAAGTCCTATCTGCACGCCCGCGATCTCGGCCGCGCGATCCATCTCGTGGCGGAGAAGGCGCCTTTCGGCGAGATCTACAATGCCGGCCCGAAGAACCCGACCTCGATCCGCGAAGTGGTGGAGCGCACGGCGAAGGCGCTCGGCATGCCGTTCGAGGAGGTCTGCACCATGTCGGGCGACCGGCTCGGCCAGGATTCGCGCTACTGGCTCGACTCCAGCAAGATCAAGAACGATCTCGGCTGGGAGCCACAGATCGGCTGGGACGAGGGTCTCGACGAGATGGTCGCCTGGGGCCGCAAATATATCGACGAGCTGCGCACCGTCTCGACCGACTACGTTCTGCGGGGATGAACCGGCCATGACGATCACGCCCGACCTGAGCGTGGCGGCCCCGCCGCGCAACAGCTTCGACAAGGCGGCGGCGCAGGAGCGCTGCCGTGCCTATCGCAGACGCATCCTGGAGATCTCGCAACAGGTCTCGGCGCTGCATGTCGCGCCGGCCTTTTCATGCACCGAGATCACGGACTTCGTCTACAATACGCTGATGCGCCCGGAGGCTGACGGTTCGCAGGACGTGTTCATCATGTCCAAGGGCCATGGCTGCATGATCCAGTACGTGATCCTGGAGGAGCGCGGCATCCTCTCGCGCGCCGATCTCGATGCCTACTGCAAGCCCGATGGACGCCTCGGCGCCCATCCGGACTACGGCGTGCCGGGCATCCAGGCCTCCACAGGCTCGCTCGGCCACGGCCTCGGCATCGCCACCGGCCAGGCCCATGCGGAGAAGCTCAAGGGCACGGACACCCGCATCTTCTGTGTGCTGTCCGACGGCGAGTTCCAGGAGGGCTCGACCTGGGAGGCGATGATGATGGCCGGCAATCTCGGCCTCGATAACCTCATCGGCTTCATGGATAACAACGATTTCTCGGGGCTCGAGCGGATGAGCGAGGGCCACAAGGCCTTCTATCCGCTGGTCGCCAAGGCCGAAGCCTTCGGCTGGGAGGCCGTCGAGGTCGAGGGCCATGACGAGGAGGCGATGTTCGAGGCGATCGGACGTCGCAAGGGCGGCAAACCCTTGCTGGTGATCTGCAAAACGATCAAGGGCAAGGGCGTCTCCTATATGGAGCACATCCCGATCTGGCATTACCGCTCGCCGAACAGTAGCGAGTATCAGCAGGCGCTGCAGGAAATCGAGGCATGAGGAACAAGTTCGCCGACACGTTCTATGAGCTCGGGAAGGAGGATTCCCGGCTCTGCATCGTCGTGGCCGACATCTCGCCCGCAGGCTCGATCGCGAAGTTCCGCGAGGAGTTTCCGGGCCGTTTCATCAACACCGGTGTCTCCGAGCAGATCATGATCGGGATGGTGGCGGGCATGTCGCAGCGTAAGCTGCGGCCCTTCGCCTACACGATCGCAACCTTCACGCTCTATCGCCCCTTCGAGATGGTGCGCGACGATCTCTGCTACCAGCACCTTCCCGTGACCATCGTCGGCATTGGCGGCGGCGTGACCTATTCGACGCTGGGCGCGACACATCACGCGCAGGAGGATGTCGCCATCGCCTGCACACTGCCAAACATGTCGGTCATTGCTCCCTGTGATCCGGCCGAGGTCGAGTTGGCGACACGCTGGTGCGCCACGCAGGAGCAGGGACCGGTCTATCTGCGTCTCGGCAAGGCCGGTGAGCCGGACTTCACCAAGGACGCGCCAGAGCCCTGGCAGTTCGGCAAGATCCGCCTGATCCGCCCGGGCGACGACGTCGCGATCATCTCCTACGGCACGATCATGAAGCAGGCCTTCGGCGTGGCCGAGCGCTTCAAGGAGCGCGGCCAGAGCGCGGCGATCTACTCGATGCACACGGTCAAGCCTTTCGACCGGGACGGTATCGCGGCGATCCTGTCGCGCTACGAGAAGGTCGTGGTAATCGAGGAATGCGCTCCCAACGGCAGCCTCTCCATGCAGGTGCAGCAGCTCGCCTGGCAGATCAAGGCGAAAGCCAGCGTCGACGTGTTCACGCTGCAGGACGCCTTCATCCACTGCTATGGCAGCCATGACGACATCCTCGCCGCGCATGGGCTTTCGGTGCCGCGGATCAGCGACGCGCTTGGCCTGAGCTGAGCCGCTTCGGGGAGCCCCGACGTGGCGCGCATCGTGATCCTGGGGGCGGACGGCGCCATCGGCCGGCACATGGCCGGCCGCCTCACGGCGCTCGGCCATGACGTCACTGGCACGACGCGCCGGTCCGATACGCTCGGTCCAGGCCGCGTGCTTGCCGATCTCGCCGATCCGGCGTTTTCCGCTATGGCATTGCCGTCGGCGGAGATCGTCCTGATCTGCGCCGCGATGGCGCGCTTCGCCGATTGCCGCGAGCAGCCGGAGCTCTCCCGGCGCGTCAATGTCGCGGTGCCGGCACAGGTCGGCCGGCACTATGAAGCGGCCGGCGCCCGCGTCGTGCTGCTGTCCACTAGCGCGGTCTTCGACTGCCTCGCACCCAATATGGCGGCCGATGCGCCAATGAGCCCGCTATCCGCCTATGGCCGGATGAAGGCCGAGGCCGAGACGGCGCTGCTCGCGCTCGGCCCGTCAATATCCGTGCTGCGACTCACCAAGGTGCTGACGCCCGACATCGCGCTGCTCAATGGCTGGATCGCGGCTTTGAAGGCTTCGTCACCGGTACGGTCCTTTACCGACATGACCGTGGCGCCGATCACGCTGGACGACGTCGAGGCGGCACTTCTGGCCGTGATTGCAGACGGCGCTGGCGGCCGCTACCAGGTTTCGGCCAGCGACGACGTCAGCTATGCAGCGATCGCCGGCCATCTCGCGCGGCGGCTGGGCGTGCCCGTAAGCCTCGTCGAAGCTATCGACGCGGCCTCGGCCGGCATTCCTCCAAACGAGGTCACGCGCTTCACCAGCCTCGATACGCGCCGGCTTCAAGCCGCCTCATCCTGGCGCCCCTCCCCCGGCCTCGCCGCCGTCGACAGGGTCTTCGCCCCGTCTCTGGGCTGAAATGCGCCCGGCGCTTGGCCTGCCGCGGCGAAATGCTCTATGTCTGCCCGTCCCTGTCCGATCTCTCCAGCCTGTGCCGGAATCCGTGTTGGAACCCGCCGATATTCGCCCGACGGTTTCGGTCATCATCCCGAACTACAATCACGGCGCCGTGCTGCCGCGCGCGATTCGGGCCTATCTCGCACAGACGCTGAAGCCGACCGAGATCATCATCATCGACGATTGTTCGACCGATGACAGCGTCGCCGTGGCCGTGGCCCTGGTGCGCGAGGCGCCCGACGTAGTCCGGCTGCTGCGTCACGAGGTCAACGGCGGCCCCAATGCCGGCGTCGCGTCCGGACTTGCCGTGGCGACGGGTGAATTCGTGACATTTTCCGCGGCTGACGACGTGGTCGAGCCGGAGTTCCTGCAGGCCTCCGTCGAGGCGCTTTCGCAGCATCCCCGCGCGGGACTGAGCTTCCTCGACCCATCCCGACTCGTCCTCCCCGGGGACATCGTGGAGCGCGTCCCGCTGTCGCTGGCGACGCAGGCGCGCTACTTCGATCCGCAGGAGATGGAGGATGTCTTCCGGCGCAACTCCTTCACGATCTCCTCCAACACGGTGGTGTATCGGCGTGCCGCCATCAGCGCGCTCGGCGGGTTCCGGAAAGATCTCGAATGGCAGGCCGACTGGATGGCCAACCTCGTGATGTCCTTCCGGCACGGGGCCGTCTACGTGCCGCGCGCGCTGGCGCATTTCACGGTCAATCCGAAGGGCTACGGGGAGCGGGGCGTGCGCTCGGCCGAGGGGCAGCGCCGCCTGCTCGAAAAATGTCTCGTCGCCATCGAGCAGGATTATTCCGACGTGGCGGAGCGCTTCAAGCGCGCCGGCATGATCCCGGAGATGCGCCTGCGCACGCTGGGCTGGCTGCTGGCGACCGAGCGGGGCCGGCGTTTCGTCAGCCCGCGCCTCGCCGGAATGCTGATCCTGCGCGAGGCCTGGGCGAAGCTGCGCCCGCTGACCCCCCTGGGCTTGCGGCAATGGATGCGGCGACAGTTGGCCGGCCGCTGAAATGAAGCCGTTTTGCGGTTCCCGGCCTGGCTTTACAGGCTTGGGGCGAAGGCTTAAGAGCCACGCACCGAGCCCTCCAGCCAGACATTCCAAGCGATCCGGCTTATGCTGAAACCCGAATTCTGGCGCGGTCGCAGCGTGCTCGTGACAGGCCATACCGGCTTCAAGGGGGCATGGCTGGCGACGTGGCTGGAACGTCTGGGCGCCCGCGTCAGCGGCTTTGCCCTGGCTCCCGATCGCAGCAGCAGCCCCTATGAACTGCTGCGCCCGGCGCTCGTCCGCGAACATATCGGCGACATCCGCGAGCCGGGCCCGATCACTTACTTCCTGCAGGACGTCGAGCCCGAGATCGTGATCCACATGGCGGCGCAGCCGCTCGTTCGTCTCTCATACGCCCAGCCGGTAGAAACCTTCGCCACCAACATTATGGGGACCGTGCATCTGCTCGATGCAGTGCGTGCCTGCCCGTCCGTGCGGGCAGCCGTGGTGATCACCACCGACAAGGTCTATGAGAACAAGGAGGAGGGCCGGCCCTTCCGCGAGGACGATGCACTGGGCGGTCACGACCCCTACAGCAGCTCCAAGGCCGGCGCGGAGATCGTGACCGCGAGCTACCGGGCCAGCTTCTTCCGTTCGGAGGGCTCGGCGTGCATCGCTTCGGCGCGTGCCGGCAATGTCGTAGGAGGAGGCGACTGGTCGGCCGACAGGCTCATTCCTGATCTCGTCCGCGCGCTCGCCGCCGAGGCGCCGATCTGCCTGCGCTATCCGCGATCCGTCCGCCCGTGGCTCCATGTCTTGGAGCCGCTTGCAGGCTATCTCGCGCTGGCCCAAAAGATGATCCAGCAGCAGGAAGCCGCACCCGCCGCGCTCAATTTTGCTCCCGATCCCGCGATGTCCTATACGGTTGCCGACGTCGTCGAACGCTTCGGCGCGGAATTTGGCGGAAGGCCCGGCTGGATCCAGGCCAATGGCGACCACCCGCGCGAGGCCGCGCTACTGAGACTCGACCCAACCGAGGCCTCGCGGCAATTGGGCTGGCGGGCGCGGCTCGATTTTGACACGACCATCCGCTGGACCGCGGAATGGTATCGCGACCACATGGCCGGCACCGACATGCGCGGGTACACGATCGATCAGATCGAGCGCTATGCGGCTCTGGTTACGGCCGAGCAGGAGACATAGCCTGAATGAAGGTCGTCATTCTCGCAGGAGGCTTCGGCACCCGGCTTTCCGAAGAGACGGTTCTGACGCCGAAGCCCATGGTCCAGGTCGGCGGTGCGCCGATCCTCTGGCACATCATGAAGATCTACGCCCATTGGGGCTTCAACGAGTTCGTGGTCGCGCTCGGCTACAAGGGCGACGTGATCAAGGACTATTTTCTCCATTATGGCGAGTTGGCCGGCGACCTCACGGTCGATCTGCGCCGCAACAGCGTGACGCAGACACGCCGCAGCCAGGAAGACTGGACCGTCCACCTCGTCGATACCGGCCTGAAGACGCTAACCGGAGGCCGGCTGCGCCGTCTCTCGCATCTGCTCGGCGATGAGCCATTCATGCTGACCTATGGCGACGGCGTTTCCGACGTGCATCTGCCCACCCTGCTCAAGCTCCACCGCGAGCGCGGTGGCCTCGCGACCGTCACGGCGGTGCGTCCACCCGCTCGCTTCGGCGGCATCGCCTTCGAGGGCGATCACGTCACCGGCTTCGCCGAGAAACGCCAGACCGACGAGGGCTGGATCAATGGCGGCTTCATGGTGATGGAGCCTGGCGTCATGGATTATCTGAAGTCGGACGAGGACGTGCTCGAGGTCGACCTGCTCGAGCGCCTTGCCGCCGATCGGCGCCTTGTCGCCCACCGCCACGAACAGTTCTGGCAATGCATGGACACCGTGCGCGACCGACAGACGCTTGAGGGGCTATGGGAAAGCGGCCGCGCGCCCTGGAAGCTATGGGACAAATGACCGAACTTTCAGCCATGAACTCGCATCGCTGCCGCGCTTGCGGCTGCTCGACTCTGAAGCCTGTGCTCGACCTCGGCCGCGTGCCGCTGGCGAACTCTCTTCTGACGGCGGAAGAGGTGGCCGCCGGAGAAGAGGACCGCTTTCCTCTGGCGCTGTTCTTCTGCCCGGACTGCACGCTCGTACAGATCGGCGAGACAGTGATCCCGCACCGCCTGTTCAGGCACTATCTCTACGCTTCATCGTTCTCGGAGACGATGCTGCGTCACGCGAGGACGCTGGTCGAACGCATGGTCGCGGAGCGAGCCTTGGGGGCCAACGCGCTCGTGGTCGAGATCGCCAGCAACGATGGCTATCTGCTTCAATACTACAAGCAGCGCGGCATCCCGGTGCAGGGCATCGAGCCGGCCGAGAACATCGCGGAGATGGCGGTCAGGGAGAAGGGCATCCCAACGCTGGTGGAGTTCTTCGGCGCCGAACTCGGACAGCGCCTCGCCTCCGAGGGGCGCTTCGCCGACGTCATCCATGCCCATAACGTCTTCGCCCATGTTCCTAACCCGAGCGACTTCGTTCAGGGGCTTAAGGCCGTCCTGAAACCGGAGGGCATTGTCGTTATCGAGGCCCCCTATCTCGGCACGCTGATCCGCAAGCTCGAATTCGACACGATCTATCACGAACATTTCAGCTATTTCAGCCTCACGTCAGTACATCGCATGGTGGAACGCCTCGGCATGCGCCTCGTCGATGTCGAGGAGGTCGAGATCCACGGCGGCTCGCTCAGGATGTTCATCGGCCATGAGGCGGGGTCGACTCCGTCGCCGCGCGTCACAGCCATGCTGGAGCGCGAGGCGCGGGAGGACATGGGCGATTTCGGCTTCTACGAGAGCTTCGCGGAGAAGGTCGAGGCGCTGAAGGCAGATCTGGTCGGGCTCCTGCGCCGGCTGAAATCGGAGGGGCGCACGATCGCGGGATACGGCGCCTCGGCCAAGGGCAGCACCCTGATGAATGCGTTCGGTATCGACGCGTCCCTGCTCGACTTCGTCGTCGATCGCTCGACGTTGAAGCAGGGCCTGTTCACCCCGGGCAATCATCTGCCCATCCTGAAGCCGGAAGCGCTTCTGGAGCGCCGGCCGGACTACGCCGTCCTCCTGACCTGGAACTTCGCGGACGAAATCCTGGCGCAGCAGCAGGCCTACCGGGAGGGCGGTGGCCGCTTCATTGTCCCCGTGCCCGCGGTCGAGATCGTCTGAGGTCGCGCCATGGCGACGGTCATGCTCACGGGACCGTCCGGCTTTCTCGGCAGCCATCTGCTCGATCGGCTTCTGCAGGTCGACGGCATGGCGATCCATGCCGTCAGCCGGACCGGGACAGGACGGGCCCATGACCGGCTGACCTGGCATCGGGGCGACCTTCTCGACCCCAGCATGGCGGGACGCCTGATGGCGGAGGCGCGGCCGACGCATCTCCTGCACAATGCTTGGTTCGCGGTGCCCGGCCGCTTCTGGAGCGACCCCGCCAATCTCACCTGGCTGCAGGCGAGCATCGCTCTGATGGCGGCATTCGCGGAGAGCGGCGGGCGGCAGTTTGTCGGGGTCGGCACCTGCGCCGAATACGACTGGTCGGGTAGCAAGCCTTATGCGGAGGACACGACGCCGATCAGGCCAGCGACCCTCTACGGCAAATGCAAGGCCGCCTGCTGGGCGGCGGCTCAGGCCTTCGAGGCGGCCGGGACCTTTCGCGCGGCTTGGGGGCGGGTCTTTCTGCCTTACGGCGAAGGCGACACCCAGGGCCGGCTTCTGCCGAGCCTGGTCGCCGAATTGCAGGCGGGGCGCCCGATGCTGCTCGGCGACGGGAGCCTGGAACGCGACTTCATCTATGCACCCGACGCGGCCGATCTGCTCGTGCGGATGTTGATTTCCGAGGCCAGCGGAGCCTTCAACGTGGCGAGCGGCGAGGCGACGGCGCTTGCCGTGGCGATCGAGCATATCGCGGGGCGCCTGGGGCGGAACGACCTGCTCCGCTTCGGCGCCAGGCCGACCCCGGTGAGCGAGCCGGCCAAGCTCGTTGCCGATCCCGCGAAGGTGCGGGGGACCCTTCAGTGGCGCCCCCATATGCCTCTTCTGCGTGGGCTTGATACGGTGCTGCAAAGCAGCCTACAAGGCGAACAATGAAAAGGGCACAGGCCCATCTCCGCTAACCCGACGAAAGTCCTGCCCCTGATGCGCCTCATCATCGATACGAATGCCAAGACCGTCCAGAAGGACGACGGCGCCACTGTCGATCTCTACGGTCGTGAAGCTTTCGACCTGCTGGCGCAGCTCTGGCTGAAGACGAGCTGGAACCAGAAGTACTCCTACACCTTCTCCTGGATGGGGCGCCCGGTCATCCAGCACCCAGATGACATGATCCGCCTGCAGGAGGCGATCTACCGGCTGAAGCCCGACGTCATCATCGAGACCGGCGTCGCCCATGGCGGCTCGCTGATTTATTCGGCCTCCCTGCTCAAGGCGATGGGCAAGGAGAACGGCCGGGTCGTCGGCGTCGATATCGAGATCCGCCCGCACAACCGCAAGGCCATCGAGGCCCATGAGCTCGCCGGCATGATCACGCTGGTCGAGGGTGACTCGGTCGCCCCCGGCATCGTCGCCCAGGCCGCCTCGGCGATCCGGCCGGGGGACGTCGTTCTGGTCATCCTCGATTCCAACCACTCCTATGACCACGTCATGGCGGAGCTCGACGCCTACTCGCCGCTGGTCACGTCGGGCTCGTACATCGTGGCCACTGACGGCATCATGGAGATGGTCTACGACACGCCCCGCGGGCAGCCCGGATGGGACCGCGACAACCCGTCGCGCGCCGCAGTCGATTTCGCTGCGCGCCGCGCCGATTTCGTGGTGGAGGAGCCGGCGATGCCCTTCAACGAGAGCGAACTCAACCGGTGGGTCACGGCCTGGCCCAATGCTTGGCTGAAACGCGTTTCCTGACAGCAATCCGAGACGTCGCGGTTGAAGATCGAGTCACTCCCGCCGGCAGGGCTTCACCTCCTGACGCCCGAGCCCATCGCCGACGTCCGGGGCTTCTTCGCGCGCAGTTTCAGCCGGGACGAGATGATCGACCTTGGCCTGGAGGCGGACTTTCCCGAGTGGAGCCTCTCCTTCAACCGGCGTAAGGGAACGTTGCGCGGATTGCACATGCAGACTTCACCCCATGCGGAAACGAAGCTCGTCCAGTGCATTCGCGGCGCGGTTCTCGACGTCGCAGTCGATCTGCGGCCGGATTCTCCGAGCTTCGGCGAGCACTGCGCCGTTGAGCTGTCGGCGGAAAACCGTCGCACGTTCTATATTCCCGAAGGCTTCGCTCATGGGTTCCAGACGCTGACGAACGAAGCCGAACTCCTCTATCATATCTCCGTCCGGCACAGCCCCGGCCACGCCCGCGGCGTCCGCTGGGACGACCCGGATCTCGCGATCGCTTGGCCGGACGCCGACAAACGGATCATCTCCGAACGCGACCTGAGCCTGCCGTTCCTGGCGGCCCTCAAAACGGAATGGCGGATCGGAAAAGCCTGATGTCCATTTGGAATCCCGCCACGATTCTCAAGATCGACCGTGCCAACCGTCTGATCGGAAGGAACCCGAAGACGGTCGTGTTCGTGACGCCGCTGCTGCGCCCGCGCGAGATCAAGATGGCGTCGGCGCTGCGTAGCAACGGCTGGAAAATCGTGCTGCTCTACAAGCAGACGACGCCGTTCGATCCCTCGAATTTCTTCGATCTTGCGATCAAGCTGGCGGACGAGATCGCGATGCATCGCGTCGCCAAGATCCTGGAGCCGCGTCTGTGCCATGTATTCTCGGGAGCGGTGGACGAGGGCGTGCTGCGATTCTGCCGCGACAAACCCTCGCTCGTCATCGTCGATCTCAACGACATCTTCTGCCCGTCGCTGTTCAACTACCTGCATGAGCGCTTCGAACCGACGCGGGAATGTCTGGCGCTGGCCGACGGGCTGGTCTGTCGCGACCTCCAGCCGAAGATGGCCGAGCGGCTGGATCGATACGATCTGCCGCCTAAGATCCTGATGTTTCCCGAATATCCCTGGATCGACGGTCCGGCTGGGGCAGGCGCCAAGGCGAAAGGCGATCCCAATGAGGTGCGCATCGTCTCGGTCGGGACGTTCACGCTCGAAACGCAGGGCATGTTCGACAGCGCCTACCTGCAGATGGCGCGGATGCTGGCCGAACAGAAGATCCATTTCCATATCTATCCGCATTGGTTCTATCGTGACACACCCGGCTCGTCCTTCCGTTTCGACCAGAACAAGGACTTCGCCGATTTCGTCGCGCTCGAACAGGAGACGCCATACGTCCATCTCCATGACAGCCTTCCTGTCGAGGAACTAGCGCGCGAACTTCCGCAATATGACTTCGGCATCGTGGCGGGCGGAAGCGCTGCGCTGGGACAGAAGCTCGACTTTCTGACCCCGAATTACATGCAGGTCTGTTATTCAGGCCGGATCGCGGATTATCTCGACGCTCGCCTGCCGGTCATCATCAATCGCGAGGTAGGGTTCAACCACCGCATGCTGGCTCATTACGGAGTGGGCATCGATCTCGGCGGGATATTGCAGCCGGGCTTCCGCGATCGGCTTCTCGCCTTCAAGACCGATCCGGAACTCCGGCAGCGCGTCTCGTCGGCAGCCGAGCAACTTGACTTGGGCAATCAGAGCGCCCGCCTCAGCCACTTCTACGAGGAACTGCTGCTTGATCGCCCTGTCAGCGACATTCGCGTGCCCATCTGGATGCGCGCTTCCAAGCGGCTGCCCGTTTTTGGCCGGCGCATCGCAACCGTGATCGAGAAGGCCCAGGAGGCGAACCGCGGCGACTGGGTTGAAGCCAGGAATGCCCGGCTGCGCAACCAGCTCGATGCGGAAATGGGTGAGAAGAAGGCGATGACCGAGGCAGCGCAGCGGTTGCTCGCAGCGCTGGGTTTCGCCGATCAGCATGCCGCCGGACAGACGCGCATGCGGGATCACACGGCCGCTCGTTTGGATGACGCCGCAGAACAGGTTCGCAAGGGAGCGAGCGGCCGCTCGCCAGGGCGTGACGAGATGGTGGCCAAATACTACGCCGCACTCGAGGAAAACCACGCCTTGCAGGCACGCCTCGCCGATCTGCGCCAGGAGTTGCAACTCGGAGGCATGCAAGTCGACGAGATCGCCGGTCTGCTGAATTGGCCGGAAATCTCCAACGACAAGGAACGTTCGAGCAGTTTTACCGAGCTGCTCCGGATGACCCGCCTGTTCGTCGAGGAAGGACGTCGCGGCGTCGGCTCACCGGGAGGTACATCTTCGGCATGGAGCCTTCTGAACCGCAAGAACCTGGACCAGCTCCTGGCCGATGGCTATCGGCGGTTCAAGCGGACCATCGCTCTCAACTACTTCACCTTTGCCGTTCAGGCCGGCGATCCTCAGATCGCCACGCTCGAGACGCTGATCGGCGAGAAGCGCGCGCACGCGCTCTGGGCCCTGGCCGAGAAACTGCCGGACGATCCCGACTTCGAGATTCGGCCGCAGACGCATTTTCGCTACCTCATGCTCCTGCTCTGGGACCATGCGCTGTCGGTCGACGTGCTCGGCGTGCTCAACAAGATCGAAGAACCGCCGGAGGGCGCGCCGGTCTCACTCACGGTGGATGGCGCGCGCATCTCGCAGGATCTCGCCAACTCTGCCATCGAGATGTACTCGATAGCACAAGGCGTCGATTTCTCGGCCATCAAGCGCGTCGCCGAGATTGGGGGCGGCTATGGGCGCAACGCCTACATGCTCGCTCGCTCACACCCGCATCTCAAGATCGTCATGGTGGACATTCCACCGTCGCTCTATCTGTCCCAGCGCTATCTCTCCTCCGTGCTCCCGCAGCGTCAAGCGTTCCGCGTCCGCGACTTCGAGAGCTTCGACGAGGTGAGGCCCGAGATGGAGGCCGCGTCGCTGGTGTTCCTGCTACCGCATCAACTGGCCATGATTCCGGACGATTATCTCGATCTGACGATCAACATTTCCTCTTTCGGCGAGATGACAAGAGCTCAGATTGAGTACTACTTTAATCAGATCGACAGAACGACACGCGGAGCTTTTTTCAGCAAGCAATGGGTCGATTCGAAGAACCCCTTCGACAGCCTAGCCCTGACTGAAAACGACTACCCCGTGCGCTCCAGCTGGCGGAAGATTTTCTCGAACCCTTGCGCCACGAACGAAGCCTTCTTCGAGTCGCTTTACGAGACGAGAAGCCGCGATGGATAAGGCGATGCGATACTGCGGCATCTATGATTTCGAGCTTCTGCCCTATGCTCTTGGCGATGCGCTGACGTGGAATGTTCAGACGGCCCTGCGCTGCCTCGAGGCCGGGCGACGGGTCGTCGATGCCTATATCTGCATCGATCCGAACCATCCTTCGAGCATCTATCAGCGCGGGCTCGTCACATCCGAGAATTGTGCGCTGTTCTTCAACGAGCTCTTCGGCGCCTTCGGAACGCATCCTCTCCTCGGCAACATACATCTCTACGCATCGCGCGAGGAGATGCTCGTGCGGCTGCGTGAGGTCTCCAACGACGACCCCGTCAACACCGAGGTCTTGGAGGACTACGAGAGGGTGCTGGGCCAGCGCGACAATGCGGATGCGCTGAACAGCTACTTCATCAAATACATTTACTCCCATGCCCGCCTGAACCGCTACCATGACGAGCATGGCCGCATTCCGCTGCTGGTGGCGAGCCGCGGCTGCGGGCCGGATATCGACGGTCTCATGGCCGGCCCTTTCGCCGGCAAGCGAGTTGTCGTGATTCATCCCCGTCTGCGCAGGCTCGACAATGGTCTGGCGGGCGACCACACCTATTCGCGGGATTCTGATTTCCTAGAATGGTTCGAATTCGTCCGCCTTGCTGAGGCGAACCACCCCGAAGTCCAATTCGTTGTCATGGGGCGGCTTCAGGAGAAGCCCCTGGAGTTACTGCGCCGGCCCAACGTCACGAGCCTGCGCGCGCTGGGACTCGGTCTCGGGCATGAGCTGACGTTAATGCTGCGATCCGACCTCTTCATCGGCACGTCGAGCGGTTTCGCCGCGATGGCCAATTTTTGCGAGATTCCCTACTTCGTCACCCATATGAACCCGGAATCCTGTAACGCCTATGCTATTCCGAATGGCGCCGAACGCCTGCCCTTTGCGGCGCCTCATCAGTTTCTCGTCTATGAGCGCGAGAGCAGGGTGCTGCTCGAGACGCTGCTCGAGCGAGGGCTCGCGCTCCCCGCTCGCAACATCGCACCGGCCGTGCAACGCAAAGACGTCGTCGACGTCCGCTCCTTCGAGCGCGATCGTGCGGCCATGCTGGCGCCCCACGCGTCGACGAGCCGGTTCTTCATCGACGACACCTATGCCGATCAGGAGACCGCCTTCTTGCTCTGGCCGCGCGTCCAATCGGGCTTCGACGCGGCCGTCCAGGGTGATGAGGCGAATGCCCGGGCAGTCGCTCAGCGTGTCGCGCATAATTTTCCTCGCCTGCCCGAAAAATTCTCCGAACTAGCAGGACTGTCCGAAGGCATCGTGCCGCCGCCCCGGCAGCTCGCCAAGGATCGACTTAAGCGGCGTCTCGTCCACCTGATGGACGGAAACATTCTGCCTCATTCGCTGCGCGGCACGGCAATCCATGCTATCGGTCGGCGCTTGAAGGATGCTGTTCTGGGATACAGGCGCAGATGACGCGTTTCGTCTACACGCCGGATTCCCGGCCAGTCTATGCAAACCTGCTCTCGCCGGTGCGCGTCATGCGCGACCTATGGCGGTACCGGGAACTGACCTGGACCCTCGCCCAGCGCGATTTTACGGCGACCTATCGCAGCACCTTCCTCGGCGCTGCGTGGACAATCCTGAGCCCGCTCATCCTGCTGGCACTCTTCACCTTCGTCTTCGGCTACATCTTCAACGGGCGCTTCACCGGAAAGGCTGACGAAACCCCGGCCGAATTCGCGCTCGCGCTCTTCGTCGGTCTCAGCTTCTATCAATGTATCGCGGCCGCGCTGACCCAGTCGCCTAATCTGCTGATGGCCAACGCCAGCTATGTGAAGACAATCGCTTTTCCCGTGGAAACGCTCGCGGTCGGCAGCGTCATCATCATGATGATGAACCTGCTGATCGGGCTCGCGCTCTGCCAGGTGGGCTTCCTGGTGCTGCACGGCTTCGCCTACTGGACCTCCGTCTTCCTGATCGTCCACATCATCTGCATCGGGCTGATCGCGCTGGGCATCTCCTGGTTTCTGTCCGCGCTCTCCGTCTTCATCCGCGATGTCCCCTCCGTCACATCGCCGCTCAGCATGGTGCTGATGTTCCTGAGCGGCGTGTTCTTCCCGATCGAATCCCTGCCGCCGCGGCTTCAGCTCGTCTTTCGGATGAACCCGCTGGCGCTCATCATCGATCAGGCTCGCGGGGCCATGTTGTTCGGAAAGGTTCCGTCTTTCACCGTCCTGGCTCTCGCCCTGGCGATCAGCCTTTTGGTGGCCATTGCAGGCTATGCTTTCTTCATGCGAAGCAAGCCGGCCTTTTCCGATGTGATGTAGGGGTTGAAGCAAGGCGTGCCGGAAACCACCCAAAACGGGGACGATGAGTTCGCGATTCGGATCGAAGGTGTCTCGAAGGTCTATGGCCTTTGGTCCTCGCCCGGCGCGCGCCTCAACCATGTGATGCTGGAGATGGCCAAGAGCGTCGTTCCGGCCGGATCGGGCCTTGAGCGCCGCATCGATCGCAAGGTTGCCTCGATCTATCGCGAGTTCCCGGCGCTGCGCCCGATGTCCCTGGAAATCCGCAAGGGCGAGAGTTGGGGCTTTATCGGCGTCAACGGCAGCGGCAAATCGACCCTGCTTAAGATGATCTCGGGCAATCTGCGCCCGTCGAGCGGGCGCATCGAGGTCAATGGGCGCGTGGCCATCCTCGACTATTCCTCCGGTCTGCACGGCGATTTCACGGGTCGCGAGAACATTTTCCTGAAGGCGGCCGTGCTGGGGATGACCCGTCGCGACACCGAGGCGAAGCTGTCCTCGATCATCGATTTCGCCGATATCGGGGAGTTCATCGATCAGCCGGTCAAGACCTATTCGAGCGGCATGATGGCTCGACTGGGATTTGCCATCGTCGCCCATACCGAGGCCGACATCATCATTACCGACGAGGCGCTGGCCGTCGGCGACGCCTTCTTCGTCCAGAAATGCATGGACTTCATCCGCGGCTTCCTCAAGCGCGGCACCTTTCTGTTCGTGTCCCATTCCACGAACGACGTCATCTCGCTGTGCCAGAAGGCCGCCTGGCTGGACCATGGCCAGGTTCGCCGGATCGGGAGTGCCAGGGACGTTGCAGACGCGTACCTGAATAGCCATGCGCTGGATCATTCAGAACGCTATCTTAAGAGCCAACAGCAGAGCGAAGCGGCAGCCAACCAGCAGGAACCCTCCGATGTCGAGCAGCCCGTATCTCCGCTGCCAGCGCCGGTCGCCCCCCGAGCAAGAAAGCACGTCAAGCTGAACGCAAGGCAGATCGCCCAGCTTCAAGATTACGTTGCTCCTGCTCTGTCGAACCGGCACCCGCAGCATCAGGCCGTCATTGCGATGGATGTGACTGCGAAACTTTCGCCGGAAGACATCATGAACAAAGGCCACGGGACCGGCGGGGCGAAGATCGTTTTCGTAAAGCTGCTCGATAATGAAGGGCGCATCCTTCCGTTCGTAATCGGCGGTGAAGAAGTCGCCCTGAGGATCGAATGCATTGCTGAACGGAAAATCGCGCGTCCCATCCTCGGCTTTCAACTACGCAACAACTTGGGCTTGACGTTATTTGCCAATAACACCGCCTCGGTTATGACCGATCGGGACCTCAGTGTCGAAGCCGGGCAGATTATGACGGTCGATATCGTCTTTGCGATGCCTCTGCTGCAGGTGGGCGATTATGTCGTACGCGTGGGCCTCGCTGATGGCGAGGAAGCCTCCAACGCACTTCTCGACATGCAACAGGAGGCTCTCCTCATCCAGTGTCGGACATCGGGTAGTCGGCATGGGCTCGTCAACCAACCGCTCCTCAGTGTCGAATTTCGAGTCAGGGATGACGAAGGCGTAATCGCGATTCTAGAAGGAGATCCGACTTGACGGATTTCACAGAGGCAGCCAGGTCGCTGGACGGGTTGCTGTCGAGGGTTCTCCACTGCCCGATGGACACTGTTCCCAAGCTAGATGCGCGGCCGAAAATTCTGCTTGCCAGTGCTCCCAAGAGCGGATCAACCTGGCTCACTATGCTATTGTCTGAAAATTTCGAGCTCCCGGCGGTGCGCGGTTATCTAGAGGGCGGGCATAACGAGCAAGAGATCGATTTTATACAGTTTTCAAAGCAGATGGGAAATTCATGCCTTTTTGTACAACAGCATATCCGCGCGTCTGATCCAACGATCAGAATTTGCTTAGCCTTTAATACAAAAATCGTCGTTCAGACCCGAAATTTATGCGACACGCTTGTATCGTTTCACGATCATATTTTGAACGAATCCGACATCGCTTCGATGTTTTTTGTCAAGACTGAATGGTTTTCTGAATTTACACACGAAAAGAGATTCGATTTCCTGATTGAGCACTGCCTTCCTTGGTATATCAACTTTCTAACTGGATGGCTGTCTGCGAGAAACCGTTATCCCTGCGAGATTCTCTTCGTCCGATACGAAGATCTGATCAACGATGTCGGTGGCGTTATTAGTCGGATATCACGATTTTCGGGGCTCGGCCAAGGCGTCGATGCGACGAAATATCGGCAGGTCACAGGCAATCTTCGCCTTAATGAAGGCCGAAGCGGGCGTGGGTCCGAAATGCTGACCCCTAATCAGCTAACGCGCATCGAGCGACTATTGAGCTATTATCCCAACGATTTGGGGTATGCGGAATTCGCTTTCGCCCGGTGACAGAATAGTGCGGCGCGATCAAACGCACTGATTTTTGACGAGATAGTCGACTGCGGTGATCGCTAACTCCTCTGCGTGCGTTGTGTCCGTCTTGAACGTCAATTCGAGATTCTCAGGGGTTTCTTCGTCAACGACCGGTCGACCTATCGACTCTTTACCCAGACGAGACAGGGCGCGGGCCTCGATAGGGGCTGGCTTGTGGCGGCGCTGGCCGATGAACTGTCTGATCTGATCGAGGACCAGTTCATCCATCGCGAGAACCTGCTGGCGCTCTGCCTGACGCTGCTCCCAGGATAATGAACGTCGCGATCGCCGAATCGACAGGCCGATCAGGCGATGATGCCCTTCTGCTTCAGGTAGGCGATGATCTCTTCGACGGCCTCTTCAGGCGCCCGACCGACCGTCGTCACGCGGATCTCCGACTGTTCCGGCCGCTCATAGGGGCTATGAACGCCGGTGAAGTCTTCAATCTCGCCGGCGCGCGCCTTCCGGTAGAGACCCTTCGGGTCGCGCGCTTCCGCGACGTCGAGCGGTGTATCGACGAAGACTTCGATGAACTCGCCGGGCTCGAACAGGGACCGCGCGGCCTCGCGGTCGGCGCCATAAGGTGAGATCAGCGCCGTCAGGACGACGAGGCCGGCATCGACGAAAAGCCGTGCGACCTCGGCAACGCGCCGGATGTTCTCGACACGATCGGCTTCGCTGAAACCGAGGTCGCGGTTGAGACCGTGGCGGACATTGTCGCCGTCGATCAGATAGGTGTGGTGGCCGAGCGAGAAGAGTCGGCGCTCAAGCAGGTTCGCGATCGTCGATTTCCCGGAGCCCGACAGCCCGGTGAACCAGATCACGGCGGGAGGCTGGTTCAACGCATTGGCTCGCAATTCCTTCGTCAAGTCGACCGCCTGCCAGTGCACGTTGCGGCCCTGCGACAATGCGCCGTGGACCATGCCCGCGCCGACCGTCGCATTGCTCAGTCTGTCGATGACGATGAAGCTGCCCATCGCCGGGATGTCGGCATAGCGATCGAACACGATCGGCCGGCTGAAATGAAGATGGACGAAGCCGATATCGTTGTTGGAGAGTTCCTTGGCGGCGAGAGGCTGCCGCGTTTCGACGTCAACGAGATGGATGATCTCCGTGACCGAGCCCTCGAGCGTCTGGGTGCCGATCTTGAAGACGTAGGATCGTCCCGGGACAAGCTTGGACTCGTGCATCCAGATCAGATGCGCCGTGATCTGCTCCGAAACCTCCGGCACGGCGTGGACATGCGACAGAACGTCGCCGCGTGCGATATCGAGTTCGCGATCGAGCCTGACCGTCACAGCCTCGCCCGCCTCGGCACTGTCCTGCTCGCCGCCGAGGCCCAGGATCGCACTGACCGTTGCCGTCGTTCCAGAGGGGGCCACGGCGATCTGATCGCCGATCGTCAGCCTGCCACTGGCGAGCGTTCCAGCATAGCCGCGGAAGTCCGCATCGGGCCGAATGACGAGTTGGACCGGCAGGCGCAGGGGGGCCTGCGCGGTGGGGCCGCCAACATCGATCTCCTCGAGATGCTCGAGGAGCGTCGGGCCGCGGTACCAGCCGAGCCTCGCGCTGCGCTCCACGATGTTGTCGCCATGGCGCGCGCTGATCGGAATGGCCTGCACGGAGGAAAAGCCAAGCTTCGCCGAGAAGGCGGCGTATTCCGCCTCGATCCTATCGAACACCGACCGATCGAAATCGACGAGATCGATCTTGTTGACGGCCAGGACGACATGCCGGATGCCGAGCAGCGAAGCGATACAGGAGTGCCGGCAGGTCTGGGACAGAATGCCTTTGCGGGCATCGACGAGGATGACCGCGAGATCGGCCGTCGATGCTCCCGTCGCCATGTTGCGGGTATATTGCTCATGGCCTGGCGTGTCGGCGACGCGGAAACGGCGCCTGGACGTCGCGAAGGAGCGGTAGCACACGTCGATCGTGATGCCCTGCTCGCGCTCGGCCTCCAGCCCGTCGAGCAGCAGGGCGAAATCGAGCGTCGAACCCTCGCTGCCGTGCCGCAGCGAGTCGCGTTCGAGCGCGGCGAACTGATCGTCGAGCAGAAAGCCCGTGTCGAACAGCAGCCGGCCGATCAGCGTCGATTTCCCGTCATCGACGCTGCCGCAGGTCAGGAACCGCAGCAATGGCGCCTGTCTTTGCTGCGAACCGCCGGCATAGGTCGCGTCGGCGGGCGCATGGCCCATCCTCATCAAAAGTAACCTTCGCGTTTTTTTCGTTCCATCGAGCCGGACTGATCGTGATCGATGACCCTGCCGGCGCGCTCCGACTGGCGAAACCCGTTCAACTCCCTGACGATGGCGGCAGCACTAGTCGCCTTCGACGCAATCGCCGCTGTCAGGGGGTAGCAGCCAAGTGTGCGGAAGCGCACGCTCTCACGCCGGGACTGCTCTCCCGGAGCGAGAGGAAATCGATCGTCATCGACCATGATCAGGTGTCCGGCGCGCGTGACGACCGGCCGTTCGGCTGCGAAATAGAGCGGGACGATCCCGATCCGCTCGCGCTCGATATAGGCCCATACGTCCGCCTCGGTCCAATTGGCGATGGGAAACACCCTTACCGATTCGCCAGTCCGGATGCGGGTGTTGTACAGGTTCCACAGTTCCGGCCGCTGGTTGCGCGGATCCCATGCATGGCTCGCGCTGCGGACCGAGAAGATGCGCTCCTTGGCCCGGCTCTTCTCCTCGTCGCGCCGCGCACCGCCGAATGCGGCGTCGAAACCGTGCCGGTCAAGCGCCTGCTTCAGCGCCTCGGTCTTCATGACCCGGGTATAGGTCGATGCGTCGTGGCTGAAGGGCGTGATCCCGAGCGCAAGCCCTTCCTCATTCCTGTGGACAATGAGGTCCATTCCGGACTGCGCGGCCACCTCGTCCCGGAAACGGATCATCTCGCCGAACTTCCACGTCGTGTCGACATGGAGCAGCGGGAACGGCGGCGGAGCCGGGTAGAAGGCCTTGCGTGCCAGATGCAGCATG
The DNA here is from genome assembly GCF_003046175.1 of Bosea sp. 124. NCBI lineage: Bacteria > Pseudomonadati > Pseudomonadota > Alphaproteobacteria > Hyphomicrobiales > Alloboseaceae > Allobosea > Allobosea sp. 124. The sequence continues at coordinate 1,953,086 of NZ_PZZM01000001.1, forward strand.
ACCGACGAATCCTTGCCGATCGAATAGAGCATCACCGGTGCGCGGAATTCGGCCGCGACCTCCCGCATGATGTGGATCGCTTCCGCTTCGAGCACATCGAGATGGGTTCTTGTGTTGGATCCGGGGATCGTCATCGTCCTGCTGCAAGCGCATGGGCGCGGAGCACGGGGCGACTCACCCGCCGTCCACTACGCGCATTCACGGTAAGGCGCGCTTATAGGGTGGCCCCGCCTCTTGCAGAAGATGTAATTTTGCTCCGTCTGACCCGCGTGAAGAGCGGAGGAGGTCTGGTTCGGGCGTGATCGTCGACACAGAGTGAGAGCATGGCTTCAGCGAAAAGCTGGTTCCTCCATTTTCACGGAATGCCCTAGCGATAGGGAGCGAGCGCCGGGGGTTTGTGGTCCGCAACCAGCCCGCTGGTCGGGCCCGACCAGCCCGAGGCGAGCTGCGCGGCGGTGCCGTCAGCCATCAGCGCATAGAGCTTCAGGGGTTCACGCTGCTGCGTGACATCGACGGGTGCGATCAGCGTGAAGCTTGAGGGAAACGCACCGCTGGCGATGTTCTGCTCGATATCGACGCGCCGCCCAACCGGCTCGCTGCGCGCGACGATCCTGTTCCCGACCGTTGCGACGATCGCCTGCACGGGCTTGTTGGCGGCCTGGTCGGCGGCCCAGCCGGTCACCGTGATCCCAACCGGGCCAGGTGACGCCGATTCGATCGCCCCTGCGAAACGGGAGACGATGGGATGGTGGGTCGATTCGATCAGCAGCCCGTCGGCCTCGGCGGTTCCGATCTCGGCAATCGTGAAATAGGCCGCACGCAGCTCCGCGATGCGCGCGGCTCCTCCACCGGCGAGATCGCCGCGCGCGTTCTCGAACGTCAGTGCGAAGGGCAGATTGCGCTTGGTCCAGGCCCGGATGGCTTCGCGGCGCTGCGCGACATGTTCCTTCACATTGTCTGGGGTGAGCCGCACCATGAAGTTCGGCGGCGTGCCTGGCTCCGCGCGGCCCAGCAGCGCCAGTTGCATGGCTTTGCCGACCTCCAGCGAGAAATGGATCGGGTCGTTCCAGTAGGCCATCCGGCTGGCGGGCGGTTCCTTGCTCCAGGCGTTGGCTTGGGCGAAGCTGTAGACGTCCGCCTTCGCGGTCAGGCGCGTCAGCCATTCCTCGACCAGGCCCCAGGCATCGACGGTGTCGATGTAGTAGTCGAAATAGGCGTGGTTGGGTGTCGCGAGGAAGGTCAGCGCGATGTTGCGGCGTTTTGCGGTCTCGATAATCTGATCGACCGATGCGAATGCGGCATCGCTGAGAGTGAGCGTGCGGGTGCGACGGAAGATGTCCCACATCCCAGCGGGAAACGCGCTGAAGGTGCCGCTGGGATCATGTCCGGCGGGATAGAAGAAGTAGCCGCCGGGCCGAACCTCATAGACCGAGCGGCGATCGAAGCGGTTGTGTGCGACCGTTGCCAAGCTGTCAATTACGGCATTGCCGCTGAACGTCAGCGAGAAAACATCCCGCAGCAGATGCCATGCCGGCATTGGGTCCGCAGTCTGGCCCTGACCAAGAAAATTATAGAGATAGATTTCGACAAAGGCGTTCTCGATACTCGGTGCGATCCGGCCGTAGAGATCCAGATACGCGACGTTCATGCCGAGCGAGACGGCGGGCACCGAGGCATTGTAGGCGGGTGCAAATCGGCTGCCGTCGAGCACCGAGGGATCGATCGACTGATGGATGCGCGAGGTACCGAGGACGACCGTCTTCGGCTGCTTCTGCCAGACCTCGATCGGCTTGATCAGCCGGTCGATATCCTTGCGCTTCGGCTTGATCGCGTTGAATCCGGAAAGCGACACTCCCAGCGGGGAGATGCCGTAGGGGTCGACGACGGTGACGAGCCCGACGACGAGAGCCGCAGCGCCGACGCAGCCGCCAAGCAGCCAGCGCAGGAAACCGGGCGCGACCCCCTCAGAACTGGAAGTAGAGGAAGGGGCTGACACGGGCCAATCCGAGCACTGAAACGACGAACATGAAGCCGAGCAACACGGCCTGCGCCGGACCGAGCCGCGACAGGATACCGGTACCGCCCTGAAGCCGCTCGTCGATCCCGATCGCTGGCTCGAAGCGGCCGAGCAGGCGATAGGTGTTGGGCATGAGGAAGGTCAGCGCCGTGACGAGTGCCAGCAGCAGCCCCACCGGCTTCGCCATCGTCGCGAGATAGTTCGGCGGCAGGACTGGCGGCCAGAGTTCGCGCGGCGTGAACCAGGTATCGAAGGCGCCGAAAATTCCGACATACTGCGCTGTGACGAAGGCCTTGAAAGAAACCAGTGCTCCCGGGCCGGGCATGAGGAAACCCAGCATCGTCGTCGCCTGCGACAGACCCGGCGAGCGGAACGGCACCCAGGCCAGCGTCACCAGCAGGAAGGTCAGGAAAACGAAGAAAATTCGCGCCGGAGCGCCCCTGAGCCAGCGGGACTGCGAGAGCGGTATCGCGGCCCAGGCGTGGTTGATCGCGAGCATCAGGCCGTGCAGCACGCCCCAGACGGCGAAGGTCCAGTTGGCGCCGTGCCAGAGGCCACCGAGCAGCATGACCAGTCCCAGATGGAGATAGCGCCGCAGCGGGCCGTGCCGGTTCCCGCCGAGCGGGATGTAGAGATAGTCGCGCAGGAACCGCGACAGCGTGATGTGCCAGCGCCGCCAGAATTCCACGATGGACGCGGATTTGTAGGGCGAGAGGAAGTTGACCGGCAGCCTGATGCCGAACATCCGCCCCAGCCCGACAGCCATCTCGGAGTATCCCGAGAAATCGTAGTAGAGCTGGAAGGAATAGCTCAGCACGGCCACCCATGCCGAGGCGAAGTCGAGCGTCTGCCCCGCCGCGACCGCAGCATAGCCGGCGTCGGCGTAGACGGCGAGCGTGTCGGCGATCACCACCTTCTTGAACAGGCCGATGATGAAGATGCTGCAGCCGATGGCGAAGTCGCGGCTGAAGTCACGGCGCGGTGCCTCCTTGAGCTGGGGCATCACCTCGGCATGGTGGACGATCGGGCCCGCGATGAGCTGCGGAAAGAAGGTCACGAAGAAGCAGTAGTTCAGGACCGAGAAGTCCTTGACCTTGCCGCGATAGGCATCGACCAGGAAGGCGATCTTCTGGAAGGTGATGAAGGAGATACCGATCGGCAGCAGAATCTGCGGCAGCGTCCAGTTGGACCCGAAAGCCGTGTTCACGTTGCTGACGAAAAAGTTGGCATATTTGAAGTAGCCGAGCAGCGCCAGATTGAAGGCGAGGCCGGCGATCAGCACCAGGCGGGACTTCTTGCCTTCGCCCGGCATTGCCATCAGGATCTTGCCGAAGATCAGGTTGGCGATGATCGAGGTGAGGATCAGGAGCAGGAACTCCGCCTTCCACCATCCGTAAAAGAACAGCGACGCGGCCGTGAGCCAAACGATCGCCCAGTTCAGGTTCTCCAGCCGGCGCAACAGCGCAAAGCCCACCAGCACGACCGGCAGGAAGGCAAAGATAAAGACGTAGGAGTTGAACAGCATCGGATCGAAATCAGGCCGGAGGGAGTGAAGGGGGCCGATCGTGAGTGTCGGCCGGAGGCGCATGCTGCACCCCCAACCGTTCCATCACGCCGGACTGCTGTCGAGATAGAGGCAGAGCTGCTGGTAGGAGGCGTGGAAACCGCTGTTGCCGGCGAGCCATTTCAGCCCGACCGGCAGCTCGATCGTCCAAGCCGTCGCGCCCGAGGCGGCGATGGCCCGGTCGAGATCGGAGATCGCGATCTCATAGCCGCCGACGCTGCTCTGGCGTGGTCTCTGTATGCGTCGGAGCTTGCGCAGCACCTTTCGCATCAGGCGCTCGGCCCAGGCCAGGCGGCGCTCGCCGCCGAGCGGGCTGATCAGCCGGAAGAGATCGTCCTGCTGCTTGACGAACCCGTCGCCTGGCCAGAGCGGCTGCAGCACCGAATGGAAGTAGGCCGGCGGGCAGCCCTTCGAAAAATAGATCGCGTGGCAGATGTCCATGACCCGCGCGAACTCGGCCGGATCGAGGTTGGAGGCCTCGCCATGCTGTGAGGCGAAGCTCTGCAGCCTGCCGCGATAGTCGAGATAATGGGAGCTGATCTCGGAAGGGTTCTCGGCGAACCAGTAATAGGTCTGCCACTTGTCGCGGTCCGGCTCCGCCGCGGGCCCTGAGCGGCGGGCCGCATAAAAGCTCGGAAAACGCTTCACCTTGCCCTTCAGCAACGCGGCGCAGGACTGGAACAGCTCCTGGAAATGCAGGCTCGGAAGCTCGGCCGCCCCGACGAAAATGTCCTGCAGGTCCGGGGCGCGGAAGACCCCGTAGAACATCGATTCGTAGTTCTGGCAGAGCCGGAAGACGCGGGCTCCGGGATGGGCTGCCTCGTTGCTCGGCCCGGCATATTCGCGTGTGACCAGCAGCCGATGGCCGTGCTCGCCGAAATTGATGTAGAGCCCATGGGCGCAGACATAGCCCTCGTTTCGCTCGAGCGTGAGGATGGCTTCCTCCAGCCCGGCCGGAAAGACGAGGTCGTCGTCAGCGCAAAGCGAGACCGTCGGCGTTCGCACTTCCTTCAGCCCGTCCCGGATCTTGGCGACCATCGGGACGGTGTTCGGAAAGGCGATATGCCGGCCGGACGCCGCTACCTCCGCGACCATGCGGCTGTTGTCCTCGGCGATCTCCGGCCGGCTGGAATCAAGGACCAGCAAGTGCAGATCGGGCGCTTGGCGAGCGTAATAGCTCACCAGGCGCCGCAGCAGTTCCGGGCGGTTATAGGTCGGGATGACGAGCGTATGGTGGCCGAGTGGGCTGCGTCGTCCGACGATCGCATCTGTCATGGCAACGGGGCTCTTGGCAAAGGCGGGCGTCGAGGGCGGAGGAGCGGGCAGGCGGCCGGGCCCTCAGGCCGCGGCCGGCATCAGATAGGACACGCCGGGCCGCTGCAGCCGGCTTGCGACCGCCTTGGCCACCGGCGTGATCAGCGTCAAGTAGACGATGCTGCCGTCCGCGACCGCGTCGGGAGGCAGGATCGGCCGCCCCAGGAACTCGGCTCCGCTGCGGCTCGGATCCTCGTCCACGAAGAACGAGACGTCGTCCCCGACGACGCCGAAGAGCCACATCGCCGCGACCGAGCTGCCAAAGATGCCGAACTTGCCGCCGCCCGCGATGGCACGCCTGGCGCCCGCGACAACCGCATGCAGCCAGTCGAGCTGGCCCTGTACGCGCTCGATCGCTTCCCGCGCTGAGGGCATCGGCGGCAGCGTCGCGACCGGACCCGAGCGGGTCGCGATCATCGACAGCTCCTTGGTCACCCAATCGTCGGCGACGACCGGGACGCCGAGGCCCGCGCGCTTGGCCACCATCGCCAGATGATGCCGGGTGAAATGCGAGACGTGGTCGGCGATCAGGAGATCGAACGGCGTCACAGCCGCGTTCGGAACTTCGACGAAGAGGCAACCCGTATCGCTGAGCTTGTCGCGCAGGGCCATGAGCCCCTCGCGCGGATCGACGAAATGCTCGAGCGCATGCATCATGGTGATGACGTCGAAGCCGCCCGGAAGCTCATTGAGCGAACCTGTATAGAAGCGGTCGAAGCCCGGAATCGCCTTGAGCTCCGCAAGATGCAGATCGCTCAGCTCGTGGCCGTTTAGGCGCCAGCCGGGGCGGGCCTGCGCGAAGGCCTTGAGCATGACACCGTTGCCACAGCCGACATCGATCAGCGCGCCCTCGTCGCCGAGGCCCCTGGCCGCAGCCAGCTTGTCGATGATAACGTTGCTGCGCAGGCGCGGCCGGCCGACCGCCGCGTCGAACACGGCCTGCTCGACGCCGCCGGACTGGAAATAGGGCTGATAGTTCTCATAGATGCCGTGGGCCTCCTTCTGCCAGGCGGCATCGGTCGGCTTCTGCACCGCGCCGCAGGAGAGACAGGCCATTAGCCGGCCCCCGGCCGGGAAAGCCTTGCAATCCGAGGTCACGCGCGAGAGGCTGGGATAGTCGCTGAACTCATGGAGTTCGAGCCCGCCGCAGATCCGGCAACTCTGCGCAATGTTTGTCATCGGTACCGATCTTCAGCTTGCTATCGGGAATGCCACGGTCGACAGGTCGGGGGGCCAATATCGCGGCTGTTCTATGGTAATCGTTTCGTCCCGGCAAGCACTGGCCGGACGCCTCAAGTTCCCCCACACCACCAGTTCTGCAAGGGGATGCGGAGGCGTGGACGCCGCAGCAGCGAAAGGGCCAGGAAGCGCGCCCGCGCGACGAAATCCCCGACATTGCCATAAGCCGCAGCGCGCTCGAGATCGAGATAAGCAAGCAGATCGCTGCGTTCGCGCTCCATGACCCCCGGCATCGCCGCCAGACCCTGCATGATGCGCTCAGCCGCCTCCTCGACGGCCGCCGGCCGCGCGTTGCCGCCCCGCGCGATGGAGGCGCCCATAACGTCGGCCACCAGAAGGCGCCCGCCGGCCAGCGCGAAGCGCAGGAACCATTCGAGATCCTCCAGGCGGCGGAGGCCTTCCGGCAGCGGGCCGCACAGTTCGAAGGCGCTTCGCCGCGTCAGCAGAGTCGTACCGGGGCAGAACCAGCAACCGGCGAAGAAGTCAGAGCGCGAGCGGGATGGGACGGGCAGCCGCCGGCGCACCACGCGCCCGGCTTCCGTCTCCTGCCAGCCGCAGGCCACCGCGACGAGCTCGCCCGGGTGTTCGGCGAGAAGCCTCCGCTGTGCCGTGAGCTTACCTTCCAACCAGACGTCGTCGGAATCGAGGAAGGCGACCAGCGGTTTTTGGGCGTGGGCGAGCCCCAGATTGCGCGCTCCGGCAGCACCGAGATTGATCTCGCTGCGCAGGAGCCTGACCGGCGCAGCGAAGGAACTCATGGCCGGGAGCGCGATCGGGGGCGACGAGCCGTCGTCAACAACGAGGATCTCGTCATCCGCGCAGAGCTGCGCCGCGGCAGAAAGGATCGCCAGGGAGAGCGAGGCCTGACGGCCGAAGACCGGAATGATAACGGATACGCCGTCTACGATATCGAGCGCCACTGCATCGGTTCCTGGGAGCGTTATCATAATCCAAGGGTCTATACGTCAGCACGTAAGGAGCCGTCCGACGAATGGGACGGGTTCTGCTTCATGCCGCTCGGCCGACAAGCGCCGGCCGTCACCTCATACTGCGTGATAGGTTTCAGCATGCACGATGCGTGCATCGACATAGTTGGTCACGCCATCGCCGATCGCCGATTCCCTGCGCCCAAACTTGATGCCGTCGCCGACAGGAACGACGACCGCCAGGTCGCCAGGCCGCCGCGGGCTCAGATAGCCGATGGCAACCCAATCGCCTGAGGCAAGCCGATCGATCAGGTATTTGTGCCCTGCGCCCTTGTCGATCTGATATTCAGCGATGCTTAAGATCCCCCACAGCAGCGGGTGCGGTCCGTCGATCGACGAGGTTGCTCTCGTTACGGGCGCCGAGCGCCCCCAGAGCTCTGAAATGGAGTAACCCCGCTCCCAGGATTCCATCGGGGCGGAGTGCTTGCGGTCGGACAAGAAGGGAACTCCTTTAGCTGCGTGATTCTACCCATCCTAGACCGATTTCCGATGCTTCTTCACCCGGCGCGGCATCACCTGGGGGCAGGCTGTCGCCGGGCTGTGCGCGGAGGCCGGAAGAGCGGCTGAGATTGAATGGGCCACCGGACCGAAAACAAGACCGCCCGCGCCGAAGCGAGAACGACCGACGCAGAACCCGACGCTGCCCTCAATATCCGAGGATGAAGCGACGGTGCCTGCCGCTACGGGAATTGACCCTCGTCAGGAGAGACACTATTCCCGTTCAGATGAAAGCGCTGTCGCAGCCACGTTTCGAGTGCCCGGCCTGCGGATCGCCGTCCGTCTTGCTCCCCAGGCCGCTATCCAACGATGCAATCGTCCGATGCCGCGAATGCGAGAAGGGCCTTGGAACATGGTTGAGCTTCCAGGAGCGCGTCGCGGCCACCTTGAAAGCCTCCGGCCAACCGGTATCCGCCGACCCTATCCTGCAGAATTGATGGCAACAGTCACGATCGGTTTCTCACAAATGGCACGCGTAGCGCGGCGCCAATAGGTCTTGCGCGCTGGAGCGGATGCCCCTCCGAAACTCCAGAATTGGCGCCGTCTTCCCGATCGACAACGATTGGTTTACCAGGAGCCTTGGCTACGGCTGACTCCCTCCAAGCATGAAAAAACCATCCGAGGGCGACGGTCGGGCCGGACCTGGCTTCGTTGCCAACGCTGTGGGCGCGGGATAGGTTGGCCAGCGTTTAAAATGAGGCTGGGTTGAATGTTCAATTTGTTGACGTGGGCGCGCGATCTTCTTGGTACGCGCGAATTATTGAACCAGCTCGAAGAACGAGACGCAAAGATCTCTGATCTCGAAAGTAAAATTTACGATCTTACAAGATATGGAAACCCTACATACGACGCCGATCATATGCGCTTATGGAATAAAAACGTCAGTTTCATGCGGGATCCTTTATTTAGAAAGGCGTATAATATTGGTATAAATTCGGATCATGGCCTAGGTATTCCCGGGGCAATAGATATCCATATTGAATATAGGATTGCCGTCTGCTGTTGGGCAGCTTGGCATTGTCGGCAGTTGGCTGGAGATTTTGTCGAATGCGGCACAAACACAGGGATAATGTCGTTGGCAATTTGCGATTATATTGATTTCAATGCAACTAAAAAGAACTTTTATCTATTTGACACTTATGAAGGCATCCCCCTTGAGCAAATTACCGAAGCAGAAAGCCATGCTCTCCAGCAGAACGCCGCCTACCGCGATTGCTTTGACATCGCTAAGAAGAATTTTTCCCCATACCCAAGGGCAAATCTTGTCAAGGGTAAGGTGCCAGACACGCTTTCGGTCCCGGATATCGATAAGGTCTGCTATCTTATGATAGACATGAACATCGCCGCCCCCGAGCGCGCAGCGCTGGAATTCTTTTGGGATAAGATCGTCCCCGGCGGCATCGTGCTTTTTGACGATTACGGTTGGGCCGGCTACGAAGCTCAAAAGGAGGCGCATGACAAGTTTGCGATGACAAAGGGTCTTCAGATATTCAATCTCCCAACCAGTCAGGGCATGCTTATCAAGCCTCCAAAATAGCCGACCGATCTGGTTCTAACGGGTTCGCTGGCACCAGCAAGGTAACCAACATCAAAACAACGTCGGAGTATATACCCCCTCAAGCCAGAACACGTCGATATTGTCGCCGTGGCGCGGGAAAATCTTCGGTGAGCAACCATCAAAGGGCAGGACATAGTCCTCCCCGACGCGGGCGGGCGTTGGGCCAACTGCTGCGATCAGACGCGCGCGATGATCGAACGCTTTTCAGATCTGGGTGCTGTCATCCACTATCTCCAATCGGCCAATACCGGCTTTGAAACGCGGCACATCAGGCAGGCGCTCGTGGAGTATGCAGCTTCGATGGGGGGCATGCTCGAGCGGATGTATCCTTATTTCGCCAAGCACATGGTCAGCTTCGAAGAAGCGCCCCTATCAACAGTCGAGGCGGTCACGACAACACGTGAGCGTTTAAGCAGTACACCTCTCCTTTATCACATGCGCATCATCATGCGGATGGCCCAATATTGTTGCCCTCAAACCATTGTGGAGATCGATGGCGCGTATGGCGCTCCTGGACGCGTCTGGATGACAAACGACCTGCACAAGCCGCCCCAGTATATCGACATCGATTTCGCGGAATCGCCCTTCTGCGCCGATGTCTATTTGTACGCTACAATGCCAGTTCTAAATATCTTCGATCTTTATCACGGAGAGAGTCTCCCGGCCTCTAACACCAGATGCGCGTGCAGCGGGGTCGATTTCGCGTTAATTCTTGATGAATATTTGGCAGCGCTGGTGCTCTGCAGTGAATTGGCCATCAAGTCGTGGATGAGTTTCAAGTTTCTTGAATCTTTGTCGTTGATGGAGCCCGCAAGGCTTGCTCAGTCGAACGGCCTCAGCCATGGCTCGATGAGGAGGATAGTAGCTTGGGGATTCTGAATCTAGCAGCAAACAGCTTGGCGCCGCAACGCGGCAGTATCTCGCAAAAATTTGTCCTGATGCTGTTCGTTTCCGTGGTCGCATTCACGGCCGTCATCGCGGGCTTCGTGGCCCTGGCGGATCCGTACGGAGTTTCTCCGATTAAGGTTGCCCGTTCAGGGCTGAACAGCACCAAGCTGAAGCGCCTCAACATCGACCGGCAGCTCAAGCCCTACGAGGTTTTGCGCTATCAGCCCGACACGGTCTTCATAGGGACATCACGGGTGAACCAGTCGCTCGACCCTGCCATCCTCGATGGAGCGCGCTTCGGGCTGTCTTATAATGCAGCGATCCCGGCGAGCACGCTCTCGGAAAACGAGGCGAGCCTGAGGCTTTTCTTCCGGCTGGCCCCTGGGATTAAGAATGTCCTGATGGAAGTTTTCTTTTACAATTTCACCCGTGACCAGTCTCCGACTCCTGAATTCGCGATCAGCCAAGTTGCCGCTGACGCTGTCGCCCTGCAATTCAGCTTTCAGGCGCTGAGGCAGGCGATCGAGACCGTGCAGTACAACCGCATCACCGATGCGATCCCCGCCCATATGGAGCCACGTGGATATTGGGTGCCGGATTCCTGGTCCAAGCCCGGCGAAATTTTCCAGCTGCAGCCGTTCGTCACCTCGATCATCGCCGCGGAAAGAAGCCATCCCCTGCAGGGTCTGAAGCAAAGTGCTGAGGTCAGGCTGGATCAAATCGTGGCCCTGGCGAAGGCTCACGATGTGAACCTGACATTGCTGGTGCTGCCATCGCATGCCTGGGATGACTACCGGCTCCTATCGCTCGGGCATTGGGGGAAGCTGGAAGATTATTATCGTCTTCTCGCCCGGTACCAGAACGTCGTCTCGTTCACCCAGCCCAACGAAGTGACGCAAGAGCCCGCGCGTATCGGCATGCGATGGTGGTACGATCCAGTCCACCCGAGTCTCGATATGGGACGGATGGCGCTGCGGGCCTTGAACGGGGATCTCTCCGGTGCACCCCGCAACTTCATGGCCAGGATCACGCCAGAGGCGGTCGACCAGCTTCTCGCCAAACGCAAGGCCGCCGCGAAGCAATGGGCCGTCGAAAATCCCGAATTCGTCGAGCAGTTCGAAGCTGAAAAGGCGCGAGTGCTGCATTAGCGGGTTCACTATGGCCGCTTGGAACTCACAAGGCACGTGAGAGTATCGGCTCTCGTCAGTGCGAGCGAATGGATGGCATCAAAAACGCTGTCCAGCCGAAGGCGCCTGCAAAGAGCTCGCCATCAGCGAGATTTTGGAGCGGGCGATCGGGATCGAACCGACGACATTCAGCTTGGGAAGCTGACGTTCTACCACTGAACTACGCCCGCATGCGTCCGGCGCGGGCTCTCGCCGCGAGCCGGAGCAGGGCGTTCATAGCGGGTCGTGCGGCAGGTGTCATCCCGGAATCACGCGACACGCACGAGGCCGCTGCGGCGCCATGAGCCGGCGCCTCTCGCTCAGCTGTGAAAATGCTTGGAGAGCTTGAGGGCCTGGCCCTGATAGTTCGACTTCAGCCCGGCGCCATAGAGCGCCGCGGGGCGGCTGGCCATCGCCTCATAGACCAGCCGGCCGACGATCTGGCCGTCCTCGATGATGAAGGGCACGTCGCGCGAGCGCACCTCCAGCACGGCGCGGGCGCCCTGGCCACCAGCCGCGCTGTGGCCGAAGCCAGGATCGAAGAAGCCGGCGTAATGGACGCGAAACTCGCCGACCAGCGCATCGAAGGGGGTCATCTCGGCGGCGAAATCCGGCGGGACATGGACCGCCTCCTTCGAGGCCAGGATGTAGAACTGGCCGGGATCGAGGATCATCGCGCGCGAACCATCCGACGGAATCGGCTCCCAGAACTCGGAGGCGCGGTAAGCGCCGACCCGGTCGACATCGATCAGCGCGGTGTGGTGCTTGCCGCGATAGCCGATCAGCCCGTCGAAGCCCGCGAGATCGACGCTGACGGCGACGCCGCCCTGGAAGGATGGCTCGGCGGCGCTGACCAGCGTCTCGCGCTGGTGCAGTTCTTCGAGCGCGCGATCGTCGAGCTTCGTCTCGCCGGCTCGGAAGCGGATCTGCGAGAGCCGGGAGCCGGAGCGCACCAGAACCGGGAAGGTGCGCGGCGAGATCTCGATGAAAAGAGGCCCCTCATAGCCGTCCTCGACGAGATCGAACTCGCGGGCGCGATCGGTGATGACGCGGGTGAAGACGTCGAGCCGCCCGGTCGAGCTCTTCGGATTGGCGGCGGCGCGCAGGCCCGGCGGAAGGCGCAAGCCCTCCATCAACTCGGCGATGTAGACGCAGCCGGTCTCAAGCACCGCGCCACGCGTCAGGTCGATCTCGTGCAGCGCGAGCTGGTCGAGCCGGCTCGCAACCGTCCGCTCCGGGCCGGGCAGAAAGCTGGCGCGGACGCGATAGGCCCGCTCGCCCAGGCGCAGATCGAGGCTCGCCGGCTGGATCTGGCCGTCGGCCGGAGGCCGGGCGAGCCTGATCGCGCCGCCTTCGACGAAGGCGCGGATGCAATGGTCTGGCTGGATGCCGGGCTTGAAGGGCAGCATGCGATGTCCGCAAAAAGCAATCGGCTACAGCTAGCGAAGGCCGCGGCAAAGGCCAAGTATCGGGCTCTCCGGCGGCGAACGCCGCGTGGGGTTGTCCACGCGAGAATCGCGAATTGCGGCAGGCCACTCGACCCGGCGCGCATGATCGCGCCCCGGCCCTGCTCGAAAACCGCATTCCCCTTTTCGGGCTGAGGCTCTAACAAGACAGCATGCTAGCCGGGCCGGCGCATCAGGAATGGGGCCGTCACGATGTATCAAGCGGAGACGCATGGCGTGCGCGTGACCGCCGTGCCGAGCTTCATGGAGGCTGAGTCCTCGCATGCGCAGGGCCGCTATTTCTGGGCCTACACCATCGAGATCCTCAATCTCTCGGCCCAGACCGTGCAGCTCATGAGCCGCCACTGGGTCATCACCGACGGGCGCGGCGAGGTCCATCAGGTGCGCGGCGACGGCGTCGTCGGCCAGCAGCCGGTGCTGCGCCCCGGCGAAAGCTACAGCTACACCTCGGGCTGCCCGCTGATGACGCCCGACGGCTCGATGGGCGGCTTCTACGCCATGCTCGGCGAGGACGGCGCGATCTTCGATGTCGAGGTGCCGCTCTTCCCCCTCGATTCCCCTTATGTGAAGAAGGTCCTGCATTGACTGCCACCTCGCCAACAGGGCAGCGCTACGCGCCGCTCGACATGCTCGCCAAGCTCGTCGCCTTCGACACGGTGAGCCATAAATCCAACCTACCGCTGATCGCCTTCGTGGAGGCGTATCTCGCGGACTGGGGCGTCGCCTCCATCCGCATCCCCAACGCCGCCGGCGACAAGGCCGCGCTGTTTGCGACGATCGGCCCGCAGGACCAGGGCGGCGTGCTGCTGTCTGGCCATACCGACGTCGTCCCGGTCGAGGGACAGGCCTGGAGCCGTGACCCGTTCACGCTGCATGTCGCGGACGGGAAGGCCTATGGCCGCGGCGCGGTCGACATGAAGGGTTTCATCGCGCTGGCGCTTGCGCTGGTGCCGGATTTCCTGGCGGCCGGACTCAAAACGCCGATCCACCTGTTCTTCTCCTATGACGAGGAGGTCACCTGCCTTGGCGTCGTCGACGGCATCGCGCGGATGGGCAAGGATCTGCCGAAGCCCCGCGCCGTCATCGTCGGCGAGCCGACCTCGCTCGAACTGGCTGACGCCCACAAGGGCATCCGGACCTTCTTTACGGCGATCACCGGCGTGCCGGCGCATTCCTCAAAGCCGCATCTCGGCGCCAGCGCCGTGCATGGCGGCATCCGGCTCGCGGCCGGGCTGGTCGGTTTCGCCGACGAGCGCGAGGCGAGCCCCGACGACAGCGGCCGCTTCGACCCGCCCTACGACACCGTGCATGTCGGCAAGTTCCATGGCGGCATCGCCCGCAACATCCTGGCCGATCGCTGCGATCTCTCCTGGGAGGTCCGCATCTTGCCGGGCTCCGACCCCGAGGACGTTCCGGCGCGGTTCGCCGCGCTCTCGCAGGAGGTGCTCGCCCGGATGCGAAAGACCGCGCCTTCCGCGACGATCGAGACGGTGATGAGCTCGGACGTTCCCGGCCTCGCGCCCGATCCAGGCTCGGAAGCCGAGACGCTGGTGATGCGGCTCGCCGGGCGCAACCGCACTATCGCGGTCGCCTATGCGACGGAAGCCGGGCATTTCCAGCGGGCGGGACTGCCGACCATCGTCTGCGGGCCGGGTTCGATCGACCAGGCGCACCAGCCGGACGAGTTCATCACGCTGGAACAGTTTTCCGCCGGCGAGGCCTTCATGCGCAAGCTGATGGCGGAGTGCCGGGGCTGAGAGCCACCCGGGCGGTCCCGCCTCACGGGGCCGCCGTTTCCGCCTCGATCAGCCGCACCAGTTCGTCGAGAGCGGACAGGCGAGGAATGCGCCGGTAGCGCGGCTGCCCTGCCGGCTCCTCGGCGTGCTCCAGCGCCCAGGTCAATTCGTGCGGGATGTGCACGGCCCATGCGCCAGCCTCCAGCGCGGGCAGGATATCGGATTTGAGCGAATTGCCGACCATCATCGCCCGCTCCGGTCCTTCGCCATGGCGGGCGAAGACGCGGCGATACATCTCCGCGGTCTTGTCGCTGACGATCTCGACACCATCGAACAGGTCGCCCAAGCCGGACTGCGCCAGCTTGCGCTCCTGGTCGAAGAGATCGCCCTTGGTGATCACGACGAGCCGGTAGTCCCCTGCGAGCTGTTCGAGGGTCTCGCGCGCCTCGGGCAGCGTCTCGACCGGATGAGCGACCATCTCGCGGCCGGCGGCGAGAATTTCGCCGATCACGGACGCCTTCACCTCGCCTTGGGTGATTTCGATCGCGGTCTCGATCATCGAGAGGACGAAGCCCTTGATGCCGAAGCCGTAGAAGCCAAGGTTGCGGCGCTCGGCCTCGAGCAGACGGCCTGAAATCTCGGCCGCTTCGCCATGGGCGCCGAGCAGGGCGACGAAGCGCTCCTCGGTCAGGCGGAAGAACTGCTCGTTCTGCCAGAGCGTATCATCGGCATCGAAGCCGATCGTGGTGAGACTGCGCCCCATCGAACCCCCGGGCTTCGGGCCGGCTCCGGGTCAGGCCCCGGTGGACAGGCCATCCTCGACCTCGGTCGCCTCAAAGACATAGCGCCGCGAGCAGAACTCGCAGGTGATCGCCAGCGTGCCGTCATCGGCGACCATCGCCTTCCGATCCTCGGCCGAGAACCCGCGCAGCATGCCAAGCACGCGCTCGCGCGAGCAGCGACAGTCCTCATGCACCAGCACCGGCTCGAAGACGCGCGCGCCGCGCTCATGGAACAGCCGGTAGAGCAGGCGTTCGCTTTCCAGCAGCGGGTCGAGCAGCTCGTGATCCTCGACCGTCTCGACCAGCGAGCGCGCCTCGGCCCAGGCATCGTCAGCGATGCCGTCCGGGTCCGCGCTGGTCAGAATCTCGTGGCCTTCCGGTGCATCGCCGGGGTGGAGATCGGCGGCGCGCAGGCGATCCACCGAATGCGGCATGAACTGCACGAGCAGGCCGCCGGCGCGCCATTGCCGGCCCTCGCCAGTGACGATCGAGCCGACGCCGAGGCGAATCCGGCTCGGAATCTGCTCGGACTGGCGGAAATACTGATGCGCCGCCTCTTCAAGGCTCTGGCGGGCCAGGGCCACCACGCCCTGATAGCGCGTCGTGGCGGAGCCCTGGTCGACCGTCATGGCGAGATGGCCTTCGCCGAGCAGATCGCCGGTGCCGACCTTGCCCTCGGCCACAGCCCGGGCGAGCGCCGACTCATCGAAATGGGCGACGGCGCGATAGACGTCGGGCGCATTGAAATCGACGACCATCATCGAGATCGGCCCGTCGCTCTTGGTCTGGAGCTGGAAGCGGCCCTCGAATTTCAGCGCCGTGCCGAGCAGCACGGTCAACGCCGCAGCCTCCCCCAGCACGCGCGCGACGGCCTCCGGGTAGCCATGGCGGGCGAGAATGGTGTCGATCGAGGCCCCGAGCCGCACAACACGGCCACGCACGTCGAGATCGGGCACCGTGAAGGGCACGACCCGGTCGTCAAGCGCGGCCGTCGCCGCGCCGATGTCGGAATCGGCCATCAGGCGGCTACCCCGCCGAAGCACCAGGCCAGAATGCCCTTCTGCGCGTGCAGACGGTTCTCGGCCTCGTCGAACACGGCCGATTGCGGCCCGTCCATCACCGCGTCGGTGACCTCCTCGCCGCGGCTCGCCGGCAGGCAATGCATGAAGATCGCATCCTTCTCGGCGCGGCCGAGCAGGCGCTCGTCGACCTGATAGGGCCGCAGCAGGTTGTGGCGCGTGCCCTCCTCGTCGCCCATCGAGACCCAGCAATCGGTGATGACGCAATCGGCGCCCTCGACCGCGGCCTCGGGCCGGGTGGTCAGCGACAGTTTCGCGCCCTGCTTTTTGGCCCAGTCGAGCAGCGCCGGCGGCGGCGCCAGTTCCTCGGGCGTCGCGATGGCGAGCTCGAAATCGAGCCGGCCGGCGGCGTGGACCCAGGAGGTCAGGACATTGTTGGTGTCGCCGGTCCAGGCGATGCGCTTGCCCTTGATCGAGCCCTTGCGCTCCTCGAAGGTCATGACGTCGGCCATGACCTGGCAAGGGTGCTGGCGCTTGGTCAGCCCATTGATCACCGGCACGGTGGCGTATTTCGCCATCTCGACCACGGAATCATGGTCGAGCATGCGAATCATGATCGCATCGACATAGCGCGAGAGCACGCGGGCGGTGTCGGCGATGGTCTCACGCTCGCCGAGCTCGATCTCCTGGCCCGTCACCATCATCGGCGAGCCGCCGAGTTCACGGATGCCAACATCGAAGGAGACGCGGGTGCGCAGCGAGGGCTGCTCGAAGATCATCGCGATGACCTTGCCTTCGAGCAGGCGATCGGCGGCGGCATCCGGGGTGCGGCGACGCGACTTGATCTCCTCGCCGGCGCGCAGAATCGCGCGCAGCTCGGTGGCGGAGAAATCGGAGAGATCGAGGAAATGGCGCGTCACGGACGCTTCCTTCGCTTCGCGGGAATGAACGGTTCAGGCGTTATTCGGCGGCGGGCCGCTTCAAGCTCGCCTCGACGGCTCCGGCCGCGCGGTCGAGCCGTGAGACGGCGTCCGCCACCTCGGCATCGCCTATGATCAGCGGCGGCAGCAGGCGCACGACATTGTCCCCGGCCGCGACAACCAGCAGCCCGGCGGCCCGGGCCTCGGCGACGAAGTCGGTGTTCGGCGTGTGCAGCTTGAGGCCAAGCATCAGGCCCTCGCCGCGGATCTCGGCGATCACCTCGGGATGCTTGTCCTTGAGCTCCGCCAGCGACTGCTTCAGACGCAGCGAGGTCTGCGCGACGTGGTCGATGAAGCCCGGCGCCAGAATGACGTCCAGCACCGCATTGCCGACGGCCATGGCGAGCGGGTTGCCGCCGAAGGTGGTGCCGTGCGTGCCAAGCGTCATGCCCGAGGCCGCCTCCTCGGTGGCGAGGCAGACACCCATTGGGAAACCGCCGCCGATGCCCTTGGCGACGGACATGATGTCGGGCGCAACGCCCGACAGTTCATAAGCGAAGAACTTGCCGGTGCGCCCGACGCCGGTCTGGATCTCGTCGAAGATCAGCAGCAGACCGTGCTCGTCGCAGAGGTCGCGCAGCAGCCGCAGGAAGCGCGGCGGGGCCGAACGGAGGCCGCCCTCGCCCTGGATCGGCTCGACCATGAGCGCGGCGGTCTCGGGACCGATGGCCGCGCGCAGCGCCGCCTCGTCGTCGAAGGGCACCTGGTCGAAGCCCTCGACCTTGGGGCCGAAGCCCTCGATGTATTTCTGCTGGCCGCCGGCCGCGATCGTGGCCAGCGTGCGGCCGTGGAAGGCGCCCTCGAAGGTGATGATGCGGAAGCGCTCGGGATGGCCCTTCGCGGCGTGATACTTGCGCGCCATCTTGATGGCGCACTCATTCGCCTCGGCGCCCGAATTGGTGAAGAAGGCGCGCTCGGCGAAGGTCGCCTCGCAGAGCCTGCGCGCCAGCTTCTCGCCCTCGGGCATCGTATAGAGGTTGGAGGTATGCCAGATCCTGCCTGCCTGCGCCGTCAGCGCCTCGACCAGATGCGGATGGGCATGGCCGAGCGAATTGACGGCGATGCCGGCACCGAAATCGAGATAACGCGCGCCATCGGCCGTGATCGCCCAGGGGCCTTCGCCGCGCTCGAAGGCGACGGGCGCGCGAGCATAGGTCGGCAGCAAAACGGAGGTGGCAGCGGAAACGGGAGCAGAGGCCATGGGATGCGATCCTCGCGACGGGCGGTATGAGAACGGATTGGCGCTGGACTGAAAACAGTGGTCCGGGCGGGCCGGCGGCAGGCTCTTAGCTGCACAGCCGATTGCGACCCGGCGACGACGTTATCGTCGCAGCCAGCTTCCGACTTCTCGTCGCGCCGTCATCCGCATCGTGGAAGACCCTGATCTTCAAAACATAAGCGCCGCCCGAGAGGGCGGCGGAGGTTGTTGAACAACTATGCAAAAGGACAGCGCTCCTGTCAATTCCACGGCGCGCCGCCGCGTGATCCGTGCCGCAGCGGCAGTGTTGCCGAAAGGATTCGCTTGACGCGCGATTGACGAATCGCCTGGGGAAAAAGCGATTTCCGATTCGCCGACTCTTGTGGCCGAGTCAGGGCATCTTGTATGGTCGCCCTCGTCAGATACGACATCTCGTGCGGCGACCCCTGTACCATCAGTTTCGGCTGTAACGGCTTCCGTTGAGCGACGGACGCCGCCGGTATCGGTTTCCGCCATGATCCGCCCATAGGCCAGTTCCGTCAGGAACCGGCCGGAGAAGACAGGTGAGCCCGATGAACGAAGCCGGAGCATGGACGGAAGAGCGCGTCGAGCTTTTGAAGAAGCTCTGGAGCGACGGTCTGAGCGCCAGCCAGATCGCGGCCGAACTTGGCAGCGTGACGCGCAACGCCGTGATCGGCAAGGTGCATCGCCTCGGTCTTTCGGGGCGGGCCAAGAACCCGGCGGCCGCCAGCACCCCTCGGGCGGCCAGCACCCCGCGCAAGGCGCCGACGCGCTCGCCGAGCCACCCGATGGGCGGCCAGGGCGCAAGCCAGGGCGGCATGACGCGGGGCGCGAATGCGCTCGCCCCGCAATATGCGCCGGAGGCAGAGCCCGAGACCGCGCAAGAGCCGATGCCGTCCGAGGATGTGGTGATCCCCTTCTCCGAGCGCGTCACCATCATGGACCTGCGCGAGTATATGTGCCGCTGGCCGATGGGCGATCCGACGACGCCGGAATTCCGCTTCTGCGGCGGCCGCTCCCAGACCGGCATGCCTTATTGCAGCTACCACGCCCGCATCGCCTACCAGCCGGCGGCGGACCGCCGCCGCGACCGCAGCCGGGTGGCGCGCGGGTGAGGCGTCAAGCCTGAACGAGTATGAGAAAGCCGGCCGCGAGGCCGGCTTTTTTCGTTGAGGAGCCGGCTTCCGCGCGAGCCTCCGATCAGCGATGCTGGCGGCGCCCGAGCGTTTCCAGATACCGGCTCCAGCGCGAAAGCGCGAAGCAGATCAGCCAGTAGATCGAGCCCGAGAAGACATAGGCCTCCATGCTCATGCCGACCCAGGCCGGGTCCGCCAGCGAGGCCTGGGCGATGCCGAGCAGATCGAGGATCGAGACCACCAGCACGAGGGTGGTGTTCTTCACCAGTGCGATGAACTCATTGGTCATCGCCGGCAGCGAGATGCGCAGCGCCTGGGGCAGGATGATCAGCCCGGTCGCCTTCCAGTAGGTCAGGCCGAGCGCGGTCGCCGCTTCACGCTGGCCCGATGGCAGCGCCTGCAATCCGCCGCGCACAGCTTCCGCCATATAGGCGGCGATGACGAGGCCGAGCCCGATCACGGCGCGCGCCAGACGGTCGATGCCGATGCCGCCGGGCAGGATCAGTGGCAACAGGAGCGAGGCGAGGAAGATCACCGCGATGATCGGCACACCGCGCCAGAATTCGATGAACAGCACGCTGATCAGCCGGACAACACGCAGCTCCGATTGCCGGCCGAGCGCCAGCAGGATGCCGAGCGGAATCGCGATCAGGCTGGCATAGACCGATATGAACAGGGTCAGCATCAGCCCGCCCCATTCGCGCGTCTCGATCGGCTGCAGGCCGAAACCGCCGCCGAGCAGCCAGATGCCGAGCGGCGGCAGGATGATGAGCGCCGCAATGCCCGCCTTCAGCCGCAGCCGCGGGGGGGCGAAGACGACGGCGGCCGTGCCGAGGACGAAGGCGAGGCCGGCGAGATCGGCGCGCCAGCGCTGGTCGCCCGGATAGAGCCCGTACATGAACTGGCCGAAGCGCGCCTTGACGAAGACCCAGCAGGCGCCGCCCGCCGCGCAGTCGGCCCGCGTCGTGCCGCGCCAGGTCGCGTCGATCAGCGCCCAGCGGATGATCGGGACGGCGATCCAGGCCAGCACAAGGGCGAGCAGGACCGTGACGATGCCGGTCGCCGGTGTGCCGAACAGGCGCTGGCGCCAGACGGGGGTTGCCATCGCGCTCATCGAGTCACCAGCGCGATCCTGGCATTGTACCAGTTCATGAAGGCGGAGACCGCGAGGCCGATGACGAGATAGACGGCCAGCGTCATCGCGATGATCTCGATGGCCTGGCCGGTGTTGTTCAGCGCCGAGCCCATGAACAGGCTGACCACATCAGGATAGGCGATGGCCGCGCCGAAGGACGAGTTCTTAAGCACGTTGAGGTACTGGTTGGTGAGCGGCGGGATCATCACGCGCAGCGCCTGCGGGATGGTGACGAGGCGCAGGATGCGGACGGGTCTCAAGCCGAGCGCCGAGGCCGCTTCGACCTGGCCATGCGGCACCGCCTGGATGCCACCGCGGACGATCTCGGCGATGAAGCCGGCCGTGTAGGTGACGAGCGCGGCGAGCAGCGCGACGAACTCCGGGATGACCACGAAGCCGCCGCGATAGTTGAAGCCGCGCAGCACCGGGATGTCCCAGCGCGTCGCGAGGCTCGCCCAGGCAATAGCGAGCGCCGGGACGAGCACGATCAGGACGAGCCCGATCGCGAGCATCGGCGCGTCCTGCCCCGTGCGGTCCTTGCGGCGACGGGCCCAGAGCGAGACCAGCCATTGCGCCAGCCATGACAGCAGGATCGCAGCGACCGCCCAGCGGAAATTCGCGGGCGCATCCGGCAGCGGGATCGTCAGGCCGCGGTTGTTGAGGAAGGCGACGCCGAAGACGCTGACGCTGTCGCGTGGCGCCGGCAGGGCGGCGATGACGCCGAAATACCAGAACAGCACGAAGAACAGCAGCGGGATGTTGCGGACGAACTCGATATAGGCGCCGGCGATGGTCGAGAGCAGCCAGTGCGAGGACAATCTGGCGATGCCGACGAGGAAGCCGAGACCCGTGGCGAGAACGAGCGCCACCACCGTCACCAGCATGGTGTTGGCGACGCCGGCCCAGAACAGATCAAGAATTGTGCCGGCGCGGGTGTAGTCGGTCAGCACGAAGGGCACATCGATGCCCGAATTGCGCCAGAGGAAGTCGAAGCCCGAGGCGATGCCGGCCTTGACCATGTTCTCCGAGGCATTGCGGACGAAGAACACGGTCAGCGCCAGGAGCCCGACAACGAGCGCGACCTGATAGATCACGTCACGGACGCGCTTGTCGTTGAAGAGGGCGAGAGCTTTGCTCACAGGGGCGACGCCATTGGCTTCGCGGCGTCATTCTCGGGCTGGGCAACGCCCGAACCCGAGAATCGCGTGACGCGAATGCTGGTTTCCGAGATGGCCGGGTCAAGCCCGGCCGTGACGAACCGCTCTCACTGGAACGGCGGCGTGAAGAGCAGGCCGCCCTTGGTCCAGAGCTGGTTCTGGCCGCGCTCGAGCTTCAGGCCCGAACCCATGCCGACCGTGCGCTCGAAGCTCTCGCCGTAGTTCCCGACCTGCTTGATGACGTTGTACATCCAGTCGTTCGAGAGGCCCATCGTCGCGCCGAAATTGCCCTCCGCGCCGAGCAGACGGCGAACTTCCGAGTTCTTGGAGCTGGCCTTCATCTGGTCGACATTGGCGGAGGTCACGCCCAGCATCTCGGCGGCGATCGTGCCGTTCAGCACCCAGCGCACGATCAACTGCCAGCGCTCGTCGCCCCAGCGCGTCACCGGCCCCTGCGGATCGTTCGAGATCGGCTGGGTCAGGATGATGTGGTCGCCGGGAACCTTGAGCTTGGCGCGCTGGCCGGCGAGCGCGCCGACGCCGGCGGTGTAGGCGTCGCAGCGGCCGGCGTCATAGGCGGCGATGGCGTCGTCGTTCTTCTGGAAATTGGTGATGGTGACCTTGAGGTTGCGCTCCAGGAACCAGTCGGAGGCGTTCTTCTCCTCGGTCGAACCCGCGGCGACGCAGACCGAGGCGCCGTCGAGTTCGGCCGCGCTCTTGGCGTTGGTGGCCTTGCGGACGATGAAGGTCTGGCCCTCGTAGAAGTTGATGCCCTGGAAGTTCAGGCCGAGCGAGGCGTTGCGCGAGAAGGTGATGGTCGAGTTGCGCGAGAGCAGGTCGACCTGGCCCGATTGCAGGATCGGCCAGCGCTGCTGCACCGAGGTCGGCGTGAACTTGACCTTCTTGGCGTCGCCGAGCACCGCGGCGGCCAGTGCCTTGCAGTAATCGACGTCGAGACCGGTCCATTCGCCCTTGTCGTCGGCGAAGGAGAAGCCCGGCAGGCCGAGATGCACGCCGCATTCGATGTTGCCGCGCGCCTTGATCGCGTCGAGGGTCGGGCTGGGAGCCAGTTGCTGGGCGCCAGCCATGGAGGCGCTCGCGGCCAGGATGGCGGTCACCGCCAGAAATCTCATCGTCATGATCGTCGTCTCCCCGAAGCCGTCAGCGGCTTTCTGCATTGAGCGCGCGACTATGCAACAGACGGGCCGCGAGCGGTAGCGGGGTCGACCTCGCGCTTTCAGCTTCCGAACACGGTGTTGAGCTGGCTGCCGACCATGATGAAGGTGGTGCGCTTGGGCATCTCCTTGAGGCGGACCGCGCCGATATAGGTCATGGCCGAGCGCACGCCGCCCATCAGCTCCTGCATCGTGCCCTCGACCGAGCCGCGATAGGGCACCTCGACGGTCTTGCCCTCGGAAGCGCGGTATTTGGCGACGCCGCCGGAATAGCGCTTCATCGCCGTCTCGGAGGACATGCCGTAGAAGGTCATTGCGACGGGGATCTTCTCGCCATCGCGCTGCTCGTAGCGGATGTCGCCCTCGCATTCGTCATGGCCGGCCAGCATGCCGCCGAGCATCATGAAATCGGCGCCGGCGCCATAGCCCTTGGCGAGGTCGCCCGGCACGGTGACGCCGCCATCGCCGCAGACCAGCCCCTTCAGCCCATGCGCCGCATCGGCACATTCGATGATGGCGGAGAGCTGCGGATAGCCGACGCCGGTCATCTTGCGCGTGGTGCAGACCGAGCCCGGCCCGATGCCGACCTTGACGATATCGGCCCCGGCCAGAATCAATGCCTCGGTCATGTCGCCCGTGACGACATTGCCCGCCATGATCGTGGCGTCGGGAAAGTCCGCCCGCGTCGCCTTGACCGTGTCGACGAATTTCTCGGTATAGCCATTGGCGACATCGAGGCAGATCTTCGTGATCGGCGATTGCGCGTGGACGCGCGCCAGCTTGTCGTGATCGGCCTCCGTCGTGCCGAGCGAGTAGAAAGCGTTGGCGGAACCCGGCTCGCGGAAGAAGGCGGCGAGCTCATCGGCGCCGTAATGCTTGTGCAGCGCCACCATCGCGCCGTGCCGCAGCAGGGCGCGCGCCATCGCCATGGTGCCTACAACATCCATGTTCGCCGCAATCAGCGGGAAGCCGGTCCAGTCCTTGCCGGTATGGGCGAAGCGGAAGGAGCGATGGACGTCGACCTCGGCGCGGCTGCCAAGCGTCGAGCGCTTCGGGCGAATCAACACGTCGCGGAAATCGAGCTTGGGGTCGTTCTCGATGCGCATGATCGGACCTTCGCGGCTGGCTTCGAGCACGCGCGGGCCAAGGGGCGCCAGGAGATGCGTGCGCCGATTCATAACCGCAGGCGGCCGCGCGGGGCAATCCGGCCGCGCCGGCGGCTCAGGCCGAGGCCGGCTCGCGCGGGAAGGGTCGCGCATTCTTGCGGATGGTGTAGAGCGTCGCCGCGATGACGATCGCCGCCCCGATCCAGGTCGAAAGCGCCGGAATCTCGGCGAAGAAGACAAATCCGGTGAAGCTCGCCAGGATCAGCCGGCTGAAATCGAGCGGGGCCAGCGCCGCCGCCTCGCCGACCTGATAGGCGCGGGTGATCAGCCATTGCCCGGCCGTGCCGAACAGGCTGAGCACGATCAGCCAGACCCACTGTTCGCGATCGGGCGGAACCCACCAGAGCCAGGCCGGAACCGCGAGCGCCGCGACCAACACGATGCCCTGCCAGATCAGGATGGTGTCCGTGCGCTCGGTCGCCGCCAGCATCCGTACGCTGACGGTGATGCCGGCACTGAACAGCGCGCCGCCGACCGCGAGCAGCGCATAGATGTCGAGCCCCTCGCTCGTCGGCCGCAGCATGATGAGGACGCCGACGAAGCCGATCAGGGTCGCGGCCCAGCGCCGGGCATCGACGACCTCCTTCAGGATGAGGACGGCCGCGATGGTGACGAAGAGCACCTGGCTGAAGCCGATGGCCGTGGCCTGGGCCAGCGGAATCCTGATGACCGCGGTGAAGCCGCAGAGCATGGCGATCAGCGTCAGTGCACCACGGAAGACCTGCAGGCCCGGCCGCGTGGTGCGCATCATCAGGCGGAAGCTGCCGGCTGAAAAGGCGAGGATGACCAGGCTCATGATGATCTGGCGGACCAGCAGAATCTGGACCAGCGGCAGCACGCCGCCGACATGCTTGATGGCGCCGACCATCACCGCATAGACCAGCAGCGCCGAGAGCATGTAGACCGAGCCGCGCAGATTGGGGCTCGCGCCCGCCCACCAGGCCCGAAAGCGATGGCGACCCTGCGCGAGCCGGCTTCCGGGCCCCGCGGCCAGTCCATCGACCGGCGGCGTCGGCAGGTGGGCGATCCGGGTCTCGCCCGGGGAATCCATGATGCTCAACGGCGCTTCTGTCTCGGGCGAACCGTCCCCGTCTGCCGCGCGGCCCTGCCGCCCGGTCTGCCGTTCTTCGCTCATCGACCTCGACCATCGGCCTGAGGCTTTGAGGCCTGGCCCGTTTCCGTCCCTGTCATGGATTGATCGACGAAAGCGGGCGCGTCCGCCAGCGCCGGCCGGACATGCCCGGGTTGTGCCGGCGCGATACGCCGGGAGGGCAGGCGCGGCATGCCCCATCAGGGCTTTGCGAGGGCTGCCATGCGGTCTAGGAGAGCGCCGCATCGTCGCAACGCCCGGATCGACCGCATGACGACCTTCCCTCCCCGGCACGCGCCTGCAGGAACATCGCCCTGTGCCGTGCCGGCGGGCCGCTCCGGAGCCGGCGCCGCCGGATGAAGGCGCTTCTCTCCGATTTCGTCGAGGGCCTGCGGGCACTGGGCCCGGCGCGTTTTCCCTATGGGCGCTTCGCGCTGGCGCTGCTGCTCGGCGGCACCGGCGGCTGGCTTTTCGTCCAGGCCCGGCTGCCGCTGCCCTGGATGCTGGGTTCGATGGTGTTCTGCACGGCGGCGGCATTGCTGCGCTGGCCCGTCGCGGCGCCCCCGGTCATCCGCCCGCCGATGACGATGGTGATCGGCGTGATGCTCGGCGCCGGCTTCAAGCCCGAGGTGCTGGCGCAACTGCCGAACTGGCTGCCGACGATGATCGGCCTCGTGCTGTTCATGGTCGCCTGCGCCGTCGCCTGCGTCGGCTATTTCCGCCGCGTCGGCGGCTTCGACCCGGTCACGGCCTTCTTCGCCGGCATGCCGGGCGGCCTGCTCGAAATGGTCACGCTCGGCGAGGAGAAGGGCGGCGATGCGCGCATCATCGCGCTCATCCATTCCGCCCGCATCCTGCTCGTGGTGATGACGCTGCCCTTCATCGTGCAGTGGATCGGTGGCGTGCCGGTCGGCGGCAACCGCGTCGCCGGCCCCTCGTTGATGCAGACGCCGCTCTTTGCCGAACTGATCCTGCTCGCCTGCGGCATCGCCGGCATCGTCGTCGGCCACTGGCTGCGGCTGCCGGCGAAGTTCCTGCTCGGGCCGATGCTGGTCAGCGCCATCGTCCATGTCTCGGGGCTGAGCGATTCCGTGCCGCCCTTCGAGATCGTCAACGCGGCGCAGCTCGTTCTCGGCATCACCATCGGCTGCCGCTTCGTCGGCACGCCGCCGCGCAGCATCCTGGGCGTGCTCGCGCTTTCGGTCGGCTCCACCGTGATCCTGCTCTCGCTGACGCTCGGCTTCGCCTGGGTCGTGGCGAAGGTCTCGGTCCATGGCCATGTGCCGCTGATCCTGGCCTATTCGCCGGGCGGGCTCGCCGAGATGAGCCTGATCGCGCTGGCGCTGCACACCGAAGTCGCCTTCGTGGCAGCGCACCACATCATCCGCGTCTTCCTGGTGATGATCACGGCCGGGCCGCTGTTCGGGCGGATCATCGGCGGCCGCACGGCGGTCGACACCAAACAGGACGAGTGACGCTGGCGGTCTTCCCCGCTAGCGCGCAGCCGCCAGCCCTCGCTCCAGCGCATCGGCGAGGGCCTGACGCTGCAGCGCCATGAAAGTTGCGCCATCGACGCGCTGGCGGTCACCCGCGCGGATGGCCGCGACCCGTGCCGCCAGCTCCGTCGCGAAGGCTTCCGCCGTATCGGCGCGCGTGACATTGGCGGGCATCGCCGTGAAACCCCGGCAGGAAACGGTCGTCGCCACCGCCGGCAATCCGAGCTCCAGCGCCTCGATGGTCTTGAGCTGGACGCCCGTTCCGGCCCGGCTCGACAGGGCGACGATCCGGCAGGAGCGCAGGAACGCATCGGCGGCCCGCACGCGCCCGAGCAGGGTAACGCGGGGCGGGGCGGGCGGCATGCCGGCCGGGAGGCGGCCGGCGACCGCGACCGTGATGTCCGGCGGCAGCAGCGGGCAGACCTCGCGCAGGAACCAGTCGAGTCCGATGAAATTCGGCGCCCAGGTCCAGGTCCCGATCAGGCCGACGTCATAGGCCGGGGCGGATTCGGCGGCTGCGGGCGGTGCCGCCACGCGCTCGCTCGAAGCCAGCGGCAGCACGGCCGACCGGGCGGCGAGGTCCGGCCCCAGCGCCGCGCGATCCTCCTCGGCCAGGGTCCAGACGAAACGCGCCGCCTGCCACAGCCGCCGCTCGATCCGTTCGAGAAGCCGCGCCTCGCGCGTGAAAAGCCAGCGAAGCAGCGGGTTTCCGGCATGAAGCGCACTCTGCCGCGCCGAAGCGTGCTCGATATTGTGCTCGACGAGGACGCAAGGGCCGAGCGTCAGCAAGTCCGGGAAAGCACCGGGCAGCATCACCGAATTCAGCACGATGGCGTCGAAGGGCCCGTTCGCCCGCACCGCCTCGACGAGACGGCCGGCGCCCGCCAGGCGCAATTTGGCGCAGGCGACAGGCAGGCCGCCGCGCAGGGCTTCCGCGATCCATCGCAACCGGCGCCCGGGCGTGACGACTGCATTCTCGATATCCGCCTCCGCGATCACCACAGCGCGCGCCGGATCGGCCGGAGCCTCGCCCGGGCGCGTGAAGCCGAAGGCTTTGACCTCGTGGCCGGCGGCGCGCAGAGCATCGAGGATCGCGGCATTGGCGATCTCGAAACCGGTATCGGGCCGAGCGACGGGAATGAGCGCGGTGAGGAAGGCGAGTCGCAAGAGAGTAGCCCATGGCGGCAGGATGGCGGCGAACGCCGGTGCGGCGCAGCAAGGCCCCGCGCGAGGGCGCCGGTCAAGCGCCACAAGCGACCATGACCACCGCATTGTCGCCCAGGACCCCGCCAATCGCGCCATTGCGATCACGGAACCTTAAGCCGGCCATGCCCAAGCTGAATCCACCATGGCCGTGACGGAACAGATGCGCAGCAATGACGGCGACACCGCGCGCGGACAGCGCTCCGTGACGGGTTTTGGCCTGCCCGAGAGCTTCAGCGTGCTCGCGGCCTCACCCGCTGCGGCGCTCGCCGGCGTCGAGAGCGTGGTCTGCGTGCCGACCTTCCGCCGCCCCGACCTGCTGGAGGCGACGTTGCGCTCGCTGGCGGCACAGCAGGGCGGCCATGAGTTTGCGATCATCGTGGTCGAGAACGAGGGCGTCGAGCGCGCCGGGGCGATCCGCGCCGCGTCGCTGCTGGAGGCCGGCCTGTTCCGGGGGCTGGTCATCGTCGAGCCGCGCCAGGGCAACTGCAAGGCCTACAACGCCGCCTGGCGCTGCGCGCTGACGCGCTTCCCTGCTCTGAGGCAGGTTCTCGGCATCGACGATGACGAGCGGGCGCAGCCGCTCTGGCTCGACGCCTTCCTGCGCGCCGCGAACGAGGCTCCGGCTGAGCTGTTCGGCGGCTCCGTCACCCCGGAATTCGAGGACGCCTCGCGTGCCTGGCTGAGGGCGCATCCGGTCTTCCGCTCGCATTACGAAGTCTCCGGCCCCGTGCCGATCCTCTATTCCAGCGCCAACTACCTGATCCGGCGCGAGGTGCTGGGACGGCTCGGCTTCCCCTTCCTCAATGAGGATTTCGACTTCACCGGCGGCGGCGACAGCGACTTCTTCGCCCGGGCGAAGGCCGCCGGCTTCCGCTTCTGGTGGGTCCAGGAGGCGGCGCAGCGCGAGATCATGCCGGCACGACGCAGCGAATTCGGCTGGATCGTCGCGCGCGCACTGCGGAACGGTGCGATTTCGGCGGCGATCGAACGACGCAGCCACCCGGGGCCGGCGGGCCGGCTGCGGGTTCTCGCCAAATCGCTGGCGCTGCTCGCGGCGTCGGTGCCGCGCGGCATCGTGCTGGGCCTGAAGACGCAATCAATGCTGGTCGGGCTCTACCACGCGCAGGTCGCGATCGGACGCCTGCTGTCCGAGGTCGGCGTCAGCAACGAGCAGTACCGCAAGCCCGAGGCGAACTGAGCCTCCCGGGCGGCTGCCCTGCCGGCTCAGGCCTCGTTGACGACGAAACCACGCAGCCTGGCTGCGTTGGCTCCAAGTGCTGCCGTCGCACGCGCCATGTCGCCATCGCCGATCCCGCCTTCGCGGACGATCAGGACGATGTCGTCGGCCAGGTCGGCGAAGCGCTGCGATATCGGATCTGCGCCGATCGCCCCGCCGTCGATCACGATCGGACCGAAGCGGTGCGCCTTCTCGAAGAAGCCGCTCTCGATCTCGGCCGCACTGACCTTGTCAGCGGCGCCGACGCGCGGCAGGAAGAACAGCCCGCTACCCTCGTCCTGAAGCGCCGCACGGACCAGCCCGACCGTTCCGTTCGCGATCTCGTAGAGCCCCGCACCGGCATCGGGCGCATAGACCCGCGTCAGGCTGTCGTCGCCGCTGCCGGCGTCGACCAGCATCGCCGGCAGCCCCGCCAGCGCGGCATCGAGCGCAAGATTGAGCGCCAGCGTCGAAGCCCCGGCCTGCGGGCGCAGGCCGAGGACGAGGATGCGGCGATGGCCCGGACCGGGCGCTTCCGCGGCGAGCGTGGCGCGCAATGACCTGACCGCCTTGGCGAAGCCGGCATTGGGCTTGTCGATCACATCGACGAGATGCGCCTTTGCTTGAAAGACCGAGCGCACATCCGCATCGTCGCGCCGCCAGCGCCGATGCCTGACGGCCGGCAGGCTTGCCAGCAGCGGTGCCGCAGCCGTGAGCACCAGATCGGGAGCGCGTTCGGCCTGCCCGCCCTGGATCGTCACGAAGCGACGCCAGCCCGCTTTCGGCGCAGCCGGCGTAACAGCGGCCGGCGTGTCCGGCATGACCGGCACGATTTGACCGGCAGCCTGCTGACCCGCAGCCTGTGTCGCAACGGTTTCCGGCACAGCGGCGGCAACGACATCATCGCCCTCCAGCGGCTCGCGCCCCGGCGCCGGGCGCGGCGCGGCGCCGAAGAGGGCAAGCCCGAGCGCGAGGGCCACGCCCACGCCGCCACCGGCGAAGCCGCCGAGCAAAGCGAACGTGCGCCGGCTGATGCCGCTCTTTTCGAGCGGCGGCATGGCGGCGCTGATGATGCGAGCATTGGTGGTGTCGATGCCGGCGAGTTCGCCCGTCTCGCGGGCGCGGCGCAGGAAGGCGTCATAGACGACACGCGAGGATTCGACCTCGCGTTCGAGTTCACGCAGCTCGACCGAGGCGCGGCCGGCGGCATATTGATTGGCGGTAAGCTGGTCGACGCGCCGCGCGATCTGGCGCTCTGCCTCGACCGCGCGGTCGAGTTCGACCTTGGCCGAGCGGGAGATGCGGGAGAGTTCGTCGGCGATCTGTCGGCGGGCGTCGCGGGTCTGGGCCTGGGCTGCGGCGAGAGCCGGATGACGGGCGCCGAGCGAGGCGAGCAGATCGGCCTCCTTGGCCAGCGCTGCGCCGAGCTGAGCACGAAGGGCCGTCATGGTGTTGGAGGCGACGGCCTCGGGGATGGCGCCGGCCTCGATGCCGGCCGGGCGAGCCGCGAGGGTCTGCTCGTATTTCGCCCGCGCTTCGGTGACGCGCGTCCGCAGCGCGACGAGCTGGGCATTGTTGAGCCCGAGCTGTTCCTCGCTCATCGACTTGCCGGCGCCGACACCGACGATATTGTTGGCTTCCTTGTATCGCTCGGCCTTTTCCTCGGCGGTGCGCAGGCGGTTGCGCAGCTCCTCGAGGCGCGCGGTCAGGGCGGCGGTGGCGCGCTGCGCGGCGTCGGCGCGGACCGAGGCCTGGTTTTCGAGATAGGTGTTGGCGAGCGCGTTGGCGATGCGGGCCGCCTTCGCCGCCTCGCGCGAGGTCACCCCGATATCGATGACGAAGGTGCGCTCGCCGCGGCGGACCGCGACGTTCTTGTCGAGGGCCGCCAACGCATAGACCATGCCGTCATGAGGCGGGGCGCCGCTGTTCGGCAGCAGATCCGCGAACAGCCGCGAAAGCCCCGATTTCGGGGCCTCGCCGCCAAACTCTGGATCCTTGTCCAGCCCCTCGGCGAGGACCACCGGCGACTTGATGCTGTCGGAGGCGATGATACGGGCCTGACTCTCCAGATAGCTGGTGATCGAGGTCGGGTCGCCGCCGGTGGCGTTCGGAGAGACCTCGTTTTGAAGCACGCGGAGGTCGCGCGGATCGATGAAGAGCTGCGCCGTCGAGACGTATTTCGGCGGCACCATCAGGCTGGCGAGCGCAGCGAGGACGATTCCGACGATGGTCGAGAGCAGGATCAGCCCCTTGCGCGACCACAAGGTCCTGGCGAGCCAGGCGGGATCGGTGAGGAGCACCGTCCCGGCCGGCGCCGGAACGGGGGCGACGCGCCGCTCCTGGCGCTCCCGCTTCTGCTCCGGCTCGCTGGCAGCGGTCTCGGTGGTGAACATGACGCTACGCTTCACTCTTCAAATCCTCGCCCGGCCGACGCGACGGGACCATCGCGTGCAGGCATGATCGTCTCGGTCGTCGACCGCGCAGCGAGGTCGCTGCTCAGCTCTGGCTGCGCCGGTAGCGGTCGAGCACCGCCATCATCGGTTTCGGCCTGAAATCGGCATCCAGCGGAAGGGGGCGCGCGCGGGCGCCGTCCTTGCGCGGGAAGGTCTCGTGAACCCAGGAGTAGCGGTCGCTCAGCCCCCAGGTGACGATCGCCTTCGGCCGGCGCACGGAGACGATCGCATCCAGGAAGGTCCCGACCAGGCTCGCGGCGGCACGGTCGCGTGTCGCGGTATCGGCCGGCAATTTCCAGTCGATCACGTCGAGTTCGGTGATCTCGACATCGAGGTCGAGCTTGCCGAGTTCGACCATGAAGCCTTGCAGGCCGTCGATATCGAGCGGCTTGTCGGCGTAGAGATGCGCCTGCAGGCCGATGCCGTGGACCGGGATGCCCTTGTCCTTGAGCCTGCGGCAGAGATCGAGTGCAATCTTCCGCCGCGCCGCCGGGCCGGGGCCGGGCTCCTCGAAATTGAAGTCGTTGAGGACGAGGCGTGCCTTGGGGTCTATGCGCGCCGCCGTGCGGAAGGCGATCTCGACATGGGCGGGCCCGAGCAGGCGCTGCCAGATCGTGTCGCGCATGGGCTCACCGGGCAGCGGCTCGAACTTGATGACCTCGTTGACGACGTCCCACGTCGCGATCCTGCCCTTGTAGCGGTCGACGACGGTCTCGATGTGCTGGACCAGCTCGCGCTCGGCCTCGGCCCGCGTGCTGATCTCCTTCGCCCAAGGCGGCAGCGCCTCGCCCCAGAGCAGGGCATGGCCGCGCAAGGACTTGCCGCTGCGCTCGGCGAAGGCGACCAGTTCGTCGGCGCCCGAGAAATCGAAGCGCGAGCGGTCGTGACGGATCGCCTCCCATTTGAGGTCGTTCATCGGCACGATGACGTCGCAATAGCTCGTCAGGGCCTGGCGATAGCGTGGGTCGGCGCGGAAGGTCTCGATCTGGGCGGCGGACCCGAACGGAATCGGCCGTGCCGCCGCCAGCCCCGGACCGGGCGCCAGCATGGCGGCCGAGGCGACGCCTGCGGCCGCGACCAGCGCGTCGCGCCGCGTCAAAGCGCCGATGTGTCGATCCGGTTCAGACTGTCGCATGGGCAGGGACGGTTCCGTTTCGTTTAGGGTCGCTCAACGCCTGTCGGCTAGAAACGGGGCGACAGGCTGCACGGGGCAGGCACGAGCCGGGCCAGCCTGCATTGTCAAAACGGACCCCATGCTGCCAGACCGCGCCGCCATCCTCGCCTACCTCACCATCCTGAGCGGCTCAGCCGGCCGGCTCGTCATCTCCCTTGTCTACTTCCTCATCGTTGCGAATACGTTGACCCTCGGCGAATTCGGTCTGTTCGCCACGGCCTCGGCGACAGGGCTGATCCTGTCGCGGCTGCTCGCCTTCGGCTTCGTCTCGCCGGTCTATCGCGTGGCGACGGTGAAGCCGCGCTTGCTCGGCGCCTATCTCGCCGGCTTCGCCGGTCTCGGCCTGCTCTCCCTGCCCGTGATCGCGCTCGCCGCGGCGCTCGTCTACCGGCTGCTGTTCGCAGACCGTCTCGCGGTCCTGCCGTTCGCGCTGATCCTGGTGGCCGAGATCCTGTGCTGGCGGCTCGTCGAGGTGGTCGCCATCGTCAACAACGGGCTCAGGCGCTTCCGGGAGGCGGCGCTGCTCGTGATCATCGGCTCGACCCTGCGCACGCTGGCGGCACTTCTGTTCGTCGCGTTCGGCCATCGCAGCCTGGAGATCTGGGTCTGGGCTTACCTGGCCGCAACGCTGGCGACGCTGGTCGTGGCGCTTGCCGTCTTCCTGCCGCCGCTGCGGCTGCGCTTCGAGCGCAAACTCTATCCGCGCCGCCTGTCGGACGCCGTCTATACCAGCGCCGCCGAGATCGTGTTCTACATCCAGTCGGAACTCGACAAGCTGCTGATGCTGGCGCTGGCGGGCGAGCGAACTGCGGGGCTCTACGCCATCGCGATGCGCGTCATCGATCTCACCGCCATGCCGGTACGCAGCTTCAACCAGATGCTGGTCCAGAAGATCATGAAGGAGCGCGGCTTCGCCGGCGGGGTCGGCCGTCTCGCGCTTGTCGAATTCGGCATCGCGGCGATCTCGATTGCCGGCCTCGCAGCCGTGATCCTGGCGCTGCAGCCCTTTCCCAGGCTGCTCGGGCACAATGTCTCGGAAGCCGCCTATCTGTTCCTGCCGATGCTCGCGGTACCGGCCTTCCGCAACCTCGTGGAATACCATGCCGAGCTGCTCTATGCGCGCGAGCGTGGCGGCTCGCGAATCGCGCTGCTCTGCGCCATCACGGCGCTGAAGGCGGCGCTGCTGTGCTGGGTGATGCTGCGCTTCCCGGCGGCCGATGCCTGGGCTCCCTGGCTCAATCTGGTCTTCGGGCTGGTCTATGTGCTGTCGGCGGCAGTGACCTACCGGCTGCTGGCACAGGCGCCTGCGGCGCGCCCGGTCATTGCGTCTCGAACAGGGCCCTGATCTTTTCCACCGGCTCGCCGATGAAGGACTGGACGCCGACCGCTACCTGCCAGGGCTCCATCACCTCCTCGAAGGAGCGCAGGCTGTCGATGGCCCCGGCCTTGCCGCCCCAGTAGACCTTGCAGAGCTCGCGCTCATCGGCCCAGTGGCCGGACGGACCCAGCCCGAGCACCTGTTCGACGAAGTAGCCGTAGATCATGTATTCCGAGAACGCCCGGCGGGACGCGATGGCCCGGACCCAGTCGCGGCCGCTCGCCCGTTCGAGCTGCGCCACCAGCGCGCGGACATTGTCGCGCCGCCAGCTCACCATGTTGTTGATGTAGTCGGGGCCGGGCAGGGTCGGCGGGGGAAGCCCCAGAAGCGCGCTGGCATTGTCGCACCAGATGCGATGCTCGGGCATGTCCGGCGTGATGCCGGCAGGCTTGCGGTAGAGCCTGATGCCCTCGTCCGTCACCAGGCTGCCGAGCTCGAACGGCCTGAGGAACAGCATGTCGGAATCGGCGAAGAGGACGACGTCTTCCGTGCTGTGGAGCGGCAGGGCGAATTTGCGCAATTGCTGCGCATGCCAGCCGCGCAGCGGCGGAATGCCCTTCAGCAGTGCGCGCGCGCCGGTCCAGACGCGGCGGCGGCCGAGGCTTAGCGGATCCGGCCGCGACCTGAGCCAGGAGGGCAGCAGATCGGATTCGGCGATCACGCGGCGGCGCGGCGTTTCGAGATCCCTGAACAAGGGGACGTCGCGATCCTCGACCAGCAGATAATGGGCGACATGGCCGCTGACGAAGCGGTCGACGCTCGCGCAGAGCAGGCGACAGCGCTCGACATCTCCGGCATAGCTCGGCGTCGCGATGGCATAGGTCAGGCTCACCGGGCCGATCTGCCGGCAAGCAAGCGCTGTCGCAGAAGGCGCAGCAGAAAGACCGGATTGCCGACGACATAGCGGCGCCACAGGCGGCGCGGCTCGAGCCCGAGTCGGTAGACCCATTCGAGCCGCATCCGGCGGATGGCCTCCGGCGCACGTGGCACCTCGCCGGCGAAGAAGTCGAACAAGGCGCCGACACCGGCCGCAACCGCACAGTGCTGCGGGCCGAGCCTGTCGGCGATCCAGCCTTCCTGACGCGAATTGCCGAAGGCCACGAGCAGAAGGTCCGGCGGCGCCGCCTTCAGAGCGGACAGCAGGCCGGCTTCCTCCGAGGGTGCGAAATAGCCGTGGCTGACGACGCTGAACGCATGGTGCGGGAAGTCTCGCCGCAGCCGGGCGGCGGCGCGATCGGCGATGCCGGGGCGGCCGCCGATCAGCGCCACGCGCAGGGGCCGCCGCTCGGCCGCGAGCAAAAACGGGATGAAATCGGTGCCGTTGAGATTGGCCGGGAAGGCGGTCCCGTGCAGCAGCCGGCTGCCGATATCGACGCCGATGCCGTCCGCGAGCACGAGGAAGCCTGCGAGCAGGCGCTGCAGCGGGGGATCCTGCGCCGCGATATTGACCAGATTGGCATTGCAGAAGGCGAGCTTGAGATGGCGGCCGGTCGCCATCGCGTCCGAGATTTCTGCATGGGCGGCCGCCCTGGTCAGGACCGCGATCCCGATTCCGCCGATGTCGCGCACGTCGAAATGCGCCGCGGTCCGGGCTGCGGCTTGGCTCGCGAGGGCTATAGACAGGCTGGCAGGCACAGGCGATCGATCCGGACGAGTTGCGCGATCAGCGAATTTCACCCTCACGTCATGACCCAACGGCCGGCAGGGTCAAGCTGAACCGGCCGGGACGGTGAACGGCATCTTCAACCAGGCCACGACGCCGGGTTAATCGCCAAAGGCTCTGAAAACACAGGTTGTTTCGATACGGGCCGTCTTGGCCGACACGGCCGGCGGAGGCGGCCCGCTCCTGTCGGAGAACGGCACATCGGGGCGCCGATCGCGCCGTTTCGGCACAGGCCGGAGCAGCGCCGGAGCTGCCTCATTCCCGCTGCAATGCTTAACGCGCACCGTCACGAAAGCGCGACGCCCGCACCCGGTGTGAAAAGCAAGGGCACGACGCAGGAGGGCGTCGTCCTGAAAGCCGGTTCCCACGGTTCCGCATCATGCTCTAGGGTGCCGGTCCAACGAGTCAGGGGCCGGCAATGAACCAGATCGATCTCAAGGGAAGAACCGCCATCGTCACCGGCGGCGCACAGGGCATCGGGCGGGCCGTGGCGGAACGCTTCGCCGCCAGCGGCGCCACTGTCGCGATCTGGGACCTCGACGGCGATCTGGCGGCCCGGACCGCGGGCGAGATCGGCGCGGGCGCCAGCGGACTGGGCATCGACGTCACCGATGCGAAGGCGGTGAAGGCCGCGGCCGACGCGCTCGAAGCCAAACAGGGCAGCGTCGACATTCTCGTCACCAGCGCCGGCATCGCGGGCGCCAACCTCAAGACCTGGGAATACCCGCTCGACGAATGGGCCCGGGTGATGCGGCTCAATGTCGACGGCACGCTGCATTGCTGCCAGGCGGTAATCCCCGGCATGATCAAGCGCAACTACGGGCGCCTCGTGCTGGTGGCCTCGATCGCCGGCAAGGAGGGCAACCCCAACGCCTCGGCCTATTCGGCCTCCAAGGCCGCCGTGATCGCGCTGACCAAGTCGCTCGGCAAGGAGCTGGCGACGCAGGACATCGCGGTCAACTGCATCACGCCGGCCGCCGCCCGCACCCGCATTTTCGACCAGATGAGCGAGGAGCATATCGGCTACATGCTGGCGAAGATCCCGCGCGGGCGCTTCCTTTTGCCCGAGGAGGTGGCCTCGATGGTCGCCTTCCTCGCCTCGGCCGAGAACAGCTTCACTACCGGCGGCGTGTTCGACCTTTCGGGCGGCCGGGCGACCTATTGAGGCAACGGCCAGGCGGGCCTCCGGCTCACCATGCCGCGCCCGCGATCCGCTTTCAATCACCGCATGCGAAGCTCTAAAGTCGACCCATGATCCAGTCCCTTCCGTCCGCCGCCGTGCTCGGCGCGCGTGCCTTCGCCGCGCTCCAGGGCCTCAACCGCTTCACCGACGAGCCCGGCAAGCTGACGAGGCTGTATCTCTCCCCGGCGCACCGGCAGGCGGCGGAATGGACGAAGGGCGCGATGGAGGTCGCAGGGCTGACCGCCTTCGTCGATGCGGCCGGCTCGGTGCAAGGCCGGCGCGAAGGGCCGGCGCCGGGCGGCCCCTGCGTGATGATCGGCTCCCATATCGACACGGTGAAGGATGGCGGGCGCTTCGACGGCAATCTCGGGGTCGTCGCCGGCATCCTGGCGGCGCAGGCCCTGCGGGACGCCGGCATCGTACTGCCCTTCGCGCTTGAGGTCGTCGCCTTTGGCGACGAGGAGAATGTCCGGTTTCCGACGCATCTCTCCACCTCCTGCGCGCTCGCCGGCGACTACGATCCGGCCTGGCTGGAGGCGCGCGACGCGGAGGGGACGCGGCTTGCCGACGCGCTCGTCGCCTTCGGCGGTGACCCGACGGGCATCGCGGCGCTCGCGCGCAAGCCCGGCTCGGTCAAGGCCTATATCGAGCTGCATATCGAGCAGGGACCCGTCCTGGAGGTCGAGAACGAGCCGGTCGGCATCGTCACCGCGATCAACGCGCAACGGCGCGCCCGCGTCCGCGTGACGGGCGAGGCGGGCCATGCCGGCACGGTGCCGATGAACCTGCGCAGGGACGCGATGACAGCGAGCGCCGAGATGGCGCTCGCGCTGGAGTCAATCGCGGCGGCGCATGAACAGGCCGTCGGCACGGTCGGTGTGTTCCAGGTCAATCCCGGCGCGACCAATGTCGTCCCCGGCGCGGTCGAATTCACGATGGATTTCCGCTGCCCCTCGAACGAGACGCTCGCGGCCATGGATGCGGCGATCCGCAGCCGCTTCGGCGAGATCGCGGCGCGACGCGGCGTCGCGCTCGACATCACGCTCTATACCAATGCGCGTGCCGTGCCGATGGACGCCGATCTGCAGGATTCGCTCGGCGCGGGCGTCGCCCGTGCCGGCGGCAACCATGCGGCCAGGCGCCTGCCCTCCGGCGCCGCGCATGACGCGATGGCGATGGCGGCGCTCTGCCCCGCCGCCATGCTGTTCGTGCGCAATGAAAAAGGCATCAGCCATTCGCCGCTGGAAAACATGACCGAGGCCGATGCCGGCATCGCGATTCGGGCCCTGCTCGAGGCGATCCTCGAGCTGGCGCGGCGCGAAGGCTGATCCCGATCAAAGCCGGCCGCGACACCGCGTGCCATTTCCCCTTCCGGGCCGTATGCTTAGAACGCGTGCGCCGCAGGAGGCTGGCGATGGATTACGAGACATTCTTCCGCAAGGAGCTCGACGGCTTGCGCAGTGAGGGCCGCTACCGCGTCTTCGCCGATCTCGAACGCAAGGCGGGCCAGTTTCCGCGCGCGACCTATCATGGCGAGCGCGGTCCGCGCGACATCACCGTCTGGTGCTCCAACGACTATCTCGGCATGGGCCAGCATCCCGCCGTGCTCGCGGCGATGCATGAGGCGCTCGACGGCTGCGGCGCCGGCGCCGGCGGCACGCGCAACATCGGCGGCACCAACCACTATCACGTGCTGCTGGAACGGGAGCTCGCCGATCTGCACGGCAAGGAAGCGGCGCTGCTGTTCAACTCCGGCTACATGTCGAACTGGGCTTCGCTCGGGACGCTGGCCGCGCGCATTCCGGGTTGCATCGTGCTGACGGATGCGCTCAACCACGCCTCGATGATCGAGGGCATCCGGCATTCGCGGGCGGAGCGGCACATCTTCACCCATAACGACCCGGGCGATCTGCGCCGCAAACTCGCGGCGCTCGACCCGGCAAGGCCGAAGCTGATCGCCTTCGAGTCGGTCTATTCGATGGATGGCGACATCGCGCCGATCGAGGCCTTCTGCGACATCGCCGAGGAATTCGGCGCGATGACCTATCTCGACGAGGTCCATGCGGTCGGCCTCTACGGCGCACGCGGTGGCGGCATCAGCGAGCGCGACGGCCTGACATCGCGCCTGAGCGTGATCGAGGGCACGCTGGCGAAGGCCTTCGGCGTGATGGGCGGCTATATCACGGGCTCCGCGGCGCTCTGCGATTTCGTGCGCAGCTTCGCCTCCGGCTTCATCTTCTCCAGCTCGCTGCCGCCGCCGGTCGCGGCCGGCGCACTCGCCGCGATCCGCCATCTCAAGGCGAGCAGCGTCGAGCGCGAGCGCCATCAGGACCGCGTAGCGATGCTGCGCCGCCGGCTCGACGAGGCCTTCATCCCGCATCTGCCCAATCCGAGCCATATCGTCCCGGTGATGGTCGGCGATGCGGCGCTGTGCAAGACCGTGAGCGACGAGCTGCTCGAGCGCTTCGACATCTATGTCCAGCCGATCAACTACCCCACCGTGCCGCGCGGCACCGAGCGGCTGCGCATCACGCCGTCGCCGCTGCATTCCGACGCCGATATCGATCATCTCGTCGAAGGTCTGACGGCGATCTGGGGGCAGGTGGGGCTGAAGCGGGCAGCCTGAGCTCAATCCGGCGGTGGACCGAACCGCGCCAGAAAGGCCCTCGCCCTCGGCATTGCGTCATGCAGGAACTGGTTCGGCTCGCGCAGCCACAGGCCGTCATAGATCTTCGACTTCGCTTCCGAAACCAGCACCTCCTGCGGCAGCGGAATCAGCGTCGCATCCCATTCGGGCCACCAGCGTCGTCCCTTCGCCCATTGATGCGCGAGAAGCGCCGCTTCGTTGCGATAGCCGTGATAGTCAAATGCGGCGCAGCCATCGCTGACAAAGACGTGGTTTCCGCTGAACCCTTCGGCCGGCCTGATCCAGACCGCCCGAAAGCCGCGATCCGGATAGGTCTCCAGAAATGCGTGGGCGAGAATGTGGCAGGCGCCACAGGCAAAGAAGACGCGCTCGGGCAGATTCCAGCGTTTCTCCGGGTTGCTCTTGATACCGGGCTTCAGTCTGAACATGTTGGCTGCTCCCGCCGACGGATTCCGGACCCGAATCGCATGCCAGAGAATAACGCCGCCCCCGTGATGCACGCGACCACCATCCTGATGGTGCGCAAGGGCGGGCGGGTCGTGATCGGCGGCGACGGCCAGGTCTCGCTCGGCCAGACCATCATGAAGGGCAATGCGAGGAAGGTCCGTCGCCTCGCCAAGGGCGCGGTGATCGCGGGCTTTGCGGGAGCGACGGCCGATGCCTTCACCCTGTTCGAGCGGCTGGAGACCAAGCTGGAGCAATACCCGACGCAGTTGCTGCGCGCCTGCGTCGAGCTTGCCAAGGACTGGCGCACCGACCGCTATCTGCGCCGGCTGGAGGCGATGCTGCTCGTCGCCGACAAGGAGGTCTCGCTGCTGATCTCCGGCACGGGCGACGTGCTCGAACCCGAGACGAGCGAGCACGGCTCGGTGATGGCGATCGGCTCGGGCGGCAATTACGCGCTCTCGGCGGCGCGCGCGCTGATCGATGTCGAGCCCGATGCCGAGGCGATCGTGCGCAAGGCGATGAAGATCGCCGGCGACATCTGCGTCTATACCAACCACAGCCTCGTCATCGAGACGCTGGAGGCCCCATGATCGCCGAGGAGGATCTCCAGGCCGCCGTCGCGGAGGGCATCATCGACCAGGCCCAGGCGGTGCGCATCGCGCATCTGGCGCGGCTGCGACTCGCGGCGGAGGCCTCGTCACCGCCGCGCCTCGGCGCCAGCGTCACGGCCGAGGACCGCCTCGCCGTCGATCCCGATGACGAGCGCTTCCGGCTGATCGGCGGCTTCAACGACGTGTTCGTCGCGATCGGGGTCTGCCTGCTGGCCGGCGCCCTGCTTGGTTTGTCGCGCGTGGTCGGTTTCGGCGACGCGTTTTCAGGCGTGGCCGTTCTCGCCGCCTGGGGGCTCAGCGAGGTGTTCGCACGGCGGATGCGGCTGGCGCTGCCCTCGATCCTGCTCGCCGCGATGTTCTGCGCGGCAGCGGCGCTGCTGGTCGCGCAGTTGACGGCCGACCGGGCGCTCCCCGCCATCCTCTATGGCGGCTGGGTGCCGGCGGCGGCGGCCTTTGCCGGCGCGGCGCTGTTGCATCACTGGCGCTTTCGCGTGCCGGTCGACATCGCGCTTGCGGCAAGCGGCGGCATCGGCGTCCTGCTCGCGCTGGTCTCGGCCGTCGCTCCCGCACAGGCGCAGGACTATCTCAACCTGATCCTGCTGGTCTGCGGGCTGTCGGTCTTCACATTGGCGCTGCGCCTCGACATGCGCGATCCGCAGCGCGTGACGCGGCGGTCCGACGCCGCGTTC
Organism: Bosea sp. 124; assembly: GCF_003046175.1. NCBI lineage: Bacteria > Pseudomonadati > Pseudomonadota > Alphaproteobacteria > Hyphomicrobiales > Alloboseaceae > Allobosea > Allobosea sp. 124. The sequence goes on from NZ_PZZM01000001.1 coordinate 1,994,540, forward strand.
TGGCTTCATCTGCTCTCAGCAGGGCTGATCGTACACCCGATCTTCAGGGGCATGGTGAGCACGGCGGGCAGCTTCAGCACCACAACATCACTGATCGTCCTCGGCGTCTTCGCCGCGCTCGGCGTCATCGCGCTCGTGATCGACCGGCGCGCGCTCCTGGTCTCGGCCCTGAGCTACGCCGGCATCGCCGTCGCCTATCTGATCTCGCAGAGCGTCTCGGACAATCTGAGCCTGCCGCTGGCACTGCTCGGCCTCGCCGCGCTGGTCCTGGCCCTCTCCGCCGGCTGGCGGGCCTTGCGTCGAGCGCTGCTGCCGGTGCTGCCGCTCGGCCGCTGGCGCGACAGGCTGCCCCCGATCGACGCGACCCCAGCCTGACCAGCTGCCGCCGGCCGGCGACCCATGTTTCAGGAAATGCTGCCCCCATGACCAGTTTCTCCCCCCGCGAGATCGTCTCGGAACTCGACCGCTTCATCGTCGGCCAGAACGACGCCAAGCGCGCCGTCGCCATCGCGTTGCGCAATCGCTGGCGGCGCCAGCAGCTCGAAGGGCCGCTGCGCGAAGAGGTCAGCCCCAAGAACATCCTGATGATCGGGCCGACCGGCTGCGGCAAGACCGAGATCGCGCGCCGGCTCGCGAAGTTGGCCAATGCGCCTTTCCTCAAGGTCGAGGCAACGAAATTCACCGAGGTTGGCTATGTCGGCCGCGACGTTGAATCGATCGTGCGCGACCTCGTCGAGATCGCGATCGGGTTGGTGCGCGAGAGCCGCCGCAAGGATGTGCAGGCCAAGGCTCATGTCGCAGCCGAGGAGCGTGTGCTCGATGCGCTGGTGGGCGCCACCGCCTCGCCGGCCACGCGCGATTCCTTCCGCCGGAAGCTCAGGGCCAACGAACTCGACGACAAGGAGATCGAGATCGAGGTCATAGCCGGGGCGGGCTTGTCGGCGCCGATGTTCGAGGTGCCCGGCATGCCCGGCGCCTCGATCGGCGCGATCAACCTCTCGGACATGTTCGGCAAGGCCTTCGGCCAGAAGGGCAAGCCGCGACGCGTGCTGGTCAAGGACGCCTACGGCCCGCTGCTGACCGAGGAGAGCGACAAGCTGATCGACCAGGAAGCGATTGTGCAGGCGGCAATCCGCGAGGTCGAGAACAACGGCATCGTCTTCCTCGACGAGATCGACAAGATCTGCGCCCGTGAAGGCAAGGGCGGCGCCGATGTCTCGCGCGAGGGCGTGCAGCGCGACCTGCTGCCGCTGATCGAGGGCACGACGGTTGCGACCAAGCACGGCGCGGTCAAGAGCGACCACATCCTGTTCATCGCGTCGGGCGCCTTCCACGTCTCGCGCCCCTCCGACCTGTTGCCCGAACTGCAGGGCCGCCTGCCGATCCGCGTGGAATTGCAACCGCTCGACGTCGAGGATTTCAAGCGCATCCTGACCGAGACCGAGGCCAGCCTGATCAAGCAGACCGTAGCGCTGATGGGCACGGAAGAGGTCACGATCGCCTTCACGCCCGACGCCATCGACGCGATCGCGCGCATCGCGGTGGATGTGAATTCGACGGTCGAAAACATCGGCGCGCGCCGCCTCCAGACGGTGATCGAGCGCATCCTCGACGACATCTCGTTCACGGCGCCGGATCGTTCCGGCGAGACGGTGACGATCGACGGCGATTACGTGCAGTCGCGCATCGGCGACCTGGCGAAGAACGCCGATCTGAGCCGGTTCATTCTGTAGACCCGTCATTGCGAGTGACGAGGCTTGCGCTGTCTTCATTCTTAATCATATTGAAGACAGCGCGATCGGAGACTGATATGTCCCGCACAACAACGATGACGGTTCGCCTCGGAGGCGCACTGAGCGACTTCGTCGCCAGCAATGTCGGGGAGAGCGGCGCTTACGAGAACATCAGCGAGTATGTCCGCGACCTGATACGGCGGGACAAGCAGCGTGCGGAAAACGAAGCGTTCGAGCGGTTGAAGGCAGAACTGACCCACGCTTTCGTGGCTCCGGATTCGTCGTATCTGCCGCTGACGGCGGCCGAGATCATCGCTCGCAACAAAGTCTGAACGCCCGATGGTTGCCGTTCGCGTCCAGCAAGCGGCGTCTCATCGCCTCGACGAGGTCTACCGCTACACCCGCGATCACTGGGGGACGGAGCAGGCAGACCGCTATATCGCGGGGCTATTCGAGGCCTACGGCCAGATCCAGACCCATGCCGTCATATCGCGTCCCATCCCCGCGGAGTTCGGCGTGACCGGCTATGTGTTCCGCTTCGAGAGGCACTTCGTCTACTGGAGAAGGCTTGCCGATGGCGACATCGGCATCGTGACGATCCTGCACGAGCGCATGCATCAGATTGACCGCTTCCGCGAGGATTTTGGATCGTGATGCAGCGGCGAAAGACACGGTCTTGACCGGGCCGCCAGCATCTCGTTCCCGCCTTGCCCGCGATTCCCTTGTCGTCGGCGTGGCGACGATGCTGTCACGATTGCTCGGCTTCGCTCGCGATGTGCTGATCGCAAGGCTGCTCGGGGCCGGGCCGGTCGCCGACGCCTTCCTCGCCGCGCTGCGCCTGCCCAATCTGGTCCGGCGCGTGCTCGGCGAGGGCGGGCTGAACGCGCCCTTCGTGCCGCTCTATCTCGCGATCCGGCAGGAGGATGGCGAGGCCGCGGCACGGCGCTTCACCGGCGAGGCGCTCGGCCATCTCGCGCTGCTGCTGCTGGTTCTGGTCGGACTTGGCGAAGCCTTCGCGCCCTGGGTCGTGCTCGGGCTCGCCGGCGGCTTCGCGGCCGAACCGGAGACGCTTGCCCTGGCAGCCTCCTACACGCGGCTGATGCTGCCCTTCCTGATGCTGACGACGGTCGCCGCGATGCTGGCCGCGCTGCTCAATGCCGAGCGCCGATTCGCCATGGCCGCGCTGGCGCCGGCGCTGATGAACGCGATCCTGATCGCGATCCTGCTGGTGCAGTTGGTCCAGGGCACGGAGCCGGCGATGGCCGCGCGATGGCAGGCGCTGGCGGTGAGCGCGACCGGGTTTGCGCATCTCGCATTGGTTCTGGTCGCGCTGCGCCGCATCGGCCTGCCGCGCCCGAGCCTACGCTGGTCGCCGCAGATGACCCGACTAGTCACGAATGGCGGGGCGACGCTGCTGGCGGCATCCAGCGCGCAGCTCGTCCTGCTGGTGGCGACACAGATCGCCTCGACCGAGCAAGGCGCGGTCGCCGCGCTCTACTATGCCGACCGGGTCTTCCAGCTCCCGCTCGGCTTCGTCGGCGTGGCGATGGGCACCGTCGTGCTCTCCGACATGGCGGCAAGGCGCGCCGACGAAGATGCCATGCTCGGACAGGCGCTGGCGCTCGGGCTCGCCCTCGCCTTGCCGGCTGCGACGGCGTTGATGACGCTGGCGCAGCCGATCGTCTCGATCCTGTTCGAACATGGCCGTTTCGGCGCTGAGGACAGCGCGCGCACGGCAGCCGCGCTCGCGGCCTTCGCGGCGGGCCTGCCGTTCGCGGTGGCGGCGAAAGTCTTCGGGCAGGTCTATTTCGCCCGGCAACGGCCGCGCCTGCCGCTTCTGAGCGGTGGTCTTGCCGTCGGGGTGGCTGCAGCGACGGGCCTTGCGCTCTCACGCGGTGGCAACGCGGCCGCCATGGCCGCGCTCGCCGCCAGTGTCGCGTTTGCCGTCCAGGCCGTGCTGCTCGGCGGCATGCTGGCCCGCGAGGGGCTGTGGCGGCCCGGCGCGACCCTCCGCCCGATCGCAGGCATCGTCCTCGCCAGCCTGCTGATGCTCGGCGTGCTGTCCTGGCTCGAACGGCATCTGGCCGGCGTGCTGACACAGGACCAGCCGACGCTCTGGCGCGCCGCGGCGCTGCTTCTGCTCTGCGGCGTCGGGCTGGCCTTCTATGCCGCGGCCGGCTGGACGCTTGGCGCCTTCGGAGCGCGCATCCGGCCGGGCCTCTTGCGCAAGCGGCAGGGTTAAGCCAGAAGCGCCGCTTCCCTTCCCCGTTCGTGACGACGGAGCGCCCGATGGCGACCTTTCACCAGCGCGTCTTCTCAGGCATGCAGCCGACCTCGACGCTGCATCTCGGCAATTATCTCGGCGCGCTGACCAATTGGGTGGCGATGCAGGAGACGCATGAGTGCATCTATTGCGTCGTCGACATGCACGCGATCACGGTCTGGCAGGACCCCGCCGACCTGACCCGCGCCATCCGCGAGGTCACGGCAGCGTATGTCGCCGCCGGCATCGATACGAAGAAGAGCATCATCTTCAACCAGAGTCAGGTGCACCAGCACGCCGAGCTGGCCTGGGTGTTCAACTGCGTCGCGCGGCTGGGCTGGCTCAACCGCATGACCCAGTTCAAGGAAAAGGCCGGCAAGGACAAGGAAAACGCCTCGATCGGGCTTTACGCCTATCCGGCGCTGATGGCGGCCGACATCCTGCTCTACAAGGCGACGCATGTGCCCGTCGGCGAGGACCAGAAGCAGCATCTGGAGCTGGCGCGCGACATCGCGCAGAAATTCAACAATGATTTCAGCGCGCAGATCGCTGAAAAAGGCCTCGGCACCGGCGAACTCGGCTTCTTCCCGCAGCCGGAACCGATGATCCAGGGGCCGGCGCCGCGCGTCATGAGCCTGCGCGACGGCACCAAGAAGATGTCGAAATCGGACCCGTCCGACTATTCCCGCATCAATCTGACCGACGATGCCGAGACGATCGCAACCAAGGTTCGCAAGGCCAAGACCGATCCCGAGGCGCTGCCGTCCGAGGAGAAGGGGCTGGAGGGCCGGCCCGAGGCCGATAATCTGGTCGGCATCTATGCGGGGCTCAACGGCCAGACCAAGGCGGAGGTTCTCGGCCAGTTCGGCGGAGGCCAGTTCTCCGGCTTCAAGGGCGCGCTGGTCGATCTCGCCGTGGCGAAGCTCAGCCCCATCGCCGGCGAGATGCGTCGCCTGCTCGCCGATGTCAGCCATATCGACGCCATCCTGGGCGAGGGCGCGCAGCGGGCCGAGGCGATCGCGGCGCCGATCATGCGCGACGTCAAGGACCTCGTCGGCTTCGTTTCGCGGCGTTGATCGATGCTGATTGCGCAAGCTCAATGAGGATCGCGAGGCGGGCTTGCGCTGACGTTGCGGCGCGGTTCACCATGCGCGCTCCTGAAGCGGCGGCAGGGCAGGCGACATGGTGAAGCGACGGCGGTCCTATGAAACGGGCCATCGCCCGAAATTCCTCGCGGTGGTGGACGACAGCGCCGAATGCGCCAAGGCCGTCCGCTTCGCGGCCCGGCGCTGTGCGCGAACCGGGGCGGCGATGGTGCTGCTCGGCGTGGTGACCCCACCCGAGCACGAAACCTGGCTCGGCGTCGGCGAGGTCATGCAGGCGGAAGCCGAGGCCGAGGCCGAGAAGCTGATCGACACCGCCGCCGCCGCCGTACGGACCTTCGCCGGGCTCGAGCCGGAGCGGGTCGTGCGGACCGGTGACAAGGCCGACGAGGTGGTCAAGCTGATCGAGGCCGACGAGGACATCTCGCTGCTCGTGCTGGCGGCCGGCGCCGGCCGCGACGGGCCTGGCCCGCTGGTCAGCGCGCTCGCCGGCAAATCGGCCGCGAGCTTTCCGATTCCGGTCGCGATCGTGCCCGGCCATCTCGAGGACGAGGAAATCGACGCGCTGGCGTGACCATGCGCGAACGCATGCCCGGCGGCGATCGTTCGCGCTGGAATGATTCCATGCAGACGCCTATATCGAAGCTTGGAACGGCGGCCTTGAACCGTCCGCGACCGGAGATTCCACCATGTTCATCCAGACCGAAGCCACCCCCAATCCGGCGACCCTGAAATTCCTGCCCGGCCGCGCCGTGATGCCGGACGGGACGCTTGAGCTGCGCGATCCCGAGCAGGCGGAGCGTTCGCCGCTGGCCCAGCGCCTGTTCGGCGTCAACGGCGTCTCCGGCGTGTTCCTCGGCTCGGATTTCATCACGGTGACCAAATCGGGCGGCGAGTGGCCGCATCTGAAGCCGGCCATACTGGGCGCGATCATGGAGCATTTCATGTCGGGCGCGCCGGTGCTCTCGGACGGCTCGCGCGCCGACGTGGTCGAGGAGGGCGAGTTCTTCGCTCCCGAAGACGCGCAAACCGTCGAGACGATCAAGGATCTGCTGGAGACCCGCATCCGCCCGGCGGTCGCGGGCGATGGCGGCGACATCACCTTCCGCGGCTTCAAGGACGGAACCGTCTATCTGGCGATGAAGGGCTCCTGCTCGGGCTGCCCGTCCTCGACCGCGACGCTGAAGCACGGCATCCAGAACCTGCTGCGCCACTTCCTGCCGGATGTGCGCGAGGTCGAGGCGATTTGAACGAACGCATGGTTTTGGCTTGATCGGCCTGCCATTATAGCTTTGGTGCATCTTTCACCCGCCACAGACCCGACAGGCTGATCCGAACCTGATGCGCATCCTCGCGATCGACACCGCGCTCGGCGCCTGTTCGGCCTGCGTGCTCGAAGCCGGCCGTCCCGAGCCGCTCGCGATCGAGCAGATCGCGATGGAACGCGGCCATGCCGAGGCGCTGATGCCGCTGATCGAGCGCGTCATGAACGCGGTCGAAGGCGGCTTCTCCTCGCTCGACCGTGTCGCGGTGACCGTCGGCCCCGGCAGCTATACCGGCCTTCGCGTCGGCGTCAGTGCGGCCCGCGCCATCGCGCTCGCCGCCGGCATCCCTGCGGTCGGCGTCACCACGCTGGCCGCCTGCGCCGCGCCGCTGGTCGGACGCGAGACCGGTCGCGTGATCGCGGCCGCACTCGATGCCAGGCACGGCCAGGTCTGGTTTCAGGCGCTGAGTTCGGAAGGCCGACAGATCGTGGCGCTGCGCCAGGTCAGCTATCGCGATGCGGCTCGTGCCATCGGCGCCGGGCCGGTCAGTCTGGTCGGATCGGCTGCGCTTCCCGTGGCGAACGAAGCCTGGGCGATCGGGCTCGATGCGCTGGTGATCGACGATTCGCGGGCCCCGGACGTGACCTGGGTAGCGCGGCTCGGCATGATCGCCGATCCGGATTCGGCGCCGCCGCGCCCACTCTATCTCAAGGCGCCGGAGACGACGCCGCAGGACCGCGCCCGCCTGCCGCGTCGCTAGAGCATCGGCCCGAAAAGTGGCATGCGGTTTTCGGGAAAGCCGCTGCACAAGCAAAGAGCTCCGGCAGCGGCCCGACAAGGTGCGACGACGTGCGCGGACAAGGCGATGCGACCCTGCGAATAACGCAACAGGACTTGCCAGCCGGCGCGGCTGTGCCATCAAGCGCCATGGACTGGCTGCGTCGACTGCTACACCCCCATGCGAGCCCGGCGCGGACCGGCCATCTCGACGCGCGCCACGCCCGCGACGTCGCGGCGCTGCATGGCCAGGGCGGCTTCGCGCGAGGCTGGGAGCCCGGCGAATGCGCGGCGCTGCTGGCGGATGCGAGCGTTGCGACCGACGGCGTCTTTCCGGGGCAGGCGTCGCAACCGACCGGTTTCGTGATGTCGCGCAAGGCGGCCGACGAGGCCGAAATTCTCTCGATCGTGATTGCGCCCGGGCATCGCCGAAACGGATTGGCGGCGAGCCTGCTCGGCGCGCATCTCTCGCGGCTGGCCGGCAGCGGCGTCGCGCAGGTCTTCCTCGAGGTCGAGGAGGGGAATGTCGCAGCCGAGCGGCTCTACCGGCATCTCGGCTTCCGCGAGGTCGGCCGCCGCAAGGGCTACTACCCGAAGCCCGACGGCAGCCGGGCCACGGCGGTCGCGATGCGGCTCGATCTCGCGTGAGCGGGGAGGCGCGGACATGAAGGGCCTGCGCGCCGGCGCGATCCTGCGGCTGTCGCTTCTGTCGCTGAGCACGGCCGCGCTGCTGCCGGCACAGCTTCTCGTCGCCCGGCTGGCGCCGGCGCATGGCGCCGTCATCCCGCGGCTGTTCCACCGCATCACCTGCCGCTGCCTCGGTGTGCGGCGGCACGTCCGGGGCACGCCGCCGCCATCCGGCAGCAGCGGGCTGATCGTCGCCAACCACGTGTCCTGGCTCGATATCTCCGTGCTCGGCGCCGAGAGGCCGGTCTGCTTCGTCGCGAAGAGCGAGGTGGCGGGCTGGCCGGTGATCGGCTTCCTCGCAAGGCTGCAGCGCACCGTCTTCATCGACCGCTCGCGCCGCGCGGCGACGGCCGATGTCGCAGCGCAGATGGGCGCGCGCCTTTCGGCCGGGGAGGCCGTCGTGCTCTTCGCCGAAGGTACGACCGGCGACGGCACGCGCATCCTGCCGCTGCGGTCCTCGCTGCTGGGCGCGGCGCATGAGGCGCTCGGCAAGGGTGCGGGCGACCCGGACGGCGACGGCGACATCGCGGTCTATCCGCTGGCGATCAGCTATACCGGCTTCCACGGCATGGCGGGCGGGCGGGTCGAGCGCACGGCGCTGGCCTGGTATGGCGACACCGAGCTCGCGCCCCATCTCAGGACGGTCCTCGAGGTCGGCGCGATCGATGTCGAACTCGCCTGGGGCGAGCCGATCGCGATGGGGCGCAAGACCTCGCGCAAGGAGGCGACGCGGCAGGCCGAGGCCGCGATCCGCAAGGCCCGGCAGGAGACGGTGAGCGGGCGGCCCTTGGCGTGAGGCCGAGCACGGCATCGACCGGCGCGATGGCCCGGGCATTGCTTGATCGAAGGATCAGGCGGCCGGGCGTTTCCTCGGGACGTGATCCGGAGTAAGGAGACGGTTTGGAGACCAGACCCGGCGCGATGAAGAAAGTCCACATCAAGTCCTTCGGCTGCCAGATGAACGTCTATGACGGCCAGCGCATGGCCGACATCCTGGGCGAGCAGGGCTTCGAGGAAACAGCGACGCCGGAAGGCGCCGACCTGATCCTGCTGAACACCTGCCATATCCGCGAGCGCGCGGTGCAGAAGGTCTATACCGAGCTCGGCAAGCTGCGGGACATCAAGAACGCGCAGAAGGCCGAGGGCCAGGACACCCGCATCGTCGTCGCCGGCTGCGTCGCGCAGGCGGAGGGTGCCGAGATCCAGCGGCGCCAGCCCGCCGTCGATCTCGTCGTCGGCCCGCAGGCCTATCACCGGCTGCCGGAGCTGCTGGAGCAGGCGCGCGCCAGGCGCATCGTCGATACCGACCTGCCGGTCGACGACAAGTTCGGCCATCTGCCGGCGCCGAAGCCGCAGGCCATCCGCCAGCGCGGCATTTCCGCCTTCGTCACCGTGCAGGAGGGCTGCGACAAGTTCTGCGCCTTCTGCGTCGTGCCCTATACCCGCGGCGCCGAGTTCTCGCGGCCGGTGGCCCAGATCATGGCCGAGATCGAGCGGCTGGCGGCATCGGGCGTACAGGACGTCACGTTGATCGGCCAGAACGTCAACGCCTATCATGGCGAGGGGCAGGACGGGCGGGTCTGGGGCCTGGCGCGGCTGATGCACCGTGTCGCCGAGGTGCCGGGCATCGCCCGCATCCGCTACAGCACGAGCCACCCGCGCGACATGGACGACGACCTGATCGCCGCCCATCGCGATCTGCCGCAGGTGATGCCGTTCCTGCATCTGCCGGTGCAGGCGGGCTCGGACCGCATTCTCGCCGCGATGAACCGCAAGCACAGCGCCGACGAATACCGCAGGCTGATCGGCCGCATCCGCGAGGCCCGGCCCGACATCGCCCTGTCGTCGGACTTCATCGTCGGCTTTCCGGGCGAGAGCGACGCCGATTTCGAGGATACGATCGCACTCGTCGACGAAATCGGTTTCGCTTCGAGCTATTCCTTCAAGTACTCGGCGCGTCCCGGCACGCCCGCCGCCGATCTCGGTGGGCAGGTTCCGGCCGCCGTGATGGACGAGCGGCTCTATCGCCTGCAGGCGCGCATCGAGCATCACCGGCAGGCCTTCAACCATGCGATGGTCGGGCGCACCGTCGAGGTTCTGCTGGAACGGGCCGGGCGTCATCCGGGACAGCTTGCGGGAAAATCGCCCTACCTTCAGGCTGTGCAGATCGAGACGGAGGCGAATCAGATCGGCGACCGGGTGCAGGTGGTGATCGAGCGGGCGGGCTCCAACTCGCTCTTCGGCCGCAAGGCCGGCGCGCCTGCGCCCTCGGCACAGGCGCTGTCCTCGACAGAGCAAGAGCCATCCTCGAAGGAGATGGCCGCGTGAACGCCATCCCGACACAAAATGCGGCCCCGCCGCTCGCCGCCGTCACGGCCTGTCATCAGGCTGAAACCGGCACGCCCGCTGATAACGACGACCGATCCGCTCAACGACCCGGCCTCACGCTCCTGTCCGGCCGGAACAGGCGCCAGGGAGACGACGCTTTTGGCACAGGCTGACTCGACGAATCCGAGACCGGAACGCGGAACGCGGCGCGATCTCGCGCCCGCCCCGATGGATGCCCTCGCCCGCGACGGGTTGCCGGCGACCGAAGTCCTGCTCTCCTTCGACGACAACCGTCTGGCGAGCCTGGTCTTCGGGCACTACGACCAGAATCTGGCGCATATCGAGCGCCGGCTCGGCGTCGTGATCAGCCCGAACGGCAACCATGTCACCATCAAGGGGCCGCGCGAGACCGCCGAACAGGCCGGGCGCGTGCTGAAGACGCTCTATACGCGCGCCAAGGCCGGTGCTCCCGTGACGCTGGGCGAGGTCGACGGCGCGATCGAGGAGAGCAATGTCCAGCGCTCGCTCTTCCCGGCCGCCGATACGGGCAAGGCCTCGTTCGACGCGATCGTGACGCGAAAGCGCGGTCCCGTCAGGGCGCGGAATGCGGCGCAGGACGCCTATCTGCGCCAGCTCAAGCGCAACGAGCTCGTTCTCGCCGAAGGCCCGGCCGGCACCGGCAAGACCTGGCTCGCAGTCGGTCACGCCGTCTCGCTGATCGAGCAGGGCGTGGTCGAGCGCATGGTGCTGTCCCGCCCTGCAGTCGAAGCCGGCGAGCGGCTCGGCTTCCTGCCCGGCGACATGCGCGAGAAGGTCGATCCGTATCTCAGGCCGATCTACGACGCGCTGAACGACTTCATGGAGGCGCGCCATGTCGAGCGCGCGCTGCAGACCGGCATGATCGAGATCGCGCCGCTCGCCTTCATGCGCGGGCGCACGCTGACCAACGCCGTGGTGCTGCTCGACGAGGCGCAGAACGCGACTTCTGTGCAGATGAAGATGTTCCTGACCCGCCTCGGCGAAGGCTCGCGCATGATCATCACCGGCGATCCAACGCAGATCGACCTGCCGCCGGGCCAGCGCTCGGGGCTGATCGAGGCGGTTCGTCTGCTGTCGGGCGTCGAGGGCGTCGGCTATGCCAAGTTCGAGGAAGGCGACGTCGTCCGCCACGACCTCGTGCGCCGCATCGTCATGGCATATGAGAGCGCGTCGCGCCGCGAGCGCGAGGAACGGGAGGAGCGGATGCGCGCCGCCGTGCCCGAGCCGCAGGCCCCGATCGAAAGCGAGACCGAAGGGCTGAAGCGCACCCTGTCGCGGGAGCGCCCGCGATGACCGACCGACCTCGCGCGCGGCGTCCGGCGCCGCGCCCCAAGACCAAACCGGCCGCGCCTGTGATGGCGCTCAGGGCCCAGTCGCGCCAGTGGCGCGCGCTCGGCGACCTCGCCGCCCTGCGCGCACGAGTCAGGCTGGCGGTCGAGGCCGCTCTGGCCGTCGCGCCGGTGCAGCCCTGCGACGGCGCCGAACTCAGCCTGCTCCTGACCGACGACAGGCGCATCCGTATCGTCAACCGCGACTGGCGCGGCTTCGACAAGGCGACGAACGTGCTGTCCTTCCCGGCCGCGCCGCCCGAGCGGATCGCGACCAGCCCGATCCTCGGCGACATCGTCATCGCCTATGAGACCGTCGAGCGCGAGGCTCAGGCCGAGGACAAGAGCCTTGTCGACCATTTCAGCCATCTCGTGATTCACGGCCTGCTGCATCTGCTCGGCGAGGACCATGAGACCGAAGCCGAGGCCCAGCGCATGGAAGGGCTCGAGATCGCAGCGCTCGCCCGACTCGGCATCGCCGACCCCTATGCCGGCGGCGAGCTGATCGCGCGCACGCAGGCCCCTTCCCCGACTTCTCCGCAAGCCGCAACACCGGACCACCTCCCAAGATCATGAGCGACGACAGTCGACAGACCGAGGCCGCCGGGCGCGGCCTCTCCCATTGGCTCAGCCAGTTCCTCGACAGGCTCGGCCTGCGCGGCAGCGGCACGATCCGCGAGGACATCACCGAAGCCCTGGCGCAGGGCAGCGGACAGCTCGCGGACCTCAGCGCCCAGGAGCGCGCGATGCTCTCCAACGTGCTCAGCCTGCGCGAACGCCGTGTCGGCGACGTCATGATCCCGCGCGCCGACATCATCGCCGTCCCGGCCGACGCGACGCTCGACGAGGTCCTGGCTCTGTTCCGGACGGCGGGTCATTCGCGCCTGCCCGTCTTCGACGATTCGCTCGACGACCCGCGCGGCATGGTCCATATCCGGGACTTCCTCGAGTTCATCGCGGGCCAGGCCAAGGCCGAGGTCACGCCCGGCCTCTCCGAGCCGGCCTTCCACGATCTTTCCGCCGTCGATCTGCGAATGACGCTGGCCGAGTCCAAGATCCTGCGCCCGGTGCTCTATGTGCCGCCCTCGATGCCGGCGGTCGACCTGCTGGTGCGGATGCAGGCAACGCGGACGCATATCGCGCTGGTGATCGACGAGTATGGCGGCACGGACGGGCTGATCACGATCGAGAACCTGATCGAAATCGTCGTCGGCGACATCGAGGACGAGCACGATCTCGAGGAAGCGCCAGCGATCACCGCAGCCGGCGAAGGCCGCTTCACCGCCGATGCCCGCGCAACCCTGGAAGAGCTCAAGGAAGCAACCGGGATCGACCTCTCCGACAGCCCGGTCGCCGGCGACGTCGATACGCTGGGCGGGCTGATCGTGACGCTCGCCGGCCATGTCCCGGCCCAGGGCGAGGTCATCGAAGGCCCGGAGGGGCTCAGCTTCGAGATCATCGAGGCCGACCAGCGGCGGGTGAAGCGCCTGAGCATCCACCAGCGCGCGCCGTCGGCGCCCGAGACCACCGCCCCGGCGGAGCCCGATTGATGCGCCTTCCCGCGCTGGCCGACAGCGTCATCCTCGCCTGGGGCTGGCGCAAGCGACTGATCGCGCTCGCGGCTGGCGCCAGCGGCGCGCTCGCCCTGCCGCCGCTCGACCTCTGGCCGCTGATCGTCGTGCCGATGACGATCGCGGTCTGGCTGATCGACGGCGCCGTCGGCACGAGCATGGCCGGGCGCTTCCGCGCCGCAATGGCGGTCGGCTGGTGGTGGGGCTTCGGTTTCTTCCTCGCCGGGCTCTGGTGGCTCGGCGCCGCCTTCCTGGTCGAAGCCGACAAGTTCGCCTGGGCCATGCCGCTCGGCGTCGTGGCGCTGCCGACCTTTCTCGCCTTTTTCCCGGCGCTGGCCTTCGGCTGCGCCCGGCTCGCCTGGCCTGCGGGGGCCGGACGCATCCTGGTTCTGGCCGTCGCGCTCTCGCTCAGCGAATGGCTGCGGGGCCATGTGCTGACCGGCTTCCCCTGGAACATCTACGGGATGATGCTGGCCGGGCAGGCCCATATCGCGCAATTCGCCTCGATCGGCGGCCTCTACGGGCTGACGCTGCTCGCGGTCGCGATCGGCGCGGCGCCAGCGACGCTGGGAACCGCGGAGAGTGGCGCCGGCCGCTGGCGCGCGCCGCTCACGGCGCTGATCGTCCTGGCCGGACTAATCGGTTTCGGGTTCTGGCGCGTGCCAACGGGGCCAACGCCGCTGGTTGCGGGGGTCAAGCTGCGGCTGATGCAGCCCAATCTGCCGCAGGACGCCAAGTTCAGTGCGCGCAACGGCGAGGCGATCCTGAACCAGTATCTGGCGCTGAGCGACCGGGCGACGAGCCCGGCCACGCCCGGCGTCCAGGCCGTCACCCATCTGATCTGGCCGGAATCGGCGTTCCCCTTCCTGCTCGGGCGCACGCCGCAGGCGCTCTCGCGGATCGCAGCGCTGCTGCCGCCGAACACGACGCTGATCACCGGCGCTGCGCGGGCGGGCGAGGCCCTTCCCGGCGAGAGCCGACCACCGATCTTCAATTCCATCCAGGTCGTGGATGACGAAGGCACCATCGTCTCGAGCTACGACAAGATCCATCTCGTGCCGTTCGGCGAGTATCTGCCGGGGCTGCTCGAACGGCTCATCCGCAGCCTCGGCCTGTCCGAGTTCGTGTCCGTACCGGGCGGCTTCGCATCGGGCACGCGGCGGCTGCCGCTTTCGATCCGCGGTCTGCCGCCGGCAGCCCCGTTGATCTGCTACGAGGTGATCTTTCCCGGCGACGTCGCCCCGCAGGGGCCACGCGCCGGATTTCTGCTCAACCTGACCAATGACGGCTGGTTCGGCCAGACCAGCGGCCCTTACCAGCATTTCGCCCAGGCGCGGTTGCGGGCGATCGAGGAGGGGCTGCCGCTGGTTCGCGTCGCCAACACCGGAATCTCGGCGGTGGCCGACGGGCATGGCCGGATCATCGCAAGCCTGGCGCTCGGCACAGAAGGGGTGCTCGACGCGGGCCTGCCGCGCGCCGGGCCCGCCACGCCTTACGCCCGGTTCGGCGATCTGATCTACGCGGCCCTGCTTGCAGGATTCTTGCTTCTGTCGCGTCTGCTGCCGCACCGTTAATCCCATTTGGAACTTCTTGGCAGATTGGGTAACGTCGGGTCCGTCGTCGTCTCAAACCAATTGACTATGCGGCCTTCGGAGCTAATGCATCCGGGGCGGCGCTCCCGAGCCAAGGCTGTCATTCATGCTGAAGAAAATCCCGAACCCGATCGACCGCCATGTCGGCAGCCGCGTGCGCATGCGCCGCATGCTCGCCGGGGTCAGCCAGGAGAAGCTCGGGGACGCATTGGGACTGACCTTCCAGCAGGTGCAGAAATACGAGAAGGGCTCGAACCGCATCAGCGCGAGCCGGCTGCAGCAAATCGCCAAGATGCTCGATGTGCCGGTGTCGTTCTTCTTCGAAGGCGCGCCGACCGGCGACATGCCGACGGGCGGGTTCTCCGACGCCGCCTCAAGCGCCTATGTTTCCGATTTCATGGCGAGCAGCGAGGGCGTGCAGCTGACCAAGGCCTTCGTCCGCATCAAGAACGGCAAGGTGAGGCGCCGGATCATCGACCTCGTCGAGTCGCTGGCCGAGGAAGACGGCGGAAACGCCTGATTCAGCGCAAATTTCGTTCGTCCTGACGAACGAAGCTCCCGATAAACGGATTGCCGTGCTTGACGGCGAACGCGTCCACTGCAAAGAGGATGGCCGTTTCCGTCGATCGGCCCCGTTTCCGAGCCGGTCTCCCGTCTCACGCCTGCAAAAGGGCAGACCGACCGTGTCACGCCAGAATTACCTGTTCACCAGCGAATCCGTCGGCGAAGGCCATCCCGACAAGATCTGCGACCGGATCTCCGACGAGGTCGTGGACCTGTTCTTCAAGGAAGCCGCCAAGTCCGGCATGGACGCCGCCCAGGTGCGTGTCGCCTGCGAGACGCTGGCGACGACCAACCGCGTCGTCATCGCCGGCGAGGTCCGCACCTCGCTCGACGAGAAGGCGATGAAGAGCAAGGTCAAGTCGGCCGCGCGCAAGGCGATCAAGGCGATCGGCTACGAGCAGGACGGCTTCCACTGGAAGAAGTGCAAGATCGACGTGCTGCTGCACGCCCAGTCGGCGGATATCGCCCAGGGCGTCGACGCCTCCGGCAACAAGGACGAAGGCGCCGGCGACCAGGGCATCATGTTCGGCTATGCCTGCCGCGAGACGCCCGAGCTGATGCCGGCGCCGATCTACTACGCCCACAAGATCCTCGAAGTGCTGGCCAAGGCCCGCCACGCCAAGGACGGCGCCGCCGCCAAGCTCGGCCCCGACGCCAAGAGCCAGGTCACGGTCAAGTACGAGAACGGCAAGCCGGTCGGCGTGACGCAGATCGTGCTCTCGACCCAGCATATCGACGAGAGCCTGACCTCGGCCGATGTCCGCAAGATCGTCGAGCCCTACATCCGCGCGACGCTGCCGGAGGGCTGGATCAGCAAGGACACCGTCTGGCACGTCAATCCGACGGGCAAGTTCGTGATCGGCGGTCCTGACGGCGACGCCGGCCTGACCGGCCGCAAGATCATCGTCGACACCTATGGCGGCGCGGCCCCGCATGGCGGCGGCGCCTTCTCGGGCAAGGATCCGACCAAGGTCGACCGCTCGGCGGCTTATGCCGCCCGCTACCTCGCCAAGAACGTGGTCGCGGCCAAGCTCGCCGAGCGCTGCACGATCCAGCTCTCCTATGCCATCGGTGTCGCCAAGCCGCTGTCGATCTATGTCGACCTGCACGGCACCGGCAAGGTCGACGAGGCCAAGCTCGAGGCGGTTCTGGGCGAGGTCATGGACCTGACCCCGCGCGGCATCCGCACGCATCTCCAGCTCAACAAGCCGATCTATGCCAAATCGGCGGCCTATGGCCATTTCGGCCGCAAGGCCGGCCGCGACGGCAGCTTCTCCTGGGAGAAGACCGACCTGGTCGACGCGCTGAAGAAGGCCGTCGCCTGATCCCCGGATCGCGAACTCTTTGAGAAAGGCCGGGGCCTGCGCTCCGGCCTTTTTCTTTTGGGCGCTTGCGCTACAAGCGCCGTCATTTCCTATCAAAGACCGCATTCCCTCGCAAAGACAGCTCATGACGAACGATTACGACCCCGACCGCGCCTTTTTTGGCCGGCGCAAGGGCAAGGCGCTGCGCGAAGGCCAGAACGCGATGATCGACACCGTGCTGCCGCGACTGCGGCTGCCGGAGGGCGAGATCGCCGGGCTGGCGGCGCTGTTTCCGCAGACGGTGACGGCCGTGCGGCTGGAAATCGGCTTCGGCGGCGGCGAGCATCTCCTCTCCCGCATGCGCGAGAGCCCCGAGATCGGATTCATCGGCGTCGAACCCTTCATCAACGGCATGGCGAAGTTCCTCGCCGTAATCGAACGCGAGGGCCTGACCAATATCCGGATCTGGGATGGCGATGCGGCGCTGATGCTGCCGCGTCTGCCCGCTGGCTCGCTCGACGCGATCGACCTGCTCTATCCCGATCCGTGGCCGAAGCGACGCCAGCGCAAGCGCCGCTTCGTCTCGGACCGGACGCTGGCCCTGTTTGCGCGCGCCTTGCGCGACGGCGGCCGTTTCCGCTTCGCCAGCGACATCGACGATTATGTCGGCTGGACGCTGGCGCGACTGGCGCGATCACCCGATTTCGACTGGACGGATACACGCGCGGACGACTGGCGCCAGCCCTATCCCGGCTGGATCCGCACCCGCTACGAGGCCAAGGCCGTCGCGGCGGGCCGGGTCCCGAGCTATCTCACTGCTGCGCGTCGCGCATCCTGAGGAAGCCGAGAACGCGCTGGGCGGTCGGCTGGGCGAGGTTGCGGAAGTGCTGGCGGGCGCGCTCAACCGCCGGCGCCGATTTGCCGAAATCCTTGCGCAGGCCGATCAGCGCGGCTGCGGTCTCCCACGACCAGCCGAGCCCCCGGGCGACGAGCAGCACCGCGTCCCGGTCCGAGCCGAGGATGATCTGTTCCGTTGCCGGCAGCCCGAGCTGGGCGAGAGCGGCGACGGCGCAGATGGCATGCTCGGTCGCGCCCGCCGTGGCAAAGCTCGCGACCTTGCTCTCGTCGAGCTCGCCGGCCTCGTTCAGACGGTTGATCTCGACCAGCGCCTCATTCACCGCACCGAGATCACCCTGGATCTGCGCCTGGGCGGCAACTGCCTGCGCACCCCGCTCGACCGCGCCATCGACCGCGCCGGCCAGGCCGGGCTCGAGGCTCGCGGTCAGACGGCGGCGGGCAGAGTTCTTCGCCGCGGCCATGAGCTGGCCGGCGAGTTCCGCCGGAATGTCACGCCTCGCGCCGAGCGCCGTCTGCAACGCATCGTCCTGGACCGCGCGCATGACGAGGACGCCCATGCCGTGATGGGAGAAGCGGGCGGTATGATTGGCCGCGATGGCGTGGGTCACGACCCGGCCGCCGCGCAGGATCAGAAAATCGGTCACCGGCTCGCCGAGATCCGGCCGCTCCGTGATCGCCAGCATGTGATCGCGACCCTTGGCCGCCGAGATCGCGACGAGGTCCTGATCGGTCAGGCGGCTGGAGCCGACCAGCACCGGCCGCGCCACCGCGATCTCGTCGAGCGCCAGTTGACGCACGACCCCGGTCGGCGCGTTCGGGACGGGAGCGAGCCGCTCCGAGAGCTCGATGCGGGCCCTGAGCTCGATGGCACGCGAGAGCCGCCCGATGACGACGTCGAAAATGCCGACCTGGTCCTCGTCCATGACCGAGGCCGTGCTCAGGAAAAGATCGGTCAGGCGCGACACGATCTGGGCGCGATCGTCGGTCGAGCCGCGCAGCATCGTCGTCTCGAGATCACGCAACAGCGTACTGACAGAACTCATACCGCATCCCCAAACAACGCGTAGCGCCCGACCATGACGCAGAAGGATGACCAGCGGGTTAGCGGCGGCGGAAAAGCTCCGCCATGGTCCGCATCGGCCAAGAACGCTTGCATGCGCGGCCAAGGCGGACTAAATAGCAGGCCAACAGCTCTGGTTTCGGTATCAGCCGATGATCAAGAGCGGGCCTGCCGGCCCGCTCTTTTTTATTGGCCGCAGCCCAGCCGGGACTGGAGCATGACGGCCCGTAACAGCCAGCGGCATCATGTTCCGATAATGGTTGGAGCCGGCAGCCCAGGCATGAACGAGCCGACAGCGAATAACGATCTTTCAGAGCCGCGCCTCGTCGTCGAGACGGGCGTCGCCGCGCGCATCGCGGTCATTGTCGAGCCTGCCATCGCCGATCTCGGCTACCGGCTGGTGCGCGTGCGCGTCTCTGCCCAGAACGGCTGCACCGTTCAGATCATGGCCGAGAAGCCCGACGGCACGATGAATGTCGAGGGCTGCGAAGCCGTCAGCCAGGCAGTCTCGCCGGCGCTCGACGTCGACGATCCCATCCAGGCGGCGTATCATCTCGAAGTGTCATCGCCGGGGATCGACCGGCCGCTGGTGCGGGCGAGTGATTTCGAGCGCTGGGCCGGGCATCTCGCCAAAATCGACACCGAACAGCTCGTCGCCGGCCGCAAGCGCTTTCGCGGCATCCTGCGCGGCGTCGAGGGCAGCAATGCGCTGCTCTCCCGCGACGATGCCAAGTCGACCGAGGAGCGCGACGTCGCGATCCCGATGACGTTGATCGCCGATGCCCGCCTCGTGCTGACCGATGCGCTGGTCACCGAGTCGCTGCGCCGCGGCAAGGCGGGCCTGCCGCCTGAAATGCCGGCGGCCGACGAGATCGCCACCCCCAAGAAGGGTCGCGGCAAATCTCTCGGGCCTCGTCCTGATAAAAAGCCTGATCCGGACAAGAAGCGCGGACCTGATCCGCAAGACACGAACGAAGAGGAGTGAGCGTCATGGTCGTCAGCGCCAACAGGCTCGAACTGCTGCAGATCGCCGACGCGGTCGCCCGCGAGAAATCCATCGACCGGCAGATCGTCGTCGATGCGATGCAGGACGCGATCGCCAAGGCGGCACGCTCGCGCTACGGCGCCGAGACCGACGTCCATGCCGAGATCAACACCAAGACCGGCGAGCTGCGGCTCGCCCGCCACCTCCAGGTGGTCGAGCAGGTCGAGAACGGCGCCGTCGAGATCACGCTCGACGAGGCCAAGCGCCACAATCCGGCGGCCCAGGTCGGCGACGTCATCGCCGATCCGCTGCCGCCCTTCGATTTCGGCCGCATCGCGGCGCAGTCGGCCAAGCAGGTGATCGTGCAGAAGGTGCGCGAGGCCGAACGCGACCGGCAATATGACGAGTACAAGGATCGCATCGGCGAGATCGTCAACGGCGCGGTCAAGCGCGTCGAATACGGCAACGTCTTCGTCGATCTCGGCCGTGGCGAGGCGATCATCCGCCGCGACGAGATGATCCCGCGCGAGACCTTCAAGGTCGGCGACCGCGCCCGCGCCTATGTCTACGACGTGCGCCGCGAGCCGCGCGGCCCGCAGATCTTCCTGTCCCGCACGCATCCGCAGTTCATGGCCAAGCTGTTCGGCCAGGAAGTGCCGGAGATCTATGACGGGATCGTCGAGGTCAAGGCGGTCGCCCGCGATCCGGGCTCGCGCGCCAAGATCGCGGTGATTTCCCGCGATTCCTCGATCGACCCGGTCGGCGCCTGCGTCGGCATGAGGGGATCGCGCGTGCAGGCCGTCGTCGGCGAACTGCAGGGCGAGAAGATCGACATCATCCCGTGGTCGCCGGACGTCGCGACCTTCGTCGTCAATGCGCTGCAGCCGGCGGAAGTCGCCAAGGTCGTGCTCGACGAGGAGGCCGACAAGATCGAGGTCGTGGTGCCCGACGAGCAGCTCTCGCTCGCCATCGGCCGGCGCGGCCAGAATGTCCGCCTCGCCTCGCAGCTCACCGGCTGGGACATCGACATCCTGACCGAGGCCGAGGAATCGGAGCGCCGCCAGAAGGAGTTCCTGGCCCGCACCGAGATCTTCATGAACGCGCTGAACGTCGACGAGACGGTCGGCCAGCTCCTTGCCTCGGAAGGCTTCCGGACCGTCGAGGAGGTCGCCTATGTCGACCCCTCCGAGCTGGCCTCGATCGAGGGCTTCGACGAGGACACCGGCGCAGAGATCCAGTCTCGCGCGCAGGACTATCTCGCGGCTGTCGAGGCCGAGTTCGACGAGAAGCGGCGTGCGCTCGGCGTGGAAGACGCCTTGCGCGAGGTCGCCGGGATCACCACCTCGATGATGGTGGCACTGGGCGAGAACGACGTGAAGAGCGTCGAGGACCTCGCCGGCTGCGCCACCGACGACCTGATCGGCTGGACCGAACGCAAGGACGGCGAGACCACCCGCCATTCCGGTTATCTCGACGGTTTCGACCTGTCCCGGCAGGATGCGGAGGCAATCATCATGGCCGCCCGCGTCCTGGCCGGCTGGATCGAGGCACCGGCCGAAGAGCCTGAGGAGGCCGGGCTTCCGGCCGATGGCGAAACGGCCGAGGCCTGAGCCGGACGGCGGCGATGAAAGCGGCCGCGGCGCGTGGCGCGCGCGAGACGCGCCTGGATCGCAAGGATGGTCCGGAGCGGAGCTGCGTCGTCACGAGGACGGTCAAGGCGCCGGACGATCTGATCCGTTTCGTCATCGGTCCCGATGGCGTGCTGGTGCCGGATCTGCGGCGCAAGCTGCCGGGACGCGGCGTCTGGGCGAGCCTCAGCGCCGCGACGGTGGCCGAGGCGATCAAGCGCCGGGCCTTCGAGCGCTCGCTCAAGGCCAAGGTCGTCATACCGCCCGATTTGGTTGCGATGATCGACACCCTGATGCTGAAGGATGCGCAGCAGGCGCTGGCGATGTCGAACAAGGCAGGACTGGTTCAGGCCGGTTTCGCCAAGGTCGAGGCGGTGATCGGCTCCGGCCGCTGCGCGGCGGTGATCGAGGCCAGCGACGGCGCCGAGGACGGCCGTCGCAAGATCGGGCAGGCACTCCGGAGGGCGGAGCTCGCCCGCGAGGAGGCCGGCCTCAAGCCGCGAAGAGTGCCCGTCGTGGCAATTTTCGCGGGCATAGATTTGGAATTGGCGTTGGGCCGGACACATGTGATACATGCGGCGCTTGCTCCGGGACCGGCGGCCGAGGGTTTCCTCTCCCGCTGGCGTCGGCTCGTCCGCTACCGGACGGACGATGCCGGTGCAATCCACCCGGATGAGCCGGCTTTCTCCGACTCCATCGACGACGATTCCGTAGACCAACGAACGACCGAACCGGCTGGACCGAACGCGGCAGGACCGAGCACAGAATGAGCGATACCAAGACCCCGGGCGACAAGACCTTGACCGTCAGCCCCCCGAAGACCCTGACGCTGAAGCGTCCTGTCGAGCAGAGCACTGTTCGGCAGAGCTTTTCGCATGGGCGCTCCAAGCAGGTGGTCGTCGAGGTCAAGCGGCGCGTCGCCGGCACCGAGGTCAAGGAGCAGCCGGTTGCCCGCGCGCCCGCCCCGCAGGTCCAGCAGGCGGCTCCCCGCCCGGTGCCTCCGGCGCCGCCGACACCGCCGCGTCCCTCTTCCGGCATGCTGCTGCGCACCCTGTCCGAGGACGAGAAGGACGCCCGTCAGCGCGCCCTGACCGACTCGCGCAGCCGCGAGGCCGAAGCCCGCCGTATCGCCGAGGACGAAGCCCGCCAGCGTGCGCAGATTCTCGAACGCGAGCGGCAGGAGCGCGAATCCGCCCTCGCCCGCCAGCGTGAGGAAGAAGAGCGTCGCCGTCAGGAAGAAGACCGCAAGCGCCGTGCCGAAAGCACCGCGCGCCAGCGGATGGACGAACCGCAGGCTCCGCGCCCGGTGCAGGCGCCGCGTGAGTTCACGCCGGCCCCGCAGCAGGCCGAGAGCTCCGCCCCCGCGGCGGCCGCTCCCGCCTATGCCCCTTCGCCGCGGCCCGCGCCCTCCGGTCCGCGCCCCGATTTTGCGCCGCGCACCCCGATGCGCGATGTCGGCGCACGGCCGCCACGCCTCGACTCGCGGCCGCCGCGTCTCGATACGCCGCGCCCGCCGCGCCCCGTCGATACGACGGCCCCGGCCGAGCCCGCCATCACCCGCCCGACCCGCCAGGCGCCGTCCACGACCGCGCCGCGCAGCCGGCCGGATGACGGTGAGGCACGGCCCGCCTTCCGCCGCCCTGGCGGCGGCGCGGGCGGCCCGCCCCGCGGCGCGCCTGTTCCGGCTCCCAAGACTCCCAAGGTCGGCGAGAAGCCGCGCGGCCGCCTGACGCTGTCGACCGCCACCGGCGGCGACGACGAGCGGACCCGTTCGGTCGCGGCCTTCCGCCGCCGCGTCCAGCGCATGACCGGGCACCGTGCTTCGGACGTCGCCAAGGAGCGCGTGATGCGCGAGGTGATCGTTCCCGAGACGATCACCATCCAGGAACTCGCCAACCGCATGTCGGAGCGCGGCGTCGACGTCATCCGCCTGCTGATGAAGCAGGGTGCGATGCACAAGATCACGGATGTGATCGATGCCGATACCGCCCAGCTCGTGGCCGAGGAAATGGGCCACACCGTCAAGCGCGTCGCCGATTCCGACGTCGAAGGCGGTCTGTTCGACACACCCGACACCGACGATGCGCTGACCTCGCGCCCGGCCGTCGTCACGATCATGGGTCATGTCGATCACGGCAAGACCTCGCTGCTCGACGCGATCCGCCAGACGCATGTCGTCACTGGCGAGGCCGGCGGCATCACCCAGCATATCGGCGCCTATCAGGTTCTGACACCGTCCGGCGCCAAGGTGACCTTCATCGACACGCCCGGCCACGCCGCCTTCACGGCGATGCGCGCCCGTGGTGCGAAGGTCACGGACGTCGTGGTGCTGGTGGTCGCGGCCGATGACGGCGTCATGCCGCAGACGGTCGAGGCCATCAACCACGCCAAGGCGGCCGGCGTGCCCCTGATCGTGGCGATCAACAAGATCGACAAGCCCGATGCGAACCCCGATCGGGTCCGTTCCGAGCTGCTGCAATACGAGATCCAGGTCGAGACGCTCGGCGGCGAGACACTGGAGATCGAGGTCTCGGCCAAGACCGGCCAGAATCTCGACAAGCTGCTGGAAGCCATTGCGCTGCAGGCCGAACTGCTCGACCTGAAGGCCAATCCCGACCGGCCGGCCGAAGGTACCGTGATTGAGGCCAAGCTCGACCGTGGTCGTGGCCCTGTCGCGACGGTTCTCGTCCAGCGCGGCACGCTGCGCACGGGCGACATCGTCGTGGCGGGCTCCGAATGGGGCCGCGTGCGCGCCCTGATCGGCGACACCGGGGCTCATATCAAGGAGGCCCCACCCTCGCTTCCGGTCGAGGTGCTCGGCTTCAACGGCACGCCCGAGGCCGGCGACCGCGTCGCGGTGGTCGAATCCGAGGCCCGCGCCCGCGAGATCACCGATTACCGCGAGCGCCAGAAGCGCGACCGCATCGCCGCTCGTGGCGGTGGATCGGCGGCGGGCCGTTCGCTCGCCGACATGATGCGCGACCTTAAGGAAGGCGCCGGCCGCAAGGAATTCCCGCTCGTCGTCAAGGGCGACGTGCAGGGCTCGGTGGAAGCCATCGTCGGAACCTTGGAGAAAGTCGGCAACGACGAGGTGCGCGCCCGCGTGCTGCAGTCGGGCGTCGGCGGTATCACCGAATCCGACATCACGCTGGCCCAGGCTTCGGGCGCGGCCGTGATCGGCTTCAACGTGCGTGCCCACAAGGAAGCGCGCGAGGCGGCCGAACGGGCCGGCGTCGAAATCCGCTACTACAACATCATCTACAACCTCGTGGATGACGTGAAGGCGGCGATGTCGGGCCTGCTGGCCCCGACGCTGCGCGAAACCATGCTCGGCAACGCGCAAATCCTCGAGATCTTCGCGGTCTCGAAGGTCGGCAAGATCGCCGGCTGCCGCGTCACCGACGGCACGATCGAGCGTGGCGCGAATGTCCGCCTGATCCGCGACAATGTCGTGGTCCATGAGGGCAAGCTCGCCCAGCTCAAGCGCTTCAAGGACGACGCCAAGGAAGTGGTGGCGGGCCAGGAGTGCGGCATGTCCTTCGAGAACTACCAGGACATGCGCCCGGGCGACGTGATCGAGTGCTATCGCGTCGAAGAGATCAAGCGGACGCTGTAAGGCGCTTCGCTTCCCCCAATGCAGAGCGCGTCATGGCCGGGCTCGCCCGGCCATCTCGTGACGATAAGAGCGCGTCTGGCGCCTCATCCTTCGAGAGATGGTCGGGTCAAGCCCGACCGTGACGTTTGATCCGGTCCGATCCCGGAGAACGAGAATCATGGCAAAACCTTCAAAGACATCCGGCCCCTCGCAGCGGCAGTTGCGTATCGCCGAACTGATCCGGCACGCGCTGGCGGAGATGCTTGCGCGCGGCGACATCCATGACGAGGTACTGGCCAAGCATGTCGTGACCGTGCCCGAGGTGCGGCTGTCGACCGACCTCAAGCTCGCGACCTGCTACATCATGCCGCTCGGCGGCGGCGACGTGAAGCCGGTGCTCAAGGCACTGACCGACCACAAGCGCTACATCCGTGGCGAGATCGCCCATCGCGTGAACGCCAAATACGCTCCCGATGTCCGTTTTCTGGCCGATGAGAGCTTCGCCGAGGCCGAGCACATCGATGCGCTGCTCTATTCCGACAAGGTGCGCCAGGACATCCTGAAGCAGCCCCTCAGAATCCAGCCGGACGATCAGGACGATGACTGAACCGACTTCTCCGGACGTCCTCGCGCCGCAGGAACAGAGCTTCGCGCCGCGGCCGAAGAAGCGCGACGTCCATGGCTGGGTCGTGCTCGACAAGCCCGTCGGCATGACCTCGACCCACGCCGTTGCGGTCGTCAAGCGCGCCTTCTCAGCCAAGAAAGCCGGCCATGCCGGCACGCTCGATCCGTTAGCCTCCGGCCTGCTGCCGATTGCGCTCGGCGAGGCGACCAAGACGGTCCCTTTCGTGATGGACGGCCGCAAGGCCTATCAGTTCACTGTCGCCTGGGGCAGCCAGACCGATACTGACGATACCGAAGGCAAGGTCATCGCGACCTCCGACGAGCGCCCCGATGAGGCCTCGATCGTGGCGCTGCTGCCGCGCTTCACCGGCACGATCAGCCAGGTGCCGCCGAAATACTCAGCCATCAAGATCGCCGGCGAGCGGGCCTATGATCTCGCCCGCGAGGGCGAGGAGGTGGTACTGGAGGCGCGTCCGGTCGAGATCGACGCGCTGCGCATCGTCTCCCATTCGGCCGAGACCACGACCTTCGAGGCCGAATGCGGCAAGGGCACCTATGTCCGGGCGATCGCGCGCGATCTCGGCCTGGCGCTCGGCTGCCTCGGCCACGTCGCGCATCTGCGGCGCACCCGCGTCGGCCCGTTTCGCATCGCGGATGCGGCCAGCGTCGAGACGTTGCGCGAGAGCCCCGAGCAAGCGGCGACGGCGCTGCTGCCGGTGAAGGCTGCGCTTTCGCTGATTCCGGAGATCGCGATCCATCGCGACGCGGCGCTCCGGCTGAAACGCGGCCAGAGCGTGCTGCTGCGTGGCCGCGACGCGCCGGTCGAGAGCCAAGCCGTCTACGCAACCTCCGCTGGTGTCCTCATCGCCACGGGCACGGTCGAGCAGGGCGAATTCGTGCCGCACAGGGTCTTCAACCTCTGATTCCAGCGCCTTTGATGCCCCGTTTGAAAGGTGACGTTAACGGCCGGTTCGTTATGTCTCTCTGACAACGCTCCAGCATCTTTCTGGTCCCGCCGCGCGTCAGCGGCACGACCGCATGCCGGATTCGAGGCGGCGGCCGTAGGGACAGAAACGCCATGCGCGTAACGCACTTCCTGATCTGCACCATCGCGGCCGGCGGCGCGGCGATCCTTGCCAGCGGCTATGTCGCCTACACCCAGATGCAGGCGCTTTCGACGGCCCGCGAGACCCGCAGCCTTGTCGTGGCCTCGGACGCCGTGAGCCGCGTCATCGAGCGCGCCGCAATCGAACGGGGCGCGATCACGCAGGTCGTCCTGGCCGCCGATCCCGACGGGAAGATCGCTGCCGCAGCCACCCAGGCGGCCCGTGACACCGATGCCCGCATCGTGCAGATGCAGGAAGGCTTCGCGGCCACCACCTTCGCCAGGCGTCCCGACCTCGCGGGATCGGTGAACCAGATCGGCCAACGTCTGGCCGAGGCGCGCAAGCTCGCCACGGCGGAAGGCAACAAGCCCCTGGAGCAGCGCGACCCCAAGGCGTCACAGCTCTTCAGTGCCTCAGTGCTCGAACTGCTCAACCAGCAATCCTCGCTGCAGCGCCAGATCGGCGCGCGCATTGGCAATCTCAACCCCGACGTCAGCAACACCGTCTCGCTCGGCGAGCTCGCGACGACGATGCGCGAGGCAGCCGGCAGCCGCTCGGTTCACTACACTCAATTTGTCGGCAGCGGCGTGAAGCTAACGCCGATCGCAGTGTCCCAGGTCGACCGCTCCAGCGGGCGCATCGAGCAGCTCTGGCTGCTGATCGACCAGGCCCTGGCGCAGATGCAGACGACGGCCCAGCTCAAGACTGCGCTGGAGGCCGCCAAGACCGGCTTCCGCGACGAGGAGGCTCGGACCTATGGTGCAATGCATGAGGCCGCCCGCGACGGCAAGCCGGCCGGCATAAGCCTCGCCGACTGGCGTGCCTGGACGCAAAAGTCGCTCGCGACCATTCTGCAAATGCGCGATGCCGCCTTCGAGCAGGCGAGGGCCGAAATCGACGCCGACCTGTCGCTCGCCGGCTGGCGGCTGGTGCTCTCGCTCCTCGCCATCCTCGTCGTCACCGGCGTCGTAGTCGGGGTCGTCCTGCTGTTCCATCGCGGCGTGGTCAGGCCCCTCGGCCAACTGGCCAATTCGGTCGGCCTGATGCTGTCGGGCGCCGACGATGCCAAGATCCCGGCCAAGGTCAACATGGTCGAGATCGACGCGATCAGCCATGCGCTCGGCGATTTCCAGGCCAATATCCAGCGTGTGCGCGCGCTTGAGGAGCAGGAGCGGACTGCTGCGGCGGCGCGCCTGGCGCGGGCGCAGTCGATGGAGGCCGTGGTCTCCGATGTCGGCGAGGTCGTGGCAGCGGCTGCGGCCGGCGACTTCTCGGCCAGGCTCCAGATCGACCAGGCCGACGAGCAGATGCAGAAGCTCGTCGCCGGCATCAACGAGATCAACGCGGTTGTTGATTCGGCGACGAGCGAGTTCGCGCGGACGCTGTCGGCCGTGGCGGGCGGCGACCTGACGGTGCGGGTCGATGCGGCCTATCGCGGCAAGTTCGCCGAACTCAAGGGCGCGATCAACGAGACGGTGGACCGCCTGTCCTCGACGGTGCGCACGATCCAGGTGACCTCGGCCGATGTCGGGCTGGCGGCGCGCGAGATCAACATGGGCGCCGACGATCTGTCGAAGCGCACCGAGGAGCAGGCCTCCTCGCTGGAGGAGACCGCCGCCACCACCGAGGAGCTCGCAGCCTCGGTCAAGGCCTCGGCCCAGGCCTCGCGGGATGCCGCCGCGATCGCCAATGATGCGATGCAGGCGGCCCAGTCGGGTGGCGCCATCGCCGGCCAGGCGGTCGACGCCATGGCCCGCATCGAGACCGCCTCGCAGAAGATCTCCGACATCATCCGGGTGATCGACGACATCGCCTTCCAGACCAATCTGCTGGCGCTGAACGCCGCCGTCGAGGCAGCCCGGGCCGGCGATGCCGGCAAGGGCTTCGCCGTCGTCGCCTCGGAGGTGCGCACCCTGGCGCAGCGCTCCAGCGCCGCCGCCAAGGACATCTCCGGCCTGATCTCGTCGTCCAACATGGAGGTCGGCGAGGGCGTCAAGCTGGTGCGCCAGGCCGGCGACCAGCTCAGCCAGATCCTCAGCCACTCGCAGAAGGTCGCCGCCACCATCGCCGACATCTCGGCCGCCTCCGGCGAACAGGCCAACGGCATCGACGAGATGAGCCAGGCCGTCGCCCATCTCGACGAGATGACCCAGCAGAACGCAGCCCTCGCCGAACAGAGCGCCGCATCCGCCGGCTCGCTCTCGGGACGCATCGGACAGCTCAACGACCTCGTCGCAGCCTTCAGGACAGGGCCGGACGAGGCGCCCCGGGCGCGGGCTCCGGCGCCACCGGCAGCAGCCCCCGCCGCCTCCGAGCCGGAACGCCTGCGCAAGCTCGCCGAGGCCGCCTTCGTGCAGCCGAAGGCCCAGCCGGCCAGGGTCAGGTCCGCCACGCCGGCGCCCACCCCCCCGGCCCGCAAGGTCGCCAACAGCCGCGCCAGCGACGCCGGATGGGAAGAGTTCTGAGACGCAGGCTATCTGACCGAGACGACGCATTTTAGGGGCCTGAACCGCTTAGCGGTTCAGGCCCCAACCATGTCGAAGGCAGAGCCGTCTCGCAGGCGGGCGGCATCGCGCAGGGGCGGAGCGCCGAACAGGCGACGATATTCCCGGCTGAACTGCGACGGGCTCTCATAGCCGACGCGAAAGCCGGCGGAAGCCGCGTCCAGCGCCGTGCCGAGAATGAGCCGCCTGGCCTCCTGCAGGCGTAGCTGCTTCTGGTATTGCAGCGGGCTCATCGCCGTCACCGCCTTGAAATGCTGATGCAGGGCAGACGGGCTCATGCGGGCTTCCTGCGCCAGGGCCTCGACGCTGAAGGCCTTGTCGTAATTGCGCTTGATCCAGCCGATCGCCCGGTTGACCTGCTGCAGCCGGCTCTCGGCGGTGGCGATCTGGCGCAGCCGCGCCGCCTGCTCGCCCGTCATCAGGCGATAGAGGATTTCGCGCTCGGCGAGAGGGGCCAGAATCGCGATGTCGCGCGGGGTCTCCAGCAACCGGACCATCCGGAGCATCGCATCGAGCAGTTCCGGCGCCACCGGGTTGAGGGCGAGACCCGGCCCCGCATCGCTGCCGCCCATGCCATCGCCGCCAGCTTCCAGCATGATCGCGCCGAGCAGCACCGGGTCGAGATCGAGCCGAATGCAGAGATAGGGGTGCTCGGGGCTCGCCTCGAGGACCTGGCCGACGACCGGCAGATCAACCGACACCACCAGATACTGGCTGCGGTCATAGCGGTAGACACGGTCTCCCAGCATCACCTGCTTGCGGCCCTGGAGGATGATGCAAAGCGCCGGCTCGTGCAGCGCATGCAGGGGCTCGGTCGGCCGGCTGGAGCGGATCAGCGCGAGGCGCGGGATCGCCGTCTCGTGAATGCCATCCGTATCGGCAAGGCGCCCGGCCAACGCCGCCAGTTCGTCGATCTGCCGCATGCCCGCTCCTCTGGCTCATCGTCGCGGTGGGTCTGATCGCCGCCGCGATGGGCTTTCATACAATGATCCGCCGCCATCCTGCGACCGGAAAGCGGCTCTTCTGGAGGATCAGGCAATCCTTGCGTCGCATCGGTCTACCGCATCGAGGCCTCGCCGCGGCATTGGTCGTCTCACGCCAGCCGGGATTTCTGCCCGGCGGCCCCACAGCAGGACCACAGGAGAGCATCATGTCGCACATCGAAGGCAAGGTCGTCGCCATCACAGGCGCGAGCAGCGGCATCGGCGAAGCCACCGCCCGGCTGCTGGCGGCGCGGGGCGCTCATGTCGTGATCGGCGCGCGCCGCGGCGATCTCCTGGCGGCGTTGGCCGGCGAGATCGCAGCCGCCGGCGGCTCGGTCCGGCAGAAGACGGTCGACGTCACCGCTGCAGCCGACGTCGCGGGCTTCCTCGGCTATGCCGAGGCCGAGTTCGGGCGCCTCGACGCCGTCGTCAACAACGCCGGGCTGATGCCGCTCTCGCGGCTCGACGCCGGCAAGATCGACGAATGGGACCGGATGATCGACGTCAACATCCGCGGCGTCCTGCACGGCATCAAGGCCGGGCTGCCGATCATGAAGCGGCAGGGCTCCGGCCAGTTCGTCAACATCTCGTCGATCGGCGGCCATCAGGTCTATCCGACCGCGGCGGTCTATTGCGCGACGAAATTCGCAGTGCTCGCCATCTCCGAGGGCTTGCGCCAAGAGCATGACGACATACGTGTCACGGTGATCTCGCCCGGCGTCACCCGTTCCGAGCTCGCCTCCACCATCACCGATCCGGGTGCACAGGCCGCGATGGCCGAATTCCGGCAGATCGCCATCGAGCCGGATGCCATCGCCCGCGCGATCGCCTTTTCAATCGAGCAACCCGGTGACGTGGACGTCAGCGAGATCATCGTTCGGCCGACGGCCAGCCCGTATTGAACCTGCAGGCCGCTTCGCGCGACTTCCGGTTCTGAGACATTCGATCTGCATTCGATTTTGCGATCTGCATTCGATTTTTAAAAGACCAGGAGACCCGCCATGTCCATTGCTCCCCGCCCCCTCGCCCAGGTGCTTTGCTCGCTAAGCCATTTCGCTGCCGCCCTCGTCCCATCCGCCCGGCCGAGCCGTTCGCTGGAGATCGCGCTGGTCGACGAGGCCGACGCCTTCGAGCGCGCAGCGCTTGGCCGCTGGGCGACAGAGGACGGCGGCATCGTGATCGAGCTTCGGCCCGATGGCCGCTACAACAAGGCCAAGCAGACCGTTCCTGCCTGGCATCACGGCCGCTATCAGGTCGATCGCTCGCGGCTCTACTTCGAGAGCGATAGCGGGCATCTGGCCAAGGGCGAGATGCGCCGTGGCGTTCTCAGCATCGGCGAGATGCAGTTCCGGCGCGCCAGGAGCGCCGAAGCCGAGCATTCGGTGATCCAGCAGGATCACTGAATGCCCGTACTTCTCAGATTGGTTCAGCCTGACTAAACCGCTCTCAGTAGCCGACCGTGAAGCGCCGGCGGTTGTGAGCGGGCTGCTCGAGTTCGTCGACCAGCGCGATCGCGTAATCCTCAGCCGAAATCCTGCTTTCGCCCTTCGCGTCGACGAGGAGCTGATCGAGGCCGAGGCGGAATGTGCCGGTGCGCTCGCCCGGCGCGATCATCGCCGAGGGCGACAGGAAGGTCCAGTCGAGCGCCTTCTCCTGCTTCAGCCGATCGAGATAGGCCCCACCCTTCCGGGCCTCGTCCAGATAGATCGCCGGGAATTCCGGGGTGTCGACCAGCTTCACGCCCGGCGCCACCTCGAGGCTGCCGGCCCCGCCGACGACGAGATAGCGCGTCACCCCCGACTGCTTGACCGCGCCCAGCAGCGCGTCGGCATCACTCGCCAGATAATGCACGGAGCTGATCACCGCCTCATGGCCGGCGAGCAGCCCGGCGAGGCCATCCCTGTCGAAGATGTCGCCCTTGACGGCGGTGACGCCGGGCAAGGCCGGGACCTTGCCGGCATTGCGGACGATGGCCGCCACCTCATGACCGCGCGAGACCAGTTCGGAGAGGATGCGCGAGCCGATGAAGCCGGTGGCGCCGATCAGTGCAATGGTCATGACAAGGGTCCCTTGCTCTGGTATCCAACGGATACCAAGGATACGATAGAACCCACATGGCTCGCCCGGCGCCGCCCGTAAAGAAGGCACTTTCGCGAGACATGGTCACCCATGGGAAACTGCCATGCTGCAACGACCCGACGCTTTCAACGCAGAATGCCCGACACGACAGGTGCTCGACCGCATCGGCGACAAATGGGCCGTGCTGATCCTGATTATGCTCGAGCGCGAGACGCTGCGTTTCAACGAATTGCGCCGCCGCATCGAAAGAGTCTCGCAGAAGATGCTGTCGCAGACGCTGAAGAGCCTCGAACGCGATGGCCTTGTGCGGCGCGAGGTCTTCGCCACCGTCCCCGTGACGGTCGAATATTCCCTCACCGATCTCGGCCGGACGCTGGCGCATACGGTCCAGGGCCTGACGCTCTGGGCCGAGACCCATATCGGCGCGGTGCAGGAGGCACAGCGGCGCTATGATCGCGGCGAGAGCCCGGGCCCGATTCCAGCGGCCGTGTTCGCCCCGGCAGGCAGGGCGCCGGCCGGGCCTGGAACGCTTCGCGAGGGTTGAGGCGGGCCGCTGGCGTTTCCCGCCATTTCGTGTATATCCCCGCCATCCGGTTTAAAAAGCCGGCCGCGCAGCCTCTCCTCGATGAGAACGCTGCGGGCTTCGGACCCAGCTGGACGACATCCCGGCTAAGGCCCGCCAGATCAACATCCAACCGAAGGATCACACGATGTCGATTACTGCCGAGCGCAAGACCGCGCTCATGAAAGAGCATGCCACCAAGCCGAACGACACCGGCTCGCCGGAAGTCCAGGTCGCGATCCTGACGGAGCGCATCAACAACCTGACCGGCCACTTCAAGTCGCACACCAAGGACAACCATTCGCGTCGTGGCCTGCTCAAGATGGTCTCGCAGCGCCGTTCGCTGCTCGACTACCTGAAGAGCAAGAGCGAGCCGCGCTATCGGACGCTGATCGAGAAGCTCGGCATCCGCCGCTGATCGAGGCCTGACGATCACACGCCCGGTGCGACATCGCTCCGGGCGCTTCTACAAGACGACAGGGGCAAAGCCGCAATGGTGCGGCGACGAGCCCCGATCCATTGCGAAAAGCCGCATGGGGCGGCCTTCCGCATGACCCGCCGGACGATCCCAGTCCATGGCAGGATCGCCGAGCGCTCGGGCGCGAACCCAACCGTCATACCGAGCGCTTCGCCGTCTTGCTCATGGACAGGAATCCCGGCCGGGTCGCATCCGATCCGAAAGATAATCTCATGTTCGATGTACAGACCGAAGAACTGATGTGGGGCGGGCGCAAGCTCGTGCTCGAAACCGGCAAGATCGCCCGCCAGGCCGACGCCGCCGTGCTCGCGACCTATGGCGAGACCGTCGTGCTCGCGACCGTGGTCTCGGCCAAGTCGCCCAAGGCCGGGATCGACTTCTTCCCGCTGACCGTGAACTACCAGGAAAAGACCTTCGCAGCCGGCCGCATTCCCGGCGGCTATTTCAAGCGCGAAGGCCGCCCGACCGAGAAGGAGACGCTGGTTTCGCGCCTGATCGACCGGCCGATCCGCCCGCTCTTCGTCGAGGGCTACCGCAACGAGACGCAGGTCGTCTGCACCGTGCTGCAGCATGACCTCGAGAACGACCCCGACATCGTCGCCATGGTCGCCACCTCGGCTGCCCTGACCCTGTCGGGCGTGCCCTTCATGGGCCCGATCGGCGCGGCCCGCGTCGGCTATTTCGACGGCGCCTACAAGCTCAACCCGCTGGTCGACGAGATCAAGGAATCGGCGCTCGACCTCGTCGTCGCCGGCACCCCCGACGCCGTCCTGATGGTCGAGTCGGAAGCCAAGCAGCTCTCGGAAGAGATCATGCTCGGCGCCGTGATGTTCGGCCACAAGCACTTCCAGCCGGTGATCGACGCGATCATCCGCCTGGCCGAGAAGGCCGCCAAGGAGCCGCGCGACTACACCCCGGCCGACAACTCCGTCGTGCTCGACGCCGTGCTCAAGCTGGTCGACAAGGACATCCGCGCCGCCTACCAGATCAGAACCAAAGCCGAGCGCTACAAGGCACTGGATGCCGCCAAGGCCAAGGTCGCCTCGCTGATTTCCGACACGCCGGACGGCAAGACCACCTTCACCAAGGAGCAGGTCGGCGGTCAGTTCAAGGAAGCGCAGGCCAAGGTCGTGCGCTGGACCATCCTCGACGACGGCGTCCGTATCGACGGCCGCGACCTCAAGACGGTCCGCAAGATCGTCTCGGAAGCCGGCATCCTGCCGCGCACCCATGGTTCGGCGCTGTTTACCCGCGGCGAAACGCAGGCGCTGGTCGTGACCACGCTGGGCACCGGCGACGACGAGCAGTACATCGACTCGCTGGAGGGCACCTACAAGGAGACCTTCCTGCTGCATTACAACTTCCCCCCCTATTCGGTGGGTGAAGCCGGCCGCATGGGCTCGCCCGGCCGCCGCGAAATCGGCCATGGCAAGCTCGCCTGGCGCGCCATCCGGCCGATGCTGCCGGCGAAGTCGGAGTTCCCCTACACCATCCGCGTCGTCTCGGAGATCACCGAGTCGAACGGCTCCTCCTCGATGGCCACCGTCTGCGGCACCTCGCTTGCCCTGATGGATGCCGGCGTGCCGCTCAAGGCGCCGGTCGCGGGCATCGCCATGGGCCTGATCCTGGAAGGGAAGCGCTTCGCCGTGCTCTCCGACATCCTGGGTGACGAGGACCATCTCGGCGATATGGACTTCAAGGTGGCCGGCACGGCCGAGGGCATCACCTCGCTGCAGATGGACATCAAGATCGCCGGCATCACCGAGGAGATCATGAAGGTCGCCCTCGATCAGGCCAAGGGCGGTCGCGACCACATCCTGGCCGAGATGAACAAGGCGCTCGCGACCTCGCGCGGCCAGCTCGGTGAGTATGCGCCGCGCATCGAGACGATGAAGATCCCGGTCGACAAGATCCGCGAAGTCATCGGCTCCGGCGGCAAGGTCATCCGCGAGATCGTCGAGAAGACCGGCGCCAAGGTCAACATCGAGGACGACGGCACCATCAAGATCGCCTCGGCAGACGGCAAGTCGATCGAAGCCGCGATCAAGTGGATCAAGTCGATCGTCTCGGAAGCCGAGCCGGGCATGATCTATGACGGCACGGTCGTGAAGATCATGGAGTTCGGCGCCTTCGTGAACTTCTTCGGCGCCAAGGACGGCCTGGTCCATATCTCGGAGCTGGCCGCGGCCCGCGTCCAGAAGGTCTCGGACGTGGTCAAGGAAGGCGACAAGGTCAAGGTCAAGTTCCTCGGCCAGGACGATCGCGGCAAGATCCGCCTCTCGATGAAAGTCGTCGACCAGGAGACCGGCGAAGATCTGACCGAGAAGCTCAAGGCCCAGCGCGATACCGAGAAGAGCCGCGAGAAGCAGCAGGCCGAGTGATCGGTCCGCATGTGAGCCTCGGCTTCACGTGAAACAGGAAGCGCCCCGCATCGCAGGATGTGGGGCGTTTTTCGTTTGGGCGGCGGCGGAACAACACCGCGACGTCATTCCGGGTGGAGCGAAGCGGATGCCCGGAATCCATCATAAGGCCCTGCGCTCTACGAAGGATTCCGGATCGACGCCGCTGCGCGGCTTGTCGCGAATGACGCGGGCATGATTTGAGCCAATGGCGCAGTCTCGTACGATAGTCTAGACTTATCCGCGCCTCGCCCATGGAGACCGGCATGCCCGCCCACGCCATCACCTCGCTCGATGCCCTCGCGGCGCTCTACCCCAACCCGATCGCGCCGGCGTCGGTCGCCAAGGAGATCGACCATGTCGATGCGAACTATGCGGCGCTGATCGCGGCCTCGCCGTTTTTCGTGCTTGCGACCAGCGGTCTGGAGGGCCTGGATTGTTCGCCGCGCGGGGATCTGCCGGGGTTCGTTACGGTCCGGGACGCGAAAACGCTCCTGATTCCGGACCGAAGAGGCAATAACCGTCTGGATTCATTGAAGAATATCCTGTTCAATCCGCGAATCGGAATGCTCTTCCTGGTGCCCGGTTATGGCGAGACCCTGCGCGTCAACGGAGTCGCCACCCTCTCCAGCGACCCTGAGTTGTGCGGGCGCTTTGAGATGGCCGGAAAGCTTCCGGCCTGCGTCATCGTGGTCGCCGTGGAGAGCGTCTACTTCCAATGCTCGCGCGCAGTGGTCCGGGCCGACCTCTGGAACCCCGCCAAGCATGTCGATCGGCGCAGCGTGCCGAGTGCCGGCCAGATCCTGCGCGACATCACGGCACGCGATGCGGCGATCGAGACGTTCGACGGCGTGGCCTATGACAAGGCGCTGCCGGAACGGGTTCGGACGACGCTGTATTGAGAGCGCGCGGGATCCCCTCTCCTGTAAGGAGAGGGGTAGGGGTGAGGTGTCGGCCCCTATCCGGTCGAGCACCGAATTCCAGGCGCAGCAGCGGTGAGGTTACGGCTACCGTGTCAATCGGCGGACCCCTCTCCCTACGGGAGAGGGGTCCCCGCGCCGGACTCGCTAACCGCTGCTGCTCAGAGCAGCCCTTCGTTGCCCGCCAGCACCTTCAGGTTCACATCCGGCCGCGCCCCGACATGGCTGATGATCTCGGCGGCGGCGAGTGCGCCGAGGCGCAGCGAATCGCGGACCTCGCGGCCAGAGGTCAGGCCGAACAGGAAGCCGGCGGCAAAAAGGTCGCCCGCGCCGGTGGCATCGACCACGCGGGCGACCGGGAAGACCGGCTCCTCGACGATGCCGTCCGGGGTCACGGCCAGCGCGCCCTTCTCCGAGCGCGTGACCACGGCGAGGATGTTCTCGGCCCGCAGCGCCGAGAGCGCGTCCTCGAAGGCGGGCGCCTGGTAGAGGCTCTTCAGCTCGTGCTCGTTGGCGAAGACGATATCGACCATGCGGTTGCGGATCAGCCCGACGAATTCGTCGCGGTAGCGGTCGACGCAGAACGAGTCCGACAAGGTGATCGCGACCTTGCCGCCGGCCTTGTGGGCAATCTCGGAGGCCTTGCGGAAGGCGTCCTTGGCTGCCGGCGGGTCCCAGAGATAGCCCTCGAGATAGATGATATCGGCATTCTCGATCGCTTTCGCATCGACATCGGCGACGGTGAGGCCCTGGCAGGCGCCGAGATAGGTGTTCATGGTGCGCTCGCCATCGGGTGTGACGATGATGAAGGAGCGAGCCGTCGCCGCGCCCTCTGTCGCCGCAGGCGTAGCGAAGGCAACGCCGAGCGAGGTCAGGTCATGCCGGTAGAGCCGGCCGAGCTCGTCGGCCTTGACCTTGCCGATGAAGGCGCCCCTGCCGCCAAAGGAGGCGAGACCGGCGATGGTGTTGGCGGCCGAGCCGCCCGAGATGACCTTGCCCGGCCCCATCGCGGCATAGAGAGATTCGGCGCGGGCCTCGTCGATCAGCGCCATCGCACCCTTGGTCAGGCCGTGCTTCGCCAGGAAATCCTCTTCGGCGGAGGCGATGACGTCGACGATGGCATTGCCGAGGGCGAGGACGTCGGTGCGCGTGCTGGTCATGAGGAAGCCCGATGCTGTGCGGAGGGGGATGGCAGAACGGAAAGGCAAGGAGTGGCGCGGCGTGTCGCATCCATGGCTGTGCGGGTCAAGCGGACCCTCCCGGGCGGCTGCGCCGGGCGGACGCCTCGTCCAGCACGGCGGCGAGACGCCTGAGGTCGTCGGCCTCCAGTTCGGCGATCTCGCGCGCCAGACGGTTGGCGAGTAGCGTCGCGTCCGGCTCGAGCCCGGCTGTGTCGACGGTGACGCGCGGATGGGAGAGATCGGCCAGGCGCACGAGTTCGTCGGCCTCGTCCCAGATCACGCCGAGAACGTGGATGACGCCCTGAATCAGCGTGAAGGTCGGGCGGCCGCGCTTGCCATGCTCCAGCGCGGAGAGATAGGCGGGCGTCACGCCGAGCACACCGGCCATCTCAGCCAGCGTGATGCCGCGCTGCGCCCGGTGATCGCGAACCCGCCGGCCGAAGGGCGTCACGGGCCGGCCTCGCGCGCGCGGCGCAGCCTGACATAGAGCGCGCCGGAGCCGCCATGGCGGGCCTGCGCCTCCTCGAAACCCACGACCAGCGGCCGCAGATCCGGCAGCCGCAGCCAATGGGGCACGACCCGGCGCAGCACGCCGCGCTCCTCCCCGAACAGCACGGTGCCGGCCGCGCCCTTGCCGGTGACGACGAGAGCGAGGCGGGTGCCCCTGCCCTGCTCGCGCCGGAGGAAGGCACGCAGCGCCAGATGGGCCTCGTCCTGGCGCATGCCATGCAGATCGATGACCGCCTCGACGCCCTGCTGGCCACGCCGGAGCTGCGTACGCAGGCGGTTTTCGAGAGGCGCGAGCGGCGGCGGCGCAGGCGCCGCCGGTGCCGATCGCATCGAGGCGGCGGCGATCACGGTTTTCGTCTCCTCGGCGACGGGCGCGGCCACAGGCTCGGGCTCGACCGGCGCGCGGCCCGGCAGCGGCGTCACCGAGCGCGCGACCTGACGCCAGAGCGCGAGATCGGCCTCCGACAATGTCCTGCCCCGCCGCGCGCGCATCGCTATCGCCCGGGGTCGGTCGGCCAGAGCACGGTGAAATTGACTGGATGGCGGATCAGGCCGGCGCGGTGTCCGGCGCTGGCCCCGGAGCCGACGAAGAGATCGAGCCGGGCCGGGCCGAGAATGGCCGAGCCGGTATCCTGCGCAACCATCAGGCGGGCGAGGCGCTCCATGCCGCCAGTTCCATCCGGCAGCGTCGCATCGATCCAGACCGGCAGCCCGTAAGGCCAGACGGTGCGGTCGATCGCAATGCTGCGCAGCGGCGTCAGCGGCAGGCCGGCTCCACCGATCGGCCCCGAATCCGGCGGGAGATCGTCGCGGCGTGCGAAGAAGACGAAGGAGCGGTTGAGCCGGATCAGGTCGCGAGCGAAGCCGGCATCGGCCTTCAGCCTTGCGATCAGCCGGTCCATGGTCATCTCGGCCGGCGGAATGCCCTCGCGCTCGCTCAGGATACGGCCGAGCGAGGTATAGGCGTGGCCATTGCGGCCGGAATAGACCAGACGCGTCACCGAACCGTCCGGTAGGCGAATGCGGCCGGAACCCTGGACCTGCAGGACGAAACGGTCGACCGGATCACGCAGCCAGAGAATTTCGAGATCGCGGCCGTCGAGCGCACCCGTCTCGATCGCACTGCGATCCGGGAAGGGCTCGAGGCCCGTGGCGGTGCGTCGGGCGGCCGAGAGAAAGGCGTCGAGGCCGGGCCAGTCATCGCCCGGCATGCGCGTCACCAGCTCGGGCGGGCGGCCGTAGAGCGGCGTCGGATAATCGTCCGAACGGGTTTGCGAACCCTCGATTTCGGGCTCGAAATAGCCGGTCATGAAGCCGCTCTGCGCGGCGGGCGGGCGGATGCGCCAGAAGGAGAAGTGGCGCTCGAAGAAACGTCTCGCCGTATCGGGCTCGACCGGCCCGGCCGCCGCCAGGCGCTTCGCCTGCTCGCAGATGGCCGCCAACGCGGGGGGAACCGCGACCGAGGCTCTCAGCGGGGGATCGGCCTGACAGCCGCGGACGAAGATAGCAAACGCGGCGCGCTGGTCGTCATCCGCCCAGCCGGCAACCTGCGCGGGCGTCAGAGGCTCGGCGCTGGCGCCCGGAGGCAAAGGCGGGGGAGAAGCGGCCATGCCACTCACCGGCCCCCAGCAGGCTGCGAGCAGCGCCAGTACGACACCGGCGCCATCGATCACGCGGCGGATTCGGTGGCGACCAGGAGCCAGTTGGGATCGCGGCTGCCGAGCTGGCGCGAGAAGGTCCAGAAGTCGTTGACCTCGGAGACCGCCTCGGCGCTGCCGTCTACGACCGTCCCCTCCGCGTCGCGGGTCACGCTGATGAGCTGCGAGACGAAGGCGATGGTGATCTGCGCGGTCTTGGCCTTGACCTCGACCGCGGTGACCTCGGCCTTGTCGATCGAGACGAAGTTGGATTCGGCCTTCTCGCCGCGCTTCTCGCGCTCGGTGATGGCCTGCTCGAACCCATCATAGACCTCCTTGGCGAGGAGGCCCTTCAGTGTCTTGCGGTCGCCGCGGGCGAAGGCGGTCACGATGGTCTCGTAGGCCGCCTTGGCGCCGCCGAGGAAGCCGCGCGGATCGAAGGACGGCTCCTGCCGAACAATCGCGTCGATGCCGGCGATGATCGGTGAATCCGGCGGGGCGATGTCGGTCCAGCGATCGGCGGCCTGCTGCGGGGCGGCTGCCGGATCATTGGCGGCACCCGGCAGGCGGATGACGTTGTCGCGCTTGGCGTCGGCGGGCCCGGCCTGGTCCGGCCGCAGCGGCGGCGTCTCACGGCGGGAAAAGGGATCGGCCGGTGGCTGCTCGTTGCCGGTCTTCTGGCCGAGGACGGAGCGCAGCTTCCAGGCGACGAAAACGGCCAGAGCCAGGAAGACCAGAGTCGTCATGTCGAAGGAATTTTGCATCGAAAGCTGACCCGAGGCTCCAGTCGCGGTAACACACCAGCGGCTCCCTTCAGGGAGTGCTGCTACGCGTCATATGGTGAGCTAGGCTCGTAACATCCACCCCCCTGCTTGTGAAGGCGGCTTCTTGTGCCGCGCTTTCGTCCATGATAGCCGACGCCGCGTTGCACCGGAGAGCGGAGCGCAGTCCCGGACGCCAGCCACGGCGCGGGATTTCCCGAGACAGCCTGCCAGAAGCGATGGGACCGATGGCCAACGAACTCCCCAACGGCAACGGTGCCGGCGAGCTTGCGCCGAGCATGAGCGCCCTGATCCAGTACACCAAGGACTTCTCCTTCGAGAACCCGAAGGCGCCGCGCGGCCTCGGCCAGCAGCAGGCCCAGGAAGGCCCGCAGATGTCCCTGCAGGT
The DNA here is from genome assembly GCF_003046175.1 of Bosea sp. 124. Taxonomy (NCBI): domain Bacteria; kingdom Pseudomonadati; phylum Pseudomonadota; class Alphaproteobacteria; order Hyphomicrobiales; family Alloboseaceae; genus Allobosea; species Allobosea sp. 124. The sequence continues at coordinate 2,035,373 of NZ_PZZM01000001.1, forward strand.
CAACGTGTCGAGCAACGCCCTCGGCGAGAACGACTACGAGACCGTGCTCCAGCTCGAGGGCAAGGCCGAGGTCAACGGCGAGACGCTGTTCGCGTTCGACCTCAGCTATGGCGGCGTGTTCCGCCTGCTCAACGTTCCGCAGGAGCATATTCACCCGGTGCTGGTGATCGACTGCGCCCGGCTGCTCTTCCCCTTCGCCCGGCAGATCATCGCCGAGGCCGTGCAGAACGGCGGCTTTCCGCCCTTCTATGTCCCACCGATCGACTTCGCGGCCCTGTTCCAGCAGCGCATGCAGGAGTTCCAGGGTCAGCCAGGCGCGCCGCTCGCCTGAGCCGCCGCTGACCGGCACGACGACCAAAGGGCCCTGCGGGGCCCTTTTTCATGCGTTTTTCCTGCGCGTTAGCCGTTTTGTTCCTGACGCGTTTCCCTTGCGACCCCGGCAGGCACTCTCCATCTCGGCAGCATCGACAGGCGGACGGCCCCACAGCCGCCCGCCGTTTTCATGATGCTGGAGGATAGATGGACTACCTTATGACGCTCGCCGCCGATCCCGCCGTCTGGGCTGCGCTCGGTGCCTTGATCGCCATGGAGGTCGTGCTCGGCATCGACAATCTGATCTTCATCTCCATCCTGACCAACAAGCTGCCGGAGCATCAGCGCTCGCGCGGCCGCAGGATCGGCATCGGGCTGGCGCTGATCCTGCGGCTCGCCTTGCTCGGCACGGTCGCGATCATCGTGCAGCTCACCGCGCCGATCTTCTCGGTCTTCGGCCAGGCGTTCTCCTGGCGCGACCTGATCCTGATCGCCGGCGGCCTGTTCCTGGTCTGGAAGGCGACGGTCGAGATCCATCACAAGGTCGACCCCGATCACGGGCCGGACATGTTCGACGGCGGCCGGGCGGCAGCCGTGACCTTCGGCGGCGTCATCGTCCAGATCCTGCTGCTGGACCTCGTCTTCTCGATCGATTCGATCATCACCGCCGTCGGCATGACGGACCATATCCCGGTCATGGTCATCGCCGTCATCTTCGCGGTTCTGGTGATGCTGCTCGCGGCCGACCCGCTGGCACTGTTCATCGAGAAGAACCCGACCATCGTGATGCTGGCGCTAGGCTTCCTGCTGATGATCGGCGGTACGCTGATCGGCGAGGGCTTCGGCGCGCATGTGCCCAAGGGCTACATCTACGCCGCGATGGCCTTCTCCGCCGCGATCGAGGGCCTGAACATGCTGTCGCGCCGCGCCCTCCGGCGGAAGGGGGACTGAGCAGCGGCGGCGCCTCAGCCCTCCTCGACGATGCCGAGATAGCCGCGCCAGAGCTGGCTCTTGCCGAGCGAGCGGACGAAAGCCTCATGGGCCGCGATCGCCGCCTCGTCGAGGCGGGGCGCCAGAGGCCGCAGCCGCTGCGGGCGCTCGACCACGACGCCGGCCAGGCCGCCACGGCCGGAATCGGCCGAGCCCAGGCCGAGCGAGGCCTGCTTGCCGCCGATCAGCTCGATATAGACCTCCGCCAGGATCTCGGCGTCGAGCAGGGCGCCGTGCCTCGTGCGGCGGCTGTTGTCGATGCCGTAGCGCGAGCAGAGCGCATCGAGGCTGTTGGAGGCACCCGGGTGCTTGCGGCGTGCCATGGAGAGCGTATCGACGACGAGCGAAGGCTCGATCGGCCCGCGCCCGACGCGCCGCAGCTCCATGTTGAGGAAGCCGACGTCGAAGGCGGCGTTGTGGATCACGAGTCGCGCGCCTTCGATGAATCCGATGAAGTCATCGGCGACCGTGGCAAAGACCGGCTGTGGCGCGAGGAACGCGTCCGACAGGCCGTGGACCTTGAAGGCGCCCTCCGACATCGGCCGCTCGGGATTGATGTAGCAGTGGAAGCTGCGCCCGCTCGGACAATGGTTCAGCAGCTCGACGCAGCCGATCTCGACGATGCGGTCGCCGCCATTGGCCTCGACGCCCGTGGTCTCGGTATCGAGAACAATCTCACGCATGGTTTGGCGCCCGGTTTGGCCGCGCCTGGCCAGGCCGGCCGGCGAGCACGCTCAGGATAGAGCCGACCTGCCGGCGCGCGGCCAGCACGCCCCGCGCGGTGTCCACAATGAAATGGGCGCGGCGACGTTTCTCCGCATCCGGCATCTGCCGGGCGAGGATGGCGGCAAGCCTCGCTTCCGTCATCTCAGGCCGGGCAAGCACGCGCTGGCGCTGCACCTCCGGCGGGGCACTGACGACGAGCACGGCATCGCAGCGGCCCTCGCCTCCCGCCTCGAACAGGAGCGGGACGTCGAGCACGGCGAGCTCAGCGCCAGCTTCACGGCAGCGGAGCAGGAAGGCTTCCTCTTCCGCACGCACCAGGGGATGAATGATGGCTTCCAGCCGGCGCAGGGCCTCGGGTTTGCCGAGCACGGCGGCCGAGAGGTTCTGACGGTCGACGACACCGTCGCGGACGACGCCGGGAAAGGCCTCCCCGACCGGCCCGACGGCGCGCCCGCGATAGAGCGCGTGCACCGAGGCGTCGGCATCGTGGACCGGGATGCCGCGTTCGCGGAACAGGCCCGATGTGGTCGATTTTCCCATCCCGATCGAGCCGGTGAGTCCGAGGATAAAAGTCATCGCGTCCGGGCCGTCGTCAGTCTGGCCATGGCTCGCCCCCGCCGAATCAGTGCCCGAGGATATCGGCTTCGAGCAAGGCGCGCAGCGCCGGCGTTACCGCGGGCGTGACCCCGAACCAGCGCGCGAAGCCCGGCACCGCTTGATGCAGCAGCATGCCGAGCCCGTCGACCGCGACGCCGCCACGGCGCTCGGCATCGACCAGCAGGGGCGTCTTCAACGGCACATAGACGATGTCGTCGACGATGGTGCCGGGACGCAAGCGCGCCAGATCGAGATCGAGCGGTGGCTGGCCCTGCATGCCGAGGGCGGTGGTGTTGACGATCAGATCCGCCTCGCCGACGAGGGCATGCCGCTGCGCCCAGTCAGCTGCCACGAGCGGAGCCCCGAGGGCCGCCGCCAGATCGTCGGCACGCCTCCGGCTGCGATTGACCAGGACGATCCGGTCGAAGCCGCGGGCCTTGAGTCCGAAGGCGATGCCCCGCGCTGCGCCGCCGGCGCCGAGAATCAGAGCGGTTCCTCCCTTGCCGTCCCAGCCAGGGGCGGAAGCGTCGAGATGGGCGAGGAAGCCGGCGACGTCCGTATTGTCCCCGCAGATGCGCGCCCCCTCGCTCCAGAGTGTGTTGACCGCTCCAATGGCACGCGCCGCCGCGCTGACCTCGTCGACGAGAGGCAGCATCGCTTCCTTGTGTGGCACCGTGACATTGCCGCCGGTGAATTCGCCGGCACGCAGACGCAGGACGAACCCGGGCAGGTCGGCCGGTGCGACATCGACGCGCTCATAGCAGCCAGCAAGCCCGTGCTCGGCGAGCCAGGTGCCATGGATCAGCGGCGAGCGAGAATGGGCCACCGGGTGGCCGATGATGAAGCAGCGGGGAGGCATCGGCGGTCCGTCGGGTTCAGCGGGCAAGCATGTCCAGATCGCGGAGCGCCGCGAGGACGTGAAAGAGCGGCAGGCCGAGAATGGTGAAGTGATCGCCCTCGACGCTTTCGAAGAGCTGGGCGCCAGGGCCTTCGATCTGGTAGCCCCCGACGCTTTCCAGAGCTGTCTCTCCGGCCTGACCGAGATAGCGCAGGATGAAGCCGGGCGAGAGGCTGCGCATCGTCAGGCGCGCAGTGCTGACACCCTCGACGATCGGCGACCCGTCCTGCGCCAGGACGAAGGCGCTGTGCAGTTCATGCGTCTTCCCGGCGAGCGCCGCAATCTGGTCGGCCGCGCCGGCAAGCGTGGCCGGCTTGTGGAAGGCGATGCCATCGCAGGTGAGGGTCTGGTCGGCACCGAGCACGAGACGTCCGGGTTTCGCTTGCGAGACGGCCAGAGCCTTGGCGCAGGCCAGAGCCGCCGCCACGGCATCGGGCGGTGACCCTTGCGCGAGCAGCGGCGCTTCGACGGCGCGCTCGTCGATCGCGGGTCTGACGATCTCGACCGGAATGCCCGCCGCCCGCAGCATGTCGCGCCGGGTCGGGCTGCCCGAGGCCAGAAGCAAGGGCTCTGCCGCGAGCCAGAGCGTGGCACCGGTGATCATGTCGCAATGAACTTCATGCGGTGGTCGCGCAGCAGATCGAGGATCGAGGCGGCCGTTTCCTCGATCGAGCGGCGCGTCACGTCGATCACCGGCCAGCCCTTGCGGGCGCAGAGTCGGCGCGACTGGGCGACTTCGTCGGCGACGGAGGCCGGATCGACATAGGGGGTTTCGTCATCTGCCTTGAGCGAGAGCAGCCGGTTCTGACGAATCTGGACGATGCGGTCGGCGCTGGCGACGAGGCCGACGATCAGCGGCTTTCGGACAAGCTCCAGTTCGGCTGGCAGCGGCACGTTGGGGACCAGTGGGATATTGGCGGTCTTGATGCCGCGATTGGCGAGATAGATCGAGGTCGGCGTCTTCGAGGTCCGGCTGATACCGACGAGGATGATGTCGGCGCTTTCGAGATCGCCACCGAGTTGGCCGTCATCATGCAGCAGCGTGTAGTTCATCGCATCGATGCGGCGGAAATACTCGGCGTTCAACACATGCTGGGCGCCGGGCTTCGGGGCCGAGGCCTGGCCGAGATAGGACTGGAACAGCGAGAGCACCGGCTGCAGCACCGACAGGCAAGGGCAGCCGAGCTCGCGACAGAAATTCTCCAAACGGGCTGACCATTCCGGCTCGACCAGAGTGTAGAGCACGACACCGGGCGAAGCCTCGATCTCCGCCAGCACGCGCGCGAGCTGCGCCTCAGAGCGTACCAAAGGGTAGACATGCTCGATCGCCGAGACGGTCTCGTATTGCGCGGCTGCGGCGCGGCTGACCGCGATCAGGGTTTCGCCAGTCGCGTCCGAGACGAGATGGAGATGGAAGTAGTTACGGGCCACGATGGCTCCCGGGTCGGTGCGGCGTCAGCCACCTCTAGAGCATGGCGCGAACAAGTGGGAACCGGTTTTTCGCTGAAGCCATGCCCGGGCTTCGTGTCGACGCCGGGCCGGCAAGGCTGATCGGCTGACAGCGGAACGCCTGAGCCGAAGCCTCGACCCGAGGGCATCGACAGGGACGGGGCTGGGGAGCGCTGTGGACAAACGGACGCGGCCGAGGGGCCGGCCGGCGGCTCTGTATAACCTTAAGATTCCGTCAACAGGCCGGACCCTGTGGGGAGGATCGGGAGTGTTTCACGTGAATCATTTTGGCGGCATAGCGGTCCGCGCGGATTCCGATGGGTTAATAAACCGTTAACGGCTCCCGTCGCCTTGCCGCAGAGCACTCGCGGCGAACCTGCGACCTGTGGACCCGTTGTGGACAAGCTTGCGCCGGGCTATCTGCCCCCCTCCAAGAGTCAAAGAAGAAGATTCTCTCTCAAGAATCATATTTAAGAGAGATCGGGATGGACGGCCGATGAGCCCCGCGACACAGGACAGACCGGCCTTGGACAGACCTGCCTTTCTGCGAGCGCTATCAGGCGAGGCGCTGCCGACACCACCCATCTGGATGATGCGGCAGGCTGGACGCTATCTGCCGGAATATCGCGCGCTTCGCGCCAAGGCCGGCAGCTTCCTGTCGCTGTGCTATAATCCGGAATGGGCCGCCGAGGTGACCCTGCAGCCGATCCGGCGTTTTGGTTTCGATGCGGCGATCCTGTTCTCCGATATCCTCGTCGTGCCTCAGGCGCTCGGGCAGAAGCTCTGGTTCGTCGAAGGCGAAGGTCCGCGGCTCGAGCCGGTCGCCGACGAAAGACGGCTTGGCGAGATTGAGGCGCAGGCGGATCAGGATGTGCTGGCGCCCGTCATCGAGACCGTCCGGCGTGTACGGGCTTCGCTGCCGCGGGAAACCACCTTCATCGGGTTCTGCGGGGCGCCCTGGACGGTTGCCACCTACATGGTTGCAGGACGGGGCACCCCTGATCAGGGACCGGCCAAGGCGCTGTTCGGGAGTGACCCGGCGCTGTTTCAGAAAATCATCGACCGTATCGTCGACGCCTCGATCGACTATCTCGCCGCACAGATCGAGGCAGGGGTCGACGCCGTCCAGATTTTCGACAGCTGGGCCGGGTCGCTCGGGCCGGATGATTTCGAGCGCTGGTGCGTCACACCGACGCGCCGTTTGGTCGCGGGCGTAAGGGCGAGGCATCCGCAGGCTCGCATTATCGGGTTCCCGCGCGGGGCCGGCAGGCTGATCCCGCACTATGTCCAGGCCACGGGCGTCGATGCCGTCGGGCTCGAATCGGATATCGACCGGGCTTTTGCGCGCGACGAGATCCAGTCGCTGGTGCCGGTCCAGGGCAATCTCGATCCGCTGGTGCTGCGTGCGGGCGGCCCCGAGCTGGAGCGCGAGGTCGCGGCGGTGCGCGAGGCCTTCGGCGCAGGGCCGTTCGTCTTCAATCTGGGTCACGGCATCCTGCCGGATACGCCGATCGCGCATGTCGAGCGCCTGCTCGCGGCCGTGAGAGCGTGAGCACCGGACGCCGAGTGAGGGAGCGGATTTTCGATGTATGAATGGATCAAGGCCGTCCATGTCCTGGCGGCAATCTCCTGGATGGCGGGGATGCTCTACCTGCCGCGGCTGATGGTCTATCACGCCGAATCGGCCGTCGGCTCGATCCAGTCCGAGACCTTCAAGATCATGGAGCGGCGGCTGCTGAAGGGGATCATCAACCCCGCGATGATCGTCACCTGGCTGCTCGGGCTCTACCTCGCCTGGGCCGCCTTCGGCTTCAAGGGCGGCTGGCTGCACGGCAAGATCCTGCTGGTCTTCCTTCTGTCGGGCGTCCATGGCTATCTCGTCGGTCGGGTGCGCGACTTCGCGAATGACCGGAATGCGAAGTCGGCCCGCTTCTACCGGATCATCAACGAGGTTCCTGCGGTGCTGATGGTTGGGATCGTCATCCTGGTGATCGTCAAGCCGTTCTGACGATCTGCGGTTTCCCGCTTGAGCAGGACGATGATTCCGGTTATCAGGGGCTTGCGCTTCTCCAGCGTTCTCCCTGTTGTCGATGGTTCGTGAGCCGACTGCCCTAGCAGCCGCTCGTGGCGCGCAACCTCCGCGCCGTCCGTCCGGGCCTGTCGATCATTCCATTACCGTCCTGGTTCCGGCCCCTGTGCCGGGACATTTACGATCCGGGTGCCCCATGCGGGAAATCAAACTCCAAGACCTCAAGGTCAAGTCGCCGACCGAACTGCTCGCCTTCTCCGAGGGGCTCGAGGTCGAGAACGCCAGCACGATGCGCAAGCAGGAGCTGATGTTCGCGATCCTGAAGCAGCTCGCGGCGAAGGATACCGAGATTCTCGGTGAAGGCGTCGTAGAGGTCCTGCCCGATGGCTTCGGCTTCCTGCGCTCACCCGATTCGAACTATCTGCCGGGCCCCGACGACATCTATGTCTCGCCGACGCAGATTCGGAAATTCGGCCTGCGCACGGGCGACACCGTCGAGGGGCCGATTCGCGGACCCAAGGATGGCGAGCGCTATTTCGCCCTGCTCAAGGTCAGCACGATCAATTTCGAAGACCCCGAAAAGATCAAGCACAAGATCAATTTCGACAATCTGACGCCGCTCTATCCCGATGAGCGCCTACGTCTGGAAGTCGTCGAGCCGACCAAGAAGGATTTCTCGGCCCGGGTCATCGACATCGTCGCGCCGATCGGCAAGGGCCAGCGCGCTCTCATCGTGGCGCCGCCGCGCACCGGCAAAACCGTATTGCTGCAGAACATCGCGCAGTCGATCACCACCAACCATCCCGAATGCTATCTCATCGTGCTGCTGATCGACGAGCGGCCCGAGGAGGTCACCGACATGCAGCGCTCGGTAAAGGGCGAGGTTGTGTCCTCGACCTTCGACGAGCCGGCGACGCGTCACGTCCAGGTCGCGGAGATGGTGATCGAGAAGGCCAAGCGCCTGGTCGAGCACGGCCGCGATGTCGTGATCCTGCTCGACTCGATCACCCGCCTCGGCCGCGCCTACAACACCGTGGTGCCGTCCTCCGGCAAGGTCCTGACCGGCGGCGTCGACGCCAATGCGCTGCAGCGCCCGAAGCGCTTCTTCGGCGCGGCGCGCAACATCGAGGAAGGTGGCTCGCTGACGATCGTCGCGACGGCGCTGATCGATACCGGCAGCCGCATGGACGAGGTGATCTTCGAGGAGTTCAAGGGCACCGGCAACTCCGAGATCATTCTCGACCGCAAGGTCTCGGACAAGCGCATCTTCCCGGCGATCGATATCCTCAAATCGGGCACCCGCAAGGAAGAGCTCATCACGCCGAAGGATGTGCTGGCGAAGACCTATGTGCTGCGCCGCATTCTCAACCCGATGGGTCCGCAGGACGCGATCGAGTTCCTGATGGACAAGCTGCGGCAGACCAAGCAGAACGCGGACTTCTTCGACTCGATGAACACCTGACGCGTCGGTTCAGGTTCCCTCGCCTGAGCCCATCGCCGTCGATTCGGACCCGTGACGGGTCGGGCGCCTCTGCCGGGCGTTTGTGAGCGCAAGCGAGCGAGTCATACCGGGTCGTACCACGGTGAACCGCAGCGAAGCCGTGATTCCTGGACGTGACGGGCGAAGGCCCCGTGCACAGGCATTCCCACCGCGAGCGCCGGTATGACCGAGTCCGACCCTTATCCGACCATTGTGGCGCTGTCATCGGCGGCTGGTCGTGCCGGCGTCGCGGTCGTCAGGGTCTCCGGACCGCGCGCCCGATTCGCACTCGAAACGATTGCGGGACTCGTGCCCAAGCCCCGTCAGGCGGTGCTGCGCCGGCTCCGCGATGATGCCGGCGAGGTCATCGACAATGCTCTGGTGCTGCATTTTCCCGGGCCGGCCAGCTTCACCGGCGAGGATATTGCCGAATTCCATGTCCATGGCGCGCGTGCCGTGCTGGCGCGTCTCCTCGCGGTGCTCTGCGCCCTGCCCGGCGTGAGGCTGGCGGAAGCCGGCGAATTCACCCGCCGTGCCTTCGAGGCCGGCAAGCTCGATCTCGCAGCCGTCGAGGGACTGGCCGACCTGATCGATTCGGAGACGGAATGGCAGCGTCGCCAGGCGTTGCGGCAGATGGAAGGGGCGCTGGGCCTATCCGTCGGGCGTTGGCGCCTGCGCCTCACCGAGGCGATGGCGTTGTTGGCGGCCGAGCTCGACTTCTCGGACGAGGGCGACGTCTCGGGGCCCCTGCTGGAGCAGGCTCAGGCGGTGAGTGCCGAGGTTCTCGCCGATCTGCGCTCGGCCCTCGGTAGCTTCGGAATGGGAGAGCGTGTCCGCGAGGGCTTCGTCGTCGTCCTGGCCGGACCGCCCAATGCCGGCAAGTCGAGCCTGCTGAACGCGCTGGCGAGACGGGATGTCGCGATCGTCTCGCCGGTCGCTGGCACGACGCGGGATGCGATCGAGGTTAGGCTGGATCTGTCCGGTGTGCCGGTCGTGCTCGTCGATACGGCCGGCTTGCGGGAGAGTGCTGACCCGGTCGAGTCGGAGGGCGTGCGCCGGGCTCGCGCTTTCGTCGCGCGGGCAGATCTGGTCCTCAGTCTTCGTGCGTTCGATTCGGAGCCGGATCGAATCCATCATGATCCCGGTTCGATTGCGATTGCGACCAAGGCCGATCTTCCGGGCGTGGCACTGCCCGGGGAATTGCCGATCTCCGTCATGGCCGGAGACGGCCTCGATTTACTGCTCGCGACGATCGTCACGCGTCTCACGGCATTTGCCCAACCCGAGCCGGCCTTGCTGACGCGCGAGCGGCATCGCGCGGCGGTGACCGACGCGGTCGGGGCGCTGGAGCGCGCAGCGGCTGCGCGTCATGGTCAAGCGGAACTGCTCGCCGAGGATATCCGCCTCGCGGTTCTCGCGCTCGAACGGCTGATGGGGCGCATCGATGTCGAGGATGTGCTGGACCAGCTTTTCGCGGGGTTCTGCATCGGCAAGTGACGCTTCCCAGGCGCTGCTCGGCAGGAGCCCGGGCCCGATAATCATTGACCCATCGAGGCGCCTTCGCTAGCGATCAGCGATGTCCCGTGAACCTGTCGAGATGCGTTACGACGTGATCGTCGTCGGCGGCGGCCATGCCGGCGTCGAGGCCGCTGCCGCCGCGGCGCGATATGGCGCGCGTACGGCCCTGGTCACGCACCGCATCGAGACGGTCGGCGTGATGTCGTGCAATCCGGCGATCGGTGGCCTGGGCAAGGGCCATTTGGTCCGTGAGATCGATGCTCTCGATGGCATCATGGCGCGCGCTGCCGACCGGGCCGGAATCCAGTTCCGGATGCTGAACCGCCGCAAGGGCCCCGCCGTACGGGGACCCCGCGCCCAGGCCGACCGCAAGCTCTACCGCCAGGCGGTGCAGGACCTCCTCGCCGAGCAAGCCGGCCTCGATCTGATCGCCGGAGAGGTCTTCGATCTCGACATCCAGGACGGCCTTGTCGCGGCTGTGTTGATGGCGGATGGGCGTCGATTCGCAACCGGAACAGTCGTGCTGACCACCGGTACCTTCCTGCGCGGGTTGATCCATATCGGCGAGGCGAAGATCCCGGCCGGCCGGGTCGATGAGGTGCCCTCGCTGGGCCTCTCGCTGACGCTGGAGCGCCATGGCTTTCCGCTCGGGCGACTCAAGACCGGCACGCCCCCGCGCCTCGATGGCCGTACGATCGATTGGGCTGCGTTGGAGATGCAGGCGGGTGACGATCCCCCAGAGCCATTCTCGGCCCTGACGACGGCCATCACGACGCCGCAGATTTCCTGCGGGATTACACGCACAACGCTGGCGACGCATGACCTGATCCGCGCCAATCTGCATCGCGCGCCGATGTTCTCCGGTCAGATTGAAGGCCGTGGCCCGCGCTATTGCCCGTCGATCGAGGACAAGGTCGGCCGTTTCGGCGATCGCGACGGCCATCAGATCTTCCTCGAGCCGGAGGGCCTCGACGATCCGACCGTCTACCCGAACGGAATCTCGACCTCCCTGCCCGAGGATGTGCAACACGGCATCCTGACGACGATCCCGGGGCTGGAGCGCGCGACGATGCTGCGCCCCGGCTACGCGATCGAGTATGATTTCGTCGATCCGCGCGCGCTGCGCAACACGCTGGAAACCCGGGCCATTGCCGGGCTCTTTCTGGCCGGGCAGATCAACGGCACGACTGGCTATGAAGAAGCAGGCGCCCAGGGTCTCTTCGCTGGGCTCAATGCCGCACGCCGGGCCGGCGGAGCCGAACCCGTCGTGCTGGAGCGGACATCATCCTATATCGGCGTCCTGGTTGACGATCTGGTCACGCGCGGCGTTACGGAGCCGTACCGAATGTTCACGTCGCGGGCTGAATTTCGCCTGTCTCTTCGGGTGGACAATGCCGATGAGCGGCTGACGGCGCTGGGATCGCAGCTCGGAATCGTCGGGACGGCGCGTTCTATGGCCTATGCGGAGCGGAGCGCCGCCATCGAAAGGCTCAGAACGCGCCTCGGGGAGCTTTGGCTGACACCGCAGCAGGCCGAGGTGGCCGGGCTTCAGCTCAACCGGGACGGCGTGCGACGCAACGCCTATCAGATCCTGTCCTATCCGGACATCGGGTTCGAGCGGCTGGCGGCGATCTGGCCCGATCTGGCGAGCTATGCGCCAGCGATTACGGCGCGGGTAACCGCCGATGCGGTCTATGCCGTCTATCTCGACCGGCAATCGGCCGAGATCGCGGCCTATCAGCGCGATCAAGCCCTAAAGGTCCCGGCAGATCTGGATTTGGACGGGATTTCTGGATTGTCGAACGAACTCAAGACCAAACTCGCGCATGAGCGGCCAGCGGATTTGGCGCAGGCCGGCCGGATCGAGGGCATGACGCCTGCCGCCCTGACACTGCTTGCGGCGCACGCGCGGCGCGGCCGGGTTCGTGCCGCGGCATCGGCGGATTGACACCGTGGCTGTTGATAATTCGGATCGCGGGCGCGCTTTACGCTTGACGCCTGTTTCACGTGAAACAGAAGAGCGTCTCGCGCTGCTGGTGTCGGAGCTGGCCCGCTGGCAGGCGGCGAAAAATCTGGTCTCCAGCGCGACCCTGACGGATGTCTGGACCCGTCATATCGCCGATTCGCTTCAACTCTGCGGACTGGCGCCCGAGGCGTCGCGTTGGCTCGATCTCGGTTCAGGCGGTGGATTCCCGGGCCTGGTCATCGGCATCTGCCTGGCGGAACAGCCGGGCGGCCGAATTGATCTGGTTGAGAGCAACAGCCGCAAATGTGCCTTCCTGCGTCATGCGGCGCGGCTGACTGGCGCGCCGGTGACGGTTCATGCCGCCCGGATCGACGATGTCATTGGTGATTTCGTGGGTCGCGTCGATGTGGTCACGGCCCGCGCGCTCGCGCCGCTGCCCCAGCTTCTGGAGTGGTGCAAAGACCTGTTGAGAACCGGGACGCTCGGACTCTTTCCCAAGGGACAACATCTAGATACGGAATTGACCGAAGCCTCCAGATATTGGAAGATTCAGGCCTCAACGGTTTCCTCCGTCACGGATGGTGCCGCCCGGATCCTGATGGTCCGCGCGGCCGAGAAACGGGCCGATCAATGACCGATCTTACGCCTATCCCCATGCCGCGCCGGCCGCGCGTGCTGGCACTCGCGAATCAGAAGGGTGGCGTCGGCAAGACGACGACCGCGATCAATCTCGGCACGGCACTAGCGGCGATCGGCGAGAAGGTGCTGATCGTCGACCTTGATCCGCAAGGCAACGCCTCGACAGGGCTCGGCGTCGACCGAAAGAGCCGTAAATCCTCGACCTATGATGTGCTGTGCGGCGATGTCGGGCTGGGGCAGGCGATGCAGGAGACGGCCGTTCCTGGGTTGTTCCTGGCGCCCTCCACGCTCGACCTGCTCGGTGTCGAGCTGGAGATCGCGGCCTCCAAGGATCGCGCCCATCGCCTGAAGAATGCGATCGACGAGCTGGTCTATGATCAGCGCTGCTCCGATCTGACCTATGTGCTGATCGATTGCCCGCCGTCGCTCAGCCTAATTACGATCAATGCGATGACGGCCGCGGACGCGGTTCTGGTTCCGCTGCAATGCGAGTTCTTCGCGCTCGAAGGTCTGAGCCAGTTGCTCAAGACGGTCGAGCAGGTGCGCGCCGGGCTCAACCCCCGCCTGATCATCCAGGGCGTTGTCTTGACGATGTATGACCCGCGCAACAATCTGTCGGGCCAGGTCATGGCCGATGTGCGGGAATTCCTCGGCGATAAGGTCTATGACACGGTGATTCCGCGGAATGTCCGTGTCTCGGAGGCGCCGTCCTATGGCAAGCCGGCGCTGCTGTATGATTTGCGGTGCTCCGGCTCGCAGGCCTATCTGAAGCTGGCCTCCGAGGTGATCCGGCGCGAGCGCGCGTTGCGCGCCGCCGCCTGAGTTCGATTTGGCGTAGCGATTTGACGAGGATGGCGATGGCCGAAGAACAGGGGCGTTCACGCCTGGGCCGGGGTCTGGCAGCGCTGATCGGCGATGTCGGCGAGGAAATCGGTGCGCTTGAGCGGGCCCGTGGCCAGCGTCGCGTGCCGGTCGAGTTCCTGCGGCCAAGTGCGCGCAATCCGCGCCGTAACTTCGCCGAGGGCGATCTGGAGGAGCTGACCGCCTCGGTGCGCGAGCGCGGCATTCTCCAGCCGATCATCGTGCGACCGATTGTCGGCATGCTCGATGCCTATGAGATCATCGCTGGCGAACGACGCTGGCGGGCGGCGCAACGGGCGGGTCTGCACGACGTTCCGGTCATCCTGGTCGAGGCCGATGACCGCGAGGCGCTCGAAATCGCGATCGTCGAGAACGTCCAGCGGACGGATCTCAACGCGATCGAGGAAGCCGCGGGCTATGAGCGGCTGATCGCGGAGTTCAACTATACGCAGAATGATCTCGCCCGCGTCATCGGCAAGAGCCGCAGTCATGTCGCCAATACGCTGCGCCTGTCGAAGCTGCCGGAATCGGTTCGCCAGATGGTGAGCGATGGCGCCGTCTCGGCTGGCCATGCGCGTGCACTGCTGTCTGTTTCGGAACCGGAACTGATGGCGCGCAAGATCGTCGACGAGGGGCTGAGCGTCCGCGATATCGAGCGCATCGTCCAGGACGAGACGCGCGGCGAGAGCAAGGGCATCACCACGAAGCCGAAGCTCGACAAGGACCCGGATACGCGGGCAGTCGAGAAGGCTTTGGAAGAGGCGCTCGGCCTTTCCGTCTCGATCGTGCATCGCGCCAATGGCGGCGGTGACATGAAGATCAGCTACAAGACGCTGGAGCAGCTGGACGGGCTGTGCCGGCGGCTCAAGGACTGATTCAGCGCTCTCCGGCGCGGCTGGCGGCTCGGCCCATCCGAGCCAGCGTCCAGAGCACGCGCGTCGCCCCGGCCCTGCCGGTTTCACCGTCGCGGCGGGCGGCCAGCGTGGCGGTGCCGAGAAGGCCAACAGCCTCCACCAGTTTTGCCGTGCTCCAGTTCCCCAGAGCTGATTCGGTCGCCGCGATGCGGGGGTAGGGCAGGCGCATCGCCGCCACCATGTCTCGGGCACTGCGACCGCCATCGATACCCTGCCGTGCCTTGAGCAGCGCCAGCGTGTGCCGCAGGACGGCTCCCAGCATGGCACCGGGGTCCAGCCCCTCGCCGGCGAGCTTGGCCTGGGCGAGGTCGAGAGCCGGCAGGCGGCCAGAGAACACGGCATCGACCAGCATGGCCTGTTCGCGCTGCGCCGTGTCGCCGACGACGGCGTCGATATGAGCCTCGGTGATGGCCGTTTCGGTTCCGACATAAAGCAGGAGCTTCTCGATCTCGCGACGCGAGGTCTGCCGGTCTCCACCCAGCAGACCGGCGAGATGATCCCGGGCGCCGCGATCAATGGTCTTGCCCGCGGCGCGGACCATCTCGTCGATGATGCTGCCGAGATCGCGGGCGGCGTCACCATAGCAGGGCACGGCCAATGCCGTGCGAGCGCGCTCGCAGGCGGTTCGCAGCGGGTTACTACGCTGGAGATCGCCGGCCTCGACGATGACGATGGCGTCCTTCGACGGCGTCGTCAGGAGAGGTTCGACGGCGGCCAGCAGCGGCTTGCTGGTGGGCGAGACGCGAATGGCCCGCCGACCACCGAACAGGCCGATCGTATTGGCCTCGTCGACGAGCTTGAGCGGGTCGGAGGCGATGTCGTCGCCGCTCATGCGTACGAGCTGGAAGGCGTCGGCGGCGTCGTCGACATGGGCGCGGGCGAGGGCGGTCGCGCGCTCCGAGACAAGGCCGGCATCGGGCCCGTAGATCAGGACGAGCCGACAGGCGGGATCGAGCCTGGCCAGGGCGCGGTCGGCCTCATGGGCCTTGATGGCAACCATCGCGGCGTTCCGGCCGGCTCAGCCAGCGACGAGGTCGGCGGCCATCTGTCCGCGAATCAGGGTGGCGAGATTCTTCGCGGCGCGGATCTGGGCGTCGCGTGCGGCTCGCACGGTGGCGAAGCGCTGCGAGGAACGCTCATAGGGAGCCCGGACGATATTGGTTCCCTTGGAGACGACTTTGCCGGAGCCGATCTCGGTCACCGTCCAGGTCGCCGTCGCAACGAGAATTGCCGAATCGGCCCTGCCATTTGCGTAATCGACCGTGACGACCTCGATCGACTCGGCGATCTTGGTGTCGAATTTCAGGCGTTTGGTGCGATCCGGCTCGCCGCCGCCATCGAGTTCGAAAACGAGCTCATTGCGCAGATAATGGCCGATCAACCCCTTGATCTCGGGGACATCGACCTCTTTCAGCGTCTCCTTAATGCTTCCGCCGGTGACGCTCCGGGTGTTCTCGGCATAGAGTGGCTGCAGGCATCCGCCCGCCAGTGCAGCTACGGCCAGCGCAGCCGCGAGCATCGCGCGGCGGCTCGACAGCGAGGCATCGCGGCTTCCGGCTTCAGACGACGACATTCACGATTCTCCCGGGCACGACGATGATCTTCCGGATCTCGCGGCCGTCAAGCGCTCTGGTCACGATCTCGGATGCCCGCACGAGGGCCTCGACCGCCATCGTATCCGCATCGGCGGGCACGGTCACCTCTGCGCGCTTCTTGCCGTTGACCTGCACAGGCAGGACGATGCTGTCGTCCTTGAGCAGCGCGGCATCGGCATCGGGCCAGGCGGCCTCGCCGACGAGGCCCGGCTGGCCGAGCGCTTGCCAGCATTCCTCGGCCAGATGCGGCATCATCGGAGCCACGAGCTGGGTCACGATCACGCCCGCCTCATGCAGCGCAAAAGCGCTGTCCGGAGCCAGGGCCGCATTCTCGGCGGCCGCGTCGAGCGCCTTTCCGATGGCGTTGGTCAGAGTATAGACATGAGCGATGCAGCGGTTGAAGCCGAGGCGCTCGATATCGTTACCGACCGCATCCAGCGCGCGGTGGCTGGCCTTGCGCAGGGTCTCGGCCGCCTCGCCGAAGCCGGCAGGCCGCGGGGCATCGTTGCCGGTGCGCTCGGCGATCTCGCCGAGCAGCCGCCAGAGGCGCTGGACGAAGCGCGCCGCGCCCTGCACGCCCTCGTCCGTCCAGATCACGTCACGATCCGGCGGCGAATCCGAGAGCATGAACCAGCGCGCGGTGTCGGCGCCGTATGAGGCGATGATGTCGTCGGGGTCGACGACGTTCTTCTTCGACTTCGACATCTTCTCGATCGCGCCGATCTCGATCGGTGCGCCGCTGTCGACATGGAAGCCCGCGCGCTCGGTGCCGGTGCCCTCGATGCGGACATCGCCGGGCTCGACCCAGTTGCCGTCAGTGTCACGATAGGTCTCGTGAACGACCATGCCCTGCGTGAACATGCCGTCGAAGGGCTCGTCGAGCCCGGCATGGCCGGTCGCCTTCATGGCACGGGTGAAGAAGCGGGAATAAAGCAGGTGCAGGATCGCGTGCTCGACGCCGCCGATATACTGGTCGACCGGTAGGAAGCGGTCGACCACTGCCCGGTCGGTCGGGCTCTCCGTCCGCCACGGATCGGTGAAGCGGGCGAAGTACCAGGACGAATCGACGAAGGTGTCCATCGTGTCGGTCTCGCGCCGGGCCTCCTTGCCGCATTGCGGGCAGGCGACATGCTTCCAGCTCGGGTGATGGTCGAGCGGGTTGCCGGGCTTGTCGAAGGAGACATCGTCGGGCAGCTTCACCGGCAGGTCGGCGTCGGGCACCGGCAGCGTGCCACAATCGGCGCAATGGATCACCGGGATCGGGCAGCCCCAGTAGCGCTGGCGCGAGATGCCCCAGTCGCGCAGCCGGAAATTGACCTTGCGGGCGCCGATCGGGCGGTTGCCGCGCGTCTCGTTCTCGAGCCGGCGGGCGACGTCTTCTTTCGCTTCCGGAATGGTCATGCCGTCGAGGAAGCGCGAATTGATCATGCGGCCATCATCGACATAAGCGGTATCGGTGATGACGAAGCTCGCCGGATCGACGCCTTCGGGAGCAACGACCGGCGTGTTGCCGAGGCCGTATTTGTTGACGAAGTCGAGGTCGCGCTGGTCATGCGCCGGGCAGCCGAAGATTGCGCCGGTGCCGTATTCCATCAGGATGAAATTGGCGACGTAAACCGGCAAAGTCCATGATGGATCAAAGGGATGCGCGACGCGCAGGCCAGTGTCGAAGCCGAGCTTCTCGGCCTTGTCGATGTTCTCCTGGGCCGTCCCGGTGCGCTTGCACTCCTCGATGAAGGCCTGCAGCGCGGGATTGTTCGCGGCGACCGCCTTGGCGAGCGGGTGATCGGGTGCGATGCCCAGGAACTTCGCGCCGAACAGCGTGTCGGGCCGGGTCGTGTAGACCTCGATCTCGTCGGTTCCGAAGGCATTCGATTCGAGAGCGAAACGGATCAGCAGCCCTTCCGAGCGGCCGATCCAGTTCTTCTGCATCAGACGGACCTTGTCGGGCCAGCGGGTCAGACCCTCCAGCGCGTCATGCAGTTCCTGGCCATAGGCCGTGATCTTGAAGAACCACTGCGTCAGCTCGCGGATCTCGACGGGCGCGCCGGAGCGCCAGCCCTTGCCGTCGATGACCTGTTCATTGGCGAGCACGGTCTCGTCGACCGGGTCCCAATTGACCTTGGCGGTCTTGCGGTCGACCAGCCCGGCCTTGAGGAAATCCAGGAACATCTTCTGCTGGTGGCGATAATAGGAGGGATCGCATGTCGCGAGCTCGCGGCTCCAGTCGAGCGACAGGCCCATGGACTGCAATTGGGCCCGCATCGACGCGATATTCGCATAGGTCCATTCGCGTGGATGGACGTTCTTGGCCTTGGCGGCATTCTCCGCCGGCAGGCCGAAGGCGTCCCAGCCCATCGGGTGCAGCACGGCGAAGCCCTTGGCTCGCTTGTAGCGCGCCACGACGTCGCCCATCGCATAATTGCGGACATGGCCCATATGGATGCGCCCGGACGGATAGGGGAACATCTCGAGGACGTAGTAGCTCGGCCGCGGGTCGTCGTTCCTCGTCTCGAAGAGCTTGCGCTCCTCCCAGACGGCACGCCATTTCGGCTCGGATTCCTTGGGATTGTAGCGTTCGACGGCCATGGTAACGGGCTATTCTTGCATGATCAGAGGTGCCCGGACTAGGACACCATTGCAAGCGCGTGGTCAACGCCGGCCCGGGCATGAAGGGATGTCAGATGAGCGATACGGTTACGCGATGGACCGAGACCCGGGCCGCGATTGCGCGCGCGGCGCGCGATTTCGAGCGTGAGCCCGATTCGGTCACGCTGATCGCCGTTTCCAAGACGGTGCCGGCGGAGGCGATCCTGCCCGTGCTCGAGGCGGGGCAGAGGGTTTTTGGCGAGAACTATGTCCAGGAGGCCAAGGCGAAATGGCCGGCACTGAAGCAGCGCTTTCCCGATGCACAGGTGCATATGATCGGGCCGCTCCAGTCCAACAAGGCGAAGGAGGCGGTCGAGCTGTTCGACGCGATCCATTCGCTCGACCGTGAGAGCCTGGCCAAGGAACTGGCGCGCGAGATCGGCCGCAGCGGCCGGTCACCTGCGCTGTTCGTGCAGGTCAACACCGGCGACGAACCGCAGAAGGGCGGGGTCAGCCCGGGTGAGATCGACGCCTTCCTCGATCTCTGCCGGGTGCATCACGGGCTGGCGATCGAGGGGCTGATGTGCATCCCGCCTGCGGCCGATCCGCCCTCGCCGCATTTCGCGCTGCTGGCGAAGATTGCGGCGCGGCACGGGCTGCGCGGGCTGTCGATGGGCATGAGCGCCGACTATGAGGCGGCGATCCAGCTTGGCGCGACGCATGTGCGGGTCGGCAGCGCGATCTTCGGGGCGCGGGGCTGAGCGCCCTTCCTCGCGCCGCTTATGCGATCCGCATCACGCAGCGGCGCGCCAGCCGAGGCAGCACCTTGGCGAAGACGTGGCCTTCGACAGCGACGCAGCCGGCCGTCGGGCTGAAGCCCGGGCGGGCGAGATGCCAGAAGATCGCGCTGCCACGGCCGCGAATCACCGGCGCGTCGTTCCAGCCGAGCTCGACGATGACGTCATAGAGAGGGTCGTCCCGGGTCAGGCGCTCCTCGGCCTCGCCCGGCGGGCGGTCGATCAGCCGGTTGTAGCGGCGGTCGCCGGCATCGTCGCACCAGGCATCGCGCGAAGCGATGGCGCGCAGGGGCAGAAGGGTGCACGGCCGACCGATCCGGTCGGCCCGGAACAGCACGCTGCGAAGGGGCAAGGCGGCGCGCGGCGTGCGACCGTCGCCCTCACGTTTGAGCGTCCCGATCCCCGATCGCCCCAGTGCGCAGGGAAAGGCCGCGCCACCGGCGATCAGGAAGCCTTTGCGGCGGTCGCGGACGGAGGCGAAGACACGCAGCGTGGTCAGGCGGCGGGAGCCGCCAAGGGGCGGGCATAGCGCCCGGGGATCACGGTTTCTCACGGGAATTCCATTGGGCGTGACTTGCGGTCGCGATTCAGCGGGCTCATGGTGTCGTGTCATTTCTCGCACGAACGATGCTTCATGCCCGCCGTCCATCATATCCTTCTGGTCGATGACGACCAGACCTTGCGAGAGGCGCTTGCGGAACAGCTCGCACTCTATGACGAGTTCAAGCTCTCGACCGCGGGAACCGCGACCGCAGCGGTCAAGGCGGTGCAGGCCGAGCGGATCGACCTCGCGATCATGGATGTCGGTCTACCCGACATGGACGGGCGCGAGGCGGTGAAGCTGATGCGCAAGAACGGCTTCAAGAGCCCGGTGATCATGCTGACCGGACAGGGCTCGGATGCCGACACGGTGCTCGGGCTGGAAGCGGGAGCCAACGACTATGTCGTCAAGCCGTTCAAGTTCGCCGTGCTGCTGGCGCGGATTCGCGCCCATCTGCGGCAGTACGAGGCCAGCGAGGACGCGGTCTTCCAGGTCGGCCCCTATACCTTCCATCCCGGCTCGAAGCTGCTCGTCAGCGAGAAGGGCTCGAAGACCAAGCTGACCGAGAAGGAGACGGCGATCCTGCGCTTTCTCTATCGCGCCGGCCGCAAGCCGATTGCGCGCGAGGTGCTGCTGCAGGAGGTCTGGGGCTATAACAGCCAGGTCACCACCCATACGCTCGAGACCCATATCTACCGGCTGCGCCAGAAGATCGAGCCCGATCCGGGCAATGCCCGGCTGCTCGTGACCGATGCCGGCGGCTACCGGCTCAATCCTTAAGCCCGATGGCGCTGGACGACGACATCAGCCTGCTGGCCCGGCAGCCCTTGCTGAGCCTGATGGAGCGCGATGCACTGAGGCTCGTCGCCTTCGCTGCGGAAAGCCGTATCCTGCGCGCGGGTGACGTGCTGTTCCGGATTGGTGAGCCGTCGGATGGCGCCGTTCTGATCATCTCGGGTGCGGTCGCGCTCAACAGCCAGGAGGACGGGCAGCCGGCAGACGAGATCGTCGGGCCGGGTGCCTTGATCGGCGAGATGGCGCTGTTCACCTCGGTGGCCCGCCCGGTCACTGCGATCGCGCGCGAACCGACCCAGGTGATGCGGCTGTCGCGCAGCGTGATGCGCCGGGTCCTCGCCGAATCGCCGGCCTCGGCCGAGGCTGTGGCGACCGCCATCGGCGACAGGCTGCGCGGCTTCGTCGGCCAGTTGACGGCTGTTCAGGATATGCTGGCGGCGATCGACCGTTCGAGCTGAACCGGAAAGCCAGGCGGCGCCAGGCCGGCTTTCAGAGTTCCAGCGTCACCGTCACCGGGACATGGTCGGAGGGGCGCTCCCAGCCCCTGGCCTCGCGCAGGAAGGTGACGTCGCGCAGGGCCGGCGTCAGGGCGTCCGAGAGCCAGATATGGTCGAGCCGGCGGCCTCGGTTCGAGGCCTCCCAATCGGCTGCGCGATAGCTCCACCAGCTATAGAGTTTCTCGGGCTCGGGCCGCAGCTTGCGCGCGGCATCGGTCCAGCCGAGCTCCGAACGCAGCTTCTCCAGCGTGGTGGTCTCGATGGGGGTGTGGCTGACGACATCCAGGAGCTGCTTGTGGCTCCAGACGTCGTGCTCGTAAGGGGCGATGTTGAGATCGCCAAGCAGGATCGCCGGCCGATCGGTCGGCCGCCTGGCGATACCCCAGGCGCCGATCTCGTCGAGGAAGGCGAGCTTGTGGGCGAATTTGTCGTTCTTCGCCGGGTCCGGAATGTCGCCGCCCGCGGGAATATAGAAATTATGGATCGCGACGCCGGCCGCTGCACCAGCGCCCTTGTCCAGCACGGCGGTCATGTGGCGCGCGTCGTTGCGCCCGCACATCGCCATCGCGTCCTTCTCGCTGAAGGGCAGCTTGGAGACGATCGCGACGCCGTTGTAGCCCTTCTGGCCGATGAAGGCCTGATGGACATAGCCGGCCTTCTCGAAGGCCTTGACCGGAAACTGCTCGTCGGGGGTCTTGGTTTCCTGCAGGCAGAGGACGTCAGGCGCATGGGTCGCCAGGAAATCGGTGACCATGCCGATCCGGAGCCTGACCGAATTGATGTTCCAGCTTGTGACGGTGAGTTGCACGTCGGGTTCCCGGCAAAAACGATGCCGGAAACTGGTTCGCCGACGCCGAAAAGGCAAGGCGCCTCAAGCGTTTTTCGAGAGATTGCGTCAGAGCTTGCGCTGGTAGTCGATCACGAAGTTCTTCGCATCGGGCCGGCGCTGGGTATCGAGGTTGTAGAGCGAGACCGAGGTCTCGTACCCTTGCGGATCGATGACGACCCATTGCCGCAGCACATTGGCGGCAAGGTCGAACTTCAGCGTGATTTTCGAGGTTCCGCCCAGCGTCGAGCGATCCTCCAGCCGCAGCGACAGGATGTCGCCGTCGATATTGGCGCCGGTGATCGTGCCCTCGCGGGAGAGATCCATGCGCTCGCGCACGAGGAACTTCAGCGGAGTCTGCCCCAGCGAATAGATGTCCTGCGTCGCCAGACGCTTGTCGCGAACGGCCACCGAGGTTCCGTCGGCGACGACCTCGATCGTCGCGGGCGGCTCGTATTCGAAGCGCATCTTGCCGGGCCGCTGGATATAGATGCGGCCCTCGAGACGCCGGCCATCCGCCGCGTGCTGGATGAAATTGCCTTGCAGTGAGGTGAAGCTGTTGAGATAGGCATTGAGCCGCTCGATCGCCTCCTCCCGCGTGGCGGGCGCCGCAGCCTTTGCCCGGGCGGGCGTGGCCGCAGGGGTGGGCGCGGGGCGCGCGGCCTCCGGCGCCGTGGCGACCGCGCTCGGTGCGACCGGCGCGGTGGCCGGTGCAGCCGAGGCCTCGGCCAGCCGCGGCAGTCCGAGACCGGCAGGACGGATCGGCGGGAGCGGCAGGGGGCGGGCCACGACGGGTTTCGCCGCCGCCGGCTTGGGGGCCTGCAATTGCAGCGGTTGCGCCGCGAGCGGGCCGCAACCCAGCAGCGCCAGCACGGCAACGGAGGCCCGAAGAGCCGGGGTCGATCTCATGAGCAGGCCTGCTCCATTCCAGTGTCGCTGCGATCCCCGAGCGGACCGGACACGTTTTGTGCGTTCAGCCGCTGCCAGCATGGCAACTCGACACGATATCAACTCAACGCATCGGATGCGGCAGAGGTTGCGACACGCTGATGGCTATTTGAGGACCAAACCCCGCAACCACAAGGGGCGGTGCGGCCATCGCCGTCGATCGTCGTCTAGTCCTCGTCTTCCCTGGCGCGCCCGGTCTCGACAAGGATCTCGCGCTTTCCGGCATGGTTGGCCGGGCCGACAATGCCCTCGTTTTCCATTCGCTCCATGATCGAAGCGGCGCGGTTGTAGCCGATCTGGAGGCGGCGCTGGATGTAGGAGGTCGAAGCCTTCTTGTCGCGCAGTACGACCGCGACCGCCTGATCGTAAGGGTCCTCGCTCTCGGCCTGGCCCATGGCGCTCTTGTCGAAGATGGCGCCGTCCTCGCCTTCCTCCGCAGCGGGGTCGTCCTCGGAGGTGACCGCGTCGAGATATTGCGGGCGGCCTTGCGTCTTGAGGTGGGCCACGACCTTCTCGACCTCGGAATCCGAGACGAAGGGGCCGTGCACACGGGTGATGCGGCCGCCGCCGGCCATGTAGAGCATGTCGCCCTGGCCGAGCAGCTGCTCGGCACCCATCTCGCCGAGGATGGTGCGCGAGTCGATCTTGGACGTGACCTGGAAGGAGATGCGCGTCGGAAAATTCGCCTTGATCGTGCCGGTGATGACGTCGACCGAGGGGCGCTGGGTTGCGAGCACGACATGGATGCCGGCGGCGCGCGCCATCTGGGCGAGGCGCTGGATCGTGCCCTCGATCTCCTTGCCGGCGACCATCATCAGGTCGGCCATCTCGTCGACGATGACGACGATATAGGGCAGAGGCTCGAGGTCCATGACCTCTTCCTCGTAGATCGCCTCGCCGGAATGCCTGTCGAAGCCGGTCTGCACGGTGCGGGTGATGACCTCGCCCGCGGCCTTGGCCTCGACGACGCGGGCGTTGAAGCCGTCGATGTTGCGCACCGAGAGCTTCGACATCTTCTTGTAGCGCTCCTCCATCTCGCGCACCGCCCATTTTAGGGCGACGACCGCCTTCTTCGGATCGGTGACGACGGGGGTGAGCAGATGAGGAATGCCGTCATAGACGGAGAGTTCGAGCATTTTTGGGTCGACCATGATCAGCCGGCACTGCTCGGGCTTGAGCCGGTAGAGCAGCGACAGGATCATGGTGTTGATCGCGACCGATTTGCCCGAGCCGGTGGTGCCGGCGACCAGCAAATGCGGCATGCGGGCGAGATCGACGATCACCGGCTCGCCGCCGATGGTCTTGCCGAGGCCGAGCGCAAGCTTGTGCTTGGAGCTTTCGAAATCCTGGCTCGCCAGCAATTCGCGCAGGAAGACGGTCTCGCGCTTGGCGTTGGGCAGTTCGATGCCGATGGCGTTCTTGCCCGGAATCACTGCCACACGCGCCGAGATCGCGCTCATCGACCGAGCGATGTCGTCTGCCAGCGAGATCACCCGCGAAGATTTGGTGCCTGGCGCCGGCTCCAGTTCGTAGAGCGTCACGACCGGGCCGGGCCGCACCTGCGTGATCTCGCCGCGGACGCCGAAATCCTCGAGCACGCCTTCGAGCAGCGTGGCGTTCTGCTCCAGCGCGTCGGTCGAGATCGCATTGGCCGGCAGCTTCTTCGGCTCGGCCAGATAGGTCAGCGGCGGCAGCTCGAACTCCTCGCGATCAAGCAGGGAAGGCTGGGCCTCGCGCTGGATGCGCTTGCCGGGCTTCGGCGCCGGCGGTGGGGCGGTCACGCGCGGCGCGTTCAGGTCGCGCAGATCCTGAGGCTCTTCGTCATCCAGCTCGAAAGGGGGGTCGAAATCGGGCTCGGGCGCCCTCGCGCCGCGCGGCACCGGCAGCGGTTCGGGATCGAAGGCGGGGATCGTCGGGCGTACGCCCGGCTCGCGCCTTTGCCCTTCCTTTGCGGGCCCCTCCTGGAATTGCGGTTCGCGACGGACACGGCCGGCCGCGGGCATCGCCTCGCCGCCAAGTCCGCCATGATGGGCGCCCTGGGCGGCGGCTGCAGGCGGTTGCGGCAGGCGGCGCAGGATCATGCCACGCAGCGCCATTGCGCCATGGGCGAGCCAGCCGATCAGAATCACGGCGATGCCGGGCTCGTCATCGCGGCGATCTTCGCTCTCGGACCAGGATTCGTCCGAATCATCGGTGTCGGCGACCGGATCCTCGTCGCTGACGAAGCCGAAGCCGGCGGCTGCCGTTACGGCCAGGATGGCGATGCCGGCATAGAGGAAGCCGACGAGGCCACCGAGCGCATTGCCGGCGATGCCGGCGAGGTTGCGGGTGCCGAACAGCAGCCCATCGCCGATGACGCCGCCCATGCCGGTCGGCAGGGGCCAGCGCGGCGTGGCGGGAAGCGCACTGCCGACGGCCGCGGTCGCGGCGATGCCAACGACCCAGAGGCCGAGCTTGAGGGCGCCGCGGTCGAAGATGTGGAATCGCACCAGCCTGAGCGCCCAGATGACGGGCGGGAAAAGCAGCGCGATGACGCCGAGCCCGATCAACTGCATCAGCAGGTCGGCGATCATGGCGCCTGGCCGGCCGAGCCAGTTCCGGACGGCACCGCTGGTGGCGTTGTTGAGGCTCGGATCGTCGACCGACCAGGTCGCAAGCGAAAGGGCGACGGCGGCCATCAGGCCCAGCAGCACGAGCCCGGTGATCTCGCTGGCGCGGCGCGACAGAAACTCCCGCACCGGGTCGGGCAGGCGGTCCATCAGCGAGGAGGAACGTCGGATCGTGCGCATGCGGGGTTAAGCCGTCATCCCAGGACTGCAGGCCGGTCGGATCGGCCATCGCGATCACGTTAGGAAGGCGAGGTTAAGACCCGCTTAACCTTGGTGCTGCGGAGGGCCCGGCGATGCGTTCGGTGTGACCGTGCCGGGAGGGGGGCGGAGCGTTCGAAACGAAAATCCCCGGCGGTTGCCCGCCGGGGAGTGTTTCACGTGTGACGAAAGTGCGTCGGATCAGTCGTGATAGGCGCGCTCGCCATGCTCGGCGATGTCGAGGCCCTCGCGCTCGGCATCGGGAGCGACGCGCAGGCCGACGATAACGTCGACGATCTTGTAGAGGATCAGCGAGCCGACGCCGCTGAAGACCAGCGTGAACAGCACCGCCTTGACCTGGGACATGAAGGCCGCGCCGAACTCATAGGCGCCGACGGCGAGTTCGCCGGGCTTCGAGGTGTAGTCCGGGATGCCTGCGCCGCCGAGGTCGACATTGACGAGGATGCCGGTCGCCAGCGCGCCGAGGATGCCGCCGACGCAGTGGATGCCGAAGACATCAAGCGAGTCGTCGTAGCCGAGCGCGTTCTTCACGGTCGAGCAGAACACGAAGCAGACGATGCCGGCGACGAGACCGAGGACGATGCAGCCCATCGGGCCGCCGAAGCCGGCTGCCGGGGTGACGGCGACGAGGCCGGCAACCGCACCCGAGACCATGCCGAGCATCGAGGGCTTGCCCTTGACCGCCCATTCGACGAACAGCCAGGCGACAGCCGCCGCCGCCGTGGCGACGAAGGTGTTGACCATGGCCATCGCGGCCGTGCCGTTCGCTTCCAGGTTCGAGCCGGCGTTGAAGCCGAACCAGCCGACCCAGAGCAGGGCGCCGCCGATGAGGGTCATCGTCAGCGAGTGCGGGGCCATCAGTTCCTTGCCGTAGCCGATGCGCTTGCCGAGCAGGATGCAGCCGACGAGGCCGGCGATGCCTGCGTTGATGTGGACCACGGTGCCGCCGGCGAAGTCGAGCGCGCCCCACTTGAAGAGCATGCCGGCATCGGCATTGACGGCGTCCAGAGCCGCTTGGGCGGCGACCTTGCCGTCAGCGCCGGCCTCGGCCAGCGCCTTGGCGGCGTTGCCGACGAGATCCGGGCCGCCCCAGTACCAGACCATATGGGCCATCGGGAAGTAGATGAAGGTGACCCACAGCACCGTGAAAAGCAGCAGCGCCGAGAACTTCATGCGCTCGGCGAAGGCGCCGACGATGAGGGCCGGCGTGATCGCGGCGAAGGTCATCTGGAAGGCCAGATAGACGTATTCGGGAATGACGACGCCGTTCGAGAAGGTGGCGACGGTGGTGGTCGCGTCGACGCCGCGCAGGAAGGCCTTCGAGAAGCCGCCGACATAGTCGTTCAGGCCGCCACCATTGGTGAAGGCGAGCGAGTAGCCATAGATCACCCAGAGCAGCACGACGACGCTGACGATGGCGAAGACCTGGGTCAGGACAGAGAGCATGTTCTTGCTGCGGACGAGGCCGCCGTAGAACAGGGCGAGGCCCGGGATGGTCATGAGGAAGACCAGCACGGTCGAGCTCATCATGAAGGCGACGTCGCCCTTGTTGGGCACGGGTGCGGCGGGGGTCTGCGCGAGTGCGGTGCCGGCGGCGGCAAGCGCCAGCGCGACAATCCCGACCCGGCTAACGGTCTTGAAATTCATGTTTGAAAACTCCTCAAGGAAGATCGCGTGCTCAGAGGGCGTCGCCGTCGGTCTCGCCGGTGCGGATGCGCACGGCCTTCTCGATGGACGAAACGAAAATCTTGCCGTCGCCGATCTGGCCGGTGCGGGCCGCGGCGGTGATCGCCTCGATCACCTTGCCGACGAGTTCGTCGGCCACGGCGACCTCGATCTTGATTTTCGGCAGGAAGCTGACGGCGTATTCGGCGCCACGGTAGATTTCCGTATGGCCCTTCTGCCGGCCATAGCCCTTCACCTCGGTCACGGTCAGGCCGTGCACGCCGATGGCGGTGAGCCCGTCGCGCACCTCCTCCAGCTTGAACGGCTTGATGATAGCCATCACGATCTTCATTGCAGGGTTTCCCCGTTTACGCCGCCCGGAAGTCAGCCCCGGCGATCTCGTTGCGCCTCGCGCGCCTGCGAAGCCGCAGCGCGTCAGGCACACCCAATTCAAGGCGCGTGCCAACTGTCCCCGCGGGGTGCCGAGATCGTGAAGAGATTGGAAATGCCCGCCGGGATGTGATTCCGGCGCGGGCAGTCTGCTCAGAAGTTGAGCGACTGATTAAACCGCAGTCACATGCCTATTGCGTAATCAGGCGCGGTCCGGCCGGGGCCTGATCAGGCCCTCCTGAGCGACCGACGCCACGAGGCGTCCTTGCCGATCGAAGACGAGTCCGCGCGAGAATCCGCGGGCGCCGGAGGTCGAGGGGCTGTCCTGCGCGTAAAGCAGCCATTCGTCGGCGCGGAAAGGCCGGTGGAACCAGAGCGCGTGGTCGAGGCTGGCGCCCTGAATCTTTTCGTCGAAGACCGTGGTGCCATGGGCGATCAGGCTCGAATCGAGCAGCATCAGGTCGGAGGCATAAGCGAGCACAGCCTGATGGATCGCCGGATCGTCCGGCAGAGGCTGCAATGCCCGCAGCCAGACATGGAATTTCGGGTCCATCGGCCCGGCGCCGCCGGCGTAGCGCTCGAACTCGACCGGCCTGATCTCGATCGGCCGTTCGCGCTGGTAATAGGCGCGCACTGCCTTGGGCATGTTGGGCAGGATGCCGCGGTTCATCGCATCCCGGTCCGGCAGATCCTCCGGCATCGGCACGTCAGGCATCGGCATCTGGTGGTCGTAGCCCGGCTCTTCGACCTGGAAGGAGGCCGACATGGCGAAAATCGCCTCGCCCTTCTGGATCGCGAGAACCCGTCGCGTGGTGAAGGACCGGCCGTCGCGCAAGCGGTCGACCTCGTAGACGATCGGAATCTCGGGATCGCCCGCCAGCAGGAAATAGGCGTGCAGCGAATGCGGCTGGCGGCCTTCGACCGTCTTGCACGCAGCATAGAGCGATTGCGCAATGACCTGCCCGCCGAAGACGCGCGGCCAGCCGACCTTCGGGCTGCGACCGCGGAACAGATTGCGCTCGAGCGGCTCGAGGTCGAGGATCGACATCAGGGAGTCGCTGATCTGGGACATGGTCGGAAGGCTCTGCTGGCAGGCGGGTTGACGGTCCGGCCGGCTTGGGGACAGAGGATGGGCCGGCTCTGCCGCATCAGCACCGACCCATCCCGGGCCGTCAAGCCGGCACCGGATCGACACGGCATCCGCAGGAGGAAAGCAGCATGGCCGTCTTGACCGAGCCGCGCGACGCGATCGTGATCGCAGGGGGCGGCATTGCCGGGCTTTCGCTCGCGCTCGCGCTGAAACAGGCACTGGGCTCCGGATTTTCGATCGTCGTGGCCGATCCGGCGCTTGCAGCGGCCGCGCGTGCCGATAACCGGGCCTATGCGGTTGCCGCCGCAGCGCAGGCCATGCTGCGCGCGCTCGGCATCTGGGATGGCATCGCCGCCACTGCCCAGCCGATGACCGAGATGATCGTCTCCGACAGCCGCAGCGGCGACGTGGTGCGCCCGGTCTTCCTGACCTTCGACGGCGAGGTCGAGCCCAGACAGCCCTTCGCCCATATGATCGGGAGCGCGGCGCTGATCGCGGCACTGACGGGTGCCTGCCGCACGGCTGGCGTCGTCATGCGGGACGAGGGGGTTCGCCGCTTCGAGAGTGGCGATGCGGGTGTCACGGTCACCCTGTCCGGCGGAGAGGAGTTGCCTGCCCGTTTGCTGGTGGCAGCCGACGGGGCCCGCTCGAAGCTGCGCGAACAGGCCGGCATCGGCTGGGTCGGCTGGGATTACGGACAATCGGGACTCGTCGCGACGATCGGGCATGAGCGCCCACACGGCGGACGCGCGGTCGAGCATTTCCTGCCGTCCGGTCCGTTCGCGATCCTGCCGCTGAGCGATGGCGGCCGGTTCGGGCACCGTTCCTCGATCGTCTGGACCGAACGCGCCGCGAATCTGCCGGCGCTGCTCTCGCTCGACGATGACGACATGCTGGCCGAGATCGAGCGGCGTTTCGGCCTCGAACTCGGCGAGATCGCGCTGGAAAGCCCGGTCTCCGCCCATCCGCTCGGCTTCGGGGTGGCGCGGCGCTTCGTCGGCGAGAGGCTGGCGCTGCTCGGCGATGCCGCGCACCTGATTCATCCCATCGCCGGTCAGGGCCTCAATCTCGGGCTGAAGGACGTCGCGGCGCTGGCCGAAACCATCGTCGATGCGGCCCGCCTCGGACTCGATCCCGGGACGGCCGATGTGCTCGAGGGCTATGAGCGGGCGCGGCGTTTCGACACGGTGGCGATGGGTGCGGTCACCGACGGGCTCAACCGCCTGTTCTCGAACGATGTCACCCCGATCAGGCTGGCGCGCGATCTCGGGCTCGGCCTTATCGACCGGCTGCCGGGGCTGAAGCGTTTCTTCATCCGCGAAGCGGCAGGCGTTTCAGGCGCGCCGCCGCGGCTGATGAAGGGCGAGGTGCTTTAGGGCGCTGCGTCATGGTCGGGCTTGACCCGACCATCTCTTGCTGATGATGCGTGCTTTATCCTGCGCGAGATTGTCGGGTCTGCGCTTCGCTTCGCCCAAGAATGACGGCATTCACGCCTCCAGTGCTCGAGCCTCTTCCGGCAGCATGATCGGGATGCCGTCGCGGATCGGATAGGCGAGCTTTGCGGCTCGGCTGATCAATTCCTGTCGGGCGGCGTCGTATTCCAGCGTCGTCTTGGTCAGCGGGCAGACCAGGATTTCGAGCAGCTTGGGGTCGATGCGGGGGGCGGGCTCGTTCACGGTGTCGGTCATCGCGTGGCTCTCGTTTCAGGCGCCGGATCAGGCGTTCTTACGCGGCAGGTCGGCCAGCATGCCGGCCGCCACCATCAGCTTGGGCAAGGAGAGGCCGGAGGCAACGATCGCCTGGATCGTGGTCCGGGTCCGTTCGGCATCGTCCTTTCGGTCGTCCTGCCAGGCTTCGATCGTACCCTTGCCCTCTCCGGCCGAGGCGATCTCCCGCGTCAGGCTGGCATGCGCGTCGGTCAAGGTCTCGATCGCGCGCTCGCGGGCGAGCCGCTCGTAATCGTCCGTCGCCGGCACCGCCGCGGCCGCTGCGGCGAGGGCGGTCAGACCGAAAACCGAATCGACTCCGAAATGAATCCGCGCAACGTCGGCGATGTTTCGTCTGGCCTGCCCGGCGATATCGACGATGTCCGTCGCCTGGGCCAATGACGGCAGGCTGGCGATGCGGGCCGCCAGCGCCTCCGGCACGCCTTCGGCGGTCAGGACGGCGATCCGGGCCTGCCGCGTCTGGGCCGCGGCCTCCGGCAGCAGGGTGTCGAGATCGGCGGCCAGCGCCGCGACGCCACCCGCATAATGCGCCACGGTCGGCTCGATCGCGCCCGGCTTCGCCACGCCCCGGCGCAGGAACCAGCCCATCCGGTCTCTGACGAGTTCCTGGGCAGCGGCATAAAGGCCGAGCTGAGCCTTGCCGGACAGTTTCGCGTCGAGCGCATCGATCGCACCGTTGAGCGAAATCAGGTCGAAGGAGTCGCGCGCGATCGCATAGGCGGCAGCGATGGCCGGCGCCTGCGCATGGGTCAGCGCCGACAGCACCGGCACCAAGGCCGGGCCGCCGCGATTGACGATCGCGTTGGCCAGTTGCGTGGCGACGATTTCGCGCCGCAGCTTGTGACGGGCGATCTCGGGAGCGTAATGCTCGCGCAGCGCCTGCGGGAAATAACGGATCAGCTCACTGTTCAGATAGAGATCGTCGGGCACGTCGGATGCGAGCAGCGCGTCGTGCAAGGCGAGCTTGGCATAGGCCAGGAGCACGGCGAGCTCCGGCCGCGTCAGCCCTTCGCCGCGCTTCTCGCGCTCGGCCAGTACGGCGTCGCTCGGCAGATATTCGACCGTGCGGTCGAGCCGGCCCTCGGCTTCGAGTGTCTGCATGAGGTAGCGGAGGCCGGGCGTCGCCGCGACGCCTTGTGCCTCCGTCAGCGAGAGTGCCAGCGTCTGGAGATAGTTGTTGCGCAAGACGAGCAGGCCGACCTCATCGGTCATCTGCGCGAGCAGGGCGTTGCGGGCATCCTCGGCGAGACGGCCGTCTTTTACCGGATCGGCCAGGGCGATCTTGATGTTGACCTCGACGTCGGAGGTGTTGACGCCTGCCGAGTTGTCGATCGCGTCGGTGTTGAGCCGGATGCCCTTGCGCGCCGCCTCGACACGGCCGCGCTGGGTCGCGCCGAGATTGGCGCCCTCGCCGATGACGCGGGCCCGGACGTCGCCGCCGCTGATGCGGATCGCGTCGTTGGCGCGGTCGCCGACCTGTGCGTCGCTCTCGTCCGAGGCGCGGATATAGGTGCCGATGCCGCCGAACCAGAGCAGATCGACTTTGGCTTTCAGGATCGCAGTCATCAGCTCGGGCGGGCTGACTTCGGGCTTGTCGAGGTCGAGCACGGACTGGATCGCCGGCGAGAGCGGGATGCTCTTGGCCTGGCGCGAGAAGATGCCGCCCCCGGCCGAGATCAGCGCCTTGTCGTAGTCCGCCCAAGAGGAGCGCGGCAGGTCGAACAGGCGCTGGCGCTCGGCCAGCGACTTCGCTGAATCGGGATCGGGATCGAGGAAAATGTCGCGGTGATCGAAGGCCGCGACCAGCCTGATGGCCGGCGAGAGCAGCATGCCATTGCCGAAGACGTCGCCCGACATGTCGCCGACGCCTGCGACGGTGAACGGCACCGTCTGGATGTCGATGTCGACCTCGCGGAAATGCCGCTTCACGGCCTCCCAGGCGCCGCGCGCCGTGATGCCCATCTTCTTGTGATCGTAGCCCTGCGAGCCGCCCGACGCGAAGGCGTCGCCGAGCCAGTGGTGCTTCTCCAGCGAGAGCGCGTTGGCGGTGTCGGAGAAGGTTGCAGTGCCCTTGTCGGCGGCGACGACGAGATAGGGGTCGTCGCCATCGTGACGCACGGTATCGATGGGCGGAATCACCGTCTCGCCGTCGAGATTGTCGGTGAGTTCGAGCAGGGTGCGCACGAAGATCCGGTAGCTCTCGGTGCCCTCCGTCAGCCAGGCCTGACGGTCCGACGCCGGGGGGAGCTGCTTCGGCACGAAGCCGCCCTTGGCGCCGACCGGCACGATGACCGCGTTCTTGACCTGCTGCGCCTTGACCAGGCCCAGCACCTCGGTGCGGAAATCCTGCGGCCGGTCTGACCAGCGCAGGCCCCCGCGCGCGACCTTGCCGAACCGCATGTGAATACCCTCGACGCGCGGCGAATAGACGAAGATCTCGTAGAGCGGACGCGGCAGCGGCAGTGAATCGACCCTGGCGCAGTCGTATTTGATCGAGATCGTGCCCCGCGGGTGACCGCCCGGGCCGATCTGGAAGAAGTTGGTGCGCAGGCCTGCATCGATCAGGTTGACGAGGCGACGCAGGATGCGGTCCTCGTCGAGGCTGGTGACGGCGTCCAGCGCGGTCTCGATCGCCGCGCGTTCAGCCTCGGTCTTCGTGGCGCGCTCGGTTTCAGACAGGCGCGGGTCGAATTTGGCGATGAAAAGGGCGACCAGACCCGAGGCGATGCCGGAATGGCGCGTCAGCGCGTCGGCGATGTAGCCCTGCGCATAGGGCGCGCCGACCTGACGCAGATAGCGCCCGAGCGCGCGCAGCAGCGCCGCCTCGCGCCAGGCGAGGCCCGCCGCCAGGACGAGCTGGTCGAAGCGGTCGGACTCGGCGAGGCCGCGGAACTGCGCCATCAGCGCGGCTTCGATCGTCGGGTCGAGGCGGGCGATGTCGATCTCGCCGTCCTCGGCGCGCTCCAGCGTCATGTCGTGCAGCCAGACGCGGGTGCTTTCGGCGGCGTCGCCGGCCGCCGGCTGCGGCGTGATGTTATAGGTCCGTTCGTTGACGACGCGGAAACCCATGTTCTCCAGCACCGGCACGCGGGCCGAGAGCGAGATCGCCGCGCCGCGCGAGAACACCTTGAGATTGGCGCGCGTGACCGGGTCACCCTCGCGGCGATAGAGATTGACCGCGCGGGCGCGTTCCGGCGTGAGCTTCTGCAGGATGTCGATGTCGTCGAGCGCCTCGGCGGGCGAGAAGCGGTCGCGATAGGCGGCGCCGAAGGCTTCGGCATAGCGTTCGGCCAGAGCGCGGGCGGCGGGGCCTGCGCGCTCATGATCGAGCACGTCCTTCAGGCCGTCGCTCCAGGTGCGCACGATCGCACTGATGCCGGCTTCCAGCGTGGCGCGGTCGATTTTCGGGGTTTTGCCCTCGTCTCGGCCGATGATGTAGTGCGTGCGGGCGAGCGGGCCCTCCGGATAGGCCGGATAGGCCGCCGAGATGCGGCCCTGATAGATGCCGGCGAGGAATTCGCCGACGCGCCGGCGCACCCGCGTATCGTAACGGTCCTTCGGGATGAAGACGAGAATCGAGACGAAGCGGTCGAACTCGTCGACGCGCGCCAGCGCCCGGATGCGCGGCCGCTCGGTGAGCTGCAGGATGGCGAGCGCGAAGGTCTCCAGCGACCCGGCATCGATCTGGAACAGCTCGTCGCGCGGATAGGCGTCGAGCACGTTGAGCAAGGCGCGGCCGGAATAGCTCGCCGGATCGAAGCCGATGTTCTTCGCGACGCGCGCGACCTTGAGGCGCAGATAGGGAATGGCGAGCGCGCTGCCGGTATAGGCGTTCGAGGTCAGCAGGCCGACGATGCGCAGTTCGCCGTCGAGCCGGCCATCGGGCGTGAACAGCTTGACGCCGACATAGTCGAGATGGACGCGGCGGTGCACCCGGCTCTTGACGTTGGCCTTGGTGATGATCAGCGCCTGCGGCTTGGCCAGGAAGGCGCGGATCTCCGGCGTGACGGCGACCATCTCGCCATTCTTGCGCAGCACCTTGACGCCGGGATCGCGCAGGATGCCGAGGCCCGAGCCCTCGATCGGGTCGGCTGCCGCATCGCCATTGGGGAAGCGGTAGGCCCGGATGCCGAGCAGGGTGAAATTGTCGCCGGCGATCCATTCGAGGAACTGCAGCGCCTCGCCGACCTCATCTTCCGGCAGCGGCGGCGGGTTGGAGCGATAGGCCTGGATGACCTCGGTGATGCGCCCGCGCATCGCCGCCCAGTCCTCGACGGCGAGGCCGACGTCGCCATAGACGCGTTCGAGCCCGGCGCAGAGCCTGTCGCGTGCCTCCGCGGAATCGATCCGTTCGAGGTGGATCTGGATCAGGCTTTCGCGGCGCGCGCCTTCCGGGGCGCGGCCGGCGGCCTCGCCCGCAAGCGAGAGGAAGCGGCCCTCGGCATCGCGCGCGACCGCGAGGATCGGGTGGGCGACGAGGCGCGGCTCGTAGCCCTGCTCGGCCAGTTCGGACAGGGTCGAATCGAGCAGGAACGGCTTGTTGTCGTTGACCACTTCCAGGATCGTGAGCTGGTGTTCGCGATCCTCACCGCTGAAAGCCTCGTCGCGGAAGCGCAGGTTGATGGTTTCGGGGCGGCGCGGCGCGGCGAGATGGTCGTAGGCCGCAGCGGCGGCGCGGGCCAGCATGTCGGCCGGCAGCGCTTCGAGATCCTCGGCGACGGCGCGGCCATAGAGCAGGCGCGGAAATTCCGGCGGCATCGGCCCCGGCAGGCTGGCGGCGGCGGTCTCGATGGCGGCGACGGCCGCTGCCGTCGCATTGCTCACGCGCTTCCCCATGATCCACCCCTGTTATTTTGCCGCAGCGATGACATAGGCTGTGCGGCCTTTCAATCTCGGCGCGGCGCAGGGCGACGACCCGGACGACACGACAGGACGTAACATGGCGACGAAACATGACAAACCGAAGCCCGGCGAGAAGCCGGCACGGCAGGATGCGGCGCCGCCTGCGATGGCGCTCGACCTGCCG
Organism: Bosea sp. 124; assembly: GCF_003046175.1. Taxonomy (NCBI): domain Bacteria; kingdom Pseudomonadati; phylum Pseudomonadota; class Alphaproteobacteria; order Hyphomicrobiales; family Alloboseaceae; genus Allobosea; species Allobosea sp. 124. The sequence continues at coordinate 2,071,066 of NZ_PZZM01000001.1, forward strand.
CCCGGCGCGCTTTCGGCCGAGAATCAGGCCTATTTCGACAAATGCCTGGAGAAACTCGGCTTCGTGCCGAATGTGCTGGTCTGCTACGCGCATGACGACGCCAAGCTCTCGGCCTTTGCCGGCTTCTACAACGACCTGATGCTGGCGCCGTCCGGCCTGTCGAAGCTCGAGCGGGAGATGATCGCAGTCGCCGTCTCCAGTGTGAACCGCTGCTATTACTGCCTCACGGCCCATGGCGCGGCGGTGCGCCAGCTCTCGGAGGACCCGGTGCTGGGCGAGCTGATGGCGATGAACTACCGCGCGGCGGATCTCTCGCCGCGCCATCGCGCCATGCTCGATTTCGCGGTGAAGCTGACGGAGACGCCGCATCTCGTCGGCGAGGCCGACCGGGGCGCCCTGCGGACAGTGGGCTTCGCCGAGCGCGATCTCTGGGACGTGGCGGCGGTCGCTGCCTTCTTCAACATGTCGAACCGGATGGCGTCCGCGGTCGATATGCGGCCCAACCTCGACTATCACCGGCAGGTTCGCTGAGGCCGCGAGACGAGGCGCTGCCGAAAAGAAAAACGGCCGGCGCAGGCGCCAGCCGCTGAGTTGGCCTCGAACCGAATGGCCCGGCCCCACCACATCGCCGGGGGGCTGGGGGGCTGACAAACCGGAGACCGATGAAACCGGGCCGTCGAGGCAACGCAGCCATTCGAGCCAAGCAACAGGGCGGCGGCTTGGCCTGATCGGGGCGAAAATGCGGCGCGCCTGACGAAGCCGTGATATCGGCGGAGCGCTGTTTGCTCCCGGCGTGGCGAGCGCTCGCTGCGCCCTGGCCGGGATTGCTTGCCAGCGCAGCATCGCGAGCGCATCATCGGCTGCCACATATCAGGGCGGTCCCGAGGATCGCTGATCGGGAGGCGCAATGAGCGAAAGCGACACGCCGCAATCGCAGCCGATGGCCGGGGTGATCCCTTTCCCAGGGGCATCGAAACCGGCCGCAGTTACCTTCGACCGCCGTGAGCTTTCGGAACTGCTCAATCTCTACGGCCGGATGGTCGCCGCCGGGGAGTGGCGCGACTACGCCATCGATTTCCTCAAGGACCATGCCCAGTTCTCGGTCTATCGGCGCTCGTCCGAGGTGCCGCTGTACCGGATCGTCAAGGATCCGGCCCTGGCCAAGCGGCAGGGCGCCTATTCGGTGGTGGCAGCGACGGGCCTCGTGCTGAAGCGGGGCGCGGAGCTGTCGCGCGTGCTGCGCGTGCTCGACAAGAAGCTGAGCGTGGTGGGGTAGGGCCTCCCGCCGCTATGGCGTCGGCGGCACCTTGTCGCCCTCGCTCAGTTCCTTCTGCATCAGCACCTGGTCGAGCCAGCGGCCATGCTTGAAGCCGACCTTTTCGGCGATGCCGATCAGGCGAAAGCCGGCCCGCTCATGCAGGCAGCGCGAGCCGACCGAGGCGCCGTTGCCGTCGCCGATCACGGCGATCATCTGGCGGAAGCCGCGGGCGGTGCAGTCATCGATCAGGGCCGCGAGGAGCGCGCGTCCGACGCCTGCCCCCTGTGCTTCGGGCGCGATATAGATCGAGTTCTCGACGGTGGCGCGGTAGGCCGGGCGCGGACGATAGGCGCCGGCATAGGCATAACCGAGCAGCAGCCCGTCGCGTTCCGCCGCGAGATAGGGGTAACCGCCGGCGAGAACCGCTTCGAAGCGCCGCAGCAGTTCGGCCTCGTCCGGCGGCGCGATCTCCCAGGAGGCGGTACCGTTCAAAACGGCATCGCCATAGATGTGGGCGATGGCTGGGATATCGGCAGGAACGGCCGGGCGGATCGTGAGCGGCAGGGTCATGCAGGGATCATGATCCGGCGGCCGGCCAAAAGAAAAGCCCCGGCCTTGCGGCCGGGGCTCGTCGTGGATGCAGGGCGGAGGTCGCTCAGCGACGGTCGCCGAAGAGCTGCAGCAGCATCTGGAACATGTTGATGAAGTTCAGGTAGAGCGACAAGGCGCCGTTCACCGAGAGCTTCGCGGCCGATTCGGCGTCCATGTCCGAGGACAGGTACATTTCCTTCAAGCGCTGGGTATCCCAGGCGGTCAGGCCGGCGAAGACCAGCACGCCGATCGCCGAAATGGCGAAGGACAGTCCGCTGGACTGCAGGAACAGGTTGACCACCGAGGCGATCACGAGGCCGATCAGACCCATGATCAGGAACGAGCCCATGCCCGAGAGGGACTTCTTCGTGGTGTAGCCGGCGAGGCTCAGCGCGCCGAAGGCGGCGGCCGTGATGAAGAAGACCTGGGTGACCGACGCGCCGGTGAAGACGACGAAGATCGAGGACATCGAGACGCCCATCACCGCCGCGAAGGCGAAGAACATCAGGCGCGCCGAAGCCGAGCTCATATTCTCGGCCTTGAACGAGAAGAGCAGGATGAAGGCGAGCGGTGCCAGCATCACGACCCATTTCAGCGGGCTGGTGTAAAGCGCGACGCCGAGCGGCGTCAGGCCCGTGATCTTGCCATTGTCCGCGACGCCGGCAATCGCCAGCATCGAGATGCCGATCGCGGCGAGGCCGGTGATGGCCAGGCCGATCGTCATGTTGTTGTAGACGCCGAGCATGAACGAGCGCAGGCCCTGATCCATCTCGACGGCGCTGGTCTGCTGTGCGCGGCCGGCACCCCAGACTGGAGCATTGCGGTCGAAGTTGCTCATCGAGCGAGTTTCCCCTGACAGTGATTCCGAAGACCGGCCATCGCGTCAGGCGATGTCCTGTCGTCGCGCACAACCGTGGCGATGCCCGGAATATGAGGCGGTTTGCCGGTTCTTACAAGGGGCTCGCATGGTTAAGCGCCGGCCTTTATAGAAACGCGACACCGCGGCCATGCAAAGTTACACCTGTGTAATGTCTATCGCGAGTCGTTCATAGATAGTCATCATAAATTTCGCAGGTGAGAAGCCGGCGCTTTCGATAGTATTTTCAGCGTGCCGGCCAGCCCGAACAGGACGGTGACGCCGACAGCGGCAGTCGCGGCCAGTAACGCCCCGGTGGGGTCACTGACGAATTCGATCTTCATCACTTGGGTCACGACGCCCCAGCCGGCGAGAGCCCCCGCGACAACGCCGAACAGCGCCGAGACGAGGCCGATCGCCGCGTATTCGAGGGCGTACGACGAAAGTATAAAGCGGCGTGTCGCGCCGAGCGTCTTCAGGATCATCGCGTCGTATAGTCGCGCGCGCTGTCCGGCGGCCAAGGCCCCGCCCAGGACGAGCAGGCTCGCGGCGATGGCGAGGCCGGAGGCGCCGCGGATCGCGGTGGCGAGCTGGCCGACGATGGTGTTGATCGCCTCCAGCGCATCCTTGACCCGAACCGCCGTCACCGAGGGAAACTCGACGGCGAGCCGGCGCAGCAGGGCGGCATCGCTTCCGCCCGTCCCATCGGCGGCCGGAGTGATTGTCGCAAGGTTGGTATGGGGCGCGCCCGCGAAGGTATTGGGCGAGAACAGCATCACGAAGTTGATGCCGAGCGAGCGCCATTCGACCGCGCGTAGATTGGCGACGCGGGCGGTGATGTTGCGGCCAAGCACGTTGACGGTGAGCCTGTCGCCGATCTTCAGTCCGATGCCGGCGGCGTTCTGGGCGTCGAAGGAGACCAGCGGCTCGCCGCGATAGTCGGCCGGCCACCATTCGCCGACGGCGAGCTTGGAGCCCTCGGGAATTGTTTCCGCATAGGTGATGCCGCGGTCGCCATCGAGCACCCAGGCGGATTGCTCGGAGGCCTTGATGTCCTCGGCACGGACGTCGTTCACTGAGACGATGCGACCGCGCATCATCGGCACGCGGGCGAGCGTCGCGCCGGGGCGCTCCTGATGCAGGACCGCGTCGAAGCGGGCGGCGTCGGCATTGGGAATGTCGAGGAAGAAGAAGCTCGGCGCCTTCTGCGGCAGGGACTGAGTGAGCTGCCGGGTCAGGCTGGTGTCGATGAAGGCGAGCGCCGAGAGCAGGGCGACGCCCAAGCCCAGCGAGAGCACAAGCGAGGGCGTCAGTGCGCCGGGGCGGTAGCTGTTGGCCAGTGCCATGCGCAGCGAGGGGTTTTTCGGCCGCGGCATCTTGCGAGCCAGCGCCATCAATCCCGACGAGACACCGCGCAGCAGCAGGAAGATGCCGGTCATCACGCCGATATAGATCAGCGCGATGCGACGGTCATAGGCGAAGGCGAGCGCGACTCCGACGAGGCCGGCAAGCGCCAGAAGGCAGATGGCGATATAGATCGCGCGCGGACGGCGCGCATCGGGCTCGATCTGGTCGCGAAACAGCGCCGAGACCGGCACGTCATGGGCGCGGCCGAGCGGCAGGATGGCGAAGACCAGCGCCGTCAGCAGGCCGTAGAGCGCCGCGACGCCGAGTTCGCCCAGTGCGAGCGTCGGCTCGAACGGCACGGGCAGGACGGTCTTCAGTGCGGCGCCGAGCGCAAAGGGAGCGGCCGCGCCGAGCCCGAGGCCGATGGCAGTGCCGAGGCCCGCAACCAGCATGACCTCGGTGAGATGGATCGCCACGACGCGGCCGCCGGTGGCCCCGACTGCCTTCATCGTGGCGAAGTCGAGCTTCTTGGCCTCGACGAAGCGACGCACGGCATTGGCGACGCCGACGCCGCCGACAAGCAGGGCGGTCAGGCCGACCAGCGTCAGGAACTGGGTGAAGCGTTCGAGATTGCGCTGAAAGCCGGGATTGGCGTTGGCGCGGGAGCGGATCTCCCAGCCGGCATCGCGCTGCTCGGTTCCGGCGGCGGCAATCAACGTATCGAGCGCAGCATCGCTCGCGGCCTCGGGCGGCAGCGAGACGCGATAGGTCCAGCGCACCAGGCTGCCGGGTTGGAGCAGGCCGGTGGCGCGCAGCGCGTCCTGCGAGATCAGCAGGCGCGGACCGAAGCCGACGCCGGCGGCGATCTTGTCGGGTTCGGAGACGAGATTGGCGCGAAGCTGGATGCGGGCCTGGCCGAGCATGACGACGTCGCCGGGTTTCAGGTCGAGGCGGCCGAGCAGGACGGGATCGGCGACGGCTCCAAAGACACCGTCGCGGGCGGCGAGTAACCCGGCGATCGGTGCGCTGGGCTCGGTCAGCAGTTCGCCGATGCCGGGATAGCCCGCATCGACCGCCTTGATCTCGACCAGGGCCGCGCCCTTCTCGCCGGCATTCGCCATGCCGCGCATCGTCGCGATGGTGGAGACCGTGCCGCGGCCTGCAAGAAAGGCGAGCTCCGGGGGTGTCGCTTCGCGATGGATCAGGCTGAAGGCGGCGTCGCCGCCGAGGATGCGCCGGCCTTCGCGCGACAGGCCTTCGGTCAGGCCGCGCGAGGCGGAGGCAACGGCCGCGATCGTCATGACGCCGAGCGCGAGGCAGGCGATGAAGACGCCGAAGCCGCGCAGGCCGCCGCGCAGATCGCGCCAGGCGAGACGAAAGGCGAGGGCGGCGCCAGCGGCGCGGGATGGCGGCGCCGGAATGGGCTTGACGGTTCCGTGCATGCTCAGGCCACCGCCACGTCGTTACCGGCCGGGGCCTCGGCCTCGATGCGCCCGGCGCGCAGGCGCACGGTACGGTCGCAGAGCGCGGCCAGCGACAGGTCATGGGTGACCAAAATGAGAGTGGCGCCGCGCTCGCGCCGAAGGGCGAAGATCAGGTCGACGATCGAGCGGCCTGTGCTCTCGTCGAGATTGCCGGTGGGCTCGTCGGCGACGAGGATCGCGGGATCGGGCGCGACGGCACGGGCGATGGCGACACGCTGCTGCTCGCCGCCCGAGAGTTGGGCCGGGTAGTGGTCCATGCGCTCGCCGAGGCCGACATTGCGAAGCTCGGCTTCGGCGCGGGCGAAGGCGTCGCCGACGCCGGCCAGTTCCAGCGGCAGGGCCACGTTCTCGCGCGCCGTCATGGTCGGGACGAGGTGGAAGGACTGGAAGACGATGCCGATATGGCGGCCGCGGAAGACGGCGAGGCCGTCCTCGTCGAGCGCGCCGAGATCCTGGCCTGCGACCTTGACGATGCCGGCATCGGGGCGCTCCAGCCCGGCCATCGTCATCAGCAGGGTCGACTTGCCCGAGCCGGAGGGACCAACCAGTCCCGTCGCCTCGCCGGCAGCCAGGGACAAAGAAACGCCCTTGAGGATATGGACGCGGGCGGCCGCACGCCCCAAACTAAGCTCGACATCCCGCAATTCGATCGCCGGCTTCTCCGTCGGTGGGACGCGCAGTTCGCTCATCATCCAATGATCCTGACTTCGATATCCATCAGCGTCCCTGCTCGCACGCGATCGCGGCCCGAGCGGGGCAAGCCGCCTTTGCGCCGCCTAGAGCGCCGATATGGGCGTGCTGGCGCGCTTGTCCAATCTCTCGGCGCCGCTTTTCTGTTCTGCTGCGCGCTGCTCCCGGTTGCGACCATGGCCCAGACATCGACGCCCGTGCCGGCGCGCACCCTGAAACTCGTCGCGCTCGGCGACAGTTTGACAGCCGGCTACAACCTGCCGGGCAGCGCCGCTTTTCCGCCGGTTCTCGAGCAAGCGCTGCGCCAGAAGGGCATCGCTGTCGAAATCGTGAATGCCGGTGTTTCCGGCGATACGGTCCAGGGCGGGCTCGAGCGGCTCGACTGGTCGGTGGCGGAGGGGACCGACGGCGTCATCGTCGAGCTCGGCGCCAATGACGCTCTGCGCGGGCTTGATCCGGCGACGACGCGCAAGGGGCTGGAGGCGATCATCACGCGGCTCAAGGCACGCGGCATTCCCGTGCTGCTCGCTGGCATGTATGCGCCGCGCAATCTCGGCGCGGATTATGCAGCGCGCTTCGATGCAATTTACCCCGAGCTTGCGAAAAGCCACGGGCTGGTGCTTTACCCGTTCTTCCTGGAGGGCATCGCGGGCGACCGCGCGCTCAACCAGCCCGATCTGCTCCATCCCACGGCCGAGGGCGTGCGCGTCATCGTCCGCACCATCCTTCCCACGGTCGAGCGTTTCCTCGCGACGCTGCCGGCCAAACCCTGACGGCCACCCGGCCCGAGGGACCGCTTCCCGCCATCTGCTGACTGCGCGCCTTTCGCCCGCTGCTTCCGGAGTTGCATCGCCATGGAATACCGCCGCCTCGGGCGCACCGACCTGAAGGTCTCGGTGATCTGCCTTGGAACCATGACCTATGGCGAGCAGAACACGGAAGCCGAGGGCCATGAGCAGATGGACTACGCGCTCGACCAGGGCGTGAACTTCTTCGACACGGCCGAACTCTACTCGATCCCGCCCAAGGCAGAGACGCAGGGCTCGACCGAGCGCATCGTCGGAAGCTGGTTCAAGGCGCGCGGCAACCGCGACAAGGTCATCCTCGCCTCGAAGATTTGCGGGCGCGGCGTCAACACCTGGTTCCGCGACGACAAGAGCCCGACGCGCGTCACCCGCAAGCAGATCACCGAGGCGGTCGACAATAGCCTGAAGCGGCTGCAGACCGACTATATCGATCTCTACCAGATCCATTTTCCCGAGCGGCCGATGCCGTGGGGCTCGAATCCGACGCGGTTCTCAAGGGCCGCCTTCGAGAAGCCCGAAGACGAGACCCCGATCGCCGAGCAGCTCGACGCCTTCGCCGAGATCGTGAAGGCGGGCAAGATCCGCCATCTTGGCCTCTCCAACGAAAGCGCCTGGGGCACGATGAGCTTCGTGCGCGATTCCGAGACGCGCGGCGGGCCCCGTGTCCAGTCGATCCAGAACGCCTACAGCCTGATCAACCGTACCTTCGAGACGGCGCTGGCCGAGGTCGCCATCCGCGAGGATGTCGGGCTGCTGGCCTATTCGCCGCTCGGACAGGGCTTCCTGACCGGCAAATATCTCGACGGCGCGCAGCCGGCGGGGGCCCGGACCACGCTGTTCAACCGCGGCCAGCGCTACCAGACCGCCGGTGCCGAGGCGGCGATCAAGCGCTACATCGCTGTTGCCCGCGAGGCCGGTCTCGACCCCGCGCAGATGGCCCTGGCCTTCGTCAATTCACGCTCCTTCGTCACCGCCACCATCATCGGCGCGACGAAAATGGAGCAGCTCCGGACCGACATCGCCTCGATCGGCGTGACGCTGCCGCCCGAGCTGGAAGCGAAGATCGACGCGATCCACCAGTTGGTCGGCAATCCCTGCCCCTGAAGCAGGCGTCATTCTCGGGCATGTCCCGGGAATCTCTCGTGGGAGATGGTCGGGTCAAGCCCGACCATGACGGCCACGGCCGCGGTGCCGCCCAAGAAGGCGGCCCCTGCCCTGCTTTTCGTCTCGCCAGAGTCACAAAAAACTGGCACTGATTCGTCATGCCGAGGCTGTTCACAGCTCTGGAGATTCCCGCCGAGGTCGCCTCGGTGCTGACGCTGCACCGGGGCGGGCTGGCCGGGGCACGCTGGATCGATCCGGCCGATTTTCACATCACGCTGCGCTTCCTCGGCGATGTCGACCGGCGCATGGCGAACGATCTCGACGCGTTCCTGGCGGATATCCGCAACTACCCCTTCGAGGTGACGCTCGATGCGCTCGGCAGCTTCGGCGGCGACAAGCCGCGCGCGGTGTTTGCGCGTGTGCAGCCGAGCCCGGGGCTGAGCGAGCTTCAGGCCGATCTGGAGCGGATGATGCGCCGGCTCGGACTGCCGCCGGAGGGGCGCAAATTCGTGCCGCATGTCACGCTCGCCCGACTGCGCGACGCCTCGCCCGTCGATGTGGCGCATTATCTCAGCCTGCATCCGATCGTCCGTCCGATCACCTTCACGGCGCGGCGGCTCGCGCTGATGTCGTCGCGCGATTCGGTCGGCGGCGGCCCCTATGTGCTGGAGGCGGCCTATCCGCTCGGGCCATCCTACCCGAACCGGCCGCTGCGGGGCGAATTCCAGCGGAGATGACGATGCCCAAGCGACTCGGTCCCGATGCCCGCAACGAGGTGCTGACGACGCTGACCGGCTGGAAGCTGGTCGAGGGTCGCGAGGCCATCGCCAAGCGCTTCGTCTTCCGCGATTTCAGCGAGGCTTTCGGCTGGATGACACGGGTCGCGCTCCTGGCCGAGACGATGGACCACCATCCGGAATGGTCGAATGTCTATCGCATGGTCGAGGTCACGCTCTCGACACATGACGCCGGCGGGCTGACCGAGCTCGACGTCAAGCTCGCCCGCGCCATGGATGCGATCGCGGGCTGAAAGCCGCCATCACGGCGCCGCGGCGGCCGGAGTCCAGCCGCAGGCGCGCAGGGCCGCTTCCATATGAGGCGGGGGCGGCGCTTCGACACGGATCGGCGGCTTCTTGCGATAGAGCGGGACGGTGACGGCGCGGGCGTGGAGCTGCAGGCCCGGGCCGCCCTCGCGCGGAGCGTCGCCATAGATCTCGTCGCCCAGCATCGGCCAGCCCGAGGCCGCGCAATGCACCCGCAACTGATGCGTCCGGCCGGTCAGCGGTTCGAGTTCGAGCCAGGCGAGCGGGCCGGCCTCGCTCGTGCCGCGCCCCATCACGCGGTAGCGCGTCTGCGAGGGCAGGCCGTCGGGATCGACCTTCATCCACCAGCCCCGGTCGGGCGCGCGCTTGCCCAGCGGCAGGTCGATCAGGCCCTCCTCGGTGGCCGGGCTGCCCTGCACGATCGCCCAATAGGTCTTGTCGATCTTGCCTTCGCGAAACATCTGGTTGAGTTCAGCCATGGCGCGGGGATGGCGGCCGAGGATCAGGCAGCCGGAGGTGTCCTTGTCGAGCCGGTGGGCCGCTTCCGGCCGGCGCGGCAGGCCGAAGCGCAGGGCGTCGAGATGGTCCGTTAGGACAGGAATGACGCGGCGCTTCGCCTGCGGCCCGCGATGCGAGGGCAGGCCGGCCGGTTTGTCGATGACCAGCATCATCGCGTCGCGATAGAGCAGCGGGAACGGCAGCGGCGGCCCGTCACGCGGTTGCGAAATCTCTGGTCGGTCGGGCGCTGTCATGGCATTGCGCTAGCGAAGGCCACCGTGCGGCGCAAGCGGGAGCCGCTCTGCGGCGAGGCCACGGGAAGAGTGATGAGCGAGAACGAACCGAGGAAGCGCGGCTTCTTTTCGAGATTGTTCGGCAGTGAGCCGGAGCCTGCGACGCCCGTGCCGGCCACGCCTGCGGAGGCACCGCCCGAGGCGCCGCTCGAAGATGCACCGATCGCGCCGGAACTGCTGAGCGGTGAGGCGACGCCGCTGCCGATCGCGCTGCCGGAGCCCGCTCCCGTCCAGGCCGCGCCGGTGATGGCGCCGCCCACGGTTGCGGCGCCCGAGCCGAAGCGGAGCTGGTGGCGCCGGCTGACGGAAGGCCTGTCGCGGACGTCGTCCGCCCTGACGACGGGCATCACCGACCTCTTCACCAAGCGCAAGCTCGATGCCGGCACGCTGGAGGATCTCGAGGACATCCTGATCCAGGCCGATCTCGGCATCGCCACCGCAGCCCGCATCGCCAAGGCGGTCGGCGAGGGGCGCTACGACAAGCAAATAGAGCCCTCCGAGGTGAAGGCGATCCTAGCCCGCGAGGTCGAGGCGATCCTGACGCCGGTGGCGCTGCCGCTTTCAGTCGACGCCACGAAAAAGCCCTTCGTGATCCTGATGGTCGGGGTCAACGGCTCGGGCAAGACGACGACGATCGGCAAGCTCGCGGCCAAGTTCCGGGCCGAGGGCAAATCCGTGATGCTCGCTGCCGGCGATACCTTCCGGGCCGCGGCGATCGAGCAGCTCAAGGTCTGGGGCGAGCGTACCGGGGCCGAGGTCGTTTCGGGGAATCAGGGTGCGGATGCTTCGGGGCTCGCCTTCGAGGCGCTGCAGAGGGCGAAGGCCGCGGGAACGGATGTGCTGCTGGTCGATACGGCCGGGCGGCTGCAGAACAAGACGGGGCTGATGGACGAACTCGCCAAGGTGGTCCGCGTGATCCGCAAGCTCGATCCGGAGGCGCCCCATGCGGCGCTGCTGGTGCTGGACGCGACGGTCGGCCAGAATGCCGTCAGCCAGGTCGAGGCCTTCCGCGACACGGCCGGAGTCACCGGGCTGGTGATGACCAAGCTCGACGGCACGGCGCGCGGCGGCATCCTGGTGGCACTGGCGGCGAAATTCGGGCTGCCGGTGCATTTCATCGGAGTCGGCGAGGGCGTCGAGGATCTCGAGCCCTTCTCGGCGCAGGATTTTGCGCGGGCCGTGGCTGGACTGGGAGAAGCAGCGTGACGAGCGATAGCGGAGCCGAGACGGCCGAGGCCGTGGCGGAGAAGGTCCTCCAGAAGCGCAGCGTCAACCCGCTGCTCAAGCTCGCGCTCGAATTCGGGCCGCTGGCGATCTTCTTCTTCGCCAATTCCTATGGCGACCGGCTGTTCGGCGTGGCGCCGGACCGGCGCATCTTCGTCGCCACCGGCATCTTCATCGCTGCTTCGCTGCTGGCGCTCGCGGCCTCGCGCATCCTGATGGGCTATCTGCCGCGCATGGCGATCGTGAATGCGGTCGTGGTGTCGGTGTTCGGAGGGCTCACGATCCTGCTCGACGACGCCTTCTTCATCAAGGTCAAGCCGACCATCGTGAACACGCTGTTTGGCTGCATCCTGCTGGGCGGGCTCTGGTTCGGCCGCTCGTTGCTGGCGCTGGTGCTGGAAACGGTGCTGCAGCTCGACGAGGAGGGCTGGCGCAGGCTGACCCTGCGCTGGGGGCTGTTTTTCTTCGTGCTGGCGGCGCTGAACGAGATCGTCTGGCGCACGCAGACGCAGGATTTCTGGGTCGCCTTCAAGGTCTGGGGCGTGATGCCGCTGACCATGCTGTTTGCGCTGGCGCAGACGCCGCTGATCCTGAAGCACGAGATCAGGCCAGCGAAGGTCGCCGAATAGAGCGATCTTGCCATTTGGCGTTATCCATCCCATTTTATGCCAAATGGGGAGCGCGGTGTGAATTCCTTGCTGCAGGTCGACACGACGGTGCGCGAGTTCGCTCCGGAGCCGATCACAGACGCCGAGGCGGCGGCGATGTTTCGTGCCGCCGTCAACCTGTTCCGGCTCTGGCGCCTGACCGACGAGCAGGCCGCGACGCTGCTGGATCTGCCGCCGCGAAGCTACAGCCGCTGGAAGGCCGGCCAGATCGGCCGCATCTCGCGCGACGGCAAGGCGCGGCTCTCCAACCTCATGGGCATCCACAAGGCGCTGCGCATCGTCTTCCGCGAGCCGCAGCGCGGCTATGACTGGATCCAGGCGGCGAATGCGGTCTTCGCGGGCCGTTCCGCGCTGGAGGTCATGCTCGGCGGCGAACTGACCGATCTGATGCGTGTCAGGCGCTATCTCGACGACGAGCGAGGGGCCTGGTGATCGATCCCGCGGGGCTTCCCGTTGCCGCGATCGGCTGGCGGGGCGCGGTCCGGATCATCCGCAGCGTGTTTCCGCCGATCGACCTGTTCGAGGATATCGCCGATCCGGCCGACTGGCCGCTTCTGCTTGCCGCAGAACAGAAGACCAATCCGCGGCTGATGGCGGCGGTCGGCCGTCTCGATCTCGTTCCTCCGGAGCGTCGCGTGGCCGGACCGGGCGCGAGCTGGCTGATGGCGCCCTTCACCCATGTCAGCCCCGACCGGCCGAGCCGTTTCTCCGCCGGGCGTTTCGGCGTGCTCTACGCCGGCGACAGCTTCGGGGTGGCGCTGTTCGAGACGGTGCATCACCACGCCCGCTTCATGGCCGCGACGAAGCAGCCGCCGGGCTGGACCTCCCAGTTCCGCGAAATCCTGATCGATGTCGAAGCGCGGCTGCATGACCTGCGCGGGCCGGAGGTGATTGCTACCGCGATCCTTGCCCCGAGCGATTATGCGGCGAGCCAAGCCTTGGGCGCCACCTTGCGCGCGGTTGGCTCCGACGGCGTGGTCTATCCGAGCGTGCGGCATCCGGGCGGCCAATGTGTCGGGCTGTTCTATCCCGATGGTGCGGGAAATCCGATGCAGGGGCGTCATCTCGACTATCACTGGAACGGCGAGCGCGTGGATCTCTACCGCGATCGCAGCGCCGATGTCGTCTATCGCATCGTGCAGGAGGATGATGGCGTGGGCGGCTAGCGCGTCCTCGTCCGCATCCTCGTGACCTTGTAGGGCTCGCCCTTCGCGTCATAGGTCGTCCATTCGCCGACCTGCTCGCCCTTGTCGAAATGGCCGGAGCGGAGTTTCGTGCCGTCCTTGCGGAACCATTCCCAATAGCCGGTGGGAACATCGTCCAGGGTCTGGCCCCTGGCCCAGAGGCTGCCGTCCTTGTGCCGCTTCTCGAACGGGATCGCCTCCGCCACCGCTGCCTCCCTATTTCGGCGCCATGCGCAGGGCGCCGTCGAGCCGGATCGCACTGCCGTTTAACATGTCGTTCTCGACGATGCTCCGGACCAGCGCCGCATACTCCGACGGCTTGCCGAGACGCGAGGGGTGCGGCACCGAGACCGCCAGTGAGGCGCGCGCCTCCTCGGGCAGACCGTCGAACATCGGTGTCTCGAACAGGCCGGGCATGATCGTCATGACGCGGATGCCGAACGTCGCAAGCTCGCGCGCGATCGGCAGCGTCATGCCGGCGACGCCGGCCTTCGAGGCGGCATAGGCCGCCTGGCCGATCTGGCCGTCCTCGGCCGCGATCGAGGCGGTGCAGATGAAGACGCCGCGGCCGCCATCCGTGGTGACCGGGTCGAGCCCGGCCAGCGCCGCGGCCGATTTCGCGATCATCCGGAACGTCCCGGTCAGGTTGATCGCGACGGCCTTCTCGAAGAACGCCGTATCGTGCGCGACGAGCTCGCCGGTCTCGCGCTTCTTCGAGACGATGCGGCGGCCGGGCGCGATGCCGGCGCAATTGACCAGGACTCGGGCAACGCCATGGGCGGCGCGGGCCGTGGCCAGCGCCTGATCCACCGAGGTTTCGCTGGTCACGTCGCAGGCGACGAAGAGCCCGCCGAACTCGGCAGCGACCTTTTCGCCGCGCTCGGCATTGAGATCGAACAGCGCGACCCGGGCGCCCTGGCCGGCCAGCATGCGCGCGGTCGCCTCGCCGAGACCGGAGGCGCCGCCGGTGACGATGGCGGCGGTGGAGGAATCGAGCTGCATCGGCGCGTCCTGATCTTGGAGGGGTCTGGGAAGCGTTTAAGGCTCCGCCCCGGCGGCTCCAAGCCGGATTCTTTGCACGCCGGCATTGGTGGGCCTCTTGTGCGGTGTTTCTTGCGGGGCCACATCTTTCGACATTGCTGGCCGGCTCCCGAGCCCGGATCATGCAGCCAGGACCACCCGCCCTGAGGAGGGGCAGCATGAGCGACGGTTTCACCTCCCGCTTCACCACCGAGGAGATGGCGGCGATCCGCAAGAGCCTGCGGGACGAGGCGCGCTTCGGCTCGGAGTTCCTTGCCCGGCTGAAGCGCGTGGCGAAGCGGATTCCGTTCGCGGAGGATCTGCTGGCGGCCTGGATCTGCGCCCGCGATCCGGCGACGCCGCGACGCGTCCGGCTGACGCTGCTGGCGGCTCTGGGCTATTTCGTGCTGCCGATCGACGCCATACCCGACATCATGCCGATCCTCGGTTTCACCGACGATGCGGCGGTGATTGCGGCCGCGCTGGCGGCGGTGGCCGGATCGATCACGGTCGAGCACCGCGAGAAGGCGAAGCAGTCGCTGGCGGAGCTTTGATCGGGATGCCTCAGAGCGTCAGCACGACCTTGCCCTTGGCTTTGCGGTCGGCGATCAGCGCATAGGCTTCGGTCCAGCGCTCCAGTGGGATTTCCGCGTGGACATGGGCACGGATATGGCCGCCCGCAGCCCAGTCCAGCAGCCGCTCCATGTTGCGGCGCTGCGCCGCAGGCTCGCGCCGGACGAAGTCCCCCCAGAACACGCCGCGCAGGTCGCAGCCCTTCAACAGCAGCAGGTTGAGCGGGATTTTCGGAATGGCGCCACCGGCGAAGCCGACGACGAGATAACGCCCCTCCCAGGCCATGGATCGGACGGCGGGCTCGGCGAGATCGCCGCCGACGGTGTCATAGAGGACGTCGACGCCGCGTCCTTCCGTCAGGCGGCGCAGTCCGGCCCGGATGTCATGGGCCGTATAATCGAGTTCCTCCTGCGCGCCATGTTCGCGAGCGAGCGCGAGCTTGTCGGCCGAGGAGGCGCAGGCGATGACATGGGCCCCCAGCAGCGCCCCGATCTCGACTGCGGCGAGCCCGGCACCGCCTGCGGCGCCGAGGATCGCGAGCGTCTCGCCCCCTTTCAGCCCGGCGCGCTGGATCAGCCCGTGCATCGCGGTGCCATAGGTGACGAAGAGCCCGGCCGCCTGCGCGAGCTCGAGCCCGACCGGCACCCTGACGGCGCTTTCGGCTGGCACGACGACAAGCTCGCGTGCCGCGCCATAGCCGAGCCAGGCAGCGACGCGGTCGCCGATCTGCCAGCCGGCCACGCCCTCGCCAATCGCGGCGACCGTTCCCGCGCATTCGGCCGAGGGCGAGAAGGGCAGGGCCGGCTTGGTCTGGTAGCGGTTTTCGATGATGAGCGTGTCGAAGAAGTTCAGAGCCGCAGCCCGGACCGCGATCGCGATTTCGCCGGGGCCGGGCTGCGGCTCTGGCAGATCCCGGATGACCAGCATCTCCGCCGGGCCGTGGCTTTCGCAGAGCAGTGCCTTCATCGTCCCGTCACCCGTCGCGGCCCGGTCCAAAGTCGCAGGTTCGTGGAGCAGACTGTGCCATGCGTCCGTGGTGAACGAAACCGCCAGATCACCAGCGCGGCATTCGCATTTTCGCCAGGATCGTGACACTCTATGCGCCCTGCCTCGGCGATCCCGCCCGCTCAGCCGGGTGGTAAAGGCAGTGTTAAGAATTTTAATGACTGATGGCGGTCCATGAATATCTCGTCCTTCCCTGCCGGCGTCACCGCCTCGCTCCGTCCGACATTCGTGCTCGCCCTGCTGGCCGGCTGCGTGGGCCTTGCCCTCGCCCCGGTGACTGCCCTGGCGCAGCAGCGGGCTCGCCCTGCCGCAGCCGCGGCAACCCCCGCAGCCTCCGGCCAGGGCCAGGCGATGCTGCTGGAGACCGCCGGCAAATGGCAGGCCTTCTCCTCGCAGCAGGGCCGCGCCAAGGTCTGCTACGCGCTGTCGAAGGCTGAGAGCCGGCTTCCGGCCAATCTCAAGGATGTCGAGGGTCTGCTCTTCGTCGCGACGCGCCCGACCGAGGGCGTGCGCAACGAGATCAGTTTCGTGCTGAACTTCGACCTCAAGGAAGACGTCGAGCATCAGGCGACGATCGGGAGCGAGCGCTTCGCGCTGGTCGCGAAGGGGCAGAACATGTGGCTCAAGAATCCCGCCGAGGAGCCACGCATGCTCGATGCACTGCGCAAGGGCTCCGCGCTCGAGATCAAGGGCACGTCCAAGCGCGGTAATCCGACCGCCGACAAATACTCGCTGTCGGGGATGAACCAGGCAGTCAAACGCGCCGAAGACGCCTGCAAATAGGACGCGCGCTGGAACGCGCGAGCATGGCCGTCTGACGCGACGGCCTGCGCTTCCGGTGCTCACGGACTGTAGTCCGCTCCGCTCCGGTTCTCGTCCGTCACGCTAGCCGGCTGACGCTCACGAATTCCATCTGCGGTCCTGCGTTGTGCAATTCGCCGCCATGATTTCGCGGCTGGACGTTCTCGTGCTATGAGCCGCAGCCATTCGGGCCCTTGATGCCCGACCCGAGCCAGAGTTCCGATGACCCTCTCCGTCCTTGAACCCGCCGCGCCAGCGGCCGAACCTGTTTTGCAGCGTCTGTCGCTGGTCGGGCGCACGCGCGCCGGCCTCGCCGAGGCGCTGGCCGAGATCGGCGTGCCGGAGAAGGAGCGGCGCATGCGTGTCGGCCAGCTCTGGAACTGGATCTATCATTACGGCGTGCGCGACTTTTCCGCGATGACGACGATCGGCAAGGGCTTGCGCGCCGCACTGGCCGAGCGCTTCACGCTCGACCTTCCGCAAGTCACGGCCGAGCAGGTCTCGACCGACGGCACCCGCAAATGGCTGATCCGCATGGCCCCGACCGGGCCGCGCGACCGCGGCGCCGAGATCGAATGCGTCTATATCCCCGAGGTCGATCGCGGGACGCTCTGCGTCTCCAGCCAGGTCGGCTGCACGCTGACCTGCACCTTCTGCCACACCGGCACGCAGCGCCTCGTGCGCAACCTGACGACGGAAGAGATCGTCGCGCAGTTGATGGTGGCGCGCGACCGGCTCGGCGATTTTCCCAACCGCATCGCGCCGGATGGCGCCTTCGTGCCGAATGATGGCGGGCGCTTCGTTTCCAACATCGTCTTCATGGGCATGGGCGAGCCGCTCTACAATTTCGACGGCGTGCGCGAGGCGATCGATGTCATCTCCGACAATGAGGGGCTTTCGCTGGGGCGCCGGCGCATCACGGTGTCGACCTCGGGCGTCGTGCCGCAGATCGGTCCGCTCGGCTCGCAGATGAACACGATGCTGGCGATCTCGCTGCATGCGGTGCGCGACGATCTGCGCAACGAACTCGTGCCGCTGAACAAGAAATACCCGATCCGCGACCTGATGGAGGCCTGCCGGACCTATCCCGGTGTCTCGAATGCGAAGCGGATCACCTTCGAATATGTCATGCTGAAGGGCGTGAACGATTCCGATGCGGAGGCGCGCGATCTGGTCAGGCTGCTCAAGGGCATCCCGGCCAAGATCAACCTGATCCCGTTCAACCCCTGGCCCGGCACCCGCTACGAGTGCTCGGACTGGGACCGGATCGAGCGTTTCTCCGAGATCGTCTTCCGCGCCGGCTATGCCTCGCCGGTCCGGACGCCGCGCGGGCGCGACATCCTCGCGGCCTGCGGCCAGCTCAAGAGCGAGACCGAAAAGCTGTCTGCCCGCGCCCGGCTGATGCTGGACCAGGGCGAGCCGACCGACACCGCGGTTGCCGGCTGACCCCGATGCTGCGCTGGCTCTTGCTGATTCCGTTTGCGCTGGTGATGGCGATGGCCGCCGGCCTCGTGGCGATGATGGTCGCGAGCGTCGTCTCGCCGGGCCTCGCGCTCCTGATCGGTGGCGGCTTCGAGCGTTTGCTGGATGCCCTGTTCGGGCTCGCCGAAGGTGGCGTCGATCCCGGCCCCACCGCGGAGGCGGCCTTCGCCCTGCTCGGGCGGCTCGGCTTTGCGATCATCGTCGCGCCTGTCGTGCTGGTCGCAGTCGGTTCCGAGTTGTTCGGCCTGCGCAGCGGGCTGATCCAGAGCGGGCTCACCGGCCTGCTCTCGGCGCTTCTGCCGCTCGGCATGCTGGGCCTGGCGCGCACGCCGAGCGGGGCCGAGGTGCAGGTCATCGGCGCGCTGGTGCTGGTCGGCGCTGCGACGGGTTTCGTCTACTGGCTGATCGCCGGGCGGGGAGCGGGTGGCCAGCGGTCTGCCTCCTGATCTGGAAATTTTCGCCGTTCAATCCCCGATCGCGACGCCTTCCCGGCGTCCATCCGCGCCGCCGACGAAACCCTCCGGCGTCTTGAGGATGGCCTGGATGCCAGAGGTCATCTCGAGCAGGCGGACCTCGTGGCCTTTCGCTTCGAGCGCCGCCTTCCAGGCCTCGGCTTCGGTGCCCTTCTCCAGTTCCGTCGGGCCGTTGCGGCTGCCGAAATTGCCGAGATCGACAGCGGCCTGCGGGTCCATCTTCCAGTCGAGCAGCGCCACCAGCGTCCTGGCGACGAAGCCGATGATCTGGCTGCCGCCGGGCGAGCCGACGACGGCATAGAGCCGTCCGAAGGCGTCGAAGACCAGCGTCGGAGCCATCGAGGAGCGCGGCCGCTTGCCGGGCTCGACGCGGTTGGCGATGGGCTTTCCGTCCTCCTCCGGCGCGAAATTGAAGTCGGTCAGCTCGTTGTTGAGCAGGAAGCCGCCGGCCGTCATCAGCCGCGCGCCGAAGCCGTCCTCGATCGTCGTGGTCATCGAGAGCGCGTTGCCCCCGGCATCCACGATGGAGATATGGCTGGTGCCGTTCTCGATGCCGTCGGAGGGGGCGAGCCGCTGTGCGCGCTTGTTGGGCGGTTCGCCGGCCCTAGCGCGGCCCATCGAGCGGTCGGGGCTGACGAGACCGGCCCGCGAGCGGATATAGTCGCGGTCGATCAACCCCGTGAGCGGGATGCCGATGAAGGCAGGATCGGCGAGATAGAGGTTGCGGTCGGCGAAGGCGAGCCGGCCGGCTTCGGCGAACCAGTGCGCGGCTTCGGCGCCGGGACCGAGACGCGCGAGATCGCGCGTTTCGAGGATGCCGAGCATCTGCTGGATCGCGACGGCACCCGAACTCGGCGGCCCCATCCCGCAGATGCGCCAGACGCGATAGGCGCCGCAGACCGGCTCGCGTTCCTCGATCCTGTAGGCCGCGAGATCGTCCAGCGTGATGTCGCCGGGATTGCTCGCATGGCCGGTGACGGTCGCGACGATGTCCTGCGCGACCGAGCCGGAATAGAAGGCATTCGAGCCGCTTTCGGCGATGGCCCGCAGCGTTGCCGCGAAGGCCGGGTTCTTGAGGATCGTGCCGACAGGCTTGGCCTTGCCGTCCGGTCCGTAGAAATAGGCGGCGGCTCGCGGGTCCCTGGCCAGATTGGTCTCGCCCGAAAGCAAGCCGTTCAAGCGGGGCGAGATCGGAAACCCCTCCTCCGCCAAGCTGATCGCGGGCGCGAGCACCTGTGCCCAGGGCAGACGGCCCCAGCGTCGATGCGCGTCTTCCAGCAGCTTGAGCGTGCCGGGCACGCCGACCGAGCGCCCGCCCACGACCGCATCGGCGAAACGCATCGGCTTGCCGTCGCGACCGATGAAGCGGTCGGGCTTTGCGGCACCGGGCGCCGTCTCGCGGCCGTCCAGGGTCGTCAGCCGCTTTGCGGTCTCGTCCCAGTGCAGCAGGAAGGCTCCGCCGCCGATGCCGGAGCTTTGCGGCTCGACAAGGTTGAGCACGAGCTGGATCGCGACCGCCGCATCGGCCGCGCTGCCGCCGGCCCGCAGGATGTCGCGGCCAGCGGCGGCGGCCAGCGGATTGGCGGCCGCCACCATGAAGCGCCGGGCCGTGGCGGTGGACTTGGCGATCCGCCCGGTCGCGGCTTCCGGTGCGGGGGCGAGCACCGGCGCCTGAGGCTGAGTTTGGGCCTGGGCGGGGCCGGTCGGTGCGACGCAGGCCAGCAGACTGAAGACCGCGGCCCGGTGCAAGCAGCACCAGGCCTCAACTGAGAATCGCATGGTCCGATCTCCTGATTGGCGGGCCCCGGAGGAGGTTAGCGCGCCGGCATCAGTCTGCGCCATGCCTGCATTCGTCTTGGACCGTTCGTCCTGGAGGGATAAGGTCCGAATCGTTGTTTCCGAGACAGTGCCAAAGGGGCCCCGGCATGTCGTTTGCGCTCTCCACGATCTTTCGTCGACCTCTCGCCGTCGCGGCTGTTGCGCTGCTCGGGCTGGCGCTGGCCGGCTGTGGCGTCAACAACGTGCCGACACTGGAGGAGAAGGCCAAGGCGAGCTGGGGCGAGGTGCAGAACCAGTACCAGCGCCGCGCCGACCTGATCCCGAATCTGGTCGAGACGGTGAAGGGCTACGCCTCGCAGGAGCGCGAGGTGCTGACTGCCGTCGTGGAGGCGCGTGCCAGGGCGAGCCAGGTCAAGGTCGATGCCTCGACGATCACCGACCCCGTCCGGTTCAAGGAATTCCAGGACGCGCAGAACCAGCTCAGCGGCGCGCTCGGGCGGCTGCTGGTGACGGTCGAGCGCTATCCCGACCTGAAGTCCAACCAGAACTTCCTGGCGCTGCAGTCCCAGCTCGAAGGCACGGAGAACCGCGTCGCCGTGGCGCGGCGCGACTTCATCCAGGCGGTGCAGGCCTTCAATACGGAAATCCGTACCTTTCCCGGCGTGATCTGGGCCCGGCTGTTCTGGGGGGCCAAGGCGATGGAGAGCTTCGCGGCGACCACCGGGGCCGAGAGGCCGCCCGCGGTGAAGTTCTGAGGGCGGCCGAAGAGTCCGGGCCGTGCGCCTGAATCAGTCGTCATGCTCGGGCTCGAGCCGCGCATCTCCTGCAAGAGAGTCTCGGGCATCAGACGCTTGGACGAGCGTTTCTCGCGCCTCCGCCTCGCTACGCCCGAGAATGACGGCCGTGTGCATCGCGCTGCTCGCGGCGCTGTTCGGTTCGCTCGCCCATGCCGCCGATCCGTCCTATCCCGCGCTCACGGGCCGGATCGTCGACGGCGCAAACCTGATCGCATCCGAGGCGCGCCAGCGCATCGAGGGCAAGATCAAGGCCCATGAGGACAAGACGTCCGACCAGCTCGTGGTCGCGACGGTGCCCTCGCTGCAGGGCCTCACGATCGAGGACTATGCCAACGGGCTCTTCCGGTTCTGGAAGCTGGGCGAGGCCAAGACCAACAACGGGGTGCTGCTGCTGGTCGCGCCGAACGAGCGCAAGGTCCGCATCGAGGTCGGCTATGGGCTCGAAGGTGCGCTGACCGACGCTCTCTCCAAGGTCATCATCACCACGGCGGTCGCGCCGAAGTTCAAGGCGGGCGACTTCGCCGGAGGGATCGAGGGCGGAGCCGATGCGATCCTGAGCATTCTCGCCGGGGACGCCGAGGAATGGCAGCGTCGCGCCAGCGTCCGCAGCGATGACAGCTCGACTGCGGAGGCGATCGCGATCGTCTTCACGATGCTGATGGTCTTCATCCTGATCGCCGCCTTCATGAACGAGTTCCGCGGCAGCGGCGGGGCGCGACGCCACCGGCTGCGCAACGGACGCTGGGTGACGCTGCCGCAGAGCTCCGGCTGGAGCACAGGCTCGGGCTCGGGCGGCGGCTGGAGTTCGGGGTCGAGTTCAGGCGGCGGCTTTTCGGGCGGCGGCGGATCGTCCGGCGGCGGCGGCGCCTCGGGAGACTGGTGATGGATGAGCAGGACCGGGACGCGATCGCGGAGGCCGTGCGTCAGGCCGAAGGTCTGACGGCCGCCGAGATCGTCGTCGTGATCGACCATGCCGCGTCGAGCTATCGGACGGTTCCCGTGGTGATGGCGCTGTCACTGTCGCTGCTCGTGCCCTGGCCATTGCTGGCGCTGTCGGAGACGAGCGCGCCGCGGATTTTCCTGATCCAGCTCATCTGTGCGGCGCTGCTGCTCGGTACGCTGCTCTGGTATGGGCGCGGCGGCCGTTTCGTGCCGGGTTTCGTCAAGCGCCAGCGTGCCCATGACGTGGCGCTGCGCGAATTCACCGCACGCGGCCTGACGCGAACCCGCCAGCGCACCGGGGTGCTGCTCTATGTCGCCATCCAGGAGCGCTATGCGGAAATCCTCGCCGATACGGGCATCGACGGGAAGGTCGATCAGGCGGTGTGGGACACGATCATCGAGTCGGTCCTCGTGGCTGCCCGGGAGGATCGCCTGCGGGGCGGGCTGGTCGACGCCGTCCGCGCCGTCGGAGCCGTGCTGGCGAACCACGCGCCGCGCCGGCCGGACGATGTCGACGAACTGCCGAACAAGGTGGTGATGCTCTGAAAGCGTCTCAGCGCGGGCTGCGCGCCGCGCCCAGGATCGCACCCGGCATCATGCCGTATTTCCCGGGCTGTTCCGCCTGGACGATCACGACATAGCTGTCGGCTTCCGCCGACTGTGTCGCGGCAAGCGACGCGGTCAGCGTCGCCTCCTTGCCGTCCCAGTCGCCGATACGGGTCATGCCGCGCACGACATTGGCGTAGGAGACGGTCTTGCCCTGGTTCTCGCCGCGCGCGATCGGAACCGTGACCATCCGCGTCGTCGCCAGGACCCAGACGCCGGCCGTCCGCTCGGCAGGAACATCCAGCGGCGCAAGCTTGACCTGAAGTGCGCCCGCCTCTTCCTTCAGGGAGACCTTCGCGACGAAGCCCGCGCCGGATGGCTGCTTGGCTGCCCGCTCGATCTCGATCCTGTCGGAGCCGACGACATGCGACGCGCCGTTGATGACGGCTTGAGGCGTGTAGACCTGTCCGTCGCCGCGCGCCTTGGCGTAGAATTTCTGCCGCTTGGCGAAGCTGTCCTTCCCGAGCGTGTCCTTCCAGCCGAGATAGTCCCAATAGGTCACGGGCAGTGTCAGCGCGATCATGTCCGGGTTGCGCGCCAGCTCGACGAAGAGCGCGTCGGCCGGCGGGCAGGAGGAGCAGCCCTGGCTGGTGAAGAGCTCGATCACCGCCTTCGGCTGCCTGTCCGCGGATTCGGCGCGCGCGACCGCACCGCCCAGGACGAGCAGGGCGATGGAGGCTGAAAGGAGGCGCGCGAGGACGGTCATGGCTTGAACTCGGCGAGATGTTACATCTCAGGCGTTACCAAAGCGCCCAATCCATCTCACTTGGAAATCACGTTGCCTTGAAAAGCGGTGTGTGTGCAACCGCCATGCCGGCCTCGGCGGCGGGGGCCGCGATCATGTTCGGCCGCCAGCGCCGGTGCATCCAGAGCCATTGCTCGGGATGCTCGCGGACCCAGCCTTCGACCACCGCCGTCATCATCGCCATCGCACCCTGGACGTCAATCTCGCCGGCGGCGTCGCGCGGCAGGTCGAGCGGCGGCGTCAGCTCCAGCCGGAAGCGCTGCCTGGGCAGGCGGATGACGCGCACGCCATGCACGGGGCATTCGAAACGGCGGGCGAATTTGCCGAGAATCGGGTTGGTCAGGGCCGGGCGGCCCATGAAAGGCACCACGACGCCGCGGGTAAAGTGCTGGTCGATCAGCATGCCGAGATGACCGTTGCGTTCGAGAACGCCCTGCATGGCGAAAGCCGCGCCCTGTTTTGCCGCGGCGAGGCCGCCCATGGCGCCGGAGCGGATCTCGTGGACGATCGCAGCGATGGCCGGATCGTTGGGCGCGCGGAAGACTGCGGTGGTCTCGAGGTCGTAGGCCGCCGCGCAGATCGCCGGCAGCTCCCAGTTGGCGAGATGGGCGGAGAAGATCAGGCCGGGCTTCGCGTCGTCCTTCAGCGCGATGAAGTGCTCGATGCCGTCGACCTCGACGCGCGAGGGCGCGTCGGGATTGAGATAGTCATAGTCGAACAGCGTCTTCAGATGGGCGTATTCGGCGGCGGTCCGGCCCAGGTTTTCCCAGGCGCCGCGTGCGATGCGGCGCACCTCCGGCTCGGCCATGCCGGGAAAGGCGGCGCGGATATTGGCCAGCGCGACGCGGTTGACCGGGATCAGCGGACTGGCCGTGCGCAGCAGCCAGCCGCCAAGGTCGCTCGACCGCTCGGGCCCGAGCAGGCGCAGGAACGCGAACAGGGCCCGGATCAGGCCGATCATCACCATGGCGCCGGCGCGCGCGGCGAACATCTTCAGTCGTCTCAAGATCGGTCCGGCCCCATCTCGCCCGCGTGACCTTCGAGGCCGGGCTGAAGCCGCGACTTGGGGCAGGAACGCGGCTTCGTCAAGTTTTGCGCACGTTCGGGCCGATAAGCTGCGTCCGTTCGCAGAGGCTTCAAAACGTCACGACGACCTTGCCGAAGACCTGCCGGCCTTCGAGACGGGCCAGGCCCTTCTCGAAATCCTCGAGCGGAAACACCGAATCGATCACCGGCTTCATGCCGCCGGCCATCTTCTCGAGCGATTGGCGAATATTCTCGATCCGGCAGCCGAAGGAGCCGGTGATGCGATATTGCTGCTGGAAGAGCTGCATCAGGTTCATCGTCGTCGAGGCACCCGAGGTCGCGCCGCAGGTGACGAGCCTTCCGCCACGCTTGAGGCAGAGCAGCGAGCCGTTCCAGGTGTCGGCGCCGACATGTTCGAAGACGACGTCGACGCCCTTACGCTTGGTGAGCTGGCGAACCTCGCCCTCGAAGCGCTCGGTCTTGTAGTTGATGACGTAATCGGCGCCGAGCGCCTTGGCCTTGGCGCCCTTCTCGTCGTCGCCGACGGTGGTGTAGACGGTGCAGCCGATGGCCTTGGCCATCAGGATCGCGGCCGTGCCGATGCCGGAGCCGCCGGCATGGACCAGCACCGATTCGCCGGGCTCCAGCCGGGCATTGTCGAACAGCATGTGCTGGACCGTGCCGAAGCCGATCGGCGCGCAGGCGGCATCCTCGAAGGAGACGCCGGGGGGCGCCTTGATCACCAGCCTGGCCTCGCGATTCAGTAGCTCGCGGGCGAAACCGTCGATGTGAAAGCCCATGATCCCGGCGACGTTCTCGCAGAGATTGTCGCGGCCCTCGCGGCAGGCCTTGCATTGGCCGCAGGTGTCGGCGCCATAGGCCGTGACCGTGTCGCCGACCGCGAGGCCCGTGACGCCCTCGCCGATGCAGACGATTTCGCCCGCCGCCTCGACGCCTGCCGCCTGCGGCATCTTGCGCTTGGCGAAGGCCATGCCGCGAAAACCCCAGATGTCGAGATAGTTCAGCCCGATCGCGCGGATGCGGATCTGGACCTCGCCGGCGGCGGGCGGCGGCGGCGGCTCGATCTCCTCGAGACGGAGGTCGCGGTCGCCATGAAGCTGGAGGGAACGCATGGGAATCGAATGTCTTTCAAAGGTGATCCGGCCATTCACGCGAGGCGTGCAGCGCGGCCAGGATTTCAACACGCCCGTCACGGACGCGGTAAGGGATAATATAGGGCGTCCCGGTGACCACGAATTCGCGGGTGCCGTCAACGCGACCCGGACGTCCCATCTCTGGATACTCGGCCATTTTGGCGGCTCTAGCCTCGATCTCGAAGGTCAATCGTTCAGCAAGGGCTCGATCTGCGGCCGCGACGAAGGCAAAAATGGTATCGATCTCGGCCAGAGCGCGCGAGGACCAATGAACCTTCACGCCTTTGTCCGATATTTATCGAATACGGCCCGGACCTCATCATCAGTAGCGAACTCGCCGCGATCCGCTTCCGCGATGCCTTCCTTGATGCGCGCGATCTGCCAGGCGTTCAGCTCGACATAGGACTCGATGGCCTTGGCCGCGATCCAGCTGCGCGAGCGGTCCGTGTCGGCAGCCAGCGCGTCGAGCTTGGCCAGCATCTCGTCGTCGAGGCGGATGGTGAAGGCTGCGGTCATGACGCGATCTCCCCGCGGTTCATCCTGGTTCAATCTGAACCTAGCACGAGCGGCCGGCCTGGTCGATTCTCAGCGATGCACGCCGAGATGCGCGGTCACGCCGCCGTCGATCGGGATCACCGTGCCGGTGATGTAGGCCGCCGGCTCGCTCATCAGAAAGGCGGCGAGGCCCGCGACCTCTTCCGGCTTCGCGAAACGCCCGGCCGGGATCTGGCCCTGCATCTTGTCGCGATAGGCGGCGTAGGGCGCCATCATGTCGGTGTCGACGAAGCCCGGCGCGATGATGTTGACGGTGACGCCGCGCTTGCCGGTCTCGACCGCGAGCGTCTTGGCATAGGAGATCAGGGCGCCCTTGGATGCGGCATAGGCCGCATTGCCAGGGTTGCCGCGCAAAGCCGCGACGGAGCCGATCGCGACGATGCGTCCAGCGCGGGCGCGGATCATGTTGCGCATCAGGCTCTTGGCGAGGCGGGTGAAGGCCCAGAAATTGACCTGCATCGCCGCCTCCGCCTTGTCCTGCACCATCATCGCGGCGAGCGAATCATAGGGCTGGCCGGCATTGTGGATCAGGCCAAAATAGCTCTCGCCCTCGCCCTCGCGTTCGTCGCAGAAGGCGTCGAGCGCGGCCTTGTCGGAAAGGTCGAGCGGGAGGGCGTCGATGCTGCGACCGGGATAGGCCTGCGCGATCTCGGCTGCGAGCGCCAGAGCCTGCTCGCCCGAGCTGCGATAGGTGAAATCGACGTCGTGGCCGGCTGCCGCCAGCGCACGCACGATCGCTGCGCCAACCCCCTTGGCGCCTCCGGTGACGAGGATCCGGGTCATGTGCGCGCGGGCTCCGCGGTCAGGACGAGGCTGGTGTTCTGGCCGCCGAAGCCGAAGGAGTTCGACAGGACGGTGCGCACCGTCGCATCGCGGGCGACATTGGGCACGACGTCGAGCGCGATCGCCGGATCGGGCGTGGTGTAGTTGATCGTTGGCGGGATGCGGCCATGGGCGATGGTCAGGAACGAGATCACCGCCTCGACGGCGCCGGCCGCTGTCAGGGTGTGGCCGAGCATCGACTTGTTGGAGGACATCGGCAGCCTGCCCATGCGCTCGCCGAAGACGGCGGCGCAGCTCATCGCCTCCATCTTGTCGTTCTCCGGCGTCGAGGTGCCGTGGGCGTTGATATAGTCGACGTCGTCAGGCTTCAGCCCGGCATCGTCCAGCGCGTCCTGCATGGCGAGGATGGCCGGCTTGCCGTCCGGGCTCGAGCGGGTGCGGTGGAAGCCGTCGCCGCGCTCGCCGCAGCCGGCGACGATGCCGAGGATCGCAGCTCCGCGCGCCAGGGCATGGTCGTAATCCTCCAGCACGAGCGCGCCGGCGCCCTCGCCCATGACGAAGCCGTCGCGGTTCTTGGAGAAGGGCTTGGCGGCTGCTTCCGGCGGGTCGTTATGGGTCGAGAGCGCCGAGAGCAGCGAGAAGCGGATCAAGGCCTCGGCATGGATCGAGCCGTCTGTGCCGATGCAGAGCGCAGCGTCGGTCTCGCCACGCCGGATCGCCTCGACACCCATCTGGATCGCGGTCGCGCCGGACGAGCAGGCGGTCGACAGCGAGATCGGCGAACCTTTGGTGCCGAATGCGTCCGCGACATGGTCGGCGACCGTTCCGAACAGGAACATCTCGTGCATCGGCCTGAATTTCAGCGAGGCGGCCGCGCGCAGCAGGCCATCGTAATCGACCTCGCCCTCGACGGTCGCGGCGAGTTCCTGCTTCTGCGGCCATTCCATCTCGACGGGAGGCACCGCCATGAAGAGCTCGCCTGGGAAATCGCCCGGCTTGCCGAGCCCGCTCTGGCCGACGGCCTCCTCGGCGGCCAGCATGGCGAGCTTCTCGGAGAGCTGCGGCGCCGTGAACGGACCGTCGAACAGGAAATCGACGGTGCCGCCGATCGTGGTGCGCAGGCCCTGCGTCGGAAACCGCTCGATCGCGTGGATGCCGGAGCGTCCAGCGGTCAGCGCTTCCCAGTTGGCGTCCTTGCCCTGACCGAGCGAGGTGACGATGCCGAGTCCCGTGACGGCGACGATCGGGCGGCCCTTGGAGTCGCGGTGCGAAGGGGTCTGGTTGATCGCGTTCATGGAACCGTCCTCAGGCCTTGACCAGATGGGCTACACCCTCGCCGCGCCAGTGGCCGGCGCCGGTGACGACGGCCTCCTGCGCCTGCCCCGTCGAGAGGGCGGCAGCGGCGAGCGCGACCGAGACGGGGAAGGCGGCCTCGACAGCGTGGCCGACGAGATCGCCCGTCGCGATGCGGCGAGCCTGCGGCAGGGTGGCGATGGCGGCGGCTTCTTCCGCCGTGATGCGGGCGACCCCGGCTGCGGCGGAGATGGCGAGCGCTCCGGGCGAAACCGTGCCGAGATCGGCGAGCAGGCTGCGCAGGGTGGTCTCGACCGTGCCGGGCTGGCGCTTCGAGCGGGTGGCGACCACCCGGTCGAGCCGGGCATGGGCACGGGCGCCGCGGGCGGCGGCGCGCTCGGCGGATTCGAGCACGAGAAAGGCGGAGGCGCTGCCGGCGATGAGGCCGGGCGCGTCGTCGCGGTCGAAGACCGGGGCGAAATCGCCCTTGCGCAGATAGCCGCCGAGTTCGAACAGCAGCAGCATGTCGCGACGCTCGGCATTGTAGGAGCCGCCGACCAGCATGACCTCGGCCTGTCCGGAGGCGATGCGGGCATGGGCGGTGCGGATCGCGTCGACGCCGGCCTGCTCCTCGCCCATGAAGGTGCGCGAGGCGCCGGTGATGCCGTGGACGATGCCGATATTGCCGGCGAGCAGGTTGGAAAGCTGCGCCAGGAACAGGGTCGGGCGCAGATCGCCCATCAGCCGTTCGTTGAGGAAGGAGCCGGGCGCGTTGGCGCCGCGCAAGCCGGTGAGGATGGCGCCGTCGACGGCATGGTCACGCTCGCCGCCTCCGGCCGCGACGATGACCTGGAGCACGCTCTTCGCCTCGGCATCCTCTTTCAGCCCGGCGCCGTCCAGCGCGAGGCCGGCCGCATAGACGCCGAGGCGCTGCCAGGGCTCCATCTGGCGCTGGTCGGACTTCTTCGGGATCTGCCGGTCGAGCTCGAGGGCTTTCAGCGGATGGACCGGGTAGGGGGCGAAGCTCGCTGTGTCGACGACCGGCGCAGTGTTGCCGGCGAGGGCGGCCGCATGGGTCTCGATGCCCTCGCCGAGACTGGAGGCGAGGCCGATTCCGGTGATGACGACGTCGCGCTGCATGGTCAGGCCTGTTCCGGAGCAAGACCGATGGCGGCAAGGCGCGCCTCCATCAGGCTTCGCATATCGGCGGGGAAGGGCATCAGGCGGAAGCGAAGTTCCGCATCGCAGATCGGCTTGCCGGCGATGGCGATCTTCGCCTTGGTCGCGGCATAGCCGGAGCCCTCGATGACGAGTTCGGCCGTGATGTCGAGCACGGCATCGGGCTCGACGAAGGTGCGGAAGCGCGCCTTGTCGACGGTCATCAGGAACGGCATCTGCGTCATGCCGTTGAGGGCGAGCAGGAGATAGCCCGAGGCCTGCGCCATGGTCTCGGTCAGAAGCACGCCGGGCACGAGCGGGTGACCGGGGAAATGCCCCTCGAAAACCGGGCTGGCATCGGCGGCGGGCACGGTCGAGCGCGTCATGATGCGCTTTTCGCCCGGCTCGAAGGCCAGCACGGTGTCGATCATGTCGAAATATTCGAGGCGCATGCGCTTCCGATCGTCGATGACGCGTGTCGAAGCCCGCTCCGACGCGGCTATGCTCTAACGGCTGAGGCCGTTCCGCTCAAGATCGCCCGTCCTGAACGTCGATAGCCCCCGTCCCGAGGAACCGCTGGCGGCGCCTTGGGAGAGGGGGCTGATCTATTGTCGATGCGGTCTGGCTCAGGCCGCCTTGGCGGCGACGAGGTCGTCAATGCGCTTGCACAGGTTCTCGAGCACGAAATACTGCTCGGCGGGCGCCTTGCCCTCATTGACTTCCTGCGTCCACTGCTCGAGCGGCAGCTTGATGCCGAAGGCCTTGTCGATCGCGAAGGCGATGTCGAGGAAGGCGAGCGAGTCGATGCCGAGATCGGCGATCGCATGGCTCTCGGGGGTGATTTTCTCGCGCGGAATGTCGCAGGTCTCCGAAATGATTCCGGCGACCGTCTCGAACGTGGCGGACATGCGGGTGCTCCCGTCTTGATGATGGAGGCGGACGACATCCGGGCGCGGGTGTTAGCCCTGCGCCTGCCCCAAGCCCCCCGCCAAAGGATGACTGTGACGCCCCCTTACACCGGGGGACGGGCGAGGACAACCTTGGCGGTCACCGGCTGCCATCCCGTCATGCCCGGCCTTGTGCCGGGCATCCACGTCCTGAGCACCGCGCTCGGCCAGCAAAGGCGTGGATGGTCGGGACGAGCCCGACCATGACGAAGAAGGACGGTCAGGCCGCGATGCCGCGCAGGACGTAGTGCAGGATGCCGGCGTTCTTGAAGTAGTCGATCTCGTCCAGCGTATCGATGCGGCAGAGGATCGGCACCTGCTTCACCGTGCCGTCGGCATAGGTGATCTCGGCTTCCAGCATCTGGCGCGGCTTCACCGTGGCGAGGCCCTTGATCGAGACGGTCTCGTCGCCCTTCAGGTCGAGCGAGGCCCAGCTCGTGCCCTCCTGCAGAGTGAAGGGGACGACGCCCATGCCGACCAGGTTCGAGCGGTGGATGCGCTCGAAGCTCTGCGCGATCACGGCCTTGACGCCGAGCAGGTTGGTGCCCTTCGCGGCCCAGTCGCGCGAGGAGCCGTTGCCGTATTCGACGCCGGCGAAGACGACCAGCGGCACCTTCTCCTGCTGGTAGCGCATCGCCGCATCATAGATCGGCAGCTCTTCCTTGCTCGGATAGTGGATGGTGTAGCCGCCCTCGCGTCCGTTCGGCCCCATCATGTGGTTGCGGATGCGGATATTGGCGAAGGTGCCGCGCATCATCACCTCGTGATTGCCGCGCCGCGTGCCGTACTGGTTGAAGTCGGCCACCGCGACGCCATGCTCGGTGAGATAGGCGCCTGCGGGAGAGGCCGCCTTGATCGAACCGGCCGGGGAGATGTGGTCGGTGGTGATCTTGTCGCCGAAGAGGCCGAGGATGCGGGCACCCTTGATGTCGGTGACCGGCGACGGCGTCTTGCTGATGCCCTGGAAATAGGGCGGGTTCTGGACGTAGGTCGAGGCGTCCTCCCAGGCATAGGTCTGGCTTTCCGGGGTCTTCACCGCCTGCCAATGCGCGTCGCCCTTGAAGACGTCGGCGTATTTCGCCTCGAAGATGGCGCGGGTGACGTTCTTCGCGATGAAGCTCTGGATCTCCTTGTTGGAGGGCCAGATGTCCTTAAGGAAGACGGGCTTGCCGTCCGAGCCAAGCCCGAGCGGCTCGGTCGTCAGATCCATCTGCACGGAGCCGGCCAGCGCATAGGCCACGACCAGCGGCGGCGAGGCGAGGTAGTTCGCCTGCACGTCCGGCGAGACGCGGCCCTCGAAGTTGCGGTTGCCCGAGATCACGGCGCCGGCGATCAGACCCTGTTCGTTGATCGCCTTCGAGATCGGCGCCGGCAGCGGGCCGGAATTGCCGATGCAGGTGGTGCAGCCGAACCCGACCAGGTTGAAGCCGAGGGCGTCGAGGTCGGTCTGGAGGCCGGCCTTGGCCAGGTATTCGGCGACGACCTGCGAGCCCGGCGCCAGCGAGGTCTTCACCCAGGGCTTGACCTTGAGGCCCTTGGCGACGGCGTTCCGGGCGAGCAGGCCCGCGGCCATCAGCACCGAGGGGTTGGAGGTGTTGGTGCAGGAGGTGATGGCCGCGATGACGACGTCGCCATGACCGAGATCGAAGGGCTGGCCCTCGACCGGAACGCGGCGCGCGATTTCCCCGCCCTTCTTGTATTCGGTGTCCATCGCGGCCTTGAAGCCCTTGGCGACGCCGTTCAGGTCGATGCGGCCTTCGGGGCGCTTGGGGCCGGCCATCGAGGGCTGCACGCTCGAGAGGTCGAGTTCCAGTGTGTCGGTGAAGACCGGGTCGGCGGTCTCGATCGTGGCGAAGAGCCCCTGCGCCTTGCTGTAAGCCTCGACCAGCGCGATCCGGTCGGTGGCGCGGCCGGTCGTGGTGAGATATTCCAGCGTCTCGGCATCGACCGGGAAGAAGCCGCAGGTCGCGCCGTATTCCGGGCCCATATTGGCGATGGTGGCGCGGTCGGCGAGGGTGAGGTTGTAGAGGCCGGGGCCGAAGAACTCGACGAACTTGCCGACGACGCCCTTCTTGCGCAGCATCTGCGTGACGGTCAGCACGAGGTCGGTGGCGGTGATGCCTTCCTTGAGCGCGCCGGTCAGCTTGAAGCCGATCACCTCGGGCAGCAGCATCGACTGCGGCTGGCCGAGCATGGCAGCTTCCGCCTCGATGCCGCCGACGCCCCAGCCGAGTACGGCCAGACCATTGACCATGGTGGTGTGCGAATCGGTGCCGACGACGGTGTCGGGATAGGCCATCTCGACCTCGACGCCGTCGATGGTCTCCTTGCGGGTCCAGACGGTCTGGGCGAGGTATTCGAGATTGACCTGATGGCAGATGCCGGTGCCGGGCGGGACGACGCGGAAATTGTCGAACGCGCCCTGGCCCCATTTCAGGAAGCGGTAGCGCTCGGCATTGCGCTCATATTCGAGCTCGACATTCTGGGCGAGTGCCTTGGGCGTACCGAATTCGTCGACGATGACCGAGTGGTCGATGACGAGATCGACCGGCACAAGCGGGTTGATCTTGGCCGGGTCGCCGCCGAGCGCGACGACGCCGTCACGCATCGCGGCGAGGTCGACCACGGCGGGAACGCCGGTGAAGTCCTGCATCAGCACGCGGGCGGGGCGGAAGCCGATTTCCTTGCCGGCGGTGCCCTTGTCGGTCAGCCAGGCGACGAAACCCTCGATGTCGGCTTTGTAGACCGAGCGGCCATCCTCGAAGCGCAGCAGGTTCTCGAGCAGCACCTTCATCGAGAACGGCAGCTTCGAGATCCCCGGCAGGCCGTTCTGTTCGGCGAGCGGCAGCGAATAATATTCATAGGATTTGCTGCCGACGGTGAGCGTCTGGCGGCATTTGAAGGAGTCGAGCGAAGCCATGCGGGCTGATCCTGATCAAGGGGTTGCGGTCGCGAGCCGACAGACGCCTTGCGGGATCGCCGGATCGAAGGCCTAATGCGCATGACGCGCGCGCCGCCTCGGGAGTGCCCGAGCCCCGCGCCGGATCGGCGTGCGGCGTAGCCACGGGTTCTATAGAGCAATTCCAAGAAGCCCGCTACATGAACGAAGCGCGTTCCTTCGCAGACCTGACGCCCCGGAAGACGCTTCGGCCTTGACGCATTTTTCTGTCCCGAACCTGGCCTTGACCGCCGAGAACCTGGCCTGCCGCCGTGGCGGTCGGCTTATCTTCGAGGGCGTGCATTTCCGGCTTGGCCCGGGCGAGGCGATCGCGCTGACCGGGCGCAACGGTGCCGGCAAGTCCAGCCTGCTCGCCATGCTGTGCGGCCGGTTGCGACCGGAGGCGGGCACGATTGCGATCGAGGGCGCGGCGGAGGCGGCGATGGCTGAGCTGAGCCATGCGATCGGGCATCGCGACGGGCTCAAGACGGCGCTGTCGGCTCGAGAAAATCTCGCTTTCGCGCAGGCGCTGCTCGGCGATGCCGCGGTGGCACCGGACGCCGCGCTGGCGGCGGTCAGCCTGCAGCATGTCGCGGAGCTGCCGGTGGGCTATCTCTCTGCCGGGCAGCGTCGCCGGGTGGCGCTGGCCCGGCTGCTGGTATCGCGGCGGCCGTTCTGGCTTCTCGACGAGCCGATGTCGGCGCTCGACCTCGCCGCCCAGACGATGCTAACCGGGCTGATGCGGGATCATCTGGCGCAGGGCGGAGCGATTCTGGCCGCGACGCATGGGCCGCTCGGCCTCGACGGGGCGCGCGAATTGAGGATCGGCCCGTGAGCCGCGCCTTCTTCGCCATCCTCCGGCGCGATCTCGCACTGGCCTCGCGCGCCGGAGGCGGCGGCGAACTTGCGCTCGTCTTCTTCCTGACGATTGTGGTGCTGGTGCCCTTCGCGCTTGGGCCGGATCTCAACCTGCTGTCACGGATCGGCCCGGCGATCCTGTGGCTGGGTGCGCTTCTGTCGATGCTGATCGGGCTCGATCGGCTGTTTCAGGGTGACGAGGAGGACGGCTCGCTCGACCTGATCCGCGCCTCCGTGCTGCCGTTGGAACTCGTCGTGTTGGCCAAGGGGCTGGCGCATTGGCTGACGACGGGGCTGCCGCTGGCGCTGGCTGCGCCGCTGCTCGGGCTGCTGGTGGCGCTGCCCGGCGAGGCGATGTTGCCGGTCGCGGCGACGCTTCTGGTCGGCACGCCGGCACTGAGCTTCATCGGGGCCGGTGGCGCCGCGCTGACCGCGGGGCTGCGGCGGGGCGGGTTGATCCTGCCCGTGCTGGTCGCCCCACTGACGGTGCCTGTGCTGATCTTCGGCGTCTCGGCGGCGAATGCGGCTCTCGGCGGCACGATTCCGTTCCTGACGCCGTTCCTGATCCTGTGCGCGCTGTCGCTGGCGGCGATCGTGATCGGGACGCTGGCGGCCGCCGCGGCGCTGCGGCAAGTCGACTAGGCTCAGGACCTATTAAATTCGTTTGATCTGTGATTCACGGTGTCTGGGAGGACGCTGTGATGAATGATTTGTTTTTGCTGAGCGAGCGGCAGATGACGCGGATATCGCCGCATTTTCCGCTCTCGCATGGCGTGCCACGGGTCGATGATCGGCGCGTGGTGAGCGGGATCGTCTACATCATCCGCAGCGGCCTGCAGTGGAAGGACGCGCCCAAGGGCTACGGTCCCCACAAGACGCTCTACAACCGCTTCATCCGCTGGAGCCGGCTCGGCGTCTTCGACCGGATCTTCGCCGGGCTCGCCGGCGAGGGACCCAAGCCGGAGCGCATCATGATCGACGCGACGCATCTCAAGGCCCATCGCACGGCGGCGAGCCTGCTCAAAAAGGGGCTGTTCCCCGTCGTATCGGGCGGACCAAGGGCGGGCTGAACTCCAAGCTCCACACTGTCTGCGACGAGAGCGGCCGCCCAATCATCATGCTCCTGTCGGAAGGCCAGATGAGCGACCACAAGGGCGCAAGCCTCGTGCTCGCCGCCCTGCCGCCAGCCAAAACCCTCATCGCCGATCGTGGCTACGACAGCACGCCGTTCCGCCAGGCGCTCGCCGCCAAGGGCATCGCGCCCTGCATCCCCTCGAGCCGAAGCCGGAAAACCCCGTACCCTTATGACAAGGCGCTCTACCGCCAGCGCCACAAGGTCGAGAACCTCTTCGCCAAGCTCAAGGACTGGCGCCGCATCGCAACCCGCTACGATCGATGCGCCCACACTTTCTTCTCGGCAATCTGCATCGCCGCAGCCGTCATCTTCTGGCTCTGATCAATGAGTTCTGAGCCTAGATCATCGGACCGAATATCGTATTCGGTCCGATGATCTCGGTCTTTGATCTTGCATCGGCTTTGTCCGAAAACTGCAGTCCACTTTTCTGACCGATGCTCGGGCGTCGCTAGGCCGATTGACGCGTAAGGGGCTCGGCGCGCTGGCCGCCCAGCTCGACGGCGCAGCCATACTGGCTCGCGAGTCGCGCCACCGTCGTCGCGATGTCCTCGATCCGGATCTCGGGCACGGCATGCCTGCTGCGGATTTCCTGGGCGGTCGCATAGACGTCAAGCACCCGGGACTCACTCGCTTTCGCTCGGATCGTGGTTTCGACCTCGCGTTGGATATCGTCGGGCAGTTGCTGCGTCATGCATTCTCCTCTTCGAAGATGTGCCAGCGTAGCAAGCGAACGGATCCCGGACAACCCATCGCCAATGAATATATCAATCTATTCAGCTTGTTAGCAATTTGCTGAAAGGGCACCCATGGCGGGCATGCAGGAAACGGGGCCAAAAGCGAAGTCTTGGCAGAACGTTGCTTCACCGCCAAATGTGCTTAAGATGTCACCTACTCATTCGCAGGAGCGATCAGGTCTGAACGATGACGGCACTGGAACGTCCCGAACGCCTGCAAATCATGTTGAGCCAGAGCGAGTTGCGGGCGCTGGAGGATTGGCGCTTCGACAAGCGGATGCCGAGCCGGGCGGCCGCGGTGCGCGAGTTGCTGCGCCGTGGGCTGGCGGCGGAAGGTTTCAGCATCGCCGGGGAAGGCATTCGTTCGCAGGAATTCGGAGTGGTGCCGCCGGACGGCAAGTCCGGCCTTTCAGGCGATGGCGGCTGAGGCTCGGCGTCGCCGGTGTCGCATGTTCGGCAAGCGCATTGCTGGCAGGGGCGTGCATTGATAAAGCTGCGGCGGCAGCTTCTGGGGGCAGCCCCCGAGCGTGATGCGATGACATGGCTGGCCTGATCGACCTGGCAAACCCGACGCGCTTCATGCGCTATTCCGCTGTGCTGCTGCCCTGGCTTGCGGGCGCGGCGGCGCTGATGCTGGCTGTCGGCTTCTACCTCGCCTGGTTCGAGGCCCCGGCCGACTACCAGCAGGGCGAGACCATCCGCATCATGTTCGTGCATGTGCCGGCCGCCTGGCTCGCTTTGATGTTCTATTCCGTGATGGCCGTCTCGGCGCTGGGCACGCTGGTCTGGCGGCACCCGCTGGCCGATGTGGCGCAGAAGGCCGCGGCGCCGATCGGCGCCAGCTTCGCCCTAATCTGCCTGCTGACCGGCGCCTTCTGGGGCAAGCCGATGTGGGGCACCTATTGGGTCTGGGATGCGCGGCTGACCTCGGTGCTCGTGCTCTTTCTGATCTATCTCGGCATCATGGCACTGTGGCGGACGCTCGACGATCCGTCGCGCGCCGGGCGTGCGGTCGCGATCCTGACATTGGTCGGCTTCGTCAATGTGCCGATCATCAAGTTCTCGGTCGACTGGTGGAACACGCTGCACCAGCCGGCCTCGGTCTTGCGGATGGGCGGGCCGACGATCCACGCCTCGATGCTCTGGCCGCTGCTCATCCTGGCCGTGGGCTTCACCTGCCTGGCGCTGGCGCTGCATCTTGTCGCGATGCGGGCAGAGATCATGCGCAGGCGCGTGCGGACGCTGACGATCCTCGAGGCCGAGCGACTCGACCAGCTGGCGGCACAGGGGTTGTCGACGCAGGGATCGCCGGCATGAGCGGGCTCGGGCCGCATGCCGGCTTCATCCTGGCGTCCTATGGCGCGGTCGTCATCGTGCTGGGCGGGCTGGCGCTGTCGGTCGCCCTCGACCACCGCGCGCAGAAGCGCGCGCTCGCGGCCCTCGAGCAGCGCGGCGTCGGCCGCCGGTCGGAACGGGTCCAGCCATGAGCCAGGTCGAGAGCGGTCAAGTCGAGGCCCCTGCCGAAGCCTCCGCCGAGATCGCGCCGCACCGGCGAGCGGCGCTGATCTTTCTTGCCCCGCTGATGCTGTTTGCGGCCCTTGCTGTGGTTTTCCTGGTGGGGCTGTTTTCCGGGGATGCCAGCAAGGTGCCCTCCGCCCTGATCGGCAGGCCGGCGCCGCCGATCGCGCTGGCCGCGCTCGAAGGGCTGCAGCGGGACGGGCAGCCCGTGCCGGCCTTCGGCATGGCCGATCTCGCTGCCGGCCGGGCGACGATCGTCAACGTCTTCGCGAGCTGGTGTGCGCCCTGCCGGGTCGAGCATCCCTTCCTCGTGGCGCTCGCGGAGGCGCCGGCCGTGAAGGCCGGCAAGGTCGCGGTCGTCGGGATGAACTACAAGGACGAGGCGGACAATGCCCGGCGCTTTCTCGGCGCCCTCGGCAATCCCTATTCCGCCGTCGGGGTCGACCGCTCGGGACGGGCCGCGATCGAATGGGGCGTCTATGGCGTGCCGGAGACGTTCCTGATCGCGCCGGACGGGCGCATCCTGGAAAAGCATGTCGGCCCGCTGGACGCGGCGACGGCCGGAAAGCTGCTGGCGCGGGCGATGGCGGGCAAATGACGTCGCGCTCGGGCGTGCCCCGAGCATCGTTTCGCGCGTTCTGAAAGCGTTTCGCGGGTCTGCGCTTCGTTTCGTCCGAGAATGACGGCGTTACGCCGCCTTCTTTCCGCCCATCAGGCTGTCGAACATGCCGCGGCCGTCGGTGCCGCCGGTCAGTGAATCGATCAGGTTCTCGGGATGGGGCATCAGCCCCAGCACGTTGAAGCTGGGCGAATAGATGCCGGCGATGTTGTTGAGCGAGCCGTTCGGATTGGCTTCGGCCGTGACCCTGCCCTGCGCGTCGGCATAGCGGAAGGCGACGAGGCCTTCGCCTTCGAGGCGCGCGAGAGTCTCGGGATCGGCGATGTAGTTGCCTTCGCCATGGGCGATGCAGACATCGATGACCTGGCCCTTGCCGTAGGCACCGGCGTAGGGCGTGTCATTGCGCTCGACCGTCAGATGCTGCCGGCGGCAGACGAATTTCAGATCGGCATTGCGCATCAGGATGCCGGGCAGCAGGCCCGCCTCGCAGGCGATCTGGAAACCGTTGCAGATACCCAGCACGAAACCGCCGCGGGCGGCGTGCGCCCGGGTCGCATCCATGATGTTGGCGCGGCCGGCGATGGCGCCGGTGCGCAGATAGTCGCCATAGGAGAAGCCGCCCGGCAGCACGACGAGGTCGGTGCCGGCGGGAAGCGCGGTGTCGGCATGCCAGACATGGGCGACGCTGGCGCCGGCCTGCTTCAGCGCCTTGGCGACGTCGCCGTCACGGTTGGAGCCGGGAAAGGTGATGACGGCGGCTTTCACGGGCGGGTGCTCCTCGGCTTGCGGGCGCCCTGGCGGGCAGCGTCGACGATCTTTGTCGGGGCCGGGAGGCCCCGATCATGTGCGCTGGCTCAGGCGCTGATCTCGACGCGGTAGTTTTCGATCACGGTGTTGGCGAGCAGCTTGTCGCAGGCCGTCTTCAGGGCCGCTTCGGCGGTGGCCTTGTCGCTGCCGGCCAGCTCGATGTCGAAGACCTTGCCCTGGCGGACGGAGCCGACACCCTCGATGCCGAGGGATTTCAGCGCGCCCTCGATCGCCTTGCCCTGCGGGTCGAGCACGCCGGTCTTGAGGGTGACGGTGACGCGGGCTTTCATGGGGATCTCCGGACGAGCGCTGTGCGGGTGCCTTAACGGCGAATCGGGCCGGGCTCAACCGTTTCGCGCGGTTTCACGTGAATCAGCGGCTGCGCCATGCGGCAAGCACATCCCGCCTGGCCGCGGTCTCATTATCGGCGACGGCGAGCGCGACGACGAGGCGCTCGCCCTCGCGCTCATAGAGGATCGCGGTGACGGCCTGCCGCGCCGGCGAATCCTTCAGGCGGATCGTGACGAGGATGCCGCGGGCGTTCTCGATGTCGAAGCGGGCGAAATCGGTCCTGCTGCGGTCGGGCGCTGGCTTCGCCGTTTTTCTCGCTGGATTCCCGGTCGGATTCCTGGCCTTGCGCTGTTCGGCGGCCTTGGCCGCCGCTTTTTCCGCGGCGAGTCGTGCGAAGGCGCGGGCGAGCTCTACCGGCTGCCCGGAGAGAGCCTCGTCCATGTGCCTTGCCTGTGCGCCTTCGAAGGCGACGATCGCGGCGAAGCCCTGCCGGTCGCAGCTTGCGCGCGGGCAGAACACCATGGTCCGGGCCTCGAGCCCGTCATTCAGCACCCAGGACCCGATCGGCAAGGGTTGCCAGCCTTGCGATGCCGGCAGTTCGGCGAAGCCTGCGCCGAACTGGCCGGCGCAGGCGGCGAGCAGCAGGGCCAGGCCGGCCAGCACCGGCGCGACATGGAAACGGGAGCGCAGGCGCTCCCGTTCAGTCATCGGCGAAGGTCGCACGCCGGAGCTCACGGCACCGGGCTTGCGCTTACTGGACCAGCCTGGGGCCGGCGGGGCCGGCCTTCTCGTTCTCGCCAAGGATGCCGAGGCGGCGCGCCACTTCGGTATAGGCCTCGATCAGCCCGCCCAGGTCGCGGCGGAAGCGGTCCTTGTCCATCTTGTCCTTCGACTTGATGTCCCAGAGCCGGCAGGAATCGGGGCTGATCTCGTCGGCGACGACGATGCGCATCATCTCGCCTTCCCAGAGGCGACCGCATTCCATCTTGAAATCGACGAGACGGATGCCGGCACCAAGAAACAGGCCCGAGAGGAAGTCGTTGACGCGGATGGCCAGCGCCATGATGTCGTCGATCTCCTGAGGCGTCGCCCAGCCGAAGGCGGTGATGTGCTCTTCCGAGACCATCGGGTCGTTCAGCGCATCGTTCTTGTAGTAGAATTCGATGATCGAGCGGGGCAGCTGCGTGCCCTCCTCGAGACCGAGACGGGTCGCGAGCGAGCCGGCGGCGACGTTGCGCACGACGACCTCGAGCGGGATGATCTCGACCTCGCGGATGAGCTGCTCGCGCATGTTCAGCCGGCGGATGAAATGCGTCGGCACGCCGATGTCGTTCAGATTGGAGAAGATGTGCTCGCAGATGCGGTTGTTGAGCACGCCCTTGCCGTCGATGACTTCATGCTTTTTGGCGTTGAAAGCGGTGGCGTCATCCTTGAAGTGCTGGATCAGCGTTCCGGGCTCGGGTCCTTCATAGAGGACCTTCGCCTTGCCTTCGTAGATGCGACGGCGGCGATTCATTGGGATGTACCGTGGCTTGAGGAAATCCAAAACTCGGCCTTTCTCTGGACGCAGGTCGCCCCGCGGCGGGATCTGGGCCCCTGATCAGCCGGTCCTGCACGAATCCGTGCTGATTCCGATCAGGTTGGAATCAGCGTAGACCGCGCTGCCGGCCGGCTCAATGCGCCAGCGCCCGAGATGGCCGCCGTTGCGCCCGCTATATGGGCCTTCTGCACTGCAAACGCAACAAACCGGTCCGGGCGCCGGGATTCGAGCCCGGCCGGGCCGAGCCCCGCATCGGCGCGTGCAATCCGGACTGGCCCTGCGTGGCGCGGCATCCTATATGGCAGCGACGTGCCTTCCCGAGCCCTTCACTGGCCGTGCCCCGCGAGAGGACTTAAACCGCATGACGACCTTCGATCAGCGCAAGGATGCCTTCGAGAACAAGTTCGCCCATGACGAGGAGCTGCGTTTCAAGGCGACGGCGCGGCGCAACAAGCTGCTCGGCCTGTGGGCGGCGGAGAAGCTCGGCAAGAGTGGCGCGGAGGCGGACGCCTATGCCAAGTCGGTCGTCGTGGCCGATTTCGAGGAGGCCGGCGACGAGGACGTCGTGCGCAAGGTCAAGGGCGACTTGGCTGCCGCCAGCGTCGCGATCGCCGACGAGGAGATCCGGCGCGTGATGACGGAGCTGCTGATCCGGGCCGCCGAGGACATCCAGACCGGTCGCTGAGCTGGGGGCGGGCGCGACGGCGCGCTGCCTGAAAACGCAGGGCGTTCAAAAACGCAGGACGTAATTGAAGCGGGCGCATGGGCGCCCGTTTGCATTTCGGACCCTCCCCGGTCCAACGTGGCGCACCCGCCTGACCAGCCAAGAGCGGGCCTGCAACGGATGAAATGCGCCATGGCCACACCGACCGTCCTGTCCTCGCTCGCCGACCGCCTCGCCAAGGGCGACACCATCGTTTCGGCCTGGTGCGGATTGCCGGAGCCCGGAATCGCCGGCCTGCTGGCGCGCGCGAATTTCGATGCCGTCACGCTCGACATGCAGCACGGGCCGATCACGCTCGGCGAGGTCATCAAGGCGGTGCCGCTGATCAACGCCGCCGGCAAGCCGGCGCTGGCGCGCATCCCGGTCGGTGAGTTCCAGAACGTCTCGCGTCTGTTCGATGCCGGCGTGTCCGGCGTGATCGCCCCGATGATCAACACGATGGCCGATGCCCGCATGTTCGCGGCCTATTCGAAATATCCGCCGATGGGCGAGCGGAGCTGGGGCAGCTATGGCGGGCTCGGCGCCTCCGGGCTCGACGCCAACGCCTATCTGCGAGAAGCGAACCGCTTCTCGCTGTCCTTCGCGATGATCGAGACGCGCGAGGCGATGGCGATCCTCGACGATATCCTGGCGCTGGACGGCATCGACGCCGTCTTCGTCGGTCCATCCGACCTTTCGATCGCGCTTTCGGGCGGCAAGGAGGTCAACCCGCTCTCGGCCGAGGTCGACGAGGCGATCCGCCATATCATCGCGCGGGCCTCGGCAGCGGGGAAGCCGGTCGCGGTGTATGCCCAGTCGGCCGAGCGGGCCAAGGCCTTCGTCGCCATGGGCGCCAGGCTCGTCACCGTGATGAGCGACAGCGCCTTCCTGCGCAGCGCCGCCGATGCGGCGCTGAAGATCATGGCTCGTTGAAAGTCATGGCTCGCTGAAACTTGGGCGCGCCGGGCGCGTCAGGCGTTGACGCCCTCGCGTGACTTCAGTGCTGCGTAATAGGCCCAGAGCAGGCGGGCGGCGACGCCGCGCCAGGGTCGCCAATCTTCCGCCAGAGCCTCCAGCGCCGCCACTCCCGGCCGCGCCGGCAGGCCGAATGCGACGCGGGCGGCCTCCTGGATCGCGAGATCTCCGGCTGCGAAGCCGTCGCGATGGCCGAGGCAGAACAGGAGATAGATG
Organism: Bosea sp. 124; assembly: GCF_003046175.1. Taxonomy (NCBI): domain Bacteria; kingdom Pseudomonadati; phylum Pseudomonadota; class Alphaproteobacteria; order Hyphomicrobiales; family Alloboseaceae; genus Allobosea; species Allobosea sp. 124. The sequence continues at coordinate 2,113,585 of NZ_PZZM01000001.1, forward strand.
TCCGCCGTCCAGGGGCCGATCCCTGAGACCGCGGTCATCAGGGCATGGACCTGTTCGGGCGTCGCTGTTTCCAATGTTTCGAGGGCGAGCTCTCCCCCGGCAATGGCGGCGGCGACCGCGCGCATGGTGCGCTGCTTCGGGCGTGAGAGCCCCGACAGCCGCATCTCCTCATCCGTAGCCGCCAGGATGCGCTCCGGCGTCAGGGGCGCCAGCACCGTTTCGACCCGCGCCCAGACGGCGCGCGCGCTCGCGACCGAGAGCTGCTGCGAGACGATGATGGCGGCGAGCCCGGCAAAGCCGCCCTCGCGCCGGCGCAGCGGCGGAATGCCGGTCCGTTCGATGATCGCGGCCCAATCCGGATGGAGCGCGCCAAGCGCAGCCATGCCCTCTTCGAGATCGGCGTCGCAGGTGATTTTGTGCATCGTCTCAATCAAGGCCCATGGGTCTGCCGGATCTCGTCAGGAGGCGTCGCCTGGATCCGCTGCCGTCATTCCGGACGAGCGCGGGTCATGCAAGTGTCAGGGTGAGCTTGGCCGCGTCGGGGCGAAACCCTAGACAAGGAGCATGGCGTCGTCCCCACCTGAAACTGCGCAGCCGGTTCTGCGTTTTGCGCCGAGCCCGAACGGGCGGTTGCATCTCGGACACGCTTTGTCGGCGCTGACCAATGAGCGGCTGGCGGCGCAGATGACGGGGCGCCTGCTGCTGCGGATCGAGGATATCGACCGAGAACGCTGCACACCTGCTCTGGAGCAGGCGCTGCGTGACGATCTGGCCTGGCTCGGGCTCGTCTTCGAGCGGCCGGTGAGGCGGCAGTCGGAGCATTTCGACGACTATGCCGTCGCGCTTGGGGACCTGCGCCGGCGCGATCTGGTCTATCCCTGCTTCTGCTCGCGACAGCAGGTGCGGGCGGCGGTCCTGGCGGAGGAGGCCGCGTCAGGCCGGCGCTGGCCCGTCGATCCGGACGATGCGCCGCTCTATCCGGGGAGCTGTCGCGCCTGCGGCCGGGCGGAGGCGCAGAGGCGCATCGCGGCTGGCGAGCCGCATGTGCTGCGCCTCGACATGGCGCGCGCGCTGGCGGCGGCCGGAGGCGAGCTTTCCTATGTCCTGATCGACGCGGCCGGGCAGGCGAGCACGGTCGCGGCGCGGCCCGGACGCTGGGGCGACGTCGTGCTGGCGCGCAAGGGTGTACCGACGAGCTATCACCTCGCGGTCGTGACCGACGATGCGCTGCAGGGGGTGACGCATGTGGTCCGCGGGCGTGATCTCGAGGCGGCGACCGACATCCATGCCCTGCTGCAGCGCCTGCTCGGCCTGCCGACGCCGCGCTATCATTTCCATGAGCTGTTGACGGATGAGACCGGCCGCAAGCTGGCGAAGAGCCGCCAGTCGGAAAGTCTCGCCGATCTGAGGGCGCAGGGCATGACGGCGGTGGGAATCAGGCAGATGCTCGGCTTCGGCTCCGCTGCCGGATCGACGCCGTAGCTCTTTCGTTGCTGCGTCGTCAGTTCTTGCATCGGCGTCTCGCGAAAGCCGTGCTGCGCACTTGCGGCGATACTCTGCGGTGCGTTCAGCCGACGCCGAGCCAGTTCAACCAGGCCGCCGTGGTGAGCAGCGACATCAGCGTGGAGAGCGTGATCGCGCTCGACGCATCGGCGACGCCCTGGCGGTAGCGTTCGGCGAAGAGATAGGCGTTGATCCCGCAGGGGCAGGCCGCAAACAGCACGGCGACGCCCGACCAGTGCGCCGGCATGTCGAAGACCTTCGTCGCCAGCAGATAGACGATCAGGGGATGAAGGCCGAGCTTGAGGCCGCTGAGCGCGGCGGGCAGGCCAAGGCCGGATTCCAGCCCGTAGCGCCGCATGCTGATGCCGAGGCTGATCAGCGCGCAGGGCACGGCCGCGTTGGCGATCAGGTCGATCAGCGTCCAGAACGGCGTCGGGAGGATGTCGACGACGGGGCGGGCGAGCGTGCCGAGGATGATCCCGATGACGATGGGATGGGTGAAAAGCCGCCGGAACAGCAATCCCACCGAGGCCGAGCGACCCTCGGCAAGCAGGGTCGCGATCGTCATGGTCACGGGCAGATGGATCGCCAGCAGCAAACCGAGCGGCACCGCGCCGGCGTCGCCATAGGCCTTCAGGATCATCGGCACGCCGACGAAGACGGTGTTCGACTGCGCCGCGGCGAAGCCCGAGACGACGAGTTCGGGACCGTTGCGCGCGAAGAAACGGTTGGCGATCAGCATGGCGAGCGCCCAGACGACGGCCAGCCCGGTGAAATAGGCGATCCAGTAGCCCCAGGGCTGAGTCTGGGGAATGTCGGCCTTCGCCAGTGTCCGGAACAGCAGGCAGGGCACCGCCAGCACGAAGACGAAATCGGAAAGCCCCTCGCCGGTGGTCTCGCGCAGCAGCTTCGTCCAGCGCGCGAGATAACCCAGCGCGATCAGGCCGAAGACCGGCAGGACGACGAGAAGGGCGGCGAGCATGGGCGCGGCACCTGGCGGGAGCGAGTGGAGACTTGCCGGTGTGGCTTCGGAGCCGGGATGTCAAGCCTCTGCTGCAGGTCGTGGCGCCCTTCGGGCTCCGGGCATGCGCTCAGCGCAGTTGTGCGAGGGTGCCGCCGGCGCGTTCGATCAGAACCTGAATTTCGTCGCGCTGGCGCTTGTATTCGACGAGCGTCTGGCCCTGGAGCTCGCGGCCGCGCGGCACGCGAATCTTCATCGGGTTGACGAAGTTGCCGTTGACCCTGACCTCGTAATGCAGGTGCGGCCCGGTCGAGAGGCCGGTCGAGCCGAGATAGCCGATGACCTGGCCCTGCCGGACCTTGGCGCCCGGCACGATGCCGTTGGCGAAGTTCGACTGGTGCGAATAAGTCGTGACATAGCCGTTGGCGTGCTGAATCACGGTGTGCTTGCCATAGCCGGAGGACCAGCCGGCCTCGAGTATGGTGCCGTTGCCGGCGGACAGGATCGGCGTGCCGATGCGGTTGGCCCAGTCCACGCCGGTATGCATCTTCGAATAGCGCATGATCGGGTGGTAGCGCATGCCGAAGCCGGAGCGCATCTCGCCATCGGCGATGGGCTTGCGCAGCAGGAACTTCTTCAGCGACTTCCCTTCCTCGTCGAAGTACTCGATCAGCCCGTCCTCTGGCGCCTGGTAGCGGAAGACGCGGCGCGTCTCGCCGCCGATGGTGAGGGATGCCGACAGGATCTCGGCCCGCTCGCCCTCGTCCTCCTCGGTGAAGATGACCTCGAGATTGTCGCCGCCGCGCACGCGCTGCTGGAAATCGAGATCATAGGAGAAAATGCGGACGAGTTCGTCGATCAGCGGCCGCGGCAGGTCGTGGCGCATGCCCGTCTCGTAAAGGCTCTCATAGAGACGCGCGCCGCTGCTGCCGCTCTCGCCGTCGTCTTCCTCTTCGTCATCCGCCTTGCGCTGGGAACGCTGCGGGCCGACCAGTTCCTGCCGGGGCAGGTTGACGGAGACGAACAGGCCCTTGTCGTTGACGGCGACCGTGCCGTCGGGCTGGCCATTGGTCAGGAGCGAGACGCGGACGATCTGGCGGGCGTCGCCGGGCTTCAGCCCCGGAGCGTAGAGCGCCTGCAGCACCTGCCCGTCGGGCAGGGCGGCGGTGCGCACCTTGCCGCCGAAAGCCAGCATCATGCCGCGGATCTGGTCGGGTGTCGCACCGGCGCCGCGCATCACCTGCTCGAAGTTCTCGCCGCGCTTGGCCAGCAGCAGCTTGTCCTCGACCAGCGGCTCGCGCGATGCGGCGATCGGCGTCTTGGGCGCGTTGGTGACGTTTTCCGGGACGACCCGAACCTCGATGCCGGAAAAGCGGGTGTCGGTCGCCGGTGCATAGGACAAGAGGTCGTTGGCGGGACCGGCCGCCCCGCCCAGCGTGCGGCTCAGCATCA